>NZ_JAGPYS010000057.1:0-257 GCF_020312195.1 Pseudomonas sp. P129 | reverse complement strand
AGCGTGCCGGACCCCAGGTGGTCGTTCACTGTGTAGCGAGTCTGATCATTTTCAAGCGCGTCGGGCTTTCCAGACGCCCAATGCAGCACGCGCACGTTATTGCGCCCGGCCTGGGCCACAACAACGTGCAGGGTTTCGCCAGTGGCCGTATCGGTACGGATTTCAAGACCGGGCAGGTAACGCACATCGGCCGTATGGGTAATGGTTTTGGCTTGCGTGGTACGCACCTTGCGCAGGCGCTGGCCGCTGGCGTCGTA
>NZ_JAGPYS010000056.1:0-261 GCF_020312195.1 Pseudomonas sp. P129 | reverse complement strand
CGTTGCGGCGACCCCCGGATCAGTGACAGGGCGAAGGAACCCGACGAAGTCGGGCCGGAAACCGGAGCGAGGGGGTTTGCCTACTTTGGCCCCATCAAAGTAGGTCGCCGAGGGGCGAAAAGGTGACCTGAGCCGAACGTCAATCCAGCTGATGTCGCAGAACTGCTGTGTGACGCAGAGCGTCACGAAAGGCATTACCACGCGGAGCGTGGGAACGAGAATCTGAGTCGAACCCCAATCCGCCTGATGTCGCAGAACCGC
>NZ_JAGPYS010000055.1:0-267 GCF_020312195.1 Pseudomonas sp. P129 | reverse complement strand
TTGCTGCAGGTGACCGCGCAGGGTTTCGAGATCGACAGCAGTGTGCTCGGCAGACTGCGTGTAGTAAGCCACCAGACGTTTGTCGCCGGGTATGTCTTCGCGAGCAGTGACCACCGCTTCGTGGACCGCCGGGTGTTTGGCCAGCGCCGCCTCGATTTCGCCGATTTCGATACGCAAGCCGCGGATCTTCACCTGAAAGTCATTGCGGCCCAGGTATTCCAGTGCGCCATTGGCCAGCCAGCGACCGACGTCGCCGGTTTTGTACAG
>NZ_JAGPYS010000054.1:0-270 GCF_020312195.1 Pseudomonas sp. P129 | reverse complement strand
CGGAACGGGTAGCGCGCGAGGTGTCCGGGCAAACACCATCGTACCCATGCTCCGCGTGGGTATGCCGTTCTGGACGCTCCGCGTCCTCTCCTGAACATGCGGCGAGGCGCAGATGTGTGACGCGGAGCGTCACGAAGGGCATTCCCACCGGAGCGTGAGGAACGATAGTCGTCAGGAAGATCGCGGAACGGGTAGCGCGCGAGGTGTCCGGGCAAACACCATCGTACCCATGCTCCGCGTGGGTATGCCGTTCTGGACGCTCCGCGTCCT
>NZ_JAGPYS010000053.1:0-280 GCF_020312195.1 Pseudomonas sp. P129 | reverse complement strand
TTCGCGAACAAGCGAAGCGTCGCCCGGTTCGCTCCTACGGCCTGCGGCCAGAATCAAAAGCAGACCGTATTCGCCTTGGCTTCTGCCCGAAGGGCGTAGGAGCGAACTTGTTCGCGAAGACTGACGTTCACACAACCTGGCTTCCGGACATAAAACGCCCGTTTTCGAGGATCAAAGCACGAAGCGCGCAACCATGCCGTTGAGGTCGATTGCCAGGCGTGGCAGTTGAGGCAGCTTTCGCGAACAAGCGAAGCGTCGCCCGGTTCGCTCCTACGGCCTC
>NZ_JAGPYS010000052.1:0-302 GCF_020312195.1 Pseudomonas sp. P129 | reverse complement strand
CACCGTCTTGTGGTTCACAAGATGGCCCGCCCTGCGCAAAGCTGCCGTGATGCGACGATAGCCATACCGGCCCTTGTGCTCGTAGAAAGTTGCCCGAATCAGGTCTTTCAGCCCGGCGTATTTGTCATCTACCAGCAGTACCTTTTGTTGATAGTAAAAAGTGCTGCGTGCCAGACCGGCAAACTTCAGCAGGCCGTCCAGAGAATGTAAAGGCCTCAGTTCCATCACGATTTGCGCTTTTTCTGCTGCGCTATTCGTTGCTTCTTCTGAACCAAGGCATCGAGCTTTTTTAGATAATCGAC
>NZ_JAGPYS010000051.1:0-302 GCF_020312195.1 Pseudomonas sp. P129 | reverse complement strand
CACCGTCTTGTGGTTCACAAGATGGCCCGCCCTGCGCAAAGCTGCCGTGATGCGACGATAGCCATACCGGCCCTTGTGCTCGTAGAAAGTTGCCTGAATCAGGTCTTTCAGCCCGGCGTATTTGTCATCTGCCAGCAGTACCTTTTGTTGATAGTAAAAAGTGCTACGTGCCAGACCGGCAAACTTCAGCAGGCCGTCCAGAGAATGCAAAGGCCTCAGTTCCATCACGATTTGCGCTTTTTCTGCTGCGCTATTCGTTGCTTCTTCTGAACCAAGGCATCGAGCTTTTTTAGATAATCGAC
>NZ_JAGPYS010000050.1:0-305 GCF_020312195.1 Pseudomonas sp. P129 | reverse complement strand
GTGTGACGCAGAGCGTCACGAAAGGCATTACCACGCGGAGCGTGGGAACGAGAATCTGAGTCGAACCCCAATCCGCCTGATGTCGCAGAACCGCCGTGTGACGCAGAGCGTCACGAACTGCATTCCAACGCGGAGCGTGGGAACGATAGTCAACAGAATCCCATGTCTTACGCGCAGCCACTGGCGCAAAAGCGCTTTTCAACCGCGATGTCACTGACGACGCAGAGTGCGACGTTAGTGACGGCTGAGTCCTGGCGCTGATCCGGGGGTAGCCTGGCAGGACGCCAGGCTAGCCGCACCGCGCC
>NZ_JAGPYS010000049.1:0-307 GCF_020312195.1 Pseudomonas sp. P129 | reverse complement strand
TGGTGTGACCCCCGAAGGTTGGATGCAACCTTTGGAGGCGTCATGGGTAAATATACAGAGCAGGCAAAACTCGCAGCCGTGAAAGAGTATTGTGCCGGCAAGGCAGGTTTGAGGGATGTTGCGCGTCGCCACGATGTGGACTTTTCCTGCCTTCGTCAGTGGGTCGCGGCTTATCAGATCCACGGCCCAGCCGCTCTTAAAGAGAAAAGGCGGCAGCGTTACAGTGACGAATTCAAGCTAGCTGTTTTGAAGCGCATGCATGATGAGCGATTATCACTGCGCCAGACAGCGGCCTTGTTCGATATCC
>NZ_JAGPYS010000048.1:0-325 GCF_020312195.1 Pseudomonas sp. P129 | reverse complement strand
GGCTGGATCACCTCCTTAATCGACGACTCAGCTGCGCCATAAGCACCCACACGAATTGCTTGATTCATTGAAGAAGACGATTAGAAGCAGCTTTTGCTTTGCACACCCTATTTTGGGTCTGTAGCTCAGTTGGTTAGAGCGCACCCCTGATAAGGGTGAGGTCGGCAGTTCGAATCTGCCCAGACCCACCAGTTACCTGGTGAAGTTGGTCAGAGCGCGTACGACACCCGGATACGGGGCCATAGCTCAGCTGGGAGAGCGCCTGCCTTGCACGCAGGAGGTCAGCGGTTCGATCCCGCTTGGCTCCACCACTTACTGCTTCTGT
>NZ_JAGPYS010000047.1:0-325 GCF_020312195.1 Pseudomonas sp. P129 | reverse complement strand
GTGTGACGCAGAGCGTCACGAAAGGCATTACCACGCGGAGCGTGGGAACGAGAATCTGAGTCGAACCCCAATCCGCCTGATGTCGCAGAACCGCTGTGTGACGCAGAGCGTCACGAAAGGCATTACCACGCGGAGCGTGGGAACGAGAATCTGAGTCGAACCCCAATCCGCCTGATGTCGCAGAACCGCCGTGTGACGCAGAGCGTCACGAACTGCATTCCCACGCTGGAGTGGTGTGACCCCCGAAGGTTGGATGCAACCTTTGGAGGCGTCATGGGTAAATATACAGAGCAGGCAAAACTCGCAGCCGTGAAAGAGTATTGTG
>NZ_JAGPYS010000046.1:0-326 GCF_020312195.1 Pseudomonas sp. P129 | reverse complement strand
ACAGAAGCAGTAAGTGGTGGAGCCAAGCGGGATCGAACCGCTGACCTCCTGCGTGCAAGGCAGGCGCTCTCCCAGCTGAGCTATGGCCCCGTATTTCTACATACCGTGGAGGCGTCTACTCTGACCAGCTATCTCACCAGTAAACTGGTGGGTCTGGGCAGATTCGAACTGCCGACCTCACCCTTATCAGGGGTGCGCTCTAACCAACTGAGCTACAGACCCGAACTCGGGCGCTGCTTCTAATCGTCTTCTTCAATGAATCAAGCAATTCGTGTGGGTGCTTATGGCGCAGCTGAGTCGTCGATTAAGGAGGTGATCCAGCCGCA
>NZ_JAGPYS010000045.1:0-330 GCF_020312195.1 Pseudomonas sp. P129 | reverse complement strand
CATGCCCAAACGTAGGAGCGAACTTGTTCGCGAAAGGGCCCGTACAGTCGCAAAAGATTCGTCGTTTGAAACAATGCCTTCGCGAACAAGTTCGCTCCTACAAAAGCCATCCGGCTCTCATGCCCAAACGTAGGAGCGAACTTGTTCGCGAAAGGGCCCGTATAGTCGCAGAAGATTTGTCGTTCGAAACAATGCCTTCGCGAACAAGTTCGCTCCTACAAAAGCCATCCGGCTCCCATGCCCAAACGTAGGAGCGAACTTGTTCGCGAAAGGGCCCGTACAGTCGCAAAAGATTCGTCGTTTGAAACAATGCCTTCGCGAACAAGTTCG
>NZ_JAGPYS010000044.1:0-348 GCF_020312195.1 Pseudomonas sp. P129 | reverse complement strand
AGTGACGGCTGAGTCCTGGCGCTGATCCGGGGGTAGCCTGGCAGGACGCCAGGCTAGCCGCACCGTGCCATGGATGGCGCGTTGCGGCGACCCCCGGATCAGTGACAGGGCAAAGGAACCCGACGAAGTCGGGCCGGAAACGGAGCTGCGGGCTTTGCCTACTTTGGCCCCATCAAAGTAGGTCGCCGAGGGGCGAAAAGGTGACCTGAGTCGAACCCCAATCCACCCGACATCGCAGAGCCCTGTGTGACGCAGAGCGTCACGAACTGCATTCCCACGCGGAGCGTGAGGAACGATAGTCATCAGGTTCCGGGCCGTGCCTCTAGCCCGACTACTCTAAAGTGCTTT
>NZ_JAGPYS010000043.1:0-371 GCF_020312195.1 Pseudomonas sp. P129 | reverse complement strand
TTCGCGAACAAGTTCGCTCCTACAAAAGCTCGCGGATAACCTGTAGGAGCGAACTTGTTCGCGAAAGCGCTATTCCTGACGCAGGAAATGCATCAACTGCACCACCCTCTTCGCGAACAAGTTCGCTCCTACAAAAGCTCGCGGATACCCCCTGTAGGAGCGAACTTGTTCGCGAAAGCGCTATTCCTGACGCAGGAAATGCATCGACTGCACCACCCTCTTCGCGAACAAGTTCGCTCCTACAAAAGCTCGCGGATAACCTGTAGGAGCGAACTTTTTCGCGAAAGCGCTATTCCTGACGCAGGAAATGCATCGACTGCACCACCCTCTTCGCGAACAAGTTCGCTCCTACAAAAGCTCGCGGATAACCT
>NZ_JAGPYS010000042.1:0-385 GCF_020312195.1 Pseudomonas sp. P129 | reverse complement strand
AAAGGCCTCAGTTCCATCACGATTTGCGCTTTTTCTGCTGCGCTATTCGTTGCTTCTTCTGAACCAAGGCATCGAGCTTTTTTAGATAATCGACCTCCATCCGCAGTTGCTTCACCTCGGCAAGCAACTCGTCACGCGAGCGCGATTCATCGTTGATCGGAGCGGAGTTCACAGGGGGAAGGGGCGTCGTCATCTTTCTTGGGCGTCCAACTTTCTTAGGGGGCTTTGAGGATGCGTTAAGAGCACCTTCGTCAAAAAGGCGCTGCCATAGATTGATGATGCCGAACTGACGGATATCGAACAAGGCCGCTGTCTGGCGCAGTGATAATCGCTCATCATGCATGCGCTTCAAAACAGCTAGCTTGAATTCGTCACTGTAACGCTG
>NZ_JAGPYS010000041.1:0-476 GCF_020312195.1 Pseudomonas sp. P129 | reverse complement strand
GTTCCGCTAATCTCAATACAACTTAAGGGCTGGTCCCCGTTCGCTCGCCACTACTAAGGGAATCTCGGTTGATTTCTTTTCCTCAGGGTACTTAGATGTTTCAGTTCCCCTGGTTCGCCTCTTGCACCTATGTATTCAGTACAAGATAACCATCTTATGATGGCTGGGTTCCCCCATTCAGATATCTCCGGATCACAGTCTGTTTGCCGACTCCCCGAAGCTTTTCGCAGGCTACCACGTCTTTCATCGCCTCTGACTGCCAAGGCATCCACCGTATGCGCTTCTTCACTTGACCATATAACCCCAAGCAATCTGGTTATACTGTGAAGACGACATTCGCCGAAAGTTTGCATTTCACAAACTTTACCTTAGCCCGGACACACACCAGTGAAAGAGGTGCCCGGTCTATATTTCTTTCTATCACATACCCAAATTTTTAAAGAACGATCTAATCAAAGACTAGAAATCAACATTCA
>NZ_JAGPYS010000040.1:0-476 GCF_020312195.1 Pseudomonas sp. P129 | reverse complement strand
AAATTTTTAAAGAACGATCTAATCAAAGACTAGAAATCAACATTCAGGCACTGATCATCAGGATCAATGGAATGCTCATTTCTAAGCTTTCAAAACAGAAGCAGTAAGTGGTGGAGCCAAGCGGGATCGAACCGCTGACCTCCTGCGTGCAAGGCAGGCGCTCTCCCAGCTGAGCTATGGCCCCGTATTTCTACATACCGTGGAGGCGTCTACTCTGACCAGCTATCTCACCAGTAAACTGGTGGGTCTGGGCAGATTCGAACTGCCGACCTCACCCTTATCAGGGGTGCGCTCTAACCAACTGAGCTACAGACCCGAACTCGGGCGCTGCTTCTAATCGTCTTCTTCAATGAATCAAGCAATTCGTGTGGGTGCTTATGGTGCAGCTGAGTCGTCGATTAAGGAGGTGATCCAGCCGCAGGTTCCCCTACGGCTACCTTGTTACGACTTCACCCCAGTCATGAATCACACCGTGG
>NZ_JAGPYS010000039.1:0-479 GCF_020312195.1 Pseudomonas sp. P129 | reverse complement strand
GGCTGGATCACCTCCTTAATCGACGACTCAGCTGCGCCATAAGCACCCACACGAATTGCTTGATTCATTGAAGAAGACGATTAGAAGCAGCTTTAAGCTCCAAGCTGATAGCTTAACGCTAGCGGCTACAAGCTCGAAATTGGGTCTGTAGCTCAGTTGGTTAGAGCGCACCCCTGATAAGGGTGAGGTCGGCAGTTCGAATCTGCCCAGACCCACCAATTTTGTGTGGGAAACGCCTGTAGAAATACGGGGCCATAGCTCAGCTGGGAGAGCGCCTGCCTTGCACGCAGGAGGTCAGCGGTTCGATCCCGCTTGGCTCCACCACTTACTGCTTCTGTTTGAAAGCTTAGAAATGAGCATTCCATCCTGTAAGACAAGGGGTGCATGAATGTTGATTTCTAGTCTTTGATTAGATCGTTCTTTAAAAATTTGGGTATGTGATAGAAAGAAATATAGACCGGGCACCTCTTTCACTGGTG
>NZ_JAGPYS010000038.1:0-520 GCF_020312195.1 Pseudomonas sp. P129 | reverse complement strand
CCAGCGTGGGAATGCAGGTCTCGACGCTCTGCGTCGTCAAGAGGACGCGGAGCGTCCAGAAAGGCATGCGACGCGGAGCGCCGCACGATAGTTGTGATGATCGTCCCGCGCGCTCCAGCGTGGGAATGCAGGTCGTGACGCTCTGCGTCGCAAAAGAGGACGCAGAGCGTCCAGAAAGGCATGCGACGCGGAGCGCCGCACGATAGTTGCGATCATCGTTCCTCACGCTCCAGCGTGGGAATGCAGTTCCCGACGCTCTGCGTCGTCAAGAGGACGCGGAGCGTCCGGAAAGGCATGCGACGCGGAGCGCCGCACGATAGTTACGATGATCGTTCCTCACGCTCCCGCGTGGGAATGCAGTTCTCGACGCTCTGCGTCGTCAAGAGGACGCGGAGCGTCGCACGATAGTTGTGATGATCGTTCCCTACGCTCCAGCGTGGGAATGCAGGTCTCGACGCTCTGCGTCGTCAAGAGGACGCGGAGCGTCCAGAAAGGCATGCGACGCGGAGCGCCGCACGAT
>NZ_JAGPYS010000037.1:0-649 GCF_020312195.1 Pseudomonas sp. P129 | reverse complement strand
TCGCTCAGGCGATGCATGTCCGGAAAGCTTGGCGGCCCCTTCGCGGACAAGTCCGCTCCTACGCCCGTTGGGCAGAATCAAAAACGGCCTCCTGTCCGAGGGGTAGGAGCGAACTTGTTCGCGAAGACGGTCGCTCAGGCGATGCATGTCCGGAAAGCTTGGCGGCCCCTTCGCGGACAAGTCCGCTCCTACGCCCGTTGGGCAGAATCAAAAACGGCCTCCTGCCCGAGGGGTAGGAGCGAACTTGTTCGCGAAGACGGTCGTTCAGGCGATGCATGTCCGGAAAGCTTGGCGGCCCCTTCGCGGACAAGTCCGCTCCTACGCCCGTTGGGCAGAATCAAAAACGGCCTCCTGCCCGAGGGGTAGGAGCGAACTTGTTCGCGAAGACGGTCGCTCAGGCGATGCATGTCCGGAAAGCTTGGCGGCCCCTTCGCGGACAAGTCCGCTCCTACGCCCGTTGGGCAGAATCAAAAACGGCCTCCTGCCCGAGGGCTAGGAGCGAACTTGTTCGCGAAGACGGTCGCTCAAGCGATGCATGTCCGGAAAGCTTGGCGACCCCTTCGCGGACAAGTCCGCTCCTACGCCCGTTGGGCAGAATCAAAAACGGCCTCCTGCCCGAGGGGTAGGAGCGAACTTGTTCGCGAAGACG
>NZ_JAGPYS010000036.1:0-740 GCF_020312195.1 Pseudomonas sp. P129 | reverse complement strand
GGCAACTTTCTACGAGCACAAGGGCCGGTATGGCTATCGTCGCATCACGGCAGCTTTGCGCAGGGCGGGCCATCTTGTGAACCACAAGACGGTGCAGAAACTAATGGGGCAGCTAGGCCTGAAGAGCCTGATACGCGTGAAGAAATACCGTTCCTACAAAGGCGAAACAGGCAAGGCCGCGCCTAACCTGCTAAAGCGTGATTTCAAAGCGCAATACCTTAACCAGAAATGGGCCACCGACGTGACCGAATTCAAAGTAGGAGGCCAGAAACTTTATCTGTCGCCGATCATGGATCTGTACAGCGGCGAAATCATTTCCTATGCGATTGCCAGGCGCCCGCTGTACTCCATGGTCGACGAAATGCTTGAAGGAGCATTTAAGCGGCTTGGACCGCATGAAAAGCCGATTTTGCATTCCGACCAGGGCTGGCAATATCGGATGCCTATTTACCAGCGACTGCTCAATGAGAATTCGATCGCAGCCAGCATGTCGCGCAAGGGTAACTGCTACGACAACGCGGCTATTGAGAGCTTTTTTAGCACGCTGAAATCCGAATTTTTCTACCTGAACAAATTTAACGATCTGGATGAGCTTCAAGCGGGTATCGAAGAGTACATTGAGTATTACAATCACTCACGCATAAAACTGAAGCTTAACGGCCTGAGTCCTGTGGAATACAGAATGCAGGCCGCCAAGGCAGCGTAGGTGGATAATTGTCCAACCTTCGGGGGTCACACCA
>NZ_JAGPYS010000035.1:0-962 GCF_020312195.1 Pseudomonas sp. P129 | reverse complement strand
CAAACTCACCAGTTGCTTCGGCTATGACGCACTGGGGCGCAAGACCTGGCAATACGCAACCACCCTGCCCGCTGAAAAACTGTCACAGATACAGAACCCGCTCATAAAGCCAGAGCGCTACGTCGAGCACGCCTACAACCCGCTCCACCGCCGCTACGAATACGACCCGGCCGGCGAGCTGAGCCGCACCCTCGACAAACTGCGTGGCGAAGTCACCTACGAATACGAAGCCAACGGCCGCCTGCTTGAACACAACCCCGAAAAACGTTTCGACGGTGAAGAGTTCCGCTACGACGCCGCTGGCAACCGCCTGAACTTCAACACCAGCCGCTTCGACCGCGTCAAAGACAACCGCCTCAAAAAATGGAGCAACCACGAATACAAATACGACGCGTGGGGCAACCTGGTCGAGAAAATCGTCGGCATCGTGCGTTGGCAAACCTTCACCTACGACAGCGAAAACCGTCTGGTCAAAACCGAGACCATGGCCAACAGCCAAGTGGAAAGCACCAGCAGCTATCAGTACGACAGCCTGGGTAGGCGTGTTGCCAAACAGTCCGACATTAAGGGCAAGACCGACCATCGACTATTTCTCTGGCAAGGTCTTCGCTTGCTGCGTGAAGACAGTCCGGGACAGAGCAGCCTGTATCTGTACGAGCCCGGCAGTTATGCGCCGCTGGCCCGTGTTGATGAGAAAGAGGGCGAGGCAGAGAACAAGGTCTACTACTTCCACACCGACCAGATTGGTACACCACTGGAGATGACCGACGCCGAAGGGCAGATCGTCTGGCAGGCCAAATATCGGCCGTGGGGCGCGGTTGAGAAACTGGTGGTGAACGAGGTCGAGCAGAACCTCAGGTTTCAGGGTCAGTATTTCGATGTCGAGACGGGGCTTCACTACAACACGTTTCGGTATTACGATCCGGAGATTGGGCGGTTTATTACGCAGGATCCGATTGGGT
>NZ_JAGPYS010000034.1:0-1142 GCF_020312195.1 Pseudomonas sp. P129 | reverse complement strand
AGCTTTTCGATGATGAAACAGATGACCTTCGCCGACGCCGAATACGCCGGCAAGCGCAAGCGGACCCGTAAGGAATTGTTCCTGATCGAGATGGATCAGGTGGTGCCCTGGAAAGGTTTGATTGCCCTGATTGAGCCCTATTATCCAAAAGGAGAAGGTGGCCGTCCCGCCTACCCACTGATGGCGATGCTGCGTGTTCATCTGATGCAGAACTGGTTCGGCTACAGCGATCCGGCGATGGAAGAAGCACTGTATGAGACGACCATCCTGCGTCAGTTTTCAGGCCTGAGCCTGGAGCGCATTCCAGACGAAACCACCATTCTCAACTTCCGTCGTCTGCTGGAAAAGCACGAGTTGGCGACTGGAATTCTCGGCGTAATTAATGGTTATCTGGGCGACCGTGGCTTGTCGTTGCGTCAAGGCACCATCGTCGATGCCACGCTGATTCACGCGCCCAGTTCGACCAAGAACAAAGATGGCAAACGCGACCCTGAGATGCATCAAACCAAGAAAGGTAACCAGTACTATTTCGGCGCCAAGGCTCACATCGGCGCCGACGACGAGTCAGGCCTGGTGCACAGCGTGGTAGTAACAGCGGCCAATGTGGCAGACGTCACGCAGGTTGCCAAACTGCTGCACGGCGAGGAAAACGTAGTCTGCGCCGACGCAGGTTACACCGGGGTCGAGAAGCGCGAAGAACATACTGGGCGCAAGGTCATTTGGCAGATTGCCGCCCGCCGTAGCACTTACAAAAAACACGGGAAACGCAATGTTTTGTACAAGGCGATCCGCAAAATCGAGAAGGCCAAGGCCCAGGTTCGCGCCAAGGTCGAGCATCCGTTTCGGGTAATCAAACGCCAGTTTGGCTATGAAAAAGTGCGCTTTCGGGGCTTGGCCAAGAACACCGCGCAGATGGTGACGTTGTTCGCCCTGTCAAACCTGTGGATGGCCCGCCGACATTTGTTGGCGAGCGCAGGAGAGGTGCGCGTGTAATGCAGGAAATGGTTACTGCAAAGGGCTTTGCAGCGGCCGAAAGAGCTGAAAAACGAAGAAAATTGAGCAAATTTCGACATGCATCGTTTTTTGAAAAGTGCTGAGGACTCGGTAGCCGGAAAACATCCGGCTACTTCAGACCTTCCCTA
>NZ_JAGPYS010000033.1:0-1426 GCF_020312195.1 Pseudomonas sp. P129 | reverse complement strand
GGCCGACCGGCCTACCATCCTGCAGTCATGCTGAAGATCTACATCTACGGCTATCTCAACCGTATCCAGTCAAGCCGACGCCTTGAGCGCGAGGCGCAGCGCAACGTCGAGCTGATGTGGTTGACCGGTCGCCTGATGCCGGATTTCAAGACCATCGCCAACTTTCGCAAAGACAACGCAAAGGGCATTCGAGGAGTCTGTCGGCAGTTTGTCGTGCTGTGTCAACAATTGGGGCTTTTCTCGGAGCATTTCGTTGCCATCGATGGCAGTAAATTCAAGGCGGTCAATCACCGCGACCGCAATTTCACCAGTGCCAAACTGAAGCGTCGGATGGAAGAGATTGAATCAAGCATTGCCCTTTATCTAAAGGGGCTGGATGCGGCTGATCGGGAAGAGCCCAAGACTGCAGGCCCCAAAGGCGGCCTAGAGGAGAAGATCGCCAAATTGAAGGAGCAAATGAAGGCGTTGCAGACCATCGAGGTACAGCTTGAAGAATCCCCGGACAAACAAATTTCGCTGACCGATCCGGACGCGCGCTCAATGATGAGCAGTGGGGGAAAAGGTATCGTGGGTTACAACGTACAGACCGCGGTGGATACCAAGCACCATTTGATCGTCGCGCACGAGGTGATCAATGTGGGTCACGACCTTGATCAACTTAGTTCGATGGCCCAGCAGGCCCGTGAGGTGATGCAAGTCGAATCGTTGTCGGTGGTGGCGGACCGCGGGTATTACAAAAGCGGAGAAATCCTGGCCTGTCACGAGGCAGGGATCACAGCTTATGTGCCAAAAACGCTGAGCTCGCGGGCCAAATTTGATGGCCGTTTCGGCAATGACGAGTTTGTTTACGACGCGGACAACGATGTGTACGTCTGCCCCGCCAATCAAGTGCTGATCTGGCGCAACTCTTACATCGACAAGGGCAAGAAGCTGGACGTTTACTGGCGCTCCAACTGCTAGGCCTGCTCGATAAAGGCGCAATGCACACCGGCCAGAGAGCGAAAAATTCGGCGCTGGGAACATGAGGCAGTACTGGAAGAAATGCAGGCCCGCCTGGCTAACGCGCCGCAGGTAATGACCATCCGCAAGCAGACCGTCGAGCACCCCTTCGGGACTCTCAAGCAGTGGATGGGTGCAACGCATTTTCTGACGCGACGGCTTGGCGGAGTGAGCACCGAAATGAGTTTGAACGTGCTTGCTTATAACTTGAAGCGGGTAATGAACATCCTCGGCACGCAGAATCTTGTAAAAGCGCTGGCGGCTTGAAAAGCCTCCATTGCGCCCGATAAAAGGGGCTGTAAAGCGCTATTAACGGCCTTAAGGGCGGATTAGAGCGATGGCAGGACTTTCAGGCGTTCCGGCTAGCCAAGTATCGTCTGCGCTACGCGCAGCCGATACTTGGGCTGGTTTTTACACACTCTGGGCC
>NZ_JAGPYS010000032.1:0-1434 GCF_020312195.1 Pseudomonas sp. P129 | reverse complement strand
GTGGACTGCCCCCCGAAAGTTGGACAGTTTTAGCTCGCCGCCTGAGCCCTGTATTTTACGGGGCTCAAGCCGTTTAGCTTCAGCTTGATGCGGTCATTGTTGTAGTAGCGGATGTACTCATCCAGACCTGCCTTCAGCTCTTCTATGCTTTCAAATCGTTTCAAATAGAAAAACTCGGACTTCAGCGTACCAAAGAAGCTTTCCATTGCGGCATTGTCCAGGCAATTTCCCTTACGAGACATGCTTTGCTTTACACCCTTTACCGCCAGTTTCTGACGGTACTGCGCGTGTTGATACTGCCAGCCCTGATCCGAGTGCATCACAAGCTTCGGCTCGTCCTGCAACTGCTGGAGAGCCTTGTCCAGCATATTGGTGACCAGCTCGAAGCACGGCCTGGTAGACACTTCGTACGCCACGATCTCACCGTTGTACAGGTCCATCACGGGCGAGAGATACAGCTTTCGATTGGCCACTTTAAACTCTGTCACATCGGTCACCCATTTCTGGTTCGGGCGTTGCGCCGTGAACTTGCGCTCCAGCAAATTCGGCGCAATTTTCCCGACGGTGCCCTTATAGGAGCGGTACTTCTTGGGTCGCACAACTGATCTGAGGCCCAGTTCAGCCATCAATCGCTCCACAACCTTCTTGTTGACCAACGTGCCTGAGTTGCGAATGACCGCCGTGATACGCCGAGCCCCATAAAGACCTCTCTCCTCGTGATAAACACGCTCTATCTCCTGCTTCAGAGCTGCATCTGGATCGGGTCTGGATTGCACCTGAGCCTGATAGTAAAACGTGCTGCGCGCCAAGCCCGCCAGCGTCAGAAGGGCGCACATCGGAAACCGGTTCCTCAGTTGTTTGACGATCAGGGCTTTTTCTTTTGCCGTCGTTGCTGCTCCTTCAACTCTTCCAACTTTTTTAGGTAAGCGTTCTCCATGCGCAGGTATTCAAGCTCGGCCATTAACTGGTCGCGTGTCTTGTGCGTATCGTCAGCGGTTACGGGTTCGGTGGGATAAGGCTTCTTGGGCATGGCAGCAGGCTTTCTTCTTGTGGGAACACGCGGGGCTAGACCGTCACTGTAATGCTGCTGTTCCCAAATGACTATTTGGCCAGGATCACCAATACCAAAATGCGCTGCGGTCTGGCGAAGCGACAGCCCGTGCTCGCGCTTGTGCTCAAGCACTGAGCGTTTGAAGGCTTTACTGTACCGAAGACCAGGCTTGCGATGGCCTGTGTGCCCATGGCTCTTGTAATTGGCGACCCAGCGTCGAAGCAGGCTGAAATCGATCGAGAACTGACTGGCCACCTTACGAAAGCCGATGTTGCCTTCAAGGTACGCTTTGACGACGGTGAGTTTGAATTGCTCTGAATACTTGGCCATTTGAACACCCCCATTAGGTCGGATTGGTGTCCAACTTCTTGGGGGCAGTCCAC
>NZ_JAGPYS010000031.1:0-1596 GCF_020312195.1 Pseudomonas sp. P129 | reverse complement strand
CAGACTGTGTGAAAACGCACTGAAGGCAAGCCCAACAAACGCCCCGACTTGTTCGGGGCGTTTGTTTTTGTGTGGGCAACAGTCGAAAAAAAGCTTTTCAGCCCATTAGCGCCATCAATTGGCGGGCTCCGAGTACGCTAATCGCTCGCTTGAGGTTGTAAGCATTCACCGCCAAGGCCATTTCCGCTTTTGCTCCCTCCAACTGGCGCAGCAGGAAGCGACCATTCCCCAACAGCCATTGCTTGAGATTGCCGAAAGGATGCTCAACGATGGATCTTCGACTGGCCATCATTTGCGGATGCGCGAGCATTCGCTGCTCCATTCGCTCAAAGGCTGCCTCATGGGCATGGCGTGAGACATAGCGGCGTTGAGCGCCAGTGCATCGGGATTTGAGTGGGCAGGCGGCGCAGTCGCTGACATGTGCCTGATAGATCCGATCGCCCCTGTTGCGCTGCTTGAGCGTCAACCATTTGCCCGCCGGGCACTGATAACGATCGTGTTCGGCTTCGTAGGTAAAGTCTTTGCGCTCAAAGAGTTCCTCACCGCCTGGGTTGACCGTGCGATTGGGCGGCACATAGACCGTTATCCCAGCCTCCTCGCAGGCCTGAAACTGCTGGCCGTTTGAATAGCCGGCATCGGCCGTCACGCTCAAGGCATCTTGTTCCAGATGTTCTTTGGCGGCTTTGGCCATTGGCTCCAGCTGTTTTCGGTCATCGCCGTCCTGAGTCACTTCATGGTGCAGAATCAGGCAATGTGCGGCGTCCACGGCGGTTTGTACGTTGTAGGCCACCCGTGGCCCTTTGGGCGTACGCATCATTCGGGCATCGCTTTCATGGGTGTTGAACTGCTCCAGGCCCATCGAGCTCATCAACGCTTGGCAGCTCTGATTGTCGTGCTGCCGAACTTCAAGCTGCGCCAGTGCTGTTTTGATCGCGCCGCGATCAATCACCTCTCCAGCCTCGGCCTTGTCGGCCTCATCCAGCTCCGCCAGATACTGAGCTATGCGCTTGTCCAGCTTTTCTTCCTGACGCTTGAGTTGTTTGAGGTTCATGTGACGCCGCGAGGAAGCGACAGCCTGAAACTTACTGCCATCGATGGCCACCAAGTCGCCTGCGATCAGACCCGCCATGCGGCAGAATCGAACGAAGGCGCGACACGTCGCCACAAAGGCAAGTTTGTTGTTTTTACGAAAGTCGGCGATGGTCTTGAAATCGGGTTTGAGTCGGTTAATCAGCCACATCACTTCGATATTGCGCTGACACTCGGCTTCAAGACGCCGCGATGAGCGAATCCGCTGGAAATAGCCGTAGAGGTACAGCTTGAGCTGATCGGCGGGGTCATAGGACGGGCGACCGGTGTTCTTGGGAAGCGCTTTATCAAAACCCAGTTGCACCAAATCCAGCTTGGCGACGTATAGGTCTATGACCCGAACGAGGTGATCCTCAGGGATCAACTCTTCCAGCGAGACCGGGAATAGACTGGTCTGGCTGCGAGACTCTCCTTGGATGTAGGCCATAACGAAAAATGCTCCGTACCTTTCGATACGGAGCATTTTCTTTGACCGCTGCAAAGATTGCTAGGTTTTCACACAGTCTG
>NZ_JAGPYS010000029.1:0-2604 GCF_020312195.1 Pseudomonas sp. P129 | reverse complement strand
CAAATTGCTTGGGTGTTATATGGTCAAGCCTCACGGGCAATTAGTATTGGTTAGCTCAACGCCTCACAGCGCTTACACACCCAACCTATCAACGTCGTAGTCTTCGACGGCCCTTCAGGGAACTCAAGGTTCCAGTGAGATCTCATCTTGAGGCAAGTTTCCCGCTTAGATGCTTTCAGCGGTTATCTTTTCCGAACATAGCTACCCGGCAATGCCACTGGCGTGACAACCGGAACACCAGAGGTTCGTCCACTCCGGTCCTCTCGTACTAGGAGCAGCCCCTCTCAAATCTCAAACGTCCACGGCAGATAGGGACCGAACTGTCTCACGACGTTCTAAACCCAGCTCGCGTACCACTTTAAATGGCGAACAGCCATACCCTTGGGACCGGCTTCAGCCCCAGGATGTGATGAGCCGACATCGAGGTGCCAAACACCGCCGTCGATATGAACTCTTGGGCGGTATCAGCCTGTTATCCCCGGAGTACCTTTTATCCGTTGAGCGATGGCCCTTCCATACAGAACCACCGGATCACTAAGACCTACTTTCGTACCTGCTCGACGTGTCTGTCTCGCAGTCAAGCGCGCTTTTGCCTTTATACTCTACGACCGATTTCCGACCGGTCTGAGCGCACCTTCGTACTCCTCCGTTACTCTTTAGGAGGAGACCGCCCCAGTCAAACTACCCACCATACACTGTCCTCGATCCGGATAACGGACCTGAGTTAGAACCTCAAAGTTGCCAGGGTGGTATTTCAAGGTTGGCTCCACGCAGACTGGCGTCCACGCTTCAAAGCCTCCCACCTATCCTACACAAGCAAATTCAAAGTCCAGTGCAAAGCTATAGTAAAGGTTCACGGGGTCTTTCCGTCTAGCCGCGGATACACTGCATCTTCACAGCGATTTCAATTTCACTGAGTCTCGGGTGGAGACAGCGCCGCCATCGTTACGCCATTCGTGCAGGTCGGAACTTACCCGACAAGGAATTTCGCTACCTTAGGACCGTTATAGTTACGGCCGCCGTTTACCGGGGCTTCGATCAAGAGCTTCGCTTGCGCTAACCCCATCAATTAACCTTCCGGCACCGGGCAGGCGTCACACCCTATACGTCCACTTTCGTGTTTGCAGAGTGCTGTGTTTTTAATAAACAGTCGCAGCGGCCTGGTATCTTCGACCGGCAGGGGCTTACGCAGTAAATGCTTCACCTCCACCGGCGCACCTTCTCCCGAAGTTACGGTGCCATTTTGCCTAGTTCCTTCACCCGAGTTCTCTCAAGCGCCTTGGTATTCTCTACCCAACCACCTGTGTCGGTTTGGGGTACGGTTCCTGGTTACCTGAAGCTTAGAAGCTTTTCTTGGAAGCATGGCATCAACCACTTCGTGTTCTAAAAGAACACTCGTCATCAGCTCTCGGCCTTAAGATCCCGGATTTACCTAAGATCTCAGCCTACCACCTTAAACCTGGACAACCAACGCCAGGCTGGCCTAGCCTTCTCCGTCCCTCCATCGCAATAACCAGAAGTACAGGAATATTAACCTGTTTTCCATCGACTACGCTTTTCAGCCTCGCCTTAGGGACCGACTAACCCTGCGTCGATTAACGTTGCGCAGGAAACCTTGGTCTTTCGGCGTGGGTGTTTTTCACACCCATTGTCGTTACTCATGTCAGCATTCGCACTTCTGATACCTCCAGCAAGCTTCTCAACTCACCTTCACAGGCTTACAGAACGCTCCTCTACCGCATCATCATAAGATGATACCCGTAGCTTCGGTGCATGGTTTGAGCCCCGTTACATCTTCCGCGCAGGCCGACTCGACTAGTGAGCTATTACGCTTTCTTTAAAGGGTGGCTGCTTCTAAGCCAACCTCCTAGCTGTCTAAGCCTTCCCACATCGTTTCCCACTTAACCATGACTTTGGGACCTTAGCTGACGGTCTGGGTTGTTTCCCTTTTCACGACGGACGTTAGCACCCGCCGTGTGTCTCCCATGCTCGGCACTTGTAGGTATTCGGAGTTTGCATCGGTTTGGTAAGTCGGGATGACCCCCTAGCCGAAACAGTGCTCTACCCCCTACAGTGATACATGAGGCGCTACCTAAATAGCTTTCGAGGAGAACCAGCTATCTCCGAGCTTGATTAGCCTTTCACTCCGATCCACAGGTCATCCGCTAACTTTTCAACGGTAGTCGGTTCGGTCCTCCAGTTAGTGTTACCCAACCTTCAACCTGCCCATGGATAGATCGCCCGGTTTCGGGTCTATTCCCAGCGACTAGACGCCCTATTAAGACTCGCTTTCGCTACGCCTCCCCTATTCGGTTAAGCTCGCCACTGAAAATAAGTCGCTGACCCATTATACAAAAGGTACGCAGTCACCCAACAAAGTGGGCTCCCACTGCTTGTACGCATACGGTTTCAGGATCTATTTCACTCCGCTCTCCGCGGTTCTTTTCGCCTTTCCCTCACGGTACTGGTTCACTATCGGTCAGTCAGTAGTATTTAGCCTTGGAGGATGGTCCCCCCATATTCAGACAAGGTTTCTCGTGCCCCGTCCTACTCGATTTCATTGCAAAGGGATTTTCGCGTACAGGGCTATCACCCACTATGGCC
>NZ_JAGPYS010000028.1:0-3444 GCF_020312195.1 Pseudomonas sp. P129 | reverse complement strand
CCACCGGCCTTGAGGATGGCCAGCAGGCCGACAATCATCTCCAGACCGCGCTCGGCGGCCAGCCCGACGCGCACATCCGGGCCGACGCCCTGCTCGCGCAGTTTGTGCGCCATCTGGTTGGCTCGCTGGTTGAGCCGCCGGTAACTCAGTTGCTCATCGCCAAAACTCAGGGCAATGGCCTGCGGGTTACGCTCGGCCTGGGCTTCGATGCGTTGATGCGCGCAGTGCTCGCTTGGGTAGACCGCAAGATCGCGGTTCCAGTCACGCAGGGTGTACTGGCGTTCCTCGGCACTCAGCAATGGCAGGTCAGCGATACGCTGATTGACGTCGTGGCACATGCCGTTGAGCAGGTTGCGCCAGTGGCTGGCCATGCGCTCGATGGTCGATGCGTCGAACAGGTCGGTGGCGTAGGTCAATGCAGCTGTCAGGCCGTCCGGGCGTTCGCAGGTGTCGAGGGTCAGGTCGAACTGCGCGGTGTGCTTGTCGGACACCTGATATTCCAGACGCAGCCCTGCCAGCTCACGGCTCTGGTTGTGGCCTTCGCTCTGGTGGTTGCAGGCCACCTGAAACAGCGGGCTGCGGCTCAGGTCGCGCTGCGGTTGCAAGGCTTCGACCAGTTGTTCGAACGGCAGGTCCTGATGGGCCTGCGCCTGCACGGCGGTGTGTCTGACCTGCTGCAACAGCCCGGCCACGGTGGTCTGCGTGGTGAATTCGGCCTTGAGCACCTGAGTGTTGACGAAGAAGCCGATCAGCCCTTGGGTTTCGCTGCGGGTACGGTTGGCGACCGGCACGCCGACGCGTATATCGGCCTGACCGCTGTAGCGATGCAGCAGGGTCTGAAACGAGGCCAGCAACAGCATGAACAGGGTGATGCCCTGTTGGCGCGCCAGGGTCTTGAGGTTATTCAACGGCGCGACATCCAGTTCCACATTGAGTCGCGCACCTTCGTAACTGCGCAGTGCCGGACGCGGTCGATCGGTGGGCAATTCCAGAATCGGCTGTTGCTCGCCCAGTTGCTGCTTCCAGTACGCCAGCTGGCGTTCCTGTTCACCCATTTCCAGCCAGTTGCGCTGCCAGAGGGCGTAGTCGGCGTACTGGATCGGCAGCGGCGCCAGTGTGATCTCGCGACCGAGGCTGGCGGCCTGATAGAACTGCATCAACTCCTCGACCATGATCGGCATCGACCAGCCATCGGAGACGATGTGGTGCTGGGTCAATACCAGTACATGCTCCTGCTCGCTCAGCCTGAGCAGCCTGACGCGCAACAGCGGTCCGTGTTGCAGATCGAAAGGCCGTTGTACTTCCTGATCCACATAACGCGCGACCGTTTCGCCAGCCGCCAGTTGCTCGACACCGAGCGCAAACGGCGACGCCGGGTGCACCACCTGCTGCGCTTCATCGCCCTGCTGTTCGAAGGTCGTGCGCAGGGTTTCGTGACGTTCGATCAATTGCTCCACGCTGCGCCGCAATGCCTCGACATTCAGCGCGCCGTGCAGGCGCAGCGCCAGCGGAATGTTGTAGGCCGCGCTGTGCGGTTCCAGTTGCCAGATGATCCATTGCCGCTGCTGCGCGTAAGAGAGCGCGGACGGTGCCTGCGTCTCCCTCACGGCAATCGGCGTGACCCCGTAGAGATTCACCCCTTGACGCTTGAGCAGCACCGCCAGCGCCTTGCGTTCACGGGCGGACAGCGATTTAACGGAGTCAAGCAACTGTTGCACTGGGGTCTCTCCTGCTAAGCAATCAAATTATCAATTTCCTCCGCTGATAAACGTTTGAGTGCCTCCAGTGATTTAGTCAATTCGTCCTGCGCGTGGTCACTTTCGCCATTTTTTTCCTGCAGCGTGGCGCAGAAGTCCGCCAGCAGCGGTTGCTCGAAGACATCCTTGAGGCTGACCTCGTGCTGCAACTGTTCGCGCACCCGCACGAGCATCTGCACCGCCAGCAGCGAATGGCCGCCGAGCTCGAAAAAGTTGTCGTTGCGCCCGACCCGCTCGACCTGCAACACATCGGCCCAGATCGCTGCCAGTTGCTGCTCCAGCTCGCCCTGCGGCGCGCTGTAGGTGGCCTGCAACTGACTGGCGTCCGGCGCAGGCAGCGCCTTGCGGTCCAGCTTGCCGTTGGCGGTCAGCGGCATGCTGTCGAGGACGATGAAATGGGTGGGCACCATGTAATCCGGCAGGTGTACCCGGAGTTGGCTTTTCAGCGTTTCACGCAGGGTTGTCTGATCTTGATCAGGCTCAGCAGGCACCAGGTACGCCGCCAACTGCCCGTCCAGCGCCAGCACGCTGACTTCGCGCACCGCCGGGTGCGCTTGCAGCCGCGCTTCGATTTCGCCCAGTTCGATACGGAAGCCACGAATCTTCACTTGGTGATCGATGCGCCCGGCGTATTCGATGGTTCCGGCAGCGCGATAACGCGCCAGGTCGCCGGTGCGGTACAGACGGCCGCCATCGTTGGAGAACGGGTCCGGCACGAAGCGCTCGGCAGTCAGCGCGGCGCGGTTGTGGTAACCCCGCGCCAGACCGGCATGGCCGATGTGCAGCTCGCCGCTGCAACCTTGGGCGACCGGGTTGAAATCGGCGTCCAGCACGTACCAGGACAGGTCGGGAATCGCCTCGCCAATCGGGCTGGCCGGGTTCTGCGTGTCGGCCTCGGCTATTGGTCTGTAGGTGACATGCACGGTGGTTTCGGTAATGCCGTACATGTTGACCAGTTGCGGCGTCTGATCGCCGAAGCGTTCGAACCAAGGCTTCAGGCTGGCGACGTCCAGCGCCTCACCACCGAAGATGACTGTCTGCAGCGACATCGACATCGGCGAATCGCAGGCCACGCGCATCAGTTGCTTGAACGCCGAAGGCGTCTGGTTGAGTACCGTGACCTGCTGCTCGACCAGCAGCGCATGAAACTCTTCCGGCGAACGGGTCACTTCACGGGGCACGATGACCAGTCGGCCGCCGTGCAGCAGCGCGCCGAAAATCTCCCACACCGAGAAGTCGAAGGCGAAGGAATGGAACAGCGTCCACACGTCTTGCTCGTTGAAATGGAACCAGTCATCCGTCGCGGCAAACAGGCGCATCAGGTTGTGATGGGCGAGCAAGGTGCCTTTGGGTGTGCCGGTCGAGCCCGAGGTGTAGATCACATAGGCCAGGTTGTCCGGCGTAGTCTTGTTGAGCGGGTTTTCCGTGCTGTAGCCGTCCAGTGCGTCAGCCAGATCGAGCGTCTGCACCTGTTCGGGGATCGGCAGTTTGCCAAGCAGATGCGCCTGGGTCAGCAACAGCTCGATACCGCTGTCCTGCATCAGGAAGCTCAAACGATCCTGCGGATAATCCGGGTCGAGCGGCACGTAAGCGCCACCGGCCTTGAGGATGGCCAGCAGGCCGACAATCATCTCCAGACCGCGCTCGGCGGCCAGCCCGACGCGCACATCCGGGCCGACGCCCTGCT
>NZ_JAGPYS010000027.1:0-9416 GCF_020312195.1 Pseudomonas sp. P129 | reverse complement strand
CGTCTTCGCGAACAAGTTCGCTCCTACCCCTCGGGCAGGAGGCCGTTTTTGATTCTGCCCAACGGGCGTAGGAGCGGATTTGTCCGCGAAGGGGCCGCCAAGCTTTCCGGACATGCATCGCCTGAGCGACCGTCTTCGCGAACAAGTTCGCTCCTACCCCTCGGGCAGGAGGCCGTTTTTGATTCTGCCCAACGGGCGTAGGAGCGGACTTGTCCGCGAAGGGGCCGCCAAGCTTTCCGGACATGCATCGCCTGATGCGACCGTCTTCGCGAACAAGTTCGCTACAGGCTCCGGCCAGAATCAAAAGCGGGCTTGTGTATGACGATGGTCGCGGAGCGTGGGCACGATAGTTATAGGATTATTCCGCACGCTCCTGCGTGGGAATTATCCATCCGGCTAATCTGATCAAGTCAGCGACGTATAAAGCGCCGGGCGGCGATCCACGAAGTAGTCGTTCGCGGTTCTGGCCTGGGCCAGCAGTGACTTGTCCAGCGTGCCGACCAGCAGTGCTTCGTCCTGACCTGCCAGCAACGGGCGGCTGCCGTCCGGTGCGCAGATGCTGCTGAGCCCGCAGTAACGAATCGCGCCCTCGCTGCCGCAGTAGTTGGCGTACACCACGTAGCAGTGATTCTCGAAAGCCCGCGCCCGAACCGTCACGTCGCAGACGAAATCGTAAGGCAGCATGTTCGCGGTGGGGACCAGAATCAATTCGGCCCCGGCCAGGGCCAGCCGACGGGTATTTTCGGGGAATTCCACGTCGTAGCAAATCAGCAGGCCCAGGCGCCAGCCATTCAATTCGACCACCGGGTAATGATCGTCACCTGCGGCGAACATCGACCTGTCCAGCTCGCTAAACAGGTGCGTTTTGCGGTAGTTGCACAGGCGCGTGCCCTGGCTGTCGATCAACTGCACGGCGTTGTAGATCTGCCCATCGCCCGCGCGCTCCGGATAGCCGTAGAGGATCGCAATGCCGCTGGCCTGCGCGATGGCGGCAATGCGCGTCGCTGCCGGACCGTCCTGCGCCTGCGCCAGCTCACCCACAGCCTGAGCGCCGATGTTGTAGCCGCTGAGGAACATTTCCGGACAGATCAGCACCTGTGCCCCTTGCTTGGCGGCGGCCTGAGCCTGCTGTTCCAGGCGAGTCAGGTTGCCGCTGACATCCAGCGGCAATGGCGGGCATTGATACAGCGCAACGCGCATGGGGTTTTCCTTCTGTCAGTCGCCCAGTGCTATCGGGCCGATTTCGTGGAACACATCACCGGGGCCGGGGTTCTCGGCGTGAGTCTTGCCGCCGAAGTGGTTCATGATCCCCCACACGGCGTTCAGCGAAGTCTGCACAGCGCCTTCGACCCACGCCGGTGTCCAGGACACATCGTCGCCGGCGATGAACATGCCGCGCTGTTCGCTGGGCATATCCTGCTGCATGAAGTGCGCGTACATGCGCTGGTTATAGCGGTAATGGCCCGGCAGCGCACCCTTGAACGCACCCAGGAAGTGCGGATCGGCTTCCCATGACACGGTAATCGGATCACCGATGATCCGCGCGGCGATGTCCACTTTCGGGTAGATCTTCTTCAAGGCATCCAGCGCCAGCTTCACCCGCTTCTCGATGGGCTGCGGGAGCATCTTCAGTGCATCGCTCATCCACGAGTAGGACAGGCAGATCACGCCCGGCTTGTCGTCGCCGTTATCGAACAGGTACGTGCCACGGGTCAGCCGGTCGGTGAGGGTCATGCTCATCAGGTCGCGGCCGGTTTCCGGGTCCTTGTCCTTCCAGAACGGGCGGTCGACCATCACGAAGGTCTTTGACGACTGCATGTAGCGGGTGCGGTCCAGGGCCATCCACATTTTCTGCGAGAACAGCGACTCTTCGCACTCGATCTGCGTGGTCAGCAGCCAGCTCTGGCAGGTGGTCAGCACAGCGGCGTACTGCCGGGTGTCGCCCCAATTGTCGGTCACCGCAAAACTGCCATCCTCGGCGCGCGCAATGCGCTTCACGCCGGGACGTGGTGCACCGCGGTGCAACGACGACAGGCTGGTGCCCTTGGGCCAGTGCGCGCAATGTTCGGGTACATGGCTCCACAAGCCGACCGGCACTTGCTGCACGCCGCCGACGATCAGGTGCTGGTGTTCATCGCAGTTGGTCATCACCACACGGAAGATTTCCAGCATCGAGTTGGGGAAGTCCGAATCCCAGCCGCCGGTGCCGAAGCCCACCTGGCCGAATACTTCGCGGTGAAAGAAAGACAGCTTGGCGAAGGCCTTGGAAGTCGCGACAAAATCATAGAACGTGCGGTCGTCCCATAACGGCACCAGCTTGTTCCACAGTTCCTTGAGACGCGGCACATCGCGGTCGCGGATCGCCTGCTGAATGTCGCCGAATTGCGAGCCGCTTTCCAGTGCGTCGGCCCAGGCGTCGGCGACTTCCTGAAACAGCGCTGGCAGGTCCGAGAGCATCTGTGCGTAGTAGGTGGTGCCTTCCAGGTCGATAACGGTGCTGCCGGACGCCGCGGTCAGCGGGTTGGGGAAAGGCCTGGACTCAAGGCCCAGCTTGTCGACGTAATGAAAGAACGCCGTCGAGGACACCGGAAAGCGCATGCCGCCCAGTTCGGCCACGATGCCTTTGGCGCCTTCGAACTCCTGCGAGCGCAGGCGGCCGCCCATTTTCGAGGCTTCGTACACCACCGGCTTGAGGCCTATCTTCATCAATTCGTAGGCTGCCACCAGACCGGCTATCCCTGCACCGATAATTGCCACTTCAGCGCCGTGGTTCTCCACCGGAATGCTGCCCAGGCCTTTAGGGTGCTCGATCCAGTCATCGAAGGCGAAGGGGAAGTCGGGGCCGAACATGGTGATCGGCTTTTTGCCGTTGGCGGGGTGACGGTTGTTCTTCATGACGGACCTTGATGGGCAACGGCGAAAAAACAACAGTCTAGAGAAGGGCGGACACGTTAATAAGACGCAAAGTGTCGTCGATATGCTGTTTGTTTGGGCTAAGTGACGAATCTGCTGGTCGGTTTGTATGGCTGCTTGATAGAGGCGTTCGGTTATACCGGCTGGCCGCGGTCGATCTTGCTGCTGAGGATGATCGATGTGGTGGTCTTTTCGACACCCTCCACGCTGCCGATCAGGTCCAGTAGCTGGTCCAGTTGCTCGGGAGAATCCGTGCGCAGCCAGGCGACATAATCGAACTCGCCACTCACTGCACAGAGTTGCTGAACCTGCGCCATGGCACTGAGGCGCCGCACCACTTCCTTGCCCGAGCGGGGTTGCACGGTAATCCCGACGTACGCCTGCAACCCGCCACTGACCACGCGCTGGCCAAGGCGCACGCCGTAACCGGTAATCACTTTGCTGCTTTCCAGGCGTGCCAGCCGCGAGGTGACGGTGGTGCGGGCGATGCCCAGTTGCCGGGCGAGCATGGCGACGCTTTCGCGCGCGTTGATTTGCAGTGCGGCGATCAGCTGGCGATCGATTTCATCCAGCACAGGCGGGCGGGTATCGGGCACGGGCGGTTCCTTAAAACTTCCAGCGTTTGGCGGTCTTGGCCAGACGCGCCTGCAGGCCGTCGAGGTTGAGCGCCAACTGCTGGGTCATCAAGTGGTAGCCCTTCAACTCGGTAGGAATCACGGCCTTCACTGCAGGTGTCTCAGGTGTCTCAGGTGTTTCGGTCGTGCGTGCCAGACGTTCGGTGGCGCCGGTTTGCAGGGCGCGGGCCATGCCGATCAGTTGCCGGCGAATCTGGCGGTAGTCAGCGTCCAGCGATGCCTTGAGCGTCTCGTCAGCAAGCTGATTCAGATTCGCAGGGCGAATATTGGCGAGAATCTCCAGGGTGCTCAGGCACATGCGGAAGTGGCCCTGAATGGCGTCCAGCTCGACCATGGACATCTTCACTTCCTTGGACACCGACGGCAGCAGAGAGCGCAGTTGCAGCATCGTGCCGTTGAGCCTGGCGGTCAGTTTCAAATGCTCATCGGCGGTAACCGGCTGGCCCTGCACGATGCGCCCGTACACCTTGGCGCAGTCACGCAAACCGCTGGCCAGGTTGTAGCGCCAGGAAAACACCGCATACAGCGGCAGGGCGAAGGAGAACGCCAGGGCCAGCGCGATACCAATCAGGATATCGACGGTACGCCACAGCCCGTCACTGATCGGGTTGTAACCATGACCGGCAACGATGAACAGCGTGATCGCCGACAGCAGCGCGGTGTAACCGCCTTTGCCGATGGCGTGATAGGCGAAGAAGCCGCACATCACCGACATCATTGCGTAGGTCAGCAGCGGCATTTCCAGATAGCCCTGCTGGACTACCACGATCAGACCGAGGCCGGCACCGATCAACGTTCCATAGGCCCGTTCGACCGACTTCTTGCCGATATTGCCGTGATGCTGCAAACCGCCGATCACGATCAGCATGGTCACCGACGCCCACTCGCCATGGGGCAGGTTGAGGCCGGTGGTCAGCAGAATAGTCACCAGCAAGCCCACCGCAATCCGCGCCGCGTGGATCAGCCGCGCATGCCGATAACGGCGATACGGGTCCAGCAAGGGACGCAGAACAGGGCGAAGCCAGGAGGGTATGAAAGCAGAGCGCGAATTCGTCATGCGTAAAGAGACCGCGAGGGTTGGGAAGAGATCCCTGATTGGATGGTGGTATTTCCCAGTAAGCCACATTTGACGGGAGATGGGTGGGGATTGTTGCCGATCAGCACGAGCAGCATCGTCGACTTATCTTCCAGACTTGCTTTCAGAGACTGGAAAGTCTCAGCTTCTGATATCCCTCTTTTTTGGCGTCGCTCAAGGAACCTTGCCCGGCTTCCTGCCACTCAGGACGCCACAATAGCGCCCGTCATGGATAATCTGACGGGTTCTTGGGCACACTGGCTCGACACCACAAAAGCGGACGCTATCCAGCATGAAAAGTCTTCTCCCCTCGCTCCTGATTCTGTTTTTCTGCACTGGTGTATCTGCAGGAACGGCACATGATGAGCAAAGCATGGCGTCCTATGTCGATAGCCACAGCGCCGAGCAGATCGCTTTGCTTGAAAAACTCGTCAACATCAACAGCGGTACCGATAATGTTGAGGGCGTCGTCAAAGTGGGTAATTTGATGAAGCCGGAGCTGGAGGCGCTTGGCTTCGAAACAACCTGGCACGACCTGCCTGCAGGAATGAATCATGCGGGTAGCCTTGTTGCGATCCACGATGGCAATAAGTCTGCGAAACGAATTCTACTGATAGGCCATCTGGACACGGTTTTTTCTGAAACAAGCAGTTTCCAGAAATTCACCTACCTTGAGGGCGGTAAAAAAGCCAAGGGCCCTGGCGTCATCGATGACAAAGGCGGCATGGTCACGATGCTCTACGCCTTGCAGGCGCTGAAACACACCGGCGCGTTGGAGAACATGAATATCTCGGTGGTCCTGATCGGTGATGAAGAGCTGGCGGCCAAACCGACGGAGATCTCCAGAGAATGGCTGATCGCCGAAGCCAAAAGAAGCGACATTGCGCTGGGTTTCGAATTCGCCTTGTCGCCCAACCAGTTGATCACCGAGCGCAGGGGATTGAGCGAGTGGTTTTTGACCAGCACCGGCGTAGACAAACATTCAGCGACTATTTTTCAGCCTGAAACCGGTTTCGGGGCGGTGTATGAGTCGGCTCGAGTGCTTGATGAGATTCGTCGGAAGCTTTCGAATGAGCAAGGCCTGACCATCAATCCGGGACTCATTCTGGGTGGCTCTACAGCGGTCGAAGATGTCGCCAGTGGACAAGGTACTGCTTCTGGAAGAAAGACAACGGTTGCCCGGATTTCTTCTGTGCATGGCGATTTGCGGTTCAGCAGTGAGGCTCAGAGGGTCTCCGCGGAAAACCAGCTGAAAGAAATAGCCAGTCACCCGCTGCCTCTGACCAACAGCGATGTGAAAATCAAAGCCATCATGCCGGTCATGGCTGATCGTGAGAGCAATCGCAAGCTACTGGAAGCCTACAGCCAGGTCAGCCAGGATCTCGACGGGCCTGTTCTGAAATCGGCACCGTCAGCGGAAAGAGGCGGAGCTGACATTTCCTATGTGAACAACTATGTAACCGCAAGCCTGGACGGGCTAGGCGCCTGGGGTGAAGGTGCGCACAGTGAAAACGAAACCATCGATCTGAGCTCTTTGCCCGTGGTAACAAAACGGGCGGCTATTTTCCTGAGCCGTTACGGTAATTAGCAGGAGAGGCTCGGTGGCGTTCGACCTGCGCCTGTCGAAAGATAGCGATCTACCGGACTTGAGGCGCCTCTCGGCGCTCGCCCGTGATCGCTATAAAACCATTTCCTATCTGGCGCATGTCGCCGACCTCCCTCCGCTGAGTGCAGACAGATTCGAAGCCTGCCGCGTTGTCGTTGCTGTTGACCAGAACACTCATGAGGTCATCGGGTACGCCGCCATGCGGCCACTCGATGGTTTGTTGTATCTGGACAATATCTCCGTCGTTCCTCGTGCTTCAGGCAGTGGCGTGGGTAAGACTCTGCTGTCCTCCGTTGTGACGTATGCGCAGGCCCTTCGGGTTCAGGCCGTGAGCCTGACGACCTTCCGCGAGCCGCTGTGGAACGGGCCGTGGTTCAGGAAACATGGCTTTGGTCTTATGCCGGACATTGAAATTGGCGAAGGGCTGAGGCGTGTCGTGGATCGTCAATCGATGACGTTCAGTCCTGCAACGCGGGAGACATTGTGGCGTGTGCTTTGACGCGCGTGTAATCCGATACGCGCAATCGACTCAGCGGCGCACAGCACCTTGATTGATCGTACTCTGAGCTCAGGCGGTGCTCTCCGCTATTAGGGTTTGCGGCCTGTTGAGCCGCATTGACACTCACCCCCGCAGAGCTTTTCGCTCTGCGGTCAGAATCTCTTATCACCGCATCGTCTGTATGACGTTGGACCGGATTATTCCGGCGTTTGCGCGCCACTGGTCCGGGACAGTTCAGCGGGCCGGGTTGCCGCATTGGAAAAGGCCAAATGATAAGCCAGGCCGACGAACACCGCGCCGCCCACTGCGTTACCCAAAAATACCGGAACGAAATTGTCGCCGAACTGCGCCCAGCTCAAGGCGCCAGCGAAGATCGCTGCAGGAATGACGAACATGTTGGCGACGATGTGCTGAAAGCCGATTGCGACGAATGCCATCACCGGAAACCACATGCCGACCACTTTACCGATCACGTCTTTGCTCGCGTAGCTGAGCCACACCGCCAGGCACACCAGCCAATTGCAGCCAATACCCGATATGAAGGCCTGTTCGAAGCTGGCCCCCACCTTGGCATTGGCGATGGCCACGGTCTTGGCCATGAAGGCGCCTTCAGTCAGCCCCACCACATGGCCGAAACAATAGGCGACGAACAGCGCACCGATCAGGTTGGCCAGCGTCACCAGCACCCAGTTACGCACTAACTGACCCAGACCGATACGCCCGGCGAACAGCGCCATGGGCAGGCTCATCATGTTGCCGGTCAGCAACTCCCCGCCAGCCAGCACCACCAGAATCAGCCCGACCGGGAACACCACAGCGCCAAGCAGATTGCCCAGCGACGCCCACTCGTGAGGGATCATGGTGCTGACATGAATATCGAGAAGAAACCCGAGGGCAATGAAAGCCCCTGCCAGAAAGCCCAGAATCATCAACGAGGACAGGCCCAAGTGGGCCTTCTTGACGCCGCTTTCGACGGCAATTTCAGCGATTTGCTGCGGGGTGTTCAAAGACATGGTGGGCTCGTGCGTGGTCGTGGGCTGAGCATGGGGAATAAAAGCTCAAGCGGTGCGCGCATCTGTCGCACCGAGGGAGAACGTTACGGAATGTTTCGGAGGATGGCTAATCGGATGTTTTGATCGGGTGATTGAGAGGGTCGATGAGTGGGCAGGTTTCGCGGGGGTGGGCTTATAGTTGTTTGGTTGGCAGGTGTGCAGTGGGTCAACTAAACCCGATCACTGAGTTGTCAGCAACCGAGCCGCCTTGGAAACGCTGACTCAAGCGCTCAAGCTAGCGGATTCTGACGCAACTGTAGGCAACGGAGCAAGGCGCCAAAGCTTCTGTAAAACGTTTACTCGTTACGCAACACGATCCTGTTTTTTACTGCATCCGGCTTGGTATTGCCCGGCATCACCCCATAACTATCCCTGTCTCCATAAACCGCAAGGACAGACCATGACCAACCCAACCGAAACCGCCATCCTTGCCGGCGGCTGCTTCTGGGGCATGCAAGATTTGTTGCGAAGCTACCCCGGCGTGCTGCATACGCGAGTCGGCTACACCGGTGGTGACGTACCGAACGCCACCTACCGCAACCACGGCAACCATGCCGAAGCGATTGAGATCGTGTTTGACCCGGCGGTGATCAGCTACCGGCAGATTCTTGAGTTCTTTTTCCAGATCCATGACCCGAGCACGCCTAACCGGCAGGGCAATGATCTTGGGCCAAGCTATCGTTCGGCGATTTACTACCTGAGCGAACAGCAAAGGGATATTGCCGAAGATACCGCGGCTGACGTGGACGCCTCCAAGCTGTGGCCGGGGCGTGTGGTCACGCAAATCGAGCCCGCCAGGGAGTTCTGGGAGGCGGAGCCGGAGCATCAGGATTATCTGGAGCGGATACCGAACGGTTATACCTGCCACTTCATCCGGCCGAACTGGAAGTTGCCCAAGCGGGCTTGAACCTGAATCGCACCGGGAAAGGCCGCGATAGGGGGAGAGCGCAAAAGCTGACCTGCCCCTGTCATGCAGGCAACTGTAGTGGTAATCAGACACTTCTATCTGGCGATATTCTCGCCTGAATGAGTGTCTGGAATCGCTAGACCACTACAGCCTGATTCGCCCGACCGTATCCGATGAAGGGCGCGAGCTTGCTCTATCCCTGATCATGCGGAACCCAACTGGCTCTTTTTAGAAGATGAGATTGGTAAGGTTTCCTCTTATCTATGGAAAGGAACTCTGTGTCAGGTGAAGAGTAACGGGTTCTCGGATGAGGCCAGGGTTTGGCCGCCTGGAAAGACCCATGAGCATCTAACCAGAAGCTCCACAATCACGTCATTCTCGGCCCCGTTGATAAATTTCTGACTCATGGCCGACTGATTTGGCGTTTCTAGCCAGACTGCGAAATAGCAAGGTACCAGGGAAATCATCAAGCACAGGCGACCCGAGGACGACCGATGCGCGCGGTTTTGATGGGAATATATTCAACCAAATTCCAAGCAGCGCATATTTTTCTAATCAGCGCCAAGACCTAACTTAGCTTGTTGACTTGGAATAGGTCCATCCGAGAGCTGTAGCTTCGGTGAGGTAGAGTGGCTTAGGGAAGGTCTGAAGTAGCCGGATGTTTTCCGGCTACCGAGTCCTCAGCACTTTTCAAAAAACGATGCATGTCGAAATTTGCTCAATTTTCTT
>NZ_JAGPYS010000026.1:0-11972 GCF_020312195.1 Pseudomonas sp. P129 | reverse complement strand
CCCTTCGCGGACAAGTCCGCTCCTACGCCCGTTGGGCAGAATCAAAAACGGCCTCCTGCCCGAGGGGTAGGAGCGAACTTGTTCGCGAAGACGGCCGTTCAGGCGATGCATTGTCGGGAAGCTTGACGGCCCCTTTGCGTCCTCTATTTCGCAGCCTTGAGCAGCAGGCTCGCGAACGGGTCGGCTAATCCGCTAGCATGACGCTTCGCCTTGCAAAGCTTTCCGGACGCCCCTCATGCCTGCCGCACACTCCGCCGACACTCAACGCCTCACGCTGGCCAACGGCCTGAATGTGGTGCTGTGTCATGAGCCACGGCTCAAGCGCTGTGCGGCCTCGTTGCGCGTGGCAGCCGGCAGTCACGATGCGCCGCAGGCGTGGCCAGGGCTGGCGCATTTTCTGGAGCACCTGTTTTTTCTCGGCACCGAACGCTTCCCGGCCGGGGACAACCTGATGACCTTCGTGCAGCGTCATGGCGGGCAGGTCAATGCCAGCACCCGCGAGCGCACCACCGACTTCTTCTTCGAACTGCCGCAGGCGGCCTTCGCCCAAGGGCTGCAGCGACTGTGCGACATGCTTGCCCGGCCGCGCATGGACATCGCAGATCAATTGCGCGAACGCGAAGTGCTGCACGCCGAGTTCATCGCCTGGCTCGGCGATAGCGCATCCCGCGATCAGGCGCGCCTGCTGACAGCGATCACGCCTCAGCATCCGCTGCGTGGCTTTCACGCTGGCAATCGCTACAGCCTGTCAGTGCCTAACCCGGCGTTTCAGCAGGCATTGCATGACTTTTATCGAGGCTTCTATCAGGCCGGGCAGATGACCCTGTGCCTGACTGGCCCGCTGCCGATGGCTGAATTGCAGGCGCTGGCGATAAACCACGGCGCGGTTTTCGCCACTGGGATAAAGGTCACACAGCGCCCGCCTCCAGCATTGATGACCAGCCCTCGACAGGCTGGCGAGCAAAACCATCTGCTGTTTGCCTTCGAGGACTTGCCGGAAAAGGCTGACGAAGCGGTGGCCTTCTTCTGTCACTGGCTGAACGCAGCGCAGCCTGGCGGGCTGGTTGCCGAGCTGATCCGCAGGGGCCTTTGCACTTCACTGCACGCCGCGCCGCTTTACCAGTTCGGCGGGCAGCTTTTGCTGGATATCGAGTGTAAAGGCGACCCGGCGAACGCGACCGCTATCAGCAGCCTGCTTTTCAGCTGGCTCGGTTTCTTCGAGGCTCACTGGCCGACGCGAATCGAGGAATACCACCGTCTCGAACAACGCCGTCTGCAGATGTGCGGAGCATTGGCTCTGGCCAACCATCACTGTCGCGAAACGCCCGCGCAGTTGAGCGAGCAAGGCCAAAAAGCCTTAAGCGCATTTCTCGCAAAACTCACGGCTGACGTGGATAACCTCGATCCAGAGCCGGTCGACTGGCGCCTGCCCGCCCCGAACCCGTTTCTTGGTACGGCAGTGGACGACCCCGCTGAAGCCGCGCTGTACCTGCGCTGGCAACTGCCGTCCCCACAGCCCGCCTTTTGGCGGATGCTCGACGCCGCGCTCAAGCCACTGGCCGAAGACGCACGTCAGGCCGGGGTAACACTGACCTTCACCGCGTACGGCCCCTACTGGCAGCTACAGTTGAACGGTTTGCGCGAACCCATTGTGGCAGTCCTGCAACAGAGCCTGCTGCGCTTGCAGCACCCCGATACCCACGCACAGGAACACGACGAGCCAGTGTTGATCCCGATTCGTCAGTTGCTCAAGCAGCTTGCCGATCACTTCCTGCGCAGTAACCCGGAGGTGACCATAAGCGACCTGCCAGGCGTATGGTCGGCTTCGCGCTGGATCAGTTTCACCAGCGGTTTCGACACGGCCAGCCAGTCGATGCTGGACACGGTGTTGAATGCAGCACCCGGCGTTCGGCAAACTTCCCCGGCCGATCTGCCAACCATTCGCGCTGGCAAGCACTGGGCAGCGCAAGCATCGTCCTCCTCGGAAGACGCCGTGCTGGTGTTCTGCCCGGCGCCCACGACTTCTATCGAAGATGAAGCCGCCTGGCGTCTGCTCGCGCACCTAGCCCAGGCGCCGTTCTATCAGCGGCTGCGGGTCGAGCTGCAATTGGGTTACGCGGTGTTCAGTAGCCTCAGGCAGATCGACGGAAAGACCGGCTTGCTGTTCGGTGTGCAATCGCCCACCTGCAATGCGCAGCAACTGTTTGAGCACATCGAGGCCTTTATCGGCAGATTGCCGCAACTGGTTCGCGGCGCAGATTTGCCTGAACAGACAAACGCCCTTGCAGCGCAGTTCGAGCCGTCGAACCTGCCGCAGCAACAGCGTGCCGACCTGCAGTGGCAGGCACACCTTGCCGGGCATCAGAGCGACCATGCGCCCACCTTGCAGCGGGCGCTGTCAAATCTGGAAACACACTCGTTGCTGGCCTCTGCGGATCAATTGATCAAGGCCACAGGTGGCTGGCTGATTGTGGCCAATCGCCCTGCCAGCGCGGCCGTTCCGCAATCCTTACCTGAACAGTAACGGTCTTTCATGCAGATTCTAGCCCTGCTGAATTGTGAAAATGAGTAACATAGCTCCCTAAGCATCTGAACGTATGCCTCCAGCGATGCACTAAGATGTAGTCACCCACCGCTGCACTTATCCGAGGAGATTTTTATGTCGTGGACTAAACCTGCTTACACTGATCTGCGTATCGGTTTTGAAGTCACCATGTACTTCGCAAGCCGTTGATTTCAGTGCGCTGTGAAGCCTCGGTTCGCCGGGGCTTTTTTTATGGTTGTGGCTGTTTTTTATTTCAGAGCGTGTCCCAGGAGCTGTCATGTACATCCAGATTCTAGGTTCTGCTGCTGGCGGTGGATTCCCCCAGTGGAACTGCAACTGCGTCAATTGCGCGGGCTTTCGCGACGGCAGCCTGCGTGCCCACGCGCGGACCCAGTCGTCCATTGCGCTGTCCGACGACGGTATCAACTGGGTGCTGTGCAACGCCTCACCGGACATTCGCGCGCAATTGCAGGGCTTTGCGCCGATGCAGCCGGGTCGCGCATTGCGCGACACCGGCATCAGCGCGATCGTGTTGATGGACAGCCAGATCGACCACACCACCGGCCTGCTCAGCCTGCGTGAAGGCTGCCCGCATCAGGTGTGGTGTACCGACATGGTCCATGAGGACCTGAGCACCGGCTTTCCGCTGTTCGAAATGCTCAAGCACTGGAACGGCGGCCTGAGCTGGAACCGCATCGAGTTGCAGGGCAGCTTCGTGATTCCTGCCTGCCCGAACCTGCGCTTCACGCCCTTCCCGCTGCGCAGCGCCGCGCCGCCCTACTCGCCACACCGTTTCGACCCGCACCCGGGCGACAACATCGGCCTGCTGGTCGAAGACACCCGTACTGGCGGCAAGCTGTTCTATGCCCCGGGCCTGGGCAAGGTCGATGAGGCACTGGCCGAGAAGATGCGTGACGCCGACTGCCTGCTGGTCGACGGCACAATGTGGGACGACGACGAAATGCAGCGCCGTGGCGTGGGCACGCGCACCGGCCGGGAAATGGGCCATCTGGCACAGAATGGTCCCGGCGGCATGCTCGAAGTCCTCGAAGGCTTCCCCGAGCAGCGCAAGGTGCTTATCCACATCAACAACACCAACCCGATTCTCGACGAAGACTCCCCGGAACGCGCGGAGCTGGTTCGTCGCAACGTCGAAGTGGCCTTCGATGGCATGAGCATCGAGCTTTAGGAGCTGACATGAGCGAAGCGACTGCGCTGTCCCCCGCCGAATTCGAACAGGCCTTGCGCGCCAAGGGCGCCTATTACCACATCTATCACCCGTTCCATGTGGCGATGTACGAGGGCCGAGCGACCCGCGAGCAGATTCAGGGCTGGGTCGCCAACCGTTTCTACTATCAGGTGAACATTCCGCTCAAGGACGCGGCGATTCTGGCCAACTGCCCGGATCGCGAGATCCGTCGCGAGTGGATTCAGCGCCTGCTCGATCATGACGGTGCGCCCGGCGAAGACGGCGGCATCGAAGCCTGGCTGCGCCTCGGCCAGGCCGTGGGACTGGACCCGGACCAGCTGCGCTCGCAGGAACTGGTGCTGCCAGGCGTGCGCTTTGCCGTCGACGCCTACGTGAACTTCGCCCGCCGCGCCAACTGGCAGGAAGCCGCCAGCAGCTCGCTGACCGAACTGTTCGCCCCGCAGATCCACCAGTCGCGTCTGGACAGCTGGCCGCAGCACTACCCATGGATCGACCCGGCAGGCTATGAGTATTTCCGCACTCGCCTGGGTCAGGCCCGACGCGATGTAGAGCACGGCCTCGCCATCACGTTACAGCACTACACTACGTACGAAGGTCAGCAGCGTATGCTGGAAATCCTGCAGTTCAAACTCGATATCCTGTGGAGCATGCTCGATGCCATGTCCATGGCCTACGAGCTGAACCGCCCGCCGTATCACAGCGTCACAGACCAAAGGGTCTGGCATAAGGGGATTACCCTATGAAGCACGATCCGCAGTTCCGAGCGTTGACACCCAAATGGCATCAAGGCTATCGCTTTCAGTACGAGCCTGCGCAAAAGGCGCATGTGGTGCTTTACCCTGAAGGCATGATCAAACTCAATGAAAGCGCGGCCCTGATTGGCGGGCTGATCGATGGCAAGCGCACCATCGCCGCCATCATTGATGAGCTTCATCAGCAGTTCCCCAATGTTCCCGAACTGGGCATGGACGTCGACGAGTTCATGGAAGGCGCCAAAAAGAAAAACTGGATCGATCTTGTCTGACATAGCACCCGTCACCAACACCCCGTACATACCGCCCACTCCCGAGGTCGGGCTGCCGCTGTGGCTGCTCGCCGAGCTGACCTATCGCTGCCCGTTGCAATGCCCGTATTGCTCCAACCCCCTGGATTTCGCCAAACAGGGCCAGGAGCTGAGCACCGAGCAGTGGTTCAAGGTCATGCAGGAAGCGCGGGAAATGGGTGCGGCGCAGATCGGTTTTTCCGGCGGCGAGCCGCTGGTGCGCCAGGACCTCGCCGAACTGATCGCCGAGGCGCGGCGTCTGGGCTTCTACACCAACCTGATCACCTCGGGCATCGGCCTTACCGAAGAGAAGATCATCGCCTTCAAGGAAGCAGGCCTGGACCACATCCAGATCAGCTTTCAGGCCAGCGACGAGCAGGTCAACAACATGCTCGCCGGCTCGAAAAAAGCCTTCGCGCAGAAGCTGGAAATGGCCCGAGCGGTGAAAAGGCATGGCTACCCAATGGTGCTGAACTTCGTGACCCACCGTCACAACATCGACCGTATCGACAAGATCATCGAGCTGTGTCTCGCGCTGGAAGCGGACTTCGTCGAACTGGCGACCTGTCAGTTCTATGGCTGGGCGCACCTGAATCGCCTCGGCTTGCTGCCGACCAAAGATCAACTGGTCCGCGCCGAAGCCGTCACCAACGAATACCGCGCCCGGCTGGAGGCAGAAAATCATCCGTGCAAACTGATTTTCGTCACCCCTGATTATTACGAAGAACGTCCCAAAGCCTGCATGAACGGCTGGGGCAATATCTTCCTGACCGTGACACCGGATGGCACGGCGCTGCCCTGCCACGGCGCGCGGCAGATGCCGATCCAGTTCCCCAACGTACGCGATCACAGCATGCAGCACATCTGGTACGACTCGTTCGGCTTCAATCGCTTCCGCGGCTACGACTGGATGCCCGAGCCGTGCCGTTCGTGTGACGAGAAGGAAAAGGACTTCGGCGGCTGTCGCTGCCAGGCCTTCATGCTGACCGGCGACGCCGCCAATGCCGACCCGGTGTGCAGCAAATCCTATCACCACGGGATTATCACTCAGGCTCGTGACGAGTCCGAAACCGCTACTCAAACCATTGAAGAGCTGGCCTTTCGCAATGACCGAAACTCACGACTCATCGCAAAATCCTCCTGACCGCCTGAGCGCCGCCCAGGCGGTCGCTGCAGGCGTCGACTTCGCCGAACTGGATGTCAGCTCGGCGGGCCTGTTCTGGAACGAATACCGCCCCGAAGACGGCGCGAGCCGCATCTGGCACTGGTACGCCAACAGCAAGCGCTGCCTGACGCCACAAGGTTTCAGCGTACGCAGCCGGGTGTATGAATACGGTGGTGGTTCGTTCTGCCTCGCCGACGACGCCGTAGTCTTCGTCAACGAGCGCGACCAGCAACTGTATCGACAGGCCCTGGACGCCAGCGAGCCGGTGGCGCTGACCGAGGGCGACCAGCGCTACGGCGGCGTGTTCTTCAGCGGCGGCCGGATTCTGGCCGTTGAAGAGGACCGCAACACGCATCGACTGGTGGCTATCGAGCTGGCTGACGGCAAGCGCCAGTTGCTGGCCGAAGGCGCTGATTTCTACTCATCGCCGATTGTCAGCGCCGACGGCAGGCGCCTGGCCTGGATCGAATGGCAGCGCCCGCATCAGCCGTGGACCAGCACCCGTTTGATGTGTGCGACGAAACAGGACGACGGCAACTGGGCCGCTGCGCAGTGCATCGCAGGTGACGGTGCGCAAGAGTCTCTGCAACAGCCGCGCTTCGATGCCCACGGGCGTCTGTATTGCCTGACTGATCGCGCGGGTTTCTGGCAGCCGTGGGGCGAATCGCCTTCCGGGTTTGCGCCGCTTCCCGCCCGTCCGGCGGATCATGCTTCCGCGCCTTGGCAAATGGGCAGCTGCACCTGGCTGCCGATCAACGATGGTTACCTGGCGAGCTGGTTTGCAGACGGTTCAAGTATCCTGGGGCTTTCTCAGGCTGACGGCAGCGTCGAGGACTTTAGCGCAGGTTACAGTCGCTTTCGCAGCCTCGCCATTGACGAAGAGTTCGTCTATTGCATCGCCGCCTCGGCCATCAGCACCTCAGCGGTACTGGCCATTTCTCGCCACGAAGCCAGTGTTCAGGTGCTTGCCGGAGGCGGGTCGCCGCTGCCGGCCGACCAGATCAGCCGTCCTCAGACGTTGCGTTACCCCAGTGGCGGGGCCGAGGCTCATGGCTACTTCTATCCGGCCATGACCGGCGCAGAAAAACCGCCGCTGGTGGTGTTCATCCATGGCGGCCCGACCTCTGCGTGCTACCCGGTGCTGGACCCGCGCATTCAGTACTGGACGCACCGCGGCTTCGCCGTCGCAGACCTCAATTATCGCGGCAGCAGCGGCTACGGTCGCGTGTACCGGCAAGGCCTGCACCTCACCTGGGGCGTGGCGGACGTCGAAGATGCCTGTGCAGTGGTCAACCATCTGGCCGAGCGCGGCTTGATTGACGAACGACAGGCTTTCATTCGCGGCGGCAGTGCCGGTGGCTACACCACGCTCTGCGCGTTGGCCTTCCGCGACGTATTCCGCGCAGGCGCCAGCCTTTACGGCGTCAGCGACCCGGTAGCACTGGCCAGGGCGACGCATAAATTCGAGGGTGATTATCTGGACTGGCTGATCGGCGATCCCGACAAGGACATCGAGCGCTATCAGGCTCGTACGCCCCTGCTGCACGCCGACAGCATCAAAGTGCCGGTGATTTTCTTTCAGGGCGAACTGGATGCCGTGGTGGTTCCGGAACAGACCCGGTCCATGCTCAAGGCCTTGCAGGACAACGGTATCAAGACCGAAGCGCACTTCTATGCGGACGAGCATCATGGGTTCCGCAAGGCAAACAACCTGGCAGATGCGCTGGAGAAGGAATGGCGTTTCTATCGGGATGTGCTGGATGCCTGATCAGGCCGTGTGATCGTTCCCGCGTCAGGGAACGATCAGCGTGTGCAGCGAGGTGTTACTTGCGCGAAACGATGATGTAGATCGCGTGGATGATGCCGGGGATGTAACCCAGCAGGGTCAGCAGGATATTCAACCAAAAAGCGCCAGCAAAGCCTACTTGCATGAACACGCCTACCGGAGGCAGCAGAATGGCGAAAATGATACGAATGATGTCCATGAAAAGCTCCTGATTGATTGGCTCTGATTGGCCATACAGCTAATCGACCCTGCCCGGCGGCGAGGGTTCAACCAGCTCTGGCACCGCGCCATTATTCTTTCTCGGGAGAGGATCAGGACAAGCATTGCACTGCGGGCACAACATCGTGTGCTGCGAGCAGAAAGAACATCGAATCGTTAAAACGCAAACAAAGAAAACCCCGCCGAAGCGGGGCTTTCCAGACTGTTTCCCTGATTTCCCTTTCACCCCGCCATCCTGGCAGGCTTCCCTACGTGTCCCTGTTATGTCTTGTTGCGCGTCCTGCGCTACGTCCATGAACAAAGATTAACTTTGGATCCCTTTCTTGGGAAGAGGCCAATTGGCGTCACGTAGTGTAAGCAAATGCTTACAAGACTTTTCCAGGTCAGAATTGTGACGCCTTCAACAGGTACAGCGACTCGCTGCCCGCGCGTACCGAGGCATCCAGCGAGTGAATACGCGGCAGCAGACGTGCGAAGTAGAAGCGTGCGGTCCCCAGTTTGCTTGCGTAGAACTCCTCCTGCTGCTCTTTACCCAGTGCTGCCTTGGCCATCATGGCCCACATGTAGGCATACGCGGTGTAACCGAACAGATGCAGATATTCCACAGAGGCCGCACCGATTTCATCGGGGTTGTTGCGCGAGCGATCCAGCACCCAGCCGGTCAGCTCATCGAGCATGTTCAAGGCTTTGCTCAGCGGCTGAGTGAACTCGCTGAGCGCGTTGTCCGAGCCGGTGATGAACTGGCGGACTTCATCGGAGAACAGCTGATAGAACGCGCCATTCGAGCCGACGATCTTGCGCCCGACCAGGTCCAGCGCCTGAATGCCGTTGGTGCCCTCGTAGATCTGCGTGATACGCACGTCACGCACCAGTTGTTCCTGGCCCCACTCGCGGATGTAACCATGGCCGCCGAATACCTGCTGGCCATGCACGGTGGTTTCCAGACCGATATCACTCAGGAACGCCTTGGAGACCGGTGTCAGCAGTGCTACCAGATCATCGGCACGCTTGCGCGCGGTATCGTCTTCGCTGAACTTGGCAATATCCAGTTGCAGGGCGACGTAGCTGGAAAACGCCCGACCGCCTTCGTTGAAGGCTTTCATGGTCAACAGCATGCGACGCACGTCAGGATGGACGATGATCGGGTCAGCGGCCTTGTCCTTGTTCTGCGCACCGGTCGGGGCACGGCTCTGCAGACGGTCCTGCGCATACTCGACGGCGGCCTGATAAGAGCGCACGCCAGACGCCAGGCCCTGGATACCGACGCCGAGGCGCTCGTAGTTCATCATCGTAAACATCGCCGCCAGCCCTTTGTTAGGCTCGCCGATCAGGTAACCGGTCGCGGCGTCGAAGTTCATCACGCACGTCGCAGACGCCTGGATGCCCATCTTGTGCTCGATCGAGCCACAACTGACGGTGTTGCGCTCGCCGAGGCTGCCGTCGTCACCAACCATGAACTTGGGCACCAGAAACAGCGAGATGCCCTTCGGGCCAGGCGGAGCATCCGGCAACTTGGCCAGTACCAGATGGATGATGTTTTCGGTCAGGTCGTGTTCGCCACCGGTAATGAAAATCTTGCTGCCGGTGATCTGGTAGGCGCCGTCCGCCTGGGGTTCGGCGCGCGTGCGAATAATGCCCAGGTCAGTACCGGCGTGGGCCTCGGTCAGGCACATCGACCCGGCCCAGACGCCCGAATACATATTGGGCAGAAATTTGTTCTTGAGCTCCTCGGTCGCGTGGGTGTCTATCGACACGCAGGCGCCGGAGGTGAGCATCGCGTACAGACCGAACGCCAGGCTGGCAGAGTTGAGCATCTCTTCGACCTGAGCCGACACCACCTTGGGCATGCCCATGCCGCCAAACTCGGGGTTACCGCCCACACCGACCCAGCCGCCTTCGGCGTAGATCTTATAGGCCTCGGGAAAACCGGCAGGCGTGGTGACGACGGTGTCCTTCCAGTGGCAGCCCTCCTCGTCACCGTTGCGGCTCAGCGGCGCAATGGTCTTGCTGGTCACTTTACCGGCTTCTTCGAGAATGGCTTCGACCGTTTCGACGTCGACTGTTTCGGCCAGCTCGGGCAGTTGAGCCCAGAGCGTTGAAACCTCGAAGACTTCATTGAGGACGAAGCGCATATCGCGCAGTGGCGCTTTATAGTCAGCCATGGCAAACCTCGTGAACACGGATCGAAATGCTTTGGGAAGCCGATCGATGCATCCAGCGACGCAGATCAGCAGTCGAGTTCCACGAGTCTAACCGAACAACATTTCAGAGACATAGGGTCGTGTCATGACTGAATAGTCATAACAGGTCACGGGAAGTACCAGGGTTTGCTCAGGTTGCCGCTTCAGTCGTGCGCACAGCGCCGCGTCGGTTCAACTGCCCGTAAGCCACCACACAATTGCGCCCGGCGCCCTTGGCTGCATACAGCGCCTGGTCGGCGCTTTTGAGCACTTCTTCGGGCGTGCGATGCTCCGGCTGGCGTTCGGCAACGCCGATACTCACCGTCACCGACACGCTGCCAGCCTGCGCGCCACTTCGACGCTGTCGGCCTTGCTGGTCGTCCTGAGGGCGATTGTCCTTGTTGCGCAGCTGAATTTCGTAACTGGCGATGGTCTCGCGGATGGCTTCCAGGTGCGGCATGCACTCATCGATGCTCTTGGCGGCGAACACAATGGCGAACTCCTCACCGCCATAGCGATAGGCCTTGCCGCCACCATTGGTGATTTTCGACAGCTTGCTGGCCACCAGACGCAGCACCTGATCGCCCACATCGTGGCCGTGGGTGTCATTGAATTTCTTGAAGTGATCCACGTCGCTCATCGCCAGCACATAGTTGCGACCCAGACGCTGCATGCGCTCATTGAGCGCCCGACGCCCAGGCAGCCCGGTAAGCTCGTCGCGGAAGGCCATCTGATAGGCCTCGTGAGCGACGGCAGCGGCAATCATCAGCATCACCTGGCTGCAAAGGATGTTCAGTGTGAACGGCAGGATGAAGGTTTTGGGCAATGCCCAGAGCAAACCCAGCAGGCCGACGATCTGCGCCGCATGCAGCGGTCGCGGCTTTTCCAAGTATTGCCAGATCAGCACCCCGAACGACACCAGAAACATCGCATAGGACAACTGAATCAGGCTCATCCATGCGCCATGCAGGACAGGCCAGCGAATGTCCGCCAGCCAGACTTGCAGCTCGACCGGATAACTTTGCTCAAGCCCCACCGCCACGCCGCCCAGCGCCACCAGCACCGCGAGCCGCGCAACCATGTCCTGGAACAGATGCGTTCGTTCCTCCCATGCCGCATATAACCCGAACAGCAGCGGCAGCAGCAGGCAGACCAGGTGAAAGATCACCGCCGCATCCTCGCGAACCTTGCCGTTGTCACGGTAGTAGTCGGTCTGGGTGTCGAGCAGGTAGTAGGCGATATACACCGTGAGCATCAGAAACAGCTCGCGCTGACGTCGATAAACACAGCAGTACGCACCGCCCAACAGAAGAACCAGAGTAGGAAGCACGTTGAACAGCGAGGTGAAGAAGACGTTCAGGTCCTTTACGTACGCAGCCGCCAGCCCCGCCACCAGCAAACCCAGTGAAGGCAGAAAATGACTCAAGCGTGCAGCTGATGGACGCAACAAAAGGGGTTATCTCCTACCCGGCATCTGGATGACTGGCTGGCCTAATGGCATTGTGCCCTTCGTCAGCGAACAATGCATCGGCAGGATCAATAAACAACTTAATTTCTGTAACGGCAGGAAGTGGGAAATGTTTATTGCGGGATTTCTCGTGCCCATGCGTTGGTATGCCGTTCGTGACGCTCTAGGTCGTGCTGCAGCGCAAAGTCATGCTTTACCTGTCATCACTGCACATAAAAGCGCTTTTTTATCGCGATGGCACAGACGACGCAGAGTGCGACGTTAGTGACGGCTGAGTCCTGGCGCTGATCCGGGGGTAGCCTGGCAGGACGCCAGGCTAGCCGCACCGTGCCATGGATGGCGCGTTGCGGCGACCCC
>NZ_JAGPYS010000025.1:0-12283 GCF_020312195.1 Pseudomonas sp. P129 | reverse complement strand
CTGTATCTGTGACAGTTTTTCAGCGGGCAGGGTGGTTGCGTATTGCCAGGTCTTGCGCCCCAGTGCGTCATAGCCGAAGCAACTGGTGAGTTTGTTTTGGGTGCGATAGTCCCAATACTCATGTCTCTGATCAGTTGGCGTTTGGGATTAAACTGCCTTATTAGAGCCACTGCCAAGCTACGATTAAAAATAAAGCTATATCTTTAAGAGGAAATAAATCTAAATTTTTAAAGATCGCTAGCATTGCTTCTCAAAATAAGCTGAGCCAGTTGGCATTTATGTAATTGTTACCTTTATGGAGCAAGTGTGAGAAAACAATAAAATTTACTTTGAGTCCGCATGTTAGTGCTAGCTTTTGAAATCAGGGGTTTGATGAGAATCTAACAAATTGCCTGTGTAATTTTAATGCGGATTTATACTTAATAAGTTTCACATTTTCTGAGATGATCTCATCTTTTTTTTCTAGTTTTTTAGTTAGCAGTGCTATTGAATAGTCTAAATTAAAATCTTTTTTGATTTTCAGCACGTCAGATGCTTTTGGCTTGCTCTCTGCAACTGAAACTATGTTGCCACTATCACTATCACTATCACTATCACTATCTACATCAGCCATCGCGTAGGCAGTTAGCTGTTCAATGGAGTCAAAGACTTCAGCGTCATTAATAAAGGGATCTCCAGACCCTATAAAGTAGAATTTCTCCAAGCCTTTTTTGGGGATTAATATTAATCCGCCTCCAGAGTCATCTCCTATCAAAATGTACTCGGGGAAATTTATATCTATTTCATATGTTTTATTACGCTCGACAATTTGATCAGTAGGATAAATTACGATTTGATCTTCTAATACCGCACCATTGCATTCAGGCCAAAATTTTCTCAACCAGTTTTTTTCTGAGATTCCTAACTCTTTGCAGATGGATTCTATTTCATTTACGTTGGCAGGGCTGTTCTTTTCAGTGAAAGATATCATTAATCAAATGCTCCCAAGGAATCAAAGTATTTATATGATCTGCTCGCAGCTTTCTTTGCTGCGCTAGGACTAACTCCAGAGTCTATTAGCTCTTTGTATGCGGTTCCAAACTCTTCCTTGATGGTTCCGTTAAATCCACCCAATCTGCGTCTGGTTCGTTGAAGTGATGAAACAATAGCGTGTGATTCTCCAGAGGAACTCTTTAATAAAACTGCTGGCGCCGCGTTACGCTTATATCCTGCTACATTCCTCTTTGCCCACTCATCCTGAATAAAGTGGTGTGACTGAACTGATTTATCACTGGGGATGTTTTTATTACCAGGCGCTCTGTTTAGGCCCGGTGATAAATTGCCATGGGCATCGACGTCACCTGATTTATAGCCCTCCGGACGATTGCAAGCCCATCCCCATGGATCAACCCACGCTGTGGGATTTGGAACATATTTGTAAAGGTTATCCCCCCCAGCCAACCCAATCGGATCCTGCATAATAAACCGCCCAATCTCCGGATCGTAATACCGAAACGTGTTGTAGTGAAGCCCCGTCTCGACATCGAAATACTGACCCTGAAACCTCAGGTTCTGCTCGACCTCGTTCACCACCAGCTTCTCAATCGCCCTCCACGGCCTATATTTGGCCTGCCAGACGATCTGCCCTTCGGCGTCGGTCATCTCCAGCGGCGTACCAATCTGGTCGGTGTGGAAGTAGTAGACCTTGTTCTCTACCTCGCCCTCTTTCTCATCAACACGGGCCAAAGGCGCATAGCTACCAGGCTCATACAGATACAAGCTGCTTTGTTCCGGGCTTTCTTCACGCAGCAAGCGAAGGCCTTGCCAGAGAAATAGTCGATGGTCGGTCTGCCCCTTGATCTCCCACTGTTCGCCAACACGCCTGCCCAAGCTGTCGTACTGGTAGCTGCTGGTGCTTTCCACCTGGCTGTTGGCCATGGTCTCGGTTTTGACCAGGCGGTTTTCGCTGTCGTAGGTGAAGGTTTGCCAGCGCACGATGCCGACGATTTTCTCGGTCGGTCTGCCCTACAAGTAGTATGTGCATTGGCAAGTTTATTATTGATTTAGTCAGCATTTTAATGCTTCAAAGTGCAGTTTTTTTCCAGCTATCTCCATTTTTTGTTTCTTTTTTTATTATCTTGTAGGATCCATCTATTGGTTTTAAATAAAATTTATAGATGGCTTTTAGTCTGGCTGTCTGTTGAACTACTATTGTATGCGTTTTTCCTGAAAGCACAGGGGTAGCGATATCGTCCCGGTTAGGGTCATATGTTGGCGGATGCCCACACCCTAAATCTACTAGACGCGCCCAGCTTCTCTGATCAGGAATAGAAAAGTTTTCGAGTATATCAGCTAGAACTGTCTTGTATTTTTCTTCGCTCTCACCGGTGTCAAGCCCTGCTTTTATGAGTTCCATCTGTTCTTTATAAAATTTTTCTTCCCAGTCACGCATGGCACCCATAAACTGCTTTAGTGTGTCTACTGCATCTATATTCTCTTTGCTCATGAGAACTCTCAATTATTGAACATGTCTGATAGGACGGTATGACCATTTTGATAAACGTCATAGAGTATTTTGGACGGCCTCGTATTAGAAGATCCATACACAAACCTAATGTCAACGTCTACTGGGCCGTTAGTTTTGACGTAGTTTGCTATCTCACCCTCAAAATCTCTAAATAAGCCTCGATTGGTTCTTGATAGCTGCGGAAACACCCCATCCTTACCACCCGATCCACCAAGAAGCTTAGCGATTATGTGACCAGCATCATCGTCCGGATTGCCAAGGCTTCTCGCCCAACTCCGGGACGACGCGTTTGTCGCAGTTCCGCCTTTTTTGATGTCGGCCTTGGTAATCGTAGCCGTTGCTTCATACTACGCCAACTTCAATTCAGTAGCTGTTTTAACGAGGTCTTGATGGGCTCTATATACCTAATGTTAAGTGCTTTTAGTAGCGGTTGACATTGCATGTATAACGCTGTTGAATTTGCGGTCGATTATTAAAACTAGAATATTGTTTTTCACTTTTTTAGCGATCCAGCTGACCGGGTGGTCTGGTGCTAATTTCTCTAACTTGAGCGTGCATTCTTTTGCTCCGTAGAAAGTTCTGCCGCTTTTCTCGAGAGTGCCTATTCTGTAATCTACAATTTGTCTCATGCTTGAGCTGCTATCCACATTATAGATGTCAAGATTTAACCCGTTTATGAATTCAACACATGCCTTAGCCTGCTCTAGGACTTTGGCTGTGTGCATATCTATGTCGTCAGATTTTAATATATTTTCAATGGTTTCTTGGTTGATTGTTTTAAAGTTCATTTGGGTTAAAAACCTCTAGTTTAGACCGGACTCCTTTAAGCAATAGCTCTGATTCACCCCAGTCGTCTGGAGATAGCTCCCAATGCCAGTTATCTCCTGGCTTGGGCGCGCCTGTAGGTGTGCCGAGAATCACACCACCTGGGCCATCTTTATTTGCCCACCATTTAGCGATTTCTAAATCCCTTGTCCATGAAGTGTAAGGGCTGACGTCTGATACGGCACCATAGTTGTGTTCTGATGGAGTGATTGTGCTATCAGCTTTTGCAGGTTTAGCTATGCCTTTCCGAGCATCATCAATAGCTGGATGGTTGGCGCTCACTCCCCGGAACAGTTCGCAAGCCCAACCCAGAGCATCAGTCCATCGAATTGGATTAGGCGCATACTGATAGAGATTCACACCCCCAGCCAACCCAATCGGATCCTGCGTAATAAACCGTCCAATCTCCGGATCGTAATACCGAAACGTGTTGTAGTGAAGCCCCGTCTCGACATCGAAATACTGCCCCTGAAACCTCAGGTTCTGCTCGACCTCGTTCACCACCAGCTTCTCAATCGCCCCCCACGGCCGATATTTGGCCTGCCAGACGATCTGCCCTTCGGCGTCGGTCATCTCCAGTGGTGTACCAATCTGGTCGGTGTGGAAGTAGTAGACCTTGTTCTCTACCTCGCCCTCTTTCTCATCAACACGGGCGAGCGGCGCATAGCTGCCGGGCTCGTAGAGGTACAGGCTGCTCTGCTCAGGACCCTCTTCACGCAACATCCGCAATCCCTGCCAGAGAAAGCGTTTCTGGTCGGTCTGCCCTTTGATCTCCCACTGTTTGCCAACGCGCCTGCCCAGGCTGTCGTATTGATAGCTGCTGGTGCTTTCCACCTGACTGTTAGCCATGGTCTCAGTTTTGACCAGGCGGTTTTCGCTGTCGTAGGTGAAGGTTTGCCAACGCACGATGCCGACGATTTTCTCGACCAGGTTGCCCCACGCGTCGTACTTGTATTCGTGGTTGCTCCATTTTTTGAGGCGGTTGTCTTTGACGCGGTCGAAGCGGCTGGTGTTGAAGTTCAGGCGGTTGCCAGCGGCGTCGTAGCGGAATTCTTCACCGTCGAAACGTTTTTCGGGGTTGTGTTCAAGCAGGCGGCCGTTGGCTTCGTACTCGTAGGTGACCTCGCCACGCAGTTTGTCGAGGGTGCGGCTCAGTTCGCCGGCCGGGTCGTATTCGTAGCGGCGATGGAGCGGGTTGTAGGCGTGCTCGACGTAGCGCTCTGGCTTTATGAGCGGGTTCTGGATCTGCGACAGTTTTTCCGCGGGTAGGGTGGTTGCGTACTGCCAGGTCTTGCGCCCCAGAGCGTCATAGCCGAAGCAACTGGTGAGCTTGCCCTGGGTGCGATAGATCTCGCGGTGCAGGTCGTCGCGCTCCATGTCGCTGATCAGTTGGCCATCCAGGTTCAGTTGATGCAGGTGACCGCTACCGTAATACAGGTGGTTCAGGTGCTGGCCGGTGGGAAGGGTCAGCGTGGTCAGGTTGCTGAGCGGATCGTACTCGTAGGCCAGCGCGCCCTGAGGCGACGATTCCTGTGTCAGGCGGCCCAGAATGTCGTAGGCAAATTCCAGTTTTTCAGCCGTGACACCGAGTTTTCTGCCACCGTCGGTGGGTGTGCGCTGAATGGACAGCAGGCGGTCGCTGTCGTCGTAGGTGAAATCCTGACGGGCGTCGTCGTTGAGTCTGGCCAGCAAGCGGCCAATCGGGTCGCGCTCGAAATGCGTGCTGCGTTGTGGTCGCTCACCTTTTTCGCTGTAGCCGATTTCCTCAACCTGAGTCAGTTGACCGCCGAGGTTGTAGCTGAAACGGCGGGTCAGTTGGTCGATGCGCTTTTCTTCGATCAACCGGTCGGAGTCGTCGTAGGCGAACGTGTAGGTGGCGTCGTTTTCATTGATTAGCGCGGCAAGGCGCAGGGCTTTGTCGTACTGGTAGCCCACGATCAAACCCTTGGGGTCCTGGCGTCTGATCGGCAGGCCACGGGCGTTGCGGTACAGCGGGATGATCTGGCCTTGCGCAGCACTTCTCCGTTGGGTTTACGTTGCAGTGCATAGGTTGTCGATGAGGTAGACAGAACTTTCTATTAGGGTAAAAAAACATTGTCGTTGTGCAATAAGCCAGGGCAATATTAACATTGCCTCGATCTAAATTGGATTTTTAAAGATCATATTCCGCAGATAATAGGAGCTATATCGTTGCGCTGGGAGATATAAAGACTATCGTCAAAGAGTGCATCAAATAAGATGTCCTAAAATTTCTCTTGGGCTAATCATGGTTTCTGCTTTTCTAAGTTGATGTGGTATTTATCAGGGCAAAAGGTTGGTAAAAGCCCGCGTGCCTAAAACCCCAATAAATCTCTTTGCCATGGCTGCTTTTTGATTTGATGCTTTCACTCTCTCCCTATTCCTGAAGTCTGAATTTATTTATATTTTAGGCTCCGTGTTTTGACAGTTTTATATTCGTATAGGCTCTTTTATAGAGTTGTATTTTTCTAGTGTTGGGGTAAAGCAGAGCTCTATTGTATTGCCTGCTCTAGCGAACTTCATGCTGTAGTCGCCAGGAGCGAATTTTAAAGTTTTTCCTTGTATAACATCAGATCCATCTGGCTCAAGATCTCCCCCTGACGTATCCTCTCCGGCTCCAATAAAAACTTGGCCCGACGGGAAATGTAGATTTAATGCACCTGTTTCATTTTCGATGTTATCCAACAATTTAATAGTGTAGTCGCCGTCATCTCCTAAACCAAGAAAGGCAATGTTACCTTTGTTTGTCTCAAGAATCTCATCCTCCACAATGCTCCACCAGTCAGGAGAATCAGAGACTCTATGCTTAATTGCATCAATGTCAAATATTGAAATAGTTGCAGTGTCTGTAAAAACAGAAAACTCTTTTGACATATAGGTATACCTCAATTAAAAATGATTGAAATGATTGAAATGATTTTATCATCAGGCTTTAATCCTGCTTTTCGGCCTGCGTTTTTCAAAGAGCTACCAACATTTTTATTGATTGATTCATCAAGCATCTGCAACCGTTGTGTTGAGGAGCCGCCTACTATCAAATTTATAGGGTGATCAGCATTAATTTTTGATAAGTTTGGAGGCTGCCCGTACATTCTCTCAAAGCGTGCAGTCACCGCTTTTCTGTATGATCCCTGGAGCGAGGATATTCTAACATCATGAGTGCCAGGCGACCATACAAGGTCTCCTCTGGCAGCTGCCCTAGTTAATGCATTTTGCTTTTTCGCAAATTGACGCTCAAGAACGCTTGGCTCAGCGACAGATAGACTTGGATTGTTCAAAATCTTCGGTTTATTGACATTTAGGGCGGTCGAACATGACCATCCTAATGGATCAATCCAACCAATCGCGCTCGGCGCATATTGATAGAGATTATCCCCACCCGACAACCCAATCGGATCCTGCGTAATAAACCGTCCAATCTCCGGATCGTAATACCGAAACGTGTTGTAGTGAAGCCCTGTTTCCACATCGAAGTACTGCCCCTGAAATCTCAGGTTCTGCTCGACCTCGTTCACCACCAGCTTCTCAATCGCCCCCCACGGCCGATATTTGGCTTGCCAGACGATCTGCCCTTCGGCGTCGGTCATCTCCAGCGGTGTACCGATCTGGTCGGTGTGGAAGTAGTTTAATTGCGCTAGCTATATAAGCAGTCAATCTTTTATTTTTAATGACATGCAGCCATCAATTTCAAAGCTTTCAGAGTTTATTATAAATATCACGAGAAAATTTTCTATTTCTAATGGTATCCAGCTTCGCAATGCCTTATCTTTTGAGGCTTCCAGCGAGGCTGCACATAAGTCTGCGCCATTAAGTAGGCGCCCTTGCGATGCTAGGTTTTTGGCCCTGAACTCTATGATGGATTTTAGAGTGTTTTTATTTTGATCATCATAGGCAGATATCTCCGGAGGTATTGGAAAAACAGTATCAGATATCCTTGATTTTTTTATTAATTCACTTGTGATGGGGTCACAAGAGTTCGAATTGAAAAACGATTTGAAGTCGACTTTTTTTATGATGTCTTTAGAATTCATTTGGATTGAATACCTCAAGTCCTGAGCGATTTCCTTTCAGTAGTATCTCCATCTCGCCATACCTATCTGGAGACAACTCCCACGACCAGCTATCTCCAGGCTTGGGCGCTCCTGTCGGGGTGCCTAATACAACCCCGCCGGGGCCTTCCTTCTCCGCCCACCATTTAGCTATCTTAGGATCTCTTGTCCAAGATGTATACGGGCTATCCTTAGAGGCACCTCCCCGATTGTGTAACTCAGGCGTTATATCGCTATTGGCATTACCTGGCTTAGCTATACCATTTCTTGCATTTCCGATCTCAGGATGGTTGGCACTCACTCCCCGGAACAGTTCGCAAGCCCAACCCAGAGCATCAGTCCATCGAATTGGATTAGGCGCATACAGATAGAGATTATCCCCCCCACTCAACCCAATCGGATCCTGCGTAATAAACCGCCCAATCTCCGGATCGTAATACCGAAACGTGTTGTAGTGAAGCCCCGTCTCGACATCGAAATACTGTCCCTGAAACCTCAGGTTCTGCTCGANTGGAAGTAGTAGACCTTGTTCTCTACCTCGCCCTCTTTCTCATCAACACGGGCCAGCGGCGCATAACTGCCGGGCTCGTACAGATACAGGCTGCTCTGCCCAAGACTTTCTTCACGCAACATCCGCAATCCCTGCCACAGAAAGCGCTTCTGGTCTGTCTTACCCTTGATCTCCCACTGTTTGCCAACGCGTCTCCCCAGGCTGTCGTATTGATAGCTGCTGGTGCTTTCCACCTGACTATTAGCCATGGTCTCGGTTTTGACCAGGCGGTTTTCGCAGTCGTAGGTGAAGGTTTGCCAGCGCACGATGCCGACGATTTTCTCGATCAGGTTGCCCCACGCGTCGTACTTGTATTCGTGGTTGCTCCATTTTTTGAGGCGGTTGTCTTTGACGCGGTCGAAGCGGCTGGTGTTGAAGTTGAGGCGGTTGCCGGCAGCGTCGTAGCGGAATTCTTCGCCGTCGAAACGTTTTTCGGGGTTGTGTTCAAGCAGGCGGCCGTTGGCTTCGTATTCGTATGTGACTTCGCCACGCAGTTTGTCGAGGGTGCGGCTCAGTTCGCCGGCCGGGTCGTATTCGTAGCGGCGATGGAGCGGGTTGTAGGCGTGCTCGACGTAACGCTCTGGCTTTATGAGCGGGTTCTGGATCTGCGACAGTTTTTCCGCGGGCAGGGTGGTTGCGTACTGCCAGGTCTTGCGCCCCAGAGCGTCATAGCCGAAGCAACTGGTGAGTTTGCCCTGCGTGCGATAGATCTCGCGGTGCAGGTCGTCGCGCTCCATGTCGCTGATCAGTTGGCCATCGAGATTTAGTTGATGCAGGTGACCGCTGCCGTAATACAAATGGTTCAGGTGCTGGCCGGTGGGAAGGGTCAGCGTGGTCAGGTTGCTGAGTGGATCGTAGTCGTAGGTCAGCGCGCCTTGGGCGCAATGTTCTTAGCCAGCCGCCCCAATTAACCTACGGTGTAATGTTAATCAGTTAGCTGGCTATTAAGATAGCTTTCTAATAGCTCTAAATCAAAATTATTGTCTTTAATTATTTTCTTGTTAGAGAGTATTTTCTTAAGTAAATCTTTTTTGGGGATTTTTGGGTTTTGCATAATGGCGCAATGTATAAAAATAGCAGGGTATGCATAAATACTTGGGGCGTCATTTACGTCTTGAATTGTGCGTTCGCTTGCAATTATGCAACCTGCGATTTTTGGTATGTAATCTTCTTCGATAATTTGTCTGATATGCTTGCTTATAGCGACGGCATCTTCAGGAGTCGGTGTTTTTAATACGCCACCGCTCACCAGTGTGAGTTTCTTATCTTCTATTTTTAATGTGGTATAAGAGCTGCACGCTTTGTTCAGTAAGTTGCTTTTATAGGGGGCGATAAAATTTGCGGTGCATTCGTAAATAGGTCCGCCGAAAACGTGCCAGCCGAGATAGTAGCCATTGGCGTTGGTAAGGTGTTCCAAATAAAGCTCGGCAACATATGCTTTTTCAAACTTAAACTTTAGTTTGTTTTTAGATGCTAAGATTTTTATCTTGTCTGTGCTGATTGACTTGGAGGTGCTGATGGCTTTAAGCTCTTTTAATAGTTCGTTTTCAAATATTTTTCTATTTTCCAAGCTCATAAAGTTACCTATATTTTAATATGCTAAAGATCGCATTGTGAGTTGCTCCTTTGCCGCCCAGTTCAATGCCGCGCTGCCCTTTAGTGTCAACTTTAAAAGTCCCTGCAATTCCTTTTGATTGCTTGATCACCCCCCCGCCTAAGTGAATAGTGGTATTGGCAGGTGTGGACATATTGTATATGCCTGCTGCTTTTTGGTTTTTTGTGAGCCCGCCTGATCTGTGTTTTACTTCAAATACGTGAATTACACCATTTTTATCTTTGGCCACGAAGTCCGCACGTATTCTGCTACCGTTAACCGTCATTGTCAGTTCTTCTGCAAGAACCTCGTAATTATTGCGCTCAAGATCACGCTTGGCTTTAAGTCGTCCTTTTTCACCACTTGCAGCACTCTTGCACAGACCCCAAGGATCAACCCACCCATAAGGATTAGGCGCATACAGATAGAGATTATCCCCACCACTCAACCCAATCGGATCCTGCGTAATAAACCGTCCAATCTCCGGATCGTAATACCGAAACGTGTTGTAGTGAAGCCCCGTCTCGACATCGAAATACTGTCCCTGAAACCTCAGGTTCTGCTCGACCTCGTTCACCACCAGCTTCTCAACCGCACCCCAAGGCCTATATTTGGCCTGCCAGACGATCTGCCCTTCGGCGTCGGTCATCTCCAGCGGCGTACCAATTTGGTCGGTGTGGAAGTAGTAGACCTTGTTCTCTGCCTCGCCCTCTTTCTCATCAACACGGGCCAGCGGCGCATAACTGCCGGGCTCGTACAGATACAGGCTGCTCTGTCCCGGGCTTTCTTCACGCAGCAATCGAAGGCCTTGCCAGAGAAATAGTCGATGGTCGGTCTTACCCTTGATCTCCCACTGTTTGCCAACGCGTCTGCCCAGGCTGTCGTACTGGTAGCTGCTGGTGCTTTCCACCTGACTGTTAGCCATGGTTTCGGTTTTGACCAGGCGGTTTTCGCTGTCGTAGGTGAAGGTTTGCCAACGCACGATGCCGACGATTTTCTCGACCAGGTTGCCCCACGCGTCGTACTTGTATTCGTGGTTGCTCCACTTTTTGAGGCGGTTGTCTTTGACGCGGTCGAAGCGGCTGGTGTTGAAGTTGAGGCGGTTGCCGGCAGCGTCGTAGCGGAATTCTTCGCCGTCGAAACGTTTTTCGGGGTTGTGTTCAAGCAGGCGGCCGTTGGCTTCGTATTCGTAGGTGACCTCGCCACGCAATTTGTCGAGGGTGCGGCTCAGTTCGCCGGCCGGGTCGTATTCGTAGCGGCGGTGGAGGGGGTTGTAGGCGTGTTCGACGTAGCGCTCTGGCTTTATGAGCGGGTTCTGAATCTGCGACAGTTTTTCCGCGGGCAGGGTGGTTGCGTACTGCCAGGTCTTGCGCCCCAGTGCGTCATAGCCGAAGCAACTGGTGAGTTTGCCCTGCGTGCGATAGATCTCGCGGTGCAGGTCGTCGCGCTCCATGTCGCTGATCAGTTGGCCATCGAGGTTCAACTGGTGCAGGTGACCGCTACCGTAATACAGGTGGTTCAGGTGCTGACCGGTGGGAAGGGTCAGTGTAGTCAGGTTGCTGAGTGGATCGTAGTCGTAGGTCAGTGCGCCCTGTGGCGACGATTCCTGCGTCAGGCGGTCAGTTTCTCGGCAGTGATACCGAGTTTTCTACCGTCTCTGGGCTTAAGCTCCAGTGTAGTTGTTTTGTTTGATTTTTTAAGGAGCAGATTTTTAATATCCAGAATAATGACTATGTTTTCAATGCCAACAAATTGACAATGTTAGGACAAATTTTAAAGTGTCGATTCTTGCCATTTCCCACTGCGTAGAGTCTCCTTTTTTCTAATCATCCATCCTGATTGCGAATTGACTAAAGTGAATTTAAAAGACGCCTCAAGTCCAATAGATTGCTCAACTATAAAAGAAGCTGAATGCTCGCTTTCTTTGTCCATTTCGATTTGGTCTCTTATAGGGTCATACATTGTAGGCTCTCCACACGCCAAACCCTCTAATCGTGCCCAGCTTTTCGGTGACTTTATTGAGTGTTTTTGCAAAATTTCCTCAAGTCTTTTTTTATAGTATTCACTGCATGGCTTTGTATCAGTGCCTTTTTCTATTAGAGAAAATTTTTCGCGAAAAAAACTACTTTCCCATTCGTTCATGTCGCCTAGAAACTGTATTAGCACATCAAGGGGTTTAGATTTTTTTTCCATGGGTGCCTCTAATTATCAAATATATTAAATAGTACACGCTTGCCGTTTTGTGAAACATCGTACAATATTTGGTCTGGGCGTGTTGGAGACTTTCCATATACAAATTTTATATCGACGTTTACAGGGCCTTTTTTTAGTACATACTCAGCAACGTCCTTTTCGAAGTCTCTAAAAAGCCCTCTGTTAATTCCCGGAAGTTGAGGGAAGACACCATTTTTTCCTCCAGCTCCACCGAGTAGCTTAGCGATTATGTGACCAGCATCATCGTCCGGATTTCCAAGACTTCTCGCCCAACTCCGGGACGACGCGTTTGTCGCAGTTCCGCCTTTTTTGATGTCGGCCTTGGTAATCGTAGCCGTTGCTCGCAAAGGCTGTCCTGCGGTTCCTCGGGTAACACTCGCATTGACGCACCAGCCTAACGGATCAACCCACCCATAAGGATTAGGCGCATATTGATAGAGATTATCCCCACCACTCAACCCAATCGGATCCTGCGTAATAAACCGCCCAATCTCCGGATCGTAATACCGAAACGTGTTGTAGTGAAG
>NZ_JAGPYS010000024.1:0-14744 GCF_020312195.1 Pseudomonas sp. P129 | reverse complement strand
CGAACTTGTTCGCGAAGGCTATATCCCAAACGCAGCCAATGCATTGAATGTACCGCCCTCTTCGCGGACAAGTCCGCTCCTACAGGGCACCGCGCACTCCCGTAGGTGAACTTGTTCGCGAAGGCGGTATTCCTGACGCAGAAAATCCATCGACTTTACCGGCCTCTTCGCGGACAAGTCCGCTCCTACAAGGCACCGCGTACTCCCGTAGGAGCGAACTTGTTCGCGAAGGCGGTATTGCTGACGCAGAAAATCCATCGACTGCACCGCCCTCTTCGCGGACAAGTCCGCTCCTACNATTCCAAACGCAGCCAATGCATTGAATGTACCGCCCTCTTCGCGGACAAGTCCGCTCCTACAGGGCACCGCAGACTCACGTAGGAGCGAACTTGTTCGCGAAGGCTATATTCCAAACGCAGCCAATGCATTGAATGTACCGCCCTCTTCGCGGACAAGTCCGCTCCTACAGGGCACCGCGTACTCCCGTAGGAGCGAACTTGTTCGCGAAGGCTACATTCCTGACGCAGAAAATCCATCGACTGTACCGGCCTCTTCGCGGACAAGTCCGCTCCTACAAGGCACCGCAGACTCACGTAGGAGCGCACTTGTTCGCGAAGGCTATATTCCAAACGCAGCCAATGCATTGAATGTACCGCCCTCTTCGCGGACAAGTCCGCTCCTACAGGGCACCGCAGACTCACGTAGGAGCGAACTTGTTCGCGAAGGCTATATTCCAAACGCAGCCAATGCATTGAATGTACCGCCCTCTTCGCGGACAAGTCCGCTCCTACAGGGCACCGCGTACTCCCGTAGGAGCGAACTTGTTCGCGAAGGCTACATTCCTGACGCAGAAAATCCATCGACTGTACCGGCATCTTCGCGGACAAGTCCGCTCCTACAGGGCACCGCGTACTCCCGTAGGAGCGAACTTGTTCGCGAAGGCTACATTCCTGACGCAGAAAATCCATCGACTGTACCGGCCTCTTCGCGGACAAGTCCGCTCCTACAGGGCACCGCAGACTCCCACAGGTGTATGTACTCCAACTGAAGGGGCAGCAGTACGCCTTGTTCGCGAAGGGGCCAATCGTGCTTTCTACATTCGGGAAAGCATTTCAGACCAGTACGATCTGGTTCTTGCCCTGGCGTTTGGCTTGGTACATCGCGGCGTCGGCGCGGCCGTAGAGGGTTTCGAGGCTTGGGTCGTCCGGGCCCAGATTGGTCAGGCCCTGGCTTGCAGTGATGCTGAAGGTGGTGCCAGCGGACTGGAAGTTCTGACGCTGGATCTCGCGTTGCAGGCGCTCGGCGATCTGCATCGCCATGTCCGGCGCACAGCCGGGGAATACCGCAGCGAACTCTTCGCCACCGATACGCCCGAACAGGTCACCCCGCCTCAATGCCGAACGACCGCTTTCGGCGATGCGTTGCAGCACGGTATCGCCTTCCTGATGGCCGTAGGTGTCGTTCACCAGCTTGAAGTCATCGATGTCCAGCAGCAGAAACGCCAGCGGCGTGCCATTGAGGCGAGCCAGTTCGAACTCGCGCTGGGCGCATTCGAAAAAGTGCCGGCGGTTGCTGCTCTGGGTCAGCACATCGGTGGTCGCCAGGCGTTGCAGCTCATTCTCGAGCTGCTTCTTCTCGGTGATGTCTTCGGCGATGCCCACCACGATCAGACGCTGGCTGGCGTCGGCGCGATGGCTGACGAAGCATTTGTCGCTGAGCCAGCGCACTTCGCCGTCCGCACGAATGATCCGGTACTCGCGATCCTCGATCGAGCCTTTCTCGATGACCTCGTTGAGGCTGCGCTCGGCGTAGTTCAGGTCATCGGGGTAGATGCTGTCGCGCCACTCACTGTAGTCAGCCAGCAGCAGGCCCGCCGAACGACCGAAGATGCGCTCGTAGGCCGGGCTGACATAGATCATGTGCTGGGTTTCCCAGTCGAACGCCCACAAAACAGCGTTCACACTCACCAGCAACGAGCTGAACAATTGTTCACGCTCGCTCAGGCGTGCGACTTCTGCCTGAGCGTGCATCAGGGCTAACAGGGTTTCTGCGGCTGCGGGCATATCAGTGATCGGTGTGCCGGGTAGGGAGGTGGGAGGCTGCTTTTCCATAAGAACCATCTCAAGCGTTTACGGCCAGTGAGGCGCCCTGTCCCGATTGGCGGGAAAGTTGATGAGATAGAGGGGGAGGGGATAAGTTCCGGGACCGGCGCGCTAGGGGAAGGCGCGCCGATCAACGGTTCAAGCGTGGGCGGGGCGTAGCGAGTAGGTTTTCAGCTGGTCGGCGAACTCGCGCAGGGACTGAATACCACTGGCTTCGGCCTCGTGAATCCACTCTTTCATGGCCGAGAGCATGTCGTGACCGTTGCTGCTGGTCTTGACCCAGATCTGCTGCAAGGCCAGGCGTTTTTCGTAGATCACCTTCAGCGCATGGCTGTGTTCCAGCATGGTCTGGATACGCAGGTGATGCTTGTCATCGAGCAGGCTGGTCTCACGCGACAGCAGGCGCTTGGCGCGGCGGAACTGATGACGCACCGACTCGTCGGCCTTGGCCAGTTCCTGGGCAACCAGCGGCGCGATCACCAGCTTGCGGTACTGCGCCATGATCTGGAAACGGTTGTTGAGGATCGCCATCGCGGTGTCCATGTCCATGTGGCCCTTGCCTTCGACCCGATGGGCAATAGGCGCGACCCGCTGGACCTTGGCCAGACGCAGGAAGCTGAAGACCTTGATCCACGCCCAGCCCATGTCGAATTCCCAGGGTTTGACCGACAGCTTGGCCGAGTTGGGATAGGTGTGGTGATTGTTGTGCAGCTCTTCGCCGCCGATCACGATGCCCCACGGCACCAGATTGGTGGCCGCATCACGGCATTCGAAGTTGCGATAGCCGACCGCATGACCCAGACCGTTGACCACGCCGGCAGCCCAGAAGGGAATCCACATCATCTGCACGGCCCAGACCGTGATACCGAGGACACCGAACAGCGCCACATCGATCACCGCCATCAGCGCGATGCCCAGCAGCTTGTAGCGCGAATACAGATTGCGCTCGATCCAGTCTTCCGGGCAGTTCTTGCCGTAGATACGCAGGGTGTCCTGGTTCTGCGCTTCCTCGCGGTACAGCTCGGCGCCCTTGCGCAGCACGGTGGACAGACCCTTGACGACCGGGCTGTGCGGGTCATCGACAGTTTCGCATTTTGCGTGGTGTTTGCGGTGGATGGCTGTCCACTCGCGGGTATTCTGGGCAGTGGTCAGCCACAGCCAGAAGCGGAAGAAGTGTTTCAGACCCGCGTTGAGCTCAAGTGAGCGGTGGGCTGAATAGCGGTGCAGATAGACCGTGACGCCAATGATCGTTACATGGGTCATGACCAGCGTGACCGCTATTAACTGCCAGACGGAAAGGTCGAGCAAACCGTTGTACAACATAGGCTGTTTGGCCCTCGTAGAAAACCTGTGAAGAAAAAAGTCGCAACAGCATTATCACTGACATTGCTCAGAAAACCAGTCACCCTTGCACATAAGCGTCGCAGGATGTTTCTTGCTTTATAATCCAGACCTTTCTCAAGGCCCGCTTTTTTATGTCCGATTATTCCCGTAACGCGCTGCGAACCGCCGTTCTGTATGGGCTACTGTCGATTCTGTGGTTCGCGACAGGCAGCGCCCTGCTGTCTTTTTTCGTCAAGGATCCGGCTCGACTGGCCGTCGGACAACAGATGATCGGTTACGGCTGGGCATTGCTCAGTACCGTCATGATCTTTATTGCACGTGACAGATTGAAGGCCATCGTCGGCGGCGAAGCGCAGTTCGAGCGTCAACAGCAGGACTATGACCGGCTGCTGCTGGCGGCGGTGGTGTTCGACAGCACGCGTGAGGGCGTACTGGTCAGTGATGCCGAAGGACGCATTGTCCATGTAAATCGTGCGTTTGTAGACATCACCGGCTATCAGGCCGACGAGGTGCTTGGCTTCAACCCCAGCAAGTTCAAGTCCGGTCGTCATGGCCCCGAGTTTTATCGGCAGATGTACCACTCGCTGCAGAGTGCCGGGCAGTGGAGCGGCGAGATCTGGAACCGACGCAAAAGCGGCGAGATCTATCCGCAGTGGCAAACCATCCGCAGCATCAAGGGTGAGGACGGGCAGCCCAGGCATTTTGTCGCGGTGTTTTCCGACATCACGGCCATCAAGCGCTCCGAGCAGGAGTTGGCGCAACTGGCCCATTACGATGCGCTGACCGAGTTGCCCAATCGTCTGCTGCTGACCGACCGGATCAGCCAGGCGCTGACCTCGGCGCGCTCCAGCAGGCGCGGCTGTGCGCTGCTGGTGGTCGACCTGGACAACTTCAGAAACATCAACGACAGCCTTGGCCATAACATCGGCGACGAAGTGCTCAAGGCGGCTGCCGAACGTCTCAATGCGCTGGCCGACAGCGGCATGACGGTCTCGCGGCTGGGCGGTGACGAATTCGCGCTGCTGGTCAAAAACTGTACACACATGGTGCATGCCGCAGCGCTCGCGCAGCAGGTGATCAATGCCTTCAAAGCGCCGTACCCCATTGCAGGGCACCAGCTGTTCGTCACTGCCAGTATCGGTATCAGCCTGTTTCCCGGTGATGCGCTGACTGCCGAGCAGTTGTTGCGCAATGCCGATTCGGCGCTGTTCAAGGCCAAGACCGATGGCCGCGAAGGGTTTGCGCTGTACACCGAAGAGCTGACCGCCCAAGCCCAGCAACGGGTGCAACTGGCCAGCGAGTTGCGTCAGGCGATCGAGCAGGACGAATTGCGGGTCTTCTACCAACCGGTTTACGACCTGGTGACCGGGCGTATCTGCGCGGTCGAAGCGCTGGTGCGCTGGCAGCACCCGACCCGTGGCATGGTGTCGCCCGGCGATTTCATCCCGATTGCCGAGCAGAACGGGCTCATCGCCGATATCGATGCCTGGGTATTGAACACCGCCTGTCGGCAGATGCAGGCCTGGCTGGCAGAAGGCGTCTCGATTGCGTCCGTCGCGGTCAATGTGTCCAGCCGTCTGTTCAGTCGTGGTGATGTCGATCGGCAAGTGGCTGAGGTCTTGAACGAGACCGGCCTTGATCCGGCATTTCTTGAGCTGGAAGTCACTGAAAGTGCCGTCATGGAGGACCCTGAACAGGCCATCGAGCAATTGCATCGCCTGCGTGAACTGGGCCTGAGCCTGGCCATCGATGATTTCGGCACAGGCTACTCATCGCTGCTGCGGCTCAAGAGCATGCCGGTGCAAAAGCTCAAGATCGATCAGGGTTTCGTGGCCGGGCTGCCGGGCGATGTGGATGACATCGCGATTGTAAGGGCGGTCATCGCGCTGGCTTCGAGCCTGGGCATGCGTGTCCTGGCCGAGGGGATCGAGCACGCCAATCAGGCTTCATTTCTGTTAAGCAACGGTTGTGAGTTGGGCCAGGGCTACTGGTTTGCCCGGCCCATGGCGGCGCAATCGATTGATTGGACGCACGCGCCCGCGTTCAACTAGTTCAGCCCTCTCTGACAACGCTCGTCCGGGTGTGCAATGCACCCTGACAGACTCACGCCGCTCTAAAGTCTTTTTGGTTATATCTGCATTCTTAAATAGTCTTTTTAAGAATATCCGCATCTCACTATTATTGCCTCACCGCCATACGCCATCGCCCCCAGTCGCGAAGGCCGGCCTCTCACTTCTCAAGGAATAAGACAATGAGCGCATCTCTACGTAGTGTTGACGGTCAGGACGAAGCAGCCATTCTGCGTGAAATTCAGAGTGCGTTGCGTGACCTGCGTTTTGGTGCCGTCGAAATCACCGTGCACAACGCACAAGTGGTGCAGATCGAGCGCAAGGAAAAGTTTCGTTTGCAGAACCCTGCCAAGCAGAACTGAAGCGGCAATCACCCGACTGGTCAACCGGAGGGTTTCATCCTGACTCCTGATACCCCCTGAAAAAAAGCAGCGCGCCCGTGCGGATGCCGTTCTGACGCGCCAAGAAGAAATCAAAAAAGCCAACACACCGTATTTCCAGGAGCTTCAATCTATGTCCATTCGCCGTTTTGCGCTGGCGGCTCTCGCCAGTGCTGTTTTCGCAGGTTCGGCTGTCGCCAAGGATTACGAACTGCTCAACGTGTCCTACGATCCGACCCGCGAGCTGTATCAGGACTACAACGCAGAATTCGTCAATTTCTGGAAAAAATCCCACCCGGACGACAAGGTCGAGATCAAGCAATCTCACGGCGGCTCGGGCAAGCAGGCGCGTGGCGTGATTGACGGCCTGCGTGCCGACGTGGTGACCCTGGCACTGGCCGGTGACATCGACGAAATCGCCAGGCTCGGCAAGACCCTGCCGGAAAACTGGCAGACCCGCCTGCCGGACGCGAGCACACCGTACACCTCGACCATCGTGTTTCTGGTGCGCAAGGGCAACCCGAAAGGCATCAAGGACTGGGGCGACCTGACCAAGGAAGGCGTCTCGGTGATCACGCCCAACCCGAAAACCTCCGGCGGTGCGCGCTGGAACTTCCTGGCCGCCTGGGCCTATGGCCTGAAGGCGGGCGGCGGTGACGAAGCCAAGGCCAAGGAATACGTACAGACGCTGTTCAAGCACGTGCCGATCCTGGACACCGGCGCACGCGGTTCGACCATCACCTTCGTCAACAACGGTCAGGGTGACGTGCTGCTGGCGTGGGAAAACGAAGCGTTTCTGGCCTTGAAAGAAGACGGCGGCAAGGACAAGTTCGATATCGTCGTACCGTCGCTGTCGATCCTTGCCGAACCTCCGGTCGCCGTGGTCGACAAGAACGCCGAGCGGAAAGGCAACAGCGAAATCGCGACTGAATACCTCAAGCACCTGTACAGCAAGGAAGGTCAGGAAATCGCCGCGAAAAACTTCTATCGTCCACGTGATGCCGAAGTGGCCGCCAAGTACGAGAAGCAATTCCCGAAACTCGATCTGGTGACTATCGACAAAGACTTTGGTGGCTGGAAAACTGCGCAGCCGAAGTTTTTCAATGACGGCGGCGTGTTCGATCAGATTTATCAGGCGCAATAAGCCGAATGAGGATGCCGCACCAGCGGCATCGCAGGTTTGGCCAAACAGCCCGGATTGACCTCCGGGCTTCGTGCAAGTGAAACCAGGGACTTTTATGTCGCGTCGTATCTCCCCCGTCATACCCGGCTTCGGGCTGACGCTGGGCTACACCTTGGTGTACCTCAGTCTGATTGTGCTAATACCGCTGGCCGCCATGTTCGTACATGCCGCGCAGCTCACCTGGGATCAGTTCTGGACCATCATCACGGCACCACGCGTGATCGCGGCACTCAAGCTGAGTTTCGGCACCGCCTTTTACGCAGCCCTCATCAATGGGGTGATCGGCACACTGCTGGCCTGGGTGCTGGTGCGCTACACCTTCCCCGGGCGCAAGGTCATCGATGCGATGATCGATCTGCCATTCGCCCTGCCGACCGCCGTGGCCGGTATCGCCCTGACCGCGCTGTACGCGCCCAACGGCTGGGTCGGCCAGTTCGCGGCTGATCTGGGTTTCAAGATCGCCTACACCCCGTTGGGCATCACCCTGGCGCTGACCTTCGTCACCCTGCCGTTCGTGGTGCGCACCGTGCAGCCTGTGCTGGCCGACATCCCCCGCGAAGTCGAAGAGGCCGCCGCCTGCCTGGGCGCACGCCCGCTGCAGGTGTTTCGCCACATCCTCGTCCCGGCGTTGCTGCCTGCCTGGCTGACCGGCTTCGCCCTGGCGTTTGCCCGTGGCGTGGGCGAGTACGGTTCGGTGATTTTCATCGCCGGCAACATGCCGATGAAAACCGAGATCCTGCCGCTGCTGATCATGGTCAAGCTCGACCAGTACGACTACACCGGCGCAACCGCTATCGGCGTGATGATGCTGGTGGTGTCCTTCATTCTGCTGCTGCTGATCAACCTGCTGCAGCGGCGCATTGAAACCCCATCCTGAGGAGGCGCAGAACATGTCTTATTCATCTGTTTCAGCCGCCGCCTCTGCCAACGCCGCCCGTCGTGGCAGCGCGGTGTCGCGACGCATCCTGATCGGCCTGTGCTGGCTGGTGTTCGTCCTGTTTCTGGGCCTGCCGCTGTTCATCGTGGTGTCCCAGGGCCTGAAAAACGGTCTGGGCGCGTTCTTTACCGCAATCCTCGAGCCGGACGCGCTGTCGGCGCTGAAGCTGACGGTCATAGCGGTATTGATCTCGGTGCCGCTAAACCTGGTATTCGGCGTCAGCGCCGCGTGGTGCGTGAGCAAATACTCGTTCCGCGGCAAGAGCATTCTGGTCACGCTGATCGACCTGCCGTTCTCGGTATCGCCGGTCATCGCCGGTCTGGTCTACGTACTGATGTTCGGTGCGCAGGGGCTGTTCGGGCCGTGGCTGCAGGATCACGACATCCAGATCGTCTTTGCCCTGCCGGGCATCGTGCTGGCAACCATCTTCGTCACCGTGCCCTTCGTTGCCCGTGAGCTGATCCCGCTGATGCAGGAGCAGGGCACTCAGGAAGAAGAAGCCGCACGGCTGCTGGGCGCCAATGGCTGGCAGATGTTCTGGCACGTCACGGTGCCGAACATCAAATGGGGCCTGATCTACGGCGTGGTGCTGTGTACGGCGCGAGCGATGGGCGAGTTTGGCGCGGTGTCGGTGGTGTCCGGGCACATTCGCGGCGTCACCAACACCCTGCCGCTGCACGTCGAAATCCTCTACAACGAATACAACCACGTTGCCGCCTTTGCCGTGGCGAGCCTGTTGCTGATCCTGGCGCTGTTCATCCTGCTGCTCAAGCAGTGGAGCGAATCGCGCATTAACCGTCTGCGCCATAACGCGGCGGAGGAATAATCATGTCGATCGAAGTCCGTAACGTCAGCAAGAACTTCAATGCCTTCAAGGCCCTGAACAACATCAGTCTGGACATCCAGAGTGGCGAGCTGGTGGCTTTGCTGGGCCCGTCAGGCTGTGGCAAGACCACCCTGCTGCGCATCATTGCCGGCCTGGAAACCCCGGATGACGGCAGCATCGTGTTCCATGGCGAAGATGTGTCCGGCCACGACGTGCGTGATCGCAACGTCGGGTTCGTGTTCCAGCATTACGCGCTGTTCCGCCACATGACGGTGTTCGACAACGTCGCGTTCGGCCTGCGCATGAAGCCCAAGCGCGAGCGCCCGAACGAAACGCGGATCGCCGAGAAGGTCCATGAGCTATTGAACATGGTGCAGCTGGACTGGCTGGCCGACCGTTATCCGGAGCAGCTGTCAGGTGGACAGCGCCAGCGGATTGCCCTGGCCCGCGCCCTGGCGGTCGAGCCAAAAGTGCTGCTGCTGGACGAGCCGTTCGGCGCACTGGACGCCAAGGTCCGCAAGGAGCTGCGTCGCTGGCTGGCGCGCCTGCACGAGGACATCAACCTGACCTCGGTGTTCGTGACTCACGATCAGGAAGAGGCCATGGAAGTGGCCGACCGCATCGTGGTGATGAACAAGGGCGTGATCGAACAGATCGGCTCGCCGGGCGAGGTCTACGAGAACCCGTCCAACGACTTCGTCTACCACTTCCTCGGCGACTCCAATCGCCTGAGCCTGGGCGCGGAAGGTCACCTGCTGTTCCGTCCGCATGAGGTGTCGCTGTCCCGCCAGGAAATCGAAGACCACCACGCCGCCGAAGTCCGCGACATCCGACCACTGGGTGCGACGACGCGGGTCACCTTGAAAGTGGAAGGGCAGGACGAACTGATCGAGGCCGAAGTGGTGAAAGACCACGACAGCCTGGTGGGCCTGGCGAAGGGCGAGACGCTGTTCTTCAAACCGAAGGTCTGGCAGAAGCTTTAAGCCTGCGCAGGTGCTTATCGTTATACACAACTCTTGTGGGGGCGACCGGGGCGGCGATCCGCATTGCTCGCGAAGACGGTGTTTCAGTCGATGCATTTTCGGCGATGCTACCGACCCCTTCGCGAACAAGTTCGCTCCTACGCCCTCCGGGCAGAAGCCTTATCGTTCCCATGCTCCGCGTGCTCTGCGTCCTCGGGCTGTTATCGTACGGACAACGCCAGCATGAACGCCGCGACGATACCGCATACGGCGAATAGCTGTTGCAGGCGTGGGCCGGCGAGGTAGCGGGCGACTTGTCTGCCGATAATCAGGCCGATGACTGCACCCAGCGCGAACGGCGCGCCAACTGCCCAATGCATAACACCACTCAATGAGGCGGTAATGACGCTGCCCATCGAGACCAGGGCGATCACCGCCAGTGACGTCGCCACGACACTTTTCATGTCCAGATCGCTGTAGCGGGTCAGCGCCGGAATGATCACGAACCCGCCGCCCACTCCCAACAACCCGGACAGCAACCCGGAGCCCACGCCGGTCAGCGTCAGTGCGCGCAGGCAGGGCATGGTCCAGCGCAGGCGGCCCTGCAGCGGGTTGAGCACGCAGGGCAGTACTTCCGCACGCGGCGCGGGCTTTCCGTGGCGCAATTCGCGGCTGGCCCTGATGAACATACGTCCACAGGCGTACAGCAGCACGGCGGAAAAGACCAGTGCCAGCGGCGTATTGGGCAGTCGATGAGCGAGCCATAGGCCCAGAGGCGCCATCAGCACACCAATGGACGCGATGTAACCGGCCGCGCGATAGCGAACGATGCCCTGACGCAGCCCCAGTACCGCACCGATCCCCGCCGCCAGCCCCACGGCCAACAGACCGACCGGCGCGGCTTCGACAATCGACAGGCCAAGGCCGAAGACCAGCAGCGGCACGGCGAGGATGCCGCCGCCCGCGCCGGTCAGCGCCAGCACCATGCCGATGACGGTCCCCAGGCCAACGCCCAGCAACTGATGCTCATCCATGCCGGGTGTCAGCCTTTTGCGGTTTGGCCAGCCACTCACGGCCTTTGAGCATGCCATGCCAGTACAGCGCGGGCAGCACTCGCGCTTTCAACCACCAGGCCAGTCGGGTCGGCTGGCGACCGTCCAGCAGCCAGCGCGGAAAGCTCGGCGCAACCTTGCCGCCATAGGTAAATTCGGCCAGCACGATGCGGCCTTTCTCGACCGTCAACGGGCACGAGCCGTAACCGTCATACACAGCTGACCCATCCCGACGACCCAGCGCGACCAATACGTTGTTGGCCACCACCGGCGCCTGCTTGCGTGCCGCTGCGGCGGTCTTGGCGTTGCTGGTATTGGTGGCATCGCCCAGGCCATGCACATTGGCGAACTGCCGGTGCTTCAGCGTGGCGGGGTCGACGTCCACCCAGCCCGCAGCATCGGCCAGCGGGCTGCTGCGGATGAAGTCAGGGGCAATCTGCGGCGGCACTACGTGCAACATTTCGAAGCTTTGCTCGACGGTCTCGCTGCTGCCATCGGCTTGCGTGCGGATGAAGGTCGCGCGTTTGCCAGGCCCGTCGACGGCGACCAGCCGATGGCTGAACTTGAGGTCGATGGCGTAGCGCTCGACGTACTTCATCAGCGCCGGCACATAGTCGGCGACACCGAACAGCACGCCACCGGCGTTGTAGAACTGCGTATTGATCTGCGCGAGACGGCCGCTTTTCAACCAGTGATCGCAGGACAGGTACATGGCCTTCTGCGGCGCACCGGCGCACTTGATCGGCATGGGCGGCTGGGTAAACAGCGCGCGCCCCTGTTGCAGGTTCTGCACCAGCTTCCAGGTGTAGGGCGCCAGGTCATAGCGATAGTTGGAGGTCACGCCATTGGCCCCGAGCGTGTCGACCAGCCCGTCGATAGCCGACCAGTCCAGCTTCAGGCCGGGGCAGACCACCAGTTGCTGATAGCCGAGCACGCGGCCGTCAGCCAGCGTCAGCGTGTTGTGCTGCGGCTCGAACGTCGCCACCGCAGCCTTGATCCACTGCACGCCTTCGGGAATCAGCGAGGCCATGCTGCGCGCCGTCGACTGCGGCGTGAAGATCCCCGCACCGACCATGGTCCAGCCGGGCTGGTAATAATGGGTATCGGCGGGGTCGACCAGGGTGATCTGCAGGGTGGCGTCGCGGGCGAGCAGGCTTGCGGCAGTGGCGATACCGGCAGCACCGGCACCGACGATCAGGATCTGACAGGTTGTTGTCGAAGCATTCATCACAGGGTTTCCCAAGGCGGGCAGCGGTCAAAGGGCATTGAGCGGGATCTTCAGGTAGACGACGCCGTTGTCTTCCGGCTCGGGAAAGTGGCCGCAGCGCATGTTGACCTGCACCGCAGGCAGCATCAGCACCGGCATGTCCAGCGTCGCGTCACGGGCTTCGCGCATGCCGACGAACGCGTCTTCATCCACCCCGTCGTGCACATGGATATTGCTGGCGCGCTGTTCGGCAACCGTGGTCATGTATTTCAGCTCACGGCCATTGGGCAGGTAGTCGTGGCACATGAACAGCAGGGTCTGCGGCGGCAGCGCCAGCAGCTTCTTGATCGAGCGATACAGCGTGCGCGCATCGGCACCCGGGAAGTCGCACCGAGCGGTGCCGTAATCGGGCATGAACAGCGTATCGCCGACAAACGCGACCGTGGCATCACCGACTTGCACCAGGTAACTCATGCACGCCGGCGTGTGCCCGGGCGTGTGCATGGCCTTGACCTCAAGCGTGCCGAGGGCGAACGAGGCGTTGTCTTCCAGCAGCACATCGAACTGGCTGCCATTGCGGGCAAAGTCAGGCGGCGCGTTGAACAGCGTGCCGAAGGTTTCCTGCACGGCAGTGATATGGCTGCCGATGACAATTTGCCCACCGAGCCGCTGTTTCAGATACGGCGCTGCCGAGAGGTGATCGGCGTGCACGTGGGTTTCGAAAATCCACTGCACCGAGGCGCCCAGCGCCTGCGCCCGTTCGATCATGCGGTCGGCAGACTCGGTTCTGGTGCGGCCGGACTTGGGGTCGTAATCGAGCACGCTGTCGATCAGCGCACATTGCTTGCTGTGCAGGTCCATCACCAGATAGCTGATGGTCCAGGTATGCGTGTCGAAGAGCGCTTCGACATGAAGCTTTTCACCGATAATCATGTGCAATTCCTGTGGCTGTAAATCGCCTCAAGGCCCGTTTGGCCAGGCCGGACGGTTGGCAGTCGTTGCGATGATGTCTCAATAACCATGCCAATCACTGCAAAGCCTGTTCAGGCTAATAAACACAGGGCGTTTTTGGGTTTTGCAAAACACCCTGATGGCCTGCCGCAGGTCGCTGACTGCCACATTCTGGCAGTCATTTGGCAGTCCGTGGCACAAGCTGGCAGGCGAATGGGTTAAGCTGCGCCCAGCCCACAGGAGCACCCATGAACCTCATCGCCACCGATTTTCCCGGCAGTCGCATGCAGTCGCTGGTGTCATACCTCGAACACGATCTGCGCCCGACCATCGTGCTCGATACCGACTACAACATCATTGCCGCCAACACCGCCTACCAGCGCCAGTTCGGCGTCGAAGGCACGCCGCATGTGGGCGAGAAGTGTTATCGGGTGTCGCATCAGTTTGCGGTGCCGTGCGATCAGGCCGGTGAGCACTGCCCGATGCGCAAGGCCCATGAAACACGGCTCCCGGAGCGTCTGCTGCACATTCATCACACGCCGCGCGGCCCCGAGCATGTGGATGTGGAGCTGCGGCCGATTCTCGACGATCAGGGTGAGGTCATCGCCTATGTCGAGCGGCTGAGCTCGGTGGCGGTGGCCTCCGTCCAGCCGCAGCAACATGGGCTGGTAGGGCGCTCGGCGGCGTTCAAGGAGGTGCTGAGCGCCCTGCAACGTGCAGCGCCCGCGCAGATTCCGGTGCTGCTGCAGGGCGAGTCGGGTACCGGCAAGGAATTGTTCGCGCGCGCACTGCACGCCAGCAGCGCCAGGTCCGCCGGACCGCTGGTGGTGGTCGATTGCACCGGGCTTACCGAAACCCTGCTGGAAAGCGAGCTGTTCGGCTATGAGAAGGGCGCATTCACTGGCGCATTGCAGCGCAAGACCGGTCTGGCCGAAGCCGCGCATGGCGGCACGTTGTTCCTTGATGAGATCGGCGAAGTGCCGCTGGCCATGCAGGTCAAGCTGTTGCGGCTGATTGAATCGGGCAGTTTTCGTCCGGTGGGCAGCCTGCGCACGGTGCACTCGGATTTTCGGCTGGTGGTGGCCACCCACAAACCGCTCAGGGAGATGGTCGCCGACGGCAGTTTTCGTCAGGATTTGTTTTATCGCATCAGCGCCTTTCCGATTCGCCTGCCGGCCCTGCGCGAACGCAGCGACGACCTGCCGCTGCTGATCGACAGCCTGCTGCAACGCATCGCGCCCGGCGCCGCGCCGCGTGTCGACGCCGAGGCCATGAAGCTGCTGAGTTTGTACAGTTACCCCGGCAACATTCGCGAGCTGCGCAACATACTCGAGCGAGCCCGTTTATTTACCGACGACGGCGTGATTCGCGTGCAGGATTTGCCCGCCGAAGTACGCGGCCAGGGCGAAGCGGGTGGCGTGACGTACCGCCAGCAGGACGACGGCCTGGAAAAACTCGCCCATGCGCTGCGAGTGTTCAACGGCTCGCGCAGCGAACTGGCCAGAGAACTGGGGCTGAGCGAACGCACCCTGTACCGACGTTTGCGTGCCCTGGGGATTCCGCGCTGACGCACGGACGCTATGACGCAGAGCGTCACGAACGGCATTCCCACGCTGGAGCGTGCGGAACGATAACCTCAACTATCGTGCGGCGCTCCGCGTCGCATGCCTTTCTGGACGCTCCGCGTCCTCTTGACGACGCAGAGCGTCGAGACCTGCATTCCCACGCTGG
>NZ_JAGPYS010000023.1:0-14822 GCF_020312195.1 Pseudomonas sp. P129 | reverse complement strand
TACCGTACGTGACGGTTTCACTGTCGGTTCCCGACAGTTCGCGAGCAAGCTCGCTCCCACGCCCTCCGGGCAGAAGCCCCATTTCCGGGCCCGGCGCAGAGAGTGTCGCTACGCCCCCGGCACCAGCCGCAGAACCCCTTCCGTATGCTCCGCCACATCCTTCTCGCTGAAGCGCTGTGGCAGGTACTCGCCGTTCACGAAGGCCTTGGCCTGATCCGAATAGTGCTTGTCGAACGGCACGCCGCTTTGTCCTACCGGGTTTATCCCCAGGCTGTGCGCCGGGTCGGCGAAGTCGATCAGGCGGCGCGTCGAGGGGCCGTAGCCGACTGGCCACGGGGCAGGGCGGATGCTCGACGACAGGTTGTTCGGCACTTCATGCGTGCCCGGCGCTGCGTACGGGCCGACGTTGAAAATCATGTCCAGCGGCTTCTGCGAACCCAATGGGTGGCCTTGGGTCAGGGTATGCGCCTTGCCCCACACCCATTCGTCCGGGTTGGTGCCGTACAGCGACCTCAAATGCGAAACACTGGCGCGCCAGGCCACCTTGACGGTGTTGGCGCGGCTTTCTTCGTGGGGTGAATTGCGATTGTTCCACCACGGCGAATCGGCATCGGCGGCCAGGCGCGGCAGGGCAGCGTCCATTACGCGGCTCGACAGCAGGGTTTCAAACATCGCGTCGCCCAGTTCGTCGTGAAAGGTCTCTTCGGTCAGGTCGAACAGGAACTGATTGAACAGCGTGGCGCCCACCGAATCGACAGGGTAATCGCCTTTCCAGCTGGCCAGTCGTTCCACGAGTGCCAGTTCGTCCGGGTCGCTGACAACACTGCGCAGTACCGGAATCAATGGCCTGAGAATGCTCGGTGCATAGTCGGTCTGCGTGTCCAGTTGCAGCGCTTTGCTGGCGGCCAGGTCCCACTTGATGCTGGCGTCACTCAGTTGTCGGTTCAGCTCCTGGCCACGTTCGGCCGGGTTGTAGTAGCCGGGAATCTGTATACCGGTCGGCGACAGCGGCTGGAAATTGGCTGAGACGATGTAACCACGCGCCGGATTTTCTTCGTGCGGGTTGGCGCTGAACGGGTAAAAACCGAGCTTATCGGCCTGCGCCGTGCTGCCGTCCAGAATGAAGGTGGGGTTGACGCCTTGCGGGCGGATCGGCAATTGCGCCGCAGCCCACCAGCCGATATCGCCTTTGGCGTTGGCCCAGACGATGTTGAGGCCCGGCGACTGAATCTTCTCGGCCGCGCTACGCATCTTGTCCAGCGTATCGGCGCGGTTGGCCTCGTAAAAACCGTCCAGCACCGGGTTGGCAGACACCAGAAAAGACCACCACATCGCAATTGGCGCCTGGCCGGCGTTCTTTCCCATCACGTTGTTGACGATAGGGCCGTGCGGCGATTCGAGCAGCGTCAGTGTGACCGGGGCCTGGCCTTTGATGGCGATCTGCTGCTCGGTGCGTTTCATGTCCACCCACTGCCCGTGGTACCAGACCTGATTCGGGTTATCCGGGTTGGTCTTCTCGGCAATCAGGTCCACGTCGTCATTCTGGAACATGGTCAGGCTCCAGCCGAAGTCCATGTTGTGGCCCAGCAACGCGAACGGGTTGAGCGCCGGAAAGTGCCCGTACAGCTCAAAGCCCGGCGCCGACAGCTGCGCTTCGTACCATACCGAAGGCACCGAGAAGCGGATGTGTGGGTCACCGGCGAGGATCGGTTTGCCGCTTTGCGTGCGGCTGCCGGAAATCACCCAGGCGTTGCTGCCTTCGAACTGCGGCAGGCCAGCGTCTTCAAGCGCCTTGTGACTCAACTGCGCGAGCTGATTCAGGCCCTTCCAGTCGGCGTCGGCCAGTGCCGGTTTCGAGTCGAGCATGCCGTCCGGGTGCCAGTCCAGGTCGAAGACTTTCAAGTACTCCGGACCCAGCTGATCGCGCACGTAGGTCAGCAGTGGCTCGGTTCTGAATGCCGCGGCAAAGCTGTAAGCCAGATAGCCGGCGATGCTGACCGTGTCCTCTGGGGTGAAGCGTCGTCTGGGAATGCCCAGCGCGTCGAACTCCATCGGCCTTGCGTGGGTGTCCTGATACTGGTTGATGCCGTCGATGTAAGCTTCCAGCGCTTTCCAGGTCGGGGTGTTCTTGTCCTGACGTGCGACATACGCATCCGCGTGCTCACGAATGCGCAGGGTGCGGAACAGCTTGTCGGTCTCGAGCAGATTCGGCCCCAGTACCTCTGCCAGCTCGCCACGTGCCAGGCGACGCAGCATTTCCATCTGGAACAGTCGGTCCTGAGCATGGGCATAGCCCAGCGCACGGTAAAGGTCGGCTTCGTTCTCGGCGCGGATGTGCGGCACGCCACGCTCGTCGTAGCGCAGGGTGACGGGGGCCTGAAGACGGCTCATGGCGATCTCGCCATCACGTACCGGCAGTTTGCTATTTACGTACCAGCCCGCGCCACCCGCAAGCAGGGCGATGATGATGGCTAGAATGAAGAGGCTGCGTTTCATCCGTTTTCTCTGTAAATGGCGTAGGCAGGAATGGAGACTATCGTTGTGACGCAGTTGACTCGATGAAACCCGACACACGAGTCTGTTTGAAACGGCTTCAAGGCGAATTCGGGCGAGTGAATTCGCGAGCATCGCCCAGTGTGCAGACAACAATGTGCACGTTCGATGACAGATATCTGCGATTACAGCCGCTTAGCTTGCCATGCCGGAGCAGACAGAAGAATATCGTTACACAACTTTACGAGCCATTTGTTGAAATCTGGAAACCACATGTCCGTCACGTTCGACCCCGATAACCTGCGTGCCAGCCTGCTGCCGCTGAGCGTTATTGACCCGCTTTCCATGGAGGGACTGGCCTATCAGCGCTTCTACGGTCTTGCCGGACTGTGTGGCGAGAACGTCATACGCAGCTGGCTGGGGCGCCTCGATGTGGCGGGCTACGAGGTGGTCGGGCAGGTATGGCTGCCTGATAGCCCGGTCGCCACGCTGTTTCTGTTTCACGGCTTCTATGACCACATGGGACTGTACCGGCATGTGATCGAATGGGCTCTGGAGCAGCGCTTTGCGGTGATCGCCTGCGACCTGCCGGGGCATGGTCTGTCGAGCGGCAGTCGTGCCTGCATCAATGACTTCGCCGAGTACCAGCTGGTGTTGCAACGCCTGCTGCTCGAAGCCGAAGGCCTCGGGCTACCACATCCCTGGCACCTGTGCGGACAAAGCATGGGCGGTGCCATCGTGACGGATCACCTGCTTCATCAGGGCGCAGACTCGCCCGCGCAGGGCGAGGTGATCCTGCTGGCGCCGCTGGTCAGGCCGCGCGCCTGGGGCTGGTCGCGTCTGAGTTATCACCTGCTCAGACCGTTCGTGAACGGCATTGCCCGCCGTTTCACCGAAAACTCCAATGCGCCCGCGTTCCTGCCGTTTCTGATGGCCGATCCGTTACAGCCGCTGCGACTGCCCACGGCCTGGGTCGGCGCGCTGGCGCAATGGATCGTGCGTGTTGAAAGTGCGCCGCGCAGCCTGCGCAGCCCGCTGATCATCCAGGGCGAGGCGGACATGACGGTCGACTGGTCGCACAATCTGGCGATCCTGAAAGACAAGTTCAGCCAGCCGCAGATACTGATGCTCGGGCACGCCCGGCATCATCTGGCCAACGAAACGCCAGAGCTGCGGGCTCGGTACTTTGATTTTCTGAAAGGGCGACTGCGTTAGAGTTTTTCAGTTTTGCCGGCCTGCAGCGCCTTTACCTGTCGGCGCAGGCGGGAGTTGTCAACGGCCGTTATGACGAGCATCAACGCCCCAAACACGGCAAAGGCGTCCTGTCCCAGAGAACTCCAGAACAGCCAGGCGAAAAAGGCCATTACGATACCGGTGGCGAGCAAAGCCAATGAGTCTTTCATGCGATGGTGTCCATTCCTTTGACCTCAGGCGCTTGAAGGCCTGAACGGTTTTTACTGTCCGGGATTGAGGCTCGACGCACTCTGCCCGACCGCCAGCCCGGCACGAATCGCGGCCAGAGCGGCCTGGTAATAGGCTTTGCCTTCCGGCGACTCGGCGAAGGTCGAGAATTCTTCGAGCTCAGGGTCGGACAGGTCGCGATAGACGTACAGCAGCGTGTTGTTCAGATCGGCACTCATCTGCGCCATCAGTCGCTCGCGCTGGCCTTCGAGCATGCCCTGCGCCTGGCCTCCACCGAACAGGCCGGGAATCATCTGGCTGAGGCTGTCTGCGGCAACACCGGCGATGGCAAGGCTGACTTCCGCGCCGGCCTCTCTGGCCGGCAGCGCCTGGGCCAGATGGCCGATCAACAACTGACGCGTTGCGTCCGCTTCGATATGCGGCAGCCCCTGGGCATGTTTGGCCAGTTGATCGGCGCGGGTGGCGGTCAGCTCGGCATTGACGATCTTGCGGCCCAGCGGCGACTGGAAAAACTGCAGCGACGGGGCAGGGTCCTTGAGGCTTTCACGCAGGCGCTTCGACGCGCGCTGGTCCATGGCCTGGGGGGCGAAACGCTGATTGCTGTTATTGACCAGCGCTTGATAAACCGCGGGCGGCAGGTTGTTGCTGTAACGCTGTTGGGCAGCTTTGAGGGCATCGTTGAAATGCGCGCGCTGTTCCGGCCAGCCTGCAGACTTGTACAACTGATCGTAGCTGTCTGCCCAGGCAGGTGAGGTGCAGAACATCAACAGCAAAACAAACAAACGACGCATTGGGGACTCCTGTCGGCAGGCCGCTATTCTCCCGGTGTTGGCGTGGATTTGTCGAGTTATGAGTGCCTTCGGTGAATGAAATTTCGCGCGCGTGATACAGCCTGTATAAGCCTCTGTCCGATTTCAGAGCTTATGGATACTATGCACGCCATGCGCATACCCTCTGACCACCCACTGCTGTTGCGAATCGTCGACGATCTGGCCGCCAACGGCTGGTCGCAGCAGAATATTTTCCTGCCCGAAGCTCTGACTCTGGAACTTGAGCAAGAGTGCCGCAAACGTGCAGCGGAAGGTGAGCTCGAGCCTGCTGCGATTGGCAAAGGGCCGGCACTGGAAATACGCGAGGGTATTCGCGGTGACCGCATTCAGTGGCTTGAACCGGGGCAGGTGCAGTGCTGCGATCGCTATCTTGAGCTGATGGACAGTTTGCGTCAGGCGCTCAATCGCGGCCTTTTCCTCGGGCTGGAGGATTACGAAAGCCATTTTGCGCTGTATCCGCCGGGTGCCCGCTACCTCAGGCATGTGGACCGATTCCGGGATGACGACAGGCGCATGGTGTCGGCGGTGCTCTACCTCAACAACGCCTGGCTGCCCGAGCACGGCGGTCAGTTGCGCATGTACCTCAAGGATGATGTGGCTTACGACGTTCAGCCTACAGGCGGCTGCCTGGTGGTCTTTCTGTCCGGCGAAATTCCCCACGAAGTCATGCCCGCCAGTCGTGATCGCCTGTCACTGACGGGGTGGTTCAGACGCCGGGGCAACGAGCTGTTCCAGTGACCTGCAGGCTGCGTTCATGAAAACAGTTTCATCAACGCAATGAGCCATTGAGCCTGGCTGCGGTCTATCGTGAGCACTCCTGAACCGACGGATTCGTCCTGTGAGGGTCGACTTACGCCAACTGCAGCCGGAGCAATCATGAAATCCTTATTTTCTGGAACGATGGTCGCCGGCCTGTTGCTCAGCGCATCCATGCTGGCCAGCGCCGCCGATATACCACGCACCGCAGCCCCTGAAGGCGCCGAGGTGTACATCATCTCGCCCAAGGACGGTGAAACGGTCACCTCACCGTTCAAGGTGCAATTCGGTCTCAAAGGCATGGGCGTCGCGCCTGCGGGTGTCGATGTTCCCGAGACCGGTCACCATCACCTGCTGATCGACGTGAAGGACCAGCCGGCGATGAATGCACCGCTGCCGGTCAGCGACAACATCCGCCACTTCGGCAAAGGCCAGACCGAAACCGAAATCAACCTGCCGCCGGGCCAGCACACCCTGCAATTGCTGATGGGCGACAAAGGCCACATGCCGCTCAACCCTTCGGTCGAATCGAAGAAGATCACCATCAATGTGAAGTAGGGCTGTCAGTGCTGGTGTGACGCAGAGCGTCACGAACGGCATTCCCACGCTGGAGCGTGAGGAACGATTATCGCAACTATCGTGCGACGCTCTGCGTCGCATGCCTTTCTGGACGCTCTGCGTCCTCTTGCGACGCGGAGCGTCGTGAACTGCATTCCCATGCTGGAGCGTGAGGAACGATAGGTGCCCGCAAGAACATCGCTCGTGCCCACACGGGGTGGGCACGGCGCTCAGATCAGAACAACACGCGGCTGCGGATGGTGCCTTTGATCTGTTGCAGCTTGGCCTGGGCGAGGTCGGAGTATTCGGCGTCGACGTCGATGACCACGTAACCGACTTTCTCGTTGGTCTGCAGGAACTGACCGGAGATGTTGATACCGTTTTCGGCGAAGACCTTGTTGATCTCGCTGAGCACGCCCGGGATGTTTTCGTGGATGTGCAGCAGGCGGTGCTTGCCAGGGTGCGCAGGCAGCGCCACTTCCGGGAAGTTGACCGAGGACACCGACGTACCGTTGTCGCTGTACTTGACCAGTTTTTCCGCCACTTCCAGACCGATGTTGGCCTGCGCTTCGGCTGTGGAGCCACCGATGTGCGGCGTCAGGATCACGTTGTCCAGACCGCGCAGCGGGCTTTCGAAGATGTCGTCGTTCGAGCGCGGCTCGACCGGGAACACGTCGATGGCGGCGCCGATCAGGTGCTTGTCCTTGATGGCGTCAGCCAGTGCGTCCAGCTCGACCACCGTGCCACGCGCGGCGTTGATCAGGATGCTGCCCTTCTTCATCGCGCGGATTTCTTTCTCGCCGATCATCCACTGGGTTTCCGAGGTTTCCGGAACGTGCAGGGTGACGATATCGGACATGCCCAGCAGCTCGTTCAGGCTCGACACCTGAGTGGCGTTGCCCAGCGGCAGTTTGGTCAGCGTGTCGTAGAAGTACACCTGCATGCCCAGACCTTCGGCCAGCACCGACAGCTGCGTACCGATCGAACCATAACCGATGATGCCCAGCTTCTTGCCACGGATCTCGAAGGAGTTGGCCGCGCTCTTGATCCAGCCACCACGGTGGCAGGAAGCGTTCTTCTCGGGGATACCGCGCAGCAGCAGGATGGCTTCGGCCAATACCAGTTCGGCGACCGAGCGGGTATTGGAGTAGGGCGCATTGAACACTGCGATACCGCGCTCGCGCGCCGCGTTGAGGTCAACCTGGTTGGTGCCGATGCAGAAGCAGCCGACCGCAACCAGTTTCTTGGCGCAATCGAACAGCTCTTCGGTCAACTGAGTACGAGAGCGGATACCGATGAAATGGGCGTCGGCGATCTTTTCTTTCAGTTCGGCTTCCGGCAGAGACTTGGTGTGGTACTCGATGCTGGTGTAACCGGCTGCCTTGAGGACGTCGACAGCGGATTGGTGGACGCCTTCGAGAAGAAGGAACTTGATCTTGCTCTTGTCGAGGGAAGTCTTGCTCATCTGCGTAAACCTGTGTCCCGAAGAAAATTGGCAGGGGGTGGCCGGATCGGCTCTGGGCACGACTCGCGGGGGGCGTATGCTAGCATATGAGCCCCGCGAAACCTCATCCCGAACGTGAACCGTTCTCAGGATGCCCATGAATCGTTCGAGAGTTGATTCAATGACCGATCGCGTTTTGATTGATGAGCTGCAGACCCTGGTTGACCCTGGCAAGGTACTCACGGATGCCGGGTCTCTGGAGACTTACGGCAAGGACTGGACCAAGCAGTTCACCCCTGCGCCGCTGGCCATCGTATTCCCCAAGACCACCGAGCAGGTGCAGGCCATCGTGCGCTGGGCCAATGAGCGGCTGGTGGCGCTGGTGCCTTCGGGTGGACGAACCGGTCTTTCGGCGGCCGCGGTGGCCGCCAACGGTGAAGTGGTCGTCTCGTTCGATTACATGAACCAGGTGCTGGATCTGAACCTCACCGACCGCACGGCGGTCTGTCAGCCGGGCGTCATCACCCGGCAATTGCAGGCGCTGGCTGAAGACAACGGCCTTTATTACCCGGTCGATTTCGCTTCTTCGGGCTCCAGCCAGATCGGCGGCAATATCGGCACCAATGCAGGCGGTATCAAGGTCATTCGCTACGGCATGACGCGCAATTGGGTCGCCGGTCTCAAGGTCGTCACCGGCAGGGGCGATCTGCTGGAGCTGAACAAGGACCTGATCAAGAACGCCACCGGCTACGATTTGCGCCAATTGTTCATCGGTGCCGAGGGTACGCTGGGCTTTGTCGTCGAAGCGACCATGCGCCTCGATCGTGCGCCGAAGAACCTCACCGCGCTGGTGCTGGGCACCTCGGACTTCAACTCGATCATGCCGGTGCTGCATGCCTTTCACGGCAAGCTCGACCTGACCGCCTTCGAATTCTTCTCGGACAAATCCTTCGCCCGAGTCATGGCGCGCGGTGATGTGCCGTCGCCTTTCGACACGCCGTGCCCGTTCTACGTATTGCTGGAATTCGAAGCGACCACCGAAGACCTCGCCGATCAGGCCCTGGCGACCTTCGAGCACTGCGTCGAGCAGGGTTGGGTGCTGGACGGCGTGATGAGCCAGAGCGAACAGCAATTACGCAACCTGTGGAAGCTGCGCGAATACATCTCGGAAACCATCTCGCACTTCACGCCATACAAAAACGATATCTCGGTCACTGTCTCGAAAGTGCCGGAGTTTCTGGCTGAAATCGATGCCATCGTCGCCGAACACTACCCGGACTTCGAAGTGCTCTGGTACGGCCACATTGGCGACGGCAACCTGCACCTGAACATCCTCAAGCCCGAGAGCCTCGACAAGGACGAGTTCTTCGTCAAATGTGCTCGGGTCAACAAGTGGGTGTTCGAGACCGTCGAAAAGTACAACGGCTCGATTTCGGCCGAGCATGGCGTCGGGATGACCAAGCGTGACTATTTGACGTACAGTCGCTCGCCGGTCGAAATCGAATACATGAAGGCGTTGAAAGCGGTGTTCGATCCCAACGGGATCATGAATCCCGGCAAAATCTTCGCCGTTTGAGCTGCCACAACCATTTGATCCGTCGCAACAACACGGTCGCAACAATAAGCAGGCTACCTCTTACAGCCTCAGGAGACGTCATGAGCTACCAGCACAAATATGTCGATGGCACCAACATTCACTTCCCGCTGGGTAAAGTGGTCTGCATCGGGCGTAACTACGCCGAACACGCCAAGGAACTGGGCAACGCGGTGCCTACCGAGCCGCTGCTGTTCATGAAGCCCGGCAGCGCGGTGGTTGCGCTGGAGGGTGGCTTCAGCATCCCGGCAGACCGCGGTTCGGTGCATTACGAAGCCGAGATCGTGGTGTTGATCGGCAAGCCCCTGAGCAAGAACCCTTCGCGCGAAGAAGTACTCGACGCGATCAGCGGCTTTGCGCCTGGTCTGGACCTGACGTTGCGTGATGTCCAGTCGCGTCTGCGTGAGAAAGGCCTGCCGTGGGAGCTGGCCAAGTGTTTCGACGGCGCTGCGGTGATCCCGCCGTTCGTGCCCGCCGAGACCTTCCCTGATCTTGAGGACATCGGTATCCGCCTGACTCTCAATGGCAAGGTGGTTCAGGACGGCAACAGCAACATGATGCTCAACCCGATCGTGCCGATGATCCAGCACATGGCAGCCAACTTCTCGCTGCAGGCCGGCGACCTGATCATGACCGGCACGCCTGCCGGTGTCGGGCCGTTCGAAGCCGGCGACCAGATCGCCCTGGAACTGGTCGGGCAGACGCCGTTCGAGAGCGTCGTCAGGTAAGCCGACAGCATGTTCAGGCAGCGCCCAAAGCCACGCGGGATCACTCCCGGGTGGCTTTTGTTTGTGGGGTGACTGATAGTTCGTCGATTTTGCGTTTTTTTCACACCTGTTCCGGATAATCCGGCCGTCCCTGCAAGGGCACCCCGTCGTCATGAAGTCTCATTTGCTCAGGAACACATGAATGGCCAGTACTGCCGCAACGCCGCCTCGTACCAAAAAACGCTTCGCTTACCTGCGCAACATGCGCTGGTATTCGTGGTTGTTAGTGGTTGCCTTGCTGGGCTATGGGCTGGCGTTCATCATGCATTGGGATGATCGCGCGCTGCTCTGGTTCCAGGAGCGATTCGAGAGCAAGGCGGGCCGTCACGCCAGCATCTGGCTGCCGGACTACCACGTGGATATCGACGCCAAGGTGCTGCCCGGCATGGAAAAGGACGAGGCGTCGGACCTGTCTTATAACCCGGTGACCAAAACGCTGTTTGCGGTCATGGGCAAAAATGCGTTTCTGGTGGAGCTGACGCTCACGGGCGATGTACTGCGCAAGATCCCTCTGGTGGGCTGGAGCAACCCGGAAGGCGTTGCCGTCATGAACGATGGCCTGATTGCGATCACCGATGAGCGTCAGCACAAGTTGACGATTGTTAAAGTGAACGCAGACACCACCACCCTGAACATCGCGGATTTCCCCCAGTACGAACTCGGCAAGTCCGCCAACCAGAACAAGGGCTTCGAAGGCATCGCCTGGGATCCGCAGCGTCAGCAGCTGATACTGGGCGAGGAGCGACCTCCCGCGCTGTACACCTGGAAAAGTAATGGCAGCGACGTGCTGACAGGCGACAAGCAGCCGCTATCGAGTCGCTCGCTGGACATGCGCAATCTGTCCTCGCTGAGCATCGACCCGCGCACGGGCCACATGCTCGCGCTGTCTGCCGATTCGCACATGTTGCTGGAAGTCGACGATCAAGGCGAGCAGGTCAGCTTCATGACATTGTTGGGCGGCATGAATGGTTTGAAGGATACAATTCCGCGCGCAGAAGGCGTGGCCCTCGATGAGGCCGGTACGCTGTACATGGTCAGCGAACCGAACCTGTTCTATTCGTTTCACAGGGCGCTGCGCAAGCACTGAGCCAGGACGGCAGCTACACAGATCACCGATACACACTCGGTAAACATATAGCACCATGCCATTAAGCTTGCTTTCAGGATGGCATGGTATCAATCCCCTCCGCTCAATCTGTCCGAGTCACCCTTCATGCGCCGCTCTACTCGCTCTTTAGTCCTGCTTCTGGCCCTTGTACCTCTGATCGTTATATTCGTGATCGCCAATCAGCGATACCGCTATGTTGAAAGCGCCCTGTTCGACTGGCAGGTGTTCTGGCAGTCCGACTCGCTTCACTCCATTGGCCTGGATCAGTACCGCGTCGTCACAGAAGCACAGGTGATCGACGGGCTGCAGGATGATGTCTCGGGCCTGAGTTACGACCCGGACCGCAAGAGCCTGTTTACGGTGACCAACCAGAACCCCGAACTGGTCGAACTGAGCCTGGACGGTCGCGTCCTGCGGCGCATTCCACTGGTGGGATTCGGTGATGCCGAGGCCGTCGAATACATCAGTCCGGGCACTTACGTGATCAGCGATGAGCGCAGGCTCCGGCTGATTCAGATTCACGTCGATGACAACACCAAAAGTCTGGACGCCGCCCAGGCCGAGCAACTGACGCTGGGCATCACCGCCAGCGGCAACAAAGGCTATGAAGGGCTGGCCTATGATTCGGTCGGCAAGCGCCTGTTTGTCGCCCGCGAGCGTGATCCGGTGCAGATCATCGAGGTGCGCGGCTTTCCCAAGACCAACTCCGAGGCTCCCGGCAATCTGCAGGTCATCTCCAATAGCAAACGCGATGGCCGACTGTCGGTTCGTGACCTCTCCAGCCTGCAATTCGATGAGACCAGCGGCCATTTGCTGGCGTTGTCCGATGAGTCGAAGCGCATTCTCGAACTCGACACCAGTGGTCATCCGATTGGTAGCGGCTCGCTGGCAAAAGGGGCGATGGGGCTGAGCAAGGACGTGCCGCAGGCGGAAGGGATGGCCATGGACGCGGAAGGGGCGTTGTATCTGGTGAGCGAGCCGAACCTGTTTTACGTGTTCCGCAAGCCTTGAGCCTGTGAGGGTCATGCCCACCTTGCGTGGGCATGACCGGTTTTATCAGCGCGTCAGGGTTTTCACGCCTTCGGTGGTGCCCAGCAGCAACAGGTCAGCCGGACGGGCGGCGAACAGGCCATTGGTGACCACGCCGACGATGGCGTTGATCTGTGCTTCCAGCTCCACCGGGTTGGTGATGCTCATGTTGTGCATATCGATGATGATGTTGCCGTTGTCGGTCAAAACGCCTTCGCGATAAACCGGGTCGCCGCCCAGTTTCACCAGTTGCCGCGCAACGTGGCTGCGGGCCATCGGAATGACTTCGACCGGTAGCGGGAACGCGCCCAGCACTGGCACCAGCTTGCTGCCGTCGGCGATGCAGATGAAGGTCTTGGCCACCGCCGCGACGATTTTTTCGCGAGTCAGTGCCGCGCCGCCGCCCTTGATCAGGTTCAGGTGCTCGTCGCTTTCGTCGGCGCCGTCCACATAGAACTCCAGGTCGCTGACCGTGTTCAGCTCATAGACCGGAATGCCGTGCGCCTTGAGGCGCGCCGCAGTGGCTTGCGAGCTGGCGACAGCGCCGTCAAAGGCGGCCTTGTGCTTGGCCAGTGCGTCGATGAAGCAATTGGCCGTGGAGCCGGTGCCGACGCCCACAATGCTTTTGTCATCGAGCTTCGGAAGGATGAAGTCGACAGCTGCCTGAGCGACTGCCTGTTTGAGTTGATCCTGGGTCATGCGGGCTCCACGGTGCCTGATGTAGGTAGAAGAGGGGGGATGCAAAAAGGCCCGCATTATAGCGGCGACTGCGCCGCAAAGCCCTGTCATTCGTATGGTCGTCTTTCGGTACGCAGAGTAGACTTCCCGACCTTGCCCGCTTCGTCAGTGATGCCACCCCGATGCTTGAACAGTACGTCAAGAAAATCCTCACCTCGCGCGTCTACGACGTTGCCATCGAAACGCCGCTGCAAGGCGCTCGCCAGCTGTCCGAACGGCTGGGCAATCAGGTGCTGCTCAAGCGCGAAGATCTGCAGCCGGTGTTCTCGTTCAAGATTCGTGGCGCGTACAACAAGCTCGCGCAATTGCCCGCAGAGCAGACTGCACGGGGCGTGGTGACGGCCTCGGCGGGCAATCATGCCCAGGGCCTGGCGCTGGCAGCGCGTGAGCTGGGGATCAAGGCGACCATCGTCATGCCGCGCACCACGCCGGAGATCAAGGTCGAGGGCGTGCGCTCGCGGGGGGCCACCGTGGTGCTGCACGGCGATTCGTTCCCGGAAGCGCTGGCCTACTCGCTGAAGCTGGTCGACGAACAAGGTTTCGTCTACATCCATCCGTATGACGACCCTGACACCATCGCCGGGCAAGGCACTGTGGCGATGGAGATCCTTCGTCAGCATCCGGGCCAGCTGGATGCGATCTTTGTTCCGGTCGGGGGTGGCGGTCTGATTGCCGGTATCGCGGCTTACGTGAAATACCTGCGCCCGGAGATCAAGGTGATCGGCGTCGAGCCTGACGATTCCAACTGCCTGCAGGCGGCGATGGCTGCCGGGGAGCGCGTGGTGTTGAGCCAGGTCGGGCTGTTTGCCGATGGCGTGGCGGTCGCGCAGATCGGCCATCACACCTTTGAAGTGTGCCGCCATTATGTCGATGAAGTGATCACCGTCAGCACGGATGAGATCTGTGCGGCGATCAAGGACATCTATGACGACACTCGTTCGATCACCGAGCCCTCCGGCGCGCTGGGCGTGGCCGGGATCAAGAAGTATGTCGAGCAGCGCGGCGTCAGCGGCCAGACGCTGGTGGCGATTGATTCAGGGGCCAACGTCAACTTCGATCGCTTGCGGCACGTGGCCGAGCGCGCCGAACTGGGCGAAGGCCGCGAGGCGATCATTGCCGTGACCATCCCCGAGCAACCGGGCAGCTTCAAGGCGTTCTGCGAGGCCATCGGCAAGCGGCAGATCACCGAGTTCAACTACCGCTACCACACCGATCGCGAGGCGCACATCTTCGTCGGCGTGCAGACCCATCCCGAGAACGATCCGCGCAGCGCCCTGATCGCCAGCCTGACCGGACAGGGTTTCCCGGTGCTGGACCTGACCGACAACGAACTGGCCAAACTGCACATCCGCCACATGGTCGGCGGGCATGCCGAGCGTGTCGACGATGAAGTGGTGCTGCGCTTCGAGTTCCCGGAGCGACCGGGCGCGCTGTTCAACTTCCTCAACCGCCTGGGCGGGCGCTGGACCATCTCGATGTTCCACTACCGCAACCACGGCGCAGCCGATGGCCGAGTGGTTGCCGGGCTGGTAGTGCCGGAGGAAGAGCGGCACCTGGTCGGTGCTGCGCTGGACGAGATTGGTTACCGGTACTGGGATGAAAGCGAGAACCCGGCGTACCGGTTGTTTCTGGGCTGAGGCCGAGGATACTTCTCGTTCCTCACGCTCCGTCACAAGAGGACGCAGAGCGTCCAGAACGGCATGCCCACGCGGAGCATGGGCACGATGGTGATCTGACTGACGACTATCGTTCCTCACGCTCCAGCGTGGGAATGCAGTTCACGACGCTCCGCGTCGCAAGAGGACGCGGAGCCTCCAGACCGGCATACCCACGCAGAGCATGGCACGATGGTGATCTGACTGACGACTATCGTTCCTCACGCTCCAGTGGGAATGCAGTTCACGACGCTCCGCGTCGCAAGAGGACGCAGAGCGTCCAGACCGGCGTACCCACGCGGAGCATGGGCACGATGGTGATCTGACTGACGACTATCGTTCCTCACGCTCTGGTGTGACCCCCGAAGGTTGGATGCAACCTTTGGAGGCGTCATGGGTAAATATACAGAGCAGGCAAAACTCGCAGC
>NZ_JAGPYS010000022.1:0-15507 GCF_020312195.1 Pseudomonas sp. P129 | reverse complement strand
GCTGCGAGTTTTGCCTGCTCTGTATATTTACCCATGACGCCTCCAAAGGTTGCATCCAACCTTCGGGGGTCACACCAGAGCGTGAGGAACGATAACCTCAACTATCGTGCCCGATGCTCTGCGCTTCTGCCCGAAGGGCGTGTGAGCTTGCTCACGAAGACGCAGGTGCAGGCGCGACTATCGTGCGGCGCTCTGCGTCGCATGCCTTTCTGGACGCTCCGCGTCCTCTTGACGACGCAGAGCGTCGAAAACTGCGTTCCCACGCTGGAGCGTGAGGAACGATAACCTCAACTATCGTGCCCGATGCGCTGCGCTTCTGCCCGAAGGGCATGTGAGCTTGCTCACGAAGACGCCGGTGCAGGCGCGACTATCGTGCGGCGCTCTGCGTCGTATGCCTTTCTGGACGCTCCGCGTCCTCTTGACGACGCAGAGCGTCGAAACTGCGTTCCTACGCTGGAGCGTGAGGAACGATAACCTCAACTATCGTGCCCGATGCTCTGCGCTTCTGCCCGAAGGGCGTGTGAGCTTGCTCACGAAGACGCAGGTGCAGGCGCGACTATCGTGCGGCGCTCTGCGTCGCATGCCTTTCTGGACGCTCCGCGTCCTCTTGACGACGCAGAGCGTCGAAAACTGCGTTCCCACGCTGGAGCGTGAGGAACGATAACCTCAACTATCGTGCCCGATGCTCTGCGCTTCTGCCCGAAGGGCGTGTGAGCTTGCTCACGAAGACGCCGGTGCAGTCACTGATTACTCTGCGTGGACATGCCGGCCTGCGCAATGGCAAAACCCGGTAACCAAGCCCTACCCCATCACCACGCGACAACGACTAGCCTCATCGGGCCCATTCCTAAAGCAAGGATGCTTCGATGCTGCCTACCGTTCGCCTGATGACGTGCGCTCTTGTGTTTGTTCTGCCCGGCCTCGGCCATGCCAGGCAATGCCCTGACTGGCCTGCAGCCAAGGCGCGCAGCAAGGCCACCGCCTTGCAACAGCAGATTGCCGAGTGGGACGACAGCTACCACCGGCAGGGCATTTCGCAAATCGCGGATGAGCTCTACGATCAGGCGCGGCAGAAGCTGAGCCTGTGGCGCTCGTGCTTTGCCGTTTCCATTCCCGAGTCCGATCCGCTAAAGACAGCAGTCGGCCCGTTGCCTCATCCCGTTCCGCACACGGGCGTCAACAAGCTGGCCGACGAAGGCAGCGTCAAGGACTGGCTCAAGGGCCGCAACGATCTGTGGATTCAACCCAAGGTCGATGGCGTAGCCGTCACGCTGGTCTACGAAAAGGGCCGGCTTGTGCAGGCGATCAGTCGTGGTGACGGGCGCAAGGGGCAGGACTGGACCTCGCAGGCGCGGCTGATCAAGGCCATTGCTCAACAACTGCCCCAGGCTGAATCCACAATCCTGCAAGGCGAGCTGTACTGGCGGCTGGACGATCATATTCAGGCCGCATCCGGCAGCGTCAACGCGCGCAGCAAGGTCGCGGGACTGCTGGCAAGGCAGACGATCAGCCCGCAGCAGGCCGACGCCATCGGGCTGTTCGTCTGGGACTGGCCGAACGGGCCTGCCGATATGGCGCAACGACTCGCGGGCCTGCAAGCCATGGGCTTTGAGGACAGCGCGGCCTATACGCATCCACTGGAAAACTACGCCCAGGCCGCACGATGGCGCGAACATTGGTATCGCAATCCCCTGCCGTTCGCCACGGACGGTGTGATCATGCGCCAGGGTCAGCGCCCACCTGCGCAGCGCTGGCAAGCCAGTGCGCCTTACTGGATTGCCGCCTGGAAACATCCCTACGCCCAGGCCCTGGCCGAGGTGCGCAAGGTCAACTTCAAGATCGGCCGCAGTGGCAGGATTACGCCGGTGCTGGAGCTGACCCCGGTGCGCCTCGATGATCGTACCGTCAGCCGCATCAGCACGGGCTCGCTGCAGCGCTGGCAAACACTGGATATCAGGCCTGGCGATCAGATCGCGGTGAGTCTGGCCGGGCTGACGATTCCAAGACTCGACGGCGTGGTGTCGCGTGCTGCCGAACGAGCCGACATGATCATTCCGCGAGCCGACGACTTTCATGAACTCAGCTGCTGGCAAGCCACTCCGGGCTGCGAAAGTCAGTTCCGCGCCAGACTGGCATGGCTCAGTGGCAAGAAAGGCCTGGCCTTGCCCGGCGTTGGTCCGGGGACCTGGAACACACTTATCGACAACGGCCAAATCATGGGCTTACTCGATTGGATGACCCTGAATCATGCTGAGCTTGTTAACATTCCCGGCTTCGCTGAACGCAGTAGCGCTAAACTGCTCGACAGCCTGCAAACCGCACGCGAACGGCCGTTTCAGACATGGCTCAAGGCCATCGGACTGCCGCCCACGGGAGGCGCCAGACTGCCCGACAACTGGCACGAGCTGGCTGGTCGTAGCGTCGAGCAATGGCAAGCAGAGCCCGGCATCGGTCCTGGTCGTGCAGCCAGGCTCAGGGCTTTTTTTCAGGACCCACAGGTACAGGCACTGAGCCAGCAATTGCAGGCACAGAGCATTTCAGGTTTTAAGTAGCGGACGTTCATTTTTCTGTCCGTATTCAAACGGAGTTCATATGCAGTTTTTATCACCACTGATTCTTTTCACCAGTTGCACGCTGCTCGCCACAACCGTATTCGCAGACGCACAGGCCCCCGTGCAGTCCGAATGCCAGATCAAAAGCCAGGAAATCAGCAGCAAGATTCAGAACGCCAAGACCGAGGGTGACAAAACGGAGCAGGCCAACCTTGAAAAGGCACTCGCCGAGGTCAATGCCAACTGCACCGAAACGTCATTGATCAAACAACGCAAGCAGAAGGTGCTCGACGCCAAGCAGGAAGTCAGCCGCCGTCAGACCGACCTGAACAAGGCCATGGAAAAGGGCGATCCAGAGAAGATCAACAAGCGCAAGGACAAGCTCGCCGATTCGCGCAAGGAATTGCAGGAAGCCCAGACCGAACTCGAGAAAGTCCAGCCGGACGATTGATCAGGTTGCGACGCTGACCATGATCGGCAGCGTCGCAAAACGGCTGTCAGGACACGGCCGGGAAAGCCGACACCCCGAACAGCGCAATGATCAGGCCCATGCCCACCAGCCAGACGAGCGAGCGCAGTGCGGCCAGATCGGCCAGGTAAAAGATGATGTACAGCAAGCGACTGGTGATAAACAGCACCGCCAGCACGTCAATGGTTACCAGCTGCGCGTTACCGGCAATGTGCGCAATGATCACCGCTGCAGCAAACGCCGGGGTCACTTCAAAGCTGTTCAGCTGGGCAGCATGCGCGCGGCGCGGGAACCCCTCCAGCTTGTCGAGAAAGGCACGCGGGTCATGATTGTGCCCGCTGCCAAATTTGCCGCTGCCGAACTTGGCGATACCGGCACAGATAATCGGCAGCAGGATCGCGACCAGCACGCACCAGAAAGCAACTGTCATACGTCCATCCTTATAGGTTCAGCTTCATCGGAAGCATCCGGGCAATACCCGCTCACACATTATGAGCCGGGGGTCAGCGAAAGGTTCTTGAAGAACGACCACCGACCTGACGCATTACACCAGTTTAGGAAAGATCAGGCTGAACGTGGTGAATTGGCCTGGCTCGCTCCGCACCGTGACCTGCCCTTCATGCAGGCTCATGATGGAACGCACAATCGCCAGACCGAGCCCGGTCCCGCCCTGCTGTCGCGCGCGGCTGACATGCACCCGATAGAAACGATCGAACAGGCGTGGCAGGTGCTCGGCATCGATACCATCCCCTGCGTTGCGCACCGCCAGTGACACTTCATCTTCATGCGTGGCTAGCGTGACGGTAATGACGCTGCCCGACAGACCGTGACGAATGGCGTTGGACAGCAGATTGGAAATCGCTCGCTGAATCATCAGCCGGTCACCGGTCGCCCTGGCGTGCCCCTGAACCTGCAAGGTGATGTCGCGATCCTCCGCCGACGAGGAAAACAGTTCGGCGACCTTGTCCGCCTCCTCGCGAAGGTCGATGACCTCGACAGGCAACGGCGCTGCGGGCTGGCTGACACTGGCCAGAAACAGCATCTGACTGATCATGCGCGACATGCGCTCCAGCTCTTCGGTGCAGGACTCCAGGGCCTGTTTGTACTCCTCCGCCGGACGCGGTCTGGACAGCGTGACCTGCGCCCTGCCCATCAGGTTGTTCATCGGCGAGCGCAACTCATGCGCGAGGTCGTCCGAGAACTGCGCCAGTTGCTGCACATCGCCGTCCAGCCTGTGCAGCATGAAGTTGACGGCATGTGCCAGGTCGCGCAATTCGTCAGGCAGGCCCTTCACTTTCATGCGATGAGACAGGTCGCGGGCCGAGATCAGCGCGGTGACTTTCCTGAACGCCCCCAGCGGCCTGAGCCCGCGACGCACCACCCACCAGACGCCAAAGCCGACCAGCAGCAGAATCACCGGCAAGGCCAGGCAGGTCGATGTGACGTAAGCGTGCAGCAGCACGGTGTCGCTTTCCCTGTCCATGGACAGCCTGACCAGCACGTCCTGACCGGTCTTGAGGCGCACGGTCCTGTAACCCAGCAGAATCTTGTGGCCCTGGGCGGATTTCAGTTCCTGAAAGCCTTGCGGCAGCGTGTCGGCATCGGGAACCGGCAGATTTCGTCCCTCTACGTTACCAACGCTCATCAGCTCTTGCCGAGGGCTGCCCGAGTCGAGAATGGTCAGCGAGAAGCTGTCATGCCCGACGATCTGGTCACGCAGCGTGTGCGGGTACTGGACGATGTCGGCGACGCCCAGAAACCCCTCGCTCATGCTGTGTTCGATCTGCCTGAACTTCTCGCTCAAAGCGTCTTCGGCACGTATATCGAGCTGACGGGAAATGGCTGTATAGGCGAGCATTTCCATGACCAGCACCAGACACCCGATGAGTGCCGCGACCGTCAATCCGAGACGTGTCGAGAGACGGGTCAGCTTCATTCACGCACTTCCAGTACGTAACCGACACCACGCAGCGTGTGAATCAGCTTGGTCTCGAACGGATCATCGATCTTCGCGCGCAGACGGCGGATCGACACCTCCACCACGTTGGTGTCGCAATCGAAATTCATGTCCCAGACCAGCGAAATGATCTGGGTGCGCGACATGACCTCGCCGCTGTGCCGCATCAACAGGTGCAGCAGCGCGAACTCCTTGGTCGTCAGGTCGATGCGCTGCTTGCCGCGAAACGCCCGGTGCCGGCCTTGATCGAGCTCCAGGTCGCCGACCTGCAACACCTTGGCGGTCGTGGTCTGTTCGCTGCGGCGCATGAGTGTGCGGACCCGGGCCAGCAGCTCGGGAAACTCGAACGGCTTGACCAGATAATCATCGGCGCCCATTTCCAGCCCCTTGACCTTCTCCTCCAGCCGTCCCCGTGCGGTGACCATCATGATGCGCGTGTTGACGGTTTTTCTCAGGCGGCTCAACACCTCCCAGCCATCCATCTCCGGCAGGTTCACGTCCAGAATCACGACGTCGTAGGCCTGATGCTGCGCGAGATATAGCCCATCGAGTCCGGTGTTGGCGATATCGACCACATAGCCGCTTTCGGTCAGACCCTGATGCATGTACTCGGCAGTTTTCGGCTCGTCCTCTACTACAAGGATTCGCATAACCAGGCTTCCTGTTTGATGAACGGTGAATGACGATGCCGTGCAGTGTACTGAAAAGAAACGCCTGTCTCGCGAGATAACAGAATCGTAATTTTCCAGCAATCCCTGTGATAGCTCCCATTGCATAAAGTCCCGCTCAGCCAACTTCAGTGCCTTGGTGCCTGTTTGTATTCTTGCTTTGATGGGGTGATTTCATGGGTCTGGAGAACAACGTACGCATTCGGCGTACCGAAGAGTTGGCAGGGAGCCCGGCATGAGAGTCGGCGCACTTTGTCTGATGTTGTTACCGTTCATTGCTCCGGGCATGGCGATGGCCCAGGGCATCAGTCTGCCTCAGGCACTGGAAGCCGCCTTTGCCCGTAACCCGGAACTGGCCGCAGCCCAGTGGGAGATCGGCGTCGCCGAGGGTGATCGCCAGCAGGCTGGACTGATTCCCAACCCGACAGTGTCATGGGAAGTCGAAGACACCCGCCGCGAGACCAGCACCACCACCGTGATGCTCAGCCAGGCACTGGAACTGGGCGGCAAACGCGGGGCGCGGATCGAGGCCGCGAGCAAGGGTCAGGACGCTGCGCGTCTGGAGCTGGAGCGCCGCGGCAATGAACTGCGTGCCGAGGTGGTTCAGGCGTTCTACGCAGCCGCGCGGGCACAGGCTGGCCTGGAACTGGCGCGCCAATCCAGGACACTGGCCGAACGCGCCCTTGAGGTTGCCGAAGGGCGAGTCCGGGCGGGTAAGGTATCGCCGGTGGAAGCCACACGCGCCCAAGTGCAGTTGGCTGAAACCGACCTGCTGGTGCGCCGCGCCGAGACCCTGAAAATCAACAGCAAGCGCGAGCTGGCGCGCACCACTGGTTCGCCGCTCGCCTCTTTCGAACGTCTGGACTACAGCGACCTGTCGCCGGGCAAACTGCCACCGAGCGCAAAGCTACTGAACGCCCTCAATCAGTCCGCCGAGCTGCGCCTGGCCCAGACCCAGATCGAGCAACGCGAAGCCGCGCTGGGGTCGGAACGCGCCAAGCGCATCCCCGACCTGACCGTCAGCGTCGGCAGCCAGTACAGCCGCGAAGAGCGCGAGCGGGTCAACGTCGTGGGCCTGTCGATGCCACTGCCGCTGTTCGACCGCAATCAAGGCAACGTGCTCGCGGCATCACGCCGTGCCGACCAGTCACGCGACCTGCGCAACGCCGTCGAACTGAAGCTGCGCACGCAGACGCAGTCCGCCCTCGATCAATGGAACACCGCCGCGCAGGAAGTCGAGTCCTTTGACCGCGTGATCCTGCCCGCGGCGCAACGTGCCGTCGACACGGCAACGCGCGGTTTCGAGATGGGCAAGTTCGGTTTTCTGGAAGTGCTGGACGCGCAACGAACGCTGATCTCGGCGCGCAGCCAGTACCTCGAATCGCTGGCCACCGCCACCGAGGCCAGAGTCGCCATCGAGCGAATACACGGTGATCTCAACCGCTTCAGCCTCAACCCCTGACTTTCCTTTTCCGCCTGTATCGAGCGTATCGAAAGGTGCTGCACGCACCTGATCGCCGGGAGCCTTCATGAACAACAAACGAAGCATTGCCATCGCGCTGGCGGTGGTGGTCATCATTGGTCTGGGCAGTCTGACCCTGAACCCGCAGATGCTGCCGTTCACCGCCGGACCCAAGCCATCGGCCGAGGAGCACGCGCATGACGCCGAGCAGGGGCACTCTGAAGAGCCAGGCCACGCCGACGAGCAGGGCCACGGCAACGAGGCGAAAAAACCGGATGCCGCAGCCTCCGAGTCTTCCCATGAAGAAGAGGAAGAAGGACACATCGAGCTGACCGCCGAGCAGATCAAGGCGGCAGGCATCGAGCTGGCCAGCGCCGAACCCCGGCAGATGAGCACGACCGTGACCTTCCCCGGTGAAATCCGCTTCGATGAAGACCGCACTGCGCATGTCGTGCCGCGGGTCAGCGGCGTGGTCGAAGCCGTGAAGGTCGATCTGGGTCAGGCGGTGAAAAAGGGCCAGGTGCTGGCGGTGATTGCCAGCCAGCAGATTTCCGATCAACGCAGCGAATTGAACGCCGCACAACGACGCCAGGAACTGGCGCGCCTGACCTTGCAACGCGAAAAGAAACTCTGGGAAGACAGGATCTCGGCCGAGCAGGATTACTTGCAGGCGCGTCAGGACTTTCAGGAGGCCGACATCAACCTCGCCAACGCACGGCAGAAGATCAGCGCCATCGGTGCCAGCACCCACCCTTCAGCGGGAAGCCGCTACGAGCTGATCGCACCGTTTGACGCCGTAGTCGTGGAAAAACACCTGGGCATCGGCGAGATGGTCAGCGAGGCGAGCAACGCCTTCACGCTGTCCGACCTGTCGCGTGTCTGGGCCACCTTCGGCGTGGCGCCCAGGGATCTGGACAAGGTGGTGGTCGGTCGTCCGGTCATCGTCAGTGCGCCCGACCTGAATGCCCGGGTCGAAGGACGGGTCGGCTACGTCGGCAGTCTGCTGGGCGAGCAGACCCGCGCTGCGGCCGTGCGCGTGACGCTGGCCAACCCGCAGGGCGCCTGGCGTCCCGGCCTGTTCGTCTCGGTGGAAGTCGCCGCCGAGCAGTCCAGTGTGGCGGTCAGTCTTCCCGAATCGGCGATTCAGTCGGTTGAGGACAAGCCCTCGGTCTTCGTGCGCAACGCTGAAGGGTTTCAACTGACGCCGGTGACACTTGGCCGCCGCGATGGTGGCCACGTGGAAATCGTCAAGGGCCTGGCGGCCGGCACACAAGTGGCCACCGCCGGCAGTTTCATCCTCAAGTCGGAGCTGGGCAAAGGCTCCGCCGAGCACGCCCATTGATCTGCGTCCCACGAGTACACCCACATGTTTGAACGGTTGATTCAATTCGCGATTGAACAGCGCATCGTCGTGATGCTCGCTGTATTGCTCATGGCTGGGCTGGGCATCGCCAGTTACCAGAAACTGCCCATTGATGCGGTCCCCGACATCACCAACGTACAGGTGCAGATCAACACCTCTGCGCCCGGCTTCTCGCCGCTGGAAACCGAGCAGCGCATCACCTTCGCCATCGAGACCAACATGGCGGGGCTGCCCGGTTTGCAACAGACGCGCTCGCTGTCGCGCTCGGGCCTGTCCCAGGTCACGGTGATTTTCGAGGACGGCACTGACCTGTTCTTCGCCCGCCAACTGGTGAACGAGCGCCTGCAGATCGCCAAGGACCAGTTGCCGGAAGGCGTCGATACGATGATGGGGCCGATCTCCACCGGCCTTGGCGAGATATTCCTGTGGACAGTCGAGGCTCGTGAGGGCGCGCTGAAAGAAGACGGCACGCCGTACACGCCGACCGACCTGCGGGTAATTCAGGACTGGATCATCAAGCCGCAACTGCGCAACGTGCCGGGCGTGGCCGAGATCAACACCATCGGCGGTTTCGCCAGGCAGTACCAGATCGCGCCTGATCCGAAAAAACTGGCCGCCTACAAGCTGACGCTCAACGATCTGGTGGCAGCGCTGGAGCGCAACAACGCCAACGTCGGCGCAGGCTATATAGAACGCGGCGGCGAGCAGTTACTGATTCGCGCACCGGGTCAGCTGGGCACCGTGGACGACATCGCCAACATCGTCATCGCCAATGTGCAGGGCACGCCGATCAGAATCAGCAGCGTGGCCGAGGTCGGCATCGGCAAGGAAATGCGCTCCGGCGCAGCCACCGAAAATGGTCGTGAAGTGGTGCTCGGCACCGTGTTCATGCTGATCGGTGAAAACAGCCGGACGGTCTCGCAGGCGGTGGCCGCCAAACTCGCCGAGATCAACCGCACCCTGCCACAGGGCGTAGAAGCTGTAACGGTTTATGACCGCACCACGCTGGTGGAGAAAGCCATCGCGACGGTCAAGAAGAACCTGATCGAAGGCGCGATTCTGGTCATCGTGATTCTGTTTCTGTTCCTCGGCAACATCCGTGCTGCGCTGATCACCGCCATGGTGATTCCGCTGGCCATGCTGTTCACCTTCACCGGCATGTTCACCAACAAGGTCAGCGCCAACCTGATGAGCCTGGGTGCACTGGACTTCGGCATCATTGTCGATGGCGCGGTGGTGATCGTCGAAAACGCGATCCGCAGACTGGCGCATGCCCAGCAAAAGCACGGCCGCATGCTGACCCGCAGCGAGCGTTTCCACGAGGTATTCGCCGCCGCCAGAGAAGCCCGTCGACCGCTGATCTTTGGTCAGCTGATCATCATGGTCGTGTACCTGCCGATCTTCGCCCTCACCGGTGTGGAAGGCAAAATGTTCCACCCGATGGCCTTCACCGTGGTCATCGCCCTGCTCGGCGCCATGATTCTTTCGGTGACCTTCGTGCCTGCCGCCATCGCCATGTTCGTCACCGGCAAGGTCAAGGAAGAAGAAGGCTTTGTGATGCGCACCGCCCGCCAGCGCTACGCGCCGATACTGAGCTGGGTACTGGGGCATCGCTCGATAGCGTTCGGCATGGCATTCGTGCTGATCGTGCTGTCCGGCTTCACCGCCAGCCGCATGGGCAGCGAGTTCATCCCGAGCCTGAGCGAAGGCGACTTCGCCTTGCAGGCATTACGTGTGCCCGGGACCAGCCTGACCCAGTCGGTGGACATGCAGCAGCGTCTGGAAAAAGCCATCATCGAAAAAGTCCCGGAAGTGCAGCGCGTGTTCGCCCGCACCGGCACCGCCGAGATCGCCGCCGACCCGATGCCGCCCAACATTTCCGACAGCTACGTGATGCTCAAGCCGCAAAGCGAATGGCCTGACCCGGACAAGTCTCGCGAAACGCTGATCGCCGACCTGCAAAAGGCCGCAGCCAGTGTGCCGGGCAGCAACTACGAACTGTCCCAGCCGATCCAGTTGCGCTTCAACGAACTGGTTTCCGGAGTGCGTAGCGATGTGGCGGTAAAGGTCTTCGGCGACGACATGAACGTGCTGAACCAGACCGCCGCAAAAATCGCCGCCACCCTGCAAAAAGTGCCAGGCGCCTCGGAAGTCAAAGTCGAGCAGACCACCGGGCTGCCGGTGCTGACCATCAACATCGACCGCGACAAGGCCGCGCGTTACGGCCTCAACGTGGCTGATGTGCAGGACGCCATCGCCATTGCGCTGGGCGGTCGTCAGGCGGGCACGCTGTATGAGGGCGACCGCCGCTTCGACATGGTGGTGCGCCTCTCCGAGCAACTGCGAACCGATGTGGACGGGCTCTCCAGCCTGCTCATTCCGGTGCCTGCAAGCGCTGGCAATCAGCAGATCAGCTTTATCTCGCTGTCCCAGGTCGCCAGCCTCGACCTGGTGCTCGGGCCAAACCAGATCAGCCGCGAGAACGGCAAGCGTGTGGTCATCGTCAGCGCCAACGTGCGCGGTCGCGACCTTGGTTCGTTTGTCGAAGAAGCGGGCACCACCATCGACAACGGCGTGCAGATCCCGGCCGGCTACTGGACCAGTTGGGGCGGGCAGTTCGAACAACTGCAATCGGCCGCCAAACGCCTGCAGATCGTCGTGCCGGTGGCGCTGCTGCTGGTACTGGCGCTGCTGTTCATGATGTTCAACAACCTCAAGGACGGCCTGCTGGTCTTCACCGGTATCCCGTTCGCCCTGACCGGCGGCGTCATGGCCCTGTGGCTGCGCGACATCCCGCTGTCGATCTCCGCAGGCGTGGGCTTCATCGCCCTGTCGGGTGTGGCGGTGCTGAACGGTCTGGTGATGATCGCCTTCATCCGCAGCCTGCGCGAACAAGGCCACTCGCTGCACGACGCCATCAACGAAGGCGCCCTCACCCGCCTGCGCCCGGTGCTGATGACCGCACTGGTCGCCTCCCTGGGCTTCATCCCCATGGCCCTCGCCACCGGCACTGGTGCGGAAGTGCAGCGACCGCTGGCGACCGTGGTGATTGGCGGGATTCTGTCGTCGACGGCGCTGACGTTGCTGGTGTTGCCGGCGTTGTATCAGTGGGCGCATCGGCGGGAGGATGAGGAGGCGGTTGAGGCGTTGAAATAGGGTTCAAAACAACCGCTCAAGCTCCAGAACGCTCGGCACACAGCCTTCTGGAGCTTTGCTCCTGCCTACAGTGAACTTTCATTTGGGAAAAGGTCGAACGATTCAGCGTTCGACAGTAGACTGTGTCCGTAGCCTTCTTCGCACGGGGGTTTCAGACATTTCCAGGCAAGCGGGTAACCGCAGGACATATAAATCACGCGCGCAAGTGCTTATCGTCAACTTGCAAATGGCAGTCATTGGGGCCGCCGTGCATAAGGACATGTAGATGTTGACGAACAAGGTTCCGGCCATATGACGCGCACCAGTATTTATGACCGCATCTCCGAACGCCGACTGGCTGACGAAGCCCTGGCGCGTGAGGCAGCCGAACGTGCTGCCGCGCAGCAGGCACTTGAACGTGTCGAAGCGCTCATTCCTGTTCCAAAGCCGTTGCTCAACGCGCCCTGCAGTTTCAATTTCGGCGGGTTCCACTTCGGCTTTCCGGAAGGTTTCCAGTGCAACGCGATTGAAGCCACCGTTCAAGTGGGTGGAGAGCCTGTCGTGATCTCCGTTCAGCGTCGCGATGTACCTGAAGAGGCAACGCTTGCCGAAGCGTTCGCCGAAGCCGTCAAGGCGCTGCAGCCACTGCATGGCGAAATCCAGGTCATTCGCCACTATGAAACGCTGTTGGCGGGTAATGCAGCGCTGGCGCTGGATTTTCATTTTCGCGCAGGCCTCGAAGAACGGCATGGACGCCTTATCGGTTCCATCGTGCCGTGTGCCGATCACAACGAACGCCAATGGCTGAGCGTGGGCTGCGTGATTGACTCCGAAAAGCCCGCGCTGAAAACCTGGTTGCTGGATTTCGACAGCATGCTTGAAGGCCTGACCGCCCCCTGAACTCTATTTCATCGCTGACAGGACACGCTTTAATGGACTATCCGTTGCAGAACATCAGCGTCACTTCAGGTGATCGCACCTCAACTACTCGCAGCCCGCAGGAGTAACGGCGATGTTCGAGGCAGCGCGGTTACTGGATGAGATCGAACACACCGGGGCAATGGCGGGCTTTGTGCTCGGAGCGATTGTGGGCATCGCGGCCGTGGCGTATGTCTCGCTCACCGTCGCCACGTGCGGGTTCGGCGGTTTTTTACTGGCCATGGCGGTCGGTCTGGCCGGTAATGCCATTGCCAGCATCGGGGAGAGTATCGGCAGCGCCTTCAGCTCTCCGGCGGGGCAGATCGAATCTGCCTCGCCCAACGTGTTCATCAACGGTAGACCCGCGGCCTTTGCCATCGAAAGCACCGCCGTGTGTGACAAGCACTCGCCGATCGTCAAGGTGGCCGAAGGCTCCAGCAACGTCTTCATCAACGGCCAGCCCGCCGCGCGCAAAGGCGACAAGCTGACCTGCGGCGCGAAAATCGGCACCGGCTCGCCCAACGTCTTCATCGGCGGCGGTACCCAACGCTACCTGCCGGTGGATGACGAAGTGTCGGCGATGGCCCGCTACACCGTGGACATTCTGTTGGTCGTGGCCGGCGGCGCCAAGGCCGTGCTCAGCATTGCCAAGCTGGGCATGCAGGCCGGTCTGAAAGCGGCAGGCCCTTGCGCGCTGCAGTTCATGGGCGGTGTCCTTCTCGGGGACGCCATTTTTCGCTTCGGCGTCGCCCCCGTGGCCGAAAAAGTGCTGGGCGGCCTGCACGGCAACCCGGTCGACACCACCACCGGGCGCAAGCTGCTGATCGACGAGTCCGATTTCAGCCTGCCCGGCCTGATGCCGATCGAGTGGACACGCTTCTACGCCAGCGACCTTGATGTCGACAGCGCGCTGGGCAAAGGCTGGGTGTTGCCGTGGGAGCAAAGCCTGCGGCGCAAGGGCAGCTTTCTGTACCTCAGCGACAATCAGGGCCGCAGCGTGCCGTTCGTGACACTGGACTACAACCAGCGCATCTACAACGCACAGGAACAGCTGTACCTGGTGCGTACCGAAGGCGGTCATTACCTGCTGCAAACACTGGATAACGTCTTTTACTACTTCGGCGAAGTCCCCGACGACAACCAGCCTGTTCCCCTGCAACGCGTCGAAAACGCCCTCGGTCATTTTCTGCATTTCGTGCGCAGCGAAGACGGCGTTCTGACCGACATCTGCGCCACCGGCGGGCACCGTGTGCACCTGCACTACGACGAGGTGACCAGCCGCCTGAGCACCGTCAAGCGGATCGTCGGCGACCAGGCCGTCGAGACGCTGGTGCGCTATGGCTACGACAACAATGGCCAGCTGAACAGTGTGTACAACCGCAATGGCGACTCGGTGCGCAACTTCAGCTACACCGATGGCCTGATGACCCGCCACGCCAATGCGCTGGGGCTCAGTTGCGAATACCGCTGGGAAGTTCTCGACGGCAAGCCGCGCGTGGTCGAGCACTGGACCAGCGACGGCGAGCACTTTCATTTCGATTATGATTTCGAGGCGCGCCAGACGCGCGTAACCGATGTGCTGGGTCGTCGCGCCGAGGTGACCTACAACAAGGACCGTCGCGTCATCGCCAGCACAGATTTCGGCGGTGAGCAGTACCGTATCGCGCTGGACAACACCGGCAATATCACCGGTCTGACGCTGCCTGACGGCAATCAGCTGGGCTTCGAATACGACGATCTGTCACGCCTGACCGCAGAAACCGACCCGCTGGGCCGAACCACCCGTTATCAGCATCACTACAAGACCACGCTGGTCAAACAGATTACTTACCCTGACGGCGCCGTCTGGACGGCCCGCTACGATTCGAAAGGCAATCTGGTTGCCGAGATCGACGCGCTGGGTCAAAAGACCGAATACCTCAACAGCGAAGATGGCCTGCCACACACCATCATCGATGCGACCTACAAATCCAAATACCTGTGGTGGAACAACCTGGCGCAGGTCGAGCGCTTCCAGGACTGCTCGGGCAAAAGCACCTGGTACCGTTACGACGAGCGCGATCAACTGGTCGCCGTCACTGATGCCCTGAACAACACCACCACACTGGAACGCAAACCCGGCGGCGAAGTGCTGAGCATCAACCATCCGGACGGCACCCGCGAGAGCTTCACCTACAACGCCCACGGCCAGGTGCTGACGCACACCAACGGCAAGGACCAGACCACGCACCTGGCGCGCAACGCCCGTGGCCTGCCGATCAGACGCCAGGACCCCAAGGGTTTGATCGTAGGCTACCAGTACGACAAGGCCCTGCGCCTTGCCGCGCTAATCAATGAAAACGACGCCACCTACACGTTGGCCTACGACGACTCCGACCGGCTGATCGAAGAAAAGCGCATCGACCAACTGACCCGCCGTTTCAGCTACAACCTCGGCGGTCACCTGACTCAGGTCGAGGAAATCGGCTACAGCGAGAAAGGTGAACGGCCACAACGCAGCACGCATTTCGAGCGCGACCCGATTGGCCGTTTGCTGGCCAGGCTCAACGACGACGCCCGTCAGGATTTCACCTACGACGACAGCGACCGCCTGCTGTCCATTCAGCGCACACCCACCGACGGCGGCAGAAAACTCGGTGTCACGGCTGAAAAACTGGAATTTGCCTACGACATTCTGGGCCGCCTGACACAGGAAACGTCGCCTCAGGGCACGCTGGCCTACGACTACGATCCACTCAGCAACCTGACCACGCTGACCCTTCCCACCGGTCAGCACTTGAACCACCTGTATTACGGCAGCGGTCACCTGCACCAGTTGAACCTCGATGGCCAACTGATCAGCGACATGGAGCGCGACGACCTGCACCGCGAGATCTATCGCACGCAGGGCAAACTCACCAGTTGCTTCGGCTATGACGCACTGGGGCGCAAGACCTGGCAATACGCAACCACCCTGCCCGCTGAAAAACTGTCACAGATACAG
>NZ_JAGPYS010000021.1:0-36153 GCF_020312195.1 Pseudomonas sp. P129 | reverse complement strand
AGTTGCTCATCAGCGGGAGGCGAATTCTACAGCGTTACAACCGCGTGTCAAACTCTTTTTTCTCACCGCTGTCGATCACTCCAGACCCGACCTCCTTCCTCGCTGACTCTTCACTCCAAATCCTTGTAAACTATTGATCTACAAGGCTTTTTCGTTTCCATCTGCGCCGGAAGTGGGGCGAATTATAGACACCTCAGCGAGGGCGTCAACCGTTAATTTGAACTTTCTTCAGAAACCAGCGTAACGCGCCCAAAAGCCTTCTTGCCGGCCTGGCAAACATGGGTCGCACCCAGCTTGAATACAAAGCTGCGATCCACCACCTCACCATCTATACGCACACCGCCAGAAGCCAGCAGATCACGAGCGACTGCTGCGTTCTTTACCAGGCCAGCTTTATTAAGGACCGCAGAGATCGGCATATCCTCGGCAGCAGCCACCGATAGCTCCGGCAGATCATCCGGCAGCTCGCCTTCCTTCATACGGTTACCCGCAGAGCGATGCGCATTGGCCGCAGCCTCCTCGCCATGAAAACGCGCGACCAGCTCTTCGGCCAGCTTGATCTTGATGTCGCGAGGGTTGGCACCCGCTTCGCAGTCAGCCTTCAAGCCGTTGATCTCTTCCATCGAGCGGAAGCTCAGCAGCTCGAAGTAGCGCCACATCAGGGAATCAGGAATCGACACCAGCTTGCTATACATAATGCCCGGCGCTTCTTGAATGCCAACGTAGTTGCCCAGTGACTTGGACATCTTCTTCACGCCATCCAGACCTTCCAGCAACGGCATGGTCAGGATGCATTGCGGCTCCTGCCCATAAGCGCGCTGAAGCTCGCGCCCCATCAGCAGATTGAATTTCTGATCGGTACCGCCCAGCTCGACGTCGGCCTTCAAGGCCACGGAGTCATAGCCCTGCACCAGCGGGTACAGGAATTCGTGAATGGCAATGGACTGATTGCTTTTATAGCGCTTGTCGAAATCATCACGCTCGAGCATCCGCGCGACCGTGTACTGCGAAGACAAGCGAATGAAGTCAGCCGGACTCAACTGATCCATCCAGGTCGAGTTGAACGCGACTTCGGTCTTGGCCGGATCGAGAATCTTGAAGACCTGAGACTTGTAGGTTTCGGCGTAGTCGAGAACCTGCTCACGGGTGAGCGGCGGACGCGTGGCGCTTTTACCGCTCGGGTCGCCGATCATGCCGGTGAAATCACCGATGAGGAAGATGATCTGATGCCCCAGATCCTGGAACTGCCGCAGCTTGTTAATAAGCACGGTGTGCCCAAGGTGCAGATCGGGCGCCGTCGGATCGAAACCAGCCTTGATACGCAGTGGCTGGCCACGCTTCAGCTTCTCGACCAGCTCGGCCTCGACCAGGAGTTCATCTGCACCGCGCTTGATCAGCGCCAGCTGCTCTTCAACCGACTTCATTACAGCCCCCAATTCAAAGGGAACCAACCTTACAAGATCAGAGCCCAATTACAAGTTTTGCCCAGCGTTTGCCTGCGAATCAGTGACTGATACGCGGGAAGGGTTGCTTCGAGCAGGTTTTGGTTATATTTTATACAGTTATTTCATCTTCATCATGTCATTCATCTTTTCCATTTCACCTTTTTCAAAGTCAAATTACCTATGAAAGACACACCGCCTAAAGCGCCCCCGCTTTATCCGAAGAGTCACCTGCTCGCTGCAAGCGGCATCGCCGCGTTGTTGAGCCTGGCTCTCCTGGTTTTTCCATCCAGCGATGTCGAAGCCAAACGAACGAACATTCCCCTCGATCTGGAGGCACCGGATCAGGACGTACAAGACCAAGACGCTCAACAAGCAACTCAAGCCACACCTGAAACCACCGAATCGCCATTTGCCCAGATCGACAACGCCGACGATCAGGCTCAGGACACCGCCAACGCACAGCCTCAGGCAGAGACTACCGCGCCAGCCGCTGCGAAAGATCCTGCCCACAGGGAGGTCACCGTCAGCAAGGGCGACACGCTGTCGACCCTGTTCGAAAAAGTCGGGCTACCCGCCGCCACCGTTCATGAAGTACTGGCCAGCGACAAGCAGGCCAAGCAGTTCAGCAAGCTGCAGAACGGACAGACGCTGCAGTTCGAGCTGACGCCGGATGGCCAGCTCAAGCAATTGCACACAAAACTCAGCGAAGTCGAGTCCATCAGCCTGTCGAAGACAGCAACTGGTGGTTACGCATTCAATCGCGAGATCAGCAAGCCCAACGTGCGTAACGCCTACGTACACGGGGTGATCAACAGCTCCCTGTCGCAGTCCGCGCAACGTGCCGGCCTGACTCATAGCATGACGATGGACATGGCCAACATCTTTGGCTACGACATCGACTTCGCGCAGGACATCCGCAAGGGTGACGAATTCGATGTGGTATACGAACAGAAAGTGGTCAACGGCAAGAGCGTAGGCACAGGGAATATCCTGTCCGCCCGCTTCACTAACCGGGGCAAGACCTACACCGCCGTTCGCTACACCAACAAGCAGGGCAATACCAATTACTACACGGCTGACGGCAACAGCATGCGCAAGGCCTTCATCCGTACCCCGGTCGACTTCGCCCGCATCAGCTCGATGTTCTCGATGGGCCGCAAGCACCCGATCCTCAACAAGATCCGCGCCCACAAAGGTGTGGACTATGCAGCGCCACGCGGTACGCCGATCAAGGCCACCGGCGACGGCAAGGTCCTGCTCGCCGGCCGCCGTGGCGGATACGGCAATACCGTCATCATTCAGCACGGCGACACCTACCGTACGCTGTATGGTCACATGCAGGGCTTCGCCAAAGGCATACAGACCGGCGGCACTGTCAAGCAAGGTCAGGTTATCGGCTATATTGGAACTACCGGGCTGTCCACAGGCCCGCACTTGCACTACGAGTTCCAGGTCAATGGCGTTCACGTAGACCCATTGGGCCAAAAGCTTCCGATGGCGGATCCGATCGCCAAATCCGAAAAACAGCGGTTCATGCAGCAAAGCCAGCCGTTGATGGCCCGCATGGATCAGGAAAAAGCCACCACGCTGGCCTCGAATAAAAGGTAATCCATGGACTTCTTCTATATAGGTGTGATGTCCGGCAGCAGTCTCGATGGGATTGATATCGCCCTTTTGAAGCAGGATGACCGATCAAGGCTTCTGGCTACTCACTACATCCCCATGCCGGAAGACCTGCATGCCGAGCTGCTGGGGCTTTGCTCCAGCGGCGCGGATGAGCTTGCGCGTGCGGCCATTGCGGAGCAAAAGTGGTGCAGGCTGGTCGCACAGGGCGTACAGACCTTGCTGCAAGATCAAAACATGGTGCCCGCTCAGATTCGCGCCATTGGCAGCCACGGCCAGACTATTCGTCATGAGCCATCGCGCGGCTACAGCATTCAGATCGGCAACCCTGCGCTGCTGGCAGAGCTGACTGAAATTACCGTGGTCAGCGACTTCCGCCGCCGCGACATCGCAGCAGGCGGCCAGGGCGCCCCCCTGGTGCCGGCTTTCCACGAAGCGTTGTTCGACGACAACAAGGATCATCGCGCCGTGTTGAACATCGGCGGGTTCAGTAACCTGAGCCTGATCGAGTCGGATCGTCCGGTCGAAGGCTTCGACTGCGGCCCCGGTAACGTACTGCTCGATGCGTGGATATCTTCACAGCTCCATGAAAGCTACGACAAGGATGGCGCATGGTCGGCGAGCGGCAAGGTTGATTCTGCGCTGCTCGAGAAACTGCTCAGCGATCAGTTTTTCCTCACCAAGGGCCCCAAGAGTACAGGCCGGGAAGTGTTCAACCTGGGCTGGGTTAAACACCATCTGTTCCAGTCGAAAACACTGGCTCCAGAAGATGTGCAGGCCACTCTGCTGGAACTGACAGCATTGACGATCACCGATTCCCTGAAATCTGCACAACCGATTACCCGGGAGCTTCTGGTCTGTGGTGGCGGTGCGCATAACAAGGCGCTGATGAAACGCCTTGCAGAGCTGTTGCCCGATACAGAGGTCAGCAGTACCGAGAAGTTCGGCGTAAACCCTGACTGGGTTGAGGCAATGGCGTTTGCCTGGCTGGCCCATTGCTGCCTCGAAGGCGTTCCGGCCAATCGTCCGACGGTGACCGGCGCCAAAGGCAGGCGCGTTCTGGGCGCGATCTACCCCGCCTGACGCGATGCCGCAATGCAAAACGCCGCTCAATGAGCGGCGTTTTTGTTTACAGCAAGCTTCGATCAGATCGAGAACGAGGAGCCACAGCCACAGGTTGTGGAGGCATTCGGGTTCTTGATCACGAATCGCGACCCTTCAAGCCCTTCCTGATAATCGACTTCTGCGCCGGCCAGGTACTGAAAGCTCATCGGATCGACAACCAGGCTTACGCCCTCGCGCTCGACGATGGTGTCATCGTCTGCCACATCTTCATCGAAAGTAAAACCGTACTGAAAACCTGAGCAACCGCCACCTGTAACGAATACACGCAGTTTGAGACGATCATTGCCCTCTTCGTCGACCAGGGTTTTCACCTTGTGCGCAGCATTTGGAGTGAACTCCAAAGCGGTAGGCGTGAAGGATTCGACACTCATGTCTGATATCTCCCGGCGTTAGCCGTCGTAATGCGTAATGACGGCATTATCCGCTTCTCCTAGAAAATCGGTCAACTATTTGATCGGGAGCGGCTACAAGCTACAAGCTACAAGCTACAAGCTACAAGCTACAAGCTACAAGCTACAAGCTACAAGCTACAAGCTACAAGCTACAAGCTACAAGCTACAAGAGCGTGGTCGGCCCGCCTTTGCCTTGCAACTTGAAGCTTGCCGCTTGAAGCTCAAAGCTGCCTCCCTCAGGGCATCATGCCCGCATGGGACAACCCGGCGCGCTCATCGAGGCCAAACAGGATGTTCATGTTCTGCACCGCCTGACCCGACGCACCTTTGACCAGGTTGTCGATCACCGAAAGCACGACGACCAGATCGCCGCCCTGCGGACGATGCACCGCGATGCGGCACACGTTGGCGCCACGCACACTGCGGGTTTCGGGATGGCTGCCCGCTGGCATCACATCCACGAATGGCTCGTCGGCGTAGCGTTTCTCGAACAGTGCCTGCAGGTCCACCGAGCGATCAGCGACCGTTGCATAGAGCGTGGAGTGAATGCCACGGATCATCGGCACCAGGTGTGGCACGAACGTCAGGCCGATGTCGCCACCGGCAGCGCGACGCAGCCCCTGGGTGATTTCAGGCAGGTGGCGGTGGCCCTTCACGGCGTAGGCCTTGAAGCTTTCATTGGCTTCCGAGTACAGCGAACCGATGTTCAAACCACGGCCAGCACCGCTCACGCCGGATTTGCAGTCGGCAATCAGACGAGTGTTATCGGCAATACCGGCTTCAAGCAGCGGCAGGAAACCCAACTGGGTAGCGGTGGGATAGCAACCCGGTACGGCGATGAGTCGCGCGTTCCTGATCTGTTCGCGGTTGACTTCCGGCAGCCCGTACACCGCATCCTCCAACAACTGAGGAGCACCATGAGGCTGGCCGTACCACTTGGCCCACTCGACCGGATCCTGCAGACGGAAGTCGGCAGACAGGTCGATCACTTTGGTGCCTGCCGCGAGCAATTCACCAGCCAGGGCATGGGCTACACCGTGGGGCGTGGCGAAGAACACCACGTCACAGGCACCCAGGGTTTTCACGTCAGGCACGCTGAACGCGAGGCCGTCGTAGTGCCCGCGCAGGTTCGGATACATGTCGGCGACTGGCATGCCGGCCTCCGAGCGCGAGGTAATGACCACTACTTCTGCCTGCGGATGCTGTGCCAACAGACGCAGCAGCTCGACCCCGGTGTAACCCGTGCCGCCGACGATACCGACCTTGACCATAACCTGCCCTCAACGAAACAACTGGAAAGCGGTCGATAATAGGAGCCTATCGCCTCTGCGACAACCGACAACGTGACGTATGGGCGCACAAGACACTACTATTCGGCCACCGTGAACCTGGGAATAATCAAAAATGCTCTATCTATGGATAAAGGCGCTTCATGTCATTTCAATGGTCTGCTGGTTTGCAGCCCTGTTCTATCTGCCAAGACTGTTCGTCTATCACTCGATGAGTGAGGACACGGTCAGCCGCGAGCGTTTCATCGTCATGGAGCGCAAGCTGTACCGTGGCATCATGACCCCGGCAATGATCGCAACGCTGGTCTTCGGCGGCTGGCTGATCAGCTTCGACCCCAGCGGTTATTTCAGTCAGGGCTGGATGCACGCCAAGCTCGCACTGGTTGTCCTGCTGATCGGCTATCACCACGTCTGCGGTGCACAGGTCAAACGCTTTGCCCGTGGCGAAAATGGCCGCAGCCACGTGTTTTATCGCTGGTTCAATGAAATCCCGGTACTGATCCTGATCGCTATCGTCATTCTGGTTATCGTCAAACCCTTCTGACTTCAATCATCAGTAACGCGACAGGGCGCCCTGTCTCAGACAGGCGCCCGGCATTGTTTTCCATTTAAAGACAAGGAAGCCCCGTATGGCCGATTCACACTTCAAGATTGTATTTGAAGGGCAGGTGCGTGAAGGCGTCGAGCTCGACACCGCAAAGGCCAACCTGGCGGGGCTGTTCAAAAGCGAACCGTCTGCAGTGCAGAAGCTGTTCAGCGGTCAACCCGTCGCGCTCAAGCGCGGGATCACTTATCAGGATGCGGAACGCTACCTGAAGGTGCTGGACGATGCGGGCGTCGAAGCACGTATCGAACCTGATATTGAAATCAGCCTGAGTCTGGATGAAGTCGTCAGCCAGCCCTCCCCCAAACCCGCGCATCTGGAAATATCGCCCTACGCACCGCCCAAGGCACAGGTCGGCGCTGATCAGCCCGGTCATTCGACGCTGAAGGTCTTGAGTATCCATGGGCGTATCGGGCGCTTGCGCTATCTGGCGTGGAGCATGGTCCTGAGTGCCGCGACGCTGGTGCTGGTAGGTGTGTGCCTGCTGGTCATGAACGGTTCGCTGGTCGCCGGCGGCCTGCTGATGGCGGTGGTGCTCGTCGTGTTCGCTGTCATTGGTGCGCAGATCGGCGTTCAGCGGCTGCACGATCTGGGTTGGTCGGGCTGGCTTCTGCTGCTGACCATGGTGCCGTTCGTAGGCAGCGTCTTCCCGTTTCTGATGATCCTGCTGCCTGGAACGAAAGGCCCCAACGCTTTTGGCCCGCCGCCGCCACCGAATTCCCGAGGCGTGAAGACCCTGGCCATTCTGTGGGTGTTACTGATCCCGATTGTCCTGATCGGACTCACCGCCGGCGGCGCAGGCATGCTGCGTGATGAGCTGGAATTGCAGACCGACGAATACGAGCAATCGCTCCCTTACGACGACGAAGAAAGCCGTGACAGTGCCTTGACCGCGCCAGCGGATGTCAACATAGAGCCCGAAGAACAAAGCGACAAGTAATAGACTGCTCACGGTTCGGCAGACTGCCGGTCGCAACACGCTCAATGGAGAAATGCATGACCCGTTACGCCCTGATCACCGGCGCGTCCAGCGGCATAGGCCTGGCGATGGCCGAAGCGCTGGCACGTCGCGGTCGCAACCTGATCCTGGTCGCCCGCCAGCGCGACCTGCTGGAAACAATTGCACTGGAATTGACTCAGCGTTTTGGCGTGGAAGTGCTGTTTCGAGCCTGCGATCTGGGCGAGCCACTGAGGCTCTCGGGCTTTCTGCTGGAGCTGGAAGACGGTGCCCACCAGATCGACCTGCTGGTCAACGCTGCGGGCATCGGCACCTGCGGACCTTTTCTGGCTCAGGACTGGAGTGCAGAGCAGGACCTGATCGATCTGAACATTCTGGCCCTCACGCGCCTGTGCCACACGGTCGGCAACCTGATGGCCATTCAGGGCGGCGGCCAGATACTCAACATCGCCTCGGTGGCGGCATTCCAGCCCGGGCCATGGATGAGCACCTACTACGCAAGCAAGGCCTATGTGCTGCATTTTTCCGAAGGGCTGCGCGAAGAAGTGAAGAAAGCCGGCGTGAAGGTCTCGGTGCTGTGCCCCGGCCCGACCAGGACGGCTTTTTTTCGCACCGCGCAGTTGCAGGTCAATGTGGATAACCTGATGAGCCCCGAAGAAGTGGCGCTGTATACCGTTCGCGCGCTGGCAAAAAATCGTGCGGTGATCACTCCCGGTTTCGGTAACCGGTTGTGGACGCTCGGCCCGCGCCTGGTTTCACGCTGGCTGGCTCGCCAGATCAGCGGCTACATCAACAAGAAATACTGCCCGCGCTGACCGACAAACGGCTGGGCGAGCCGCGTCTTGCTCAGTACACTCGGACGCGCTGAAGCACAGCGATACCCTGTGACGACCATCAACCGACAAGGAGCAAACGGCTGTGGACACTTTGTTTACCAAGATCATCAATCGGGAAATCCCGGCAAAGATCATCTATGAAGATGATCAGGTACTGGCCTTTCACGACATCGCCCCACAGGCACCCGTGCATTTTCTGGTTATCCCGAAAAAGCCTATCCGCACCCTGAACGATCTGACCGAGGAAGACAAAGGCCTGGCCGGACATATTCTGTTCACGGCGCAGCGTCTGGCCCTCGAGCTGGGCTGCGAAGAAGGCTTCCGCGTGGTGATGAACTGCAATGAGCTAGGCGGGCAGACCGTCTACCACATTCACATGCATGTACTTGGTCAGCGCCAGATGAACTGGCCACCGGGCTGAGCCAGCGTTTTCGGGCTTCCCGGCCGACCAGCGTGTGTGATCAGCGCTGGTCGGACGAGACAAGCCCTGCCCGCTCCGGCCGATTGGGGTAAACTGCCCGCATGATCTTCCGGAGGTGCCCATGGCTACCGAACGTCAATACTCCCCCCTCGACCGTCTGTTACTGCAAGCCGACAGCGCGATGCGTACATTGCTACCGTCCAGCGCGCACTCGCAGCGCCCTTCCCCCGCCGTTGTTCAGCCCGAGCACAAGATGAGCGAAGTCGACACGCGCCACGTCGCGGGTCTGATGCGCATCAACCATACCGGCGAAGTCTGCGCCCAGGCGCTTTATCAGGGCCAGGCGCTGACGGCAAAGCTGCCCAAGGTGCGCAAGGCGATGGAGCGTGCGGCTGAAGAAGAAATCGATCATCTGGTCTGGTGCGAACAGCGCATTCATCAGCTTGGCAGCCATACCAGTGTGCTGAACCCACTGTTCTACAGTCTGTCCTTCGGGATGGGCGCAGTAGCCGGCGTTATCAGCGACCGGGTCAGCCTGGGGTTCGTCGCGGCGACCGAAGATCAGGTCTGCAAGCACCTGGCTGAACATCTGGAGCAACTACCGACCGAAGACGGCAAGTCCCGGGCTATCCTGCAACAGATGCTCAGCGATGAAGAACACCACGCTGAATCCGCACTGGAGGCAGGCGGTTTTCGCTTCCCGGCACCGGTCAAGTTCGGCATGAGTGTGCTGGCCAAGGTCATGACCAAGTCGACTTATCGCATCTGACAACACGCATACAACGCCCATAAAAAAGGCGCCTGCATCAGGCGCCTTTTTAATGTCCGGAATCCGGGTTTATACGGCGACGTTACGGCCGTAGAAGATTTCCAGCATTTCGTGTTTGACCTTGGCGGTCACTTGCTCGCGCTGCTCGGGAGACAAGTTACTGGTGGCGTCGCCAAACAGGTAGTTGTCCAGTTCGAACTGCTTGAGCAGCATCTTGGTGTGGAACAGGTTTTCCTGATACACGTTCACGTCGGTCATCTGGTAACCGTTGCGCGTGTCTTCGGACAGGTAGTTCTGGATCGAGTTGATCTCGTGGTCGATGAAGTGCTTCTTGCCTTCCACGTCACGGGTAAAGCCGCGCACGCGATAATCGACGGTCACGATATCCGACTCGAATTTATGAATCAGGTAGTTCAACGCCTTGAGCGGTGAAATAACGCCACAGGTCGACACATCGATATCCACGCGGAACGTGGCAATACCGTCAACCGGATGAATTTCCGGGTAGGTGTGGACCGTGATATGGCTCTTGTCCAGGTGCGCCAGGATGGTTTCCGGCAGTGGACCTGGCGACTCTTCGATCTGGCTTTCGGTAGGCGTCACCGGCTGCTCAGAGATCAGAATGGTCACACTGGCACCTTGTGGATCGTAATCCTGACGCGCAATGTTCAGGATGTTGGCACCAATGATATCGACAACATCAGTCAGAATCCGCGTCAGGCGTTCTGCATCGTACACACTGTTGATGTACTCGACATACGCCTGCTGGTCCTGCGGGGTTTCCGCATAGCAGATGTCATAAATGTTGAAGCTCAAGGTCTTTGTCAGGTTATTGAACCCGTGGAGCTTGAGTTTGCTTTTCACCGTTAAAAACTCTCTATATGGGTGCGGCGCCAGCCGCGTGATCAAGCATGCCCGTCAGGTGAGCCCGGCTCATCTGCGTAGGACGGTTAACACCTCTTCGCGTTGGCGATTTTGGTTGTCTGTTCGGACCGGCAGCAGAAAACCAATACATGCTGCGCCCGTAAAAAGTGGCGCATTATGCAGACGTCCGAAGCCGTCTGCCAGAGTGTGCGCCGTTTTTATGATCGTTGGATGTCTGGCGTTCAGCCCAGTTCGACAATTTCATAATCGTGAGTGATCTTCACACCCGCGTTGCCGAGCATGATCGAGGCCGAGCAATACTTCTCTGCGGACAGTTCGATCGCCCGCTTGACCTGCGCTTCTTTCAACCCTCGTCCCTTGACGACGAAGTGCAGATGGATCTTGGTGAACACTTTCGGGTCTTCATCGGCACGTTCGGCTTCCAGAAACGCCTCGCAGCTTTCCACGGGTTGGCGCGACTTCTTCAAAATGCTCACAACGTCAAAGTTGCTGCAGCCACCCAGACCGATCAAGACCATTTCCATCGGGCGTACACCCAGGTTGCGACCACCGCTTTCCGGCGGACCATCCATTACCACCACATGACCACTGCCGGACTCGCCGAGGAACATGGCTTCGCCAGCCCATTGGATGCGTGCCTTCATCGCCAAGACTCCACTGTAAAAAAGGGGTCGCCAGCTTAGCACAGGGCCAAAAGCCGGCCGGAAGAAATGCCTTTTGTAGGAAATGCGTAGGAATGTTCGCAAATAGCTTCCTACACGTCTGGAAAAGCTGGCGAGAATAAAGGCGCAGCCGATACCTATAGGTATGCCATTTGGCCATACACCTTATTTCGGAAGTCTCGCATGGTCGCAATAACCTTTACGCCCAAAGCAAACAGTCTGGACAAGCTGCTGCCCCATGCAGAACGCCGCCGCTGCCCCGCGAAAACCAACATCATCAATGCTGGTGAGCGTTCCGAGTCGTTGTTTCTGATCCTCAAAGGGTCAGTCACGGTTTTGATCGAAGACGACGAGCGCCGGGAGATGATTGTTGCTTACCTCAACAGCGGGGATTTCTTCGGCGAACTGGGCCTGTTCGAGCAACCGGGCAAGGAATCCGTGCGCAGCGCCTGGGTGCGGGCCAAGAGCGAATGCGAAGTGGCCGAGATTTCATATGACTCGTTCCGCGAGCTGACCAGGCAAGAGCCGGAAATTCTGTATGCGCTCGGCAGCCAGATGGCCGAGCGCCTGCGCAATACAACGCGCAAGGTCGGTGATCTGGCGTTTCTCGATGTCACCGGGCGAGTGGCTCGCACGTTGCTCGAGTTGTGCAAGCAGCCGGATGCAATGACTCACCCGGACGGCATGCAGATCAAGATTACCCGCCAGGAAATCGGACGCATCGTCGGCTGTTCGAGGGAAATGGTCGGACGCGTGCTCAAGGCCCTTGAAGAACAGAGCCTGGTCAACGTCAAAGGCAAGACCATGGTGGTCTTCGGGACACGCTGAGCCCTTGGTATTCAGAGCCCGGCGAGCAGCTTGCGGTAAGCCTGCGCCAGACGCTCCAGGACATCAGCGCCCGGAAACGCTTCGTACAAGGCAATGTGACTTTCGGCCTGAACACGCGGCTCAAGCTCACACAGCTCATTGAAGCGGTTTACCGCGGCCGCCATCTGAACGCGCTCGTTATCCAGCAGCAAGGCGCCATGCGCCAGCACTACGGGACGCGTCCCGCCCTGGCTCTGACGCCAGCGCTGAGCCGTTCCAACCATTTTGCGACCATCGAGGTTGACGTTGAAGCGACCGTCGCAGAATGCGCCTGCCACCTCACCCAGTGAGGCTTGGCCACCCAGGTCGGTCAACAGATCGAGAATCGGCTGACATAATCGCAGGTAGGCGGTTTCTATACGGTCACGATCCACGTCAGTGGGCGGCTGCGCGTAGACCAGCGCGATGTTCAGCGTGGCAGAGGACTGCGGCACTGGCTCGCCGCCGGTTTCACGCAAGAGGACGGGCCATGCGTTGTCCGACAGGGTCTCGCTGGCTTCGGCAAAACCCGCTAACCGGCTCATCCGCCGTGGCATGACCAGCGCGCGATCATTGGGCCGCCAGAACAGCAGACCGTGATCTGCCGCCCCGGAGCATACCGACGCCAGAAGATCCTGCTCGGCCTGCAGGCCTTGTTCGACACATATGTCGATGATCGAGTCTTGCATGCCGGCCCTCGCAAAGATGTTCAGCTCAATGCGCTCAGTCGCTGGACGAAGCGCTTACTGCAATCTTGCGCTCCGGGAAGAACAACCGCTGCAACTCGGCGCCCGGGTGTTCGGCACGCATGAAGGCCTCACCTACCAGAAACGAATAGACATCGCTGATTTCCATCAGCTCGACATCCGCACGATTGAGAATGCCGCTTTCGGTAACGACCAGGCGATCACGCGGGATGCGCGGCAGCAAGTCCAGCGTGGTTTCCAGGCTCACCTCAAAGGTATGAAGGTTGCGGTTGTTGATGCCCACCAGCGGTGTATCGAGCGTTTTGAGTGCGCGCTCCAGTTCGTCGCCGTCGTGCACCTCGACCAGTACATCCAGCTTCAGGCCCTTGGCAACGGCAGCCAGTTCAGCCATTTGCACGTCATCCAGTGCCGACACGATCAACAGAATGCAGTCAGCGCCCAAAGCACGTGCTTCGACCACCTGATAAGGGTCGATCATGAAATCCTTGCGGATCACTGGCAGGTTGCACGCCGCACGTGCCTCCTGCAGATAGGCATCGGCGCCCTGAAAGAAGTCCACATCGGTCAGCACTGACAGACAGGTCGCGCCACCGGCCTGATAACTTCTGGCGATCTCGCCCGGCAGGAAGTGTTCGCGGATGACGCCCTTGCTCGGCGAGGCCTTCTTGATTTCCGCGATAACGGCAGGCTGCTTTGCCTTGGCCTGAGTGATCAATGCCTTGGCAAAGCCACGTGGCGCGTCGGCCCGGGCTGCCTGTTGTTCAAGCTCGGTCAGGCCCACAATCGCACGACGAGCCGCAACTTCCTCGGCCTTTCGGGCAAGGATCTTTTCCAGTACGGTTGGCACACTCATGCTTCGTTCTCCTGCTTGAATACCGCCGTGAAGGCACCCAGTTCTTCCAGTTTTTCCCGCGCCAGGCCAGTGTGCAGCGCATCGTGCGCCAGGGCCACGCCTTCTTTCAGGCTTGTGGCGTGATCAGCAGCATAAAGCGCGGCGCCGGCATTGAGCACGATCATCTCCGCAGCTTTCTGCCCGTTCTCGGTCTTGCGACGTCCCAACGCATCGCGGATCAGCTCCAGCGAAGCCGCCGGGCTTTCCACGGCAAGGCCGTACAGGCTCTGGCTTTTGATGCCCAGGTCTTCGGGCTGTACCCAGTATTCGGTGACTTCGCCGTTTTTCAGCTCGGCCACGAAGGTCGGTGCGGCCAGACTGAATTCGTCCAGGCCGTCCTGCGAGTGGACCACCAGCACATGCTTGCTGCCCAGACGCAGCAGAACCTCGGCCAGCGGGCGGCAAAGCGCCTGGTTGAACACGCCGACGACCTGATGACGAACGCCGGCCGGATTGGTCAGCGGGCCGAGCATATTGAACAGTGTGCGCAGACCCAGTTCGCGGCGCGGCCCGGCCGTGTGCTTCATGGCGGTGTGATGAGACTGGGCGAACATGAAGCCAATACCCACGCTGTCGATGCAACGCGCCACCTGAACAGGCGTGAGGTTCAGATAAACCCCGGCAGCCTCGAGCAGATCGGCACTGCCGCTTTTGCCCGAGACGGCACGATTACCATGCTTGGCCACGGTGCAACCCGCGGCGGCGATGACGAAAGCGGAAGCTGTCGACACGTTGAAAATATTCGCGCCATCGCCGCCCGTGCCAACGATGTCGACCACGCCGTCCAGGGTTTTCAGTTCGACCTTGCCAGCCAGCTCGCGCATGACCGACACCGCACCGACGATTTCATCGATGGTTTCGCTCTTCATGCGCATGCCCATCAGAAACGAACCGATCTGCGCTTCAGTGCATTGGCCGGTCATGATTTCGCGCATGACATCGCTCATCTCTTCAGTGGTCAGGTCCAGCTGGTTGACCACGCGATTGAGCGCGCTTTTGATATCCATGGGGGTACTCATAAAAAATCCTTAGCCCTGACGATGACCGCCACTCTGCTTGAGAAAATTGGCGAACAGCTCGTGGCCCTGCTCGGTCAGGATCGACTCGGGGTGAAACTGCACCCCTTCGACGTTCAATGTCTTGTGGCGCAGGCCCATGATCTCATCGACCGAACCGTCTTCCAGCGCAGTCCAGGCCGTCACTTCCAGGCAATCGGGCAGCGTATCCTGTTTGACCACCAGCGAGTGGTAGCGGGTGACCACCAACGGATGATTCAAGCCATCGAACACCCCGCCGTCTTCGTGAATGACCGGGCTGGTTTTGCCATGCATGACCTGACGCGCGCGGACCACGTCGCCGCCAAAGGCCTGACCGATGGACTGATGCCCGAGACACACGCCCAGAATCGGCAGTTTGCCCGCGAAGTGCTTGATCACATCCAGCGAGACGCCGGCTTCATTGGGCGTGCACGGGCCAGGCGAAACGACGATGTGCTCCGGGTTCAGGGCCTCGATCTCGGCGATGCTCAGTTCGTCATTGCGAATGACTTTGACGTCCGCCCCCAGCTCACCGAGGTACTGCACGACGTTGTAGGTAAACGAATCGTAGTTATCGATCATCAGCAGCATTTTGCTATCAACCTTTTGATTTACTGACTTGATTCAGGCCTTCCGGATTCTGCTTCACTCATGCATCCCCTCGTCAGCCACAAGGCCGGGGGACGGAGAAAAACATCACAAAATCGAAGGCATACAGGTACGGGACCGGCAGGGCCGGCAAGGAAATAGTCAGGCGCGCCAACGCCAACGGGCGTGAGCCTTGATAACGCGCATCAAAAGCTTGCTGACTGTCGTCACGGAAGGGGTCTCATCGGTACGTTTCAGGACATTAGCGTACCGAATCGGCCGGTGCAATATGAATGTACCGGGCCGCGCCGATTGAAAAGCAGTTAAAGGCTGAAAAGAGGGCCGCGCCTCCTTGCGGAGGCGGGATTGAGGCAGGGGCACGATGGCCTAAGGGGTGGGGAGCCGAGAGGAACATCAGTGCGCAATCTCGCGCACATAGGCTTGGCAGGCCTTCAAAGCGATCAATCCCTGATCGCCGTAGTCGGTGATGGCGACAATTCGTCCAGCAGCCGCTGGGTCAAGTTCGCCTCGCGAGCTTCCATGAACCACGCCGCCGGTGTCGGTGCCGGCTGGCATGCCATCGCGCTTGGCGGGGCTGTTGGCGAGGAGGACTGACAAGCGCAAATCAGCGGTAGCCAGGCGATCACGCAAACGAGCCTGAGCAGTCTGTGCATCGCTCAACTCCTTGTGGATGGTTGTATCGTTGGTGTGCAAACGGACTTCCAGCGCCCGTCGTTGTGCCTGCTCGGCGTTCTGCCAGTCGACGACCGCCAGCGCCGCCTGCTCGCGCTCGCGCTGCCACGTCAGCGCTTGCGTGGACAGTTGCAGGCCATAGCGGGCCGCCTGCCATTTCCAGGCGGCCCATGTACCCAGCCCTGACCCCAGCACGAATGCGAGGATCAGGAATCGCATATCCAGCACTTTCACGGCAGCACCTCCAATGCCCGCTGGTAAAGCGCCTGCCGATCCGCCAGGCCGTTGGTACCGCCGTTGATGCGCCGGGTGATCATCAGAAAATCCCCCTGGTCTGCCAGCGCGTTGAGGTTGGCCCGATCCCAGAACCATGCCGCCGACATGGCCGCGTGGTCGGGTTGTTCGAGCAGTTGCGGCTGGGCAAGCAAGTCCAGCCCGAGCGCCTCCCCGCACGCCTCATAGTTGGTCCGCCCCGTCACCTGAATCAGCCCACGGCCCCGATACAGCTGGCCATCGCCATCTGCCTCTGGCGTGTTGCCCAGACGCAGCGCCAACTGGCCCGTGTCGTACTTCGCCAGGTAGCTGTCACTGCCCAGCTCGCGCACATAACGAAGCTGCCCGGACTCATGCCCTATCTGAGCGATGAACGCGGCGATACGCAGGCGAGTGTCGATGGCGTAACGGGCCATGGCGATGTTGAGAGCAGGAACGAAAACGCCGGCTTTAGAGCCGGCGTTGGGGAGGATTTGCAGTAGTTGTTGCTGGTTGATAGGCATTTAACCTCCTGAGGCTTATGACGTCGGATATCCCATTTCGTCGTGCTGAGCCAAAACTTTGCACAGCCCTATATCGCCTCAAAGTCAGTGATTCGAGTTATAGACACAACGTTAAAAATGAAGCGCTATCAAGCGCCCGTATTTTGAACAGTCGAGTCCGAAAGAGCCGATTAGGTGAAAGGTTCCGCAGGCGGCTCAGGCCACTCAACCGAGAACGGAAAACCGGATTGCGACTCGATCTGAGCTAGACGCACTCGGTAAGTCCTCCACGCCTTGAACTCTGCCTTCAGTGCTGGAATTCTGTCAGTTTGCTCACTGGTCGCTTCTTCCAACTCCGTTGTATCCTCGATGATTTCCAAAGCCGTTTGCAGCGAATTGATTTTCGCCGTTGCCAGCGACGATGCTGCGTCACGCTTAAGCATGACTGATGCAAGCACCTCTATTTCTACCGGTTCTGCAATATCGCCAAACTCCCCGGCATACGCTCTCTCATAGATGTCACGCCCATGAGCAGCGCTGTCGTTTGGAGAAGAGGAAAACGGGATCTCGCCCAATGTCTCCTGTGTTTCAACAAAAACCACATCCAGTGTGATCATCGTGTGTTCAGTATTCCAACGCGGATTACGCGCACTCTTCAAAGTGGCCATCAAGAAACCCTCAGGCAAATAGTAACGGAATTGGTTGCGTCCAGATTTCTGTCCTGGACATAGCCCATAAGACGCCATGTGCCAATGGGTGCACCAGCCGCATGAGAAGAGGCAGCAGAAAACAGGCACGATGCACCTGCTATAAGTTCACCGGCATTAACAGCGACATTTGCTGCTCCTCCGCCTAGCAAGAGAAGCGCATATGTGCCGACCGCACCCGCACCTTGCGCACCAATAAACGACATGGTGTTCTTTTCATTCATAATCCAGCCGAAGTCAGTCGCGTCTACCGTGATTCGGGGATTGGTACCGTCATAACCGATTTTTATGAGGTTATTACCCTGGCCGGCACCTGTGCCCTGCTGCACGGGAGCAAAGCCTAGTCTCGGTTGGAGATAGTAAACTGTGTTGTCGCTGGCCCGTCGCATGTATGGCAGATCGGGATTATTGGAAGACATCCCAACGGTACTAACCCAGTCAGCGAGCGGGCGCTGAGAATCGCGCAGATCTATCTCAGCCTTTGTATAGCCATCCGTTATTCCATAGCCAGATAATGTAGAAGCCTTATCAGCCTTATCAGAGGGTTTAAAATTAGACGACGTCCATAGGGTGCCAAGGTCTGTTTCATCAACGGTTGCTTTCAGACCCGATGAAGACCAACCAATTTTTACAGGGTTGCCCAACTGCCCTATACCAGTACCTTGCTGAATCGGGGTATAGCCTAACTTGGTTTGCAGGTAATACACCACGCCATCCGACTCACGACGCATATACGGTGCATCGGGCTGGTTGGACGCCAGGCCAACTGCCGTAATGGAGTCCCTAGTGGGGTAACGGGCATCTCGTAGATCAACCTCTGCCTTAGTATAAGCATCGGCAATTCTGTACGCAGCGAGCGTAGTGCCCCAGTTGGCTTTGTTGGTCGGATCGAAGTTATTGGAATACCAAAGATTACCAAGGTCAGTGTTATCGACCATCGCCTTGAGGCCGTTATTCGACCAGCCGATCTTCACCTTGTTATCGAGCTGACCGGTACCCCCTCCTTGTTGTACCGGAGTGAATCCCAGGCTCGGTTGCAGGGCAACCAGAGCGCCATCGGACTCACGGCGCATATAAGGCGAATCAGGCTTGTTATTGGCCAGCCCCACATAGGTAATGGAATCGCGCAGCGGCCGCTGAAGATCGCGCAGATCGGCCTCGGCCTTGGTGTACGCATCCGAAATACCATTACCGCTAAGTGTTGTCGGGTTACTCCCCTCTTCCACCTGCCCATATTTGTTGACCTTGACCCGAGTGTAATCACCCGCGGCCACACCACTGCGTCCCAGCAGACGCTCGAACGCAAGGTCAGTTGTACCCAGCACCGGCACTGTCGTATTGACCAGTTGCCATACGGTGCCCGCGTTTTTCGTGCCGGCCTGCACCGGCACCATATGACCCGGCGTGCATTCGGAACTTTCGTTCGCATCCTGCGCACGTGCCCAGGCGCCTGCCGCGGCGACATAAATCCAGTTCTGCGACGCAGTGTCCTGGTTCTTGACCAGCACCCGATCACCGGCCACCAGCGTGACGTCATCAATGGTCTGCAAACCGCTCAGCCCAATGGAGACTGTCGTGGCGCAACGCACCGATTTTTTGTAATCGGATGCTGCCAGACCAAGAATGGCTCGATGCAACTGGGTGACATCCTCCTCGTTGGGTACAAGACCAGCCCCCAGGATCACGTTCAAGATCTCCTGCGTGACTGAGTTGCCCCACTGCGCCGGGATCAGCGAACCAGGGGTGCCGGTAGCCGGGTTTTCATCTACAAACTTGCCGCTTGCCAAGCCTACGCCCGGCACACTCTTGGGATAATCCACATTGTGTTCCTCAGTTGAAGTTTACGAATTCGACGCTGTGCGCCGGTGCTGCTCGACGGATCAAACATTCGATTGCGAGCCCGGGATTCACCCCGAACCGCTCGCCCCAGTAGCTGGCCCCGAAGCGTCGGCCCAGGCGCTGGCGCCCGCCGGTGTTCAGGGTCCACATGAATTGCGCGTTCCAGGTGCCAAAGTGCGCCTGGCCAAAACGCGAACGCCCCATACGGGGCGCTCGGTGTTCGGTCACGGTGGCATCGGGGTAGCCCTGGCTGATGGCAATGTCGATGTAGAACGCCGCGTTCTGCCCTCCTGTCGCCACAAGCCGCTGTCGAACCGAAAGACGCCGGTCTGCGAACAACGGTTTGAGCCCCAGACACGGGTCGGGCAGGTTCATCACCCGCTCCCAGTCCGGGACCAGCTCACTGACGGTGGCGGGGTCCATCTCGTTGAGCAGGTCGAACGCGCGGCCATCGATGCGCGCGAACTCGCGGGACAGCCCGGTAATCACCTGCTGCAATTCCGGCACCCGCTCCGGATCCCACGCTGGGCCGGGGGGCAACAGCGCCTGCAGTTGCCCGGCGTAGTGTTCGGCAGTTCTTATGACGACCATTGAATACCCCCGAACGTGAGCAGCTGGTTGGCCGCCGCAGTAACGTTGGCCACTGGCGAAACCAGCACATGATCGGTTTCGCCCGTCGCGCGACTGATAGCCTCGGCGATGTGCGTGAGCAACAGGGTTTCGCCCAGCCCGCCCTCACGGTTGTGCAGATCCAGCAGCTGCGCCTCGACCGCCGCCCGCACGGCGGAGGTGTCCGGTGTGAGCCGGATCGTGTAGACCACCGGTTTCTGCACCGGCGCCAGCACATACACATCCGCCGTAACCGGACGCAGCGGCTCGATATACGCCGCGACCGCAGCGAGCTGCTCAACGTCAGGAATGGGATCGGCCTGGTCGTCACGCATGAAGAACACCGCCACCGTCCCTGGCCCCATGAACCGGCGCACACACCAGGCACGCGTCACGCCCGGTACTTCCAGCGCCCAGGTCACGTAATCATCCTGATTGCCGCCATGCGGGATGACCCGGTAGGAGCGCACGACACGCGCACGTAAGGACTCGATACTTTCCTGCGAAATACCGCCGGACAGTCCGTCGGCAATGACGGTGAAGGTGCTGTCGATGCCTTCGACCGGTTGCACGGCAGTCATCACCAGACCGGCATCCGCATTACCCAGAACACCGGCATCCACCGCTTCGACCGTGGTTGTGTTATTGCCCGCAACCGTGGTGACGCCTTTGGTGACACGGTAGAAGCGTCCATCGCTGAACTGCAGCACAGTGTCCGCATCCAGCACCGCGCCGGCTGCAGCGCTGAAGCGCACCGTGCCGGTAGCGGCCTGTGCCACCTTGCGCGGTTGCCTCAGGCGCAGGATGGCTTGCCGCTCGAGGGTCTCCTCGTCGGCGGTGTCCGGCAGAATCTGGTCGGCGATCCAGTCCTGATAGCCGTACAGCCCATAGGCTGCACCGCTGTGCGCGCGGGACAATACCCGGGCATCGGACTGACGCAGCGCTTCGTCGGCGAGGTCGACCTGGGTTCGGTTGATCAGCGCCGGTAACGTAGGTGTTTCAAACGGCATAAATCACCTGCCACTGTTCAGAAGGGTTGAAACGCACGATCTGACCGTCAGAGACGACCAGCTCGACGCCCAGGTTCAGGCGGTTGCTCTGAACCTGTTCGGTAAGGATGTTGATGTGCTGGACCTGGCCATCTTCGATCAGCCAGTCGAGCGCTTCGCGGGCATAGAACTCGGCGTCGCGCTGGGTCTGGGCAGTCAGCCTGACCCGGCGCAGCAGCCACAGCCTGGAACCGATGCGGTCATTGGCCTGTGCCGGGTAGGTGTCGCCCCACCAGCCATAGCGCTCGGCATCGTCGAACGGGTCGTCCGCTTCAGCACGTCGCCAGGTGAACAGGCTGATGACCACCGAGCGCAGCAGAGACGCCTGCAGAGAGCCTTCGATGATCATCCGGCACCTCCAACGGGCGGCCCGCTCTGGCCATTCCCGCCCTGCACGTTGCCGTGCAGATGGCTGATCTGGCTGATACCCGCGGCGAGCTGGTCGCCCTGGGAGACGATCTTTCCGGTCTGGGTGATCTGCGGTGTGTCGAAGTTCACGGCCACCGTCGCCTTGATGTTCAAGGTGTCGGTTTCAATGTCGATGACCTTGCCGCGCTTGAGGTGAATCTTGTCGCCCTCGTCGGTGTAGATCGCCACTTCGCCCGACTCCAGCCCTTTGAGCCGATAGCGCCGGTCGGCCACCACCAGCAGCAGACCGTGCGACCGGTCGCCACCAATGAACGCGGCGATACCTTCAGCGCCGGCCAGTGGATTGCTGGTGAAACCGTAGGGTTCGAAGTGCTCCATGTCGTCCTTGACCTCTCCGGCGGTGAGGCGCATTTGCAGCGCCTGCATTTTGCTGCTGGCCCTGGCGAGCACCACGGTGCCGCGCACCAGCATGCGATTGAGTAAGCTCATGAGGTTGTTTCCTCGTCGATGGGCAGCAGCCAGGAGTAAGCATCCTGATTGACCTGCACCTTGCTGCGCTTGTTGGGGTCACCCGGCTCGGCCTGGAAACCTTCAGGCGGACCGACCACCAGTGTGGTGATCGTGCCTTGGTCACTCAGCGAATAGGTCACGGCTGAAATCAGCATGTTGCGGCTCGTAAAACCGATGACCGGATCGATCACCCGGACCATGGTGTTATGCCGCCAGAGCGCCCCGTTGGACTGCCGCCAGCCCTGGACCTTGTAGGTGGTGAGCAGCGCCTTGCCAGCCCGCTGACCACGCTCCCAATTGGCGCGACTCAGGGCGAGTTTGGGTGTGATCGGCGCATCCTCATGAACGACCAGTACGCGAAGCCGCTTTTTATGCGCGGGATCGTCATGCCGGTTATCCGTGACCTCGGCCGAGACCTCCGACGACTCCTTGCCGAACGTCTGGTCATTACCGGTTTGTTGACCGATGACCCGGTACTCGGAAAAAAGCCCGGAAAAGTCCCGCGCGATGACGGCGCTCAACACGTTCTTGCCAAGTTCGAGCGCGTCTGCGCTCTGCCCGCGACTACCCGGCCTGGCCAGCACCACATTGCCGTATTCGTCATCGGTGGAAAAAATCCGGAACAGGGTCAGCAGCCGGTCAATGGACTTGAACACGGTTTCGGCAGGCTCGATGGTGTGATCGGCCATCTTCGAGGTTTCCGGTATTTCGCTGATCACCGACAAACCATAGGGAGCAGCCAGCGCTTCAACGATCTTCAGCACCCCCACCTCCTTCCACTGACTCGGCTTGTTGATGGCCGAGCAGTCGATGAGGTCGGCGGTTTTCGAGCGTCCGGAAATCTTTAGCGTGACTTGCTTGCCGTCATAGCTGATCGGCGCGGCAAACACCCAGCCGGTCAGAATCAACTCGCCGCCGATACGCACTTCGCACGCGGCGCCAGGCGTGATCGGATGCGAGATTTCAGTGCCCGGCCACTGCCAGGTAATGCTCACGTCAAAGCTGCGCGCCTGACGCTCGATCCCGGCAGAGATTTCCACCGACTTCCAGCCGGCATAGTCGTGCTCGTCAACCGTCAGGGTGACAACGTTAGGGTCGATCATGGGTCACTCCTGAGCGATCTTCAGCGTGCCCGGCGGCACGAAACCCGGATGGGCCAGCCGATTGCGCTGCACCATTTCCTGCGCCCGGCTGGCGTCACCGAATCGGCGATAGGCCAGCACCAGCGCGGGCAAAGGCTCGGACACCTTCAGGTCCACCAGACGCACGCCAGAGGCCGCCACCGCGTTGAGGTGCCTGATCAACGCCTGACGCAACGTGTTGAGCGCCAGGTAATGTTCAGGGTCGGCTTTCAACGACGCTTCCCAGATGGCTGAACTCAGCGTGTCGCGCAGTTCGATGACGTCATCGGCAACCGGCACATCGACGCGCTGCAGTGCTTGCGTCACTTGCTGATCCAGCGACGGCACCACAGTGAGCGGCATGACGGTCGTCGCAACCGGCATGCTCGCGACGATTTTCGCCACCTTGACCAACAAGGCATCCTGGACCAGATTGGCCGCGGCCTGCGCCGTCACGCCGGTATCCAGCCCGCTGCTCTGGCTGACCAGATTGATGCCGGACACCGCTTCCGCCTGTTGCGTGGCCTCGGAAATCACCGACCGGTAATCGACCGTTTCAACAGAGGACACGCCGCCATTGCTGCCGGACCTTGCTGCCGCGCTGCTCGCAGCGGTGCCGTTACTGCCACTCGCGGAACCATTGCCTGAGCCGCCCCCTGTCGAGTTGCCGGAACCTGAGCCGGCATCCGTTCCGGTACTCGCCCCGCCAATACTGCTGGTGCCGTTCGCTCTTCTGGCTCGACGACTGTCACCGTCGAAACTGGCGAAGAACGTGCTAAACAGCGTGCTGACCGTCAACGGCGCATTGACCAGCGAATGCACCAGCGCGGTGACATCCGAATAAATCGTCATGAACGGTGTGAACTGCCGCTGAATGGTCGCGAATACTCCCGACAGGGCGCTGCGCAGCGCCTGAATATTGATACGCACCGCGTCCACTGTGGCCATCACCGAGCGGTAGCGCCTGAGCGCCGAGCCCAGCAGGCTCTCGGACGCCCCCAGCAACTGCCGTCGCGTATTGAGCGTCGACACGGGAAACTTGAGCGGGTTGGCCGGATAGAATTTCAGGTCCAGCCGGACGAGTCCGCCTTCGCTCAGGTTATGTGTGACGCCACATTCGCCAACCTGGACCTGCACGCGACCCAGCCAGGGATGTACCAGCTCGCCGGCACCTTCCTGCTCCAGTGCCTGCAGCAATTTGTCTCGCTGTTCGAAACAGTCGGGACCGACAATGAACCCCGTCAGCGTATGCACTTTCGACTGTTTGCCCAGCGACTCGAAATAAGGCTCGTCGCGTTGTGGAAACTCATGCAACTGCCCCTTGCGGCCTGCCGGGACGACGGCTTTTTCAATGAAAAAACCGACGCCCCGGAAAGACGCTGGCAGCAGGCTGTCACGCCATGTACTCATGATCCGGCTCCTGCGCCGAGGGTTCGATAACCGACGTTTGGCGATATCGTCAAACCCGGCTGGTTGGTTTGCACTTGCCCGGCACGCATGCCCGGCGGCGCGTTTTCAAAGCGAATGTTGAGCTCGCCTTCAAGTCGCGGGCCGGCCCCGGCTGCGCCCTGTTGCAACAACAGGCTGCCGGGGGCCAGCGGGGTGGGTACGCCGAGCAATTGGCTGGTCGGCGGCACGCCAGTGGCCTGATTGAGCAACTGTTGATTTGTGCGAACGTTCTCGACGGCACCGGCCGCCAGAAACGTTCCAGTCCCGCCGCCTGGCCCTGCGTTGCGTATCCGCTGTTCTTCCGCGAACTGATTGGCCTTCTCGGTCGCCCGCTGCAGGACGGTCTTATTCTTGTCGCCACCAAACCAGCTCATGATCGGCTCGATGAATGGCTTGATGTCCGCCCATAGACCTGCGAACCAGGTTTTGATCGGCTGCCAGTTCTCGATGACCATGCCCAGCGGCGAAAAACTGAACAGCGTTGCCAGCACATCAGTAAACGGTTGTGCCTCGGCCTTGATGGTTTCCCACAGGCCGGCCAGGTACTCGGACAGCGGCTGCCAGTTGGCCACGACCATGCCCAATGGCGACCACGCAAACAGCGTCTGCAGAAAATCGAAAACCGGCGTGGCCAGCGCCTTGATCACGTCCCACAGCGCAGCAAAGAATTCGCTCAGTGGCTGCCAGTTGGCTGCGATCATGCCCAGCGGCGTCCAGGCGAAGACCGCCTTGAGTACGTCCCACAGCGCCATTACCGGTCCGCGAATCGCCTCCCAGACCGCCTGGAAATAAGGTGCGACGGTCGACCAGTTGGCGATCAGAAAACCTGCCGCCAGCGCGAGGCCGCGCACGATCAGGCCCAACGGTGACATGCCCATGACCGCAGCCAGCAGCCCGGCGGCACTCGTCGCAGCGAGAACGGCTACTTGCAGTACGCCGAAAGCAATCGCGGCGCCCACGACGCCCTTGATCACCTCTGGATGTTCGGCCGCCAGCGCGGCGACCTGAGAAATCATCGGCCCGATCACGGCCATCGCTTCGTTCATCGCCGGCAGAAACATACTGCCGATATTGATGCCCAGACGATCGACACGGTTGGTCATCTCTTTGATGGCAGTGGCCGTGGTCTGGGAGTTGTCTGCGAACTCCTTCTCGATGGAGCCGCTGTTTTGCACGCCCTCCCCAACCTTGGCCAGGTTGGACCTGAGCACATCGAGGTGGGCCAGCAGCGGCGTGATCGCGCCCAGCGATTCGGCACCGAACAGCTGCGTGATGACGTCCGACTGTTTGCCAGGATCAACACTGGAAACCGCCGTCAGGACCTTTTCAATGGTCCCGGACGGGTCACTCTGCATGCCTTGGGTCAGCTGGTTGACGTCGAGCTGCAACGCCTCGAATGCCCCGGCTTTCGCCGCGCCCCCTTCGGTCAACGATTGCATGAACCGCTTCATGCCGCTGGCGGCCACATCGGCCGGCACATCGACGCTGGCCAGGGTCGCGCCCATTGCCGCCAGTTGCCCGGAGGCCATCCCCGCAACCGGCCCGAGCGGGCCCATTGCAGTCACCATGGTGGCGATTTTCTTTTCCAGGTTGTTGCCACCGAGCACGTTGATCTTCTCGGACAACGCCGCGACCTGCGGCTGAGTCATCTGAAACGATGACCGCCACGAGGCCATCATGTCCCCCGACTCGGCCGCCGTCTGATCGAATGCGACGCCCATTTTCACGGCGTCGCTGGCAAACCCGGTCAGTTCTTCGCGCGGTACATTGGCCTTGGCACCCGCGGCGACAATCGCCGCGATACCGTTGGCGCTTTCCGGCAGTCGTTCACTGAGGTCCAGAATGTCGGAACTCATCTGCTGGAACTGTTGCGGTGTTTCAAAGGTGACCGATCGTTTCACGCCGGCCATGCTGGTCTCGAAACCGATCGCTGCCTTTACCCCGGCAATCAAGGGCTCTGCCAAAGCATTGCTCTTGATCATCTCGCCCACTTCGACGCTCCCAAGACCAGAGCCTTTAAGCCTGGTCTCGAAGCCTTCAACGTTGTTGCGGATGGTTGCCAGCGTTGGAGACAGCTTGTCGACGCCGGTAATCAGCGTCTTGATAGTGTCTGCCATCACTCCCCCTGCAGGATCTGGTTGATGCGTTGCGTCTGCAAGATCGACTCGGTGATGATGTCCAGCTCCCTGGACATCATCAGTTCGGGATCGGTCTTCCAGAAGTACGCGAGGTCGTAAACGACGGCGATCAGTCCTTCGAGGTCGCTGATGCCGCTGCCATGAAAAAACTCGCAACCTTCCAGCTCAGCGTGTTGATGTCGCACAGGTCCATCTGATCGACCGACGAGGGCGGGATGCCAGCGCAGACGGCGATGTATTTCGCCGCCACGTCCAGATCCAGGGAGACTTCCTCGTTCTTGTCGATCCTGTACGGCAGGACCTTGATGGCCCGCGCTTCCTGCGCCGTAGGGCGCCGGAAGGTCAGTTGCGAAAGGGTTTCGCCGTGCGCTTCGATCGGGCTGGCCAGGTCGATGACTTCACTCATTGCCAGCTCCCCTGATTGCCGTCGAATTTCAGCTCGATGGTGCCGTCGTCAGCTTTGCTGCTCGGCTCATCGACCAGGTAGGCGCCGGACAGGACATAGGTCTTGCCGTTCTTGAATTCACAGGTGATGGTCATGTCCACACCGGTGGTGAGCAGCTTGAGCGGCAGATCTGCGGTATGCACGGCGGTAAATTTCAACCACGCGGCCTTATCGACTTCCTTGTAGTAGCCCGGTACGACGGTATCGCGCTTGATGTTCATCAGAGGCGCTTCGCCGCCGCCGCTGATGGTCAATTGGGTGCCATCCACTTTGATGTAGCAGGTACCCGCAACTTTCTGACCCATGTTGTTTATCTCCAGAATGAAAAAACCCGCACGAGGCGGGCTTGAAAGGGTTGGTTAGGCTTATGCCGCTTCGTCGTACTGCAAGCGGAACTGGTTGAGCAGCGCGAACACGCGCAGGCCGTTGATGTAGTCAGGCGGGAACATCACGTTCACGCGGCTTGGGTCATTGCCGTCACGCTCGACGATCAGGTGCTGGGCGAACGTTTCGGCGTTCTCCACATGACCCTCTTCTTCAAGACGTGCGTACTGCGCAATCAACTCGCCACGGATGGTGCTCGGCGTGATGATCGGCTGACCGGCACCGAAGCGCGTGCCATCGTTGGCCAGCTTGTGGCGGCCGTACTTGCTGGTGATGATGCCTTGCAGGCGACGGATGATGAACGCCGACTGGTGCATGGTTTCGCTGTCCAGGTACGAGTTGTCAGCCTGGCCATAAGCGTTCTTCTGATAGGTGGTGATCGAACGCTGAATGCGCACGTAACCGCCTTCGTAGTACGCCGTGGCGATGCCGTAACGCAGCAGCGACTCACGCTCGGTCAGGGTGAAACGCTGACTGGCCGGAGCCGGATCGATGCCAGGCATGGTGCCGCTCTGGGTCGGACGGCTGGCGTCGGCAGAGATGAACACCGCCGTGCGCGCAGCCAGTGCAGCGGCTTGCAGCCAGACCGGTTGCGGAACACCGTTTTCGACACCCTGCAGGGTGATGTGCTGATCGTTGCGCAGTTGACCTGCGGCCACCAGCGTACCGACCGTGCCGCGCTTGGCGCTGTAAACGTGACCGTACAACTGACGCGCCCAGCTCCAGCGACCGGTGCTGTCGTCCATTGCCGCTTTCCAGGCATCCAGCGTGGCGGTGTCGGTCCAGGGCATGCAGATGAACTCGAACGGCTCATCGCCCAGCGCAGCCAGTGCCTTGAGCTGATCAGGCGTACCCACGCCGCCGGTCATGGCCGTAACTGCCGCCGTCAGGCCTGCCGGAATGACTTCGCCATTGGTCTTGCCCTGGCGATTGAATTCCAGCTGGATGTCATTGCCGCTTGCCCCGCTCCATTTGCAGGAAAGGGTCAGCACGCCCGCTTCGACAGCCGCAGTGATCGGCAGGTCTGGCGTGGCATTGATCTTTACCGACAGTGCCGTGGCCGCCTGGGCAGCGGTTGCGCCGTTGACCACAGTGGCCTGCACTCGCATGCCGCCGACATACAGGTTCAGCAGACCGGCTTCGGTCGCCGCCCCGGTGAGGGTGACTTTCGCACCGGCCTTGGCGCCTTCGGTATTGAGCAGCGGCAGGCACCAGACTTCGCCGGTGGGGTCCGCCTTGCGCCAGGTTTCATACATGGAGGCCAGCATGGAGCCCTGACCGCCGATGTTTTTCGCCAACGCCACGCTCGGCACCAGCACCAGAGAACCCAGTTCGGGGCCGGACACGTCGTCGTTGACCTGCGCAACGATCAGGCGACGCATGCTAGCCGACGCGCTGTTGGCGGCAGAGTTGTCCATCTCCGCATAAAACAGCGGCACGCGGACATCGGATGGAATGTTGTTAAAGCTGATAGCCATTGTTTGGCTTCCTCTTGGTTAAGCCGTGAAGGCTTGATGGGTGGTGGTGGATTGCTCGGTTTTAAGGGTGATGTCGCCGTCGTTCTGACGACGCTGCCACCAGGCGTTGAAGGTCACCTGCCGGCCTTCGACGGGCAGCAAATCGCCCGCCTCCGGATCCGGCACAGTGCGGCCCTCGGCCGGTACTACAGTGATGCGTTGAGTCATGGGGTTACCTCTGCTGTGAACTTCGCTTCGATACGGCCATCAGGGCCGGGGGGTTTCAGATTCGGATCTGCGGGGTCAACGCAGTCCATCTCGAGGGTGGCGCCGGTAAAACCGGGCAAACCATCCAGATACGCTTCGTGCCAGGTCTCGGCAGGCTGATCGGCGGTGTTGCGGCCCAACTGGAACTGCGCGGCAAAGCCGAAGCGATACGTCACCCGGTCGCCGCTGATCTGCACCAGCGCACCACCGGTGTATTGCATCGCGTCGTAATCGTGATCCGGGTTCCAGCCCACCAGTGCACGCCACAGTTCGGCGCGCAGGGCATGCAGTTGCTCACTGGCTTCCTGCCCGCGCTTGTCACCGCCATCGAGCACCACCACGACATCGATCGTGTCGGTGATGTTCTGGCGAATGACGTTCTGCAAATCGTTGGCCGTGGACTGATCGCCAGTGGCAATCACGTACGCCGACGGGTGAGCGAGCTGATCGCCGAGGGCGACCGCAGCCCAGTCGATACCGGCGCTGATTCGCCCGGCAAAGCTCGGGCAGGTCGCCTGCAAATGGGCAACTATCGGGGTTATCTTCATAAGGGGTTCCGCGTGTGTTGGAGTGATCTGACGTGATGAATGCGCCTACTGGCTTACCTTGCCCAGCGCCTCATCCGCCTTGTCCGCCGCGCGACTGGCCGCATGCGCAGCCTGGCTGGCTATGGAGGCAGCCGTCTCGACCTTGTCCGCCGCCTGCGTTGTGGTTTCGGCCAGCCTGTCCAGGCGCCGGTCGCGTTTGCCCAGTGCTGCGTCATAGGCATTGCGAACCTCGGCCAACTGCTGCGTATGCTCGGCATTGGCCGACCACTGCCCAGCCTGAAAACCAAGCATCAGGCAGCCAGCGATCAGCAGCATGGAAATCAACCAGACCTCCAGGCGCCGCCACCAATGGCGAGCGATGAAATCAATTGCGCATCTGTGCATCGTTTGCACCTCCGAGTTGGGATCGCAGCCGGGCTATTTCGGCGCTTTGCGTAGTGACCTTGTCGGTAAGCTGAACGATGTGGCTGGTGAGGGCTTCGATCTTGCCCTCCATCCGGCCAACCGCTGCGGCGAGCTCGTTGCGCTCCTTGGCGAACTGATCAGCCCGCGCTTCAGCCTCTTTGCGCGCCTGGCGCTCGGAGTCGAGCAGTTCATTGAGGCGGCGAACCGTGCCGATGTCCGCGTTGTCCATCGCCCGGTCTGTTGCATCTCTGGAAAGAAACTTGCGCAGCCATAAAAAGCCGCCAAGCAGAATTGTGCCCGTGCCGCCCAGCCAGGTAGCTGTGCCTGGGCCTAGGTCGGTTGGGTCCATGGGTACTCCGTAACAGGCTGGTGGACTCTCAAGGCCCTCGTTGATCGAAAGCCTGAACAAACTGGAAAGAGCCCCTTGATACGGGGCTCCGTTGTCGGGTCAGAACGGAATGACTTGCACCGTCATGCCTGTGCATAACCCCACAGGGCAATGCGCTCGGCAAAGTACGGTGTGACCAGTGCGACGGTCTGCGCCTGGTTGCTGGCTTCCAGGCTCATCTTTTCGCCATCGGTGCCTGGTCCTGTGACCCACAGCGTCACTGGCACCATTTCTGCCTTCGCTTTATCGAGCAGGTTTTTCAGCGCGGTGCGACCGGCAGCCGTTGGCGGAATCCCTGTTTCACCGATAAATGCGGCCATCTTGTTAGTCTTGGCATAGGTCAGAAACGGACCCACGATTTCATCGCGCAGAACGGTCGGCGAGATCAAATCGTTGTTATTGGCGTAGGCACCGCTGGAGCTTTTATCGTAATCGCCGTAAGCGTGGGCTTCCCAGACGATTGCATTGGCCGGATCGACAATCTTCGACTGAAGGTTGGCAGAGACGGTGGCCCAGTTTCTGGCGCTTGCAAACTCCAGCCCACAAATGAACACCGGCTTTTTCGAGCTGTTGCGCAACGCCTGCAGCACGGTATTCATCGTGCTGATGTACAGCGCTTCAAGATCAGGCAACGTAATGTAGTCTTTGGCACCTGCCGTGGTATTCGAATACGGCTCGTTACCCAACCCCCAGCCCAGCACCATCGGATCGTCGCATTCAGTGACCAGCTTCTGGTGGAAGTTGGCCAGGTGAACGGCGCTCCAGAAAGTGCCGTTGACACCGTTCCCGTCCTTGATCAATACCGATTCGGTTGCCTTCCAGCCATTCTGATTACCCGCCTCTGCGGCAGGAAGAATGCGTCCGGTCAGCGTCCCGTTTGCATCTGTTTCGTAGCGATGCAACCGCATGTAGTGGTGCGGATCAGGAATGATTCTGGCCTCGCCGTTGGAGTCATCGCGAATCCAGCCAAGCATTTCTTTCCAGCGCTTCACAAAATCGGTGTTCAGGTTCGCCCCTTGGCCTGGCAGACCGTCCAGAGTCGACAGCTGAATGGCGCGCTGAAGTTCGAACGGGAACCGGATCAGACGCACGCCCCGGTTCTTGACCCAGGTCGTGACGGTTCCACGATTGGGCCACTGGTAATGAGTCCCGGCCTCGCCCGGCACGATCTGTCCGGCGTTCGCCACCGAACCCAGGTTGATACCTACCAGCGGAATATTCTTCAGCTGGCTGACAGCAGAACTGCTATTGGACATGATTGATACCTCTAGTTGGCACCGCGAGGCAGCAGCGACGCTGCTGTACCTCTTTCGCTCAACGGCGATAACTCGAGGCTCGCGGCCTTCACATGATTCAACGTCCCGCAGCGGGAACATTTGATCTGGAGCTCTGTGTATTCACCCATGCGGGCCAGCAGTTTCTTGCACTGCCCGCATCTAAAGTTTTTCAACATCTACATTGGCCTCCATGCGCCTGGCCCAATGAAAAACCCCGCCGAGGCGGGGTTTGAGGTGGGTCGCGAGTGACCGGTTGTGGCTGTTGATCAGCCTGTTTCCGGCTGCTGCCCTGAGGCGCAAATCGCATATCGTGGGACCTTTTTACCCCCCTCCGGAAAGCCTGGGAAGGGGCAGTTTCGGGGTGGGTCGAGTTTGACCGGAGTTCAACACGAGTTCGGCCACAGCTGTGCAATCGACCCGGATAAACGGCGTGAAACCGTGTCTTCATTCACCCTTGGGCAGCCTTGTCGGCGACCGCATTGTTGCTTCTGGAAGCGCTGCGCTCAGCGAGAATCGCCAGCACTTGCTGGTGCAGCTTGTTGATCCAGTTGCGATAGGTGCGGTCTGCGCCTTCATTGATGCCCACCAGACGCATCTGCTCGCGCACCGGCAATGACTCGACATAACGCAATGTCGCGAGTTGCGCCAGTTCAGGCCCGCGGCTCTTTGCCGGGCTGCGCGACAGCTGCGCCACGGCCGCCTCGACTTCGCTGCTTATATAGTCCAGGCCGCTGCCATTACCCACCAGCGCGCGCGAGCCGGGTGTGCGACGCGGAATGTACGCGCCCCATTCCATGATCCCGGCCATCGGACTGCTCAGCCCGCCGCCCAGACCAATGCGCATGCGCTGTTCACCCCAATGCTGCATCACGGCTTCTACTTTCTCGATCATTGTGTCTCTCCTGTAGGACCTTTCTGAAAAGCTGTGCAGCGTCTTTCGCTACACAGAACCGAGGCCTTACAATACATTTTGTATTTTTATGACACAACGAAGCATTACATTATGTATATTGCTCAACACCCTACAGCCTGTATGATTCGACGCATGAACAGAAAATGGTATGAAGTCGCAAGACAGGTCATGGAAACCCAGGAAATCAGCCAGGAAGAAATGGCTGAGCGGATGGGCGTGACGCCCGGCGCGGTAGGGCATTGGCTGAACGGCAAGCGTGAACCGAAGATCGAGGTCATCAATCGATTTCTGACCGAGCTCGGCCTGCCGATTCTCACCACCTCCATCCCGGCCAGCGAACCCGGCATGCACAACGTGGAGCCCACGGTGCAGCCTTCGCGTTTCTATCGCTATCCGGTCATCAGCTGGGTCGAGGCCGGTGGCTGGAGTGAGGCCGTCGAGCCCTACCCTGCCGGCTATTCGGACACTTTCGAGATCAGCGACTATAAAGCCAAGGGCAGAGCTTTCTGGCTGGTAGTGCGTGGCGACTCGATGACCGCGCCCGCAGGGCAGAGCATTCCCGAAGGCATGTTGATTCTGGTCGACACCGGAATCGAGCCCACTGCCGGCAAGCTGGTCATCGCCAAACTGCCGGAAAGCAACGAGGCCACCTTCAAAAAGCTGGTCGAAGACGCCGGACGCTATTTTCTCAAGCCGCTGAACCCCGCCTACCCGACCCTTGCGGTGACCGAGGAGTGCAAACTGATCGGCGTCATCAGGCAGATGACCATGCGCCTCTGAATCCCGGCACGCCCCGCCCAAGCCCCGATAATCGGGGCTTTTTCATGCGCCACTGTTTCAGTCCGGGCAGGTGTCCGTGTAGGAAACATTTGTAGCTTGCGTGAGAAACACCCCTCAATTACTGTATGCACATACAGTAAAAAGGAGTTCACTCATGCTCAAGCAGTTCCCCGACACCTCGCAACATGACGCTTATCTGGCCCTGGCACAGCGGATTCAGGACGCTATCACCAGTGACAAGGCCCAGATCGAGCATCAGGTCCTGCTGATCAGGGAGCCTGGCGAGTCGGTGGCCCACTGGGAGCGCATCATGGATCAGATCAGCGAGGCCGACGGCATCAACGTAACCCGCAGCTCTGAAAACGGCACTGCCCACGTGTCCTGGTACATCGATTCCCTGTGATGCGAACTATACAAATCGTATTTAAAATACAAACTGTATTGCCACGGCGCGCTACATATCGTATTGTTTGTCTGCACCCCATTTCGGGAGTACTCACATGCAAACCACAGGGAGTCATGGAATGAACGAAATACTGGATCAACTCCGCAAAGAATTCGCCACGCCGTGCCCTTCGCTGAGCGCCGTCAGAGAGCGTTATTTTTCGCACCTGTCGAACGACAGGAATCTGCTGCGCAAGATCAACGCAGGGCGCATCGACTTGAAGGTCAGCCGTACAGGCGGCAGTCGTCAGGGCCACCCCTTCGTATACCTGCACGACCTGGCCAACTACCTGAGCGCCATCGTGACCAACAGGGCCGCCTGAGGTCAAAAAAGCACCGCCGCAGCGCGATAATGTTCATCGAACTTTGCAGTCATGAAAAATCTTGCTACGTTTCCGGTACAAAACAAAAACAATCGGGATCCGTTCATGACCAAGACATCGAGGCGCTGGCCCTTCGCGGCCTGCCTGTTATCGCTTGCCTGCGGCACCGCTGCTGCCGCGCCCTATTCGACCATGGTGGTGTTCGGCGACAGCCTGGCCGATGCCGGGCAGTTTCCCGACACCGCCGGGCCCAGGGGCTCTACGCTTCGGTTCACCAATCGGGTCGGCCCCACTTATCAGGACGGCAGTGGAGAGGTGTTCAATCTGAACTCGTCGACACTGATCGGCAGGATGCTCGGTGTGCCGGCAGGAGATCTGGCGGCTTCCACGTCGCCGGTCAATGCTGCGCTGGGCGCACCCGATGGCAATAACTGGGCAGTCGGCGGCTATCGGACTGACCAGATTCTTGACTCGATCAACTCGCAATCCACCGTCGTCGACCCGATCACTGGCACATTGCTGCGCAGCAGGACCGGTTATCTGCCCGCCAACGGTTTTCGCGCCGACCCCAACGCGCTTTATTACCTGACCGGAGGCGGCAACGACTTCCTGCAGGGTCGTGTGTTGAGTGCCAGCAGCGCCGCGCAAGCTGCCAATCAGCTGGCTGACAGCGCGCAAGCCCTGCAACAGGCCGGTGCGCGCTACATCATGGTCTGGTTGCTGCCGGATATCGGTAAAACGCCAGCCTTGAGCGGTTCGCCACTGGCTTCGGCAACTTCCGCACTCAGCGCGGGCTTCAATCAGCAGTTAGTCAGCCGACTGGCGCAGATCAATGCCCAGATCATTCCGCTGAATGTTCCACTGCTGATCAATGAAGTCCTCGCCGAACCGGCACGCTTCGGGTTCGATCCCAACGAGAATCTGGTCAGTACCTGTTTCAGCGGCAATAGCTGCCGGGAAAGCACCACCAACGGCCGGTCCAGTGCGACGCCGAATCCAAACCGGCTGTTCTTCAACGATCGCGTGCATCCGACCGAGGCCGGGCAGAGGTTGCTGGCCGACTACGCCTACTCGCTGCTTTCGGCCCCCTGGGAAATCTCCCTGCTGCCGGAAATGGCCAATGGCACGCTGCGCATGCATCAGGACGAGATCCGCGCCCAGTGGCTCAGCGACTGGGGCAACTGGCAAGGCATAGGACAGTGGCATAGCATGCTTTCGGCAGGCGGTCAGAAAATGGACTTCGACGCGCAGGACAGTTCGGCTGATGCTGACGGAAGAGGCTATAACCTGACCATCGGCGGCAGCTACCGATTTGCCGAAAACTGGCGCACTGGGGTTGTCGCCGGGGCGTATCGCCAGAGTCTCGAGGCAGGGCCAAGGGATTCGGACTACAAACTCAACAGCTACATCGCCACTGCGTTCCTGCAGTATCAGGCCAACCACTGGTGGGGTGATCTGGCGGTGTCGGGCGGCAAACTGGACTACGAAAATGCCGAGCGCAAGTTCGCGCTGGGCGTCAGCGAAGGTCAGGAAAAAGGCGATACCGACGGCGAAATGTGGGCTGTCAGCGGGCGGGTCGGTTTCGACATCGCGGGCCCGACCAGTCGCTGGCATCTGTCGCCGTTCGTCAGCGCCGATTACGCGCACATCGATGTCGACCGCTACTCGGAAAAAGGCGACCGCTCGACCGCGCTGACCTTCAGTGACCAGACGCGCAAATCGCGGCGTGCTGGCGTGGGTGTGCAGGGCAAATTCCAGGTGACACCGAGCACACAGGTATGGGGCGAAGTGGCCCATGAAAGGGAGTTCGAGACCGATCAGCAGGACGTGACCATGGCGCTCAACAGCATCCAGTCAGTCGGTTTCACGCTGCAAGGCTACACGCCGCAACGCGATTTGAACCGGGCCACGCTGGGCGTCAGCCAGAAGCTGACTCAGGACCTGACACTGCGCGGCAATTACAACTGGCGCAAGAACGACGACGTGACCCAGCAAGGGGTGAATGTCGCGTTGAGTCTGAGTTTCTAGACTGCCCGCAGGAGGGAGCGTGAGGAACGATAATCTGACTATCGTGCCCATGCTCCGCGTGGGCATGCCGTTCTGGACGCTTCGCGTCCTGTCCTGAGAACTGCGGCGCGGCGCAGATCTGTGACGCGGAGCGTCACCCACGGCATTCCCACGCTGGAGCGTGAGGAACGATAGCT
>NZ_JAGPYS010000020.1:0-50369 GCF_020312195.1 Pseudomonas sp. P129 | reverse complement strand
CCATCTCGATCAGGAACAATTCCTTACGGGTCCGCTTGCGCTTGCCGGCGTATTCGGCGTCGGCGAAGGTCATCTGTTTCATCATCGAAAAGCTCGGCGACTGGTGTCCGGAGATTTTGCCAAATTAGGAAGTCTTTTTCAGAGTTTCCTTAGGGATACAGGATATGTGTGTAGCTTGGTGGGAGCAATGTCGTAGTCTTATTCCCTGCTTCGATAGTCAGAGGATCAGAACGTATTCATACTATCATACTCGGCACTCGCTTTTATGCGGGAGGGAACGATTGGGCTAATGATCGCCGCTGCGTGTTTGGCACTGCGCGGCGATCCGAAAATAATCATATGAGCACACCGGCACCTATGATTATCTCGTATCGTATAGATAGAAAAGGTTGCTCATCTAAGCTATACGTTTACCTGTGGGCGCATAGATCTATTTGGTCATTGCGTTGTAATGCTCTAAATATCCGCACTCAGAAAATATAATCTTTAATCCGTCTTTGAAAACTTGATGGTCGAATTCCTTAATGTCGAATATGTTCTGACCTAAAGAATGTGACTCTCTGTTCATATACCTATAGAAAGTTTTAAACCTATCTGAGGATAAAGCTGGTATCTGGAATACATTATTGAAGTCTTTCTTTTGAACAAAATTGAAGAAGTATTCTATGATATTCCGCATGCAGTTGGCGATTAACGCCGGTGGTGTCGCCGGGTCTTTAACTAAAGACCAGTATGATTGATAGTCATTCTGGATTTCTTCGTATCTCATAGGTGTTATGCTGCTGCCGGCGCCATTTTTGACAACTCTGAAAAGATGCTGCTTTTCGTCGCGTTGTTCCTTATTGGTCAACGTAAGCTCATAAAAAAAATAAAGACTATGGGTCAGTACGAAGACTTGTTTGTACGTTGAGCTGTTTATGAAAATTCTTTTTATAAGTTGTCCTATATTGAATACGTATATGTGGGACAGGCTAGATATCGGATCATCAATGACCACAATTTTATCCAAAGGCACCGCTGATGCAGTTTTCTGTCCCTTGCACAGTTCAACAAAGTACAAAAAGCTGATTACGGTTTTTTCGCCTTCGCTAAGGGAGTGGAATGCATTTTTTTTCTCTCCAGATCGCGCAATTCTGTAAAGATTCTCTCCATGTTTTAATACTGTGAACCCCTCAATTCCAATTTCCAGCAATGCCTCATTTATGCTCTGAATGGACTCGTCTATATTTACAGTTTGCTTTCTCAAACTCGATATATTTGCAGTAGAGCTTCTGACGGCCATCTCGATGTCGTCGACTGCTTTACTCGCGGAAGAGGATTCTGTCTCCAGATCTTTCAACGACTCGGCATAGGATGAAAGCGTTTGCGCATACTCCCATCGCATTAGTGACCAAAACCTAGCTTTAATATTATCAATGGTTCTTTTCTTGTTAGACAGCTTGTCGTTGTGTGTGGCGATATAATTGTTTAGTGTTGCGATTATCTCATTTATTGAAGCTATTGCGGCTCGGCTGCTCTTAAGAGTAATAGGCGTGCTTGGCGTTTTTGTTTTGTTGATTATTTGCAGGATGTTTTCCCGGAATGTCGCCTTTAGGGACTCTGTTGCTATAGTCCAAGAGTCCTCTAGCTCCTTATCGCATAAAGGGAGGGAGGTAATATCCTGTAGATTGACTTTTGATGCGCAAAGCTCATATTGGTTTTTAAGCCGTCCTAGCGTGGCCATGTCTAGTTCGTATGCTTCATCGAATACATCATTAATCGATTTCACGAGTTGTTGTGTAATGGTTTTTTCTTGGCAAAATGGGCACGATTGTAGAGATGTCTCCTCGGTTGGATCAAGGTATTCCAGGCCAACCTTAACCCAGTCGGTATTACCCAATTTTCCGATGAACTGGGCTACTGAGCCTTCTTGACTACCGACAATTATTTTTTCGAATATTGAATCTGTCTCGACCTCTAACCAGTCGGCGTTTATCACGGTAATAGTCGATAGCTGAATCGCTGTATCGCCCGCAACTAAAGCCATTTCCAACTTAAGCTCGTCAACTGTGTAGGTAGGGGCCTCTGCTGGTAGCGGTAAGCTGCTGATGTGTAAGAACAGCGGCTCTACTCGCTTCAAGCCTTCGAGGCAGAACTCTAGAACTCTATCCCCGCCAGAATATTTTGTTTTTATTTCCCACGTTTTGGTACTAGCTTTAGAACGTTCCTTCTCGATGCGTTCCGCTATCGCGGATTTCGCCTTCGATTTTTCCGTGTGAGATTCATTCAATGTTTCGAGCTTTTTGGTCTCGCTCTCAATTTGTTGAATTACTTCCTTGTTTTCTTTTGAAAGAGTAAATATTCCCTTCAGACCGTCTTCCTCATAAAAGTAGTCATTGAGGAAGCTTTGATTGTAAACTAATATTTCGCAGTCTTTACTTGTCGTAAAGCTACATTTTTTATAAATCAGTCCTTTAGGGTTGTAAAGAAATTCAGATATTGTGCTTTTTCCTGCTCCGTTCAGACCGTACATTAGAGAGGTTTTATTAGTTGGCTTGATCAGTGTAGGGAGTTTGTAACTGGTGACTCCATCAATGCTCAGTTCAGTTATCACGCGGACATCCTTTCGAGTGATTGGCGGCGAATAGCTACCATCTGGCATCTAGAGTAGCCCATTTTTCTATAGCGTCCACTTGATCTACGAAACCCGCACGGTAAACGGCGTCTTCAAGCTCGGACTTGCGAGGTGTTGCGGCTGATGCGATTTTGAGCCGGCTGCGGGAATTAATTGACTTTTCAAAATACTCAGCGGACGGAGTCGTCGCGCGGGATTTCAGATGCCGCATATAGGGCATTCGAATCAGCAGCCTGGTTTAAAAGCGCATCAGCGCCATCACCTAGTGCCATGAGCGCTCGCAATCGCTTGTAGATTCAATCGTATTGCTAAGGATAAAAGTCAAAAAAGGTAAAATAGCCATCGGATTTATTGAGGCAATATTTCGCTCATCTATATCCACCAAGGTGCCGATGGAAATGAACTTGAAATTGGTGCTTGGGATTCGGTACTATTCGGGCAGGCGTACCCGCCTCAACTATTCCGGTCAGATGACCGCGGAGCTTAAGCGACTCGTTGTTTTTGCAATGCGTCAGTACGGAAATCCGAGGCGGGTGCGTCACTTGTCTTTTTTGCACCACCAAGCCGCCAACGTGGCTACTTGAGTGATGTCTGCTGTACTAAGCGGGCGCTTTGTCCACTCCGTTGGATAGGTGATTTCTTCTCGAATCCGAACCAGAAGTGAGTGGCTCTCTCCGTCAATCGTAAATGCCTGCCGATACCAGCACATCAGGTACCTTGATTCCTTCGTCACCGATCCGTTGACTTCTAAACTAACGAAGTTACATGTGTAACGATCTGGCGATTTTCCGAGGAACGCTTTCAAGTAGGGAACAGCCCTAAGCGACAATGTACGTCTTGCCTCTGACTTTGAGCGTCTTGTGATGTGTCGCCAAGCCAAGCGGGTGACTTGAAGGCAGCCCACTAAAGGGTTACTCCACTGCTTTGATTTCAGCGCTTTGTATGCGCTCCGTGCTTTCGGCAGCACATCTGTGGAAAGCGGGCCAATCGTTTGTGAGGTGGTGCGATATGACCATGACGCGTAATCGTACAGTCGAGTCAGATCGTACCGAAGCGAGGGGCGTAGGTACTGTGTTTTTGGTATTTTGGTAGGAGTCTTGAGCGGGGTGCGCGGGTCGGTTACATACCAATAGAGCCGATCCATTGGCGGTGGTGGCACCCAGATTACCAGTCCGGGCATCCCTGTCCCTGACAGTGCTTCAAGCGTTTTTCTATCGATTGCTAATGTAATTGAATCTGCATCTGAGGTTCTACGATAAGACGGGCCCGCTTTCACTTGTGCGTGTGCAGTTATCAGCTTATTCGTTAGTGCGATATGTCGGAACGAAAGCTTTACGTCAACTTTTCCTGCGTCCTCAGCCATCGTAGTAGCCGTGGTTTCAGCGCAGGTAGCAATTCCCAGTAGACCGGCTGCATATCGTGCAGCAGCGGCGCCGTCGGTTTTTGTATGAGAGGCTAGCGTCATTTTAGATGAGCAATCAACATAGTTATCAACCGCACAATCTTGCCCCTTTTTCGAGTGTGTGGATAGCCTTATCGGCATGGGGAAGCATCACGCCGAGGGGGGTGTTGGCGCTGATCCGACTTTGACCCAGGTTGCTGATTTTGCCTGACTTATATGCTGCCTGTGAAACCCCGCGTAAAGACCTCACTCGCTGAATATTTGGGTAGGTCAATGGATTCCGGCAGCCTGGGTCAAAACCGCATCAGCGGCAACACACCTCCTGGAAAGCAATGCGATCGCCGGCGGCAATCCCGTGCATAGGGTTAAACGACCTAGGATAGAAAGCAACGCGGGCAAGACGCCGGCACTGGGTGATCACCAGGCCAAAGCGCTGCTTGAAGCGCCGGACGAATCAACCCTCAAAGGGCTGCGCGATCGGGCGATATTCGCCGTTCTTCTTTATCACGGGCTGCGCCGCGAAGAAGCGGCGCTGCTGCAGGTGAGCGACATTCAGGAACGCCGTGGGATTCAGCATTTGCAAATTCACGGCAAAGGGGAAAGGTGCGGTACCTGCCTTTGCACTCAGTTGCTGCCGGACGCACTCATTAGTACCTGGCAAGCTCAGGGCATCAGCAACGCTACATCTCAGCGATGATCAGCCGTCGTCATTGTTATTAAGAATATTGAGCACAAAGACTCGATAGCTTGATCCCGTATATCCTTTAGGAATTTTGCTTATCCCATGACGATAATTGCTCGGCAAGTGAAGATAGCTCTTTATCATCGGCCCTTTTCCAGTCATGAGATGAAACGTAGCCCTCATAGACTGAGAAAAACTTATCAACATTAGACGATATTTTTTTAAACCCGCTATGATCCCCAGTTCCATGCATGGGAAATAATTTTGCGTGGAGATGATCGATTCCATATCCTTCAAATATTACTGCGGTACGGCCGACTCCCTCAAGTGTGCCATCAAGTATTTTTGCTACCTTTTTTGAGGCAATCAACAAGTTGGCTAACGCCTCATCTTCTTGGTCAAATATATAGCTTGATAAGTGAGCTTTTGGGATAACTACTGTAGCGCCTTTTGTATTTGGGAATATGGAAAGAAATGCAATATGCATGTCATCCTCCCAAAAAATATGTGCGGGTGAAATGCGGCTTGCTATTTGACAAAAAATACATGATGCCTTGCTCATAGCCATTTCCTGTTAGACTTTAGATAGCGACCTTGAATCCCAGCTGTTAACACTAGTAGACTTTAGACCAAATGTACATTTTGCGATGGATGAGATTAGGTTTGCGCTAAGCTGCGAAGCAAGAGAGAAATTCATAGGTCCATAGCTAGGCATAATTGCACTGGGCAACCTAAGCCACTCCTCACTCTCAGATTCAGCATCCTTTTCCTTAAGATACCGATACTCTTCAGGCAAGAAGTCAAAAGATAGGCAAATGTGATGTAGGTACCCACCCGAGACTACTGGGATTTTACATGATTCTGAAATCTTCCAGCTTTCACGTGCCAGAGTGGCAGGGTTGTCCGCTGTAACCGCTGCGGCCGTAATATCTGAAGACGCCAATTCGCAAAGATCTTCTATTGATGAAGTTCTATCGAGGACATCGATATTTAACCCTTCAAATCGCGATTCAAGCGCACTTTTTAATACATCTACTTTCTTATTTCCCACATCATTCAGCGTCCAAAAAAGCTGACGATTTAAATTGCTTTTTTCTATTATGTCTGCGTCCACAAGCAAAAAGTTTTTTATCCCGGCACCTGCCAGCAGCATACTCAATGAGCTCCCAATGCCTCCACACCCAGCCACCAAAACTTTAGACTTGGCAAGCGCCTTAAGATCCTCGATTACATCGCCACATTTTTTTGCAGAGCAGAGAAGGTAGCTTACAGTCCGACTAGTCTCCGGATTAGCTAATAAGCCTTTTACTTGCAAAACCTCATCTACTTCACCGGGCACAAGGGATCCGGCCTCGCTGAGCGCTTTTTGGAACGCTAAGTCGTCTTCTGGGTTCGCATACGCAACTCCCAAAGGCCCGTTAATAGCTATCTTTCCCTTTTGAAAATTAAATATAGTGGAAGGAACAATGATTGCAGAAGGAATACCTTCAAAGTAAAAAACTAAATCATCCATGATGACTCCGTCACATTAATTAGAGGGCGGCGATCACCACCCTCTAATCTCTTTCCTAGTTAATTAGCGCATTCAGGCGCGACCCGAATATTTACACCATTACACTTGGTACCACCAAGTGCCAGAACTGTCGACGTATGAAGTACAGTTTTCTGGTCTGTGGTGGTCAGTCGGGCGATGTCTTTCTGGGGCATGACGGAAGCCTGAACAATAGGTGCACAAATCAGCATTGCTGCGGCGACACCAAGCATTTTTTTCATATTAACTCCATGTAATAAAGTTGAGAACGATTATCGTTCAGCGCCATTTTTCAACATTTTCACGTCCCTTGTCAACCCTAGGAGACCTCTATTAATGCTGCGCGGAAGGGGATGGCCTTTGATCCGAAGATCTTAATCCGCAGTCCAGATAGAGCCATTGCTCAGCAAAATCGGGCCGAAAAAGGCGGTCGGCTACATAGTGTAGGTCTCTGTACGGGAGGCCCCTTCGCTTGGTAATGCTGCGTCAAAAACAGGCTCGGAACTCTCATTTACAACACGTAGACTCTGCTTCTTCGCCTGTTTTTGCCTTGCCTGACCCACCTGATCTAAACAGTGTCTGGCGTGTCTCGTCTTCAGTCATGTTAATTTATTTTCTCAACCGAACGCGCTTACTGTCAGGCATGATTACTGTAGGGCCTTCGCGGCTGCTATGCGGTTCCGTCGCTATTACTATGATATACAACTCAACATATCCTAGTCGTTTTCTACTAAGGATCAATTCCTTTTCGAAAAGGTTTCTTCGTCACTGATCGACAATCAGTAAGCGTCTGATAATTACAACTTTCGACATTGGCTTTCTGCTGGCGCTAATCTTTGGATGCAAATCGTTAGGTGATTATCGCCACCGCCTGCGTCGGAGACATCAGGGCTGTCTATATATTAAACGGATCCCTTTCCCACACCTGATTTCGTGATCCAGTTCAGATTGCTAGGTCGATGGAGTCAACCCAAGAATATCAGTTTTCTGGTTTCTACACGGCGCAGGTGTTAATTTTTATCAGAGCAGATCACTTGAGTGCTCACCAATGGAGCACCAGAGCGTGTGGCGATATTACTCAATGCCTTTCGACTTTCAATTACTGGGTTAACACGGTCCACTATCACGGAGCTGCCAATACGAAGATTCCTCAGTGCAAGCTAATTGATCTGAGAAAGCGACGATGGCTTCCAGTCCCTTTGTTCATCGGGACGGACTGTATAAGGAACTATACAACGAAAAAGTATACACTTGGATCGAGCGGCCTTAAGGTCAGCGTCATTGGTTTCGGCTGCATGGGGTTCAGCCCTACCCAGTTGACTGGCGTCGGTGATTAGCCTGAGAAACACGTTGCATTGGTCTTGACACGCAGGCCGGGTGCACCGGCCTACTTACTAGCTAGAGAAACGTTATCGTTAGTTTTTGCAGGGGCTGTCATGGGCACGACCAAACCGTTTGAAGTCCGCGATAGCTGGGTCTTAGTCGATTCCATGGTGGACACCTATTGTGAAATCGCTGAGGAGGCATTCGGATCTTTTTTGTTCGAGAAGGGCAATCCGCTCTCAAGGCAAGAATGGCCCGGCGATTCGACAGCCTACGGCGACCAGAAAACTAGAAAAAACGTCGCAGCCATAAAAACCATCGTCTTCTCCGCGATGGCCTTAGAAGCTGCTGCGTTCGAATTTGCCGCCCTCCAGCTGGGAGAGCGCCTAGCAAAAGATTATCTGGATAAGCTGGATGTGGTGGGTAAATGGCTCGTCGTCCCACGCTTGGTCTGTGGTCGATCGCTGAATGCGGATGGCCCCGCCATCAATGGGCTGAAAGGCCTGGTCAAGGCACGTAATGCTTTGGTGCATCACAAATCCAAGGAATGGAACGGCAAGCACGCGCATCTAGATGAGATGGATGCCCACAGAAAACAACTCGAACAACTCCAGGCTCCTAACGCATTCAAAACGCTGATCCTGCTTTCGTTGGAATTGAATGCGGTGCTGGAGATCGATGGGTCGCTCCCACCTTTTGAGGATTCTTGGATACATGCCACTCCACGCAATTCGCTGGTAGAGCAAGTAGTGCATCGGTGTCGCGAGGTTCATCGGAATAACTGGCGAGGGGTTTGACGTGACGGGACTTATCACCCAGCAGGAACGCCGGCTAACCGCCGCGGAATTTCAGCACCTAGCAGCCGTGCCGGCGGCGGTCGAGTGGTTTGCCAACATCGACAACCCTCGCACGCGGCGAGCTTACCAGAGCGACCTGGAGGACTTCTGCGGGTTTGTCGGGCTCACCGGCACCGATGAGTTCCGCGCGGTCACCCGCGCGCACGTGCTGGCCTGGCGCGCGCAGTTGGAAACTCTAGGCCTGGCCGGGGCCACGATCCGGCGCAAATTGGCGGCGTTGGCCAGCCTGTTCGATCATTTGCTTGAGCTCAACGCCGTCGCTGGCGGCAACCCGGTGCACGGTGTGAAGCGGCCCAGGATCGAAACCAACGAAGGTAAGACGTCGGCTCTCGGTGATCACCAGGCCAAGGTGCTCCTCGATGCGCCGGATCCAAATACTCTAAAAGGCCAACGCGATCGGGCCATTCTCGCTGTGCTGCTGTATCACGGACTGCGTCGCGAGGAGGCCGCTCAGTTGATGGTCAGCGATATTAAGGATCGCCGGGGTATCAAGCACCTGCAGATCCATGGCAAGGGGGGAAAGCTGCGGTACCTGCCATTGCACCCTGTTGCCGCCGAGCGTATCTACGCATACCTGGAACGCTCGGGGCATTACCGCAGGAGCCTAATGCACCGCTATTCGTGCCGCTGCGTGGTCGCCAGACCGGCGCAGGCATAACCGCTAACGGCATCTACGCAATGGTCGGAAGCTATGCCAAGGCGGCAGGAATCAATGTCGCTGGGTTGGGCGTGCATGGCCTGCGTGCCACGGCGGCGACCAATGCCCTGGAGCACGAAGCCGATATTGCTAAGGTTCAGGCCTGGCTTGGACATGCCAATATAAGCACGACCCGGATCTATGATCGCCGTCAGCTGCGACCGGAGGACTCACCAACCTTCAAAGTCCGCTACTGAGATCAATCCAGCACAGATTTTCTGAAAATTTAAGGGAACGGTTAGCGAATCTCAGGTCCCTCTTCCTACACCCTACACCCTACAGCACGGTGAGCACGTACAGCACGACAGAGCACAGGGGAGGAAAAGGTAGAAAAGTTTTCGCATGCAGAATCTTTTCTACCCTGTTTAAGCCTAGTCTTTGTCGATTCTATCCAGTCTCTCGACTAGATCCTCTGCACGTAAGTGGTTGTAGCGCTTAAGCATTTGCATGGACTTGTGGCCGCTGATTGCTGAAACCTCCTGATCAGATAAGCCGGATTCGACAAGTCGGCTTACGGCCTCATGCCTCAAATCATGAAAACGAAAATCCGTCATCCCGAGCGGCTTTCTCAGCGTTGCCCAGACTTTGTTGAAGGCGTAGGGCCTACGCTTAGCATCTCTGCCAGGCTCACCGAAGAAGATGAGTCGGCAGTCCTGCGGTCTGAGAGGGTTGTCTAACGCCGCTTGCATTGCATCTGTCGCGCGCTTATTGAGCGGAACGGTTCGATAGGTATTGTTTTTGGTATCGGGAAGGTGGACGACTCGTTTTTTGAGATCCACTTGGGAGAGCGTAAGCGTGGCAATCTCAGATGAGCGCATAGTCGTTTCCACGGCGATTCGCGCCATCCATCCGAGCATAGGGTTGCTATGTGCATTAGAAGCACCTAAAAGCCGATCCCCTTCGTCCCCTACAAAACGTCGCTCTCGCCCCTTTCCATGCCTAGGTTTCCGAATACTCGCGACAGGGTTGAACGTGAGGCCCAGGTCCCATTCTTTGATTGCTGTTGAGTAAACATGGCCGAGGAGCGCCAACTCAAGCCGAACAGTGTTGTTGCTGGTCAACGTGCGTTTGCGAGTTGCAGGCTGAGACAGTCGCATGTCACGGTAAGCTGCAATGATTTCGCTGGAGAGGGCCGCCAGCGAATATTTACCCAGCTCGGTAGTAAGCTTTTTTGCCTTGCTCGCTTCGCCTTTCTGAGTCGAAGGCTTTTTGGTGGGAGTAACCTCAGACAGGTAACGCTTCAGCGCCGCCTTTAGGGTCATCCGTTCTGATCCGCTCCGCTGGATGTAGACACCTCTGACCATCTCGTCTTCGGCTCGATGTGACCAGTCTTCTGCATCGCGTTTGGTGCGGAACGTTTTGGAAGCTGTCGGCCATCCGATTTTTCGGATGACCGCTTTCCACGTGCCTGAAGGGGTTTTTACGAGAGTTGCAATGCTGTCCTCCGAAGACATCGGCACGGACTGTACCGAAACTGTACCTCGGAGGCATTCCAAAACACCCTCTCGAAACTGCAGCGTTGCTGCAGCCCTTGATATATATGGTGGGCCCACACGGACTCGAACCGTGGACCAAAGGATTATGAGTCCTCTGCTCTAACCAACTGAGCTATGGGCCCTCAGTAGGTCGCGGATTATAACGGCGGTTTCGCGGCTGTGCTATCCGAAAAGTCCGAAAGATTCATCAGAAGAAATCTTGCGCGGAATTCTTCGGCGTCGAGGGGCAGGCTGATGATGTAGCCCTGGATCTGTTCGCAGCCTTCGCTGGTCAGAAATTGCTGCTGTTCGCTGTTCTCCACGCCCTCGGCGATCACGGTCAGTTGCAGGCTGCGCCCAAGGGCGATGATGGCGCGGACGATGGCGGCGTCGTGGGTGTCTTCCGGCAGGCCGCGGACGAAGGACTGGTCGATCTTGAGGATGTCCAGTGGCAGGCGTTTGAGGTAGCTCAGTGAGGAGTAGCCGGTGCCGAAGTCGTCGATCGCCAGTTGCACGCCGAGTGTCTTCAATTGGTGCAGCACGGCCAGTGCTTCCTGGGTCTGGCTCATGATGAAGTTTTCGGTGATCTCCAGTTGCAGGCAGCCGGGTTCCAGGCCGTTGTCCGTGAGAAGCTGTTCGATGCGTTCCAGCAGGTTGGTCTGGCGCAGTTGAGCGCCTGCCAGGTTCACCGACAGCGGGCCGAACGGCTGGCAGGTCTTGCGCCATACGCCCATCTGGCGGCAGGCCTGCTCCAGCACCCAGTCGCCGATCTGCAGGATCATGCCGTTTTCTTCGGCCAGGGGAATGAAGTGCTCGGGCGGCACTTCGCCAAAGGTTGGGTGGTTCCAGCGGATCAGGGCTTCTGCGCCTGCCATTGTGTGGGTCAGCAGGTCGATTTTGGGCTGGTAGGCCAGTGTCAGTTGATTGCGCTCCAGAGCTCTTCTCAGTTCCTGCTCGAGGGCGATGCGCTCGCTGGCCTGGTCACTGAGGTCGCAGGTATAGCTTTCGACCCGGTTGCGGCCTTTTGCCTTGGAGCGGTACATCGCCGCGTCGGCATTTTTGACCAGCGTGGCCACGTCGGTGCCGTCGGTAGGGAACACGCAACTGCCGATGCTGGGGCTGATGTAGAGCTCATGTTCGCCAGCTTCAAAAGGCGTGCTGAAGCAGGCCAGTAATTTATTGGCGATGGCCTGTGCGTCGCTGGTTTGCAGCAGGCCGGGCAGCAGGACGATGAACTCGTCGCCACCCAGGCGTGCAACGGTGTCGATGTCGCGCAGGGTTTCCTTGAGCCGGTGTGCGATGCCTTTGAGCAGCAGATCGCCGACCGGGTGGCCCAGGCTGTCATTGATGTGCTTGAAGCGGTCCAGGTCGAGAAACAGGACTGCGCCGAGGCTGCCGGATTCTTCGCTGTGCAGCAGGGCGGCTTGAAGCCTGCTCTCGAACAGTATTCGGTTGGGCAGGCCGGTGAGCGGATCATGGTGGGCCTGATAGTCGAGCCGCGCCTGTGCTTGTTTGAGGCTGGAGATGTCGGCGAACACGGCGACGAAGTGGGTCAGGAGGTTGTCTTTGTTGCGCACGGCGCTGATGGTCAGCCAACTCGGGTAAAGCTCGCCGTTCTTTCGACGGTTGCTGATTTCGCCCTGCCAGTGGCCCTCGGCTGCCAGTTGGTGCCACATCGCGGCGTAGAACGCGCTGTCGTGTTGGCCAGAGGCAAGCAGGCGAGGGGTCTTCCCGATGGCTTCACTTTCGCTGTAGCCAGTGATTTCCGTGAACGCGCGGTTGACGGCGCTGATGCTCTGGTCGGTATTGGTGATGAGCACACCTTCGGCAGTGCTCTCGAAAACAGTCGCCGCCAGATGGAGTTTCTCCTGCATTTGCCTGCTTTCGGTGATATCCCGAGTAATCGTCAGCAGACAGTCTTCACCCGCAATGATGAGGGGTTGAGAGGACAGTTCGCACAGTCGAATATCGCCATTGTTGTTACGAATCCGTACCCGCATATCCTTGACGAAGCCATGCTTTTTCATGCGTTCGATGAGCTTTGAACGCTCGCTCAGGTCGACCCAGATGCCCAGGTCGAATGTCGAGTGGTCAAGGCAGTACTTTTCGCTGTACCCGGTCTGACGGCAGAACCCTTCGTTGACCTCCAGAAGCATGCCGTCCTGCTGCCGGGTAATCGCCATCCCGTCAGGCGAGGCATGGAAGGCTTTGGCGAACTTCTCTTCGGAAAGCTGTAATTGTTGTCGGGCCAGTTTGAGCTGGGTGATGTCACGCACTATCACCAGCACGGCAGGTATCGGGCTATGCTCGAACGGCTGGGCGGACATGAGCCCTGAAAAGGTTTCGCCGTTTTTGCGCCGAAAGGGTATCTCCAGATTATGGATATCGCCGGTCTGCAATTGCAGCAAGACTTTTGGGCCGATGCCTGGCACTGCCCACAGATTCAGTTCTGTGGGTGTCTTGCCAATCACTTCATCAAGGGGGATACCGGTTCGCTCTACGAACGCTTCGTTGGCATCCATGATGTGCCCGTCAGCAAGGCTGACGATAAGCATGGCATCCGGGCATTGAGCGAAGATCGAGGCGAATTTTCCCTCGGACAGGCATGACGCTTCCCGGTCACTGGTGTTGATTACTCCACGCATATGCGGCTTACGTCCGTGTCTGACTATCGCTGATGATGGTGTGGCGTAACCTTGTAACTACAATGATCCAAGGCTTGGTTCGAAGAGCGCTGGTGTCTGGTGTGATACATAGTTGTAGGTCAATTTTTCAGGCGCTGCAATTAGACTGATGTCTGACCTCTTATTGATTCGGTGAATTGACAACTGGGCCTGCAAATTTTGAATTTTCTTCTGCCCGGAAACGCAAAACCCCCGGCATGCCGGGGGTTTTGTTGACTCGCGGGTGCGATTACTCGTCGAGGAACGAGCGCAGGTGCTCGCTTCTTGTCGGGTGACGCAGCTTGCGCAGTGCCTTGGCTTCGATCTGACGAATCCGCTCGCGGGTCACGTCAAACTGCTTACCAACCTCTTCAAGCGTGTGGTCGGTATTCATGTCGATGCCGAAGCGCATGCGCAGAACCTTGGCTTCACGGGCGGTAAGGCCCGACAGCACTTCGCGTGTCGCTTCTTTGAGGCTTTCAACAGTGGCGACATCGATTGGCGACTGCATGGTCGAGTCTTCGATGAAGTCACCCAGGTGCGAATCTTCGTCGTCACCGATCGGGGTTTCCATGGAGATCGGCTCTTTCGCGATCTTCAATACCTTGCGGATTTTATCCTCAGGCATTTCCATGCGTTCGCCCAGCTCTTCCGGGGTCGGTTCGCGACCCATTTCCTGCAACATCTGCCGGGAAATACGGTTGAGCTTGTTGATCGTCTCGATCATGTGCACCGGAATACGAATGGTGCGTGCCTGGTCGGCAATCGAGCGAGTGATCGCCTGACGGATCCACCAGGTGGCATAAGTCGAGAACTTGTAGCCACGACGGTATTCGAACTTGTCCACAGCCTTCATCAAGCCGATGTTGCCTTCCTGGATCAGATCGAGGAATTGCAGACCACGGTTGGTGTACTTCTTGGCGATGGAGATCACCAGACGCAAGTTCGCTTCAACCATCTCTTTCTTCGCGCGGCGGGCCTTGGCCTCACCGATCGACATGCGACGGTTGATGTCCTTGATCTCGGCGATTTTCAGGCCGGTCTCTTCTTCCAGTGCAGACAGCTTCTGCTGGCAACGCTGGATGTCAGGCTGCAGGCGACCGATGGCTTCGGCGTATTTGCTCTTGCCCTTGGCCAGTGCGTCAGTCCAGCTTTCGTCGACTTCGTTGCCCGGGAACTGGCGCAGGAAATCGGCGCGCGGCATACGTGCATCACGTACACACAGCTGCATGATGGCGCGTTCCTGGGCGCGAAGACGCTCGAGGGCACCGCGTACACGCTCTACCAGACCTTCAAACTGTTTTGGAACCAGCTTGATCGGCATGAACAGTTCGGCCAGTGCAACCATTTCGGCAATGGCGTGCTTGTCGTCGCGACCAAATTTCTTCAGGGCCTTGCGGGTGATTTCCATTTGATCGGAAACCGCACCGAAGCGCTGCTGGGCGATGACCGGATCAGGACCGCTCTCGACTTCGTCTTCTTCGTCGCTGGCGTCTGCCGACTCTTCCTCGTCGTCATCGGCACCTTCGGCCTTGACGGCTTTGGGGTCGACAGGCGGCGGGACTTCGGCAGGCGGCGCAATGCCGTCGTCCGGGTCGATATAGCCGCTCAGGACATCGGAGAGGCGACCGCCTTCACTGGTGACGCGTGTGTATTCGGAGAGAATGTGGTCAACCGTGCCTGGGAAGTGCGCAATTGCGCCCATCACTTCACGGATGCCTTCTTCGATACGTTTGGCGATTTCGATTTCGCCTTCACGGGTCAGAAGTTCAACGGTGCCCATTTCTCGCATGTACATACGAACAGGATCGGTGGTACGACCGATGTCGGTCTCGACCGCTGCCAACGCTGCAGCCGCTTCTTCTGCGGCTGCCTCGTCGGTATCGGCGTCGGCCAGCATCAAGGCGTCCGCATCCGGAGCACTCTCGTGTACCGGGATCCCCATGTCGTTGATCATGCGGATGATGTCTTCCACCTGCTCGGGATCTGAAATATCCTCGGGCAAGTGGTCGTTGACCTCTGCGTAAGTCAGATACTTCTGCTCACGACCCAGGGTGATCAACTCTTTGATACGAGATTGCTGTTGCGCTTTTCCGGACATAACACCCTATCCACTGAAGGTCTTGGCGGGCAAAAAACAAGCCGAGGATTATACCCGAGCTATGACCTCACGCGCCAGTTGAGGTCGGGGTTTGTGCGGGAACATTGCGATTTAGCAGTTCCCTAAGCTGAATTTTCTCTTCTGCGCTCAGCTCGGTCTGCCGAGCCTTGCTGATCAGATGTTCCAGACTGCGCTCGCGCTGGCGAGCGGATAAGCTAGTTATAGTGTCGAAAAACTGTTGTTCAAGGTTATCGGCCTCAATCAGCCATTCCTTTTCTGCCAGAGCACGCAGCAAGCGGCCCTGTTCAGTCCCGTGCCATCGCGCTATCAACTGTAACGACCGAAGGTTCGGATTCTTTTGCCGGGCTTCGATAAGAGCGACCAGCAGTTGTGCGTTGGATTGGTCTTCTGCAGCGAAATGGCTGGCATTTTCGACCTTTTCCGCCAATTCGGGGTGATGCAGCAAGGTTCTCAGTGCGGCCTGCATGGGCGGCTCGACGGCGGTGGGTACACGCGGCGTTCGAGGTTCGAAGTCCTGGCGCTTGCCTTTTTTGCCCCAGGATTTGTTGTCCCATTTTTTTTGATTCTGACCGCCGGTTTTCTTTTGCGTCCATTCCTGCTGAGGCTCGTAACCGCCTTGTGGCTGGTAATCGGCAAAATCAGGCATGGCGTCGTAGTCGACGTACGGGTCGTAACTCGGTGGCGCCTCTGCCGGCGCGCTCTGTACCAGCTGGCTGACGGCCTCGCCGGTCAGCCCGGTAATTTCGGTCAGGCGCTGACGCATCAGAATACGCAGGTTCGCGCCGGGCACCTTGTCGATCAATGGCGCCGCGAGGGTGGCCATGTGCGCCTTGCCCTCCAGCGAACGCGGGTCGGACTCTTTGGTCAGTTGCTCGAAAAAATAATCGGCCAGCGGCTGCGCGTGCTGATTGATGCGTGCCTTGAACGCGTCGGTGCCTTCGGAGCGCACCAGCGTGTCCGGGTCTTCGCCTTCGGGAAGAAACAGAAAGCGCGCCCGGCGTCCATCCTGCAGGTTCGACAGGGTCGCTTCCAGCGCACGCCATGCAGCGTTGCGTCCGGCCTGATCGCCGTCGAAGCAGAACAGCACGTTGGGCACCACCCTGAACAGGCGCTTCAAATGCTCTTCGCTGGTTGCTGTGCCCAGAGTCGCCACGGCATTGCGCAAGCCTTGCTGGGCCAGGGCGATGACGTCCATGTAGCCTTCAACGACGATGATTTCATCGAGGTTGCGATTGAATTTGCGCGCCTCGAACAGCCCGTACAGCTCCTGACCCTTGTGGAACACCGGTGTTTCCGGGGAGTTCAGGTACTTGGGTTTGTCATCACCCAGTACGCGGCCGCCAAAGGCGATGACTCGCCCGCGCGAATCACGGATCGGAAACATCACCCGGTCGCGGAAGCGGTCGTAGCGTTTGCCGGTTTCGGCGTTCTCGATCAGCAGCCCGGCATCGATCATCACCTTTTGCTGCAAGGAGTCGCTGCTCAGGTGCTTGTACAGGTTGTCCCAGCCGGGAGGGGCGAAGCCCAGGCCAAAGTCTCTGGCGATTTCGCCGGACAGCCCGCGGCCCTTGAGGTAATCCACCGCTGCCTTGCGTGACGGGTGGCTTTTCAGGGCCTGCCGATAGAACTCGGCGGCGGCGGTCAGCAGCGGGTAGAGCGGGGAATCGGTCGGTTGCCGAGGCTTCTGGCCTTTTACGCTTTGTTCGCGAGGCACTTCCATGCCGGCGGCCTTGGCCAGGTCTTCGACAGCCTGGGGGAAGTCCAGGTTGTCGTGGTCCATGATGAAGCCGAGCGCGTTGCCACCTGCGCCGCAACCGAAGCAGTAATAGAATTGCTTGTCCGGGCTGACGCTGAAAGAGGGGGTTTTCTCTTTGTGGAACGGGCAGCACGCGGTGTAATTCTTCCCGGCTTTCTTGAGCTGCACGCGCGAACTGACAACATCGACAATATCGGTGCGGTTCAGAAGGTCGTCGATAAAGCTCTGGGGAATCAGCCCGGCCATGGCGTTCTCATCATTCAAGCGTGGTGCAAAAGTATCGGACGACTCTACGAGCGTTCCGTCAGCCTGTCAGCCGTCTTTTTTGAAGACGTCGGCAATAAACGGGCACGTCTTTGCATCCGAAGGACGGTGTTGGCCTGAAAGGAATAAAGCTTGATCCTGCGAGAGGATCGGAAAGGCCACAAACTTCGCTGCCCACGCGAGTGGTCAGAGCCTGGGGACACGGAAGACGCTGCCTTGGCTGAGCTTCTTGCGAAGTCATCAAGGCATACTCGTCTTGTCATCGGTCGATGTGCTGCCCGAGTGGGCATGACCGATGTAGCCTGTGAACAGGCTGGACGTGCTTGAATGAATGTCTGAGTCGCATCGGCGGCCTGGACAGGGTCAATCAATAAAGCGAACGCAAAACAGCGAAGCTGTAACTGCCGACAGCCCGGCTGGTTGGCCGGGCAAGGCAGAAGCTTGCGACGAAGGTCTGTAAATTAATACAGACGAACGGCGCGGCGCTGTTCGCGCTGGACTTTCTTGGCGTGGCGTTTGACAGCAGCTGCTGCCTTGCGCTTACGCTCCGAAGTCGGCTTCTCGTAAAATTCGCGGCTACGAACTTCAGCCAGAACACCGGCTTTTTCGCAGGAGCGCTTGAAACGACGCAGAGCTACGTCGAAGGGTTCGTTCTCTTTAACTTTGACGGCTGGCATCCAGAGCTACCTTCATTCATTACCGGGGTCAACGCTCAGTGCAAACACTGCACAAAAGTACGTCGGTTTTTAAGGGTTGCGGATGTTAACCCCTCATTGAGAGGAATGCAAAGCCTCTGATCGAAAACCGCTGGTCGGCACCTCGGTCGGCGACTATTATGCGCGCCTTCAAATCTGCCCCCTACAAGGCGCAACCCCATGCTAGTACTGGGATTAGAAACCTCCTGCGACGAAACCGGCGTCGCGTTATACGACAGCGAACGCGGTTTGCTTGCGGACGCATTATTCAGCCAGATCGACCTGCACCGTGCCTATGGCGGTGTGGTGCCGGAGCTGGCTTCGCGCGATCACGTCAAGCGCATGCTGCCTCTGATTCGCCAGACACTGGCCGAGGCGGACTGCGTGGCCACTGATATCGACGCCATTGCCTACACGGCCGGCCCTGGCTTGGTCGGCGCCTTGCTGGTCGGCGCTTCGTGCGCTCAGGCGCTGGCGTTCGCCTGGGATATCCCGGCGCTGGGCGTGCATCACATGGAAGGTCATCTGCTGGCCCCGATGCTGGAAGAAAACCCGCCACAGTTCCCGTTCGTCGCCTTGCTGGTGTCGGGCGGCCATACGCAACTGGTGCGCGTCGACGGCATCGGTCAGTACGAACTGCTGGGCGAGACGCTGGATGATGCCGCAGGCGAGGCCTTCGACAAGACCGCCAAGATGATGGGCATGCAGTACCCCGGCGGCCCGGAGATTTCAAAGGCGGCCATGCAGGGTGTGGCGGGGCGGTTTGTCTTCCCTCGGCCGATGACCGATCGTCCCGGGCTGGAATTCAGCTTCAGCGGCCTGAAAACCTCTGCGCTCAATACCTGGCAGCAATGCCGGAATGCTGGAGACGACAGTGAGCAAACCCGCTGCGACATCGCTCTGGCCTTCCAGCAGGCGGTAGTGGAGACTTTGACCATCAAATGCAAGCGCGCGCTCAAGCAGACCGGCCTCAAGAGCCTGGTGATTGCCGGTGGCGTCAGCGCCAACAAGGCACTGCGCGCTTCGCTGGAAAGCATGCTTGGCGACCTGCGCGGCCATGTCTATTACGCACGGCCCGAGTTTTGTACCGATAACGGCGCGATGATCGCGTTTGCCGGGTGCCAGCGTTTGCAGGTCGGGCAGAAGGAAGATTTGAGCATCAGCGTGCAGGCACGCTGGCCCATGGAGCAGTTGTCGGGGCTGTGACGGCAGACCAGGCGGGGTACGCCTCAGAAATGTCGTTCGCGCCCGGCGAGCAGGTCGCGTAGATTGCCGCGATGGCGCCAGACGATGAGCAGGGTCAACACGCTCATCGGCAGCAGCGCATGAGGCTCCTGCCACGCCAGCAATGGCAGGGTCAGGGGTGTGGCGATCAGGGCGGCAAGCGAGCTGGTGCGGGTCAGGTAGAGCGTCAGCAGCCAGGCGACTATCGCCAGGGCAGCGGCGGGCGGATACAGGCCCAGCAGCACACCGGCGGCGGTCGCTACGCCTTTGCCACCGCGGAAGCGGAAGTACACCGGGAACAGATGGCCCAGCACTGCGCAGACGCCGATCCAGCCCTGTTGTGCGATGTCCATGCTCAAGGTGCTGGCGATCAGGATCGGTACCAGGCCTTTGCAGAGGTCGCCGAGCAGGGTCAGGATGGCGAGTTTTTTCCCGGCCAGACGCAGCATGTTGGTCGCGCCGGCATTGCCGGAGCCACTGGCGCGCGGGTCCGGCCTGCCGCTCAGGCGGCTGAGCAGGATGGCGAAGGACAGCGAGCCAAGCAGGTAGGCGAAGGTGGCCAGTAACCAAAACATGCGAACCATTCCGGGCGAGGATGCCCTGATTCTAACGGCGCATCGCGCCCTTGTCGTGCAGTGGAGAGTAGTGCTTGGACAGAGTTTTCATCGAGGGCCTTGAGGTCGATACGGTCATTGGCGCTTATGACTGGGAGCGTGGCATTCGTCAGTGCCTGCGTCTGGACCTCAGCTTTGCCTGGGACAATCGCCCCGCAGCCGCAGGCGACGATCTGAGCAAGGCCCTCGACTACGCCAGTGTCTCGACACGTATTCAGGCGTTCGCCGAGCAGGCACAGTTCCAGTTGGTGGAGACCTTCGCCGAGCGACTGGCTGAAGTGCTGATGGGTGAATTCAATATTCCCTGGCTGCGCCTGAAACTGACCAAGCCCGGTGCTGTAGCGGCCGCTGCCGGTGTGGGCGTGGAGATCGAGCGCGGATGTCGCTGACGCGGATTTTCCTCGGCCTGGGGAGCAACATCGAGCGTGAGCGCCACCTGATTGCGGGGCTCGATGCGCTGGATGGCTTCCTGACCGATCTGAGCTGTTCGCCGGTTTTTGAAAGCCATGCCGTGGGTATCAAGAGCGGGCCGTTCTTCAATCTCGTCGTATCGGCGCTGACTGATTTGCCCCTGATGGAGCTGGATCGTCGCCTGAAATTCATCGAAGCGGACAATGGCCGCTACGCCCCGGATCGCAAAGGGTTGCCGCTGGATATCGATGTGCTGCTGTACGGCGAGCAGGTCGGTAATTTCGACGGGCTGATCTTGCCTAGGGCGGAAATTCTGAAGAATGCCTTTGTGTTGCGGCCATTGGCGTTGATTGCCCCTGAACGTCTGCATCCCGGTGTGGGCATTGCCTTCAGCAAACTCTGGGCTGACGCGCAGATTGATCAGCAGCTTTGGCCGGTGGCGTTTGAGTGGCGTGGGTTGGCGCTGACGCCTGAGGTTTTGCTGCGTAGCTGAGGTCATCCTCGTCTTTCAGCCCGAGTGCAGAGCGTCCATGGCTGCGCATAGGTACGAAAAGTGCTCTCCCGGACACCTCTCGTTCCTCACGCTCCGCGTCACACAGTGCTGGTCTTGTAGGTTTTCAGTGCCTTCAAGCGCTCGTTCTTCAGCGCGTCACCCAGTTCCTTGCCCTTCAGACCCTGTTCCAGCAACGGCTGTACTGATACCGCGCGTGCGGCCTCGGCGGCGCCGCGCAGGTAGTCGGCCTGTGGATAACTGCGTTGTTCGAAGCCGTGACGTCCTCGGGCGTCCATCTCGCACGCCGCAATGAACTCTTCAAAGCGCTGCGGGCGGCGGTAGACGTCGAAGCTTTGCAGCAACTCCAGCAGGGTCGAAGGTTTCAACTCCAGCGCGCGGTGGCCGTGGGTATGGTACTGGCCGACCAGCAGCGCCAGTTCCTGGCAGTCCCTCGGCACACGAAAACGCTCGTTGACCGCTTTTATCAGGCGCAGGCCGGTGTGTTCATGAGCGATGTGCCTTGGCCATTCGGCTTCCGGCGTCAGCCCTTTGCCAAGGTCGTGCAGCAAGCAGGCCCAGCGCACCGTCAGCGGGTGTTTGTGGCGTGCGGATTGCTCAAGAACACTTAGCACGTGTACGCCAGTGTCTATTTCCGGGTGATGCGCCGCCGGCTGCGGTACACCGAACAACGCTTCGACTTCGGGCATCAGCTCTTTGAGCGCGCCGCAGTCGTGCAGCACCTGAATGAACACCTGAGGCTGTTCTTCCATGAGCGCGCGCGAGATTTCCTTCCAGCTTCGCTCGGCAGTCAGCGCCTTGAGTTCGCCCGATTCACTGAGCTGTCGCATCAGCCCAAGGGTCTCGGGCGCGATGGTAAAACCGTAACCGGCGTAGCGTGCGGCGAATCGCGCCACACGCAAGACCCGGAGCGGATCTTCGGCGAAAGCGGGGGAAACGTGACGTAATATCCGCGCTTCCAAGTCCTTCTGGCCGTTGTAGGGATCGGTTAAATTACCGTCCTTGTCTTCAGCCATGGCGTTGATCGTCAGGTCACGCCGAATCAAATCCTGCTCAAGCGTTACCTCGGGGCTGGCGTGGAAAACAAAGCCCCCGTAGCCCACGCCGCTCTTGCGCTCGGTGCGCGCCAGCGCGTATTCCTCATTGGTCAGCGGATGCAGAAACACCGGGAAATCTGTACCAACCGGGCGATAGCCCTTGATCAGCATGTCCTCGGTGCTTGCGCCGACCACGACCCAGTCGATGTCCGTGACAGGTTGACCCAGAAGACGGTCGCGTACAGCACCGCCCACTTTATAAATCTGCATAAAAAGCCTCCGTAAGCGCGACAGGATAAACCTTGTGTCGTACTTGCGGAGGCTAAAGCTGCATGAACAAGCGTTTAAAACCCTATTCCCCTAGTGCTTAAAGGTGAACGACCGCCATATCAAGCCGGGGATATTCACTGTCGGCATGCTCGCCTTTCGGGGGGACGTGATGAGTCTTGACCACCTGATCGCCCTGCAGGGTTTCCAGGTGGATGTCAAAGCCCCACAGCCGGTGCAGGTGCTTGAGCACCTCGTCTGTCGAGTCACCGAGTGGTTTGCGATTGTGCCGTTGATGGCGCAGGGTCAGCGAGCGATCGCCTCGGCGGTCGATGCTGTAGATCTGCACATTGGGCTCCCGATTGCCCAGGTTGTACTGCGCAGCGAGTATTTCGCGAATGGTCCGATAGCCGTTTTCATCATGAATGGCGGGCACCAGCAGGTCCTCCTGCTGGTCGTCGTCCATGATGCTAAACAGCTTGAGGTCGCGAATCACCTTGGGCGACAGGTACTGGAGGATGAAGCTCTCGTCCTTGAAGCTGGTCATTGCGAATTTGATCGCCGTGAGCCAGTCGCTGCCGGCAATTTCCGGAAACCACTGGCGGTCTTCGTCAGTAGGGTTTTCGCACATCCGGCGGATGTCCTGATACATGGCAAAGCCCAGCGCGTAGGGATTGATACCGCTGTAATACGGACTGTCGAAACCGGGCTGGAAAATCACGCTGGTGTGCGACTGCAGGAACTCCATCATGAAGCCGTCGGTGACCAGGCCTTCGTCGTACAGATCATTCATCAGCGTGTAATGCCAGAACGTCGCCCAGCCTTCGTTCATCACCTGGGTCTGGCGCTGTGGATAGAAATACTGCGCGATCTTGCGCACGATGCGCACCACTTCACGCTGCCATGGCTCCAGCAGCGGGGCGTGTTTCTCGATGAAGTAGAGAATGTTTTCCTGCGGCTCTGCCGGAAAGCGCGCGTTGTCTTCCTTGCTGCTCTTGTCGGCACTTTTCGGGATGGTGCGCCACAGGTCGTTGATTTGCCGCTGAAGGTGCTCCTCCCGGTCCTTCTGCCGACGCCGCTCCTCTTCGGCGGAAATCGGGTAGGGGCGCTTGTAGCGATCCACCCCGTAGTTCATCAGTGCATGGCAGGAGTCGAGCAAGTCCTCCACGGCATCGATGCCATGCCGTTCCTCACATTGCATGATGTACTGCTTGGCAAACACCAGGTAATCGATGATCGAGCTGGCGTCGGTCCAGGTGCGAAACAGGTAGTTGCCCTTGAAGAAGCTGTTATGGCCATAGCACGCATGAGCCACGACCAGCGCCTGCATGCAGATGGTGTTCTCTTCCATCAGGTAGGCGATGCACGGGTCGGAGTTGATGACGATCTCGTAGGCCAGGCCCATCTGGCCTCGCGAATAGGATTTTTCCGTGCTGAGGAAGTGTTTGCCGTAGGACCAGTGGTGATAGCCCAAAGGCATACCCACCGAGGCATAGGCATCCATCATCTGCTCGGCCGTGATCACTTCGATCTGGTTGGGGTAGGTGTCCAGCGCATACCGCTCGGCAATCCTGCCGATTTCGCGGTCGTAGGCGCGGATCAGTTCGAATGTCCACTCTGACCCCGTGGAGAGGGGTTGGCGCTTCTGCTCTCTGGCGGTCATGACACTAACCTTCGCTGAAAGAGTTCGCGGAATACCGGGTAGATATCACCGGCAGAGACCAGCTGTTGCTGGGCAAACGTGTCGGCAAAATCTTCACCGATGCGTTCGTACTCATACCACAAGGCCTGATGCTCACGCGGCGTGATTTCCACGTACGTGTAGTACTGCACGAAGGGCATGATCTGTTTGGTGAGGATTTCCCGGCAGATGGGCGAATCATCGTTCCAGTTGTCGCCATCCGACGCTTGTGCCGCGTAGATATTCCAGTCACTGCTCGGGTAGCGTGCGGCCATGATTTCCTGCATCAGTTTCAAGGCGCTGGAAACGATGGTGCCGCCGGTTTCCCGGGAATAGAAAAACTCTTCCTCGTCCACTTCGCGGGCGCTGGTGTGGTGACGAATGAAGACCACGTCGATCTTGTCGTAGTTACGTTTGAGGAACAGGTACAGCAGGATGAAGAAGCGCTTGGCGATGTCCTTGGTCGCCTGGGTCATGGAACCGGAGACGTCCATCAGGCAGAACATGACCGCTTTGGAGCTGGGGTTGGGTTGCTTGACCAGCAGGTTGTACTTGAGGTCGAAGGTGTCGAGATAGGGCACACGACGAATGCGTGCCTTCAGTCGGTCGATCTCTACTTCCAGTTCCTGAATGTCACCAAAGTTATCCGGCTCTTCGCGCTTCATGCGTTCAAGCTCGGCGGTCGCTTCCCTGAGTTTCGCCCGGCTGCTGCCGGACAGTGCAATGCGGCGTGCATGTGCCGAGCGCAGCGTACGGATGATGTTGATCCGCGACGGGTTGCCCTCGTTGCTGATCCCGGCGCGCACAGTCTTGAAGGTGTCGGTGCCGGTCAGGTTGCGCTTGACCAGATTCGGCAGCTCCAGGTCTTCGAACATGAATTCGAGAAATTCTTCCTGAGTAATCTGAAACGAAAACTCATCCATCCCTTCGCCGGAGTTGCCTGCCTTGCCGGGGCCTTTGCCGCCACCGCCGCCTTGAGGGCGGGCGATGTGCTCACCTGTGGTGAACTCCTTGTTGCCAGGATGAACAACGGTCTGCTTGCCGCCGCGACCGTGATGCAGGACCGGTTCGTCGATGTCACGTCCGGGAATGCTGATCTGCTCGCCGTGTTCCATGTCAGTGATGGAGCGTCGGCTGACCGCTTCCTCCACTGCCTTCTTGATGTGGTCACGGTAACGCCGCAGAAACCGCTGGCGGTTTACCGTGCTCTTGTTCTTGCCGTTGAGACGTCGGTCGATCACATAGCTCATAGGCTCCTCCGGGGAGCTTCAAGTTGTAAGCCTCAAGCTGCAGGCGAGCCGCGATGAATCCCGAGCCCGGGGGGTGATCGCTTTTCGCCTGCAGCTGATAGCTTGAAGCTTGCAGCTGCTTTACTGCGATTTCCGCACGCGCAGATACCATTCGGAAAGCAGACGTACCTGCTTGTCCGTGTAGCCCCTCTCGACCATTCGTGTCACGAAGTCGTTGTGCTTCTGCTGATCCTCTTTGCTGGCCTTGGCATTGAAGCTGATAACGGGCAGGAGGTCCTCGGTGTTGGAGAACATTTTCTTCTCGATCACCACCCGCAGCTTCTCGTAGCTGAGCCAGGTCGGGTTCTTGCCGTTGTTGTTGGCGCGGGCACGCAGCACGAAATTGACGATTTCGTTGCGGAAATCTTTCGGGTTGCTGATGCCAGCCGGTTTCTCGATCTTTTCCAGTTCCTCGTTCAAGGCCACACGGTTGAGAATCTCGCCGGTTTCCGGATCGCGGTATTCCTGATCCTGAATCCAGAAGTCTGCATACAGCACGTAACGGTCGAAAATGTTCTGACCGTACTCGCTGTAGGATTCCAGGTACGCCGTCTGGATTTCCTTGCCGATGAACTCGATATAGCGCGGTGCCAGGTATTCCTTGATAAAGCGCAGATAACGCTCGCGCGTTTCGGCGGGGAACTGCTCCTGTTCGATCTGCTGTTCCAGCACGTAAAGCAGATGCACCGGGTTGGCGGCGATTTCGTGCGGATCGAAGTTGAAGACCTTGGACAGAATCTTGAACGCGAAGCGGGTAGACAGACCATTCATGCCTTCGTCGACGCCCGCGCTGTCGCGGTATTCCTGGATCGACTTGGCTTTCGGGTCGGTGTCTTTCAGGTTCTCGCCGTCATACACGCGCATCTTGGAGTAGATGTTGGAGTTGTCCGGCTCTTTGAGGCGCGACAGCGTGGTGAACTGCGCAAGCATTTTCAGGGTGTCCGGCGCGCAGTGCGCCTTGGACAGCGAGCTGTTGAACAGCAGCTTGTCGTAGATCTTGATCTCGTCGCTGACACGCAGGCAATACGGCACCTTCACGATGTAGATACGGTCGATGAAGGCTTCGTTGTTCTTGTTGTTGCGGAAGCTGTGCCATTCCGACTCGTTGGAGTGCGCCAGCAGGATACCGGTGAACGGGATCGCGCCCAGCCCTTCGGTACTGTTGTAGTTGCCTTCCTGGGTTGCGGTAAGCAGCGGATGAAGGACCTTGATCGGTGCCTTGAACATCTCGACGAATTCCATCAGGCCCTGGTTGGCCCGGCACAGCGCGCCCGAGTAGCTGTAGGCGTCGGCGTCGTTCTGCGGGAATTCTTCCAGTTTGCGGATATCCACCTTGCCGACCAGCGCAGAGATGTCCTGGTTGTTTTCGTCGCCAGGCTCGGTTTTCGCCACGGCAATCTGGTTGAGAATCGACGGATAGAGCTTCACCACCTTGAACTGGCTGATGTCGCCGCCGAACTCGGCCAGGCGTTTGGTCGCCCAGGGCGACATGATGGTGCTCAGGTAGCGTCGCGGAATCCCGAAGTCTTCTTCGAGAATCGCGCCGTCCTCCGTGGCGTTGAACAGGCCCAAGGGCGACTCGAAGACTGGCGAGCCCTTGATGGCGTAGAACGGGACTTTTTCGATCAGTTGCTTGAGTTTTTCCGCCAGGGACGATTTACCGCCACCCACCGGGCCGAGCAGATACAGGATTTGCTTCTTCTCTTCCAGGCCTTGGGCGGCATGGCGGAAATACGAAACGATCTGGTCGATGCATTCTTCCATTCCGTGGAAGTCGGCAAAGGCCGGATAGCGGCGTATGACCTTGTTGGAGAAAATGCGCGACAGCCTGGAGTTGGTGGAGGTATCCACCAGTTCAGGTTCGCCGATAGCCAGCAGAAGACGTTCTGCGGCAGAGGCATAGGCGCTGCGGTCCTGTTTGCAGAGCTCAAGGTACTCCTGTAGCGAGAGCTCTTCTTGCCTCGTGCTTTCGAAGCGTTGTTGGAAGTGGCTGAATATACTCATGACGTCACCTCGCTCGATACGTGGAGCCGGCGGCGGATCGTCAGTCGATGCTGGCAGCAGCCGCTTAACGGCCACTGTTTCCCCCCAGAACACCCTAAAAGTAACTACCGATGACCCACGCGCCGGTGTACCGGCTCTCCCCTGAATACGGATGGCCTAGGCTAAGGATAGTTCGGATTCGGAAAGATAAAGAAGGGATGCGCGAGAAGACGGGCTGACCGTTCGTCAGATGGCTCGCGAGCCCGCGTAGAACGCGGGATCAGCTGTCATAAAAATATTTTCTATCAGCCTTGCACGGTTTCTTGTGGGTAAGTGGCGCGCCACAGCTCGAAACCACCGTCCACGCTGTACACATCGGAGAAACCCTGGCTGACCAGATAGGCTGCAGCGCTCTGGCTGGAGTTGCCGTGGTAGCAGACGACCACCAGCGGCTTGTCCAGGTCGGCTTCGCGGATGAAGTCGGCGATCGAGTGGTTGTCCAGATGCACGGAATCGGGAATGTGATTGCTCTCGAAAGCCTGCGGATCCCGGACATCGACCAGCACGGCGCCTTGCTCGCGCAGAGCCTGGGCCTGTTCGGGTGGGATACGTTTGAATTCAGTCATTGCCTGGGCTCCTGAGCCTGAGGTTACGGAAGGGGAGTAGCGCCGGGTTGCACTCGGGTAACAAGCCCGTCTGCGGCATTGCCCATAGCATCGCAATTGCACTGATGGCGTTCAAGCGTATCGACATTGAGCAGCGTCATCGAACCGCCCCAGACACATCCGCTGTCCAGGGCAAAGACGTCCGGTTCGTCGCAGCGACCTTCAAGCGCAGCCCAGTGGCCGAAAATGATTTTCACGTCGCGGGTCTTGCGGCTCTGGTGGCTGAACCAGGGCGCGTAGCCAGGTATCGCGGTGCCGACCCCTTCCTTGCTCTTCAGATCGAGCTTGCCGTCGCTGGTGCAGAAGCGCATACGCGTGAAGTAGTTGGTGATGACCCGCAGACGCGTCACGCCTTGCAGGTCGTTGTCCCACCTGGTCGGTTCATTGCCGTACATGCCGTCAAGAAAGGCGCCGTACAACTGCTCGTCCTGCAGCGCGTGCTCGACTTCGGCAGCGTGCTTCAAAGCCTTTTTCAGCGTCCACTGTGGTGCGATACCGGCATGCGCCATGGCGACATTGCGTTGAGCATCGTAATGCATGAGTTTTTGCCGACGCACCCAGCCGAGCAGGTCGTCACGGTCAGGCGCTTCAAGGATTTCAAGCAGCGTGTCGCCTTTTTTCAGCAGCTCTTTTTTGCGCGCCACTGCCAGCAGGTGCAGGTCATGATTCCCCAGCACGCACACCAGCGATTCGCGAAGGCCGTACAGGTAGCGAAGCGTTTCCAGCGATTGCGGACCACGGTTGACGAGGTCACCTACCAGCCAGAAGCGATCCTGCTCCGGGTTGAAGTGAACGTGCTCGAGCAGGCATTGCAGAGGTTCGAGGCAGCCTTGCAGGTCACCCACGGCGTACACCGCCATCAGTGCAGCGAGCCCGGAACGGCCAGCCGGAATGGCTCGATGACGGCATCGAAGCGTTTGCCGTCTTCGGCCAGCATCTGATAGGTGCCCTGCATGTTGCCGACCTTGGTGGTCATGACCGTACCACTGCTGTAGGTATGGCTGTGGCCGTTCTTGATCAGTGGCTGCTGGCCAACCACGCCTTCGCCACGCACTTCCTCGACATTGCCATCACCGTCGGTTATGACCCAGTGCCGCGACAGGAGCCGGGCAGGTAACTCGCCGTTGTTGTGCACGGTGATGGTGTAGGCGAAAGCGAAGCGGTTCTGCTCGGGTTGCGACTGCTCCGAGAGGAAGCGTGTGACGACGCTGACGTCGACCTTGTAACGAGAATCGGGCATGCAATAGGCCTTGAAATCCATAGCTGCGAAAAAAGGGCGTGTGCGGCAGGTAGATCAGTCTAGGACAAGTAAGCGGAAAATGACGACTGAGCCTGCCGTTTACTTGTCCCCAGGGTTCACTCTGTCACAACTTTTTCGCTGAGAGTGTCCGCCAGACGAACGAATGCAGCCAGATCGAGCTGCTCGGGGCGCAAGCTGCCGTCTACTCCGGAAGCGGTGATCTCATCGCTGGTCAACAGCAGCTTGAGCGTGTTGCGCAAGGTCTTGCGACGCTGGTTGAACGCTTCACGCACGATGCGCTCCAGCACACGGTGATCCTTGGCAGGGTGCGGCAGTGTTTCGTATGGGACGAGGCGCACAATGGCCGAGTCCACTTTCGGCGGCGGGTTGAACGCACCCGGTCCGACGTTGAACAGGTGCTCCACGCGGCAATGGTACTGGACCATGATCGACAGACGACCCCAGTCACCGCCGCCGGGTCCGGCAGCCATGCGCTCGACCACTTCCTTTTGCAGCATGAAGTGCATGTCGCGGATCAGGCTGGCGTTCTGCAGCAGGTGAAAAATCAGCGGTGTCGAGATGTTGTACGGCAGGTTGCCCACCACCCGCAGGCTGCGCGGTTCGGCGCCGAGGGTGTTGAAGTCGAACTTCAGTGCATCGCCCTGATGCAGGTTGAAGTTCGGCTTGCTGGCGAACTGACCGTTCAGGATCGGGATCAGGTCCTTGTCCAGCTCGACCACGTCCAGCTGAGCGCCGCTGTCGAGCAGGCCCTCGGTCAGTGCGCCCTGGCCCGGCCCGATTTCCAGCAGCCGGTCTTCAGGTCTGGCACGGATGGCACGCAGGATCTTGTCGATAACGCCTGCGTCGTGCAGGAAGTTCTGCCCGAAGCGCTTGCGCGCCCGGTGTTGGTATTGCTCGGTCATGAATGGGTCTCGGCCATCTGGTAGGCGGTTTGCAGTGCGACGTGCAGGCTGCCGGTGTCGATGTTCGCGGTGCCAGCCAGGTCCAGCGCCGTGCCGTGATCGACAGAGGTGCGGATGATTGGCAGGCCGAGCGTCACATTGACCGCTGCGCCGAAACCTTTGTATTTCAGCACGGGCAGGCCCTGATCGTGGTACATCGCCAGCACTGCATCGCAGTGCTCCAGATATTTGGGGGTAAACAGAGTGTCTGCAGGCAGCGGGCCGCGCAAGTCCAGGCCTTCGCTGCGCAGGCGCTCCAGAGCAGGTTCGATGATGTCGATTTCCTCACGACCCAGATGCCCGCTTTCGCCGGCATGAGGGTTGAGGCCGCAGACCAGAATGCGTGGGTGGGCAATGCCGAACTTGGTGACCAGATCAGCGTGCAGGATGCGTGTCACGCGCTCCAGACGATCCGCTGTGATAGCGTCGGCCACATCGCGCAACGGCAGGTGAGTGGTCACCAGTGCCACGCGCAGGTCGCCGGTTGCCAGCATCATCACCACCTGTTCGGTGTGAGTCAGTTCAGCGAGAAATTCGGTGTGTCCGGAAAACGCGATACCGCCGTCGTTGATGACGCCTTTGTGCACCGGGGCGGTGACCATGCCGCTGAACAGCCCATCCAGGCAGCCCTGGCCGGCGCGGGTCAGGGTTTGCAGGACGAACGCCGCGTTGGCCTTGTTCAGTACGCCGGTTTCCACCGGAGCAGCCAGTGGCGTATCCCAGACGTACAGACTGCCGGCAGGTGCAGGCAGGTCGGGAAACGCTTCGGGGGTGACATCGATCAGACTGACCGCTACACCCAGTTGCGCGGCCCGCTCCAGGAGCAGGTCACGGCTGGTAATGGCAATCAGGGGGTATGGCTGAGGCTGCGTGGCGAGCAGCAGGCAAAGGTCAGGACCTATGCCGGCCGGCTCGCCGGGTGTCAGTGCGAAACGCTTGGGTTTCACTGTGCAGCCTGGGTCGCGCCAGGGAGTTTGATTTCAACGTAGGCTTCGTCGCGGATCTGACGCAGCCAGGTTTGCAGCTCTTCGTCGTACTTGCGGTTACGCAGTACGTTCAGCGCCTGCTGTTCGCGAGCCTGATCGGTAGCGTCCGTGGAGCGACGACCGAGCACTTCGAGGACATGCCAGCCGTACTGGGTCTGGAACGGTTTGGACAAGACGCCTTGTGGCGTTTCGCTCATGACCTGACGGAATTCCGGAACCAGAGAGTTGGGATCAACCCAGTTCAGATCGCCGCCATTGAGTGCAGAACCCGGATCTTCCGAAAAGCTTTTTGCCAGCTCGGCGAAATCTTCGCCGTTCTCGATGCGGTCGTAGATCTTCTGGGCAAGACGCTTGGTCTCTTCCTCATTACGGATTTCGCTTGGCTTGATCAGGATATGACGCACATGCACTTCATCACGCATTTGCGCCTGACCCTGACCGCCACGCTTTTCCAGCAGCTTGAGAATGATGAAACCACCCGGCGTACGCGCAGGAGGCGTTACGTCACCGACCGGCATCGAGCTGAGCATGTCGCCGAAGGGTGGTGGCAACTGTGCAGCCTTGCGCCAGCCCATGTCGCCGCCTTCCAGTGCGTTTTCGCTGGACGAGGAGGTGGCTGCAAGACGGGTGAAGTCAGCACCTTTCTTCAGCTGGTCGTAGATACCCTTGGCTTTGACCGCTGCGGCCTGGATGGCGTCCGAAGAAGCGCTGTCAGGTGTGGCGATCAGAATGTTGGCCAGGTGAAACTCTTCAGACAGCTGAGCCTTGCCCATATCGGAGGCGAGGAAGTTCTTCACTTCCTGCTGGGACACCTGGATACGTTCGGCCACCCGGCGCTGACGCACGCGGCTGATGATCATTTCCCGGCGCACCTGTTCGCGCGCATCGTTATAGGACAGGCCGTCATGCGCCAGCGCGGCGCGGAACTGCTCCACGCTCATGTTGTTGCGCTGGGCAATGGTGCCGATGGCCTGGTTCAGCTCTTCGTCGGAGACTCGAATGCCAGACCGTTCGCCCATCTGCAACTGCAGGTTTTCCAGAATCAGACGATCCAGAACCTGTGGTTGCAGGGCTTCGGCAGGCGGTACACCAGAGCCACGCTTGGCAATGGTCTGCTGAACTTCACGTACACGCTGGTCCATCTGGCTTTTCATGATCACGTCGTTGTCGACGATGGCCACGACACTGTCCAGAGGTTGAACCGCAGCATGCACTGCACCGCTCAGGAGTAACGCGCCCAGCATCAGCGGGCGCAGACAATCAGAAAGCTTGGTCTTCACGTTCACGATAACCTTGGATGCCTTTGTCGAGGAAGCTGTCTACCTTGGCGCCAGTTACACCGCCGAGCCCCTTCAACACGATTTGTAGGAATATGCCGCGGTCGCCTTTCTCGTTCTGAGGTGCTGCCTGGCTGAATTCGTCGTAGTCGATCCAGTAACGATTGACCAGGCGCATTTTCCAGCAGCAGTTGTCGTACTCGAACCCGCCGAAAGCTTCGATGGTGCGTTCACGGTTGTAGTCATACTGCCAACGGCTGATCAGGCTCCACTGCGGCACGATCGGCCAGATGACCGAGAAATCGTGCTGCTGAATCTTGTAGTAGTCCTTCACGTAGTTTGGCGAACCCGGAGTGCCGTAGTCGCCACCGCCCACGACCCAACGGCCGGTGCTTTCGTCGTAACGAATCTGGTCGTTACGATAGCGATAGCCGAGGTTGACGACCTTGTTCGGGTTGTCTTCAGGCTGGTAGTGGAACATTGCGCTGCCCGAACGGGTGCTTCGGCTGTCCGGATCCCAGTTGAAATCGGAGTTGAAGCGCCAGTCGCGGTTGAAGCGGTATTCGTATTCCAGTGCATAAGGCGAAACGTTGGAGCGCGCATCGTCACGGTCAGCGAACGCGACACCCGGCAACTGCACCTTGCGGTCTTCGAAATACAACGCCTGACCGATGCTGAAGCGTTGGCGTTCAAAACCGTTGTCCTCGATCCAGCGGTTGGTGACGCCCAGCGACAGTTTGTTCTCGTCGCCGATGCGGTCGGAACCGGTGAAGCGATTGTCACGGAACAGCGAGGCGAAGTTGAACGTGCTTTCGCTGGTGTCGAATACCGGGATGTCGGTCTGGTCTTTCTCGGGAACATAGAGATAGAACAGGCGCGGCTCCAGGGTCTGGCGGTAATCCTTGCCGAACCAGTTGGTATTGCGGTCGAAGTACAGGCCGCTGTCGACGCTGAAGATCGGTACGCTGCGGCTTTGGCTGCTGCTGTACTCTTCGCCGGCTAGCAGGGTGTTTTTGCCCTGGCTGTCCAGATCCAGATCGTATTGCGTGTAGACATACTTCAGCTTCGGCGTCAGGAAGCCATAGGTCCAGTTCATCGGCAGGCTGACCGACGGTGCCAGGTTCAGGCGATCACCGTTGGCGCGAGCCAAGCCGGAGATGTTGTTGTCCAGACGTGTTTCGGAGTTGCCATCTTCATCGATGAACGCGCCGCTGCGCAGGTCACGCTCGAAGCGCACCGCTTCAGTCTGATAATCGAACTTCAGGCCGCCGGGGTTGTAGGGCAACGTACCGTTGAGCGTCAGCTGAGGCAGGCGGTTGTACGGCGTAACGTTGGCAACCGTCGCCAGCTTGTAGGCCTGAGCATTGAGCACTGCCGAGAAGCTGTCGCCACGGTAGGTCAGGGAGCCCTGCTGGTTGAGGAAGTCTGTTCTTTTCACGCCGATCTGATCGGTTTCCAGATCCTGGAAGTAATACGGATCACTGATATCGGTGTAATCGACCTGGGTCAGCCAGCGCGTATCAAGCCCGCCCTTGTGCTGCCAGTTGATCATCCAGCGGGTCTTGTCGTAATCGGACTGCTGTTTGCGGTCGTCATTCTCGTCGTTCAGGTACGCGCCGCCAAACTGACCTTCACTGCCCTTGGTCAGGTAGCGGAACTCGCCTTCCATCAGCAAGCCACGATCAGCCATGTAACGCGGGTACAACGTGGCGTCGTAGTTCGGTGCCAGGTTGAAGTAGTACGGGGTGACCAGCGTGAAGCCGTTGTCGCCACCTGCTGCAATGGTCGGCGGCAGGAAACCGGACTGACGACGGTCGTCGATCGGGAAGTAGATATACGGCGTATACAGAACCGGTATGTCCTTGACCCGCAGGGTAACGTTGGTCGCGGTACCGAAGCCGGTGGCCGGGTTCAGCGTGATGTTGTTGCCCTTGAGCGTCCAGGCGTTGCTGTTCGGCTCGCACGTCGTGTAGGTACCGTCCTTGAGCCGGATGATCGCGTTCTCTGCACGCTTGGCGTACAGGGCGTTACCGCGAATGTTCGACTTGTGCAGGACGTACTCGGCGTTGTCGACACGGGCTTCGCCGGTGTCGAGTTGCAGTTCGGCCTTGTCACCGACGATCAGCGCACCGTTGTCGCGCAGACGGACATCGCCGTTCAGCTCGCCACGGTTCTCGGCCTGATGCAGTGCAGCCTCCTGGGCCTGCACCTGCATGCTGCCCTGGCGCATCACCACATCACCGGCCAGCGTCGCGACCTGCGCGTCCTGTTCGTAACGCGAAGCCTTGGCTCCCACGAACATCGGCGCGTCTTTCATCGGCGTCTTGTCGTCCATGCCAGGACGGATCGGCTCGACGTAGGCACCCGAGCAATACGGGCCGGTCTCGGCCAGTTGCGCTGCGGTAAGCTTTTCGCGAGGAACCCAATCGAGGTGGCTGTAGTCAGCACTACGCGACTTCAGACCTTTGCCCTTGGCTTCAGTGACCAGTTGCGTACCCGCAGACTGTTCACCCGAAGAGGTGCCTTGTGAGGTGACCGTGCCGTTGGAGCTGACCGACGTCGTGTCATGCACGGGGCGCGGAGGCAGATCCACTGCAGCAGCATTGGATTTCGGCGCACAGTTCCAGGCACCCGAAGCAGAGACTGAGCAGTCATACTGTTCCGCGGCGACCACGAACTGAGTGGCCAGAGGTTGCATCGCCAGCAGACTGCCGGTTACGAGCAACGGAAATTTTTTACGAAACGCGGGGGATTTCAATGCCATCTTATTAGTCCGGGCTTCCTGCGCGCCATCTGCCCGCGGGGGGGCCGCACGCCTCTCGATGGGCTGAAAAAGATTCCGGATAATAAAGCATGACCCGCTTGACGGCTAGCGCCGTCGGAGACCCTTGTAATGTCAGATCAAGATATACGCCTGCAATCCCTGAAAGTTTGGCTCGATGAGCAGTTGCCGGCGCTGTTTTCGGCGCACGGTTGGGGCGCCGTGCCCCCGGCTACGTTGACTGCGGCCAGTAGTGACGCAAGTTTTCGCCGTTATTTTCGCTGGGAGGGTGCGGGCCGAACTTTTATTGTCATGGACGCCCCTCCACCGCAGGAAAACTGCAAACCGTTCGTGGATATCGCTCATTTATTGGAAAAGTCGGGCATTAATGTTCCAAAAATTTATGCCGAAGACCTGACACAAGGCTTTTTGCTGCTCAACGATCTGGGTCGTCAGACTTATCTGGATGTCATTGACGCCGACAATGCCGATGCCTTGTTCGCTGATGCCATTCAGGCGTTGCTGGCTTACCAGCAACTGCCTATGGACGCGCCGTTGCCCAGCTATGACGTCGCGTTGCTGCGCCGTGAACTGGAGCTGTTTCCCGAGTGGTACGTGAAGCGGCACCTGGGTGTCGAGATGGACGAGGCGCAACTTAGCGACTGGCAGCAGGTCAGCGAGCTGCTGATCAACAGCGCCCTGGCACAGCCCAAAGTGCTGGTGCATCGTGACTATATGCCGCGCAACCTGATGATCAGCGAGCCCAACCCGGGCGTGCTGGATTTCCAGGACGCGGTCTACGGCCCGGTTACCTATGACGTGACATGCCTGTTCAAGGACGCATTCCTGAGCTGGCCACAGGAGCGCGTGAGTGACTGGCTGCGCACCTACTGGGATCAGGCGCGGGCCATCGGCATTCCGGTACAGGAAGACTTTGCCGCTTTCGAGCGCGCCAGTGATCTGATGGGCGTACAGCGACATTTGAAGGTGATCGGCATTTTTGCGCGCATTTGCCATCGCGATGGAAAGCCTCGCTACCTGGAAGACGTTCCGCGCTTTTTCGCTTATATAGAGGCGGTACTGTCACGTCGCCCAGAGCTGGCGCAGCTCGGGCAATTGCTTACCAGTCTGCAGCCGGTAGACACCGCTGTCTGACAGAAACCGTCAACGTGATAAACAGCCGGTTTTATAAAGGGCCGCTTTGAAAGATGGCCACTTTGGAAAAGATCTTGATTGTGTCGAAGAGGACTGCATGAAAGCGATGATTCTCGCTGCCGGTAAAGGCGAGCGAATGCGCCCGTTGACCCTGCACACGCCCAAACCGTTGGTGCGTGTCGGGGATGTACCGTTGATCGAATACCACCTGAACGCCTTGCGCGATGCAGGGTTTCACCAGTTGGTCATCAACCATGCGTGGCTGGGCCAGCAGATCGAGGATTACCTGGGCGACGGTCAGCGTTTCGACCTGAGCATCCGTTACTCCCCCGAAGGTCTGCCGCTGGAAACGGGCGGCGGCATACAGCGGGCGTTGCCATTGCTTGGCCTGGAGCCGTTCGTGGTGATCAACGGGGATATCTGGACCGATTACGACTTCGGCGCATTGCGCGTGCCGCTTGAAGGCCTTGCGCACCTGGTACTGGTCGATAACCCCGCGCATCATCCGACAGGTGATTTCTCGCTGGTCGATGGTCAGGTGCGCGACGACGATTCGGCGGGGCAGCGGCTGACCTACAGCGGTATCGCCATCCTCCATCCACAGCTGTTTGCCAGCTGCGAGCCCGGCGCGTTCAAGCTCGCGCCGCTGTTGCGCGAGGCGATGCATCAGGGGCTGGTCACGGGCGAGCACTACAGAGGGCGCTGGGTCGATGTCGGCACCCACGAGCGTCTGGCTGAAGTCGAGCAGATGCTTGCGGAGACTCGCTGAATGCTCTGGCCCGGCACATTGATCGGCGCTGGAGTCGGTTATGCAATTGCCAGCATTCCAGGCGCGATGCTCGGCGCTCTATTGGGTCAGGCGCTGGATCGGCGCCTGAAACTGCAGAGTTGGGCGCATCTGCGTGAGCGTCTGGGTGGACGTGCAACGATCCCCCAGAATGACCTGCTGTTTGTGTTGCTGGGCCGTCTGGCCAAAAGTGGCGGACGGGTTCTGGCCAGCCATATCCACCAGGCACGTATCGAGATGCGCCGTTTGAATCTGAACGAGACGGATCAGTTGCGCGCCATCAACGCCTTCAAGCGCGGCCGCGATGGCAGCGATGGCCTGCGCAGTTATCTGCGTGGTCTGCAAGGGCAGCCGGACATTGCCGAAGATATGTTGCGTGCCTGCTGGCGGATGGCCTGGGCGGACGGCAAGGCTTCTCGGGTCGAGCGCGAGCTGATCGGGGTATGGGGGATGTGGCTTGGCTGGACAGGTCCGCAGATCGAGGCGCTGGCTGCTGACCACGACCCCACGAAGCGTTCGCCGATCAGCAGCGGCGACGACTACAAAAGTGCGATGACGCTGCTGGGGGTAAGGTCGGACACTGATCCTTTGAGCATCAAGCGCGCCTATCGGCGCCTGCTCAGCCGCCATCACCCTGACAAGATTGCCGGTTCGGGCGCCAATCCTCAGCAAGTGCGGGTGGCGACTGAGAAGACCAGCGAGTTGCACAATGCCTATCGGGTGGTCAAAGCCCGACGCGGGTTCAACTGAACCTGCTGGTGCGTGTGGCGCTTATTTTTCCTCTTTGGCGTCTATCCAGCCGCGAACACGGCGGAATAGCTGCTCTTGTTCGGTATCTCCGCTGCCGGCGATGTTGATCAGGCCGATCTGGGTAAAGCCTGGCCCCTTGGTGCGTTTACTGGCCTGCAGGCGGGCCTTTGCGGCCTCGTCAGGTGAGTTTTTGTAGATGAAGTCGACGGCCTTTACTTTCAGCTGAGGCACCATGTCCAACAGCGAAGGCTTGGCATTCATAGGCTCACGCGCCGCCAGCATCACCAGTTTCTGCACCACAGGCGATGTCCGCTCATTGAGGAACCTGGCCGCCCAGTACGCGCCGCTGCTGTGGCCGATCAACACGATACTGCGTGCCTTGTTCTGCTGCGCAAAGCTGATCGCGCTTTCGATCCGCGCGAAGATGCGCTCGGCCTGAGCCTTGTCGAGCGCTTCGTCGGCAGCAGCCTTGGCCGTTTCAGCCGCAGCCAGGGCCTCGGCTTCTGCGGCCGGGTCTTTTGCCGTCGCGGTAGCGTCCTTGGGGGGGTCCTTCGGTGCGTCAGTGGCGTTGGCGGCGTTTGCATCTGCTGGAGCAGCATCGGGCTCGCGTGCTCCCGGCGTATTGTCGAGCGGGTCCGGCAGGGTGATGCTCAGGCTCGACCAGCCGACATCCGGAAACTTGCGTCGTAGCGGGCCGACAGCGTCGGGCCAGTCCGGTGACTCGGCGTCGCCAGGCACAATGATGACCGCGCCTTCAGGGGCCTCAGTGTTGGCGGGTTTCCAGAGCGCGAGAAAGCTGTCGTCTCCAGCCTGAAGTTGTTGCTGATCTTCGCGCGGCAATTGACGTTCCAGCGCTATTGCGTCTTCCTGCGAGCGGCTGAGCAGTGGGGCTCTTTCGACGGGCGCTTCTGCAGCCGCGTCCTTGGCCGGGGCAGGCGCCGGGTCGGCTGCGAGGGCAGGCAAGGCGTAAGGCAGTATCAATGACAGAAACAATGCAGGAAACGTTGCGCGAAAGGTGTAGGACATCGGATATTCCAAGCCAGAAACTATCCCGGCAGCCTAATGGGTTGATCGGCTTTTGTCAGGCCTGAGCCTGCGCGGCACACGGCCGTGATACGCACACACGAGAGCGACATACTGATGATTCGTCTTCTGCGCACCGGTTTTATCGGCTGCCTGGCCTTGCTCTTGATGGCTCAGATGGCGAATACGCAGGCTGACGAACCTCAAACACCTGCCGTTGCGCAGTTGAGCGCAGCGCAACGCAACTGGCTCGACCAGCACGGACCCTTGCGCGTAGGGCTGGTACTGCGCGCGCCTTACGCGCAGTTCGATCAACGCTTGCAGCAGTTGTCCGGTGCCAACGTCGACCTGATGAATGCGCTGGCGGCGACGCTGCCGGTCGACTTGCTGTGGCGGAATTTTCCTGACCAGAGCGCGTTGGAGAACGCGCTGGCCAAGGGGGAAATCGACGTTGCGCCCGGCTTGATGCAAACCCCCGCAGGCCTGCGTCTGTGGTTGTTTTCCGACCCGTATCTGCGTGTTTCGCAGCTGTTGATCGGCGAACGTGATGGCAGCACTGCCGTGGACCTGGAGAAACTCGACAGCCTTTCGCGCGTCGCGGTACGCATGCCCAGTACCACGGCCGACTACCTGCGCAGCAACTTTGCTCACCTCAACCTGCAAGGCGTGCCGCTGGAGCGCCAGGCCTTGCAGCTGTTGCTCAGCCAGCAAGCTCGTTATGCCGTGGTGGACGAAGCGCAACTCAGTCGTCTGCTGCGCGAGCCGGAGTTCGCCGGGCTGGCGGTGGTGGGGGATATCGGGCTGCCGCAATTGTTGCGTGTGGCTTCACGACGCGACATGCCGGAGCTGGCCGCCATCGTCAGCGAAGCGTTGCGAGCGATCCCTGCCAAGGAGCTGGAGCAGTTGCACGCGCGCTGGATGCCGCTGACCCCGTCCCACTTCATCGAGTCGACCAAACTCTGGAAGAACCTGTGCATTCTGCTGCTGGTGATGTTGCTGGCGTGTTTCGCCATCGTGATCTGGCAGCGTCGCCAGCAGCAGGCGCTGGAGCAGGAGCTGCTGGCTGCGCGTGAAGAACTCGCCCGCCGTGTCGAAGAGGAGGAGGCGCTGCGCCTGGCGCAGTTTTCCATTGATCAAAGCACCGTCGGCATTCTGTGGGTCAACTGGGACAGCCGCGTGCGTTACGCCAACCGGGCGGCGGAATCCATGCTGGGCTATGCGCCGGGGCAGGTGGTCGAGCGCCCGCTGATCGATTTCGAGCCCGGTCTGCACATGGATCGCTGGCTCAACCTGTGGAAGAACGCGCGTTCCAGCGAAGACAGCCCGCAAGTGTTCGAGACCCATTGCCTGCGCGCCGATGGCAGCCTGCTGCCTGTCGATGTCTCGTTGAGCTTCCTGCGCTTTCGTGACGCTGAATACCTGGTGGTGTTCCTCACTGACGTCAGCGAGCGGCGCCGCGCGCATGATCTGTTACGTGAGTTGTCAGCGCATCTGGAAAGCGTGCGTGAAGAAGAGAAGGCGCATATTGCCCGCGAGGTTCACGACGAGCTGGGTCAGATGCTGACGGTATTGAAGCTCGAGACGTCGATGTGCGAGCTGGCCTATGCCGACCTCGACCCTGGCCTGAGCGAGCGGCTGGACAGCATGAAGCGCCTGATCGCTCAGTTGTTTCAACTGGTGCGCGATGTTGCCACGGCCTTGCGCCCACCGATTCTCGACGCCGGTATCGCTTCGGCCATCGAATGGCAGGCACGCCGTTTCGAGGCGCGTACGCAGATTCCGTGCCTGGTGCAGGTGCCGGACAATCTCCCGGCGCTCAGCGATGCCAGGGCTACGGGCATGTTCCGCATCCTTCAGGAGGCGCTGACCAACGTGATGCGCCATGCCCGCGCACACACGGTAGAGATCAGCCTGACGCTGCAGGACGGCATGATGTGCATGAGCATCGCTGATGACGGGCAGGGCTTTGTCATCGAGTCGGGCAGGGCGGTTTCGTTCGGTCTGGTCGGGATGCGCGAGCGGGTGCTGATGCTCGGCGGCAGACTGGAGCTGGACAGCGAGGTGGGTGCGGGCACAACCTTGCGCGCCTATATCCCGCTGGACACCCTCGCACAGGAGCGAAGACAGTGATTCGTGTTTTGGTAGCCGAAGACCACACCATCGTGCGTGAAGGGATCAAGCAATTGATTGGTCTGGCCAGGGATCTGCAGGTGGTGGGCGAGGCCAGCAACGGCGAACAGTTGCTCGAAACCCTGCGTCATGTGGCCTGCGAAGTGGTGCTGCTGGATATCTCCATGCCCGGCGTCAATGGCCTCGAGGCGATACCGAGGATTCTCGCACTGACCAACCCGCCGGCCATTCTGGTGTTGTCGATGCACAATGAGGCGCAGATGGCCGCGCGTGCCCTGAAGGTCGGCGCAGCAGGTTATGCCACCAAGGACAGCGACCCGGCGCTGCTGCTGACGGCCATTCGCCGGGTGGCGGCCGGTGGGCGTTATATCGATCCGGACCTGGCTGACCGCATGGTCTTTGAAGTGGGTCTCACCGACAGCCGGCCTCTGCACTCGCTGCTGTCGGAGCGCGAGTTTTCGGTGTTCGAGCGCCTTGCCCAGGGCGCCAACGTCAACGACATCGCTCAGCAACTGGCCTTGAGCAGCAAGACCATCAGCACCCACAAGGCCCGGCTGATGCAAAAAATGAAACTCAACTCGCTGGCCGATCTGGTCAAGTACGCGATGGAGCACAAGCTGCTCTGAGGCTGAAAGCGACACCCGACACCCCGCGCCCCTTTGCGACGCAGAGCGTCGAGACCTGCATTCCCACGCGGAGCGTGAGGAACGATAAGCGTCCTTGAGAACGCTATCGTGCCCATGCTCCGTGCGGAGCGTTGGGCGTCCTTGAGAGCACTATCGTGCCCATGCTCCGTGCGGAGCGTTAGGCGTCCTTGAGAACACTATTGTGCCCATGCTCCATGCGGAGCGTTAGGCGTCCTTGAGAGCACTATCGTGCCCATGCTCCGCGTGGGCATGCCGTTCGGGACGCTCTGCGTCCTCTTGCAACGCAGTGCGTCGAGAAGGATGCCTGAGCCGACTTATCCAATCGCGCCATCTCTGTAGGGCAATCCCTACCCCTGGCCTTCCAGCCGGCCTAGGCGATTCTCTCCCGGCCACCGATTTGCGGGGGCTTCGGGCTGCTCTAGGCTGGAGCCCACGCAGACAAAACAAGGGTGTGGGTAATGAGCGACGTCGATACAAGCGCTGGAGCAAATGATGTTCTGGTCAGCTTTCGTGGTGTGCAGAAGAGCTACGACGGCGAAGCACTGATCGTCAAAGACCTCAACCTGGACATTCGCAAGGGCGAGTTCCTGACCCTGCTCGGTCCTTCCGGCTCCGGCAAGACCACCAGCCTGATGATGCTGGCCGGTTTCGAGACCCCGACGGCCGGTGAAATCCTCCTCGGTGGCCGCGCCATCAACAACGTGCCACCGCATAAACGCGACATCGGCATGGTGTTCCAGAACTACGCCTTGTTTCCGCACATGACCGTGGCCGAGAACCTGGCGTTCCCGTTATCGGTGCGTGGCATGAGCAAGACAGACGTCGGCGAGAAGGTCAAAAAGGCACTGGGCATGGTCCAGCTCGATACCTTTGCGCATCGCTATCCGGCGCAGCTGTCCGGTGGCCAGCAGCAGCGCGTTGCGCTGGCGCGTGCGCTGGTCTTCGAACCGCAACTGGTGCTGATGGATGAGCCGCTCGGCGCCCTCGACAAGCAGCTGCGCGAACACATGCAGATGGAGATCAAGCACTTGCACCAGCGCCTGGGTGTGACCGTGGTCTATGTGACTCACGACCAGGGCGAAGCGCTGACCATGTCGGACCGGGTCGCGGTCTTCCATCAGGGCGAGATCCAGCAGATCGCGCCGCCCCGCAGCTTGTACGAAGAACCGAAGAACACCTTCGTCGCCAACTTCATCGGCGAGAACAACCGCCTCAACGGACGTCTGGTCAGTCAGGACGGCGACCGCTGTGTGGTCGAGCTGGAGCGTGGCGAAAAAGTCCACGCGCTGGCAATCAATGTCGGTCAGCCAGGTGGCCCGGTCACCCTGTCGATCCGTCCCGAGCGCATCAACCTCAATGGCCGCAGCGAGAGCTGCGCCAACCGTTTTTCCGGTCGTGTGGCCGAGTTCATCTATCTGGGCGACCACGTTCGCGTGCGTCTGGAAGTGGCAGGCAAGCACGACTTCTTCGTCAAACAGCCGATTGCCGAACTGGACCCCGGCCTGAGCGTGGGCGACGTGGTGCCCATCGGCTGGCAAGTCGAGCACGTCCGAGCGCTCGACCCCTTGCAGCAAGTGCATTGATCTACCGACAAAAGCAATAACAGAGGCGACCTGATCGCCCATCCCAATCGCTTACCAACACTGCTCGTGGAGAAAAGAACACATGTTGAAATCTTTGAAGTTCACCGCCATCACGTTGGGCATGATGTGCGCGGCGCAAGCCATGGCAGCCACCGACCTGACCGTCATCTCCTTTGGCGGTGCCAACAAGGCCGCTCAGGAAAAAGCCTTTTACGCGCCTTGGGAAAAGGCTGGCAACGGCAAGATCATCGCCGGTGAGTACAACGGGGAAATGGCCAAGGTCAAAACCATGGTCGACACCAAGAGCGTTTCCTGGGACCTGGTAGAAGTCGAATCGCCGGAACTGGCGCGTGGTTGCGACGAAGACATGTTCGAAGAGCTGGACCCGAAACAGCTGGGCAATGCCGCTGACTTCGTGCCTGGCGCCATCACCACCTGCGGTGCCGGCTTCTTCGTCTGGTCCACCGTGCTGGCCTACAACGCTGACAAAGTCAGCACTGCACCCAGCGGCTGGGCCGATTTCTGGGACACCAAGAAATTCCCGGGCAAGCGCGGCCTGCGCAAAGGCGCCAAGTACACCCTGGAATTCGCCCTGATGGCCGACGGCGTTGCGCCGAAAGACGTCTACAAGGTATTGGCTAGCAAAGACGGCCAGGACCGCGCGTTCAAAAAGCTGGATGAGCTCAAGCCAAACATTCAGTGGTGGGAAGCCGGCGCGCAGCCGCCGCAGTACCTCGCTTCCGGTGACGTGGTGATGAGCTCGGCCTACAACGGCCGGATCGCCGCCGTGCAGAAGGAAAGCAATCTCAAGGTCGTGTGGACCGGTGGCGTGTATGACTTCGACGCCTGGGCCATCCCGAAGGGTTCGAAAAACGCCGATGCCGCGAAGAAGTTCATCGCCTACATGCTGAGCCCCGAGCAGCAGAAGACCTACTCGCAGAACATCGCCTACGGCCCGGCCAACACCCAGGCGGTCAAGCTGCTGGACAAGGAAACCCTGCAGAACATGCCGACCACGCCTGAGAACATCAAGGATCAGGTGCAGATGGACGTGGCGTTCTGGACCGACAACGGCGAATCCCTCGAGCAGCGTTTCACTGCCTGGGCTGCCAAGTAATCCGTTTGCGTTGAGTCAGAACCGGGCGCTCCCTGAAACGGGGAGCGCCCCCTCGTTGAAAGATTCCGGAGTTCGCTATGGCCATCGCCGTGCCCTTGACTGAAGGCGCCAGCCCTAACTTGAAGCAACGTCTCGCTCGCGCCGAGCGGGTCAACCGCTGGAAGGCTCAGGCACTGATCGCGCCGTTGGTGATTTTCCTGTTGTTGGTGTTTCTCGTGCCCATCGCTGCGCTGCTTTACAAGAGCGTCGGCAACCCCGAAGTCGTGACGGCGCTGCCGACCACCGTGGTCGAAGTGCAAAAATGGGATGGTAAAGGGCTGCCGCCCGAGTCGGTCTACAAAGCGATGAGCCTGGACCTGGCCGAAACGCGCAAGAATTCCACGCTGGGCGATCTGTCCAAGCGTCTGAACATCGAACTGGCCGGATACCGCAGCCTGCTGAGCAAAACCGTACGCGCGCTGCCGTTCAAGACTGAACCGGCCTCTTATAAAGAAGCACTCGAAGCGCTGGACGAGCGTTGGGGCGACCCGGCCTATTGGCAGGCAGTGCGTCGCAATACCAGCAGCATCACCCCGTATTACCTGCTGGCGGCGGTCGACCATCGCATCGATGACCTCGGCGAAATCGCCCCGGCGACTCCGGACCAGGCGATCTATCTGGACATCTTCGCCCGCACGTTCTGGATGGGCCTGGTGATTACCGCGATCTGTCTGGTGCTGGCTTATCCGCTGGCCTATCTGCTGGCCAGCCTGCCTGCGCGGCAGAGCAACCTACTGATGATTCTGGTGCTGCTGCCGTTCTGGACCTCGATTCTGGTGCGCGTGGCCGCCTGGATCGTGTTGTTGCAGTCCAGCGGTCTGATCAACAGTGCCTTGCTGGCGATGGGCATCATCGACAAGCCGCTCGAACTGGTTTTCAACCGGGTAGGGGTGTACATCTCGATGGTGCACATCATGCTGCCGTTCATGATCTTGCCGATCTACAGCGTGATGAAGAACATTTCCCCGACCTACATGCGCGCGGCGATTTCGCTGGGCTGCCATCCGTTTGCGAGCTTCTGGCGCGTGTACTTCCCGCAGACCTACGCCGGGATCGGGGCCGGCTGTCTGCTGGTGTTCATTCTGTCGATCGGCTACTACATCACCCCGGCGTTGCTGGGCAGCCCGAACGATCAGATGGTCAGCTATTTCGTCGCGTTCTACACCAACACCAGCATCAACTGGGGCATGGCCACCGCGCTCGGCGGGCTGCTGCTGTTGGCGACCATCGTGCTGTACCTGATTTATAGCTGGCTGGTCGGCGCCAGCCGCCTGCGTCTGAGCTAAGGAGCGTGACCATGCTGAACCCATACACATCGCCGATCGAGCGCCTCTGGTATTACACCTTGCGCATCATCTGCACGCTGGTGCTGCTGTTTCTTGTGCTGCCGGTACTGGTCATCGTGCCGCTGTCATTCAACTCCGGCAGCTTTCTGGTCTATCCGCTGCAAGGCTTCTCGTTGCAGTGGTATCAGGACTTCTTCAACTCTGCCGAGTGGATGCGCGCGCTGAAGAACAGCATGATCGTCGCCCCGGCTGCGACCCTGCTGGCGATGGGCTTCGGCACGCTGGCGGCGATCGGCCTGACCCGCGGCAACTTCCCCGGCAAGGCGCTGGTCATGGCCCTGGTGATTTCGCCGATGGTGGTGCCGGTGGTGATCGTCGGCGTCGCCAGCTACCTGTTCTTCGCGCCACTGGGCCTGGGCAATAGCTACACCTCGCTGATTCTGGTCCATGCGGTGCTGGGCGTGCCGTTCGTGATCATCACCGTGTCGGCTACTTTGCAGGGCTTCAATCACAACCTGGTGCGCGCTGCTGCCAGCCTCGGTGCATCGCCGCTGACCGCGTTCTGGCGCGTGACGCTGCCGCTGATTGCGCCGGGGGTGATTTCCGGCGCGCTGTTCGCCTTCGCGACCTCGTTCGACGAAGTGGTGGTCACGCTGTTCCTCGCCGGGCCGGAACAGGCGACCCTGCCTCGGCAGATGTTCAGCGGCATTCGCGAAAACCTCAGCCCGACCATCGCCGCCGCTGCGACCCTGCTGATCGGCTTCTCGGTGGTCTTGCTGCTGGTGCTGGAGTGGCTGAGGGGGCGCAGCGAAAAACTGCGAACGGCGCAGTGACTGAAAGCTGCAAGCTTCAAGCTTCAAGCATCTTGATTTGCTTCTGCTTCTGCTTCTGCTTGCAGCTTGCAGCTTGCAGCTTGCAGCTTGCAGCTCGAGGCTCGAAGCTTACCGCTCCGGGCGAAGCTTGGCGTACAATCCGCGCACCGTGATTCTGCTCAAACAGGTGCGTCATGCAGCCCTTCGTTATTGCCCCATCGATTCTTTCCGCTGACTTCGCCCGTCTGGGTGAGGAAGTCGACAACGTGCTGTCCAGCGGCGCCGACTTTGTCCACTTCGATGTCATGGACAATCACTACGTCCCGAACCTGACCATTGGTCCGATGGTGTGCAGCGCGCTGCGCAAATATGGCGTCACTGCACCGATTGACGTGCACCTGATGGTCAGCCCGGTGGATCGCATCATCGGCGACTTCATCGAGGCCGGTGCCACCTACATCACCTTTCACCCGGAAGCGACCCAGCACATCGACCGTTCGCTGCAGTTGATCCGCGAGGGTGGCTGCAAGGCGGGCCTGGTGTTCAACCCGGCCACGCCGTTGAACCTGCTCGAATACGTCATGGACAAGGTCGACATGATCCTGCTCATGAGCGTCAACCCCGGTTTTGGCGGGCAGAAGTTCATTCCCGGCACGCTCAACAAGCTGCGTGAAGCGCGCGCCCTGATCGATGCTTCCGGACGCGACATCCGCCTGGAAATCGACGGCGGCGTGAACGTCAACAATATCCGCGAAATCGCAGCGGCAGGTGCTGATACCTTCGTCGCCGGTTCAGCCATTTTCAATGCGCCGGACTACCGCGAAGTGATCGAAAAGATGCGCACAGAACTGGCGTCATCCCGCGCATGAGCGGCTTCGAGCAGCTGTTTGCAGGCAAGCTTCCCAAGCTGATCATGTTCGACCTGGACGGCACCCTGGTGGACTCGGTGCCCGATCTGGCCGTGGCGGTGGACACCATGCTCGCTGAGCTGGGGCGTCCGATCGCCGGGCTGGAATCGGTGCGGGCCTGGGTGGGCAACGGTGCGCCGGTGCTGGTACGCCGCGCGCTGGCCAACAACCTCGACCACAGTGGAGTCGATGACGCCCTGGCCGAGCAGGGCCTGGAAATCTTCATGCGCGCTTATGCACAAAAGCATGAGTTCACCGTGGTCTACCCCGGCGTGCGCGAAACCCTCAAGTGGCTGCAGAAAATGGGTGTCGAAATGGCGCTCATCACCAACAAGCCGGAGCGCTTCGTCGCGCCGCTGCTGGACGAGATGAAGCTGGGGCGTTTCTTTCGCTGGATTGTCGGCGGTGACACCATGCCGCAGAAAAAGCCTGATCCTGCTGCACTGTTCCTCGTGATGAAAATGGCCGGTGCACCTGCCTCGCAATCGCTGTTCGTCGGCGACTCGCGCAGTGACGTGCAGGCTGCCAAGGCTGCCGGTGTGGCCTGCGTCGCGTTGAGCTATGGCTACAACCACGGGCGACCGATTGCCGAGGAAAACCCGGCGATGGTCATCGATGATCTGCGCAGACTGATTCCCGGTTGCCTGGACATGGACGCTGAGATACTGTTGCCCGACATCAAACGTCCCTCCTCAAGAGAATCCATCGTGGTGGTCACTCGCAAACTCTGGATGAAAGTCATCAAGGCCCTGGCCCGCTGGCGTTGGCGCGCCTGACCTGATTCTGGCCGGCCTGCCGGCACGTTTGCCTTACTGACCGTTTTGTCCTCAAACCACGAGGTTGCTCATGAACCGTGAAGAATTCCTGCGTTTGGCCGCCGAAGGCTACAACCGCATCCCGCTTGCCCGCGAAACCCTGGCCGACTTCGACACGCCGCTGTCGATCTACCTCAAGCTTGCCGATCAGCCCAACTCCTATCTGCTGGAGTCGGTGCAGGGCGGCGAGAAGTGGGGGCGTTATTCGATCATCGGCCTGCCGTGCCGCACCGTGATGCGCGTGCATGGTCATCACGTCAGCGTGACCCATGATGGCGTCGAGATCGAAAGCCTGGATGTCGAAGACCCGCTGGACTTCGTCGAAACCTTCAAGGCGCGTTACAACGTGCCGACCATCGCCGGGCTGCCACGTTTCAACGGCGGGCTGGTGGGCTACTTTGGCTATGACTGTGTGCGCTATGTCGAGAAGCGTCTGGCCAACTGCCCGAATCCCGACCCGCTGGGCGTGCCGGATATCCTGTTGATAGTGTCTGACGCGGTCGTGGTGTTCGACAACCTGGCGGGCAAGATGCACGCCATCGTGCTGATCGATCCAACGCAGCAGGACGCCTACGCAAGTGGTATGGCGCAGCTCGATGAACTGATGCACAAGCTGCGTCAGCCGATCACGCCGCGCCGCGGCCTTGATCTGGACCGGCCGCCGGCGGCCGACCCGGTGTTTCGTTCCAGCTTTACCCAAGACGATTACGAGGCGGCGGTCGATACGATCAAGCAGTACATCCTCGCCGGCGACGTGATGCAGGTTGTACCGTCGCAGCGCATGTCCATCGATTTCAGCGCCGCGCCGATCGATCTGTATCGGGCGCTGCGCTGCTTCAACCCGACGCCTTATATGTATTTCTTCAACTTCGGCGACTTCCATGTCGTCGGCAGTTCGCCGGAAGTGCTGGTGCGGGTCGAGGACAATCTGATCACTGTGCGTCCGATCGCCGGTACTCGTCCTCGCGGCGCCACCGAAGAGGCGGATCGCGCGCTGGAAGAAGACCTGCTCTCCGATCACAAGGAAATCGCCGAGCACTTGATGCTCATCGATCTCGGCCGCAACGATACCGGTCGGGTGTCCGAGATTGGCACGGTCAAACTGACCGAGAAAATGGTCATCGAGCGTTATTCCAACGTCATGCACATCGTATCCAACGTCACAGGCCAGTTGAAAAGCGGGTTGAGCGCGATGGACGCGCTGCGCGCGATTCTGCCGGCGGGCACCCTGTCCGGGGCGCCGAAGATCCGCGCCATGGAAATCATCGACGAGTTGGAGCCGGTCAAACGCGGCGTCTACGGCGGCGCAGTCGGTTACCTGGCCTGGAACGGCAACATGGACACGGCGATTGCGATTCGGACCGCAGTGATCAAGGATGGTGAGCTGCATGTACAGGCCGGTGGCGGCATTGTCGCCGACTCCGTGCCAGTGCTGGAATGGGAAGAAACCCTGAACAAACGCCGCGCCATGTTCCGCGCCGTAGCCCTGGCCTCGCAGCCTGCCGAGGGTTGAGCAGGCTGGATGCTCTGCGTCTCAAAGCGGACGCAGAGCATCCCGCGATACTTGAGATTATCGTTCCTCACGCTCCAGCGTGGGAATGCCGTGGGTGACGCTCCGCGTCACAGATCTGCGCCGCGCCGCAGAGTCAGGACAGGACGCGGAGCGTCCAGAACGGCATGCGACGCGGAGCGTCGCACGATAGTCAGGCTTGCTGCTCTGGTAATGAACGGTAGTTGGAGAGCTATCGTTCCTCACGCTCCAGCGTGGGAATGCCGTGGGTGACGCTCCGCGTCACAGATCTGCGCCGCGCCGCAGTTCTCAGGACAGGACGCGGAGCGTCCAGAACGGCATGCGACGCGGAGCGTCGCACGATAGTCAGGCTTGCTGCTCTGGTAATGAACGGTAGTTGGAGAGCTATCGTTCCTCACGCTCCAGCGTGGGAATGCCGCGGGTGACGCTCCGCGTCACAGATCTGCGCCGCGCCGCAGAGTCAGGACAGGACGCGGAGCGTCGCACGATAGTCAGGCTTGCTGCTCTGGTAATGAACGGTAGTTGGAGAGCTATCGTTCCTCACGCTCCAGCGTGGGAATGCCGTGGGTGACGCTCCGCGTCACAGATCTGCGCCGCGCCGCAGTTCTCAGGACAGGACGCGGAGCGTCCAGAACGGCATGCGACGCGGAGCGTCGCACGATAGTCAGGCTTGCTGCTCTGGTAATGAACGGTAGTTGGAGAACTATCGTTCCTCACGCTCCAGCGTGGGAATGCCGTGGGTGACGCTCCGCGTCACAGATCTGCGCCGCGCCGCAGTTCTCAGGACAGGACGCGGA
>NZ_JAGPYS010000019.1:0-51862 GCF_020312195.1 Pseudomonas sp. P129 | reverse complement strand
GTTATCCCTGACGACTATCGTTCCTCACGCTCCAGCGTGGGAATGCAGTTCGTGACGCTCTGCGTCGCAAGAGGACGCAGAGCGTCCAGACCGGTATACCCACGCGGAGCATGGGCGCGATGGCGCTTAAAGCGCGATTCTAGTGTCCACACTGCTAAACTCACCCAAGCCCGATTCCAGAGGAACACCGCGTCATGGAACCCATCACCACCCTTAATACCTTGCACATCGTCGCCATCGCGTTGTTGCTGATCAGCGCGCTGGTGTTGGCCAGCGGGGTGATCAAGGTGCGTCTTGAAGGCGACACGACCGTGCAGAATCGCCTGCTCAAGCGGCCACTGCTGTTTTTCTGGGTGTTGATGGCCGTGTGCCTGGCGACGCTGCCGTTCAGTGGCTGGTGGCTGGTGCATTTGAAAGGCCTGTCACTGGGCCAGACCTGGGTGCTGGGCAGCAGCGTGCTTTACACCCTGGGGCTGTGCAGTTGGGTCTGGCTGGTGGCCAGGCTCAACCGGTTGCGTCTCGGTGCCCAAGGCGGCAAGCGCGGCTTTACCCTGGCGCTGACGGTGATCAGCCTCGTGTGCTTCGTGGCGATGGCCGGTCTGACGGGCTTCAAACCGGCCTGAGTATTGCCAGCACTCAGTGACGCAGGGTAATTACCGGCCAGCCGCGTCGCTCGGCTTCGGCACGCAATTTATCGTCCGGATCGACCGCAACCGGGTTGGCCACCTGCTCCAGCAGAGGCAGGTCGTTCATCGAATCACTGTAGAAATAGCTGTCCTCAAGGCTGAACGCGTTGTCTTGCAGCCACTGATTGAGGCGTGTCACCTTGCCTTCACGGAAGCAGGGCACACCTGTGGTGCGGCCGGTATAGCGGCCGTCAGCCATCTCGCATTCGGTCGCCAGCAGGGTATCGATCCCCAGTCGCGCCACGATAGGTGCCGTCACAAAGCGGTTGGTGGCGGTAATCACCACCAGCTTGTCGCCGGCCTCGCGGTGTTTGGCGATCAATTCCAGCGCCTTGGGCAGCATCATCGGTTCGATGCAGTCGCGCATGAACTCGCGATGCCACTGCTCGAGCTGCGCCATGTCAGTGTTGCCCAGAATCTCCAGGGTAAAATTCAGGTAGTCGGTCATGTTCAGCGTGCCGGCCAGGTAATCCTGATAGAACTCGTCGTTGCGGGTTTTGTAGGTCGCGGCATCAAGGATCCCGCGCCGGCACAGGTAATCGCCCCAGGCGTGATCGCTGTCGCCGCCCAGAAGGGTGTTGTCGAGGTCGAATAAAGCCAGACGCATAGGGTTACTCGCTGAAATAGTTGAAAAAAGAGCCCCAGAATACGAGGTTTTCACAAGTCTTCACATAAGGTGATAAGCCTCGTTGCTGGTTTGATCGCCTTTGTGGAACAATGCGGCGACATGCGTTTGCGAGGTTGTTGCCGTGATCGACCCCGATGGTTTCCGTCCTAATGTCGGGATTATTCTGACAAACGATGCTGGTCAGGTCCTATGGGCTCGGCGTATTAACCAGGATGCCTGGCAGTTTCCTCAAGGGGGTATCAACCCGCAGGAGACGCCGGAAGACGCGCTTTATCGCGAATTGAATGAAGAAGTCGGTCTGGAACGACATGATGTGCAAATACTTGCCTGCACTCGGGGCTGGTTGCGCTATCGTCTGCCGCAAAGACTGGTCCGTACCCACAGCCAGCCGCTGTGTATCGGCCAGAAGCAAAAATGGTTTCTCCTGCGCCTGATCTCCAACGAGCAGCGGGTGCGGATGGATTTGACCGGTAAACCGGAGTTCGATGGCTGGCGCTGGGTCAGTTATTGGTATCCGTTAGGCCAGGTGGTGACATTCAAGCGCGAGGTGTATCGACGCGCACTCAAAGAGCTTGCCCCGCGCCTCTTATCGCGCGACTGACACGGAGTTCGACCCCGAGCCATGCTCAATACGCTGCGCAAGATCGTCCAGGAAGTTAACTCCGCCAAGGATCTCAAGGCGGCGTTGGGCATTATTGTGTTGCGCGTCAAGGAGGCCATGGGCAGCCAGGTCTGCTCGGTCTACCTGCTCGATGCCGAGGTCAACCGCTTTGTCCTGATGGCTTCCGAAGGCCTCAACAAGCGCTCTATCGGCAAAGTCAGCATGGCACCGAATGAAGGCCTGGTCGGTCTGGTCGGTACGCGCGAAGAACCGCTGAATCTCGAAAACGCCGCAGATCACCCTCGTTATCGCTATTTCGCCGAAACCGGTGAAGAACGCTATGCCTCGTTCCTGGGCGCGCCGATCATCCACCACCGGCGTGTGGTCGGCGTATTGGTCATCCAGCAAAAGGAGCGCCGGCAGTTCGACGAGGGCGAAGAAGCCTTCCTGGTCACCATGAGCGCGCAACTGGCGGGCGTTATCGCGCATGCCGAAGCGACCGGCTCGATCCGCGGTCTGGGACGTCAGGGCAAGGGCATTCAGGAAGCCAAGTTCGTCGGTGTCGCCGGTTCGCCGGGTGCTGCGGTCGGTGTCGCTGTGGTCATGCTGCCGCCAGCCGATCTGGAAGTGGTCCCCGACAAGACCGTCACTGACATCGCCGCCGAACTGGCGTTGTTCCAGAACGCGCTGGAAGGCGTACGCGGTGATATGCGCACCCTGTCAGCCAAGCTGGCCACCCAGTTGCGCCCCGAAGAGCGGGCGCTGTTCGATGTCTACCTGATGATGCTCGACGACGCCTCGCTAGGCAGCGAAGTGACCGACGTGATCAAGACCGGCCAATGGGCGCAGGGTGCCTTGCGCTCGGTGGTCAGTGAGCACGTCAAACGTTTCGAGCTGATGGACGATGCCTACCTGCGCGAGCGGGCGTCGGACGTCAAGGACCTGGGCCGCCGCCTGCTGGCCTATCTCCAGGAAGCGCGGCAACAGGCGCTGGTCTATCCCGACAACACGATTCTGGTGAGTGAAGAGCTGACCCCGGCGATGCTCGGCGAGGTGCCAGAAGGCAAACTGGTCGGCCTGGTGTCGGTTCAGGGTTCCGGCAACTCCCACGTTGCGATTCTGGCACGGGCCATGGGCATTCCCACGGTCATGGGCCTGGTGGACTTCCCTTACTCCAAGGTCGATGGCATCGATCTGGTGGTCGACGGCTATCACGGCGAAGTCTTCACCAACCCCAGCGAAATCATGCGCAAGCAGTTCGGCAAGGTGGTGGAGGAGGAGCGTCAGCTCTCCCAGGGCCTGGATGCACTGCGCGAACTGCCTTGCGTGACCCTCGACGGGCATCGCATGCCGCTATGGGTCAACACCGGCCTGCTGGCCGACGTGGCGCGTGCGCAACAGCGAGGCGCCGAAGGGGTGGGCCTGTACCGCACCGAAGTGCCGTTCATGATCAACCAGCGCTTCCCGAGCGAAAAAGAACAGCTGGCGATCTACCGCGAGCAACTGGCCGCCTTCCATCCACTGCCGGTGACCATGCGCAGCCTGGACATCGGTGGCGACAAGTCGCTGTCCTACTTCCCGATCAAGGAAGACAACCCGTTTCTCGGCTGGCGCGGTATTCGCGTCACCCTCGACCACCCGGAAATCTTCCTGGTCCAGACCCGCGCGATGCTCAAGGCCAGCGAGGGCCTGAACAACCTGCGCATTCTGTTGCCGATGATCTCCAGCACCCACGAAGTGGAAGAAGCGCTGCACCTGATCCACCGCGCCTGGGGCGAGGTGCGCGACGAAGGCACCGACGTGCCGATGCCGCCCGTGGGCGTAATGATCGAAGTGCCGGCTGCGGTCTATCAGACTCGCGACCTGGCGCGGCAGGTAGACTTCCTCTCGGTGGGTTCGAACGACCTGACCCAGTACCTGCTGGCGGTCGACCGCAACAACCCGCGTGTGGCCGATCTCTACGATTACCTGCACCCGGCGGTGCTTCAGGCGCTGCAAAGCGTGGTGCGTGATGCTCACGCCGAGGGCAAACCGGTGAGCATCTGCGGCGAAATGGCGGGTGACCCGGCAGCAGCGGTACTGTTGATGGCGATGGGTTTCGACAGCCTGTCGATGAACGCCACCAACCTGCCGAAAGTGAAATGGATGCTGCGCCAGATCAACCTCAGCAAGGCCAAGGAACTGCTGGCGCAACTGATGACCAACGACAACCCGCAAGTCATCAGCAGCTCCCTGCAACTGGCGCTGAAAAACCTCGGCCTGTCGCGGATGATCAACCCGAGCTCGGTCAAAGGGCACTAAGCGCTACTAATGCTTTCGTGAGCTCACTCCCACAGGGAGTGCACATCGCCCCTGTAGGAGCGAACTTGTTCGCGAAGAGGTCGGCATGATCGCCGAAAACGTATCGTCTGAAGACACCGTCTTCGCGAACAAGCGAAGCGTCGCCCGGTGCGCTCCAACGCCCTCTCATTCCCACAGGGAGTACACATTGCCCTCGTAGGAGCGAACTTGTTCGCGAAGAGGCCGGCATGATCGCCGAAAACGTACCGTCTGAAACACCGTCTTCGCGAATAAGCCAGGCGTCGCCCGGTGCGCTCCTACGTCCTGCGGGCAGAAGCCTGAAAGGCACGTATTCAGTGCTCTCCAAGACCTGTATATAACGCTGCGCGTGGAAGCGATAACCATACGGCTGGACACACCAGGCACATCTTTTTTCACTTCGTTCAGGCGGCTTCCATCGGTCGCCGCTAGAGCATCCTGCCGGGCTCCGGTAACATGCGCGCCTGATTCAGTCGCTCGCAAGGGCGTTCCAATTGAGGAGTCGCAATGCTGCCTTACCCGCAGATTGACCCGGTAGCCGTCGCTATCGGCCCGCTGCAAATTCACTGGTACGGTTTGATGTACCTGGTCGGTATCGGCGGCGCCTGGCTGCTCGCGTCGCGTCGCCTGAACAAGTTCGACCCGACCTGGACCAAGGAAAAACTTTCCGACCTGATTTTCTGGCTGGCCATGGGCGTGATTGTCGGTGGGCGGCTGGGCTACGTGCTGTTCTATGACCTGTCGGCCTACATCGCCAATCCGCTGCTGATCTTCGAGGTCTGGAAGGGCGGCATGGCGTTCCACGGCGGCTTTGTCGGCGTGATGATCGCGGCCTGGTGGTTTGGCAAGCGCAACGGCAAAAGCTTCTTCCAGCTGATGGACTTCGTTGCCCCGCTGGTGCCGATCGGCCTGGGTGCCGGGCGTATCGGCAACTTCATCAATGCCGAGCTGTGGGGCAAGCCGACCGATGTGCCGTGGGCCATGGTCTTCCCGCCGTTCAGCGACCCTGCGCAACTGGCGCGTCATCCCTCGCAGCTGTATCAGTTCGCGCTGGAAGGCGTTGCGCTGTTCATCATCCTCAATCTGTACGCCCGCAAGCCGCGTCCGACCATGGCCGTTTCCGGCATGTTTGCGCTGTTCTACGGGATCTTCCGCTTTGTGGTCGAGTTCGTCCGGGTCCCTGACGCCCAGTTGGGTTACCTGGCGTGGGGCTGGGTGACCATGGGTCAGATCCTCAGCCTGCCGATGATCATCGCCGGCCTGTTGCTGATCTGGCTGGCCTACAAGCGCGACCCGTCCGCCAGCAAAGCAGCGGCCTAATACCGAAACGCCGGGTGAGACAACGCCCGGCGCGTTCAACAATGCAGGTGATTTATGAAGCAATATCTGGAACTGGTCGCTCATGTGATCAAGCACGGGACCTTGCAAGCCAACCGTACCGGCGTGAACACCATCAGCTTTCCGGGGGCGATGCTGCGTTATGACTTGCAGGAAGGTTTTCCGGCGATCACCACACGGCGCATGGCCTTCAAGTCGGCCATCGGCGAGATGGTCGGCTTTCTGCGTGGCGTAAACAACGCCGCCGAATTCCGCGAACTGGGCTGCAAGGTCTGGGATCAGAACGCCAACGAAAACGCTCAGTGGCTGAACAACCCGTTCCGCAAGGGCGAGGACGATCTGGGCGAAATCTATGGCGTGCAATGGCGCAAGTGGCCTGCCTACAAGCGTATCGATGCTGGCAATGTCGCGGCCATCGAACTGGCGCTGGGCCAGGGGTATCGTCAGATTGCCGAGTCCGAAGAAGACGGCCAGTCTTTCGTGGTCCTGTACAAGGCCATCGACCAGATTCGCCAGTGCGTCGACACCATCATCAACGACCCGGGCAGCCGGCGGATCCTGTTCCACGGCTGGAACTGCGCACAGCTCGATGAAATGGCCCTGCCGCCGTGCCACCTGCTGTACCAGCTGCACCCGAACCCGCAGACCCGCGAAATCTCGCTGACGCTGTACATCCGCTCCAACGATCTGGGCCTCGGTACGCCGTTCAACCTGACCGAAGGCGCCGCGCTGCTCAGCCTGATCGGCCGCCTGACCGGCTACACGCCGCGCTGGTTCACCTACTTCATCGGTGACGCCCACGTGTACGAAAACCACCTGGACATGCTCAACGAACAGATGACCCGCGAGCCGTACCCGATGCCGAAACTGGTGATCTCCGACCGCGTGCCGGAATTCGCCAAGACCGGTGTGTACCAGCCTGAATGGCTAGAGCTGATCGAGCCTTCGGACTTCTCACTGGAAGGCTATCAGCATCACCCGGCAATGACGGCGCCGATGGCTGTTTGAGTCCGTAAGAGCGAATTGAGCGTTGTGCTATAGTTTTGGCGTAACTCCCCTGACCCTGTTCAATGGAATCGACTATGTTTTTCAATCGGATTGGACATCGTAGTGATACGAAGAAGGCTGAAGATGAAGCCTTCATGCAGGCAATCAAGAACATCGACACTCTTGTGGTGAGGGGCGGCCGCATGTCCATGGACGCCAAAGAAATCGAAGGTTTGGTTCGCTCCTCCCGCGACAAGGCTAAAAAACTGGTCACTCCGCAAGCCGAATCCTGATAAATGGCTTTTTTACTTCTGCTGCCACTACTCGTCAGCGGCTTTTTGGTGTGCCTGAAAGATCCCACCATTTACTGCAGGTTGCATCGCTATGAGGGCCAGATGCTTTATCTGCAGGTGGGCCGTTATGGCATTTACTGCTTTGTAGCGGCCATGTCTGTCACCGCAGTCCTTGCAGGACTGTTCTCGCATGACTGGGGTGTGTTGTGTCCCGAATGGCTCCAAACGGCGAACGCGGCCTCCCCACTCTGTTTTGCCGTGAACACCGATTTCATGGGCGCTTTAGGTCAAATGGGGCAGGATTTCGACATCACTGGCAAAAATTTCAGCCAGGTCGGTGTGTTCCTTGCCCTTTCAGGATTATTAACCCTGGCGATGCCAAGCCTGGGCGCTTTTCTTACTGTCAAGATTCTCAAGTGGCAACTGAAGGCCAGTAAAGAAGAAGAAATTGCGGCCTATCTGTTGGGCGAGTCTGTAGAACACAGCCCTATCTGCTCGACGCTTTTTGATGCATTTGTCGACAAGGAAGAAGTGATGATCACGATGGTGGATCGAAAGGTCTACGTCGGTTACATCATGGACGTCGGAGCCCCCACCGAAGTGACGGGTGTGAATCAGGAGATTCTGCTCATACCCACCGTCAGTGGCTATCGGGATAAAGACACCCTTAAAGTCGTGTACACGACCGATTATCCGAGTGATACACCGCTCAGGCCTATTGGTTTTCGGCAGGAAAATATTGTCTCCATCAGCATCTTCAGCGATGAGGTGCGTGAAGCGTTCAAGCGCGCAGATTCTGAGCGGGCGGGTGAAGAGGCAGCGAAAGAGAAAGCTGCCAAGGATCAGCTCGTCAAGGCGATCACTGAGCTTGTGGCGGTGGTGCAAGCTGCGCAGCTTGCACCAGAGGTCTCAAACCCGTCTCAATGCCCATGACTCCTCCCCACATGTGAAGGCTCGCCCTCTGGCGCTGCCACAGCGCCCGTCACTTCCAGCCTTTCCAGTATCGCGCAATGTTCTGTCGTGCCGTCGCTGCAGCGGCGGCGCAGGTCGAGCAGTTGTTCCTGGAGCGCTTGCAGGCTTGCGACGCGGGCGTTGACGTGTTCGATGTGTTCGTCGATCAGGGCGTTGACGTTTTCGCACTGGTCCTGTGGGCTGTCGCGCAGGTTGAGCAGGCTGCGGATTTCTCCAAGGGTCATGTCCAGGCTGCGGCAATTGCGGATGAACGACAGGCGCTCCGTGTGTGCCTGGGTGTACAGCCGGTAGTTGCCATCGCTGCGGGCGGGCGCGGGCAGCAGGCCTTCGCGTTCGTAATAACGGATGGTTTCGACCTGGGTGTCGGTCAGTTTTGCCAGTTCGCCGATTTTCATTTGGACTCATCTCGTTTGAGTGCTTGACCCTATAGTGGCTACAGGGTGTTCACTTGGCAACAAGCAGAATCCTGGAGCCACAACGAATGGGCACGACGATCAAGAATTCCCCCGGACATGACCATGACCACGATCATGATCACGGCGAGCACGCGCACGAGCAAAAAACCGTGGAGCATGCGCATTCGTGCTGCTCCAGCGAGGCACAGCCTGCCGTAGTGGCCTTTGGCGAAGCACCAGCAGCGGGCGGTCGTCTGAGCAGCTTCCGTATCGAGGCGATGGATTGCCCCACCGAGCAGACGCTGATCCAGAACAAACTGGGCAAGCTGGCCGGTGTGCAGAAGCTGGAATTCAACCTGATCAACCGCATGCTGGGCGTCTGGCACGATCTGCCGTCCACCGATCCGATTCGTGAGGCCATCAGCTCGCTGGGCATGCAGGCCGAGCCGGTCGAGGACGGTGCAGCGTCTGCCGAACCGGCGCCGGTGGTGAAGAAACACTGGTGGCCGCTGGCGTTGTCCGGCGTTGCGGCGCTTGGCGCAGAGGTGGTCCATTTTGCCTCGCTCGGCCCGACCTGGGTTGTGGCGCTGCTGGCACTGGTGTCGATCTTCAGTTGCGGCCTGACGACCTACAAGAAAGGCTGGATCGCGCTCAAGAACTTCAACCTGAATATCAATGCGCTGATGAGCATCGCGGTGACCGGCGCGATTGTGATCGGTCAGTGGCCGGAAGCGGCGATGGTGATGTTCCTGTTTACCATTGCCGAGTTGATCGAAGCCAAGTCGCTGGACCGCGCGCGCAATGCAATCAGCGGCCTGATGCAGTTGACGCCAGAGCTTGCCACCGTCAAGCAGGCGGATGGCAGTTGGCAGGAAGTCGAGGCCAAAAACGTTGAACTGGAGGCTATCGTCCGGATCAAGCCCGGCGAGCGTGTCGGCCTTGATGGTGAAGTGGTATCTGGTAGTTCGACCATCGATCAGGCGTCGATTACCGGTGAAAGCCTGCCGGTGGAAAAGACCGTCGGCGATAAGGTTTTCGCGGGCACCATCAACCAGGCGGGCTCCCTGGAATACCGTGTTACTGCGGCGGCAAACAACTCGACGCTGGCGCGCATCATTCATGCGGTGGAAGCGGCTCAGGGTTCGCGTGCGCCGACCCAGCGCTTTGTCGACAGCTTCTCGCGTATCTACACGCCGGTGGTATTCGTCGTCGCGTTGGCGCTGGCGTTGGTCGCACCGCTGTTCTTCGGCGGCGAATGGTATGACTGGATCTACCGGGCGCTGGTGCTGCTGGTAGTGGCCTGCCCGTGTGCGCTGGTGATTTCCACGCCGGTAACCATCGTCAGCGGTCTGGCAGCGGCGGCGCGCAAGGGGATTTTGATCAAGGGTGGCGTTTATCTGGAAATGGGCGAGAAGCTTGATTACCTGGCCCTCGACAAGACCGGCACGCTGACCCACGGCAAGCCGGTGCAGACCGACTATGTGCCGTTGAACCCCGCAGTCGCCAACAGCGCGCCTGCCATCGCCGCGAGCCTCGCGGGTCGTTCAGATCACCCGGTTTCCCAAGCCATTGCCAAGGCCGCCGATGGCAGCCTGACGCTGCATGAAGTCAGTGCGTTCGAGGCGTTGGGTGGGCGCGGTGTGAAAGGCGAGATCAACGGCCAGATGTATCACCTGGGCAACCATCGTCTGGTGGAAGAACTTGGCCTGTGCTCGCCAGAGCTGGAAGCCAGGCTCGATGCGCTGGAAATGCAGGGCAAGACCGTGGTGCTGTTGCTCGATGCCTCTGGCCCGATTGCGCTGTTTGCTGTCGCCGATACGGTGAAGGAGACCAGCCGCGAAGCCATTGCTCAGTTGCACGAGCTGGGCATCAAGACGGTCATGCTGACCGGTGATAACCCGCACACGGCCAAGGCGATTGCCGATCAGGTCGGCATCGACGAAGCGCAGGGCAATCTGCTGCCTGCCGACAAGCTCAGTGCGATCGAGGCGCTTTACAGCCGCAATCACCGGGTGGGCATGGTCGGTGACGGTATCAATGATGCCCCTGCGCTGGCCCGTGCGGAGATTGGTTTCGCCATGGCTGCGGCAGGCACCGATACGGCTATCGAAACGGCAGATGTCGCCCTGATGGACGATGATCTGCGCAAGATACCGACGTTTATCAAGCTGTCCCGTCGAACCTCGGCAGTGCTCAAGCAGAACATTGTGTTGGCCATTGTGACCAAGGTGCTGTTCATCGGCATCACCTTCGCGGGTCTGGCGACCATGTGGATGGCGGTGTTTGCCGACATGGGCGTGAGCTTGCTGGTGGTGTTCAACGGCTTGCGCTTGCTCAAGAAGTGATCAGGCGGGAACCTTGAAGGGCGGACGCGGAGCGTCCGGAACGGCATTCCCACGCGGAGCGCGGGAACGATAATCGGTGTTGCTATCGGCTATCGCTCCCACGCTCTGCGTCCGACGTTGTCAGCCGAACCGCTCTTGCCCCCAGGCGATGAAGGTTTCCAGCAGTGGCTTGAGTACGGCGCGAGTAGGCTCAGCCAGGTCCGGGCGGTAGTGGAAGGGCACGAATTCGTCCATGTAGGTGCTTTGCGCCAGCTCCAGCTGTACGGCGTGGATGTTGTTGGCCGGGTTGCCGTAGTGTCGGGTGATGTGGCCGCCCTTGAAGCGTCCGTTCAGCACATGGCTGTAGTCCTTGGCCGCTGCGCAGACCTGCTCCATTCGGCTGGCCAGCTCCGGGTCGCAGCTGGCGCCATTGAAGGTGCCCAGGTTGAAGTCCGGCAGGCGACCGTCGAACAGGTGCGGAATGTGGCCGCGAATCGAGTGGGCGTCGAACAGCAGCGCATAACCGAACTCGTCACGCATGCGCTGCAGTTCCTGCTCCAGCGTCTGGTGATACGGTGTCCAGATCTGCTGCAGATAGCGCGCCCGCTCCTCGGCGCTGGGCGTCTGGCCGTCCTTGAACAGGGGTACACCATCGAACAGGATCGACGGAAACAGGCCGGTGGTCGCACCTGCGTACATGGGCTTGTCGTCAGCGGGCCGGTTCAGGTCGATGACAAAACGCGAGTACTCGGCGGCCAGGGTGCTGGCGCCCAATTCGGCGGCGAAGTCATACAGGCGCGGGATGTGCCAGTCGGTGTCCGGCAGGCTCAAGGCTTCGTCCACCAGCGCGGCTTCGACCACCGGGGTCAGTTTCAGACCGGCATGCGGCATGCTGATCAGCAGCGGAATGCGGCCACGTTTGAATGTCAGAACGTTATCCACAGGGCTCTCCTTCAGATCGATGATTCGACGCCGTGGCGCACGATGCGTTTGTCCAGATCACCGCCCAGCCAATAGGCCAGATCAGCCGGTCGTTCGATGTTCCAGGCGACGAAATCCGCGACCTTGCCGACCTCCAGCGAGCCGTGGGTCGCGCTCATGCCCAACGCCCTGGCGGCATTGAACGTCACCCCCGCCAGTGCTTCTTCGGGCGTCATGCGAAACAGCGTGCAGGCCATGTTCAGCATCAGGCGCAATGACAGGCCCGGCGAGGTGCCAGGGTTGAGGTCGGTGGCAATCGCAATCGGCACGCCGTGCTTGCGCAGCGCGTCCATCGGCGGCAATTGGGTTTCCCGCAGGAAGTAAAACGCTCCCGGCAGCAGCACCGCGACGGTTCCGGCAGCGGCCATGGCGATGGCGTCGTCTTCGGTCATGAACTCCAGGTGATCCGCCGACAGCGCCTTGTAGCGCGCGGCCAGGCTCGATCCGCCCAATGACGACAGCTGCTCGGCATGCAGTTTGACCGGCAGTGCCAACTGCCCTGCGGTGATGAACACCTGCTCGACCTGGGCGGGCGAAAACGCCAGGTATTCACAGAAGGCATCCACTGCATCGACCAGTCCTTCGGCTGCCAGCGCCGGGAGCATGTCGTTGCAGATGTGGTTGATGTAATCGTCGGCGCGATCGGCGTATTCCGGTGGCAGCGCGTGGGCGGCCAGGCAGGTGGCGCGCACGGTGACGGGCTGGGTGTTGCCCAGACGCCGAATCACCCGCAGGATCTTGCGCTCGTTTTCCAGGTCCAGCCCGTAACCCGACTTCATCTCGACGGTCGTGACGCCGTCTTTCAGCAGATGCCGCAGACGGCGCTCGGCACTGGCGTACAGCTCATCCTCACTGGCGGCGCGAGTGGCACGCACCGTGCTGGCAATACCGCCGCCCGCTGCGGCGATCTCGGCGTAGCTCACACCCTGCAAACGCTGTTCGAACTCGCCGCTGCGGTTGCCGCCGAACACCGTATGGGTGTGGCAGTCGATCAGGCCGGGCGTGACCCATGCCCCGTCCAGATCGATGCAGTTGTCATGTTCCGGCTCGGCCAGCTCGGCCTGAGGCCCGATCCACTCGATGAGCGCTCCGGAGGTCACGATGGCGGCATCCTCGATGATCGAGTATTTACCGTGCGCCATGCTTGCGATGTGACAGTTTTTCCAGAGCGTTTTCATTCGAGGCCTCGTTGATCAATGAGTGGTGTTGAGCGCCTTGGGCTTGACCCACACAGCGTAGGCAATGAGCAGCAGCACGATCCAGATTGCGCCGACGATCAAGGCTGCACGGTTGTCCGGGAAGTAACCCAGCACGCCGAAGATGAACAGCATGAAGGCGATGGCAGCCGCCGGCCCGTAAGGCCAGAACGGCACGGCGAATTTCAGCTGTGCCGCTTCCTCGCGGCTCATCGAGCGGCGCATGGCGACCTGCGTCAGCAGAATCATCAGCCAGACCCACACGGTGGCGAAGGTGGCCAGCGAAGCGATCAGCAGGAACACGTTCTTGGGGATCAGGTAGTTGAGCAGCACGCCGCCCAGCAGCGCGATGCCCATGACCAGCACGGTCATCCACGGCACGCCATGGCGCGACACGCGGGCAAAACTGGCGGGCGCCTGACCTTCACGGGCCAGGCCATACATCATGCGGCCTGCGCCGAAGATGTCGCTGTTGATCGCCGAGACGGCAGCCGAGATCACCACGATGTTGAGGATGGTCGCCGCCGAGGCGATACCCAGGTTGTCGAAAATCTGCACGAACGGGCTGCCCTGCGTGCCGATCTGCGGCCACGGGTAGATGCACATCAGCACGAACAGAGTCAGCACGTAGAACAGCAGAATGCGCAGCGGCACGGCATTGATCGCTTGCGGCAGGCTGCGTCGCGGGTCCTTCGCTTCGCCTGCGGTAATGCCGATGATTTCGATGCCGCCGAAGGCAAACATCACCACCGCGAACGAGGCGATCAGGCCGGTGACACCGTTGGGCATGAAGCCGCCATGCGCCCACAGGTTGCTGATGCCGATTTCGCTGCCGCTGGCCGAGCTGCCGATACCGAAGATCATGATGCCGAAGCCTGCGACGATCATCGCCACGATGGCGCTGACCTTGAGGATCGACAGCCAGAACTCGGTTTCACCAAAGACTTTCACGTTGCACAGGTTGAGCGCGCCGATCAGAAAGACGATGCCCAGCACCCAGATCCAGCGCGGCACTTCCGGAAACCAGAAGCCCATGTAGATGCCGAATGCGGTCACGTCGGCGAGGCAGACGATGATCATCTCGAACGCATAGGTCCAGCCGAGCACGAAGCCGGCCAGCGGGCCCATGTAGCGCGTGGCGTAATGGCTGAACGAACCGGACACCGGGTCGTGGACCGCCATTTCGCCGAGCGCGCGCATCACCATGTACACCGCCGCGCCGCCGATCAGGTAAGCCAGCAGTACGGCAGGCCCGGCCTGTTGAATCGCCGAGGCCGAGCCGTAGAACAACCCTGTACCGATGGCAGAGCCCAGGGCCATGAAGCGGATGTGGCGGGCGGATAACCCGCGTTTCAAACCATCTTGTGACGTCATTTCAGGTCCATTTCATTACAGGTATGGCAAAAGCCGCGAGAACGTCTGCATCCGGCCTCCCGCAGCGATGACCAAAGCGAGCCCTGCCAGGCTCGCGGTGCATCACAGACTCGGTAGCAGACGTGCAGGAACCAGCGGGTTCAGGCAAGTGGAGGACAGCAACTGACTGGCAGCTTCGATGTCCGGTGCAAAAAAGCGGTCCTTTTCATAGAACGGGACCTTGCTGCGCAACAGGCTGCGGGCTTGCTCCAGCTTCGGAGAGGTTTTCAGACCTTCACGCAAGTCCAGACCCTGGCAGGCAGCCAACCATTCTACGGCAAGAATCCCGCGAACGTTTTCTGCCATTTCCCATAAGCGCTTGCCGGCGGCCGGGGCCATCGACACATGGTCTTCCTGATTGGCCGAGGTTGGCAGGCTGTCGACACTGTGTGGATGGGCCAATGCCTTGTTTTCACTGGCCAGTGCGGCGGCGGTCACCTGCGCGATCATGAACCCGGAATTGACGCCGCCGTTGGCCACCAGGAAGGGCGGCAACTGCGACATGTGCTTGTCCATCATCAGCGAAATGCGTCGTTCGCTGAGCGAGCCGATCTCGGCGATTGCCAGCGCGAGATTGTCCGCTGCCATGGCGACCGGCTCGGCGTGAAAATTGCCACCGGATATGACGTCGTTCTCGGCGGCGAACACCAGCGGGTTGTCGGACACCGCGTTGGCTTCGATTTCCAGCACCTCGGCGGCCTGACGCAGCTGGGTCAGGCATGCGCCCATGACCTGTGGCTGGCAGCGCAACGAGTAGGGGTCCTGAACCTTGTCGCAATTGCGGTGCGACTCGGACACGCCGCTGCTTTCGCCCAGCAGGTCGCGGTAGCAGGCCGCCGCGTCGATCTGCCCGCGCTGCCCGCGTGCGGCATGAATGCGCGCGTCGAAGGGCGAGCGCGAACCGAGTACTGCTTCCACAGTCAACGAGCCGCAAGTCAGAGCCGCAGCGAACAGGTCTTCGCCTTCGAACAGGCCGCGCAATGCGTAGGCGCTAGACACTTGCGTGCCGTTGAGCAGCGCCAATCCTTCCTTGGCCGCCAGGGTCAGCGGTTGCAGCCCGGCAGCCGCCAGCGCATCGACGCCGTTCAGCCATTCGCCCTTGTAGCGCGCCTTGCCTTCGCCCAGCAGCACCAGCGACATGTGCGCCAGCGGCGCCAGGTCACCGGAAGCACCGACCGAGCCCTTGAGCGGAATATGCGGGTAGACCTGGGCATTGATCAGCGCAATCAGGGCGTCGATGACCACGCGCCGAATGCCCGAGAAGCCGCGGCTCAGGCTGTTGACCTTGAGCACCATGATCAGTCGCACCAGCTCATCGCTGATCGGCTGACCGACACCGGCCGCATGCGACAGCACCAGCGAACGCTGCAGGTTTTCCAGGTCTTCGCTGGCAATCCGCGTCGAAGCGAGCAGGCCGAAGCCGGTGTTGATGCCGTAGGCGGTGCGGTTCTCGGCCAGAATGCGCTCGACACAGGCGACGCTGTCGTCGATCTGCTGGTTCGCGCTGCTGTCCAGCGTCAGGCTGACCGGCTGCAGATAAATGCCGCGCAGTTGCGCCAGGGTCAGTTGGCCGGGGATCAGGTTCAGCGTCTTGGCAGATAAGGTGGTCACGATGCTGCTACTCCTTGATGGATGTCAGCGACGGCGTGTGGCCGTACGCTGCTTTTATAGGCCTGCCGCGTTGTCACGGCAGTGCTGGAAAACCCTTTCCAGCGACGTTTCGTCTTTGAGCAGGGCCGCGCTGCTGGCGATGTCCGGGGCCAGCCAGCGGTCTTCGTCGTAGGCCGGAATGCGCTCGCGCAGCAGTCGCCACGCGGCACCGGTGCCCACGCCAAAACCCTGTGTCTTGAGAAATTCGAACGCCTGGGCCGCGAGCAGATACTCGATGGCCAGAATCTGCGTGGTATTGCCCAGCACCTTGTGCAGCTTGAGCGCGGCGCTGGTGCCCAGGCTCAGGTGATCCTCCTGCAGACCGGAGGTCACGTAGTTGTCGACCACGGCCGGTTGCGCCATCTGGCGGTTTTCCGCGCACAGCGAAGCGGCGACGTACTGGACGATCATCATTCCCGAGTTGACGCCCGGCTGGGTGACCAGAAACGCCGGCAGGCCGCTGACCATCGGGTTGATCAGGCGGTCGAGGCGTCGTTCGGCGATCGAGCCCAGCTCTGCCATCGCCATGCACAGCAGGTCTGCCGCCATGGCCACCGACTGGCCGTGTGGATTGGCCTGAGACACCACGCGGAAAGCCTCGGGCGTGCCGAGCAGCAGCGGGTTATCGGTGACTGAATTGAGCTCGATCTCGACCTGGCGAGTGGCGTGAGCCAACTGGTCGCGGGTGGCACCATGCACCTGGGGAATCGAACGGATACTCAGCGCATCCTGAGTACGAATGCCTTCACTGCTGGCGAGCACGTCGCTGCCTGCCAACAACATGCGCAGGTTCTTGCCCACCTGCTGCATGCCCGGATGCGGCTTGAGGGCGAGAATGCTTGCATCGAATGCGTCCAGCTGGCCGCGCAGGGCTTCGAAGCTCATCGCGCCGATCACGTCGGCCCATTGGCTCAGGCGCTCGGCATCAGCGATGGCCAGACAGCTCAGGCCGGTCATGCACGGTGTGCCGTTGACCAGACACAAACCGTCCTTGGCACCAAGGATGACCGGAACCAGACCTTCTTCGTTCAAGGCCTGCTCAGCCGGGACGATCTGCCCGCGATAGCTGACCTGACCGATGCCCAGTAACGCGATACCGACGTGCGCCATGTGCGTCAGATAACCCACCGAACCCTGCGCCGGTACTTGCGGCGTGATGCCGCGGTTGAGCAGGGCCAGCAGCGCTTCGACCACTTGCCGGTGAATGCCGGACTTGCCCTGGCTGTAGTTGAGAATCGCGGCGCAGATGATTGCGCGGGTCTGCTCGTCGGCCAGTGGCGTACCGACGCCGCAGGCATGGCTGAGCAGGGTATTGCGCGACAGGCGACTGAGCTGTTCGCCTTGCAGTGACACATTGCACAGCGCGCCGAGCCCGGTGTTCACGCCATAGGCGCGCTCGCCGCTGACGACGATGCGCTGCACGATGGCCTGAGCGTTGTCGATCCGTGCCCAAGCGGCGTCCGACAGGACCAGTCTTGCGCCATGTCGAGCCACGGCGACCACGTCCTGCCAGCCCGCAGGTGCTTCACCGATGACGATCTGTTCTGCTCGCGACATCTGCAACGGTCCTTAAAGGGTGGCTACGCGGCGCTGAACGAAACGATCCACGTAATCGTCGGCGGGCGAATGAAGGATTTCTTTCGGCGTACCGACCTGAATCAATCGCCCGTCCTTGAGGATCGCGATGCGATTGCCGATGCGCACGGCCTCGTCCAGGTCGTGGGTAATGAACACGATGGTCTTGTGCAGACTGGCTTGCAGCTCCAGCAACTGGTCCTGCATCTCGGCGCGGATCAGCGGGTCGAGGGCGCTGAATGCTTCGTCCATCAGAATGATGTCGGTGTCGGCCGCCAGTGCGCGGGCCAGACCTACACGCTGACGCATGCCGCCGGAAAGCTGGTGCGGGTATTTGTTTTCGTAGCCCTTGAGGCCTACGGTGGTGATCCAGTGCTGCGCGCGTTCCTGACACAGCGCCTTGCTCTCGCCACGCACGGTCAGGCCGTAGGCCACGTTGGCCAGCACGGTCTTGTGCGGCAGCAGGCCGAAGCTCTGGAACACCATACTGATCTTGTGCCGGCGGAATTGGCGCAAGGCCTCCATGTCGTAACGCAGGATGTCTTCGCCATCGACCAGAATCTCGCCGCTGGTAGGGTCGATCAGCCGGTTGAAGTGGCGCACCAGCGTTGATTTTCCCGAGCCGGACAGGCCCATGATGACGAAGATTTCGCCGCTGCCGATCGACAGCGACAGGTCGTTGACCCCGACCACGCAGCCGGTCTGGGCCAGCACCTGGTCCTTGCTGTGGTTTTGCTGGATCAACTGCAGTGCTTCCTTGGAGCGGTTGCCGAAGATCTTGAACACGTTTTTGACGACGATTTTGTTCGGTTCCACGCTGCTCATTTGTGCGCCTCATGCCGTGGGCGGCCATAGGCCTGCGTGATACGGTCGATGACGACCGCCAGAATGACAATGGCCAGGCCCGCTTCCAGCCCGCGCCCGACGTTGAGGGTCTGAATGCCCACCAGCACGTCTTCGCCAAGCCCGCGTGCGCCGATCATCGAGGCAATCACCACCATCGACAGCGCCATCATGGTGGTCTGGTTGATCCCGGCCATGATGCTCGGCATCGCCAGCGGCAGTTGCACACCGAAAAGTTGCTGCCAGCGGTTGGCGCCGAACGCGTTGATGGCTTCCATCACTTCACCGTCCACCTGACGAATGCCCAGATCGGTCAGACGAATCAGCGGCGGCGCGGCGTAAATCACCGTGGCGAAGATCGCCGGAACCTTGCCCAGACCGAACAGCATCAGCACCGGGATCAGGTAAACGAAGCTGGGCATGGTCTGCATGATGTCGAGCAGCGGCATCAGCACCGAGCGCAGACGATTGCTGCGTGCCGAAAGAATGCCCAGCGGAATGCCGATCAGCACCGCGATGATCGTGGCGACCAGCATCAGCGCCAGGGTCTGCATCAGCTTGTCCCACAACCCGACCGCACCGACCAGAAACAGCAGGCCGACGATGACCAGCGTCGTGACGATCTTGCGTGTCGCGTGCCAGGCAATGCCGCCGACGATCATCAGCATCAGCCACCACGGCGCCATGCGCAGCAGGCCTTCGAGGTTGACGATGGCCCATAGCAGGGTGTCGGAGATGTGCCGGAACACATCGCCGTACTGCGTGACCAGTGAGTCGACGCCATCGTTGACCCAGTTGGCGATCGAGAAAGTGAAGCTTTCAGGAAACATAAGCGGCTCTCAAATGAGGTGTGTCGGGTCAACGACGGGGCTGTCGAACCGTACAGTCCGACAGCCCGGTCGTTTACAACGAAGCGTCCACCTTCTTCGCGGCGTCTTCGCTGACCCATTTGTGCCAGACTTCGGGGTGCTCTTTCAGGAAAATCTTCGCCAGCTTCGGCGATTCGATGCGTTCCTTGGCCATGCGCCCCAGGTTCTGGTTGAGCAGGTCGATCGGCAGGTTGACCTTTTCCAGGATTGCGACCAGTTCAGGGGCCTCATCGTGGAACACTTTGGACACGCCGACCTTGATATCGATCGTCTTGTTGACCCCGGCTTTCTCCTCCAGACGCACCAGGTCTACCTGACCCATGAGCGGCGTGGGTGACCAATAGTAGGTCAGGATCGGCTCGCCACGTTTGTAACTGGAGAGAATCGCCGCATCCAGCGCGGGGCCGGTGCCCGGGCGGAAGTTGGTGTATTTGCTTTCCAGGCCGTAGCTCTTGAGCATTTCGCTGTTTTCCAGCTCACAGGTCCAGCCGGCCGGACAGTTATAGAAGCGGCCCTTGCCAGGCTCTTCCTGATCCTTGAACACGGCTGAATACTGGGCCAGATCGCTGATGGATTTCAGGTTGGGTGCCTTGGCTTCCAGCTTGCGTTTGGCATCGCCTTCGATCACGTAGCGTGGCACGTACCAGCCTTCCACAGCGCCGACGATCGGTGCGCCGACACCGACCACCTTGCCGGCAGCGGCGGCCTTGTTCCAGACCTCGCTGCGACCTACCCATTCTTCGGCAAAGATCTGGATATCGTTGGTGCCCAGGGCATTTTCCATGGCGATGGAATTGCCGGGCAGGGCGTCAACGGTGCAGCCGTAACCCTTGTCCAGAATGACCTGCAGTACATCGGTCAGCAGCATCGCGCTTTCCCAGTTAAGACCGGCGAATTTCACCGGCTTGCCTGATTCGCACCAGCCGGCAGCCTGACTTGCGCCTGCGCTGGCGAGCAGGCCAGCGGATACCAATGTGGTCAACAGGGCCTTTTTCATATTCATTGTCGATGCTCCTAAGCCTTAAATGGATGACGGCAGCTTCAAGTAGGCATCCGGCCCGTGGGCATGCTCATGCCCGTCCCCGACGTGTGCCGGCCTGATGGCCGACAACGTTGTCAACGTCCGATCATTGGCAGGTTCAAGCCCTGCTCTCTGGCACAGTCGATAGCGATGTCGTAACCGGCATCGGCATGGCGCATCACCCCGGTGGCCGGGTCGTTATGCAGCACGCGGGCAATACGCTCGGCGGCTTCGTCCGTGCCGTCGCAGACGATTACCATCCCGGAATGCTGCGAGAAGCCCATGCCGACGCCGCCACCATGGTGCAGCGAGACCCAGGTCGCACCGCTGGCGGTGTTGAGCAAAGCATTGAGCAGCGGCCAGTCGGAAACAGCGTCGGAGCCGTCACGCATGGATTCGGTTTCGCGGTTGGGGCTGGCGACCGAGCCGGAGTCCAGGTGGTCGCGACCGATCACCACCGGTGCCGACAACTCGCCACTGCGGACCATCTCATTGAACGCCAGACCCAGTCTGGCGCGTTGACCCAGGCCGACCCAGCAGATACGCGCCGGCAGGCCCTGGAAGCTGATGCGCTCGCGGGCCATGTCCAGCCAGTTGTGCAGGTGCTCGTCGTCCGGGATCAGCTCTTTGACTTTGGCGTCGGTCTTGTAGATGTCCTGCGGGTCGCCCGACAGCGCGGCCCAGCGGAACGGCCCGATGCCACGGCAGAACAGCGGACGGATATAGGCCGGCACGAAGCCCGGAAAATCGAAGGCATTGGTGACGCCGACTTCCTTGGCCATCTGACGAATATTGTTGCCGTAGTCGAAGGTCGGAATGCCGGCTTGCTGGAAGGCGAGCATGGCTTCGACGTGCTCGGCCATCGACTGCTTGGCGGCCTTGACCACACTGGCCGGTTCGCTCACCGAACGGGCACGGTACTCGTCCCAGGTCCAGCCTTTGGGCAGGTAACCATTGAGCGGGTCGTGGGCGCTGGTCTGGTCGGTGACCATGTCCGGGCGCACACCGCGACGGACCATTTCCGGCAGGATTTCCGCCGCGTTGCCACACAGCGCGATGGAGATGGCTTTGCCTTCGGCCGTGTATTTGGCGATACGCGCCAGTGCGTCATCGAGATCTGCGGCCTGTTCGTCAACGTAGCGGGTCTTGATGCGGAAATCGATGCGGCTCTGCTGGCATTCTATGTTCAGCGAGCAGGCCCCGGCCAATGTCGCGGCCAGCGGCTGCGCGCCACCCATGCCGCCCAGACCTGCGGTGAGCACCCAGCGGCCCTTGAGGTTGCCGTCATAGTGCTGGCGACCGGCTTCGACGAAGGTTTCGTAAGTGCCTTGCACGATGCCCTGGCTGCCGATGTAGATCCAGCTGCCGGCGGTCATCTGGCCATACATGGCCAGGCCCTTGGCATCCAGTTCGTTGAAGTGCTCCCAACTGGCCCAGTGCGGTACCAGGTTGGAGTTGGCGATCAATACGCGAGGGGCGTTGCTGTGGGTCTTGAACACGCCGACCGGCTTGCCGGACTGTACCAGCAGGGTTTCATCATCGTTGAGCTGAGTGAGGCTCTCGACGATCTTGTCGTAGCACTCCCAGTTGCGCGCGGCGCGGCCGATGCCGCCGTAAACCACCAGCTCATTGGGGTTTTCGGCGACTTCCGGGTCGAGATTGTTCATCAACATGCGTAGCGGCGCTTCGGTCAGCCAGCTCTTGGCAGTCAATTGAGTACCGCGTGCAGCCCGCACGACGCCTTCGCGATGGCGGGTCCAGTCCTGCTTCAGGTGTTGATTATTCTCGGTCACAAAAAAATCCTCGGCGATCAATTCGAACCAGCCCGATGGAGGGCGAGCAAAGCCTGGCGAAGCAGGCCGATTCAGTTGGGTAGAAGGCGGAATGTTTAGCCTGTCTCTACTTGTACATACAAGCATATGCAATCAAAAGACCAACTTTGCGCCTTTGCTGTTTTTTACTCATCGAATTGGCCTGAAGGGCTTTATTTACGGGGTCTTGCGGTTTTGGTCAGCACGAAAGCATTTTTCCGAGAAGAGCGCGGTGCTGTTACCTGAATGACTTTTTGCGCAGTTTTGGGGCAGTCGGTAACAGGTTGGTGCGGTGACGATGTGTGCAGCGTTCGGGCCGGGATTGAAGCGCCATGAGCGTTCACAGAGCGCGCATTTGACAGGCTGCAAATGGCCTCTTTGGCGTGGGAACGAACCCGCTCAAGCATGCGTCATACCCACGCCTGAGCCTGCATTCACCGGCCCGCGATTAGGTCTCGCGGGGGTTTTCATGTTTAAATTGAACGCTCGTTCAAGTTAAACCGGTGGTTCGCTGCCCGCTCACAACAGGAGGCTTACCCTTGCCGTATCCGCTTTTTGCAGTTGGTTTTATCAGTCCGGAGGCACTCAACCGATGAGTTCTGCGAGTTCCTCTTCAAGCGGCATGGTTCGCATGAATGCTCCAGTGTTCTATTTCGCTGCGAGTTTTATTCTGATTTTCGGCATCGTCGTGATCGCGTTCCCGCAAGCCAGCGGCGAATGGCTGCTGGCGGCTCAAAACTGGGCGGCCAACACGGTCGGCTGGTACTACATGATGGTCATGACCCTGTACCTGGTCTTCGTGGTGGTCACCGCCTTGTCGGGCTTCGGCAAGATCAAGCTCGGTGCCGACCACGACGAACCCGAGTTCAGTTACCTGTCATGGGCCGGGATGCTGTTTGCCGCCGGCATCAGCATCACGCTGTTCTTTTTCTGCGTTTCAGAGCCCCTGACGCACCTGCTGCAGCCGCCGCAGGGCGAGGGTGGCACCGCAGAAGCTGCGCGCCAGGGCATGCAGTTGCTGTTTCTGCACTGGGGCCTGCATGGCTGGGGCGTGTTTGCCTTCGTCGGTATGGCGCTGGCCTATTTCGCTTATCGCCACAACCTGCCGCTGGCCCTGCGTTCGGCGCTGTATCCGCTGATTGGTAAACGCATCAATGGTCCTATCGGTTATGCCGTCGATGGCTTCGGCATCATTGCGACCATCTTCGGTCTCGGCGCAGACATGGGCTTCGGGGTGCTGCACCTCAACTCCGGTCTGGATTACCTGTTCGGCGTGGCGCACACCCACTGGATTCAGGTCGGTCTGATTACCCTGATGATGGGCGCGGCGATTCTGGTGGCGATCGCCGGTGTCGACAAGGGCGTGCGCGTCATGTCCGACATCAATATGTTGCTGGCCTGCGCGCTGCTGCTGTTCGTGCTGTTTGCCGGCCCGACTCAGCACTTGCTCAACACGCTGGTGCAGAACATCGGTGACTACCTGGGCGCACTGCCGAGCAAGAGTTTCGACGTGTATGCCTATAACGAGCCGAGTGACTGGCTGGGCGGCTGGACGGTGTTCTATTGGGCCTGGTGGATTGCCTGGGCGCCGTTTGTGGGCCTGTTCATTGCGCGTATTTCCCGTGGCCGGACCATCCGTGAGTTTGTCTTCGGTGTCTTGCTGATCCCGCTGGGCTTCACCCTGGCGTGGATGTCGATCTTCGGTAACAGCGCGATCGATCAAGTGCTCAACCATGGCATGACGGCGCTGGGTCAGTCGGCTATCGACGATCCGTCGATGACCCTGTACCTGCTGCTGGAAACCTATCCGTGGAGCAAGACGGTGATTGCCGTCACGGTGTTCATCAGCTTCGTGTTCTTCGTCACCTCGGCCGACTCGGGCACGGTGGTGCTGTCGACACTGTCAGCCAAAGGCGGCAACCCTGACGAAGACGGTCCGAAATGGCTGCGGGTGTTCTGGGGTGTGGCCACGGCGCTGATCACCAGTGGCCTGTTGTTCTCGGGCAGCATCGATGCACTGAAATCGGCTGTAGTGCTGACGTCGTTGCCGTTCTCGCTGATTCTGTTGCTGATGATGTGGGGCTTGCACAAGGCGTTCGTCATGGAGTCGCAGCGCAAGATCGCGCAGTTGTACTCGCTGGCGCCGGTATCCGGTTCACGACGCGGCGGCTGGCGTCAGCGTCTGAGCCAGGCGGTGCATTACCCGTCGCGAGACGAGGTGTACCGCTTCCTTGATCAGACCGTGCGTCCGGCGATTGAAGAAGTGACAGCGGTGTTCGTCGAGAAGGGCTTGAACGTGGTCAACGTCCCCGATCCGTCCAACGACTCGGTGACCCTGGAAATCGGTCACGGCGAAGAGCGTCCGTTCATCTACCAGGTGCAGATGAAAGGCTTCTTCACCCCGTCGTTCGCCCGTGGCGGCATGGGCTCCAAGCAATTGAACAACCGCCGCTACTACCGCGCCGAGGTTCACTTGAGCGAGGGCAGTCAGGACTACGACCTGGTGGGTTACACCAAGGAACAAGTCATCAACGACGTGCTCGATCAGTACGAACGGCATATGCAGTTCCTGCACCTGGTGCGTTGATCGAGGGGTGGGGGGCGGTTACGACTATCGTTCCTCACGCTCCAGCATGGGTACGATGGTGTTTGCCCGGACACCTCGCGCGCTACCCGTTCCGCGATCTTCCTGACGGCTATCGTTCCTCACGCTCCAGCGTGGGAATGCCCTTCGTGACGCTCCGCGTCACACATCTGCGCCGCGCCGCATGTTCAGGCCAGGACGCGGAGCGTCCAGAACGGCATACCCACGCGGAGCATGGGTACGATGGTGTTTGCCCGGACACCTCGCGCGCTACCCGTTCCGTGATCTCCCTGACGACTATCGTTCCTCACGCTCCAGCGTGGGAATGCCCTTCGTGACGCTCCGCGTCACACATCTGCGCCTCGCCGCATGTTCAGGAGAGGACGCGGAGCGTCCAGAACGGCATACCCACGCGGAGCATGGGTACGATGGTGTTTGCCCGGACACCTCGCGCGCTACCCGTTCCGCGATCTTCCTGACGACTATCGTTCCTCACGCTCCGGCGTGGGAATGCCCTTCGTGACGCTCCGCGTCACACATCTGCGCCGCGGCGTTTGCGTGTCAGAGGCTTTTCGTCGGCCATGCTCGATCCCTTCGCATAAAAGTAAAAGGAATATAAAACTAATTTTTCAGTATTGGACGATCTATCAGTCGTTTTCCGATACTGGTGATGTTAGCGCTAACAAAGATGGTTTTTCTGCTACTCGCCACCGCGAATGCCCGGACCCGGTTTAGTCAGCACGCACAGGCGACAGTGCGCATCGCACTGTCGGATCAGGGCATATTTCAGGTAGGCACGCAGATGCACACAACAGGTGGGGATAGCGTCAGACACACGCTTCTGGCGCAGGCGATCGATCAGGCTCATACCGCGCGGGGGCGTCGTTGTGGGTGGTTGCTGATGGGGCTGACGGCATTGCCGTGTGTTCCGGCCATGGCAGAGACAGCGGCAGGGCAGAACACGGAAACGGTAGCGCTGGAATCGGTGACCGTGACCGCCACACGCCGCGAGGAATCGCTGCAAAAAGTACCGGTCGCCGTGTCCGTGATCGAGGGCGAACAACTGGAGCGCGATAACCGTAATGGCGTGGCCAGCATCGTGCAGCAGGTGCCGTCGTTGAATTTCCGCACCGGGGCTTCCAACAAGGACACCTCGCTGTTCGTTCGCGGTGTCGGCACCATTTCCACCTCGCCAGGCGTCGAACCGACCGTGGCCACGGTGATCGATGGCGTGGTGTATGCGCGGCCGGGTCAGGCCACGCTGGACTTGCTCGACCTGGAACGCATCGAAGTACTGCGCGGCCCGCAAGGCACGCTGTTTGGCAAGAATGCTTCGGCGGGCGTGCTCAACGTCACCACCAAGGCACCGACCGAAGCGACTCACGGTTACATCGATCAGTCCTATTACAGCGGCAACGAAAGCCGCACCCGTTTCGGCATTGGCGGCAGCCTGATTCCGCAAACCCTCAAAGGCTCGATCACGACGTTGTTCGGCAGCTATGACGGCAATGTCGACAACAAGCTCAATGGTCAGGAAGTCAACGGTTACAACCGCAAGGGTGCCCGCGGCGAGCTGGAATTCACACCCAATGACGACATCACCTTCACCCTTGCAGCGGACTACATGCAGTCCCATGACGATGCACCCAACGGTGTCGTAACCAAGGCGCTGACCCCGTCCTTCGCCAGTGCCCTGGCGCCGGTACGTGCCGACAGCGATAACCGCAATGTCGTCAGCGATTACCGCAGCCATGTCGAGGACGTCAACAAAGGCCTGTCCGGCCAGCTCGACTGGCAACTGGGCGACTACACCCTGACCTCGATTACCGCCTGGCGTGGTTGGGACAACACCCAGTATCAGGACGGCGACCGGCTTGGCACTGTCACCGCGGCGTTCCCCGGCACCGAAGACAAGGGCGATCTGGCGTTCAACCAGTATTCCCAGGAGTTGCGTCTGGCGTCGCCGAAAGGCCGGTTTGTCGAGTACGTCGGCGGGCTGTTTTACATGCACGGCAAGAGCGACGAGACCTATCAGCGCACGCTGATCACACCGACGACTCATGATCGCGGCATCGCCGATTACAGCACCACCACCGACAGTTATTCGGTGTTCGGTGAAACCACGTTCAACTTCACCCCGGACTTGCGTGCGATTGCCGGGGCACGCTGGACCCACGACGACCTGGAATACGATCATCGCCGCGTATCGACATCGGCTACCACCGTCAGCGGCATTCAGCCAGCAACCAGCAGCTCCGGGTCGGTGGATGAAGACGGCAAGTCCGGACGCCTCGGTTTGCAGTACGACCTGAGCGACAGTGTGATGACCTACATCACCTACTCGCGCGGCTACAAAGGCCCGGCCTACAACGTGTTCTTCAACATGCAGCCGCGTGACACCGAGGCGCTCAAGCCGGAAACCTCGAACACCTGGGAGGTCGGCCTCAAGGCCACCACCTGGAACAATCGCCTGACCACCAACCTGGCGGTGTTCCACAGCGAGTACGACAACTATCAGGCGAATTTCTTCGACAGTGTCGCCGGACAGGTCGTGACGCGCCTGATCAACGCAGGCAGCGTCAGCACGGAAGGCGTCGAGCTGGATTACGCCCTGCAAGCCACCCGAAACCTGAAATTCTCCGGTGCGCTGTCCTACACCAAAGCACGCATCGACAGCTTCGCCTGCCCGGCCGGTGCGGCGGCGTCCTGCAATGTCGACGGCAAGACCCTGCCGTACAGCCCGGACTGGAAAAGCTACGTTCGTGCCGATTACACCATCCCGCTGGACAACGGCCTGGATATCGAACTGGGCACCGATTACAGCTGGCAGAGCGAAGTGCAGTACGACATCAGCCAGAACCCGGACACCAGACAGGGTGCTTACGGCATCTGGAACGCCAGCGTGGCACTGGCCGATTACAACAGTGGCTGGCGCGTTGCATTGCTGGGCAAGAACCTGGCGGACAAGTCCTACTCGCCAATGCTGGCGACCGGGGGCAACTACGTTTATCGATCAGTGCCGCGTGATGATGAACGTTATTTCGGCGTGCAGTTGCGCAAGGATTTTTGAGCCGAGACCCCAGGCAACACGTAAGGAGTGAGGTATGAGCACCACTGCCCGACAGATGAAGCTGGGCGCTTTCCTGATGGCCACCGGGCACCATGTCGCCGCCTGGCGGCACCCGGATGTGCCTGCGGATGCAGGGCTGGATTTCAAGCATTACCGGCATGTGGCCAGGGTCGCGGAGGCGGCAAAATTCGATGCGCTGTTCGTCGCTGACAGTGTGGCTGCCGCGACCGGTGATATCGCCAGCCGCATGGCGCGCTCCGATCATTTCGAGCCGCTGACCCTGCTCTCGGCACTCAGCGCGGTGACCGAGCATATTGGTCTGATCGCGACAGCGACCACCACCTACAACGAGCCGTATCACGTAGCCCGCAAGTTCGCCTCGCTGGATCATCTCTCGGGTGGGCGAGCGGGCTGGAATCTGGTGACGTCGGATGCTGCCGCCGAAGCGCAGAACTTCGGTCGCGCCGAGCATGTGGCGCATGCCGAGCGCTACAGCCGCGCACGAGAGTTTCATCAGGTGGTGACCGGCCTGTGGGACAGTTGGGCAGACGATGCCTTCACCCGCGACAAGGCCAGTGGCGAGTATTACGACCCGGCCAGGCTGCATGTGCTCGATCATCAGGGCGAGCATTTCCGCGTCAAGGGTCCGCTGAACGTGGCGCGTTCGCCGCAGGGGCAGCCAGTGGTGGTGCAGGCCGGCTCCTCGGAAGTCGGACGTGATCTGGCGGCGCAGACGGCGGAAGTGGTGTTCACCGCGCAGACCTCGCTGGCCAGTGCGCAAGCGTTTTATGCGGATATCAAAGGCCGGTTACGCGCCTTTGGGCGTGACGCAGACTCACTGAAAATCATGCCCGGCGTGTTCATCGTCGTGGCCGAAACCGAAGCCTTGGCCAAAGCCAAATTCGAGTCGTTTCAGGAACTGGTCGAGCCTCAGGTCGGGGTCGCTCTGCTGGGCCGCATGCTGGGCAATTTCGACCTGTCGGGCTACCCGCTGGACGGCCCGCTGCCAGAGTTGCCATTGACCGACAGCGGCCAGCGCAGCCGGCAGAAACTGCTCACCGAACTGGCTGATCAGGAAAACCTGACCCTGGCGCAACTGGGACGGCGGATTGCCGGTGGGCGAGGGCACTACAGCCTGATCGGTACGCCAGAGCAGATTGCCGATGAGTTGCAACGCTGGTTCGAGCAAGGTGCGGCGGATGGCTTCAACGTGCTGGTGCCACACCTGCCGGGCGGCCTGGAAGATGTCGCGCAGTTGCTGGTGCCGGAGTTACAGCGGCGCGGGCTGTTTCGCACCGAGTATGAAGGCACGACCTTGCGCGAGAACCTGGGCTTGCAACGGCCTGCTTATAGATTTTGATAATTTCCCGTACCAGATACCAAGCCTGGCTGCAGAGAGGTGACGCGGAGCGTCACGGGATGCATGCCAACGCGGAGCATTGGCACGAGAGTCGACCGAGAAAGGATCACCCATGAAACCATTCACGTTTATCGCCGCCATTCTGGCCTTCAGCGGTCTTTTCGGTACAGCTTCTGCCGACGAGCCCGACACTCTTCGCATCGGCTATCAGAAGGGCTCGATCACGCTGGTGCTGGCCAAGGAAAACGGCCTGCTGGAAAAGCGGTTTCCCGAGAAAAAAATCAAATGGGTCGAGTTTCCGGCCGGGCCGCAGATGCTGGAGGCGCTGAACATTGGCAGCCTGGACATCGCCTCCACCGGCGACATCCCGCCGATCTTCGCCCAGGTCGCAGGTGCCGACCTGGTCTACATCGGTGCCGAGCCACCCAAGCCGCAGGTGGAAACCCTGTTGGTGCGCAACGAAAGCCCGGTGCACAGCGTCGCGGAATTGAAAGGCCGCAAGGTCGCGCTGCAGAAAGGCTCCAGCTCACATAACGTGGTGCTGCGTGTGCTGAACAAGGCCGGTCTGACCTTCAAGGATATTCAGCCGATTTACCTGACCCCTGCCGATGCCCGCGCTGCCTTTGAAAACGGCAGTGTCGATGCCTGGGCGATCTGGGACCCTTACTACTCCATCGCCATGAGCGAAGGCCACAGCCGCCTGCTGGCCAACGGCGAGGGGCTTGGGTTGTCCGGGCCGTTCTATACCGCACGGCGGGCGTTTGCCGAGGAAAACGCAGCGCTCGTGCAGCAGGTGCTCGACGAACTGACGGTGGCCGACGGGCTGTCGCGCTCGCAGCGTGCCGAGAGTATTCAGATACTGGCGCGCAGCATGGGCTTGTCCGAAGCGGTCATGACTCAGTATCTTGACCATCGGCCTGTATCACCCAGCCTGCCGATCACGCCGGAGATCGTACGCGCGCAGCAGGCGACCGCTGATCTGTTTTACGACAACCACTTGATACCCAAGCGGGTCGACATTCAGCAGGTTGTCTGGCAAAAGCCATGATTCCGGCGTTGCGAACAGGCGTCGCCTGTTCGCAAACGCAATCAAGACGCCTCGAATATCCCCCAGACAAGAGAGGATTCAATGACCTACATCGCTGCCGAAAATCGTTACGAAGACATGCCTTATCGCCGTACCGGCCGCAGCGGGCTGGTGCTTCCGGCACTGTCTTTGGGCTTGTGGCACAACTTCGGTGACAGCACGCCGATCGATACCCAGCGCGCCATGCTGCGCACGGCGTTTGATCTGGGCATCAACCATTTCGACCTGGCCAACAACTATGGCCCGCCGTACGGCAGCGCCGAGATCAACTTCGGCCGTTTGCTGCGCGAAGACTTCAAGCACTACCGTGATGAGCTGATCATCTCCAGCAAGGCCGGCTGGGACATGTGGCCAGGGCCGTACGGGCAGGGCGGCGGTTCACGTAAATACGTGCTCGCCAGCCTCGACCAGAGCCTGCAACGCATGGGCCTCGATTACGTCGACATCTTCTATTCCCACCGTTTCGACCCGGACACTCCGCTGGAAGAAACCGCCAGCGCCCTGGCCACCGCAGTTCAGCAGGGCAAGGCGTTGTACATCGGTATCTCGTCGTATTCCGGTGCCAAGACCCGCGAAATCGCCGCGTTGCTCAAAGAGTGGAAAGTGCCGCTGCTGATTCACCAGCCGGCCTACAACCTGCTTAACCGCTGGGTCGAGAAAGACTTGCTCGATGCTACTGAAGAGTTGGGTGCCGGCGTGATTGCCTTTACTGCTTTGGCCCAGGGGTTGCTGTCGGACAAGTACCTGAACGGCGTGCCCAAGGATGCGCGGGTCAATCGTCCGGGTGGTGGTTCACTGCAGGCTTCGCACCTGTCCGAGCAGAACATCGCCCACGTGCGCGCGCTCAATGAAATCGCCCAGCGTCGCGGTCAGAGCCTGGCGCAAATGGCCCTGGCCTGGACGTTGCGCGATCCGCGTGTGACTTCAGCGTTGATCGGTGCGAGCCGTCCCGAGCAGATCATCGAAAACGTCGGCGCGCTGAAGAACCTGGCGTTCAGCCCCGAAGAGCTGACCGAGATCGACAGCTTTGCGGTGGAAGGCGGGATCAACCTGTGGGAAAAGCCGTCGCTGGCTGAGTGATGCGCTGCGGCCTATGACCGTCATTCCCGCGCTCCGCGCTCATCGTTATACATAACTCCTTGAAAGCCCGTAATACAGGGCTTTCAGGCTTCTGCCCATAGGGCGTAGGAGCGATCGGGGCGGCGTCCGCATTGTTCGCGAAGACAGTGTCTCAGACGACGCATTTTCGGCGATCATACCGGCCCTTTCGCGAACAAGTTCGCTCCTACGCCCTACGGCCAGAATCAAAAGCGGACTTGTATAACGCTGAGCGCTCCGCGTAGGTATGAACAACCATCATATAACCACTCAGCCCTCATCGGCCTCGTCGTCGTCCCCGCCATCGATCTTCATGCCCAGTTCCTTGATCTTGCGGGTCAAGGTGTTGCGGCCCCAGCCCAGCAATACGGCGGCGTCGCGGCGGCGGCCGGCGGTGTGCTTGAGGGCGGTTTCGATCATGATCCGCTCGAAGGTCGGCACGGCGCTGTCCAGCAGGCTGGACTGACCGCGAGACAAGGCCTGATCGGCCCACTGGCGCAGTGCCTGTTCCCAGTTGGTGACCGGCGCGGCGTCCTGCGGCAGGCTCAGCAGTTCCGGCGGCAGATCGCTGACGTGCACTTCACGACCCGAAGCCATGACCGTGATCCAGCGGCAGGTGTTTTCCAGCTGACGAACGTTGCCAGGCCACGGCAGATGCTTGAGGTATTCCTCGGTCTCGGCCTTGAGCAGCTTGGGTTCGACCGCCAGTTCCTGGGCCGCGCGGCTGAGGAAGTGCTTGGCCAGGGTCGGGATGTCTTCGCGACGGTCCGACATGCGCGGAATGTGGATTCGGATCACGTTCAGGCGGTGGAACAAGTCCTCGCGGAACTTGCCGGCCTGCACCAGGGTTTCCAGATTCTGGTGGGTGGCGGCAATGATGCGCACGTCGACCTTGACCGGCGTGTGACCGCCGACCCGGTAGAACTCGCCGTCCGCCAGGACACGCAACAGACGGGTCTGGGTGTCGGCAGGCATGTCTCCGATTTCATCGAGAAACAGCGTGCCGCCGTCGGCCTGTTCGAAGCGCCCGCGGCGCAGGTTGGCCGCGCCGGTGAACGCGCCTTTTTCATGCCCGAACAGCTCGGACTCCATCAGGTCCTTGGGGATCGCCGCCATGTTCAGCGCAATGAATGGCGAGGCCGAACGCGGGCTGTGGCGATGCAATGCGTGAGCGACCAGTTCCTTGCCAGTACCCGACTCACCATTGATCAACACCGTGATGTTGGAGTGGCTCAGACGGCCGATGGCGCGAAACACTTCTTGCATCGCTGGCGCTTCGCCAATGATCTCGGGAGTGCGGGTCAGCGTCGGGGCGACGTCCAGGCCCTGTTGTTCCTGAGCGTGCTGATTGGCGCGCTTGACCAGCGACACGGCTTCATCGACGTCGAATGGCTTGGGCAGGTACTCGAACGCACCGCCCTGATAGGACGCCACGGCGCTGTCCAGGTCCGAGTGGGCGGTCATGATGATCACCGGCAGACGCGGATGCTGCTCGCGAATCCGCGCCAGCAGGTCCAGGCCACTGGCACCCGGCATGCGGATGTCGGAAATGATCACGTCCGGTTGCTGACGGGCCAGACGGCTCATCACCCCGTCGGCGCTGTCGAAGCTCTGCGTGGTCATGCCTTCCTGTTGCAAGGCCTTTTCCAGTACCCAGCGGATAGAACGATCGTCGTCTACGATCCAGACAGTTTCACTACGGCTCATGTCGAAGCTGCTCCTTGTTCCAGCGGCAGGAAGATCGAGAATGTGGTGTGGCCGGGATGGCTGTCACACTCGATCAGACCCTGGTGCTGGCTGATGATGTTCTGGGTAATGGCAAGACCTAGTCCCGTGCCATCCGGGCGGCCACTGACCATCGGATAGAAAATGGTTTCCTGAAGTTCGGCCGGAATACCGGGGCCGTTGTCGATGATTTCGATCTTGCTCACCAGTCGATGGCGAACGTGGCCGATGGTGAACTGGCGCATGGCGCGGGTACGCAGGGTGATCCGGCCAAGGCGCAACTCGTTCTGGCCGCTGATGGCCTGCATGGCGTTGCGCACGATATTGAGCACGGCCTGGATCATTTGCTCGCGGTCGATCAACACGTCCGGGATGCTTGGGTCGTAGTCGCGCACCAAGGTAATGCAACCCTGGCTTTCGGCCTCGACCAGGCTGCACACGCGCTCCAGCACTTCGTGCACGTTGGTCATCGCCAGCGATGGCAGCTTGTTGGAGCCGAGCATGCGGTCGACCAGATTACGCAGGCGGTCGGCCTCTTCGATAATGACGTTGGTGTAGTCCTTGAGGCTTTCTTCAGGCAGCTCGCGGGCCAGCAATTGTGCGGCCCCGCGAATGCCGCCCAGTGGATTCTTGATCTCGTGAGCCAGGCCACGCACCAGCATCTTGGTGGTTTCCTGCTTGGACAGCTGAGCCTCTTCCTTGGTGATACGCAACAGCCGGTCACGCGGATGCACTTCAAGCAGCAGCAGGGTATCGCCCTTGCTAAGGATAGGCGTCACCGCGTAGTCGACCGTCAGGGTCTGGCCGGTCAGTGCAGTGAGCATCGCTTCGCGCTTGGTAAAAGGATGAGCCTGTTCGACTGCCTGACGCAGCGAACTCAATGCTTCGGCCGACTCGGTGAACAGCTCGCTGATGAATTGCCCATGGCTGCGCTGCCCGCTGATGGCCAGCAGCATTTCCGCCGCTGGGTTCATGTACTCAAGTCGCAGGTCGGCATTGAGCAGAATGGTGGCAGTGGTCAGGTTATCCAGTAACAGTCTGTGCAGCGCATCGCTGATAGTCATGAATCGTGTTGACCTCTTTTGGCACATTGCAGTCGCGCAATGCGGGTGCTGGTTGGTCTGCACCAGCAGGAGCAAGGCCACCAATACGGTGCTTTGTCAGTGAAGTTGCAAAAAACAAACCAAGGCTCCGAAAAGAAGCGCTTTATCTGCAAAATCGGGCCGTTTTTGTAAAGAGTGCCCGCATACGGCGCTACCCGGCCAGGGTTCCTGAACCAGATTGGGCTGTATTGTTGCGCAGGCAGGCATTGAGCGCACCAAAAAGGTGCTGGTGCTTTGCCGAGATCAGAAGAAGGGCAGAATGCTGCTTTTTGGCTCGGGCTTGTCCTTGAGCGGACACTCCGGACGCACGCCGTAGTCATCATCCTTGCAGGGGTGGGTCGCGCGCTTTTGCGCCAGGGAAATGCGCTGCACGTGAAACGGCTGGTTCGGGGTTTTTTCCAGAACACGGCCAAGCTCGTCGAAAATCTCTACCGACAGTTGATGGGTGCCGCGATCCACATTGCTCAACGGAAACACCGGGCTGCGGCCGGCCTGGCCGACGGCAACGTTATCCAGCAGCAGCCGGTAGCTGTGCCCCGCCTGTAACACCGGTTCGCTGGTGACGGTAACGATCAGGTCGCCACTGGGATTGACCAGAGTAGCGTCCGGTTCAGGCACCAGGATTCTCAGCAACTGGTAATGAAACATCGGTTGTACTGCCGGTTTGGCGGGGTGGGCCTTCAAGGTGCGGGTCGGCGGCGTGCCGGTCATGTTGTTGCTGGGAGCGATGTCGACGCGGGTGGCGTTCTTGCGCGGCTGGTCGGTAAACACCCGATTACCCTGCGCGTCGATATAGGTGTAGACGTCGGCCACTGCGGGCAGCGTCAAGAGCAACAACAGGCAGGTCAGCAGGCGGCGCATCGTGTGTCTGCTCATGGCTTGCCGAGGTGTACGCGCTGTACGGTCAGGGTGATGGTTTCGCTCTGCTGAATGATCCGCTCGCCGTCTTTCACGACCACCGCGAAACTGTGTTCACCGCGATCTGCGTTGACCACCTGAAAGCGCGGCAGGTTGGAGGGCTGCCCGTACAGGTTGCCGTCCAGCAGCAGTTGCAGGCTGTGAGTCGGTTGCAGGCGTGGCTCGATCTTCACACCGATGATGAACGTGCCATTGTTGGCGCGTAAGGCTTCATCGGTGGGCAGGTCTTTCAGTTCCAGCACGTCGTAGGTCGTTTGCGGCTGCGAGGGTGGCGCCACAGGGGCCGGTTGCGGCTCGCGGTTGAGGGCTGGCCTGGAAGGTGTCTGCGTTTCGATGCTGTTGAGCGGCGGTAACTCGACCACTTCGGTCTTGGTGCCGTTGGGCGGCTGATTGCTGAACGCGGTGTTGCCGTTCGCATCGGTGTACTTATAGATCTGCGCCAGCGCAGGCAGGCTGATCAACAGCAGCAGGCAAATCAGACTTTGACGCATGAGACTCTCGACAGCAGGGCAAGATTGGCCGTCAGCATAGAACACATCGCTCTATGCTGCGCTATCCGCCTGATGTGTCAGAGTTTCGCAGGGCAAAGGTCGGCTGTGGCCAGTACCAGCGCCTGATCGTGAATCGGGTCGGTCTGATAACGCTTTAGTGCCGCATCCAGTTGTATCCGGCAGGTTTCTGCCTTGCGCAGTGGCTGGAAGTCCGCGTAGGCCTGGAGCAACTGGGTTTGCAGGCGATCCAGCTTCGGACGAATGTCATCGACCAGACTGAGCCTGACCGTGTCGGGCGCCTTGCCTGCCGCGTGCCATTGGGCGAGCAGGGCGTTCTGCACCTGTTTATTGGCTTCGATCTGCGCGCGGAACAGGCGTTGAACGTCATCGGGATCGAGCTTGAACTCGGCAGCACGGGCCTGGGCGGCGCTGATCACTTGCTGCTCGCGCGGCGGGTCCTCGACAGCCTTGCCGCTGTCCCACTTGCTCAGGGCAACCTGATCGGCGATGGTCAGGCGCTCGCTGATCGCTTGCAGCAGGGGGTCAAGTGCTGAAGGTTTTTGCTCGGCAGTGAAGGCGAAACAGGTAGACATGAACGTCATTGTCAGCAGGGAAGTGGCCAGAATAAGGCGCATGGCAGTTCCATCTCGGTTCGGTTGGGAGGTGCAGATTTAACTCCAGGCGACCGGACAGAGCCAGTGTTGCGGCGTGAACAAAAGTTCACGCGGTAAAAATCCGGGCAAAAAAAAGACCTCCCGAAGGAGGTCTCCTGTTACGCCATCAACGCTGGCGTGGCTGGATCAGCAGCTGTAGTACAGCTCGTATTCCAGTGGGTGTACGAAGGTGCGAACCTTGATTTCTTCTTCGCTTTTCAGCTCGATGTAGGCATCGATGAAGTCGTCGCTGAAGACGCCGCCCTTGGTCAGGAACGCGCGGCCCTTGTCCAGTTCTTCCAGGGCTTCTTTCAGGCTGCCGCAAACTTGTGGGATCTCTTTGGCCTCTTCAGGCGGCAGGTCATACAGGTTTTTGTCAGCTGCGTCGCCAGGGTGGATCTTGTTCTGGATGCCGTCCAGGCCAGCCATCAACAGGGCCGCGAAGGCCAGGTACGGGTTGGCTGCCGGATCCGGGAAGCGTGCTTCGATACGGCGGCCGCGTGGGCTGTTGACGTAAGGAATACGGATCGATGCGGAGCGGTTACGCGCCGAGTAGGCCAGCATGACCGGTGCTTCGAAACCCGGGACCAGACGCTTGTAGGAGTTGGTCGACGGGTTGGTGAAGCCGTTCAGCGCCTTGCCGTGCTTGATGATGCCGCCGATGAAGTACAGGGCGGTATCGGACAGACCGGCATAGCCTTCGCCTGCGAAGGTGTTCTTGCCATCCTTGGAGATGGACATGTGTACGTGCATACCCGAGCCGTTGTCGCCGTACAGTGGCTTGGGCATGAAAGTAGCGGTACGGCCGTAAGCGTCGGCAACGTTGTGTACGCAGTACTTGAGGGTCTGAACTTCGTCAGCCTTCTTGACCAGCGTGTTGAATTTCACGCCGATTTCGTTCTGGCCGGCAGTCGCCACTTCGTGGTGGTGAACTTCCACGGTCTGGCCCATTTCTTCCAGAGCGTTGCACATGGCGGTACGGATTTCGTGGTCGTGGTCGACCGGTGGCAGCGGGAAGTAACCACCTTTGACGCCCGGACGGTGGCCCTTGTTGCCGCCATCGACGTCGCCGTCGGTCATCCAGGAAGCCTGTTCGGAGAAGATCTTGAACATGGAACCGGAGATGTCGGACTTGAATTTCACTTCGTCGAAGATGAAGAACTCTGGCTCCGGACCTACGAATACGGTGTCGCCGATACCGGTCGACTTCAGGTATTCCTCGGCACGGTGGGCAATGGCGCGCGGGTCGCGGTCGTAGCCTTGCATGGTCGAAGGTTCGATGACGTCGCAGACCAGAACCAGGGTCGGCTCTTCGGTGAACGGGTCGAGCAGGGCGGTTTCGTCATCTGGCAGAAGAATCATGTCGGACGCTTCGATGCCTTTCCAGCCAGCGATGGAGGAACCGTCGAACATTTTGCCGACTTCGAAGAAATCGTCTTCCAGTGCATCGCGCGCAGGCATGGTGACGTGCTGCTGCTTGCCCTTGGTGTCTGTGAAGCGCAGATCAATCCACTTAACGTCATGATCTTTGATGAGTTGAACCGACTTCGACATGGTGTCCTCCGGGTGGCTAGAGACCGTCTTGATAGAGTTATGGTCCCTTGAATTTGGGTGATGCCGGCGCAGATACTCTGCCAAGGCAACCTGCCTCACAAGGGAGCAATTTGCATGCCAGTGCCCCGTGTTGGGTTTTTTGCCTCAAACGCAGGTTTTCAGGGGGCGAAAACGCACCACGCGTGAAAAACACGCACCTTTATGGCGCTGCAATTTGGTGCGCCGACTCTTTTTGGTGCGTCGCTGATTGCGTGTACGATAACTGGTTAAACCTTGAGCAATTTCCGCTATAATCCGCGCCCCCCTTTTTTGGTCGGCACCTCACGCTCCGTTTCCATGAAACTAATCGTTAAAGTTTTCCCAGAAATCACCATCAAAAGCCCGCCGGTGCGCAAGAAGTTCATCCGGCAACTGGGCAAGAACATTCGTACCGTGCTCCGTGAACTGGACGCGGACATTGTCGTGGGTGGCGTATGGGACAATCTTGAGGTCGAAACCCGGCTGACCGACCCCAAAGTGCTGCAGGGCATCAGGGAGCGGCTGAGCTGCATGCCCGGCATTGCCAACTTTCTGCAGGTCGCCGAGTACCCGCTGGGCGATCTCGACGACGTCGTCGCCAAGTGCAAGCTGCACTACGCCGACCTGTTGCCTGGCAAGATGTTTTCAGTGCGTTGCAAGCGTGCCGGTCGCCACGATTTCAGCTCCATGGACGTCGAGAAATACGTCGGCAGCAAGTTGCGCATGCAATGCGGCGCTGCCGGAATCGAGCTGAAAAAGCCCGATCTGGTCGTGCGCATGGAAATTCGCGACCAACGGTTGTTTGTCGTTCACGACCAGCATCAGGGCATGGGCGGTTACCCGCTGGGCGCGCTGGAGCAGACCCTGGTATTGATGTCCGGCGGGTTCGATTCAACCGTTGCGGCCTACCAGATCATGCGCCGCGGCCTGATGGCGCACTTCTGCTTCTTCAATCTGGGCGGACGGGCCCATGAACTGGGCGTGATGGAAGTCGCGCACTTCATCTGGAAGAAGTACGGCAGTTCACAGCGGGTGCTGTTCGTCAGCGTACCGTTCGAGGAAGTTCTCGGAGAAATTCTGCAGAAAGTCGATAACAGTCATATGGGTGTAGTTTTGAAGCGTATGATGTTACGCGCTGCATCCGCCGTGGCTGATCGTCTTGAAATCGATGTGCTGGTCACCGGCGAAGCGATTTCACAGGTTGCCAGCCAGACGCTGCCCAACCTGTCGCTGATTGACGCGGCAACCGACAAGCTGGTCCTGCGGCCGCTGGTTGCCACCCATAAGCAGGACATCGTGGACCTGGCGACTGAAATCGGCACCGCTGATTTTGCCCGGCACATGCCAGAGTATTGCGGGGTGATTTCGGTCAACCCGAAGACCAACGCCAAGCGAAATCGCGTTGAGTACGAAGAAAAACAGTTCGACATGGCGATTCTCGAGCAGGCGCTCGAACGCGCGAAGCTGGTTTCGATCGATCGGGTGATCGACGATCTGAGCCGCAATGTCGATATAGAAGAAGTCAGCCAGGCGCTGGCCGGTCAGGTGATCCTCGACATCCGTCACCCGGATGCCCAGGAAGACCAACCGCTGCAAGTGCCCGGCGTGGAGATACAGACGTTGCCGTTCTACGCATTGAACAGCCGTTTCAAGGCACTGGATGACACGCGCCAGTACCTGCTGTATTGCGACAAAGGCGTCATGAGTCGCCTGCATGCCCACCATTTGCTCAGTGAGGGACATGCCAATGTGCGCGTATATCGACCGAGCTAAGTGCCCGGGGCTGTTTGCCTGTGGCTTGCGTCACCGGCCCCCCGACACCCGTCGTCATGCCGTTACGGCTTTTGCCGACTCAAAATAGTAATCGCTGTCCTTAACCAGTCAGCAGACCGAATCCTCTGATCGAGATACACAAGTGATCGAAAATCTACGTAACATCGCCATCATTGCTCACGTTGACCATGGTAAGACCACCCTGGTAGACAAACTCCTGCGTCAATCCGGCACTCTGGAGCGCGGCGAGCTCAACGACGAACGCGTGATGGACTCCAACGACCAGGAGAAAGAGCGCGGTATTACCATTCTCGCGAAGAACACCGCGATCAACTGGAATGGCTACCACATCAACATCGTGGACACTCCGGGCCACGCCGACTTCGGTGGTGAAGTAGAGCGCGTGATGTCGATGGTCGACTCCGTACTGCTGCTGGTCGATGCCCAGGACGGCCCTATGCCGCAAACCCGTTTCGTGACCAAGAAGGCTTTCGAAGCCGGCCTGCGTCCGATCGTGGTCATCAACAAGGTTGACCGTCCAGGCGCACGTCCGGACTGGGTTCTGGACCAGATCTTCGACCTGTTCGACAACCTGGGTGCCACTGAAGAACAGCTGGACTTCAAAGTCGTCTACGCCTCGGCCCTGAACGGTATTGCCGGTCTGGAACACACCGCCATGGCTGAAGACATGACCCCGCTGTACCAGGCGATCGTCGATCACGTCCCTGCGCCAAAGGTTGACCGTGACGGTCCGTTCCAGATGCAGATTTCCGCACTGGACTACAACAGCTTCCTGGGCGTCATCGGTGTTGGCCGTATCGCTCGTGGTCGCGTCAAGCCGAACACTCCGGTGGTTGCCATCGACGTCAACGGCAAGAAGCGTAACGGTCGTATCCTGAAGCTGATGGGTCACCACGGTCTGCACCGTATCGACGTTGAAGAAGCAGCTGCCGGCGACATCGTCTGCATCAGCGGCTTCGACCAGCTGTTCATCTCCGACACTCTGTGCGACCCACTGAACGTCGAAGCGATGAAGCCGCTGACCGTTGACGAACCTACCGTTTCGATGACCTTCCAGGTTAACGATTCGCCGTTCTGCGGCAAGGAAGGCAAGTTCGTCACCAGCCGTAACATCAAGGAACGTCTGGACAAGGAACTGCTGTACAACGTTGCCCTGCGCGTTGAAGAAGGCGACACCGCCGACAAGTTTAAGGTCTCCGGCCGTGGTGAGCTGCACCTCTCGGTACTGATCGAAACCATGCGTCGCGAAGGCTTCGAAATGGGTGTTGGTCGTCCTGAAGTGATCATCCGCATGGTTGACGGCGTCAAGCACGAACCGTACGAAAACGTCACCATCGACCTGCCTGAAGAAGCGCAGGGCGCGATCATGGAGCAAATGGGTAACCGTAAAGGCGACCTGACCAACATGGTTCCGGATGGCAAGGGCCGTGTGCGCCTTGAGTACAACATCCCGGCACGTGGCCTGATCGGTTTCCGTAACGAGTTCCTGACCCTGACTTCCGGCGCAGGCATCCTGACCAGCATCTTCGACCGTTACGACGTGATGAAGTCTGGCGACATGTCCGGCCGTCAGAACGGCGTTCTGGTTTCGGTTGCTACCGGCAAGGCGCTGACCTACTCCCTGGAAACACTGCAAGCCCGTGGCAAGCTGTTCCTGGGTCATGGCGAAGACGTGTACGAAGGTCAGATCGTCGGCATCAACAGCCGCGACAACGACCTGGGTGTCAACCCAACCAAAGGCAAGAAGCTCGACAACATGCGTGCTTCCGGTAAAGACGAAACCATCGCTCTGGTTCCGCCTATCCGTTTCACTCTGGAACAAGCGCTGGAATTCGTACAAGAAGACGAACTCTGCGAAGTGACGCCAAAGTCGATCCGCCTGCGTAAGAAAATCCTTGGTGAAAGCGAGCGTACTCGTGCTGCCAAGAAGTCGGGCAACTGAGTAATCGGTTAGTCGGCTAGACACAAAAAACCCGGTCGCGAGACCGGGTTTTTTTATGCCTGCCATTCGTGGCCTGTGGCACAGCTCGCCTGGCGGCAAGCTACTTCGAACGGCCGCCCACTGGCGCCAGCAGCAACTCGATACGCTGCTTGCGAATCCCGTCGGCAGCCGCTTCGGCCAGGGCTGCGTCGGTGATGATGGTGTCGAACTGCTCGAGCCCGGCGACCTTGTACATACCGAAGGTGCCGTATTTGGAGCTGGTGGCGATCAACACGGTTTGCGAGGCGGACTGCATGGCGGCCTGCTTGACCTCGACCTTCAGCGCCGATGGTGTGGTGGTGCCGCGTTGCAGGTCCCACGAGCTGGTGGACATGAAGGCCACATCGGTCGCCAGCTGGCGCAAGGTTGCCGCTGCCAGGCCGCCGACGCTGGAACGATTCGGATGATCGAGCAGCCCGCCGGTATGAATCACATCCACATGCGCAGCATCGGCCAGCGCGTTGACCACGCCGAAATCATTGGTGACCACGGTCATGCCCGACAGCGCGATGATGTGCGGGACGATTTCGAGTGTGCTGGTGCCTGCGTCCAGATAGATCGTCATGTCCGGGTGCAAGAGCCCCGCTGCGAGCCGCGCCATGCCCTGCTTGTGTGGCAACTCCACCACCGCCTTGGACTGGTGGCTGGGTTCGCTGTGGACCTGGCTGGCGATACGCACGCCGCCGGTGACCGAGTAGGCGCGACCTTCCTGCTCCAGCAGGGCGATGTCGCGGCGGATGGTCATGTGCGAGCAATCGAACATCTCCATCAACTGATGCACGCTGAGCACCTGATGCTTGCGTAACTGACGCAGCATCAGCTCTCGACGCTGATCAGGGATCATAGGTGTACCGCCGGAAATGGCGATCTCCTCTTCAGTGGACATTCGTACTCCTGTACATCAATGAGCCGGCTCAGGCAGCAGACGGTCCGCGCATCTTAGCCAATCGCTTCGGCAATGGAAGCGGTCGCAGGCTTTTTTGCGCGGTTCGGCTCATCTTTACCTCTGTCCCACTTCAATTCATCCAGTTGCCACCGTCGACGTTATAGGTCTGGGCGACCACGTACTCGCTGTCCGCTGAAGCCAGAAAAATGGCCATGCCGGTCAAATCGTCTGCCGTGCCCATGCGCCCGTAAGGCACTTGTTCGCCCACCAGCTTTTTCTTCTCGCCCAATGGCCGGTTTTCATGGCGGGCGAACAACGCATCGACGCCGTCCCAGTGTTCGCCATCGACCACACCCGGTGCGATGGCGTTGACATTGATGCCGTGCCGGATGAGGTCCAGCCCGGCCGATTGGGTCAGGCTGATCACCGCCGCCTTGGTCGCGCAATACACCGCCACCAGCGCCTCGCCCCGGCGCCCGGCCTGGCTGGCCATGTTGATGATTTTGCCGCCGTGCCCCTGGGCAATCATTTGCTTCGCTGCGGCCTGCAAGGTGAACAGCGTGCCAGCGACATTGATCGAGAACAGCCGCTCGTAGCTGCCGCGGGTGATGTCGACGATCGGTGCCAGGTCGAACAGCGCGGCGTTGTTGATCAGGATATCCAGCTTGCCGGCCTGCGCGACCGCTGCGGCAATGGCCTGATCGATGGACGACTGATCCGTGACGTCCATCCGCACCGCGTAAGCGTTGGGTCCCAGTTCGGTCGCTGTCGCCTGTGCGCGCTGCAGATCGATATCGGCAATCGCCACGCGCGCACCTTCGTGAATGTACGCCTGCGCAAACGCACGCCCGATGCCTCGCGCCGATCCGGTGATCAGCGCGCTTTTACCTTCAAGTCGTTTCATGGGTTCATCATCCGTTCAATACAGTTGAGGGCTGGCGCTCTACTTCGGGTAGCCGGCACGTTTCATCTCGCGTTCGGTCACCGCCTGCGCGGCTGTGAGCGCCTGTTCAGTGGTGGTTTGCCCGGTTACAGCGGCAGAAAACAGCTTGCCGACCGAGGTGCCGATGGCCTGAAACTCGGGAATGGTCACGTACTGGATACCGACATAGGGCACGGGCTTGGCCGACGGGTGCGCCGGGTCGGCGTGTTGCATCATCTGCAGTGTGACCTTGGCGAACGGCGCAGCTTTCAGATAAGCCTCGCTGTAGGTGGAGGCGCGGGTGCCAGGTGGCACGTTGCTGATGCCGTCTGTCTCGGCGACCAGCTGGATATACGCCTTGGACGTCGCCCAGGTGATGAACGCCTTGGCTGTATCCTTGTGCTTCGAGGTAGTCGGTATTGCCAGCGACCAGGCGTAGAGCCATGACGAGCCCTTGTCCGTCACTTCGACCGGCGCAGGTGCAAAGCCGACGCTGTCGACAACATTGCTCTGCTCCTTGTCGGTGGTGAACGAGCCGGCCACGCTGGCATCCACCCACAACGCGCATTTGCCGCTGTTGAACAGCGCGAGTGTTTCGTTGAAACCGTTGCTCGATACGCCCGGCGGGCCATAGTTTTTCAGAGTGTTGACGTAGAAATTCGCCGCCTTGCTCCATTCCGGGCTGGTCAATTCAGGTTTCCACTGCTCATCGAACCAGCGCGCGCCGAATGCATTGGCCATGGTGCTGAGCAAGGCGATGTTCTCACCCCAACCGGCCTTGCCGCGCAGGCACATGCCGTAAACGCCCTTGTCGGGCTGATGCAGCTTCGCGGCGAATTCGCCCAGCTGCGTCCAGGTCGGGTGTTCGGGCATGCTCAAGCCAGCCTGCTTGAACAAATCGGTGCGGTAATAAGTAATGGTGCTTTCGCCGTAAAAGGGCAGGGCATAGAGCGTGTCCTTGACTGACAAGCCTTGGCGCACCGAGGGAAAGATATCCTCCAGATCGTAGTCCGGCGCAAGGCCGGTGATCGGCTCCAGCCACTGTTTGGCGCCCCATAACGGGGTCTCGTAGGTGCCGATGGTCAATACGTCGAACTGGCCACCCTGTGTGGCGATATCGGTGGTCAGGCGTTGGCGCAGGACGTTTTCTTCGAGCACCACCCAGTTGAGTTTGATGTCGGGATGCTGCTGTTCAAAGGTTTTCGACAGGCGCTGCATGCGGATCATGTCGCCGTTGTTCACCGTGGCGATGGTCACGGTTTCGGCAGCCTGGACGGTCAGGTTGAAAAGGGCGGCGGACACGCCTGCGGACAGGAAAAGCGTTTTCCGAATGTTCATCGTAGTGCTCTCCACCCCGCGCCTTGTCTGGCGGGAGTCATTGTTTTTGTTGTTGGCCACGGTTGAGTCACCCTGGTGGACGGCTCGATTACAGCAGCCCTCAGGGTGCTGAACAAACGCAGGGCGGATGAGCGACTGATACTTTTTTAACCGAGCGCGCTCCGGCGGTCCGAAAGCAAAAAAGTATCAGTGTCGGTTTGATCGCGAGCTAGCGTTGGCCAGGCGCGAGGGCGTATGTTCAAGCGTCCACAGCGCATTCATAACGATAAAAAGGGGCATCCCGTGCCTGACAGCCGAGCCGCCTTGCTCGAGCAGCGCCCTGCCGAGCTTGAGGTTATTCTCCCGCAGCCCGACCACTGCTTTCGCTGGTACGAGCATGACTATCCCTACGCGCTGGCGCGCTGGAACCATCATCCGGAATTCGAAATCCATCTGATCCGCCAGGGCAGCGGCAAGCTGGTGGCCGGTGATTACATCGGTGAGTTCGCGGCAGGGCATGTGGCCCTGATCGGCCCGGATCTGCCGCATGACTGGATCGGCGATCTGGCCCCCGGTGAGCATCTGCCCGGGCGGGACGTGGTGCTGCAGTTCGACGGTGCAGCGTTGCTCGCCTTGCGTGGCACGCTGCCGGAGATGGGTGACTTGCAGCGTCTGTTCGAGCAGGCGCGACGCGGCCTGGAGTTCACCGGTGCGACAGCGGTGCAGGCCGCGCGCCTGCTCGAAGAGATTGGCCCGGCTCAGGGGCTGGAGCGGCTGATTCTGTTCCTGCAACTGGTCAACACGCTGATGAAAGCGCCTGCGCAGGAGGTTCGCCTGCTGGCCAGCACCTGGTATGCACCGACTCTGGATGCGCGCAGTTCCGAACGGATCAACAAGGCGTTCGACTATCTGTTGACCGAATTGACCAGCGATATTCGCCTGTCCGTCATCGCGCAGCGACTGGACATGAGCGATCCGGGTTTTTCACGCTTCTTCAAGCGCACCACGGGCCATTGTTTTATCGACCTGATGCGCAAACTGCGGGTCCAGCGGGCCTGCCGGTTGCTGCTGCACAGCGAGATGTCGGTGTCGGACATCTGCTTTGAAGTCGGCTATGCCAACCTGTCCAACTTCAACCGACACTTCCGCGTGGAGATGCAGCAGACGCCCAGTGAATACCGGCGCGCCGCTGCATCCGCCTGATCAATGCTCTGCCGGGTCTTTCGCCTGCGGGGCGCGGGTGACGGCATTCACCAGCTTGCCGATGGTCAGGCCCTGCAAGAGGATCGACAGCAGCACCACGATGTAGGTGATGCTCAGCAGCAGATCGCGTTCCGGCCCGGTCGGCAGCGCCAGGGCCAAGGCAACCGAGACACCGCCGCGCAAGCCACCCCAGGTGAGGATGCGGATCGTGCCGTGCGGCACCTTGCGCCAGCGACGCAGGAGCAGGATGGCCGGAGCGACGGTGACGAAGCGCGACAGCAGAATCGCCGCCGCCAGCAGGCTGGCTGCAATCAGGTGCTGCCATGAGAACGGCAACAGCAACAGCTCCATACCGATCAGCGCGAACAGCAGCGCGTTGAGCATGTCATCCAGCAACTCCCAGAAACCGTCCATGTAGCGACGGGTCATGTCGTTCATCGCCAGATTGCGTCCCAGGTTGCCGATGATCAAGCCGGCCACGACCATCGCGATAGGACCGGACACATGCAGTTCAGACGCCATCGCCGAGCCGCCGATCACCAGTGCCAGCGTGAGCATGACCTCGATCTGATACTGCTCGATGCTCTTGATCATCAGGTACACGGCGTAACCGATCAGGCCGCCGAACAGCACCCCGCCCACCGCTTCGTGAACGAACAGCAAAGCGGTTTCGCCAACCGTCGGCGTCTCGCCCAACTGCGCGATACCCAACAGCACCGTGAACACCACCACCGCGGTGCCGTCGTTGAACAGGCTTTCGCCGACGATCGTGGTCTTCAGCGGTTTCGAGGCGTTGGCGGTACGCAACACACCAAGCACCGCAATCGGATCGGTAGGCGAGATCAGCGCACCAAACAGCAGGCAGTACAACGGGCTGACGTGCCAGCCGAACAGGGCAAAGATCCAGTAGGCCAGTGCGCCGATCACGGTGGTGGCGATCAGTACCCCGAAAGTTGCCAGCAGGCCAATGGGCCAACGGTAGCTTCTCAAGTCGCCCAGGTTGACGTGCAGCGCCCCGGCGAACAGCAGAAAGGACAGCATCCAGTTCATCAGCAGGTCGCCGAAGTCGATCTGGCCGATCAATTGTTGAACGCGATCTTCCAGGCCGGGATAGCCCAGAAAGCTCAGACCCTGCAGCAGCAACGAGAACATCAGCGCGGTGACCATCACGCCGATGGTGGGCGGCAGGCCGATGAAACGGTAGTTCACGTAGGTCAGCAGCGCAGTGAGGCAGATAAAACCAGCAGCGAGTTCAAGCATCGGTCATTCCAAATCCGTAATTGCAGTGTCTCGATCACCGTAACCGAGCCTGTGTTTGATGGACCGGAACTACGTCCAGACACATCTCGACACGCCACAGTGGGGTTTGCGTTGACCACGCAGAGGCGGTGATGTTGCAAAAAAGGCCGGAATTACCAAACGAAGCTGGATTTGAGACGGGAAAAGGAGGGGATTGCAGACGCAAAAAAGTCAGCCCGAATGACGGTCCGGGCTGACGGGGGATGTAACGCTGAGTGGCCGTCCTGGCAGGGTCAGAATCATTGGCTGTTTCTGCACCCGCTGAGGACCTGATACTGAACCGTGTTCAGCTTGCCTTTGGAGTCTTCGTAGGTCATCAGTTTCGGCATCACGCTACAGGTTTGCAGATCCGGAGACTTGCGGACCAGCTTGGCAACGTCCAGCTTCATGCCGTAGGTGTACTCCTTGATCTCCGGCATCGGCTTGTTATGGAGGGCGGCATACTTCTGCACGCTGGCCTGGTGCTCCTTGATCACCGTGGTGGCTTTGACCTCATCAGAGGTGTAGGCGAAAGCACTGATGGGCGAAAGGATGACCAGGGCAAGTAACAACGATTTGGCTGTGCGCATTTTCTTTTGTCTCCGTTTGAATGTGGCTTAACCCTAACCAATGCGCACTAACCGGAAGGTTGCTGAAACATTACAAATCGGTCATCTCGAAGATGTCAGCTTCCTAACAGTATTGTCATTGTTCGCTCACCTTCCTGTTAGCTCCCCCTCCGTAAGCTTGTTTCATCCCTGACGAGCGCCGAGCGCTGCGCAGGTCCGACATTCAACCGAGAAAGGTAATGATGATGAAACTGGTCAAATCGATGGTCTTCGCCGTAGCTGCCTTGTCCGCCACTGCAGCCTTTGCCGACGACGGTAACGAGTACGCAAGCCCCGCTGCCGACAAGATGCGCCTGGCGCAGGAGATGCGTTTCAAGGAACAGAACAGCAGCAAAGCCGAGCGGTACGTCAATGCCGACGAGAAAGCCGAGGCTGAGCGGTCGACCAAGTCCGAAGGCTGATGCCTTTGCTGCCCGACCCGCTGCACCCCCATTCGCCCTTTGTAGCAGCTCCCTGCTCCTTTGGTCGGGGCGAATCTTTAAGCGTCCTTCGGGACGCTTTTTTTATTCCCGGCAAAACGTCGGCGATAAGCGTTTTTCATGCATCTGCCCGAAGGGCGTAGGAGCGAACTTGTTCGCGAAGAGGCCGGTATGCTCGCTGCAAATGCACCATCTTCGCTAACCAGCGAAACGTCGCCCGGCCTGCTCCTACGGCCTTCGGCGAGAATAAAAACAGACGTATCCGTTCAATGCCTGTTTCACCGTATTGAACTAACGCAGGCGGTACTTCACTTCCTTTCATATTTGTAATCCCGCTGTCACCTCGACGTTATCTTCGCCACTTCAAGATGGTGCCCCGCTGGCAGCTCTCGCACCTATAAAAAGAGCCAGGTCGACACGTTTAAAACAATCTGCCGATCCATCGGAGCACATATGACCCAACTCAGAACATTGTCCCTTGCCCTGTGCTCGACACTGGCAGGTGTGACGCCGATTACCGCACTCGCCGAAGAACAGAAAGAAGGCTTCATCGAAGGCAGCACGCTGACGGTACTCAACCGTAACTTCTACATGAACCGCGACCACCGCAACGGCGAGTCCAGCCCGACCGGCAATGGTTACTCCGAAGCATGGGCGCAGGGCATCATCGGGCGATTCCAGTCAGGTTTCACTCAAGGCACATTCGGCGTCGGGGTCGATGCCTTTGCCATGATCGGCATCAAGCTCGACACAGGCGATGGACGCAACGGCGGGCGCAGCGCATTCGATGTGCTGCCCGTCGATGGGCAGGGCAATGCCCGCGACGAGTACAGCAAAGTCGGCGGCTCGCTGAAGGCCAGGGCCTTCGACACCGTCGTCAACGTGGGCGATGTCTTCCCGTCGACGCCGGTGGTGGCATTCGGTGACTCGCGCCTGCTACCGGAAAGCTTCCGTGGCATCACAGCGATCAACAACAGTATCAGCGGTCTGACCCTGCAAGGCGGTCGTCTGCACTCCATGAGCCAGCCGGTTTCCAGCAATATGCGCGACGGTTTCGTGACCTTCTACGGCGGCGCGGTCGACTCTCCCTGGGTTGCCTACTTCGGCGGTGATTACCAGGCCACCGACGCACTGAGCCTTGGCCTCTACACCAGCCGCCTCAAAGATGCCTGGGATCAGAAATACGCCTCGGCGTCTTACGTCCTGCCGCTCTCCGATGACCTGTCGCTGACCAGCAGCCTGAACTATTACAACGCCACCGACGAAGGCAAAAAGCTGCTCGGTGAATTCGACAACGATATCTGGAGTGCAAAAGTTGCCCTGCAATACGGCGCACACACCCTGTCGCTTTCGCACCAGCGCAACGAAGGCGATGATGATTTCGACTACCTCAGGCAGTCTGACTCCATCTACCTGGCCAACTCCATCCAGTACAGCGACTTCAACTCGCCCAAAGAGCGTTCATGGATGCTCACTTACAACCTCGACATGTCCACCTTCGGCGTCCCCGGCCTGTCGTTCATGACCCGCTACGGCAAAGGCACCGACGCTGACTACTCCAACGCCAACAGCACCTACATGCGCCGCGACGCACAAGGCAACCCGCTGACCGATCAGAAACGCTGGGAACGCAATATCGAAGCCAAATACATCGTGCAGACCGGATCACTGAAAGACCTGTCACTGCGCGTGCGCCAGGCGACGACCCGGGCCACGGCGTTCGAATCGGATCTGGATGAGGTGAGGGTGATTGTGGAGTATCCGTTGAGTGTGCTTTGAGGGGGATGATTGAGTGAAGCGTCCTTTGGGGCGCTTCACAATTAGAAGGGCAGGCGAGGGGACGACCGATGGCAAGGGCATTCGCTCTGTCCCTTGATATCCGAATGTTTGGCGACCCGCCTGCCCAGGCTGTTGGCCATTGTCTCGGTTTTGACCAGGCGGTTTTCGCTGTCGTAGGTGAAGGTCTGCCAGCGGACGATGCCGACGATTTTCTCGACCAGGTTGCCCCACGCGTCGTATTTGTATTCGTGGTTGCTCCACTTTTTGAGGCGGTTGTCTTTGACGCGGTCGAAGCGGCTGGTGTTGAAGTTCAGGCGGTTGCCGGCAGCGTCGTAGCGGAATTCTTCACCGTCGAAGCGTTTTTCGGGGTTGTGCTCAAGCAGGCGGCCGTTGGCTTCGTACTCGTAGGTGACTCACGGGCCTCCATCTTCGTAGGCCTCAAATTCCCAAAAACCTAGTCTTGATACTTTTTTGAAACCTCACTCCAGTTCGCACCTGAACAATCCAACAAGAATTTCTCAATAGCACGAACAATTTTCTGATAATTGTACTCGCGGACAATAAGATAATGCATCCCTATAAGAACCTCATCTGCCCCTAGGTTTTTTTCAATCCACTTTGGAGTGCAAACCTCAATATCAAATGATTCCTCACCATCCTCCTCTGCAGGGCCAATCATCGCTTGCAGGAGGAGGCTGAAATCATCCGAGCATTCTGGATGGTAACTTTCAAGATTGTAGATGTCGGGGCTATGAACTCGCTTTAATTCTGCGTTCATGATTTAGTCCGTGATGTCCAAATGAGCATTTGGCTGCCATTTCTTTGTCTCTTGACCTAGAAATCTTTGCTCAAAATTTGCCTGAGTTCCCTTCTGATGTGGTTTGTAAGTAGGCGGCCTATACTGCCTCAAGCCATTCTGACTAACTAACGTTTTGCCGTAACTAGCTACTTTATACCCATCACCAACCCAAGCTTTCCCCATAACATCTGCTTGTTCTCTTGCACCAGAGCCAATGCCAAAATTACCTTTCCCTTTCGTGGCCTCTGTGAGTTCTCCACTCAGTTTTGCCCAATCGTCTGCTCCTTTTGCATCCGCGTTCCTTTGTGTTCAACAACCTATATTGTCAACCACAATTCCGTGAGCCGCTTTCATATAAAAGCAATATTCTTCTCCTGCACTAATCAATACACCTCTCTCCCACCATTTCTCACTCGTACCTATAAAGATATCGGGCTGCAGCAGACTTTTAAACATATCATCAAGGCAAGCCAACTCATCAAAAAGCTCTTTAAACTCATCTGCGCTAGCAATTTGTGGCTCTTCTAGCAAGCGCTGCAGCAAAGACCTAAATCTAATATCATTAAGGTATTCAGAATAATCCCAACGATATCCATCCTTGCACTCCTCAATAAAAAACCTCCACTTCTGAATTAAAGATACCAGGCTTTCATCACCGAACCCAAGGCGCTTTAAAACACTCGCACACAGTTCAAATATACTTTCATTTTTCATAGCTGATCCTTAAAGTATTTTAGCTGCGCGGCAGCGTCACCACTTGGCCTAAAGAAGGTATTTATTTTTCCTCCTCTCATAACACCAAAGTAGCCAGTCGACGGTTCAAGTCTAAGCATGGAACCATCTGCTCGAGTTCCTTGCAGTACTCCTCCCCGAGCAGCGGGAGACCAAAAAGATCGTGCGGCACTAACGTAAGAGTCTAACGAAGTAAATTCTGGTACATCCGCACCATCTGGCTTCGCTGTTGCTTTACCCTTTCCGCCCAATATGACCCCTTGAGAATGTTTGGCATAATGCTCAAATGCTTTTCGCCTATTTGAAAAATCAGGTAATAACTGAAGTCCTTTAGGTCCTTGGCTAGCAACAACATCTACACCTTTAGCAGTATTCGGGCCGACTTCGCCTGTCGCTTTTGCACCACCCGAAGAGCTTTTGCATAAACCGAACGGATCAACCCACCCATAAGGATTAGGCGCATACAGATAGAGATTATCCCCACCACTCAACCCAATCGGATCCTGCGTAATAAACCGCCCAATCTCCGGATCGTAATACCGAAACGTGTTGTAGTGAAG
>NZ_JAGPYS010000018.1:0-55677 GCF_020312195.1 Pseudomonas sp. P129 | reverse complement strand
GCTTTTTTTCGACTGTTGCCCACACAAAAACAAACGCCCCGAACAAGTCGGGGCGTTTGTTGGGCTTGCCTTCAGTGCGTTTTCACACAGTCTGTTGAAAGGCGCCTTTTCTGTTTGTTGCAGAAGCAGTATTACTTGCCCGCCCAGCGTTTCAACACCAGCGTGGCGTTGGTGCCGCCGAAGCCGAAGCTGTTGCTCATGACCAGATCGAGCTTCGCATCTTCCTGGGTCTTGAGCAGGATAGGCATGTCGGCAACCACCGGGTCCAGCTCGTCGATGTTGGCCGAACCTGCGATGAAGTTGTTCTCCATCATCAGCAGGCAGTAGATCGCTTCGTGGACACCTGCGGCGCCCAGCGAGTGGCCCGACAGGCTCTTGGTGGAGCTGATCGCCGGAGCGTTGGCGCCGAATACTTCGCGCACGCCCTCCATTTCCTTGGCGTCGCCGACCGGGGTCGAGGTGCCATGGGTGTTGATGTAGTCAATGGCACCGGAGTCGATATCGCCCAGCGCCATCTTCATGCAACGAATGGCACCTTCACCGCTGGGTGCGACCATGTCGTAGCCATCGGAGGTCGCGCCGTAACCGACGATTTCTGCGTAGATCTTCGCGCCACGCGCCAGAGCGTGTTCGAGTTCTTCGACAACCACCATGCCGCCACCACCGGCAATGACGAAACCGTCACGCTTGGCATCGTAGGCACGCGAGGCTTTTTCCGGCGTCTCGTTGTACTGGGTGGACAGCGCGCCCATCGCGTCGAACAGGAACGACTGGCTCCAGTGCTCTTCTTCGCCGCCACCGGCAAAGACGATGTCCTGCTTGCCCAGCTGGATCTGCTCGACAGCGTTGCCGATGCAGTGTGCGCTGGTGGCGCAGGCGGACGAGATGGAGTAGTTCACACCCTTGATCTTGAACGGCGTGGCCAGGCAGGCCGAAACGGTGCTGCCCATGGTCCGCGTGACGCGGTAAGGGCCGACACGCTTGACGCCTTTTTCACGCAGGGTATCCAGCGCTTCCATCTGGTTCAGGGTCGAGGCGCCGCCGCTGCCGGCGATCAGACCGGTACGCACGTTGGAAACCTGCTCGTCGGTCAGGCCCGAATCGGTAATGGCGTCTTTCATCGCCAGATAGGCATAGGCTGCCGCATGGCCGACGAAGCGGAAGATCTTGCGATCGATCAGTTCTTCCAGATTCAGGTCGATGGAGCCGGAAACCTGGCTACGCAGACCCATTTCGGCATATTCCGGGTTGAAGCGGATGCCAGGGCGGTTAGCACGCAGGTTAGCGGTGACGGTGTCTTTGTCATTGCCCAAGCAGGAAACAATACCCAGACCAGTGATAACGACGCGGCGCATGCGAGTACCCTTAGAAATTTTCAGTGGAAGTGAACACGCCGACCCGGAGGCCTTCGGCGGTATAGATTTCGCGACCGTCGACACTCACCGAACCGTCGGCGATGGCCAGGTTCAGCTTGCCCTTCAGGACGCGCTTGATATGGATGTTGTAAGTGACTTTTTTGGCGGTAGGCAGAACCTGACCGAAAAACTTCACTTCGCCTGAACCCAGGGCGCGGCCACGGCCGGGGTTGCCCTGCCAGCCAAGATAGAAGCCAACCAGCTGCCACATGGCGTCGAGGCCCAGGCATCCGGGCATGACCGGATCACCTTCGAAGTGGCAGGCAAAGAACCACAGGTCCGGATTGATATCCAGTTCGGCGACCAACTCACCCTTGCCGAACTTGCCGCCCTCGTCGCTGATGTGCGTGATGCGATCAACCATCAGCATGTTGGGGGCGGGCAGTTGCGCATTACCTGGGCCGAACAGCTCGCCACGACTGCAGCGCAGCAGGTCTTCCCGGGTAAAGGCGTGTTGTTTGGTCATGCGAGCTCCTCAATAATCTTGTGCGGCAGGTTGTGGCGCCACTGGCCCGAACGCCAGTCCTGGCGCGATAATTTCGCCAGGACCCTGTCCGGCAGCCTACTCATAGACTGTTGCGTTGTAATGAAAGTCACAGCGCAGGTGAAATCAAGGTACACCTGTACACTGAATTTTGTCATTCAGCCGATTTTGCTGGCCGATCTGGATGCCAAGACTGCCGTAATTTAACATTTATCGCCAGTCGCAGGTGCTTCAAAGGACAGCCAGCGCTGTAAAACCTGCTGTAAATCAGCATGTTTGAAGGGCTTTGGCAGGTAATCATCCATTCCTGCCTGCAAACAGGCGTCCCGGTCCCCCTGTAACGCGTTGGCTGTCAGGGCAATGATTGGGATTCGTTCCAGCCCGGAAAGTTGCCTGATTCGACGGGTGGCCTCGTAGCCATCCATGACCGGCAGTCGGCAATCCATGAGAATCAGCGCGTGGTTGCCTGCACGTGCCTTCATCACCGCTTCGGCCCCGTCGACGGCGATATCGACCTCACATCCCAGATTACGCAACATGGCCTGCACCACCGTGCGGTTCACCGGGTTGTCTTCGACCAGCAGGATACTGCGCTCCCGGCCATGTGCATCGAGTATCGACAGCGGTTTGGCAATAGCCACCGAGGCATCGCGCGAGAGGGGCAGGGGGATCTGCAGCGTGAACAACGAGCCCGAACCTTCCTTGCTCTCGGCGTACAAGGTGCCGCCCATGCGTTCGGCCAGGGTCCGTGCAATCGGCAGCCCCAGCCCCGTGCCGCCGTAACGCCTGGAAATGGAGCTATCGGCCTGCTTGAACGCATCGAACATCGATTCCAGTCGCTCGGCGTCGATACCGATGCCGCTGTCCTGTACCGCACAGGTAAAGTGCAGCCGCTCATCGTCGAGCATTGCCCACCTGGCGTCCACGCAGACCTTGCCTCGCTCGGTGAATTTAAGTGCGTTGCCGATCAGGTTCACCAGAATCTGGCGAATGCGGGTCGGATCGCCTATGACGTTCATGGTCTCCAGGCCTGGCTGAATGTGCAGCTCCAGCAGCAGGTTGCGTTGCGCGGCGCTGTGGTTGAAGGCGTGGGTCGAGGCGCTGACCAGCTCAGCCAGGTTGAACGGTATGCCTTCCATTTGCAGGGCATCGCGCTCAATGCGGGAAAAGTCGAGGATGTCGTTGATGACCCGCAGCAGATGCTCGGTGGATTCGGTCGCCAGCGTCGCGTACTCGCTCTGCTCATGGGTCATGTGCGTGGTTTCCAGCAACTGCAGCATGCCCAGTACGCCGTTCATGGGGGTACGCAGCTCATGACTCATCATGGCCAGAAAATCCGATTTGGCGCGGTTGGCCTGTTCGGCTTCTTCCCGCGTCTGGATCAGTTGTGCCACCGAGCGCTGCTGCTCGAGGCTGGCGCGATGCAGGTTCTCTGCCAGGTTGTTGATGTGCCGCGCCAGCGCGCCCAGCTCGGCGTCATCGCTGACCGGCATGGGCGTGTGGTAATCGCCCTGTTGAATCGCCTTGAGGGCTTCGCCCATATCGCTGATGGGTCTGGACAGGCTCAAGGCCAGGCTGCGCGCCAGCAGAAAGGCGAACAACAAGGCGACCATCGCCAGGACGCCGGCCTTGAGCAGTATCTCCTGCTGACGTCGGCTGAATGCTTCGCTGGACATGCCCACCAGAACCCGCCCCAGATAACTCTGTGAAGCGCCCTGCGCGGGTTGGCCTTTTCCTGCGGCCGGCGCGCCGGGATTGCCGTGAATGGTGGTGCGCTGCGGTTGGACGGGGGCGAGGAAGACTTCCATCTGCCGGGTCTGCTGCTCGTTTTCACGCGGCTGGTCTATGTAGATCACGGCGGTATTGGAGCTGTCCTGAATTTCCACATAGCGAACGCTGGGCATGGACAGGGTGGCGCGCATCAACGCCTTGAGCCCCTCGATATCGCCCGTGGTCACGCCCGGCTCGACCGCGGTCGCCAGTTGATTGGCGATCAGTTGCCCGGTGTGATTGAGCTCCTGACGCAGGTCCTGAATACGTACGAAGGTAAAAAAGCTGATCAGCAAAGCCGTCAGCAACAGGGCAGGGCCAAGGCTGATGATCTGCGTGCGGGTATTGATGTCCCAGTGCCGAAACTTCATCGGCTGTGCGCCTCGCGCGCAAGGCACGGCGGAGGTAGTTCGATTGATGCGTCCATGCCTGTTCGCCCGGTGGTCGCGAATCGGTCCGGCTGCACAAGGCAGTCCGACCATCGCGATGATTCATGCTGTGCGCGCATGTTAACCGAGATGGCGCGTGTTTCCAGCGAACTTGTTGAATGATGACGTACGGAGTGCGTAACCGAACAGCTTTGTCGCTGGCCGATAACGTGTTGCTCCGTATAATGACGGCATCGCCACTTGAATGGCTCTGGATGGATAGTTTTATGACCACACAGCAACCCGTCGCGGTGCTTGGCGGTGGCAGCTTCGGTACGGCCATTGCCAATCTGCTGGCCGAGAACGGCCATCAGGTTCGTCAGTGGATGCGCGATCCGGAGCAGGCTGAGGCCATTCGCGTCAATCGTGAAAACCCCCGCTACCTCAAGGGCATCAAGATTCGTCCTGAAGTCGAGCCGGTCACCGACCTGACGGCGGTGCTCGACGCCAGCGAACTGATCTTCGTCGCCTTGCCATCGAGTGCCTTGCGCTCGGTGTTGTCGCCTCATGTCGCGCGCCTGAATGGCAAGATGCTGGTGAGCCTGACCAAGGGTATCGAAGCGCAGAGCTTCAAGCTCATGAGTCAGATCCTCGAAGAGATCGTCCCGCAGGCGCGTATCGGCGTGTTGTCCGGGCCCAATCTGGCGCGGGAAATCGCCGAACATGCGCTGACCGCAACAGTGGTTGCCAGCGAAGACGAGGCACTGTGTCAGGAGGTTCAGGCTGCATTGCACGGGCGAACCTTTCGCGTCTATGCCAGCAATGACCGGTTTGGTGTCGAACTGGGCGGGGCCCTGAAGAACGTCTACGCGATTATTGCCGGCATGGCGGTGGCGCTGGACATGGGCGAAAACACCAAAAGCATGCTGATCACCCGGGCGCTGGCGGAAATGACCCGGTTTGCGGTCAGCCAGGGCGCCAACCCGATGACCTTTCTGGGCCTGGCCGGGGTGGGCGATCTCATCGTCACCTGTTCCTCGCCGAAAAGCCGCAACTATCAGGTCGGTTTTGCGCTGGGCCAGGGGCTGACGCTGGATGAAGCGGTCACGCGTTTGGGCGAGGTGGCCGAGGGTGTGAACACCCTCAAGGTGCTTAAGGTCAAAGCGCAGGAAGTGCAGGTCTATATGCCATTGGTCGCGGGGCTGCATGCGATTCTTTTTGAAGGCCGTACGCTCAGCCAGGTCATTGAGGCGCTGATGCGGGCCGAGCCCAAGACGGACGTCGATTTCATTTCGATTACCGGCTTTAATTGAATTCAGTCTGATCAGGAGAAGGTCTTGAACGAGTCGAAAATCCAGCACAACGAATCGATCCTGCTGCGCATTCTGTGGATGCTGCTGTTTCTGGGGGTATGGCACGTCGCCCAGATCATCCTGGCGGGCGTGGTGCTGGTGCAATTGGTCTATCGCCTGATTTACGGCGCGCCGAATGGCGGCCTGATGAACTTCGGCGACAGCATCAGCCAGTACCTGGCGCAGATCGGTCGTTTCGGGACGTTTCACAGCGACCACAAACCCTGGCCTTTCGGCGACTGGCCAGCGCCGCGTGCGCCCGAAGGCGAGGTGGCCCATCATGTCCCGCCAGCGGCACAGCCGGTGCGCAATGAGGCGCCAAAGCCATGAAGGTCTGGGTATTGCGTCATGGCGAAGCGCAGTCGCGGGCGCGCAGTGATGCCGAGCGCGAGTTGACTGCACATGGGCGTGAGGAAGTGCTGAAAAGTGCGCTGCACCTGACAGACAAGCCCGTGCAACGGATCATTGCCAGCCCCTACGTGCGTGCACAACAGACTGCCGAGCTGGTGCGTCAGTCGTTGGCATTCGATGGCTCGATCGTCACCGCGCCCTGGCTTACCCCCGACAGCAGCCCGCGTGAGGTGCTGGCGCAACTGGACAAGCTGGGTGTCGATGAAGTACTGCTGGTCAGCCATCAGCCTTTGGTGGGCGAACTGATCGGGGTACTGGCGCATGGCAGTCCGCAACAGGCCGAGCCGATGAGCACGGCCAGTCTTGCCGAACTGGAAGGCGAGTTCGTAGTGGCAGGCGGCATGCGCCTCAACAGCGTCAGGCACGTCTGAACAGCCTGTACGCGCAATGAATGACCGCCGCGAATGCGGCTCTCCCGGGAAAAGGATTCAGCATGAGCATATGGCGTCAGGCTCCCGATATCGAAGCCCTTATGGCGGCTCAAAAAAACACCATCGGCGAAGTGCTGGATATTCGCTTCGAAGCATTCACCGATGATTCTCTGACGGCCAGCATGGTGGTCGATCAACGAACCCATCAGCCTTTCGGGCTGCTGCACGGCGGTGCCTCCGTGGTCCTGGCCGAGTCGCTGGGCTCGATGGCCAGTTACCTGATCGTCGACCCGAGCAAGTATTTCTGCGTCGGGCTGGAGGTCAACGCCAACCATTTGCGTGGTGTGCGTAGCGGGCGTGTCACCGGTGTGGTCAGGCCTGTGCACATAGGCCGGACCACTCATGTATGGGACATCCGCATCAGCAACGACGAAGGCAAGCCAAGCTGCATTTCGCGCCTGACGGTTGCCGTCGTAGCGCACGGCAAAGAGCCTCCAGTCAATTGAGTGTTCTCAGCTATTAATCCCTCTGCTTAAGCCAAGGCTCTCTTCAGGCAGTCTTTTGGTTTTCAGGTCGCCTATATAAAGGCTTGCCTGGACCGGTTCACCCAGGCTTTATAGGCCTTCATGCCGCTCCGACCGCCGTATCGGGTCATCCTGATGGCCGGAGTGACACCTGCGATGGCGGTTCCAGTCATTGCCGATCTGCGAAGCAACTTGGCACAATCGTGACTCGCCCGCTCATGGAAGTATCGGCATGTCGCAACCGGTGTTTTTTGCTCACGCCAATGGCTTCCCTTCGGCGACGTACAGCAAGCTGTTTTGCGCGCTGGCACCGGAGTATTCGGTGACTCATCTTGAGCAGCATGCCCATGACCCGCGTTTTCCGGTGGATGACAATTGGCTGAGTCTGGTCGATGAGCTGATCCACCATCTGCGTGAGCAGCCGGGCCCGGTGTGGGGGGTAGGGCACTCGCTCGGTGGCGTGTTGCACCTGCATGCCGCATTGCGCTGCCCGGAACTCTACCGGGGCGTGGTGATGCTCGATTCGCCGGTGCTGGGGCTGGCTGACCAGTTGTTCATACGCGCCGCCAAGCGGCTGGGCTTTATCGACCGCATCACGCCAGCGGGTCGCACCCTGGGCCGACGTGAGGCGTTTGACGATCTGCCGTCGGCACGCGCCTACTTCGCGGGCAAGACCCTGTTCAGCCGCTTCGATCCCGACTGTCTGACCGCTTACCTGCAACACGGTCTGCGCGAGGAGGGCGGGCAGTGGCGTCTGCGCTTCGACCCGGCGACCGAGATCAGCATCTACCGCAGCATCCCGCACACCAGCCCGGTGCCGTCACGGCAACTCAAGGTGCCGCTGGCCATGGTGCGCGGCAAACACAGCCGGGTGATCATGCCTCATCATGGTTATCTGGCCCGACGCATGCGCGAAGGCGAATACCTGTCCATGCCCGGAGGGCACATGTTTCCCCTTGAACGACCGGATGAAACCGCATGGCTGCTCAAAACGCTGCTGGCTCGCTGGGACGCGCGTAGCGCCTCAAGGTTGACGGCGTGACGTTTAGCGTGGAGGAAGTGCGTTTCAATCTGGGGCATATCGAACTGGCTGCCCATCTTTACGGCCCCGAGGACGGCCGGCCGGTGATTGCCGTGCACGGCTGGCTCGACAATGCCAACAGCTTTGCCCGCCTGGCGCCGCAACTGGATGGCCTGCGCATCGTGGCGCTCGATCTGGCCGGGCATGGTCATTCAGCGCATAGGCCTGCCGGGGCGTCCTATGCGCTGGCCGACTACGTGTTCGACGTGCTGCAGGTCGCCGAGCAATTGGGCTGGCAGCGCTTTGCCCTGATGGGCCATTCACTGGGCGCGATCATTTCGGTATTGCTGGCCGGGTCGTTGCCGGAGCGTGTCACGCGGCTGGCACTGATCGACGGTTTGATTCCCTTGACCGGCGACCCCGAATCCGCCGCCGAGCGGATGGGCTCCGCGCTGCAGGCGCAGCTCAGGCTGTCGGGCAAGAAAAAGCCGGTTTACGAGGATCAGCAACGCGCTGTTCAGGCGCGTATGAAAGGCGTCGTCCCGGTCAGTCGCGAGGCTGCCGAATTACTCGCGCAACGCGGCCTGATGCCGGTACCCGGCGGCTATACCTGGCGCAGCGACAGCCGCCTGACGCTGCCATCTGCGATACGTCTTACACATCAGCAGGCGATGTCTTTCGTCAACGCTATCCGTTGCCCGACGCAACTGCTGGTCGCTACAGGCGGCATGCTGACGAAAAATCAGCTCATGCTGTCCGGGCTGCCTTTCGACGTCGTGCAGCTTGAAGGCGGTCATCATCTGCACCTGGACGACGAGCAGGGCGCGAGCGCTGTTGCACACTGTATCAATCGCTTCTTCGCTGCTTCTTGACTTGAGCCCGGCAACTGCCGACGCTGGGCGGGTTGAAACAGGAGTCAACCGTGATGGATCAATCCGCAGCCTCTGGTGACCGCCTCGCTGGCGATCTTTTATATTTTCGTTCCCTGCTTGCCTGCCAATGAGAGCACTCATGCGTTTATCAAGTGTTCCCGTTGTCGCCTTGTGCCTGTCGATGTTCAGCGCTGTGCTGTGCGCCGCCGATGTAACAGGCAGCCGCGATCTGCAGATTCTGCCGCGTCTGGCCGACACGGAAATCGTCGATTATCGTCCGGCTGCCGAGCTCGAGCGGGTCTACCCGATGGGCTCGATCCGCAAGATCAGCGGCCAGTTGCGTTTCGACGGGCAGGTCAGTGCGCGCGGCAATCTGACGTCTGTCACCTATCAATTACCTGCCGAGCGCACTGCCGACGACGCTTTTACTGCGGCGCGCGAAGCCTTGCAGCAGCAGGGTGCCGAGCTGCTGTTCTGGTGTCAGGCGCGCGACTGCGGAGAGAGCAGCCTGTGGGCCAACGAAGTATTCGGCAACGCCAAGCTGTACGGCGCGGATGACCGCCAGGCTTACCTGTTGCTGCGTCTGGCAGAACCGCGCAATGACACGCTGGTAGCGCTCTACAGCATCACCCGTGGCAACCGCCGTGCCTACCTGCACGTCGAGCAGTTTGAATCCGCTGCGCCACTGGGCGAACTGCTGCCGACCTCGGCCACCTTGCTGCGCCAATTGCGAAGCACCGGCACGCTGGAACTTCCGCGCCTGGGCGGCGAGCCACAGGATGCCTGGGTTACTCTGGTTTCCCGCGCCCTTAACCAGGACAGTGGCCTGCGCGCCACGGTGTCCGGACCCAGTGCCGGCGCCTGGCTTGACGCCCTGATCACCAAAGGCGTTCGCGCTGCCCGGCTCGAGGCTGGCGTCACTGAAGGCAAGGGGCTCAAGATCGAGGTTATCCGCTAGAACAGCGATGGCGGACTGGCAGGTTCGCCATTATGCTCGCTCTCTCCGATCCTTCTTAGTGAATAGCGCATGTTCAACAATGACCGTCTGTTGGTGCAGATTCTGCTGCTGGCGCTGTTTGGTGCCTGCCTCTGGGTGATGGCGCCGTTCTGGTCGGCGCTGGTCTGGGGCGCGGTGCTGGCCTTCGCCAGCTGGCCGCTGATGCGTTTGCTGACCCGCTGGTTCAAGGGCCGCGAGTCGTTGGCCGCGTTGGTGATGTGCTTGTGCTGGATGCTGCTGGTTGCGGCACCGCTGGTGTGGCTGGGCTTCAATCTCGCCGACCATGTGCGTGACGCCACGGGCCTGATCAAGGACATTCAGGTCGACGGCTTGCCCGACCCACCGCAATGGCTGGCGGGTATTCCGCTGGTGGGCGAAAGACTGGTAGCGCTGTGGACCACCATCGATCAGCAAGGCGCGGCATTCATGGCGACGCTCAAGCCGCATCTGGGTCAGGTCGGTAACTGGATTCTGGCACGCAGTGCGCAGATCGGCAGCGGGATTCTGGAGCTGACCCTGAGCATCGTCTTCGCCTTCTTCTTCTACAGGGACGGTCCGCGGCTGGCCGCCTTCGTGCTCAGCCTGCTGGAACGCCTGATCGGGGAGCGCGCCCAGTATTATCTGGATCTGGTCGCCGGCACGGTGCAACGCGTAGTCAACGGGGTCATCGGTACGGCAGCGGCCCAGGCGGTGCTGGCGCTGATCGGCTTCCTGATCGCGGGCATTCCCGGTGCACTGGTGCTGGGGATTCTGACCTTTCTGTTCAGTCTGATTCCGATGGGCCCGCCCTTGGTCTGGCTGCCTGCCACTGCCTGGCTGGTCTGGCAGGGCGAGTACGGCATGGCGATATTTCTGGGCATCTGGGGGATGTTCATCATCAGTGGCGTGGACAACGTGCTCAAGCCATACCTGATCAGCAGGGGCGGCAATCTACCGCTGGTGATTGTCTTGCTGGGTGTGTTCGGAGGCTTACTGGCCTTTGGCTTCATCGGCCTGTTCATCGGCCCGACGCTGCTGGCAGTCGCTTACAGCCTGTTGACCGACTGGGTCGGCAGCGAGCGTGCCCGCAGCCGCTGACGGCGAAAGTTTCCGCCGCGCCCTGACGCGCGGCGGAGCCTCGCCTTACGCAGCGGTGTCCAGGTACTTGCCGACTGGCTTGCTGCTCTGGGTGTCATATTTTTCGCTGAGTGCGGCGATCATCTTGTTCAAGGCCTGAGTGGCGATCTGGTTGGTATTGCCCTGATCAATGGTGCTGTCACTCTGCTTCAATGCGGCAGACAACTCGGAAGCGCTGATACTGTCGTCGCTATTGCTGTCCAGCGTACTGAACAGGCTGGTGCTTTCAGTGGCACTGGAAGTGCTCACCTGCGCAGACGACATACCGGCAGAAGGCTGTTGCGGCTGCATGCCGGCGACCAGCTCTTCAAGGCTGACTGTGCCGTCTTCGTCAGTGTCCAGTGCATCGAACACCTGGTTGCTGTTTGCCGTGCTGCCCGTATTGCTCAGCCCCGTGGTCAGCTCGTCGCTGCTGATTGCGCCGTCGCCATCGCTGTCCAGCGCGCCGAGCAGGTCTTCTGCCTGCTCGTCGACCGACTGCATGGGCGGCGGCGGAGGTGGTGTCATGGCGGCCAGCTCGTCGGCATCCAGGCTGTCATCGTCATTGCTGTCCAGGTCGCTGAACGCCTTGCTCAGGCTCACCGTGACACCATCCTTGCTGTTCGACGACAGGGCCGAGCTCAGCTCGTTCTTGGCAATGCTGCCGTCGCCATCGGTATCCAGCTTGGCCAACAGCTCTTCCTGAAACTTCTTGTTGCTGGTGCTGGAGGTTGCACTGGTCGAACTGGTGTAGCTGGAGAAACTGCTGCTTATTCCACTGATCATTGGTCTCACTCCCCTGAGATGAATGTGCCCGATAACGGTGTACCGGCTTTTGCAGCCTCGGGGCGTCAGTTGTCGAGGGAATGTAAGCTTTGTACGTGGCGTGATACAGAATATGTCAGAGGCGTGGCAGGACCAGTATTGCCGTCAGGCCGCCGCCCGGGGTCTGCGCAAGCGACAGCTCGCCGCCGATACGCCGCGCCGCTTCCCGGGCGATACTCATGCCCATGCCGATTCCGCCGGAGTTGCGATTGCGCGAGCTTTCCAGGCGAAAGAATGGTTCGAATACCGTCTCGTGAAACTCGGGCGCAATCCCTGGTCCGTGATCAACGACGGATATGCGCACGTGATCGGCGCTGTCCTCAATCACAATGCGCGCGCTGCCGGCATAACGCAGAGCGTTGTCGACCAGATTCTGCAGGCACGAGCGCAGTGCCATCGGCTGCGTCTTGAGCGGCTTGCACTGGCCTTCGTATTGCACGTCGTCGCCATTGTCCTGGGCATTCTCGGCCTGCGACTCGATCAGCGCCTGCAGGTCGAACTGCTGCAGGCCTTCGCTGCGCCGGTGCTCATTGAGGTAGGCAAGCGTGGCGTCGAGCATGCTGATCATGTCATTGAGGTCCTGAGTCATCTGGCCGTGCAGCCTGGGCTCCTCGATCTGTTCGACACGCAGCTTGAGCCGCGAAAGGGGCGTGCGCAGATCATGGGAGACCGCAGCCAGCATGCGCCCGCGCTGCTGCATCTGTTCGCGGATCTTGCGCTGCATCAGATTGAACGTCTGCGCAGCCTGTCGGGCTTCCTGCGGGCCGCTGATTTCCAGTGGCGGGCTGTCGAGGTCTTCACTCAGGCGTTCGGCGGCTTCGCTCAGGCTCCGCACGGGACGGCTGAGGGCCTTGGCGCCATACCACGCGGCAATGATCAGGGTGATGAACTGGAAGAACAGCAATATGAGCGGGCCACCGAGGATCGGCGGTCTGTGCATGGGCCGCTGATCGAATTGCCCATGCTCGGCGTTGAACTCGTTGGGCGTTGGCGGCGGGGGGCGCATGCCGTACTGGGTGAACCAGATGAAAGCCAGCAGGTGCGCCAGCAGGATAGCCAACAGAGCGCCACCAAACAGTCGCGCGAACAGCGTATCGAATCTGCGGATCAACCCAGCTCCCTGGCATCGAACAGATAGCCTTCACCGCGCACGGTCTTGATCAGTTGCGGATTCTTCGGGTCATCGCCGAGCTTCTGGCGCAGACGCGAGACCAGCAAATCGATACTGCGGTCAAACGCCTCGATCGAGCGGCCTCGGGCTGCATCGAGCAACTGTTCACGGCTCAGCACCCGGTGTGGCCGTTCGAGAAACACGCGTAACAAACGAAACTCGGCGTTGGACAGCGGCACCACCAGACCATCGGCCGCGGTCAACTGACGCAGGACGCTGTTCAGGCGCCAGGCGTCAAAACGAATGGTGGTGCGCTGATCGCTGCGCTCGTCACGGACCCGGCGCAGAATAGTCTGGATGCGCGCGACCAGTTCGCGCGGCTCGAACGGTTTGGCCATGTAATCGTCGGCACCCAGTTCCAGGCCGATGATCCGGTCAGTCGGTTCGCAGCGGGCGGTCAGCATCAGGATCGGGATGTCCGACGTACTGCGCAGCCAGCGGCACAGTGACAGGCCGTCTTCACCGGGCAGCATCAGGTCCAGCACCACCACGTCGAAGGTTTCGTCGGTCAGTGCCTGACGCATCTGCGTGCCGTCGGTGACGCCACGGGCGTTGATATTGAAGCGCGTCAGGTAGTCGCAGAGCAGTTCGCGAATGGCCACATCGTCATCGACGATCAGCGCACGAACGCTCCAGCGCTGATCGGTCGATGCGGCATCCAGGGTAGTGTCGGGAAGTGCTTGCATAATGCGTCTGTCGCCTGCTTGTGCCGCCATGGACTGGCTGCTGTTGAAGATCAACGCTGCCCCTCATGCTACTTCGCCGGGAGGCTCGGCGGTAGGGTGGCGCGACCGAATGTCGGGGGCATGTCATAAATGTATCTAGATTGATACGAGACGCCTGTCGAGCGTGCCCTGCGAAGCGCGCCCCTGGTAGTTCTGACAGTATCCAGTGTCACGCAACTACCGTTTAATCGAACGGGCTACTGGCCTGGACGGCTGGTTCTGGCAGACAAACTTTTGTCGAGAAGGCCAGGGTCTGTTGCCGTTTCATCGCGGCTCGGGATGAAATGGCAGCAGGCCCTGGGCGCATTATCAATCCGCCCGCACGTTTTCTACATAAACAGGGCGGCAATCGGATAGCAAGGGAGTGCTGATGATGGTCGATTCAAAAACAACAGCAACGTTGGATGACAAAAAAAAAGCGCGTATCGCCTACCGGCTGGCGCGCACTCAACGCGGTTCAGGGATCGACGCAGACCTTGCCCTGGCACAGGTGGCGGGTATTGTGGACCCTGCCGATGGAACGCTGAACAAGGATGTCCTGCTCGGCGAGTTTCTTGAGGTTACCCTGCCCGAGTGGGCAGGACTGGTCACTGACCAGGGCGACTCCGATACTTTTTTCATCGAGTGGGCCATCGGCGCGGCGGCGGACAACGACGCGTTTAAAGAGGTGTTTAGCGGTATCGTTACCGCACCGGTGGCCCCTGGTACCTTTCCCAAGAAGATCGAGATTCCGTTGAGCAGTTTTCTGCCCGGCTTCGACAAGCCTGCAGACGGTGCTTACAGTCTGCGCTACCGGATCAGACAGCCGAATGATCAAGAGACCGTCAGCCCGTCGATCAACCTGATCGTCGATACCACGCCGCCGGGCGAGCATCTTGAGCCTGAGCAGATGAGTCTGGAAACAGATCAGTTGACCCAGGCGTTTCTGGACGTACATCCCGAAGGTCTGGTCGGCACGCTGCCAGACTATGACGACTGGAAACCCGGCGACAAGGTAGCCTTCTATTGGGTTGGCACGCCGTTGCCCGACAATGCCGCAGACCTGCCAGCTCCGGTGGATTTCGTTGAAGTGGAACGCCCGACGAATAATACGGTGACATTCCCCGTTTCGGCCATAGACGCGTCCCGGGACGAGCCCTACTACGCCGTTTACATTCTGGTCGACAAAGCCACCAATCGCAGTCCGCTTTCCAGCCCAAAACGCATCGACGTGGCGCTGGGGCTGTTGGCCGACAACTTGAAAGACCCCGTCGTGCCATTGGCAGAGCCTCCAGAAAAGTTGATCAACCTGCCTGATGCGAGACTCGGGGTCGAAGTGTTGATCGAGTCGTTCGATAACTGGAAGCCGGCCGACCGTATCGAAGTCACCTGGGGCACTGAACCGCTACGATCCGAGGAAGTCGGCAGCTCTCCAGATTTTCCGATTTCGATCAAGATTCCTGATCCGGTTCTGCGTGCTCAATACAATCAAGTGACTGGCGGCGTCCAGGCCACCGATGTGAGTTATCGAATCCTGCGTGGCGTCGTTCCGTCCGAAGTGAAAAGCACCAGCGTCAATGTCAATTTCGCCACTATCGGACCCGACCCGATCACCGATCCTGAGTGGCCGGATCCGGTCAACGACGCATTACTGCCGGTCGAAGTCCGTGGCCAGACGTCCAATTTAGTGAACGTCCTGACAGCAGCGGACAACAACCAGGCTGCCAAGGTCACTTTCAAACTGTATGAAAAGCTTCAACCGGGAGAAATTATCGATTTCTACTGGGGCACGAGCCATGTAGCAGAGGCGCAATACACCGTGGCTGTTTCTGACACGGCAGGCTCCGAGCGTGAGGTTGAAATACCCTGGAGTTATATCGATTATGAAGGCAATCGCGCTGACTTGCCGGTTCATTACCGCATCCATGCGCCCGATTCAGAAAACACGACACACTCGCCGGACACGCTGGTCAACGTAAGTGCCATTGTCATCACCCCGGACGCACCGCTCTTTGAGGGCACCAGTTCAAACGGCTGGTTGAACTGCGACTCACTCTTTGCCGATGGCATCGGGAATCCTGGCCCGGATGAACCGGGTATACGGGTTCGCGTTCCAGATCTTTCGAAATATCTGTCGGACGGTGAAACTGTCACTTTGCACTGGTATGGCTCCGGGGGACCTACAGGCGACGCTCCTATTGCCGGTACCGAAAAAGACGAGGTTATCCAGCTGGGAGTCAGCCGTCCTGTCACCGGTTTCATCTGGCTGGTCACCCCCTACGATAAACACATTCTGCCCATCTACGATCCTTCAGGCAGCAGCCCGAACGGGAGCGCGAGGATCAAGTACTCCTTCAGCATGGGAGGCGAAACCATTACCTCGCTGGAAACCACCGCCCGGGTAGGGATGTACGACGCAACCGGGCCTTGTCCTATCGTGCTCAAAACAGGTCAACCAACGAAAAACTAAGGAGGGTCACCGGCAGAGGGTGCCTGCGGCCTGCCGCAGTCACCCTGCCGGGTATAAGCAGACTCAGGTTGCTCCCAAACGGTTTAGGAATGTCAGTGCTTACCAGGTCATGTCACCTACGCTTATCGGTATTTCCCTGGGCGATCATCTTCTGTCAGAACCTCCCTACGTTTGCCTAGGAAAGGTCCTACAGAGCATTCAGCTGGATCCCCGTAGTCTTTCGGCCTTCCTCCCGAGGCCGCTTTCGGGCTGTCGTCACGGGGTTCAATCTGATCACCTTAAGGTAATGCATCGTCATGAATGCTCCATTCGTGCTGCGTCCGCTTTCATGGACATTGAAAACCGTTATTTTTCTCTCTCCCTTGCTGCCTGGCAGTCATGCCTTTGCGCAAATACTTGTCAATGCGCCGCAGACCATCGATGCAACAGGCCCGCTGGACAGTTATCGGGTTGTCAGCACCGGAAATCTGACAGCCAACGGCGCGACTACCCTGCAAATATCCACGATCACCGGCGCGAAGCTGACGCTCACTGGCAGTCAGGTCAGTGCGGGCACCAGCTCTTCAGCCGTATCGTTGACAGGGGCAGATGCGTTGATTGTCGGTAGCGTGCTGACAGGTGGCGCGGATGGCCTGGGGATGGGCAATGAAAGTGCACGACTGGTCGGTTCCACGGCCACCGTCATCGGCAGCACGATCACGGCCACGAATCGCGGGATAAACGCCGGCTCGCTCAGCAACCTGACCCTGGAAGGTACTTCAGTAACGGCCACTGGCGCCAATGGCAGAGGCATGGAGATGTGGGACTCCACGGTGAAGGCGTCCGGCAGCACCATTACCGGGCAGCAATATGGCGTGCGCTTGCGCGCTGACCCGGCAGTACCCTCAAGCAATCTGTTGGTCCTGGACGGAACCCGGGTCGAAGGCATCACGGGGTCGGCGCTGACCGTCGGAACGCCCACCGGCGCGCCCGCGACTGCCGATATCCGGGTCAACAATGGTTCTACGCTGACCGGCGGCAATGGCAAGATACTGGAGTTGATCAACGGTTCAACGGCGCACATGACCGTGGACAACAGCCATCTGCTGGGCGATGTATCGGCGGATGCGGGCAGTACCGCCAGCCTGTCACTGCAAAATAACGCGACCCTGACCGGGCGCCTGGAAAACGTCTCCAGCCTGTCGCTCAGTAGTCAGGGCCAGTGGGTGATGGTCGAGAACGGTCAGGTGAATGCATTGGCCATGGACGGTGGGTCGGTCAGGTTTGGCGACGCGGCCTCGTTTTACACGTTGTCACTCGCAAGCCTGTCAGGGAGCGGTACGTTCATGATGGACGTGGATTTCGCTGGCAAGGCCAATGACTTTCTTGACATCACGGGCAGCGCGACCGGCAGTCATACCTTGCTTGTCGGTAGCACGGGTGTCGATCCGCTCAGCGATACCAGCCTGCACATCGTGCATGCGGCAGCCGGCGATGCCAGCTTCTCGCTCGCAGGCGGCGCAGTGGATCTGGGCGCCTGGTCCTATGACCTGATCAAGCAGGGCGACAATGACTGGTATCTGGATACCGCCACCCGAACCATCAGCCCCGGCGCACAGACTGTCATGGCGTTGTTCAACACTGCGCCGACTGTCTGGTATGGGGAGTTGAGTACGTTACGTTCGCGCATGGGCGAGTTGCGCATGGATGAGGCCCGTTCTGGCGGCTGGATACGTACCTACGGCAACAAATTCAATGTGGCCGACGCCTCAGGCTTCGGATATCAGCAGGTTCAGAGTGGTGTCGCGCTCGGCGCAGATGGCAAGCTGCCTGTGGGGGCGGGGCAATGGCTGGCGGGCGTGATGATCGGGCAGAGCACCTCTGACCTCAGTCTGGATCACGGTGCCAGTGGCAAGGTCGACAGCTATTCGCTGGGCGCTTACAGCACCTGGCTGAACAGCGAGAGCGGCTACTACATCGATGGCGTGATCAAACTCAATCAGTTCAAAAACAAGGCCAGAGTCAATCTCAGCGATGGTTCCCGCACGCGCGGCAACTACGACAATCTGGGGGTTGGCGCATCGCTGGAGCTGGGGCGGCACATCAAACTGGACAACGGTTATTTTCTCGAACCCTACACCCAGCTGGCGGGCCTGGTCGTTCAGGGCAAGGACTACGCACTGGACAACGGTATGCGTGCTGAAGGTGACCGCAGCCGATCGCTGCTCGGCAAGGTCGGTACGACGGCGGGGCGCAGTTTCGACCTGGGCAAAGGACGTACGCTGCAACCTTATGTGCGGGTTGCCGTGGCTCACGAATTCGTCAACAGGAACGAGGTCAAGGTCAATGACAACGTGTTCAACAACGACCTCTCCGGTTCCCGTGGCGAATTGGGGACGGGCGTTTCGGTGTCGCTGTCTGACAACCTGCAGTTGCATGCTGATTTCGATTACAGCAATGGCGATGCCATCGAACAGCCGTGGGGCGCCAGTGCAGGCTTGCGTTACAGCTGGTAGCGACAGCGAAGCGGGGCGGATGATGTCTGATCGCTGGACGCTGATGCGCCAACGGTCCTATCACTTGTGCCAGTATCCGCAGAAAAAAGCAGGGTGTTAACTGATGGGCATGGCGGTCGGCAAACGGGTCGGCCACCGCTTCCTCATGCTGGAGGCCCGGCTCATGTCTGTTATTTCAAAGTGGATCGAACGGATCAGAATCCTGTTCTGGCCGGTTTCAAGGCGCAAGAGCATGTTGCTTGCGCCGCCGATGGTCGCCGAACTTCTTCCTGACATACCTGGCGGTGAGCCTAATTTGCTCCCCAGCAGCGCCTGGCTCGTGCCGTTGCGGGTCGATTTTCCCATGTGGCAAAACTCCGAGCCTACCCCGGGCAATCCCGAGTATCTGCGCGTGTACTGGAACGACGTGCTGCTGGAGGAGAAGACCTGGACCGGACCTGTACAGCCTGTCGATCTGTTCATCATGATCGCGCAGCAATACCTGATCGAAGGCCGGCATCGACTCCGTTATCGCGTCGAGACCTCCAATCAGGTGCAGACCGAATCCGAAACACTGGTCTTTGTCATTGATAAAACGGCACCGGTATTCGAAGACGAAGGGGCGCTGATTTTTCCGGAAGAAATCATCAGGGATGGTCTCACGGCGGCCTGGCTGGATACTCATGGCGATACCGTGCTGGCCGAGGTGCCCGCGTATTTTTCGCCGGGCGCCGGGGACCTCATTATCTGGTACTGGAGCAGCATGCCGACGGGGTCGGAGCACACCGGAACCCTGACGCTTGAAGCGTCCGATATCGGTGGCGCGATCAACATCGGCTTTGACCGGCAAGTGGTTCTCGAGAGCGGCGATGGCATTCGTTATGTGTCCTACAGGCTGAAGGATCGCTCGGGGAATGCCGGGCCTCGTGCGCTGGCTGTTGCGCTGCTGGTGTGCGCTCAGCCAGTGCCGCGTGTGTTGCCACCCCCTCGTGTTCAGAAGGCTTCAGGCTCGGCAAGTGCCAGCAGGCTTGATCCGGTCGATGCCTTTCAGGGCGCAGTGGTATCGATACCGGAGGATGCCGTGATTCTTCCCGGTGAAACCGTCCGCGTCCAATGGGCCGAGCCAGGCAGTGTGGGCTCTTTTCTTACGGAAATCGCAGACTCGAGACTGTTCAGCGTTCCTTCCACAAAAATTGCCCCGCATTTCAGCAAGTCCATCCCGGTGTACTACGAGGTGTTCGAAAAAAGCGTCGACTCACCCCATCTTTCGGACCGGCATACGTTGAGTATCCTGGGAATGACAGGCTTTCCGGTTGTGCAGTGTGACAAGGTATCCGGAGGGCGTCTGAGCCTGCAGAGCATTGCCGAGGGAGACTACGCGCGGTTCACGCTCGACAGTTGGTCTTTCATGGGCACTGACCAGTTTGTCAGCGTCGAGGTGCACGGCGTCGGCAGTGCTGATAATGAGTCGTTAGTGGTTAGCGTGCTGGACGAGTACCCGGTACCGCTGGTGGGCGATAACATCGACGCCGGTCGTATCAGCAAAACGGATTTGACTAGATTTCTGATCGGCACTCAGCTGGATGTGCGGGTGCGTGTGAGTTTCGACCAGGCACTCTCGTGGCAGCCTTTCCCTTCACTGAGACCAACGTTGTATGCCTGAGGAAATCATGGACCGCCAGGTTGGCAGTCCATGGTGCATTGCTACTTGTAGGTCATCGTGAAGCTGAGCGCCCCTTTGGCCTTGCCCGGCCGGATCGCGCTGCTGTCCTGAGTCTGATAGAAGCGGGCGTAGAAGTTCAGCACAACGTTGCCGGGTGTGATCGCGATCAGTGGCACTTCGGTCTGCAACTCCATGGGCGTGACGCCATCACCCTTGAGGACCTGAATCCCCATGCCCTTGGCGTCCGAGTCGCTGGTCAGGCTGAAAACCCCGCTGCCGACGGGGCCCTCGGGAACCGAGCCTTCGACACCATCGAGCTGGATATGCGCCGTGGCCACGAAGCCTGCACCCGTGTAGGTCTCGCAGTTACTCAACGCAATACTGAATGGCACCGCAGGTGTGGTGAAGCCGGGACCGGTGAAGTCAGCGCTGTCCCACTCACCCAACTGCACCGGGTCGGCACTGACCGGATCTGCACCGACGCTGCACTGTGCCTGAAGTATCGTGCCGGTTAGCCCGAATTTCATGATCCTGCCAAGCGTTGTCACGCTTCCGGAGAACAGTTCACTGCCATTGAGCACATTGGGTCCGGAGGGAATCGGTCCGGTCTTGACCAGCGTGACGTAGTTGTTCAAATGAAGGAAAGGCAGGCTTGTGAGCATTTTCTGGTGGTCGTTGAGGCCGATGAACGGAACGGAGGCGCTGCCACCTACAGGCGTGAAGCAATTGGGGCAGTGCCTGTCATACGGATACTCCAGTCTTACCCGCACCCCGACGCCCGGAATATTGGTTTGCAGTATCTTGCCGGTGAGGTCTTCCCCGTTTATAGGCTCCACCGTGCCGGAAAAGATCGGAGCCGTTGCCGTTGCGTTGAATTCCAGAAGAGCCGTGCCGTCATTTCTACATGCCGCCTCCAGGCCTGCCTGATCTGGTGTGGCGTGAAGCATATCAATGCTGCCGATAAAGGTGCCCACTGCAGCGTCTTTCGGGACGTAGAGCGTGCCGATGTCGCGTCGGTAGTCCTTTATTCCCGGAGAGGAAACCCAGTAGCAATCGTTGCTCGGTGTGTCATCCGGTACGTCGGAATAAGCCGCAGCACTATGGCTGGCTCCCAACAGGATCAGACTGGGGAGCAGGGCATTCAATGCAGTGTTCATGGGTGATTCCTGAAATAACAATGTCGCGGATGGCTCAGACCTGATGTCACTGGGTACACGTCATGTCCTGCATTCGGTAGCCCTGGGCCAAAGGCATGCCAGCGGGGTCTATGTGCAGACGACACTGAGGGTCGCTTTTCTCTCCCCAGTGGACATCGAGGGTTTGTGCCTGCATGTCGGTGGACAGCAAAATCTGCCCGCCCTGGCCTGCGATGCCCAGGATGTTGCCCTGCGCGTCGCTGACCCGGGCGCCGAATGGCAGCGGCTTGCCACTGGGAGTGGTTGCATTGATGACCAGGCGTGTCACCGTGCGTGCAGCGAAGGTGGTCTTGATCACGGCACCCCTGGCAGGCACCACTTGAGCACTGGCGTTATCGATTTCCACCTCGGGGCCAAGCCGGTCGGTCTGCAAGGCGATCGGGTTATAGCGGTAGGGGCGCAGATAGGGCATCAATGCGTAGCCACGACTATTGGTCCTGACACCGGTCGCGTTCTGTATGCCCACGCCTGGTGTATCGGGCACTTCGACCAGGGCGATGGTGTCACCCAGATTCGGGCCGAACTCGATGCCGTCGGCATGCAGCAACAAGGCGCCACTGGCATTGACTGATGTACTTCGATAATCATTGCCCTGAGTTACACCGGCGCCGAGGCTGGCGAAGGGCGCCTGATAGCCCGCCGCAAGGCTGGCACTTTGCTGCTTGCCGTCATCGTTGCTCAGGCTGGCGTGATAATTGACCCGGTTTTCGTAGAGGCTGCCGCTCAGGCTGCCCCGTTGACTGTGGCGATTGGCGCTGCTCTGCAGGTCGAGTGTGGCATTGCTCGAATGGCCGGTGTCGAGGGGCATCGAGATGCTCAGGCCGAACTGCCGGTCGTTGCCGCGGTTACTGGCTACGCTCAGCGACTGTGAGGCGTAGAAGTTATAGGTTATCCCGGCACGATGGGTGTTGAAGTTGAACTGAAATTGTCGTTGCTCGATATCGCTCCCCCAGTAATTCTGTTGCGACAGCGTAAGACCGACGCTGCTGCGTGCGCCGATTCTCTGATGAATCGAAGCCTCCAGTCGGCTTCGGCGGCTACCCCTGAACGCATCGTCGTTGCTGCGCTGACTGACGGCTTCGTCGAAATCCCGATAGCCTGCGGTGGAGTAGCGATAACCTGCGAAGCGCAGATTGGTATGGGTAGTGAACGCCTTGCCGTACTTGATGGCGTAACTCATGCCCTGCACGCTGGACTGACCGGGCTGATCGATGCCGGCGCGTGACCGGGTCACATCGAACGCCATCGCTCCCAGCATACCCATGTCCCGTGACACGCCCAGCGCTGCGGCATGGTAGAAGTCGCTGGTCATCAGTCCGCCATAAAGTGTCGAGTTCCAGCCTGTGCCAACGGCCAGCGTGCCTTGCCATAGCCAGGGATGGTCGGTGGCGTAGGCACCGTTGAAGCGGCCCAGGGCTGCGCTGTATTTCCAGACGCCTTCGCGCAACAGGTTACTCATGGTCGAGTAAGGTTGGGTAAAGCGCCGCACCTGACCATCGGCTTCGGTCAGCACGATCTCCAGTTCGCCGCTGCCCGCCGTGTTCAGGTCATCTATTTCATAGGGGCCGGCACTGACATACGTGGAGTAGATCGGGTATCCGTTCTGCAGGACTTCCAGTTTGGCCCTGCTTTGCGCAACGCCACGGATCACCGGTGCGTAACCCTGCAGGGAATCGGGGAGCATCTCCTGATCGGTTTTGATCAACCCGCCCTTGATCGGCAGGCTCCGGAAGACATCGCCGCCGGTGTAGGTCTCACCGAGGGTCAGGTTAGCGTGGGTGCCGGGCAGGTCGCGCTGTGCATAAGCGTAGGCTCTGGTCCACTCGCGATGTCCCTGTGCATCCTGACGCACGCTTTGATTGCTGCGCAATCGCCATGACCCCAGGTTGATACCGGTGTTTAGGTACAGGTCTGCGCTGCTGCTGGTGCCTGTTTCCCTATGGGTCGTCTGTTGCGCCGAGGTCTGGTAATTGATGAAGGCGGCGTTGATGCCGTAATCCCAAAGCGCCGGGTCCACTCGCCCGTTGGCGTCGCGGCGCATGGCGATCTGCGGTATCGAGATCGACAGTTGCAGTCTGCCGCCGTCCAGTACGACCTTGGCGTCCGGAATCAATTGCCCCAGCGCGACACAAGCGACTTGCAACAAGGCCGGGTCGGCCAGACTGTCGAGGCGTACGCCGATCTGCTCCAGCAGTTCCCGCGACAGGCAGGGCAGCAGGCCGTTGCCTTGTGGGTCGGCATCGAAACGGATCTGCCGTTGGCCGAAATGGCGCATATTGACGTGGATTTCTACCCAGTGATCGCCTGGCCCGAGGTTTTCGACAACTGACAACTGGTTCAGCACGCTGGCCGCGGCCTCACTGTCATAGTCCTGGCCCTGACGCAGGAAGCCGGACTGGAACTTGACAGGGGTTGCCGCCTTGGTCAGTTCCAGCGGTACGGTAACGCTGCCGCACACAATCAGCACCTGCATAAAGCGCAGGCGCACTGGTATGAACCCGGAATCGGGTAATAGGGTCATGTTCAATGTCCTGGGGATGAAACGGGCCAGCGCTGTTTCAGTCAGTCAGCGTGGCTGTAGCTGTCAGCGGCGTGCTGTAGCCGCCGTAATCGTTGATCGCGGAAAACACCACCTGCAGGCCCGGTACCGCTTTCGTTTCACTGAGCTCGTAATGGCGAGAGCTGAACGGGCCAAGCATGGCGACTTCCCTGACTTTTTCAGTTCTGCCACCGCCGGAGACGTCGAGGCGAATGAACGACACGTGAAAGGGTGTCGGATTCATCGCGGTCAGTTCTGCCTTGCCCGCAATCTGCCTGACCGACCATTGCAGGTCCTTGAGGCGGGCAATGGGGTTATCAGTCAGCAGCACCGGGCGATAAAACAGTTTGATACGGGTACGCAGGGCAATATTCAGTACGTTGCCCTGCGAAGGGTCGGCTTGAGGTATTTCCTGCACGTTGAAGTAGAACAATGATTCACGATCAGAGGGCAGTTCGTGGGGCAGGCCATTGATCTGTACCTGTTGTTCCTTGCCCGGATTAAGGCGGAAAAGTGGCGGCGAAGGTGCGAACGGAACGACGGTGACAGTGTCGTCTGCCTCCGTATTTACCCAGGTCTGTACCGCGAACGGGCGATCACTTGGATTGGATATGACCACCGACGTACTGCGCTTGTCGCCGTCGAACACGATGCGAGTTGCGTTGAGCGTCAGTGCTGCCTGACTGGCTGGTATATAAGCTGCGCACATGAATAACAGCATGCACCCCGCGAGGGCAGGTCTTTTGAAAGCCTGTTGGCAAATCATGGAAAGTTACCTTGTACGTTCAGATCCGAAACGGACCTGAACGTATTGAAGATGCTTCACGTGAAAAGACTATTGATTCTTACACTGTGAGCGAATGGGTCGATGTATCAGTTGATTGCGACAACAAACTGTACATCCGCCGAAGCAGCACCGGCTTGAACGGTAGCCGCTGTCGAACGGTAGTAGGCGTTGAACACCATGTCGGTGGCACCGCCCTCAATCAGTGCATAAGGTGCCGATTGGCTGCCTGGTTTGATGGACGTCAAGGTCTGGTCCTTGATGACAATCGCGACGCCCTTTGCCCCGTCGGCAGTAGGGGTGACAGCGAAGTAGTCGCCGCTGCTGTCAGCGTTACCGATGAAGGTGACTTTGGCCGAATTCGGGTCGCCAGCCGTAAGGCCGCAACTGCCGTCGTCATTGACGCGCAGGGCAAAGCTCTTGCCAGAGAGTTCCTGACCGATGCCGGTAAAGCGGTTGGCCTCGATAGAGCCCATGTTCACCACGTTGCCGATAGAGCCATCGCCCGGATTGACTACTTCGATAGGGCAGGTGGTAGCGGTGATCTTGCCTTCGAAACGAATCGTGCCGGGGCCGGGGTTGGCGGATACGACAGTGCCGGTGAGTGTAGTCGCCAGAGCAAGGCCCAGTACGGATAGCATTTTGTTCACGATGAAAACCCTATTAAAGTTACAGAAGTAAAAATGTAACTATTTATGGTGTCTTGAGAGACGGTTTGTGTTGTGTGTCATGACGGGGCGGGAGTTTACAGCAGGTGAGTTAGTTGCAAAGTCTCTGGAGGGCTTTGGTTAATGGCGGGCGGTGTAGGATATTTCCTAAACTAACGTGATACGTCTGGAGCCTTGAGTTTTAATGTTGTTTCGGGTTTTTACTGGGCGGTGCGTTGTTTATTCAGGCAGAGAATCCAAAAAGGGAAAATGTAAAGGTTGGAGCAGTAAAAACGTCGATCAAAATGCCGCCGACAGCGATGAGCCTTTGTCGGCGGCGGAAAGTCCAGCCTTATCACCGGCGAGGCATGTATTTAAGCACGAAGACGTTTTCCCCGAGTTTGCGAAGCCGTACTAAAAAACCCGTTCTGCCCGCAAACCGTGACGGACCGCTGGACGGTGCTGCTGCAGGGTCATCTGTCGGTGTCCGCGCGCGCCTGGCGAAAGGGCCGCTCTCCGGCCGAGGGTTCGGTGTAGGTGGTTCAGGCCTGTTCACCCGCACTCTTGGAATCCTCACACCCCCAACAGGCCCGGGTGCGTCCATACTCGCTGGAGCAGATCCACGCCGCGTACCCGTTACAGAATCGACCGGTGAATCGTCAATCGTCCCGACTGAAACTCTACTCGCTGTCTCGGAAACTCGCCGGCTGGAAGCCTTGGACGCAGCCTTGATCGCGCTTTTAACCGCACTTCTGAATACCCCCCCAGCGATGTCTAAAGGTATCGCGGCATAGGCCAGGTATTCCCCTAACCGAAAGGCTGTCTCGTTTCCCTTCACCGCACCATAAGTAGTGGCAGCCGTTGATGCAGCCCCCAGAACGGTCCCTGCCGCCAGCAACCCTGTTGCGACGTAGGCCGCCGTCTGTGCGGTCATCGTCATACCCAGGACCGTTACAGGAACCGAGCCGGGCGCGGCCAATCCAAACGATGCAACTGTCGCGTAGGCACCCACTGCCGTGAACACTATGCCAACCGCGAGCATGATCCAGGTCTGTATTCCCATGCCCCCCGGCATCTCTGCAGGTATCGCATCCTCATCGGGCCTTCGCAGCCGGCCGCTCTGGGAGCTGGCGTCATGCCCGGTGGGGTCGCGCCAGGCAATGGGATTGCCCAGGCAATAAGTGTAGGGGTTGACCCCGCCTGCACCAAAGGGGCTCAAGGAATCAGGGCTGTGAAAACGCATCATGCCGGGGTTGTAGGCTCTGTAGCCATTGCCCAGCAGATACCAGCCCGTGTCTTTTTCGCATATTTCGCCGTTGAACCCTGCGACGCTGAGCAGCGCGTCATCGCTGTGACGTTCTCCGTAGGCGCTGTAGACCGCTGTTCGCAGCTTGTCCTGCTGGAACTCAGCGAGCACGCTCTGGTTCGCATCCGTCAGCAACAGCAGGGTTTCTGCCGGTTCTCCGATGGTCTGCTGGCCGACGGGTTGCTCGTCTATGTACAGAAACTGAGTACGTCGGTCGTCCTGCACCGTGCTGCTCAACTGCTGGTCCTGATAAAAACGCAGTATTTCGCTGTCACTGCCATTGCGGGTGGTGGCCAGATGATCATGGCCGTCGTAAGCGTATGTGCTGATCGGCTCACCCGCCGGTTTCTCCACCCGTAAAAGGCGGCTCTGGCTGTCGTAGTACAACCGGTTGCCATGTTCGTCATCGAGCTGGTTGCCGTTGGCGTCATAGCGGAACGTCGGGTCCGGTGTGCCCCGTGGAGGCCTGTAGGTGATGCCGAGCAACTGGCATCGGTCCCTGGAGAGGGGATCGGGGTCATCCTCTTTGCCATAGTGGAAAAAGGCCATCTCAGTGCTGGCGTCGGCAAATTCGGTAGTGGTCTGGATCATGTTGTCCAGCGAGTCGAAGATGAACGTCTGCTTGAGTATCGCCCTGCCGGATGCGTGCACTGGCAATGTGCTGCCTGAATAGATGACGCCGGTCAGACGACCTCGAGCGTCATACTTGAATGTTTCCAGCAGCAGCGTGTTGCCTGCTTCCTGCAAGTGACGGCTTTGCATGAGCCCGTCGGTTTGCCATTGCTGTTCCAGCGTACGTACCGGGTGATTGCCTGCAATCTGCGTCCTGAGAATTTCCTGTCCCTGGTCGTCATACTTCATGCGGTTTACCAGGCGGGTTCCGGCGGCCTGGTCACAGGTTGTCATCTCACTGGGCTGACCCAGGGTGTCATACAGGATTGTCACCTCCACGTTGCCCTGCACAACGTTTTCGAGTCGGCCGAAATCGTCGTACCGGTAAATCGTTTCCACGCCTTTGACGCCACCTTTGATGCGGCCCTTGACTACGCCTTTAACCGAGTTTTTGACGTCTTTTTGTTCGACGTCGGTGCGATACATCGCACGGCCCTGCAAGGATGTCCGATGCACGGTTTTCCAGGTCCGGCCTTGTAGATCTTTCCAGGTCTCTTTGGTCAACTGGTTGTGCGCGTCATAAGCATAAACGCGCTTGCCCTGCTGATTGGTGGCAGAGGTCAGGCGGGCGCTGACGTTGTCATAGCCAAAACCGACGGTGTCATCCGGTGCAGTACTGGAGACGATCTGGTCGGTGAGTGCCAGGTTGTAGGTGTAGCTGATGTCATCGCCCTTGGCCGTTTTGCGGGTTTTGACCTGCCTGTGACCGTCCTCATACTCGTACTGCTCGATACGTTGCCCTGCCTGCGACAGTGTCAGACGACCCAGCCCGTCGAACGCCTGTTTGCCTGCCAGAGTGTTGGTAATGCCGTCCGAATGCATCATTTTCAGGCCGATCGGCAGCTCGGTGTTGCTGTGCGGTGCATAATCACGGTGCGCCTCGCTTCCATCCGGCAAGCGTGTTGTGACCATGCGCGACCAGGCGTCATAACTGAACAGGGTTGTGTGGTTTGACGCGTCGGTCTGCTCCGTGCAGCGCCCCAGTCCGTCGTAGAGGAAGGTTTGTGAACCCTGATCTTTTTCTCCATCTGCGTTCTGGGTCTTGATCTTGATCTTGATCTTGTCCGGCTTGCCGAACATGTTCAGCCAGGTCTCGCTGCGACCACTGATCAGCGGTTCTGCGTCACTGCTTTGCACCCAGGTCTTCTGAACAGGGCCTTTATGTTCTTCATTGCCGATGGGGTCGTAGTACTGGTGGGTCTGTACGCCGTGATCCGAGGTAATGACACACTGGACGTTCCAGTCGTCATAGGCGTAGGTGTTTCGCGTGGCGAACCGTTGCTGGCTGGCGAACCAGTCATAATCCGTTTCGTGTTGCACATTGTTCCAAGCGTTGTATTGCGCGGTATGGATTATGCGCATCGCTTGCAGATCGTTGCTGTCGATGTGGTTCCGCTCCTCGAGTATTGCCCGGCCCAGGCCGTCCAGAACAGAGCGGGTCTTGACCTTGCGGGCGTCGATCAGCACTTGTTCTGCCTGCTGCCCCGCAGCGGAACACAGGGTGTACAGATACTCGCGACTGGCTTCATCACTTGAGTCCGGTGCGATCGTTTCCTTGGTCAGCCGGTTCAGCACGTCATAGACATAGCGGGTCTCCACGCCTTCTTCCAGGGTCAGCAGCACCTGACCGGTCAACAGCGACTGTTGTTGCTGCTTGCTTATGCGGGCGTTGTCGAAGCCGATCGTGGTCATGTCTATGAGTTGTACCGGGACCTCCAGTTGCCTGCTCTTGCTCTTGCTGTACTCGTAGACGGTAACGGTGTCGTTTCCATTCAGGGACTCGATATTTTTCCCGGTTCGACCATGCTGGAATGGCGCATCCGGCTGGTTGATGTACTCCAGCAGGACCTTCTGCAACTCTACACAGGTTCCATCGCTTTCAAGCTGCAGCAGCGTTTCGCTTTCCGGCACGATCCAGTCGGGTAACTCGCTGTCGGCCAGTGCAGGCAATGTCTGGTAGCGATAACGTGTGGCCAGGGTCGGGGCCCCGGGCTGCGACGATGGAGCGGGCTTGACCACTTTTTCTTTCAGTCGGGAGACAAACCCTTCCGCGTCGGCCGGGCAACCGTCGCCACCGGCGGCCGGGTACCAGCTGCTGACTTCTTCGATCCCGTCGGCGCGGGTATGCACCAGCAGGTTGCCGTAACTGTCATAGGTATCGGTGACGGTCTCTGTGCGGGTCCGCTCAGGCGCGTCCAGCCGTTGCCAGCGGGTGGTGATTTCGCTGGGTAGCTGACAATCGTTGGGCTGTCTGGAGTAATGCTCGCCCTGCAGGATGTTGTAGGCGGTCGTGACCGTCAGCTGGTTTTTGTTCTGGGTGGTGACTTCAAGGGTCTGCAAGTGGAAGCGGTTGAAGGTCCGCTCTATGCTGCGCACGGCCTTGTTGTCGACCCACAGGCTTTCGGTACAGACATAGTTGTAGTCCTGCAAATATTTATAGAGATTGTCCAGGCCGTTGTCCTCCCAGGCGATGGGCAACCCTGCACCGAGAAAGTTTCGTGAGCGTTGCTGGCCGTCCTTGTAGGTATATCGCACATCGATCTCTGCCTGATTCAGGCCGGGATCGATGACGTGCTTTGTCACCCTGGGCACGGGCATGCGACCGGCGCTGGATGGAAACGCATGGCCCTCGTCCTGGTAGTAAACGTTTTCGCTGCTTCCAGCAGGTGTCTCCACATGCCTGACGCATAATTGATTGCCGTTCTCCAGGCCATATTCGAAGCGCCACGACGCTTTGTTTTCGGTGGGCAGGGTGATGCGCGATACGCGTTTGTCGCTGCCTGCGAGGGTCATTAGAAAGCGCGCCAGCGGAGTACCGCCGGTGCCTTCGTCCGGATGCAGATCCAGCTCGACGGAGGTGGTGCTGCGGGCAATTTTCAGCAGCGTCTTACCCAGGTCGTCAGTGATTGAAGCAAGCCTGTAGGTGCTGCTGTTGAACACCGTGTGCTTGAGCGCAATGCTGTGCCCCGACGGCGCGATGATTTTCACCGGCCAGGCCATTCTCTTATTGCCGCTGCTGTGCAGCTCGAGGATTTCCACCAGACCTGATTTGTGCGCCACCCGGTAAGACTCATCGTCCAGTTTGTAGAAGTGGAAGGTGTCGAGCTTCTTTTCCGTCATCGTCAGTTGGCCGTTGCTGCTGGTGCCGTCGACCCGGAAGGTCTCGCCTGTGCTGAGGGACAGGATCTGAGTGGCAGGGTCGTACTGCGACAACTGCATGTTCCAGCCCAGGCCATAGCCGCTGTCCAGCGTATTGAGCTGGCTGTAGGACAGGTCGAGTCGGAACCCTGGCCCGCGCAGGTCATTGCTTTGCAGATCGGGCAAGCTGATCGATATGTTGTATAGCCCGGTGCGTGGGTCAACGCCGCTTTTCAGACAACTCATGAAATTGAGCGCGTTGGAGTGCACGGAAGTAGAAGCAGCCATGGAGCGGACCTCGCTGATTGATGCGTGACAAGCGCAGCGGTGCCTGACGATTGTGCAGTCCTTGCGCTCTGGTCATTGACGACCCCCAAGCCTGAACGCCCGAAGACGTTCGTGTGGCTGGAGGTCTTGCCTAACCCTAACAGTCCGTACCCGGGCAACAACCTAGCAGTAGTGCTAGTGGGCAACTGATGTGCATCGGCGTAAAAAAATCCTATCCGCATTCTCAGGGGCAACCCTTGCGATATACCCATTTCAGGCGGAAACGAGAAAGGAGTCTCACTCATGGCGCTGGATCTTCCCGCCCCCAAGGTGCCCGACCTGCAGCAGCCCGGGAACTACCTCGATCTTGATCAGTTGGGCGGTGCCGACCTGACCACCTGGATCGACTATCCAGGTATCAAGAACGGCGATCGGTTCATGCCCAACTGGCGAGGTTGCGGTGCCCTGGGCGCAGTGGAGGACTATGTCGGCGATGTTATCGAGGTCGTCGGGTTGCAGCCCGAAGGCATGCCCCTGTTGATCAATAATCCGTTGCTGATGAGGCTTGATAAGGGGTGGGTGTTTTACTCGTACATTGTCGAAGGTCGCCCTGATGAATCCCTGCGCCTGTTCTTCTATGTCGGTAAGCCACCGTCAACGGCCGCCGGGCTGGGGGTGTTGCAATGCAAGGAGTCTCACGATCTGAAGCTTGATCCTGACCTGCTGTGGCAAATCAGTGAAGTGTTGTTCGTGGCGCCGCCGTATCAGGCGATGCGCGTGGGCGACAGGGTGACCCTCACACTGGATCTTTATTTCGATGAAAGCACTTTCTGGTACTCGTTGGTCCGGTCCCGGGAATTGACGGTGAAAGAGGTGGGCCAGCCTCTGCAGTGGCCGATAGGGTCCAACGAACTTGAGCCAATCAGAGATGGCTTCGCTCTGATGAGCTACCGCATCGAGTATGCCGATTCCACATTGACAACGGTTTCGGCCACTCAGTCGCTGGCTTTCGTCGCACCGTCAACGGCGTTATTGCCCGCCTTGACCATCAAGGATTTCAACGGTGGCTCACTGGATCCGGAAGCCTTTCCTGACGGCGTCACCCTGCTGGTCGATCCTTTCGGCATGCAGATCGATGACGATGTCGTGGTTTATGTCTCCAGCGGCAATCGGCTGGTGCAGACCCTGCGGGCCGACCTCTCCAATCTCGACAGTGGCGTACTGCAGTTCTCGCTGGCTCAGGCCTGGCTTTCTGCCAATAACGGCAAGGAAATCGAGCTGGTGTATCAGTACGCGCGACCGGGCAACGCAGCCAGCTCGTTACCGCGCAAGGTCATTCTGAGTCGACCGCTCGATCTACCTGCGCCCGTTATCGAAGACGCCATCATTGACGGCTCCGGTGAAGGGACCGTCACGGGCTATATCTTTGCCTCGCAGCTGCAGAGCGGGGTGACGATTCGCATACCGAAAGAAGCGTTTATCGGCGACGATTACACGGTACAGATGCATTGGGAGGGGTACACAAGCACGGGCAGCTTTATCGCTGATCCGTCGCCGGGCGATCCGCGCCTGTTCGTCATCCCGCCCACAGCGGTCCCGGCCAATATGGGCAAGTGGGTCGCCGTGTACTACAAGGTCGTCTCAGCGTCGCAATCAGGCACTTCGCAAGTATTCAATCTGGAAGTCAGAGCCCTGGGCTCCGTCTGGCCGTACATCCAGATCATGCGACCACGCGTTACCGATGCCCTGCTTGACCTCACCAGGGTCCCGCCAGAAGGTGCAGGTCTGGACCTGGAATCCTGGGCCTACATGGCTCCCAGGCAACGGGTACGCATCAAGGCCACTGGCTTGCTGTCGTCGGGCCTGGAGCAAACGGTCGGGCTACGTACCGGCGCTGCAGAACCGGTCAGCGAGGCGGAACACCAGGCCAGGCAGCTGTCGGTAATCATCCCGAGGGGGTTTCTGGAAAGTCTGCAAAGAAACAGACCGACCAACACCGTGACGGTTGAAGTCAGCTTTGATGAAGGGGCGAATTACACACAGTTTCCGTCTATCGATTTCACGGTGCTGGACGATGTTTTTTCACGGGCCGGCGGGCTGGCGCAGGACGCAACGGTCACCGGCATGACCCCACACTTACACGGACGTAATCCTATGGCTACTAACACGCTGAACAACCTGACCGAGTGGATGAAAGACCCCGCCAATAATGTGATGTGGGGCTGGGATTCCATCGCGGCAATGGCCCGAGGCAAGGTGAATAACCTGTTGCTTCAGGAGTACATCGCGCGTTTTTCGTCGAACGCCTATCTGCAGCCTGTGAGCGGAGAGGTGGCACTGAGCGACGGGTTTAAAGAAAATATTCACAATTTCATTCTGGATGCGCCCAGGCTGGCGTTCACGAACGATAACCTCGGTCAGTCGCATGCGACATTGACCTGTTCGGTTCTGGGCGGAACCCAATTGACGATGAAGAATAACGTCGACAATTGGGAAGCCTACAGAATTATCCATATCGATGCGCTGCAAGGTCCGAAACTGACACTGGATCTCGCGCTGGAAAGGGTCCCGGGTGATGTCCAGAGCGATGGCCGGGTGCGGCTCGACCTCAAGGACAGTGATAATTTCATTCTGACCTTCGCGGTTGACAGGGCTGACCGGGCACTTGGCGGGGATTTCTTCAAAGCCCTGTTCAGTGCGTTGCCGGACGAACAGCGCGTATGGACGCTGGGCGTGATCAAGCATGGCAGCAATAATCTGATGCACCCCCAGTCGTTCAAACTGCGCACCCAGACCAATCCTGCCGCGCCTCTCGACCCGCAGGCCGCCAACTACGGCGACGGGGCCGTGCTGGTGTTCATTCGCCTGGCGGGCAGTCAGGAAGGTGGCGACATCCCGGTAGAGTACCAATACCTGATACCGGATGATGCCGGGAAAGATTATTCGGCCACGGTGTTGTTCAGTGCGGAGCGTACGTTCAAGGCGGCACTGTTCATTGGCGAAGTGACCAAGACCATTGCTTCGATTATTGAAAACGGGGTGTTCAACAGTGTTCATGACGGCTCCGGCCGCTTGATCAAGGCGACGGCCACGTCGGGCAGGCTGACGACGTCCGAAGCGAGCAGCCAGGACGTCAAGGTTGACATCAATGGCGTGGCGGTCTTCGCAAATGTCTACAAAGCCGGGACCTGGCTTGATGTGTCAGGGAGCACGCCTTTGTCTGTGGAGCTCATTGGCGATGGCACGGTGGCACTGACCTGGAAGTCCAAAGCCACCCCCAGCGTTGTGCTTACGTTGCCAGGCCATGGGACGCTACTGGTCATGAGCAAGGTCGTCACGGTCGATGTACGGTGCATTTATACCTTTGCCGAAGAAAACAACGACCTCGTTCTGATCCCCGGTCTCACGATAAACACCACCATCGATGACCTGACTTCCGTGGAGAACCCTCCACCCGCAAACAGCTTTTCATTACTGTTGTTAATAACGTCGGTAAAAAGCAATTTCGAGAAGCTGAACAAGGATCCGTTCGAGTCCGACATCAAAGCCGTACTGGCACGCAAACTCGCTACCCGTGTGCCGATCAGCGCGTTCATCCGGGACAGTATCGATCTCAATTTCAACGAAGCCATTGTGCCTGACGTACTTCGTGCACCCAGAGATATAGCCGCCTTCGGCCGCATCAACAGTTCCGGGGCAGACTTTGTCGTCAGCCCGGCGGAGCACCTGATGGTCGTCGACAGTTCCACCACCTTCTCCATTCAACCGCCGGGTGCGAATGTGACGTGGAGTGTCGAACGTCTGCAAGGTGATGCGCAGAACTTCGGTGCCGTCAACGGCACCGGCCGGTATTACGCGCCGGAATCCTCTTTGACCGAGCTTGCGTTCACGCGTGTTCGGGTAACAGCCACTGACCTGAAATCGAACGATCGAAGTTCGGCCCTGGTCACGATCGTCACCAACCCGATCACCCTCAATCCATTGATTCAGGTGTGTGACGCCGGGCAGACCGTGGAACTGCAGGCAGGTTCGCTCGGCACCGAAGAAATGGACTGGTCGCTCAAGGATCCGGTGGCTGGCGAAAGCGGTGTTCTGGAGCCCAGCGCACTGGCCGATGGCGATCATCGTTACGTCGCGGCGCCAAAGGTGACCGGTAAAACCTATGTCCTGGATCAGATCGTCGTGACCAGCCAGCAGGCGAGTGTTTCGTCGTGGGTACTGGTAAAGCACCAAGTCCCACTGTTAACCGTAAAAGTCGTAAAAACCGTGGAGGTTTCTGAAGTTCTGGACGTTGAGAAAGTCGGGGAGCACGTGGACGTTGTGAACATTCGTGCCGATCAGGTTCAACTGCAAGCGTTTGCCAATGGCCTTACGCCGCCCGGCGTCAAATGGAGAGTGGGCGCCGGGCGCGGGCGCATCGACGACGGCCTGTACACCCCCGACGTAGCGTCAACTGACCGGTTTGTGCTGATTTTTGCCGAGGCCCCGAATGCAATCCTTGGCGTCATAGAAGGGCATATCGTCTTGCCACTACCACTGGACCGGTTTGCCACGGATCTGGAATTGATGAAAGGCAAAAGAGCACAGGCGTCCTAAGCGAACGTGCGCGACGTCTTATCTATATCAACATCACAGGAGGTGATGTCATGGCTGGTTATTCAGCGGAAAGTCTGCTGGCATGGATGAAAAATACCACGCGTCTCAGAGGCTGGGACGCGATCATTGCTCTGGATGGCGACAAGGTCAACGAGCTGCTTGAACATATTTACCAACAGGGTGTGGCTCAGGGGCTGTCGCGTCCGGTGCCGGACGGAAGTATCACGATTCCCGATACGCATGATGCTCATTTTTTCTCGGGTTGTGTCCTCGGGGCGCCGACCTTGTCGTTCAAGGACAGTGTTCTGGGACATTCCCTGCTGGCCTGGCGCCTGCCAGTTATCGCCGGCATGCATACCGTGGTAGAGAGCGCTCAGGGACAGCACAATGTTCACAGAATCGCTGCCTACGATCCGCTGAACGCGCCGGACCTGGATTTCGATCTGGAACTGAATAGTCAAAGCGCGGATCTGGTGGTAGAGCTTGGCCTGGCTAAAAACCTTTCGCTGGATTTTCCGGGCGGTTCTACTGAACGCAGCAAGATCGGCGAGTTTTTTCAAGGTTGGTTGAGCAACCCTGAAAATCAGGAGCAGAGGTTAAGGCTGGGTATTTTCAATGAGCAGAGCAACGAATTGCTCAACGTGCGCAGAATTGATGTGCGGTCACAGCTTGAAAGCCCCGATGCTGTATCGGTCCATAAAAAAGGCGCCTTGTTGCTGTTCACGACCCTGGAGTACGGGGTGACGGGCGGGATTCCGGATGGCGATTCTGACTTTCGTTACCTGATTCCCAACGATGCTCAGCATTCGTACTCGGCGACCGCCGTGTTTTCCTCCCACGCGCTGCACCGCGCTGCCTTTGGTGGTGCGGTGATACAAATGCTGCAAGCGCCCGACTTCAGCTTCATCGTTCCGGAGGATAAACCGCTGCAGCGAATGGTCGCTCAGGCCGGTACTTTTGCAGTACCGGCCGGAGACTACCGGAGCGCAGAATTTGTCTTCGAATCCGAACCTTTCAGTGTCCAGGCCTTCAACGCCCAGCATCCCCTGACCATTGATTTCGAGTACGCCCAGACTACGCAGACCTGGGAATTCCCCTGCACGCTGGGTTTTCGCTACAGGGCGCTGGACAGCGATCAATGGCAATCGCACAACGCCACCTTCAACATCAGCCTCAAGCACGAGTTTCATCTGATTGAAAGTGAGTCAGATGATCAGGCAGTGGAAGGGCATCTTTATGCACCTTACCTCTTCGACCATGAAGTCAGCGCCGTTCCAGGAACGCTGGACAACCTGAGTGCCAGAGAACTTGAGCAAATCAACGGCTTCGTGGCCTATACCGTCAAACACGCCTTGCTTCAAGGGTTGAGCAAAACCCTGGATGCCACCGGCGCCGAGCGCTTTCTGGCCGGCTGGTCATTGCCTGACGAGCAAGTGCTGCAACCCGTACTCAAACGTCTGCCTTATGACCTCGCGTTGTTCGGTCGTATCGATCCCGCTGCGTCCACGTTCAGTATCGTCGAGCAACAGGCACTGATCAGTACAGGCGAAGCGCTGCAATTGACCACCCGGCCTGCGCGCCCGGGCATCGTCTGGTCGCTGGCAAATCCATTGGATGGCGGTACTGAAGGTCTGGGGGAAATTGATGCGCAGGGTCGGTATGTGGCTCCCGCAGCACTGCCCGTGAGGCAGGGTTTTCAGCGTGTACTGATCAAGGCGATGGACCCCGTGTCGGGGCATGGCAGTACCGCAGTGTTGACGGTGCTCACCAGCAGCGTCAGCGTCAGCCCGTTGATTCAGGTGTGTAATTACGGTCAACGGATAGCGCTTTCAGCACGCAGTTCGCGCGCAGGCAACCTGAAATGGACGGTGGTCGATCCGGTGCCCGGACAAAGCGGGACGCTTGAGGATGGCGTCGATGCGCCGCATGAAAAATTTTACGTCGCCGGTGCAGGGGGGGCAGGGAATACCTATGTCCTTGACACAATAACGGTCAGCGATGACCAGCACACCGAATCAATCCAGGTACTGGTTCTTCGCCACTCACCGATGCTGCCCATCACGCTTGCCAGCGTCAATGACCAGCGTGCCGAGCTGACAGTCGTCGTCAATGGCCACAAGCTTCCAGTCACCTGGCGTCTGAGCGGGCCGGGCTCCATAGACGCCGCGGGTGTGTACAGCAGCGATTCCAACGCACCCGAACGCTTCGTTGTCGTGTTCGCAGAAATTATGGACGAGTACCTTGGCACGATGGCCGGACACCTGATTCTGCCGCTGTCATTGAGTGGCTCCTCCGGTGTATTGCAGGCACTGACCGGCCCCGCGCTGGGCACGGCGGGTAATACAATGCCCCGTTCACTGAGCGCTATTGTGCAGCAAGCCGGTGCAGGTACCTTGACCCAGGGCTGGGGAGCCGTCGCGGCGGTCAGTCGCAGCGATCTCAACCGGCATATCGAGCAGCAATACATCGAGCGCTATCGGGAGCTGGCCTTCTTGCCGTTGTTCACCGGTGAAATTGTGGTGGATGAGCGACAAGGCGACACTGTTCGTCTGAAGCAGGTCGTACTGGGTGTGCCGGTTCTGTCGTTTGTGGCTGACTCGGCGGGCTCCAGCAGTGTTCTTGTCACGATGAACATCGTGTCGGGCCGTTACAGCGGCTTGCATCAGCCGCAGGGCAGCGCAACCACCGTGTCCGGCAGCTTCATCATCAGCGAGCCCATGGGCTTCAGGCTGGCGATGACGGTCGATCTCTTCGTGGGAGAGGAGGGGCATGTGCTGCTCGATCTGGCTGACGGGGCTGGCGTTGCCTGTAATCTGGGCGGCGTCGATGATGCGATCAATCAGGCACTGGCAGATTTCTTTGCCCGGGAGTTCAAGCAGATTGCGCTTCATTGCCGGGTTTTCTCAGTCCTGCAGGCACAGCTCAATCGTTATCATGTTCAGACGCCAACCCGCTTGCGGCTCCTTACCCGCGCCGCGCCGCGTTCAAGCGACGCGCGCATGGACAACGCGGGTGATGGCGCGCTTATGCTGTTCATGCAAGCGCAGGATAGCGAAGCTGAAGGCTTGTTTCCGTCGGCAGATAATTTCGTTTATCCGATACCTGATGATCGCGGGGCAGACAGTCAGCCAGCATACGGCACGGTGTTGATGCTCTCGCAAGAGACTCAGTCGATGATCGAGCGTGAACGCTTGCAGGTGCTGGACAGCCTGAAGTTCAGCGGTGGACGAGTATTTGAACCGCTTGAGCGACACTGCCCGCACGACCTGTTGTTGTTTGGCAGCCTTCGTTCAACACAGGCCAGCATTACACCGCTGTTCTCGACTGTAACGGCCGGGCAGACCCAGCGCTTTGTCCTGCACAACCCGCAAGGCGAAGAAATACCGGCCACCAGCTGGAGTGCATTAAGCATTCAAAGCCACGTGGCTGCCGGAAGCGGCAGCATCTCTTCCAGCGGCGTTTACACGGCGGCGGGCCTTGAGGCTATCGGCCATGACGCGCTGCGCGTCGTGATCACTGCCGTCTATCAAGAGTCAGGCGCTGTCGTCAAGGTCTCGGCGCTGGTGAGTGTGGTATCGCGGAGCCTGGAGTTGGCGCCACGTGTAACGGTGGTGCCAGGGGGGACTGCGCTGCAACCGGTCTCGCTGGCGGCTTCGACGCATGACGGCAGCCCGGTGAGCTGGGCGCTGCTGGGGGCGGAGCTTGGCAGGTTGAGTGAGGTCGGCAAGGGCGCGCTCTTCAGTCCGGATGCCAGGTCCGGTAAAAGAGCGCTGGCCGTGCAACAGATAGAGGCGTCGGGCAATGACCTTGGCATCGCTACGGTGCTTGTCGCCAACGGGCAGCAAATGCTGCACATCGAGCCGGCTTTTGTACCCAGAGCACGACCAAAGGTAGCGGTGCAGTTACAGGATGACCGCTCACTGCTGCCCGGGCTTGAGCGACGCTGGAAGGTGGTGGGTGGGGCCGGCACTGTTGATCGGCAGGGGCTTTTCATGCCGCCCGACCAGGCGCTTGTCGCCAGTAGCGTGGTGAGCTGTGAAGTGGTGAACAACGGGGTGGTTCTGGCGTGTGGCTATAGCGTCATCGAATTGTCCGAAGTCATCGATGAAGGTACTTGGACCGAACTGTCGATGTTTACCATCACGGTCCCCGGCTCGCCATCGACTGAAAATAATACGGGTATTCTGTACCCCAATGGCTATCAGCAACTCAGGCTGCAGATCAAGACCCAGGTGATGCCGGTCGACGGTGTCGATTACGAGCTGAGCCCCGCCGAAAGGCTCACCATGCGCCTGGTAGACGATGGCACCCAGCAAGAAATCGAGACAGTAGCCCTCCATCTCGATGGCATGTCTGAAGATGATGAGCAGACGTGGCGCGTGCGTAGTCAACATAACCGCTTCGAGTTGTCCGGGGCCGGCGTTTTCGCTGCTGAGCCGGGCCTGGATGCGTCACGGCCAGTCGTGCAGGACTTCTATCTGCACAGTCGACAGGAATCGGGTTCAGTCAGCGTCTTCTACGCGAGATTTCAGGATGCCAACGACAATTGGTGGAACTCTGTGCGGTATGAAGAAGTGAACAGCACGGTCGAAATCACCCCGCGACGCTTGCCCTCGTTCGATAACCAGAATTACAACTTCATTCCGCAGCGTGCCGAGGGGTTAGGCGGAAATCCTCCGGCCGAGCCGCCTGCGGAAGGGGCTCAGGATGACCCTTTCGACTTCAATCTCAACACCATCGATTACTGGAAGCTGAGTGTCGTCAACCCCGATACCCAGCAATGGGTAGGTTTCGAGAGGCTGAAGTTTATGCCCTCCAAGCCTGGCAGTGACGTGATCAATACCTCGATCATTCTCTGGGAGAGCGAACAGGTAGAAGAAAAAATGTTCAGTTGGACGGGTTTTATCTTCGACGACCCGGAAGTTATCGGCGATGTGAGCAAGGTGCACTTTGACGAAGCGCTCAAAGACGTGATGGGGGCCGATCACTCGTTGGACATCGACGTCAATATGCAGCTATTCGAGACCGGCAAACTGATCATCAGCCTGCACCGCCTCCGGGGTCTTAAATTCATCCCGAAAGGTCATCCTGCACGCGACAAGTTGACGGGAACATTAGCCGTCCTGTTGATCGATAAGCAGGGCAATGCCCATAAACGGCGAATCAGTTTTCTGGCCGAGGGCCCCGGCAGGCGCAACCGTCTCATGCATACCTTCTATTCGGCAACTCGGTCCGAATGACGCATTGATGCAACAAACTGACAGGGAGTCATTATCATGAATGCGCTAAGTAAAACCTTTGCCTGCATGGCGCTTGCAGGTTTGACAGGCTGTACGTTCGCCCCGTTCCAAAGGGAGGAGGCTGCGCCCCCGGCACAGGCGATCCGACTCATCATGCTTGCAGAAAACGCCGATGGCGGAGGCAAGAACTGCACCTTTACTGCCCAGGACGACGTGGTTTATCTCAACAGGGGCGATCATGCGTGCACGAACGATCAGATGAGTTATTACAAGCTGGATAACGTGCGCTCCGCAGTAAAAATCCGCCTGGAGTCCAGGGATTGTGATGAAGAGGGAGGCTGGGTATTTGAACTCGAGACCTACCTTGACCCCGTTACAACACCCTGGCTCTCCATCGACCAGCTCAGAGGCAAACCGGTCGACACCTTCATCAGTCGCGGCATTATTTTGACCCAGGCATATAGCGGTGATGAAAACATAAAAGGCAAGTTGTCCTGCGTCCGTGTCGATGTATCGGATTAGTCCTCGGTAACACTGGACCTGTCAAGCCTGCTTGACCGTCACCCGCACGGGGTGACGGTTATCCCACTCTATAAAGTTCGAGGTTCATGGATCATGACAGCATCGACTTCCGTACACTCCAACGCGTTCAACTTCCTGAGTTATGTACAGAGCGGCGTTGACCCCCGTACCGGGCAATACACGGTGGCGATCACCCTGCCCGATGTCAAGACCAACGGATTGCGTGGCCCGGGCATGCCACTGGCACTTAACTACAACCCTCTCAACCGCCAGGACAGCGGCTTTGGTCTGGGCTGGAACCTGCAGTTGTCGCAGTACGATCCGGGTAACCAGATCGTGTCGCTGAGCAGCGGCGAGACATTCAAGGTCGATGGCACCAGCGACGACCAGATGCTGATGTCGGAAAAGAAAATCGACAGTTTTCACTTGTACAAGGAGGACGAGACCCATTTCAGGGTGATGCACAAGTCCGGTCTGGTGGAGCTGCTCGAACTGCGTGGCAGCGGGGCCAACAGGGTCGCACTGCCGGTGCGCGTATTCGCCCCGGAAGGTCACAGTGTCACGCTGGATTACGCCTCTTTCGGCGGGTATCAGATGCTCAGCGAAGTAACGGATGACTCGGGTCAGCTTCTGCTCGGCATCAGCCGCGAAGACACGGCGGTGACGCTGCGCATGACCACTGGCGAAGGCCCGGATGCGACATTCAAGATGGTGCTGGGCGGATCGGATCACCGTGTCAACCGTATCGAGCTGCCGACCGACAATGCTGCCTCGTGGCGTTTTGTATACAGCCTGATCCGTGAGCATCTATGCATGACGTCGGTAGAAACACCCGTTGGCGGTCGGGAAGAGATCTTTTATACCGACGGCGGCCATCAGTTTCCTGCGAGGGCGGCACGTCCCCCTCTGCCCAGAGTCACGCGCCATCGCACGACGCCGGGCTTGGGGCAGGCGCAAATGGACGTTTTTTACAGTTACCAGGACAGCGCCGGGCGCGAGCGCAACTTCCTGGGCGCGGGGCTGGATATCGCCTGGGAAGACAATGGTCTGGACAATCTGTATCGCTATCTCGGGGCGGAGCTGTACGAATATTCGTCGACCGAGACATTGCGTGTCCAGGTCGCGGGCAAGCCTGATGCCGAGCGCAGTATCGAACGGACCTTCAACCAGTTTCACCTGCTCACTCGGGAAACCACGCGCAAGAACCTTACCGTCATGCAGGTGGACACTCGGTACTACATCGTGCCGGGACAACCCTTTTTTACTCAGCCTGCCTACTGTCAATTACCCAAGGAGGTCCAGACCACCTGGCGGCTGTCGTCAGACGGCAGTGTGCCGCGCAGTGAAATGGTCAGCAGCACCTATGAAAAAGACGGCAATCTGCTCACTCAGACTCAGGCCAACGGTATGGTCGAGGTCAGTGAGTGGTATCCGGCCGCCGGCGAGGATGGCTGCCCGCCAGACCCTGAAGGCTTCGTCCGCTGGATGAAAAGCAGCAAGATCATCCCGGCGGCGTCCGACTACGGTAATGCCCCGGTCCTGATCACCCGCTATCGCTACACGGCGTTGCCTGCTGTGGATGGCGGTCAGCTGCAGCAATGGCTTGCACCGCAAAGCGAAACGTTACTGATGCAGGCCCCTGAAGATGAGTACGAGCAGCGCCTCACGACCTATGAATATTTCGATGAGCCGAACAACGCACTTCTGCACGGTCGGCTCAAACTGCAACGGGTGATCATGGGCGAGAATGCAACCAGCACAGAGTATGCCTACAGCACCCCTGACAGCGAGATTTATGGCAAGACTGTGCTGCAAACCGTACAGACCGTGACCGGCTTCGATGGCGCGAAGAAGGTCATTACCCTGGAGGATTCTCTGCTCAACGGCGAACCCTTGCTCAATCGCGACGACAACAACGTGGAAATCCGTTATGTCTACGACAGCCTGCGGCGTGTACTGAGTGAAACGGTGGCGCCCAATGATGATATCTACCAGGCGACCAGAAGTTATGAGTATCAGCTCTGTGCCAAGGCTACCGATCAGGCCACGCAGACGCTCATCGACGTCAAGGGGGTCAAAACCTGCAGTCACTTTGATGGCCTCAACCGAGTCATCCATGAGGAGCGGGATGACGCAGATAAACCTGCGCGCGTCGACAAACCTCGACAGACCTACGCTGCCGTTTACGACGCATGGGGGCTCATGGTCAACGAGACCGAGTTTGACTGGCTTGGTCAGCAGGATCTGGCGCTGAAGAGCGTCTACGAATATGACGATTGGGGCGAACAGCGCTGCGTCACCGGCCCGGATAATATCAAGACGTTCGAAGAGACCGACCCCATTGGTACGGCGCAATCGCAAGGCCCTGTTCAGCGTAGCTGGATCGAAGGCACCGATGGCAAAGGGAAAAGCGAGTTCACCGAGACCTGGATGAACCTGTTCGAACAGCCGACCCGTAGCGAGCGACAGGATAAGGCCGGCACCTCGGTCAGTCTGAGCCAGTACCATTACGATGGCCTTGGCCGCCGTGTCGAGGAAATTGTCGGGGTGGTAAACAGAAGGCGGCGCACTACCTATGTCTACGACGTCTTTGATCGGGTGATCGAGTCCACATTGCCAAGCGAGGCCATCGTGCGTCGCAGCTATGCAAGCCACAGCAGCGAAGACTTGCCCATCAGTATCGGCATCGAGCACAACGGCAAAAGCATTGTGTTGGGAGAGCAGTCGTTCGACGGGCTGGATCGTCTGGTCAGTTCTGTCACCGGCGGGCGTAAACGTACGCTTGTTTACGACGTCGGTCTGCTGCAACCCAGAACGGTAACCCTGCCCAGCAAGCGGAAAATCGATTACGAATACAAGCCCCAGGTAGGCGACGAGCCGTGGCGCCGGGTGCAGTCCGAAGCTGAGCCCGAACCTGACACCACCCGCGAAGTTGATCCGCTGAAAGAATCCGGGCCTGGGGCAGCGCCTGCCCGGACCGCGGAGCCGGGTGTGGCTGCCGATTACACGTACGATAAGCAGAATGCTCGTCTGATTCATTCCGAGGAGCAGGGTGAGATACTGGATCGCGAGTATTACAGTACCGGCTCGCTGAAAAGCGAGAAGCGCACCTCAGCAGGCAAAACCTACGACATGTTCTACAGCTACAGCCGACAGGGCCTGCTGCTGTCTTACACCGATGTACTGGGACAGGAACAGGTCAATCGCTATGACACCTGCGGTCGTCTCGAGGAAACCCGGCTGGGTGAGGTTTATTCAACGTTTGCCTATGACGTTGTGTTTGGTCGTCTCGCGAAAATCACCACCACCGACCAAACAGACAGCAGCCGCGAAAGAACCGTCGCGATCAGCCTTGAATATGATGATCTGGGGCGAGAAGTAAAGCGTACATTTGACCTCGATGGTGTCGAGCAGCAGATGGTTCAGGTCTATGACGATGTGGATGACATGGTCCAGCGCACCCTTAGCGAAGGCACGGAAATACTCCGTGACGAACACTACAACTACGATACGTCCGGTCGCCTGACTCAATACCAGTGCACAGGGACTCAACGGCCGGTGGACCCTTATGGCAGGACCCTCCTCGGGCAGAACTTCATTTTCGATGGCGCTAACAACCTGACGTTCGTCACCACCCGCTTCGATGGCGGCAGCAACAATGCCAGGTATTTTTACGAGGGTGACGATCCCGTGCAGTTGAGCCGGGTAACGAACACCAACCACGCGTACTACCCGCCTGAAATCAACCTCCGCTATGACCCGGACGGCAATCTGGACATCGACGAAGCCGGGCGCACGCTCAAATACGATCCCCTCGGCCGCCTGATCGAAGTAGGCACGCCCTCAGCCGGCATTCATTACCAGTACGACCCCCAGGACCAACTGACCGGGGAGACCCGTGGCGGCGACAGGGACCTGCGCTTCTATCGCGACGGAGAGCTGGCCAATCAACTCGGCAGCCAGGGCCAGAGCACCTTCATGCGTGGCGACGACTACCTGCTGGCCGAGCAGCAGGGTGACCGGACGCTGCTGCTTGCCACCAGCGCCAGCGATAGCGTGCTGGGCGAGGTGGCTGCCGACGGGGTCAACCGGAGGTGGTATACGGCCTACGGCCACGCCAGCGGTGAAGATCCACCGCACGGCAGACTGGGGTTCAACGGCGAACTGAGCGAGGCGGATACCGGCTGGCAAATGCTGGGCAATGGCTATCGGGCCTACAGCCCGGTGTTGATGCGCTTCAACAGTCCTGATAGCTGGAGTCCGTTTGGCGAGGGCGGGGTGAATGGGTATGCGTATGTCGAGGGGGATCCGGTGAATATGCGGGATCCAACGGGGCATAGTCCTTGGGGGGCATTGATCAGATTTCTTAGAGCTCCTCTCAATACAGCAGCAGACGCATCCATCCCGAAGACGCTGCTTATTAACAGCAAGAACACACCTGTTCGCTTGAGGAAGATGAAGCCCTCTACCGTAACGAACTTCGAGAAAAGAGTCATCCGCAATGAGAGATACTTCAAGAGCGCAGAGTTTGAGCTAAAAGCACAAGAACAACAACTTTCGTTCTATACGGTCAATGGTAAACGTCCGCCGTCGAAGCTTGTGGCTGCCCATAGCTCTGCTGAAGCGAAAGTTGATATGTACGAATTCATGTACAAAGAGGCACAAAAGGAGTACAGCTATGCGAAGAAACATGAAGGAAAGCGGATTATTACCAAGGAAGCCAGGTCCAAATTAAAAAGCGTAACAATAGAAGATGATATTAATCAGGGTGTCACTGCTCAACAACAAAGGATAGAGCTGGGTAACAAACGGGCGAAGCCGAGTGACATAAGACTCCCCAAGGGTGAAAGACATTACTTGGGTTCGAATCCTGATTACTAACCTGGTGCTTTGGCATAACCGGTCAACGACCTACCTCCCGTTGCCCGGTTTAAACCAGACGCTTGAAGTACGTTTGTATATCACTCCACCAAAATAACCCCCTGCCTGATCGCCATCACCAGCGCCGCCTTCAATGACGTCACCCCGAACTTTCGGCGGATATTGCTGGTATGAAAGTGCACGGTCGCTTCCGAGCACCCTTGTATCCGTGATATTTCCCAGGCGGATTTGCCGAGCGCCACCCATTCCAGGACTTGTCGTTCCTTGGCAGTCAGCTGGACAGTGGCGGGTGTGGTCTGGGAGGGCGGCGTGGTGCCGGGCGGTTTTCCATTGTCGCGAAGCATGGTGAAGTCCTTTCCCTGAAGATCGCCGCACCACGATACCCCTGCATCCCCTAACGCGAACCTGACATAAATGACAGCGCCGCAGGACCGTGAAGGCCTTGCGCCGTCAAGGCTGTAGCGCTTTTTTACAGCTTCTTTACGCCCCGGCCAGCCTGTCGATCTCGCGCCTTTACACCCTGCCTGCGGACAATCACCCCACGCGGCCTGCGCCGTACCGGTGTTGCCTGATGGGGGAAATTTCAATGAGCGTTATGGATGGTATCTCTCTGTTGATGGGAGTCGGGCTGTTCATCTATCTGCTGGTGGCGCTGTTGCGCGCCGACCAGAGTCAGGAGTGATCATGCACAGTTACGATTATCTGTTGATCCTGGCCTTTCTGGTCCTGCTGCTGGCCCCCGCGCCGTGGCTGGGGCGTTTCTATTACCGGGTCATGGAAGGCGAGCGTACCTGGCTGAGCCCGTTGCTGGGGCCGGTCGAGCGCGCCTGCTACCGGATCTCCGGCGTCGACCCGAAAACCGAGCAATCCTGGCAGCAATACGCCTGGGCCTTGCTGGCGTTCAACCTGGCGGGCTTTGTCGTGCTGTTCGCCATCCTCATGCTGCAAGGCGTGCTGCCGCTCAACCCGCAGCAACTGCCGGGCATGGAATGGTCGCTGGCCTTCAACACCACCATGAGCTTTGTCGCCAACACCAACTGGCAGGCCTACAGCGGCGAAGCGTCGCTCAGCTACCTGAGCCAGATGGTCGGCCTGACCGTGCAGAACTTCGTCAGCGCCGCGACCGGCCTGGCAGTGCTGGTCGCGCTGTGTCGCGGCATCAGTCGTCGCTCATCGCAGAGCCTGGGTAACTTCTGGGCCGACATGACCCGCGCCACGCTCTACGGCCTGTTGCCGATCAGTATCGTGCTGGCGGTGTTTCTGGTCTGGCAGGGCGTGCCACAGAACTTCGGCCACTACATCGACGCGCTGACCCTGCAGGGTGCTGATCAAAGCCTGCCGATGGGCCCTGCGGCCAGTCAGATCTCCATCAAGCAACTGGGCACCAATGGTGGCGGCTTCTTCGGCGTCAACTCGGCGCATCCGTTCGAGAACCCCACGGCCTGGAGCAACCTGTTCGAACTGGTGTCGATCCTGCTGATCCCGGCTGCACTGGTGTTCACCTTCGGCCATTACGTCAAGGACATGCGCCAGAGCCGCGCGATCCTGGGCTGCATGCTGGCATTGCTGCTGATCGGCGGTGCGGTCTCGCTGTGGGCCGAGTACCAGCCTAACCCGGCGCTGAACATCGCCGGTGTCGAGCAGACCGCACCGCTGGAAGGCAAGGAAACCCGCTTTGGCACCACCGGCACGGTGCTCTGGTCAGTCGCTACCACTGCGGCGTCCAACGGCTCGGTCAACGGCATGCATGACAGCCTCAACCCGCTGACCGGCATGGTCGCGCTGGTCAACATGATGGTCGGCGAAGTGATCTTCGGCGGCGTCGGTGTCGGCCTCAACGGCATGCTGCTCAACGTGCTTATCGCTGTGTTCCTCGCGGGTCTGATGATTGGCCGCACCCCGGAATACCTGGGCAAGAAGCTGCAGGCGCAGGAAGTCCGGCTGCTGGTCGCGACCTTGCTGGTGATGCCGGTCGGCGTGCTGGTGCTGGGCGCGATTGCCGCGAGCCTGCCCGGCCCGGCCGGTGCCGTCAGCAACCCCGGCCCGCATGGCTTCAGTCAGTTGCTGTACGCCTACACCTCGGCCACGGCCAACAACGGTTCGGCGTTCGGCGGTTTCAGTGCCAACACCGTGTTCCACAACCTGATGCTCAGCCTGGCGATTTTCATCGGCCGCTTCGGCTACATCCTGCCGGTGCTGGCCCTGGCCGGTAGCCTGGCCATGAAGAAGGCCGCGCCGCAGGGCCAGAACAGCTTCCCGACCCATGGCCTGCTGTTCGTCACCCTGTTGACCGTCACGATTCTGCTGGTGGGTGGCTTGACCTTCCTGCCGACCCTGGCACTGGGGCCGATTGCCGAACACCTGAGCCTGGGTTTCTGAGGAACCGATCATGAACTTACCTATTAATCCTGCAAAAAATGCTGCTGCGAAATCTACTGAATCGCAGGCCACCGAGTCGGCAAAAACCGGCATCGCCGCCCTGTGGCGTCCGGCGCTGGTGCAGGCGTTCGTCAAGCTCGACCCGCGTCAGCTTAAGCGTTCGCCGGTCATGCTGGTGGTGGAACTGACCGCCATTCTGACCACCGTGTTGTGCGTGATCCCCAACCCGCAGGTGCCGACTTCGGTTTGCGTGCAGATCGCCCTGTGGCTGTGGTTCACCGTGCTGTTCGCCAACTTCGCCGAAGCGCTGGCCGAAGGCCGCGGCAAGGCCCGCGCCGACAGCCTCAAGGCGGGCAGCGAAGGGCTCAAGGCACGTATCAGGGACGACAATGGCAGCCTGCGCATCATCAATGCCAGCGAGTTGCGCAAGGGTGATGTGGTGCGCGTCGAGATCGGCGAAATGATTCCCGGTGATGGCGAAGTCATCGAGGGCATCGCGGCGGTCAACGAGGCTGCGATTACCGGCGAATCCGCGCCAGTGATCCGCGAATCCGGTGGTGACCGCTCGGCCGTGACCGGCAACACCCGGCTGGTCTCCGACTGGCTGCTGATCCGCATCAGCGCCAACCCCGGTGAATCGACGCTGGACCGCATGATCGCGCTGGTCGAAGGTGCCAAACGGCAGAAGACCCCCAATGAAGTCGCGCTGGATATCCTGCTGATCGGCCTGACCCTGATCTTTCTGTTGGTGGTCATCACCTTGCAGCCGTTCGCCCACTTTGCCGGTGGCAGCCTGCCGCTGGTGTTTCTGGTGGCGTTGCTGGTCACGCTGATCCCGACCACCATTGGTGGTCTGCTGTCGGCCATCGGCATTGCCGGCATGGACCGCCTGGTGCGCCTCAATGTGATTGCCAAGTCCGGTCGCGCCGTGGAAGCCGCGGGCGATGTGCATGTGCTGCTGCTGGACAAGACCGGCACCATCACCTTCGGCAACCGTCGCTGCGCCGCGGTCTACGCTGCACCGGGCGTGACCCCGAAGGAACTGGGCGAGGGTGCTTTGCTGGCCTCGCTGGCCGACGACACGGCAGAAGGCAAATCCATCGTCGAGTTCCTGCGCAATCTGCACCCGATGAACGAGCCGGCCCTGAGCTCGGTGACTGCCGTGCCGTTCAGCGCTGATACGCGTCTGTCCGGCGTTGATTATCAGGGCCACGTGTACCGCAAGGGTGCAGTGGATTCGCTGTTGGCCTTCATCGACATGCAGCGCAGCGAGCTGCCGCCTGTACTGGCCCGTGAAGTCGACAAGATTGCCAAGACCGGCGGTACGCCGCTGCTGGTCTGCGCCAACGGTCGGTTGCTGGGCGCGATCCATCTCAAGGACGTGGTCAAGCCGGGTATTCGCGAACGCTTCGAAGAGCTGCGCAAACTGGGTATCCGTACCGTGATGGTCACCGGCGATAACCCGTTGACTGCCGCAGCGATTGCCGCCGAGGCCGGTGTCGACGACGTTCTGGCTGAAGCCACACCGGAGAAAAAACTGGAGCGGATTCGCCAGGAGCAGGGCGAAGGGCGGCTGGTGGCGATGTGCGGCGACGGTGCCAACGATGCGCCTGCACTGGCCCAGGCCGATGTCGGCATGGCGATGAACGACGGCACTCAGGCGGCACGCGAAGCGGCGAACATGGTTGACCTCGACAGCGACCCGACCAAGTTGCTGGACGTGGTGCAGATCGGCAAGGAGTTGCTGGTCACCCGCGGTGCGCTGACCACCTTTTCGATTGCCAACGACGTGGCCAAGTACTTCGCGGTACTGCCTGCGCTGTTTGCCTCGATCTACCCGCAACTGGGTGTGCTCAACGTCATGAAGCTGGCCAGCCCGCAGAGCGCGATTGTCTCGGCCATCGTCTTCAACGCGCTGATCATCGTCGTACTGATCCCGCTGGCCCTGCGTGGCGTGCGTGTGCAGGCGGCCAGCGCGGCTCACTTGCTGCGTCGCAACCTGCTGATCTACGGCCTGGGCGGCATCGTTGTGCCGTTTATCGGCATCAAGCTGATCGACATGCTGCTGGTCGCACTCGGCCTTGTTTGAAGCCTGTGCTGCACGCCGGTCGGCGTGCAGCCTCACCTGATTGAGGATGTGCAGATGTCCAATGTATTGCGTCCGGCCTTGAGCCTGATCGTGTTGATGAGCCTGATCACCGGCGTGGCCTATCCACTGGTGGTCACCGGGGTTGCGCAAGTGGCGTTTCCGGAGCAGGCCAATGGCAGCCTGGTGTATGACGCGTCGGGCAAGGTGCGTGGCTCGGCGCTGATCGCCCAGTCGTTCACCGGCGATGAGTGGTTCCAGTCGCGTCCTTCGGCTGGCGCATTCGCGACCGTGGCCAGTGGCGCGAGTAACTTCGCGCCGAGCAACCCGGCGCTGGCGACACGCGTGAAAGAGGACGCCGCGAAACTGGCCAATGCCTCGCAGGAACCGATACCAATGGCCTTGCTGACCACCTCCGGCAGCGGCCTTGACCCGCACCTCTCGCCTGAAGCGGTGGCCTGGCAGGCCGGTCGCGTTGCAGCGGCCCGGCAGTTGCCGCTGGACAAAGTGCAGGCGCTGATCGACGCCAATACCCAGCGTCCGCTGATCGGCCCACCCGTGGTTAACGTATTGGCCTTGAATATGAGCCTGAATCAGTTACCGTCTGCACCGCGCAACGCGCAGCTGTAACAAAGTGCGCCATGTCCGCAGCAGATTCACTAAGCTGTAGCTGATCAGAAAGAGGGTGGTAACCAACGTGAGTGATTCCGGTCGAGCTGACGCACTGCTGGCCCAGCTGCCCCGAGAGGGGCGCGGGCGGCTGAAGGTTTTTCTCGGGGCTGCGCCAGGCGTTGGCAAGACCTATGCCATGCTCCAGGCGGCTCACGCGCAGCTGCGCCAAGGCGTGAAGGTGCTGGCGGGCGTGGTCGAAACCCATGGCCGCGCAGAAACCGAGGCGCTGCTCAGCGGCCTGCCGCAACAGCCCTTGCTGCGCACTGATTATCGCGGCATGACCCTCGAAGAAATGGACCTCGACGCGCTGCTCAAGGCTGCGCCGAGCCTGGTGCTGGTCGACGAACTGGCGCACACCAACGCGCCCGGCAGTCGCCACACCAAGCGCTGGCAGGACATTCAGGAACTGCTCGCCGCCGGTATCGACGTCTACACCACGGTCAACGTCCAGCATCTTGAAAGCCTTAATGACCATGTCCGCGGCATCACCGGCGTGCAGGTGCGTGAAACCCTGCCGGACTGGGTGCTGCAGGAAGCCTTTGAACTGGTGCTGATCGACCTGCCGCCCCGCGAACTGCTGGAGCGCCTGCGCGACGGCAAGGTCTACGTGCCGGAGCAGGCGCGCGCGGCCATCGATGCCTTTTTTACCCAGACCAACCTCACCGCGTTGCGCGAAATGGCCATGCAGACAGCGGCGGCGCAGGTCGATAACGATCTGGCGCAGGGCTACCGGCAATTGGGCCAGTCGGCCCCGGCGGTTCGCGGGCGGATGCTGGTGGGCATCGATGGCGATATCCATGCCGAGCGCCTGGTGCGTCATGCCAGTCGGGTTGCCCAGCGTCGCCATCTGCCATGGAGCGCCGTGCATGTGGACGATGGGCAAACCCTCGACGAGCAGTCCCGCGCGCGTCTGCAAAGCGCTCAACAACTGGCCGAGCGGCTCGGCGGTGAAGCGGTTTCACTGCGCGCCGGTGAGGTTGCCAGAACGCTGGTTCAGCATGCCATCGAACGACGTGCCAGCGTGGTGCTGGTCGGCCAGTCGCGTCGGCATTGGCGTCGCCGCGTGTTTGGTGGCGGCGTCGCGGCGCGCTTGTTGCGTGAAGGGCATGGGCTGGAAATCTCGGTGCTCGACGACAGCGAGGAACTGCCCGATCAGCCGCCGCGTGCGCGCCCGGCCCGCGAAGTCGTGTGGTTCGATTACGGTCTGGCGTTCGTCGCCACGTTGATCGCCAGTCTGGTCGCCTGGGGCGTTGCAGGCGTGCTGGCGCTGCCGAACATTTCCCTGATCTTTCTCGCTGCGGTATTGCTGGTCGCCGTGCGCAGCAGCATGGGCCCGGCGCTGGCCTGTGCCGGGTTATCGTTCCTGGCCTATGATTTTCTGTTCATTCCGCCGAGCTTTTCCCTGAACATCCAGCGCGAAGAAGACGTGCTGACGCTGTTGTTCTTCCTGCTGATGTCGGCCCTGACCGGCAAGCTCGCAGCACGCCAGCGCAGGCAGTTGCAGGCATTGCGCGATACCCAGGAACAGACCAGCGAACTGCTCGACCTGTCGCGCAAGATGACCGCCGCCACCGACCGCAAGGCGGTATTCAGCGCCGCCGAGCAGCATTTTTCCGGCTGGAAGGAACTGCACTTGTGCCTGGTCGGCCGCGACGGAGAGGGCGGCAGGGTGGTCGAAACCGGTGGGCCGCTGACCTTCTCGGAAGCCGAGCGTGCTGCCGCCGACTGGGCCTGGAAGCACGATCAACCTGCGGGCAGTGGCACTGGCACCTTGCCGTCCGGACGCTGGTGGTGGTGGCCGATCACCGCAGAAGAAGGGCCGCTGGCTCTACTTGGGGTCTGCGCGCGGGAAGGCCAGTCGTTCACCGCGCAGCATCGACGTCTGCTGGCGGCACTGACCCAGCCACTGGCGCAGGCGCTGGCCCGTGCGCAACTGGCGCAAGAGCTTGAGGCGGCGCGCCTGCACGGTGAAACCGAGCAACTGCGCAGTGCCTTGCTGGCCTCGGTGTCCCACGACCTGCGTACCCCGCTGACCTCGATGCGCGGCAGCATCGACAGCCTGCTGGCCCTGGGTGAAGCCATTCCACTGGAGGATCGCCGCGAGCTGCTGGAAGGCACCCGCGATGAAGCCGAGCGCCTGGACCGCTATATCCAGAACCTGCTGGACATGACGCGTCTGGGGCACGGTGCGCTGAAGCTCGCCCGCGACTGGGTGGCGCCCGCCGATATCGTCGGTAGCGCGCTCAACCGGCTGCGTGCCGTACTGGCGCCGTTGCAGGTCAGCACTCAGGTGACCGGCGAGCTGCCGCTGCTGTACGTGCACGCGGCGCTGATCGAGCAGGCGCTGGTCAATGTGCTTGAGAACGCTGCGCGCTTTTCACCCGTCGATGGACGCTTGCAGGTAGCGGCCGGTGTGGTCGACAGTGAACTGTTTTTCTCGGTCAGTGACGAAGGCCCCGGCATTCCCGAGGACGAACGAGCGAAGATTTTCGACATGTTCTACACCGCCGCCCGCGGCGATCGTGGCGGGCAGGGCACCGGGCTGGGGCTGGCGATCTGTCAGGGCATGATCGGCGCGCATGGCGGACGGCTTTCGGTCGAGGAGGGTATTGATGGGCTGGGTACGCGCATCACGCTGTTTCTGCCGCTGCAGGCGCAGCCGGATGTGGAACTGGAGGAGTCCGCTTGAGCCAGGCGACCACCATTCTGGTCATCGACGACGAGCCGCAGATTCGCAAGTTCCTGCGCATCAGTCTGGCGTCGCAGGGTTACAAGGTGCTGGAAGCCGCCACGGGCGCCGAGGGTCTGACTCAGGCTGCCTTGAATAAACCGGATTTGCTGGTGCTCGACCTTGGGCTGCCGGACATGGACGGTCAGCAGGTGCTGAGCGAGTTTCGCGAGTGGTCGGCGGTGCCGGTGCTGGTGCTTTCGGTGCGCGCCAGTGAGGCACAGAAAGTCCAGGCGCTGGACGCCGGCGCCAACGACTACGTGACCAAGCCGTTTGGCATTCAGGAGTTTCTGGCCCGGGTCAGGGCGCTGCTCAGGCAGGCGTCGGGCAGCGATAAGCCCGAATCTGCGCTTGAGTTCGGGCCGCTCACCGTCGACCTGGCCTATCGGCGCGTGCTGCTCGACGGTCTCGAAGTGGCGCTGACCCGCAAGGAATATGCGGTGCTGGCGCAGTTGGCGCGGCATCCCGGGCGGGTCATTACCCAGCAGCAATTGCTCAAGGATATCTGGGGGCCTACGCACACCGAAGACAGTCACTATCTGCGTATCGTGGTGGGGCATTTGCGGCAGAAGCTGGCAGATGATCCGACCGCTCCGCGGTTCATCCTCACCGAGCCTGGAATAGGGTATCGTCTGCTCGCTGATCACTAGATGAAAAAAGCGAGCAGAGCCCCGTGCTGCGGCACTTTTACTGCCGCGCACCGTCAAAGCCGCACACTCCCTGTTCTCTCTTGAGGTAACACCCGCATGAAAGCCCTTATCTGTCTGCCATTGCTTGTTTTGGTTCTTGCAGGTTGTGCTGGCAAGACCGGATATCGCGACAGCTGCGCCACTCAGCTCGACGCGGCCTGGCATGAGCTGGATCTGGCCAAGGCTGAAGGCTTCGCCGGAACGGTCAGTTACTCGAAGGCCTTGTCGCTGTTGACGGGTGCCAAGACTCAGCAGCAGTTCGAGGCGTTTGAAGGCTGCACCGAGAAGTCCGAAAAGGCCCGCTTCTATATCCGTGAGTCCCGCGCTGGCCGTTGATAGCTGACGATACACAGGTCTGCTCTTGATTCTGGCTGAAGGCCGTGGGAGCGAGCTTGCTCGCGAAGAGGCCAGTAAAGCCCCTGAAAATGGGGCGTCTGGACAATGACTATCATGCTAATGCGTTGGCATGCAGTTCGTGACGCTCTGCGTCACACGGCGGTTTTTCTTTTTCAGGTGGATTGGGGTTCGACTCAGGTCACCTTTTCGCCCCTCGGCGACCTACTTTGATGGGGCCAAAGTAGGCAAACCCCTTGGCTCTGTTTCCGGCCCGACTTCGTCGGGTTCCTTCGCCCTGATACTGATCCGGGGCTCAGCCGTCACTTACGTCGCACTCTGCGTCGTCAGTACCATCGTGTTCGAAAAGCACTTTAGAGTAGTCGGGCTAGAGGGACGGCCCGGAGCCTGATGACTATCGTTCCTCACGCTCCGCGTGGGAATGCAGTTCGTGACGCTCTGCGTCACACAGCTGTTCTGTGATGCCAGGTAGATTGAGGTTCGACTCAGGTCACCTTTTCGCCCCTCGGCGAGTCACTTTGAAGGGGCCAAAGTGACCAAAGCCCCTGGCNCCCGGATCAGCGCCAGGCCTCAGCCGTCACTTACGTCGCACTCTGCGTCGTCAGTGCCATCGCGGTTGAAAAGCGCTTCAGAGCAATTTGGCTAAAGGCACGGCCCGGAAACTGATGACTATCGTTCCTCACGCTCTGGTGTGACCCCCGAAGGTTGGATGCAACCTTTGGAGGCGTCATGGGTAAATATACAGAGCAGGCAAAACTCGCAGCCGTGAAAGAGTATTGTGCCGGCAAGGCAGGTTTGAGGGATGTTGCGCATCGCCACGATGTGGACTTTTCCTGCCTTCGTCAGTGGGTCGCGGCTTATCAGATCCACGGCCCAGCCGCTCTTAAAGAGAAAAGGCGACAGCGTTACAGTGACGAATTCAAGCTAGCTGTTTTGAAGCGCATGCATGATGAGCGATTATCACTGCGCCAGACAGCGGCCTTGTTCGATATCC
>NZ_JAGPYS010000017.1:0-71498 GCF_020312195.1 Pseudomonas sp. P129 | reverse complement strand
ACCGCATCAAGCTGAAGCTAAACGGCTTGAGCCCCGTAAAATACAGGGCTCAGGCGGCGAGCTAAAACTGTCCAACTTTCGGGGGGCAGTCCACGGAGCGTGAGGAACGATAGTCATCAGCTACCGGGCCGTGCCTCTAGTCCGACTACTCTAAAAGTGCTTTTCGAGCACGGTGGCACTGACGACGCAGAGTGCGACGTTAGTGACGGCTGAGTCCTGGCGCTGATCCGGGGGTAGCCTGGCAGGACGCCAGGCTAGCCGCACCGGGCCATGGAGGGCCCGTTGCGGCGACCCCCGGATCAGTGACAGGGCGAAGGAACCCGACGAAGTCGGGCCGGAAACCGGAGCGAGGGGTTTTGCCTACTTTGGCCCCATCAAAGTAGGTCGCCGAGGGGCGAAAAGGTGACCTGAGTCGAACCTCAATTCACCTGACAAAGAAAAACCGCCGTGTGACGCAGAGCGTCACGAACTGCATTCCCACGCGGAGCGTGGGAACGATAGTCATCAATTCCCGGGCCGGGCCCTCAGCGCTGGCACAAGAATCACGATCCCTGCGCGCCCTGGCGCGTAACCGGTTGTGTCCGATACATCCCCGTTTCGTACAACTCTGGCATAACACTTGCTCTGCCTCTGTCACGTATTGAAGAACCTCTTGAATAGTGACGGATTATTGGCATGGCGCAGAGCGAAGAAGTTAAAGACCCCGCGACCACAGGCAAAGGTAAAGGCAAACTCAAGCTCATTATCATCGCCGTCGTGGCGTTGCTGCTGGCGGTAGGCTTGTCGGTGGGCGCGACCTGGTTCCTCATGCACAAGAGCGAAAGCAAGGTAGATCCAGCGGCGGCTGCAGCGGCAGCGAACGTCAAGCCAGTGGCGGTGTTCGAACCGATGACCCCGGCCTTCGTCGTCAACTTCAACGCCAACGGTCGCCAACGCTACATGCAGGTGAGTATTACCATGCTGGGCCGTAACGCAGCCGACATGGAAGCGCTGAAGGTACACATGCCATTGATCCGCAATAATCTGGTCATGCTGTTTGCAGCCATTCCCTTCGAATCGCTGGCTTCGCCGATCGGCCAGGAAATGCTGCGCCAGAAAGCGACCGCCAGCATTCAGGAAGTCGCACAGAAAGAACTCGGCAAGACTGTGATCGAACAGCTGCTCTTCACTAACTTCGTATTGCAGTAGGACTCTCACATGGCCGTGCAAGACCTGCTCTCCCAGGATGAGATCGATGCGCTGCTGCATGGCGTCGACGATGGGATGGTCCAGACCGACAACAACAGCGAACCTGGCAGCGTCAAAAGTTACGACCTGACCAGCCAGGACCGGATCGTCCGCGGACGCATGCCGACGCTGGAAATGATCAACGAGCGATTCGCCCGCTACACGCGTATCAGCATGTTCAACCTGCTGCGCCGCTCTGCGGACGTGGCGGTGGGCGGTGTCCAGGTCATGAAGTTCGGTGAGTACGTGCATTCCCTGTACGTGCCGACCAGCCTTAACCTGGCCAAGATCAAGCCGCTGCGTGGCACCGCGCTGTTCATTCTCGATGCCAAGCTGGTGTTCAAGCTGGTGGACAACTTTTTCGGCGGTGACGGGCGTCACGCCAAGATCGAAGGCCGGGAGTTCACGCCGACCGAACTGCGTGTCGTGCGCATGGTGCTGGATCAGGCGTTTGTCGACCTCAAGGAGGCCTGGCAGGCGATCATGGAAGTGAATTTCGAGTACATCAACTCGGAAGTGAACCCGGCCATGGCCAACATCGTAGGGCCGAGCGAGGCTGTAGTTATTTCCACCTTCCACATCGAACTCGATGGCGGTGGTGGCGATCTGCACGTGACCATGCCGTACTCGATGATTGAGCCGATCCGCGAAATGCTCGATGCCGGTTTCCAGTCCGATCTGGACGACCAGGATGAGCGTTGGGTCAACGCGCTCAAGGAAGACGTGCTGGACGTCAACGTGCCGCTCACGACGACCATCGCCCAGCGCCAGTTGCCGTTGCGGGACATTCTGCACATGCGCCCTGGTGATGTGATCCCGGTGGAACTGAGCGACTCGCTGGTCATGCGAGCCAATGGCGTACCTTCATTCAAGGTCAAGCTTGGCTCGCACAAGGGCAAGATGGCCCTGCAAGTAATCGAACCCATAGCGCGACGCTGACCTTTCTGGTCTGCGTCGGAAATTGTTGCGTAACTGAAATACTGCGTGCAGAGGACAACCGATGGCTGATGAAAACGATATGACGTCTGCTGAAGATCAGGCATTGGCCGATGAATGGGCTGCTGCCTTGGGCGAAGCTGGCGACAGTCAGGCTGATATTGATGCGTTGCTGGCTGCGGACGCCGGGAATTCGGGTAGCCGGATGGCCATGGAAGAGTTTGGCAGCGTGCCGAAAAGCACTGGTCCGGTTTCTCTGGATGGTCCCAATCTGGATGTGATTCTCGACATTCCGGTATCGATCTCCATGGAAGTGGGCAGCACCGACATTAACATTCGCAACCTGTTGCAGCTCAACCAGGGCTCGGTGATCGAGCTGGATCGTCTGGCGGGCGAACCGCTGGATGTGCTGGTCAACGGCACACTGATCGCGCATGGCGAAGTGGTGGTGGTCAACGAAAAGTTCGGCATCCGTCTGACCGACGTGATCAGCCCGAGCGAACGCATCAAGAAGCTGCGCTAAGTGAGGCGCTGGCTGAGTGTTCTGCTGACCCTGCCATCGCTGGCCTGGGCCGCCGAACCCGCCGCTCAGGCGGCGCCTGCGCAGGTGGCCAACACGGTCTCCGGCGGCATGGGCGGGCAGGTGGTGCAACTGCTGTTCGGTCTGATCCTGGTGATTGGTCTGATCTTCGTGCTCGCCTGGCTGATGCGCCGGGTGCAGCGCGTCGGGCCGAACAGCAATCAGGTGATCGAGCTGGTGAGTTCGCGCGCGCTGGGGCCGCGTGATCGGCTGGTGCTGGTGCAGATCGGCAATGAACAGGTGCTGCTGGGCATTACGCCCGGGCGAATCACGCCTCTGCATGTGCTCAAGGAGCCGGTGCAGGTGCCGGTGCGCGAGCAGGCCACCCCTGAATTCGCTCAGCGCCTGATGGAGCTGATGGGCAAGGATAAGGACAAGAAGTGATGGGCGCCTTGCGTTTCCTGATACTGCTGTTGCTGGTCATGGTGACGCCTGCTGCGCTGGCGGCCGATCCGCTGTCGATTCCGGCGATCACGCTGTCCAACGGTGCCGATGGTCAGCAGGAGTATTCGGTCAGCCTGCAGATTCTGCTGATCATGACCGCGCTGAGCTTCATTCCGGCGTTTGTCATGTTGATGACCAGCTTCACGCGAATCATCATCGTCTTCTCGATCCTGCGTCAGGCCCTCGGCCTGCAGCAGGCGCCGTCGAACCAGATCCTCACCGGCATGGCGCTGTTTCTGACCATGTTCATCATGGCGCCGGTCTTCGATCGGGTGAATCAGGACGCCTTGCAGCCTTACCTGGCGGAGAAACTTTCCGCGCAGGATGCGGTGGCCAAGGCGCAAGTGCCGATCAAGGACTTCATGCTGGCCCAGACGCGCACCAGCGATCTCGAGCTGTTCATGCGCCTGTCCAAGCGTACCGACATTCCGACCCCGGATGCCGCGCCATTGACCATTCTGGTTCCGGCGTTCGTGATTTCGGAACTCAAGACGGCGTTTCAGATCGGCTTCATGATCTTCATTCCGTTTCTGATCATCGATCTGGTGGTGGCCAGTGTGCTGATGGCGATGGGTATGATGATGCTGTCGCCGCTGATCATTTCTCTGCCGTTCAAGATCATGCTGTTTGTACTGGTGGACGGCTGGGCGCTGATTGTCGGCACCCTGGCTGGCAGTTTTGGTGGCGTATGAGCCGTTTTACTGAGGAGTCTGCCCGATGACGCCGGAAGTAGCCGTCGATCTGTTCCGCGAGGCGCTGTGGCTGACCACTGTGCTGGTCGCGATTCTTGTGGTGCCGAGCCTGTTGTGCGGTCTGCTGGTGGCCATGTTTCAGGCGGCCACGCAGATCAACGAACAGACCTTGAGCTTCCTGCCGCGTCTGCTGGTGATGCTCGTCACCCTTATCGTCATCGGCCCGTGGCTGTTGAAAATATTCATGGAATACATGCTGTCGTTGTACACCAGTATTCCGACCCTGATCGGCTAGCACCGCATGCAGCCGATGCTTGCGCTGACCGATACCCAGATCAGTACCTGGGTAGCCAGCTTCATGCTGCCGCTGTTTCGCATCATCGCGTTGCTGATGACCATGCCGATCATCGGCACCACGCTGGTCCCGCGTCGCGTGCGCATGTATCTCGCCGTGGCGATCACCGTAGTGGTCGCGCCTGCGCTCCCAGCCATGCCGCCCGTGCAGGCGCTCGACCTGAGCGCGCTGTTGCTGATCGGTGAACAGATCATCATCGGCGCCGGGATGGGCTTGTCGTTGCAGTTGTTCTTCCATATCTTTGTCATCGCGGGACAGATCATCTCGACGCAGATGGGGATGGGCTTTGCGTCAATGGTCGACCCTACCAACGGTGTTTCCTCCGCCACCATTGGTCAGTTCTTCACGATGCTGGTCACCCTGTTGTTCCTGGCCATGAACGGCCATCTGGTGGTGCTGGAGGTTCTCGTCGAGAGCTTTACCACGATGCCGGTCGGCAGTGGTTTGCTGGTCAATAACTTCTGGGAGCTGGCCAATGGGCTGGGCTGGGCACTGGCTTCGGGTCTGCGACTGGTATTGCCTGCGATCACCGCGCTGCTGATCATCAACATCGCCTTCGGGGTCATGACCCGCGCCGCGCCGCAACTCAACATCTTTTCCATCGGCTTCCCGCTTACGCTGGTGTTGGGCATGGTCATTCTGTGGATGACGATGGGTGACATGCTCAATCAGTATCAACCGATCGCAACGCAGGCATTGCAGGCGTTGCGCGATATGGTGAGGGCTCGTTGAATGGCAGAAAACGAGAATGGCCAGGACAAGACAGAAGACCCCACGGAAAAAAAGGTCAAGGACTCACGGGCTGACGGCCAGATCGCGCGCTCCAAGGAGCTGACCACGCTGGTGGTGATGCTGATGGGGGCGGGCGGGTTACTGATGTTCGGCTCTGATATCGCCCTGATGATGTCCGAACTGATGCGTGATAATTTCACGATATCCCGTGAAACCCTGATGGACCAGTCCTACATGGGCAAGGCGCTGCTCAGTTCCGGGATGCATGCGCTGGTCGTGGTCCTGCCGTTTCTGATCGCCATGCTGGTTGCCGCACTGGTGGGGCCGATCATGCTCGGTGGCTGGTTGTTCGCAACCAAATCGTTGATGCCCAAGTTCAGCCGCATGAACCCGGCAGCAGGGCTCAAGCGCATGTTCTCGCCGCATGCGCTGGTCGAGTTGCTCAAGTCCTTCGGAAAATTCCTGATCACTCTGGCAGTGGCGCTGGTGGTCCTGAACAATGAGCGCAAGGATCTGGTCGCGATTGCTCACGAGCCGCTCGAGCAGGCCATGATCCACAGCCTGTTGGTGGTGGGCTGGAGCAGTTTCTGGATGGCGTGCGGCCTGATATTCATCGCGGCAGCGGACGTGCCGTTCGTGTTGTATGAAGCGCACAAGAAGCTGTTGATGACCAAGCAGGAGGTGCGCGACGAGCACAAGAACAGCGAGGGCAGCCCGGAGGTCAAGCAACGTATTCGTCAGTTGCAGCGTGAAATGTCGCAGCGGCGCATGATGGCCTCCGTTCCCGAAGCAGACGTGATCATCACCAACCCGACACACTTCGCCGTCGCCCTCAAATACGATCCCGAGCAGGGCGGGGCGCCGATGTTGCTGGCCAAGGGTACGGATCTGGTGGCGCTTAAAATTCGTGAAATCGGCGCGCATAACGAGATCCTGATTCTGGAGTCTGCGGCACTGGCGCGTTCTATCTACTACAGCACCGAGCTTGATCAGGAGATCCCTGCCGGGCTGTATCTGGCAGTCGCCCAGGTGCTGGCCTACGTCTACCAGATCCGCCAGTTCCGCGCCGGTCAGGGCAAGCGCCCCGACCCTCTGGGCGACATCAAGATCCCGCCCGACCTGCAGCGCGACGCGTAGTCTGCTCCTGGACGCGTGGTGCGGCGCAGGTTTGTGACGCAGAGCGTCACCCACGGCCTTCCCGCGCTGGAGCGTGAGGAGCGAGATTTCTCCGGCAGACACCTGCCCATGCTCCGCGCGGGCATGCCGTTCCGGACGCTCCGCGTCCGTTCTTGCACAGGTAAACGAGAAGATTTTCTGACTGCGCTCAGCGCACCGGATTTACGTGACTTCTGTGCCTAAAGCCTTACCGCCACTGGCTTTGTAAAAGTTGGACAGATTTTTGCAACAGGGTCGATACAGGGCGCCATCGGCGTCAATGTTTTGATCTAGTGCGCAGGTAACGAATCAGTGGATCGCTCTCAATTACTCAGTAGCGCACGCAGCAACATCACAGGCCTGGGCCGTGGTCAGTTGGGCGTTCCGTTGTTGTTGCTGGTCATGATGGCAATGATGATGTTGCCGATGCCGCCGTTCCTGCTGGACGTGTTCTTCACGTTCAACATTGCACTGTCCATCGTCGTACTGCTGGTCTGCGTGTACGCCCTGCGGCCGCTGGATTTTTCTGTGTTTCCGACCATTCTGCTGGTCGCCACGTTGCTGCGTCTGGCGCTGAACGTGGCTTCCACCCGGGTGGTGATGCTTCACGGTCAGGACGGCCACGCCGCGGCGGGCAAGGTGATTCAGGCCTTCGGTGAAGTGGTGATCGGTGGCAACTACGTCGTCGGTATCGTGGTGTTCGCGATTCTGATGATCATCAACTTCGTGGTTATCACCAAGGGTGCCGGCCGTATTTCCGAGGTGAGCGCACGCTTTACCCTCGACGCGATGCCCGGCAAACAGATGGCGATCGACGCCGACCTCAACGCCGGCCTCATCGATCAGCCGGAAGCCAAGCGCCGCCGTGCCGAAGTCGCCCAGGAAGCCGAGTTCTACGGTTCCATGGACGGTGCCAGTAAATTCGTGCGCGGCGATGCGATTGCCGGTCTGCTGATTCTGTTCATCAACCTGATCGGCGGCATGCTGGTCGGTATCCTGCAACACAACATGACTTTCGCCGACGCCGGCCGTGTTTATACCCTGTTGACCATCGGTGACGGTTTGGTGGCGCAATTGCCATCACTGCTGCTGTCCACCGCCGCAGCGATCATGGTGACCCGTGCTTCCGGTTCGGAAGAGATGGGCAAGCTGATCAATCGTCAGATGTTCGCCTCGCCCAAGGCGCTGGGGGTTTCCGCTGCAATCATGATCGTCATGGGCCTTGTCCCGGGCATGCCGCACTTTTCCTTTATCAGTCTCGGGCTGGTTGCCGCAGGCGGCGCCTACCTGTTGTGGAAAAAAGAAAATCAGGTGAAGGTCGAGGCCATCGCCGAAGTGCAGCGCCAGCAAGACCTGCTGCCTTCGCCGACCCGTGTTCAGGATGCCAAAGAACTGGGTTGGGATGACGTGACGCCCATCGATATCATTGGCCTGGAAGTGGGTTATCGCCTGATTCCGCTGGTGGATCGCAATCAAGGTGGCCAGTTGCTGGCGCGTATCAAGGGTGTGCGCAAGAAGCTCTCGCAAGAGCTCGGTTTCCTGATGCCTACCGTGCACATTCGCGACAACCTCGATCTGGCGCCAAGCGCCTATCGTCTGACGCTGATGGGTGTGATTCTGGCCGAGGCCGAGATCTACCCGGATCGCGAACTGGCGATCAACCCCGGTCAAGTGTTCGGCACCCTGAACGGCATTACCGCCAGAGACCCGGCGTTTGGTCTGGAAGCCGTGTGGATCGAAATCAGCCAGCGCAGTCAGGCGCAGTCACTGGGTTACACCGTGGTCGATGCCAGTACGGTAGTGGCAACCCACCTGAACCAGATTCTCTACAAACATTCGCATGAGCTGATCGGCCACGAGGAAGTCCAGCAATTGATGCAATTGCTGGCCAAAAGCTCGCCCAAGCTGGCTGAAGAGCTGGTACCGGGCGTGCTGTCGCTGTCCTCGCTGCTCAACGTGCTGCAGGCGCTGCTGGCTGAACACGTACCTGTGCGGGATATTCGCAGCATTGCAGAGGCTATCGCCAACAACGCCGGGAAGAGTCAAGATACCGCCGCTTTGGTGGCCGCAGTGCGCGTGGGTCTGAGCCGCGCAATCGTCCAAAGCATTGTAGGCGTTGAGCCGGAGCTGCCTGTTATCACTCTGGAGCCAAGGTTGGAACAGATATTGCTCAATAGTTTGCAGAAGGCTGGTCAGGGTCAGGAAGAAGGCGTTCTTCTTGAGCCAAGCATGGCTGAGAAGCTCCAGCGTTCGTTGATCGAGGCCGCCCAGCGTCAGGAGATGCAAGGGTTGCCGGTAATTCTTCTGGTAGCAGGGCCTGTCCGGGCGATGCTGTCACGATTTGGACGATTGGCTGTACCGAACATGCATGTTCTGGCGTATCAGGAAATTCCGGACAACAAGCAAGTAACCATCGTAGCGACTGTCGGGCCAAACGGCTGAGGTAGTGAGTCATGCAAGTTAAGCGATTTTTCGCCGCCGATATGCGTCAAGCCATGAAGCTGGTTCGCGATGAGCTGGGCGCTGAAGCGGCCATCATCGGTAACCGGCGCATTGCCGGTGGCGTAGAGCTGACTGCCGCTCTGGATTACAAGCTGTCCGCCCTGGCACCGCGTGTGCCGAACATGGAGCTGGAAGACGAGTTGCGCAAGACTCAGTCGCGTATCGTTTCCGCCCAGGCCGAATTGAACAACCGCAGCGACAGCGATGCATCGATCAACCTGCAGCTGTTTTCCGGCAAGCCGGGCAACCCTGCCGATACGCACATCGAGCCGACGCTCGAAGAGCCGCCGCGTCCATTCGCGTACGCACCGCCACAGGCCGCCGAGCCTGCCATTGGCCAGCGCGCCTATGACTCGATGCGCTCCGAATTGAACGGCCTGCGTGAGCTGCTGGAAGTCCAGCTCGGCTCGCTGGCCTGGAACCAGCTGCAGGGCACTCGTCCGCAGCAGGCCAACCTGTGGCGACGCCTGCAACGTGTCGGCCTGTCCGGCCCGCTGTCACGCGACCTGCTGTCGATGATTCCGGAGATCGACGAGCCTCGTCAGGCCTGGCGCATGCTGCTGGCGCACCTGGCCCGCATGATCGCCGTCCCTGAAGTCGAGCCACTCGAAGAGGGCGGCGTGATTGCAATGGTCGGTCCTGCCGGCATGGGCAAGACCACCACGCTGGCCAAACTGGCAGCACGTTACGTGTTGAAGTATGGCCCGCAGAATATCGCACTGGTCAGCATGGACAGTTTCCGCATCGGCGCGCAGGAGCAGCTCAAGACCCTTGGGCGCATCCTCAACGTACCGGTCACCCATATCGATCCTGGCCAGTCTCTGGTTCAGGCGCTGGAACCGCTGCTGCGCAAGCGCGTGGTGCTGATTGACACCGCCGGCCTGCAGGCCAGTGACCCTGCGCTGCGCATGCAGCTGGAAAGCCTCGCGGGTCGTGGCATCAAGTCGCGCAACTATCTGGTACTGGCAACCACCAGCCAGAAGCAGGTGCTGACAGCCGCGTATCACAGTTACAAACGTTGTGGCTTGGCCGGATGCATTCTGACCAAGCTTGATGAAACAGCCAGCCTCGGTGAAGTCCTGAGCCTGGCGATCAGTCACGAATTACCTGTGGCCTACCTCACGGACGGACCACGCATTCCTGATGACCTGCATACCCCGCGTCGTCATCAACTGGTAAGCCGCGCGGTGAGTGTGCAAATGCAGGATGAGCCTAGTGAAGAAGCAATGGCTGATATGTTTGCTGACCTCTATCACACCCCTGGCAAGAGAGTGGGTTAAGTGATGGATATTATTGGAATGTCCCTGCGTCAACGGTCTGCCATGCGGTGTTCATTTGCGCACGTGCAGCCCTCGATGTGGTTTCGGTCTACGCAAGACAAGGTAAAGAAATAACATGGGCAGCATGCATCCCGTACAGGTTATCGCGGTGACCGGTGGCAAAGGTGGCGTCGGTAAGACTAACGTGTCAGTGAACCTTTCACTGGCCCTCGCCGAGCTCGGCCGTCGCGTCATGCTGCTGGACGCCGATCTGGGTCTGGCCAATGTCGACGTGCTGCTTGGGTTGACGCCCAAGCGCACGCTTGCCGATGTCATCGAGGGGCGTTGTGAGTTGCGCGACGTGCTGTTGCAGGGGCCGGGCGGGGTTCGGATCGTACCCGCTGCGTCCGGCACCCAGAGCATGGTGCATCTGTCGCCCGCTCAGCATGCCGGCCTGATCCAGGCGTTCAGCGAGATTGGCGACAACCTCGATGTGCTGGTGATCGACACAGCCGCCGGTATCGGCGAGTCGGTGGTCAGCTTCGTGCGCGCCGCTCAGGAAGTGCTGCTGGTGGTGTGCGACGAGCCCACGTCGATCACCGATGCCTACGCCCTGATCAAACTGCTCAACCGCGATTACGGCATGAACCGCTTCCGGGTGCTGGCCAACATGGCACAGAGCCCGCAGGAAGGGCGCAACCTGTTCGCCAAACTGACCAAAGTGACGGATCGTTTTCTCGATGTTGCGCTGCAGTATGTAGGCGCCGTGCCGTACGACGAATGCGTACGCAAGGCTGTACAGAAACAGCGCGCCGTTTACGAAGCATTCCCGCGTTCCAAATGTGCACTGGCCTTCAAGGCCATTGCCCAGAAGGTTGATACCTGGCCGTTGCCAGCCAACCCGCGGGGTCATCTCGAGTTCTTCGTTGAGCGACTCGTTCACCAGACCAGTGCAGGGCCTGTGCAATGACTGCGAGCGGCTACCAGATGTACAGCAAGACTTCCCGTAATTCACAATACGAGTTGATCGAGCGCTATGCGCCCTTGGTCAAGCGTATCGCTTATCATCTGCTGGCGCGCTTGCCGGCCAGCGTGCAGGTCGAGGATCTGATCCAGGCCGGCATGATCGGCCTGCTTGAAGTCTCCACCAAGTATGATTCCACCAAGGGTGCGAGTTTCGAGACCTATGCCGGCATCCGCATCCGTGGTGCGATGCTCGATGAAGTGCGCAAGGGGGACTGGGCGCCACGCTCGGTACACCGCAATACGCGCATGGTGAGTGACGCAATTCGGGCAATTGAAGCTAAAACCGGCCGTGACGCTAAAGATCACGAGGTTGCGGCCGAACTCCAGTTAAGTCTCGATGATTACTACGGGATTTTGAACGATACCTTGGGCAGCCGCCTCTTCAGTTTCGACGACCTGCTGCAGGACGGCGATCATGAAGGGCTGCACGAGGATGGCGCAAGCGGTTCGCTTGAGCCGTCGCGCGACCTGGAAGACGAGCGCTTCCAGGCTGCGTTGGCCGATGCAATTGCCAATCTGCCAGAGCGTGAGCGTCTGGTGTTGGCGCTGTACTACGACGAAGAGCTGAACCTCAAGGAAATCGGAGAGGTTCTGGGGGTCAGCGAATCTCGGGTCAGTCAGTTACACAGCCAGTGCGCAGCTCGTTTGCGAGGGCGTTTGGGGGAGTGGCGAGCGCGTTGACAGGCAATGTGCGGTCTATGGCCGCGCGTTGACTGCAAGCCGGCTGTGCAGAGCGTTACGTGGTAACAGGATGGACCCGTCAGAAGCCTGTCAGGCATTGCCTTGATGGGCTTGTTTCTCAGGTCTTTGCCTGTTGTTGTGCCAAGCCCGTCGTCGTTTCGTACAGCCGGGGGTGTGCTGTGCCAGTATTGAGTGAACAGCGTGTTCAGGTGCTGAACGCGTTAAAGACTGCTTGGAGGTCGAATTGGACAAGAACATGAAAATCCTCATCGTTGATGACTTCTCAACGATGCGGCGGATCATCAAGAACCTTTTGCGTGATCTGGGGTTTACCAACACATCGGAAGCGGATGATGGTCTGACCGCATTGCCGATGCTGCAGAGCGGTGCCTTTGACTTTCTGGTGACGGACTGGAACATGCCTGGCATGTCCGGTATCGATCTGCTGCGCGAAGTCCGCAAGGACGAACGCCTCAAGAGCCTTCCCGTGCTGATGGTCACTGCCGAAGCCAAGCGTGAGCAGATCATTGAAGCTGCCCAGGCTGGGGTGAACGGTTATGTAGTCAAGCCATTCACTGCCCAAGCCCTGAAAGACAAGATCGACAAGATCTTTGAACGCGTCAATAGCTGATGCAAGCCGCGAGGGCGCTATGGATAACAATGATTCGATGGCCGACTTTGAGTCGACCTTAAAAAGACACGCGCAGGAACTTGTCACCAGCCTTGAAAAGGGTCGTTTTGGTGACGCTGTGCAACTGATCCACGAACTCAATCAGACACGCGACCGCGGCCTTTATCAGGAAGTGGGCAAGCTGACTCGTGAGCTGCACAGTGCAATCGTAAACTTTCACATTGATCCGCACATGCCTCAAGCCGAGGAAGTGTCGCAGATCACGGATGCTACCGAACGCCTGTCGTATGTGGTGAGGCTGACCGAGAATGCGGCCAACCGCACCATGGACCTGGTGGAGGAGAGTACGCCGGTCATGAACGGCCTGAGTTCCGACGCCAAGGCGTTGAGCGACGACTGGGGACGTTTCATGCGCCGCGAAATCGGTGCCGAAGAGTTCCGCGAGCTGGCCAAGCGGGTCGATGGTTTTCTGACGCGTACCGAGAAGGAAACCCATCAGGTTTCCGCACATCTGAATGACATTCTGCTCGCCCAGGATTACCAGGACCTTACCGGTCAGGTCATCAAGCGTGTGACGCAACTGGTCACTGAAGTCGAGAGCAATCTGCTCAAACTGGTGCTCATGGCCAGTCATGTCGATCGCTTCGCAGGCATCGAACATGACGAACAATCCATCCTCGATGAAAAAGATCCTAAAAAACATCTCGCTCAGGGTGAAGGTCCGCAGATTCATGCCGATAAACGTGAAGACGTCGTATCCGGACAGGATGATGTAGACGATCTGCTATCGAGCCTCGGCTTCTAAGGTCTGTTGACGGTTAATTTTAGGGAGCACCCCATGAGCTTCGGCGCCGATGAAGAAATCCTTCAGGATTTTCTGGTAGAGGCCGGCGAAATTCTGGAGCAGTTGTCAGAGCAATTGGTCGAGCTGGAAAGCCGACCGGATGATGCTGACCTGCTCAATGCAATTTTTCGCGGTTTTCACACTGTAAAAGGGGGCGCCGGCTTCCTCCAGCTCCATGAGCTGGTGGAGTGCTGCCACATCGCCGAAAACGTGTTCGACATCCTGCGCAAGGGTGAGCGTCGCGTTGATTCCGAACTGATGGACGTGGTCCTGGAAGCACTGGACACCGTCAACAGCATGTTTGGTCAGGTACGTGAACGGACTGACGTAACCCCGGCGACGCCAGAACTGCTGGCCGCACTTGCGCGGCTGGCCGAGCCACAATCCGCCGACGAGGCCGTTGCCCCTGAGCCGGAGCCGGTGGTTGAAGTACAGGCTGCTGCTCCGGTTGCAGAACCGGCGGCTGGCGACGAGATTACCGATGATGAATTCGAGCAGTTGCTCGATTCGCTGCACGGCTCCAGCCCGGTGTCTGCAGCGCCTGCACAGACGCCAGCAGCAGCGGCTGCGCCGGCGGGTGATGAGATCACCGATCAGGAATTTGAATCCCTGCTCGATCAGCTGCATGGCAAGGGCAAATTTGCGGCCGATGCCGCAACCGCTCCGGCCCCTGCACCTGTGGCGCAGGGCAGTGCAGCGCCTGCCAGTGATGAAATCACCGACGACGAATTCGAAGCGTTGCTCGATCAACTGCACGGCAAAGGCTCGTTTGATGGCGCTGTAGCGGCTCCCGTAGCTGCGGCACCTGTAGCCGTTGCTGCCAAGGCACCCGCTGCTGCGGCTGCATCGGACGAAATCACCGATCACGAATTCGAAAGCCTGCTCGACGAATTGCACGGCAAGGGCAAGTTCGAGCCTGAGGCGATTGTTGCCAAGGCGCCTGCTCCGGCAGCCGCAGCGGCTGCTCCGCCACCGCCGCCTCCTGTTGCCAAGCCTGCTCCGGCGCCTGCTGCGAAAGCCGAGCCGGCCAAACCCGCTGCGGCTCCGGCCGCTGCGCGCGCTCCTGCACCCAGCGGCGAAAAGCCGGTGGCTACAGAGGCTGAAACCACGGTTCGTGTCGATACCGCCCGACTGGACGAGATCATGAACATGGTCGGCGAGCTGGTTCTGGTGCGTAACCGCCTGGTGCGGTTGGGTCTCAACAGCGGCGATGAAGCCATGTCCAAGGCAGTTTCCAACCTGGATGTGGTGACTGCCGATCTGCAGACTGCGGTGATGAAAACCCGCATGCAGCCGATCAAGAAGGTCTTCGGTCGTTTTCCGCGTCTGGTTCGTGACCTGGCTCGTCAGCTCAAGAAAGAGATCAACCTGGAACTGGTCGGTGAAGAGACCGACCTCGACAAGAACCTCGTAGAGGCGCTTGCCGATCCGCTGGTCCACTTGGTGCGTAACGCGGTCGACCACGGTATCGAAACGCCGGAAGAGCGCGAAGCCACGGGCAAATCCCGCGGCGGTCGGGTAATCCTTTCGGCAGAGCAGGAGGGCGACCATATCCTGCTGTCGATCTCCGATGACGGCAAGGGCATGGACCCTAACGTCCTGCGCTCCATTGCTGTGAAGCGCGGCGTCATGGACAAGGATGCAGCCGATCGGTTGAGTGACACCGACTGCTACAACCTGATCTTTGCGCCGGGTTTCTCGACCAAAACCGAGATTTCCGATGTGTCGGGTCGCGGTGTGGGCATGGACGTGGTCAAGACCAAGATCTCCCAGCTCAACGGTTCGATCAATATCTACTCGACCAAGGGCCAGGGTTCGAAGATCGTCATCAAGGTGCCGCTGACCCTGGCGATCATGCCGACCCTGATGGTGATGCTGGGCAACCAGGCCTTCGCTTTCCCGCTGGTCAACGTCAACGAAATCTTCCACCTGAACCTGTCGACTACCAACGTGGTTGATGGCCAGGAAGTAGTGATCGTACGTGACAAGGCCTTGCCGCTGTTCTACCTCAAGCGCTGGCTGGTCAGTTCGGCGGCTCACGAGGAGCAGCGCGAAGGGCACGTGGTGATCCTCACAGTCGGTACCCAGCGCATCGGCTTTGTCGTCGATCAACTGGTTGGTCAGGAAGAAGTGGTTATCAAACCGCTGGGCAAGATGCTGCAAGGTACGCCGGGCATGTCGGGCGCCACCATCACCGGTGACGGTCGCATCGCCTTGATTCTCGATGTACCCAGCATGCTCAAGCGTTACGCCGCACGGCGTATCTGAACCCGGGGTTGCGGGCAGCCTGGCTGCCTGCGACACCTATTGGAGTGTTTATGGCAGTCAAGGTCCTGGTGGTGGATGATTCCGGTTTTTTCCGCCGCCGCGTTACGGAAATTCTTTCTTCGGACCCCAACATTGTAGTGGTCGGCACCGCCACCAACGGCAAGGAAGCGATTGAGCAGGCGCTGGCGCTCAAGCCGGATGTCATCACCATGGACTACGAAATGCCGATGATGGATGGCATTACGGCAGTTCGCCATATCATGCAGCGTATCCCCACCCCGGTATTGATGTTCTCGTCGCTGACGCACGAAGGTGCGCGCGTGACGCTGGATGCTCTTGATGCCGGTGCGGTGGATTTTCTGCCCAAGAATTTCGAAGATATCTCGCGCAATCCGCAGAAGGTCAAGCAACTGCTGTGCGAGAAAATCAACAGTATTTCACGCAGCAACCGTCGTTCCAGCGGGTTCGGTTCAGCCAGTGCAGCTCCGGCCGCGCCGGCGCCGTCGACGTTGTCCAGCCGCGCCTCTGCGCCAGCCCCGGCACCTGCCAGGGCGGTGCCGTCACGCACTGCGACACCTGCTGCGGCTCCAGCCGCCCCGGCCAGTCATGCGCCGGCGCACCCGACGACTTCCGGCACGGCCAAGCGCAAGGCCTACAAGCTGGTGGCCATCGGCACCTCAACGGGCGGCCCGGTTGCGCTGCAACGGGTGCTGACCCAACTGCCAGCCAATTTCCCGGCACCACTGGTGCTGATTCAGCACATGCCAGCGGCGTTTACCAAGGCATTTGCCGAGCGTCTCGACAAGCTGTGCAAGATCAGCGTCAAGGAAGCCGAAGACGGCGACGTATTGCGTCCTGGTCTGGCGCTGCTGGCGCCGGGTGGCAAGCAGATGATGGTTGACGGACGCGGTACGGTGAAGATTCTGCCGGGCGACGAGCGCCTCAATTACAAGCCCTGTGTCGACATCACCTTTGGCTCTGCCGCCAAGTCCTACGGCGACAAGGTGCTTTCGGTGGTCTTGACCGGCATGGGCGCTGACGGCCGTGAGGGCGCGCGTCTGCTCAAGCAGGCCGGCAGTACCGTGTGGGCTCAGGATGAAGCGAGCTGCGTGATTTATGGCATGCCGATGGCCATCGTCAAGGCTGAGCTTGCGGACGCGATCTACAGTCTCGACGACATCGGTCGGCACCTGGTAGAGGCCTGTCTCTGATGGATGTACTGAGCCTTATCGGTCTGATTCTGGCGTTTGTCGCAATCATTGGTGGCAATTTTCTCGAAGGCGGGCACCTCGGTGCCTTGCTCAATGGCCCGGCGGCGCTGATCGTGCTGGGCGGTACGCTCGGTGCTTCGCTGTTACAGTCACCGATGAGCGCGTTCATGCGTGCCATGAAGATCATCCACTGGATCATTTTCCCGCCACGTATCGACCTGCCCGGTGGTGTCGACCGGGTCATCGGCTGGAGCATGACTGCCCGCAAAGAGGGCTTGCTGGGTCTGGAGACCGTAGCCGATTCCGAGCCCGACGGTTATGCCCGCAAAGGTTTGCAACTGTTGGTCGATGGTGCCGAGCCGGCAGCGATTCGCAGCATTCTCGAAGTGGATTTCATCACTCAGGAAACCCGCGATATTCAGGCTGCGAAAGTATTCGAAAGCATGGGCGGCTACGCGCCGACCGTGGGTATCATCGGCGCAGTCATGGGCCTGATTCATGTCATGGGCAACCTGGCTGACCCCAGTCAACTGGGCAGCGGTATTGCGGTGGCCTTTGTCGCCACGATCTATGGCGTGGCCATGGCCAACCTGATCCTTCTGCCAGTGGCGAACAAGCTCAAGGCCATTGCCCACCGTCAGGCGCGCTATCGCGAAATGTTGCTTGAAGGTCTTTTGTCCATCGCCGAGGGTGAAAACCCGCGCTCCATCGAACTCAAGCTGCAAGGCTTCATGGAGTAACAGCGCATGGCTCGCCGTCGTCAGGTCGAAGAACACGAAAATCACGAACGCTGGCTGGTGTCGTATGCCGACTTCATTACCTTACTGTTCGCGTTTTTCGTGGTGATGTACTCGATTTCCTCGGTCAACGAAGGCAAGTACAAGATTCTGTCCCAGGCATTGGTCGGCGTATTCAACGACACCGAGCGCACCATGAAGCCGATCCCCATCGGTGAGCAGCGCCCGGTCTCGATCAAGCCCGCCGAGCCGTTGGTCAAGGACAGCGAGCAGACTGACGCCGGCATAGGTCAGGCGTCCGATGACCCTTTGCAGACCATCGCCCAGGACGTGCGCGATGCCTTTGGTGACCTGATCAAGTCCGACCAGATGACTGTGCGCGGCAACGAACTGTGGATCGAGATCGAGCTTAACTCCAGCATGCTTTTCGGCAGCGGCGATGCGATGCCCAGCGACAAGGCCTTCACCATCATTGAAAAGGTCGCCGGGATCGTCAAACGCTTTGACAACCCGATCCATGTCGAGGGTTTTACCGACGACCAGCCGATCAGTACTGCACAGTTTCCGACCAACTGGGAACTGTCTTCGGCGCGTTCTGCCAGCATTGTGCGCATGCTGGCCATGGACGGCGTCAATCCGGCGCGACTCGCCTCGGTGGGCTACGGTGAGTTTCAGCCGATCGTTCCCAACACCAGCACCGCCGGACGCGCCAAGAACCGCCGTGTAGTGCTGGTTATCTCCCGGAATCTGGATATTCGCCGCAGCCTGACCAGCGCCGGATCGGCCAATGTGCAGCCGGATGCTGCATTGCGGCGTGCTGGCACACAAACTGCACCGGTGCCAGCAAAGCCGCCGGTACGCGCGAACGCCGTCAATTCTCCGTCACCCGCCCCCTAAACATCGTATCGGTATGGTCGTCGCTGTACGGAAGGAAAACAATTAATGAGAGTCTGGGCAGTAGCCAACCAGAAAGGTGGAGTCGGAAAGACCACTACGACCATTGCCCTGGCCGGTTTGCTGGCCGATTCAGGCAAGCGCGTGGTGGTGGTCGATCTGGACCCTCACGGCTCCATGACCAGTTATTTCGGGCATAACCCGGACGAGCTGGAACACAGTGCTTTCGATCTGTTCCTGCATAAAGGCGCGGTGCCGGACGGTCTTCCCGGCCAGTTGCTGCTGCCTACCAGCGACAAACGTATCTCGCTGATACCGTCCAGCACTGCACTCGCCACGCTGGAACGCCAGTCACCCGGCCAGAGCGGCCTGGGCCTGGTTGTCGCGAAAAGCCTGGCTCAGTTGTGGCAGGATTTTGACTATGCGTTGATCGACAGTCCGCCGCTGCTGGGCGTTCTCATGGTCAATGCACTGGCGGCCAGCCAGCAACTGGCGATTCCGGTGCAAACCGAGTTTCTGGCCGTGAAAGGTCTGGAGCGCATGGTCAATACGCTGACCATGATCAACCGTTCGCGCAAGGTGCCGCTGCCTTACACCATCGTGCCGACCTTGTTCGACCGCCGTACCCAGGCCTCGATGGGCACCTTGAAACTGTTGCGTGACAGCTTCCCCGAGCATGTCTGGCAAGCCTATGTGCCGGTCGATACCCGACTGCGCGATGCCAGCCGTCTGGGTCTTACGCCGTCGCAGAACGACAGCAAGAGTCGTGGTGTGATCGCTTACCGGGCATTGCTCAAGCATATGCTCGCCGAGCAGCTCAATGCGCAGGTGGCCTGACGTGAACGCCTACTCTTTCTACATTGTTTGCTCAAGTGATGCCTCAATGCGGCCGATAACTCTATCAGGCTGCACATGCTCCATTTTTTGTTGGGCCCCGGTATGAACCGCCCTGTAGAAGTAGCAACACGACCCAAACTGGCATTGCAGTCCTATCTGGACGCATTGCTGTACGACGCGACTGAGGTGCTCGAAGAGCCCGTCAGCAGCATCGATGAATTTCAGGCGGCTGTGCTCGAAGAGCAGGCCTTTGATGCGCGGATGCAGGCGCAGATCAAACCGCTGGCGGTCGCGGTTGCCGCACCGGCTGCGGTGGCTGTCGAGGTACAGGTCGCAGCGCCTGCGGCAGTGGTTGAAGTCGCTCCGGTGATCGTTGCCGAAGCGGTGCAGGTTGACGTGGCTCAGGTTGAAGAGGCAGTGCCCACCGTTGCGCTGGTGGAACCGGTCGCCGAGTTGAGCACGCTGGCAGCCCAGCGCACTCCGACGCCACCGCCGACCAGCGATGGTCGTCCGGCATGGGCTGCCGAGCCGTTCGAATGCCTGTTGTTCGATGTGGCCGGTCTGACACTGGCGGTGCCGCTGGTGTGCCTGGGGTCGATTTATCCGCTGGCGGGGCAGGAGCTGACGCCGCTGTTCGGTCAGCCGGACTGGTTTCTCGGGATCCTGCCGTGCCAGGCAGGCAACCTGAAAGTGTTGGATACCGCGCGCTGGATCATGCCTGATCGCTACCGCGACGATTTTCGCCAGGGATTGCAGTACGTGATTTCGGTGCAGGGGTACGAGTGGGGGCTGGCGGTGCATCAGGTCAGCCGTTCGTTGCGTCTTGATCCGAACGAGATCAAATGGCGCGCGCAGCGAGGTCATCGTCCATGGCTGGCGGGTACGGTCATCGAGCACATGTGCGCGTTGCTGGATGTTGCAGAGTTGGCCGAGCTGATAGCCAGTGGCGCGGTCAAGCAGTTGAACAAGTCGAAATAATCATGGGTCGATGCCAGTGGCATCACCTGCAAAGAACACACGTGAGGGGTTGGGGTTATGAATAAGTCGTCTGCACAAGGTTCCGAAGATCCTATTCTGCAATGGGTCACGTTCCGCCTGGATAACGAGTCCTACGGCATCAACGTAATGCAGGTGCAGGAAGTGCTGCGCTACACTGAAATCGCCCCGGTGCCGGGTGCGCCAAGCTACGTATTGGGCATCATCAACCTGCGCGGCAATGTCGTGACCGTGATCGATACCCGTCAGCGTTTTGGCCTGGCCCCGGTTGAAGTCAGCGACAATACGCGTATCGTGATCATCGAAGCCGACAAGCAAGTGGTCGGTATCCTGGTCGATAGCGTGGCTGAAGTGGTTTACTTGCGTCAGTCAGAAGTTGAAACTGCGCCTAACGTCGGTAACGACGAATCGGCCAAGTTCATTCAGGGCGTTTGCAACAAGAACGGCGAGCTGTTGATTCTGGTTGAACTGGACAAAATGATGTCCGAAGAAGAGTGGTCCGAGCTGGAGAACATCTGATTGATCTTTGAGGTAGCTGTCGTCTTTCTGGGCATTCTCTGGGTTGTCACCCTGTTTATGTTCCTGGCCCATACCAGGCGTCAGCGCAAGCTCGACGCCGAGCGTGATGAGGCGGCTGCCTTGCGGGATCAGCGGATCAAGGAGTTGGCCAGACGCCTGGACAACTACCAGAACGGTACGGTGCGCATGGGCGAAGCGTTGCATGAGCTGCGTGCCGTCGTTGCGCCGTTACCGGACAAGCTCACTGCGCTGGAGCAGCGCGATCCCTCCACGCTGTCCTTCGCCCAGGCCGCCCGTCTGGTCGGCATGGGTGCCAGCATCGATGAGCTGACCCAGTCCTGCGGCCTGACCCAGGCCGAAGCGCAACTGATGACCAAACTGCACGGCAATACAGCGAGCTAGTTTCTCGTTCGGATGGCTATCGTTCCCATGCTCCGCGTGGGAATGCAGTTCGTGACGCTCCGCGTCACACAGTGGTTCTGTGATGTCAGGTAGATTGGGGTTCGACTCAAGTCACCTTTTCGCCCCTCGGCGACTCACTTTGAGGGACCAAAGTGAGCAAAGTCCTTCGCTCCTGTTTCCGGCCCGACTTCGTCGGGTTCCTTCGCCCTGTCACTGATCCGGGGGTCGCCGCAACGCGCCATCCATGGCGCGGTGCGGCTAGCCTGGCGTCCTGCCAGGCTACCCCCGGATCAGCGCCAGGACTCAGCCGTCACTTACGTCGCACTCTGCGTCGTCAGTGCCATCGCGATAAAAAAGCGCATTTACGATAGCCGTGAGCGCTGGACCGTTTGGAACCTGTAACTCTCGTGCCTGTGCCGTTACTGCTCGTCCAGCGCAAACTCGGTCAGGCAGAACGTCGGGATCTTCAGGTCGTTAAGACGCTTGGAGCCGCCCAGTTCCGGCAGGTCGATAATCGCAGCGGCCTCGTACACTTCGGCACCCATACGGCGGATCAGGTTGGCGGCGGCGACCAGCGTGCCTCCGGTCGCGATGAGGTCATCGAACATGACGACCGAGTCGCCTTCGCACAGACTGTCGGCATGCACTTCCAGATACGCTTCGCCGTATTCGGTCTGATACGCCTCGGACAGTACATCGGCGGGCAGCTTGCCTTGTTTGCGAAACAGCACCAGCGGCTTGTTCAGCTGATACGCGACCACCGAACCGATCAGAAAACCCCGCGCGTCCATCACGCCGATATGGCTGAATTCGGCATCGATGTAGCGCTGCACGAAGCTGTCAATCACCTGGCGGGTGGCCTTGGGTGATTGGAAGAGGGGCGTGATATCACGGAAGACCACGCCCGGCTTGGGGAAGTCCACGACCGGGCGGATGAGGGATTTGAAGTTCGATTGATCGAAAGTCATCAGGGGGTTCCATGGCGGTTTTGGCCGACAGTTTAAGCCGACCCGCCAAAGATCGCACGTTTCAGCTTTGCATCGACCCGCCAGCCAGCGCACACAGCTCGATGGGGTCGAGGATGTGTATCTCTTTGCCCTCGGCAGAAATCAGCTGATTTTGCTGGAATCGGGTAAATACACGGGACACCGTCTCGACTGCCAGACCCAGGTGATTACCGATTTCATTGCGCGACATGCTCAGGCGGAACTGATTGGCCGAAAAGCCTCTGGCGCGAAAGCGTGCAGACAGATTGATCAGAAACGTGGCGATACGCTCATCGGCGGTCTTTTTCGACAGCAGCAGCATCATTTGCTGATCGTCACGGATCTCACGGCTCATGACGCGCATCAACTGCCGACGCAGTTGCGGCAGTCTTACGGACAGCTCGTCCAGGCGCTCGAAAGGGATTTCGCAGACCGATGTGGTTTCCAGTGCCTGCGCCGAGACCGGGTAAGCCTCGGCGTCCATACCGGACATGCCTACCAGTTCGCTGGGCAGGTGAAAGCCGGTGAGTTGTTCTTCACCGCTGTCACTGATATTGAAGGTTTTCAACGCCCCGGAACGCACCGCGTAGACCGACTCGAAGGTGTCACCCTGGCGAAACAGAAACTCGCCTTTCTTCAGTGGCCGGCCGCGTTTGACGATCTGGTCAAGGCAGTCCATGTCTTCGGTATTTAACGAAAGGGGCAGGCACAACGGCGCGAGACTGCAATCCTTGCAGTGAGCCTGGGTTTGAGCGCGCAACTTGACTGGCTCGGACATCACTTAATTCCTTGTGGGAAATCACACATAAGCCGTAAGGGTAACTCACCCAGGCTTGTCGGGGCCAGCCTGCAAACCTGTCGGCGTCGTCAAGGTTGCGGATTGTCTGCCGATAAACCTGTATTCCTTCAGCCAAGCCAGGATGCCCCGTCATGTCAACGACACTCCCGTTGATCAACAGCATTACGATCCGCACTGCGACCTCTCAGACCACCTACAGTAGCGCCGGGCAAAGCACTGCCGAGGCGTCGGCAAGCGAGACAAAGGGCGTGCAGGTCAATTTGTCGGCAGAAGGCAAGGCGGCTGCGTCATCGTCTTCCAGAAACGCTGATATCGAGCAGAGCGGCCTGCCGGCTTCCGTGCAGAAGATCCTCAAGGCGATTCGCGAACTTCAGCGCAGGATCGAGGAGACCATGGAGCAGATCCAGAAGGCCCTGAATGACCCCAGCCTGAGCCCCGAGGAGCGCAGGACCAAGGCGGCGGCGCTACAGACCGTGCTCAGCACGTTGCAGGCGCAGGTGAGCAATTCCACGGCCGATCTGTCGTCGCTCATGAACAGCCTGGGCTCCAGTGACGGCGACAAGACCAAGGCGGGCATGCTGGTTCTGGCCAAAATGTAGCACTTGGCAACGGGTCATATCACCCGAGAGAACTGCTGTCTGTTCTGCCGGGTCAGGTAGGCATCGAAGACCATGCACACAGCGCGCACCAGCAGTCGGCCCGCCGGTCTGACTTCAATGCCCGTCTCGCTCAGCGTAATCAGCCCGTCGCTGGCCATGCCAAGCAGTTGCGGCCACGCATCGCGGAAATAGTCCCTGAAATCGATGCGGAAAGTCTTTTCGATCTCGCCGAACTCCAGTGTGAAGTGGCAGATCAACTGCTGAATGATCGCGCGCCTGATGCGGTCGTCATCGTTGCAGAGCAGGCCGCGTTTGGTTGCGGGCTGATCGCTGTCCAGCAGCCTTGAATATTCGCTCAGGTCGCTGCTGTTCTGGCTGTACAGCTCGCCGACCTGGCTGATGGCCGAAACCCCCAGCCCGATCAGATCGCAGTGGCCATGCGTGGTATAGCCCTGAAAGTTGCGCTGCAGGGTCAGGTCTTCCTGGGCGGTGGCCAGCTCGTCGTCGGGCAGGGCGAAATGGTCCATGCCGATGTAGCGATAGCCGGCGTTGCCCAATTGTTCGACGGTGCGCTGCAGCATCAGCAGTTTGCTCGCTGCATCCGGCAGATCCGCCGCGTCGATGCGCCGCTGCGGCATGAAGCGCTCGGGCAGATGCGCATAGTTGAACACCGACAGCCGATCAGGCTGCAGATCGATGACCTTGTCCACGGTGTGGCTGAAGGTCTGCGGGTTTTGCGCGGGCAGACCGTAGATCAGATCAATATTCACCGAACGAAATTGCAGCGTGCGCGCTGCTTCAACAATCGCGCGGGTCTCTTCCAGGCTCTGCATGCGGTTGATCGCCCGCTGCACCGTCGGGTCGAGGTCCTGAACGCCCAGGCTGACCCGGTTGAAACCCAGCTCGCGCAGCAGCCCCATCGTCGACCAGTCCGCTTCGCGAGGATCGATCTCGATGCCATAGTCGCCGGAGTCGTCTTCCAGCAGATTGAAATGCAAGCGCAACTGCGCCATCAAGCGGCGCAGTTCAGCATGGCTGAGAAAGGTCGGCGTACCGCCGCCCAGGTGCAGTTGCTCCACCACCTGACCGGGCGCCAGGTGACAGGCGAGCATTTGTATCTCGTGCTCGAGCCGTTGCAGGTAGGCCTGAGCGCGTCCGCGATCCTTGGTGATGACTTTGTTGCAGGCGCAGTAGTAGCAAATGTTCGCGCAGAAGGGCAGATGCACGTAGAGCGACAACGGACGTGACGCCTTGCGGCTTTCGCGTAGCGCGTGCAGCAGCTCGAAGGCACCCACTTGGGTATGGAACTGCACCGCTGTCGGATAGGACGTATAGCGCGGTCCTGCCACATCGTAGCGATGGATCAGGTCTGAATCCCAACGAATGGCGTCAAGCATGCGCGCGTTTCCCGGTCCGGCTGGCGATGTTGCGAGCATACGCAGGAGGCCGAGGGGCGGCGTTGATGTGGATCAAATGGCAAGAGTTACCGGCCTCAATGCCCCATCAGCCAATGCTGATGCGGGCCTGGCAAGGTCCAGATACCGAAGACTATCACCAGCAGCCCTCCCGCCATGCGCACACCACGTTTGCGCAGCAAGGCCGTGGTGCGTTCGGCAGCCAGGCCGGTGGCCAGCAGCACGGGCCAGGTGCCCAGCCCGAAGGCCAGCATCAGCAGCGCGCTGTCGAGAGGATTGCCCTGGCTGGCGGCCCACAGCAGGGCGCTGTAGACCAGCCCGCAGGGCAGCCAGCCCCACAGGGCGCCGAGCAACAAGGCGCGCGGCACACTGGACACCGGCAACAGGCGACTGGCCAGGGGTTGCAAATAACGCCACAGGCCTCGGCCAAGGCGCTCTATATAGGTCAGTCCGCTCCACCAGCCGGCCAGGTACAACCCCATCATGATCAGTAACACGGCGGCGACGATGCGCAGGCCTGCCGCCAGCGGACTTTGCGCGACCGCCCAGCCGACCAGTCCGGAACACACGCCGGCAACGCCGTAGCTGAGAATGCGCCCCAGGTTGTAGGCCAGCAGCAGACGAAACCGGCGGCTGCGCTGTTCTTTGGGGATGGCCAGCGTCAGGGCACCCATCAGGCCGCCACACATACCCAGGCAGTGACCACCGCCCAGCAGCCCGAGAATGAATGCCGAGAACAGCATCGAAGCAAGTTCAAACATCGCGTTTCTCGTCCGCGCCCGACTGGGGAGGCTCAGGCGGGACATGTTCCACAGGCGGCGTGTCATCGAACAATATGCTGTGTGCCGGACCTTCCATGTCGTCGTACTGGCCGCTGTCCACTGCCCAGAAGAACACGTAGATCGCCACGCCCACCAGCAGCAGAGCGGCAGGGATCATGATGTAAAGCGCGGGCATGAAACCTCCGGGGCAGATGGGGAGACAGGCGCACGACGCGACAGGCGGGTCAGGCGCAAGGCGTTGAGCACCACAGTCAGCGAACTGAGCGACATGCCGATCGCCGCCCACACCGGAGTGATCCAGCCCAGCGCCGCGAAGGGCAGCATGAGGCCATTGTACAGACCGGCCCAGAGCAGGTTTTCGATAATGACGCTACGCGTGCGGCGGGCCAGATTCAGGGCGTCGATCAGCACCGGCAAGCGGTTGCACAGCAGCACGGCGTCAGCGCTGGTTTTGGCGAGGTCGGTGGCCGAGCCCATCGCCACGCTGATGTCGGCTGCTGCCATGACCGGTACGTCGTTCACCCCGTCACCGATCATCAGCACTTTGCGCCCCTGAGCCTGAAGCTGGCGCAGCACCTCCAGCTTATCGTCCGGGCGCATGCCGCCACGCGCATCGTCGATGCCCAGCGCCTGCCCGATACTGCCAACCATCGGCGAGCTGTCACCGGACAACAGCAGCGTTTTCCAGCCTCGCGCCCGGCATGCGTGTAACAGGATGGCTGCATCCTCGCGCAGCCGGTCGTCCAGCACCAGCCATGCGAGTGGGCCCTGCGCATCGCCCAGCAACAGCCATTGGCCGGATCTTTCAGCTGGCAAGGGCGTTTCAGCGCCGCTCAGCGCACAGACGAAAGCCGCCTCGCCGATGCGCAGCAGATGCCCGTCAACACGACCTTGCAGACCCAGCCCCGGTGTGCTGAGCACCTCCTCGGCAGCTCTCGGCGCTCGACCGAAAGCGCGGGCGATGGGGTGCTCGGAGCGGTTTTCCAGGGCGGCCGCCAGCTCCAGGCAGCGATTGGCGTCCAGCTCGCGCAATGGGTGAATGCTGCGCAGCGTCAGGCGTCCTTCGGTCAGGGTGCCGGTCTTGTCGAAGATGACCGTGTCGATCTGGTTGAGGCCTTCGAGCACGTGACCTCGGGTCAGCAGCAGGCCGAGTCTGTGCAGAGTGCCGGTCGCCGCAGTCAAGGCGGTCGGCGTCGCCAGCGACAGTGCGCAAGGGCAGGTGGCGACGAGCATGGCCAGTACGATCCAGACCGCGCGCGATGCGTCCAACTGCCACCAGATCACCCCGATCAGCGCAGCTGCGATCAGCGATAACAGCAGAAAGGTCTGTGCCGCCCGGTCGGCGATCTGCGCGAGTCGGGGTTTTTCTGCCTGAGCACGTTCGAGCAGTCGGACAATGGCCGAAAGGCGGGTTTCGTGACCCAGCGCCGTCACGCCGATGGTCAGCGGGCTTTCGACATTCAACGTTCCTGCGGTGACCGCATCGCCTACACTGCGCATTTGTGGCAGGTATTCGCCGGTCAACAGCGACTCGTCGACACTGGAGCGGCCTTCGAGGATTTTGCCATCAGCCGGTATCACTGCACCGGGCTGCACCAGCACCCGGTCAGCCAGGTGCAGCTCGCTGAGCATGATGCGCTGGCTCTGGCCGTCATCGCTGAGGCGCAGGCATGAGGCGGGCAGCACGTTGACCAGTTGGGCGGTGGCCGCCGCCGTGCGCTCGCGGGCCCGGCGCTCCAGGTAGCGGCCGGCCAGCAGGAACAGTGCAAACATGCCGACGGCATCGACATACAGTTCGCCAGCGCCGGTGACAGCGGTCCAGATCCCTGCGGCGTAGGCCGCGCCTATTGCCAGCGACACCGACACATCCATTGTCAGGTGGCGGCTGCGCAGGTCGCGCAAGGCACCGCGAAAGAACGGTGCGCAACTGTAGAAGACGATCGGCGTGGTCAGAAACAGCGCCACCCAGCGCAGGATGGTGTGCATCTGCGGGCTGAGGTCGATATTGAACTCCGGCCAGGTGGCCATGGTTGCCATCATGGCCTGAAACCACAGCAGGCCGGCGACCCCCAGTTGTCGCAACGCCAGGCGATTATCACTCGCCAGGCGTTCGGCAGCGCGATCGGCCTGCCATGGATGGGCGACATAGCCAATCGCGTGCAGTTCGTTGAGCAATTGGCTGAGGGCAAGCTGGTCGGCGTTCCAGCGCACCAGCAGGCGATGAGTGGACAGGTTCATACGCGCTTCGGCCACCGCAGGCAGCCGCCCCAGGCGTTGCTCGATCAGCCAGCCGCAGGCCGCGCAACTGATGCCTTCGACAAGCAGCGTGGCCTCTGAGAGGTCGCCGTCGTGGCGCACGAATGGCGCCTGTACGTCGGGGCGGTCGTAGAGCGCCAGTTCATCAAGCAATTGGCTGGGCAGGCTTTCCGGGTTGGCCGAGGTTTCACTGCGATGGCGGTAATAGTTGTCCAGACCGCTCGCAACGATGGCTTCGGTCACTGCCTGACAACCGGGGCAGCACAGCCGTCGGGATGCACCGAGCACTACAGCGTTGAAATGGCTGCCCGCCGGGACCGGCAAACCGCAGTGGTAGCAGTGCAGCGGCGCGGGAGAGGAGGGCCTGGCCACGTTCAGTCTTTCCGGCGTTGCGCGGCTTGCAGTGGTTCGTCACCGAGGGTCACGTCGTCAGTGCCAATCTGTTCTTCCTCGAACAGGCGCCAGGTCTGCTCGCCTTCGACACCCAGCAGTTCCACAAAACGCCGACCATTGACCTTGTCCTGCAACTGACCGATGTAACGGCCCGGTTCGGAGGGGCTGCGGCTCAGGAACACCCGGCTATCACTGTCAGGGCGGGTGGGCGAAATGAGGTTGAGTTCCAGACGCTCCGGGTTGCTGTTGCCGCTCAGGCGCAGCCCGACTTCACCGGTCAGCTCATCCATGTGCAGACGCGCATGCAGTTTGAGGGTCTGGGCGAGCACTTCGCGATTCAACGAGCGATTGATGCCTTTGCCGGCCTCGTAATAGTTGTCGGTAACCAGCGGGTCCGGGTGGGTCACGGCGATGAACACCATCGACAGGCTCAAGGTCACCGAGCCGGTGAGGATGGCGATGATGATCCATGGCCAGAGGTGCCGGTACCAGGGGCTTGCAGCAGTCGCAGCGGGCATGACGGGGCTCTTAACGAATAGGTGGGCCAAGGAAGCGGCTTTGGGTCTCGACCTGTGCATCGCTGTCGATATCCTTGAGGGTAAAGGTGACCTCGTTGCTGTGCGACGGCAGTTTTTCCGGCGCACTGGACAGCTCCACCGGCAGGCTGACGATTTCACCCGCCGGTACGCTGATTTTCCGACGGCCCTGCAGTTTCAGGTCGGGCAGGCCGCTGGCCTGCAACACATAGGCGTGGTCAACCTGATCCTTGTTCATCACTTTCAGGCTGTAGACGTTCTCGATCCGGCCTTCGGCGTTTTCCCGGAACAGCATGCGGTCCTTGCTGACCTCCAGACCCACCAGCGTGCGCATGCAGAACGCCGCGGTCAACAGCGCAATCATCAGCAGCAGGACCAGCGCATAACCGATCAGACGCGGGCGCAGGGTGCGGGTGCGTTGCCCGGACAGGTTGTGTTCGGTGGTGTAGCGAATCAGGCCGCGAGGGTAATCCATCTTGTCCATGACCGTATCGCAGGCATCGACGCACGCCGCGCAGCTGATGCACTCCACCTGCAGGCCGTCACGAATGTCGATGCCGGTCGGGCAGACCTGCACGCACATCGTGCAGTCGATGCAGTCACCCAGCCCCAGTGCCTGAGGATCGGCCTCCTTCTTGCGCGGACCTCGGGCTTCGCCACGATTCTGGTCGTAGGAGATGATCAGCGTGTCCTTGTCGAACATCACGCTCTGGAACCGCGCATAGGGGCACATGTAGATGCATACCTGCTCGCGCAGCCAGCCCGCATTCAGGTAAGTGGCCAAGGTAAAGAAACCGACCCAGAAATAGGCCCAGCCATCCGCCTGGCCCGTGAACAGATCCACGCACAGCGCGCGGATGGGCGAAAAATAACCCACGAAGGTCATGCCGGTGGCAAACCCGATCAGCAGCCACAGGCTGTGCTTGGCACACTTGCGCAGCAGTTTGTCGGTACTCATCGGGGCATGGTCGAGCCTGATGCGCTGGTTGCGGTCGCCCTCGGTGACTTTCTCGCACCACATGAAGATCCAGGTCCAGACACTCTGCGGGCAGGTATAGCCACACCAGACCCGTCCGGCGTAGACGGTGATGAAGAACAGCCCGAACGCTGCAACGATCAGAATGCCGGACAAGAGGATGAAATCCTGCGGCCAGAACGTTGCACCGAAGATGTAGAACTTGCGTTCCGGCAGGTTCCACCAGACCGCCTGATGCCCGCTGCGATTCAGCCAGACCGTGCCGAAAAAGATGAGCAGCAACAGGGCGCCGCCGAGCATCCGCACGTTTCGAAACAGGCCTTTGAACGCGCGGGTCTGGATCTTCTCGCGCGAAGCATAGAGGTCGGTGAATTCGCCGCCTGTTTCGGATGCCGGGGTGATGTCGTGTACTGGAATCTGCTTGGTCATCGATGAGTCCAGTGGCGGTAGCCTGACCCCGGCCGATACAGGTCAGGCAGGTTCACATCCGCGTTCAACGTGCTGCACGTGAATAAACGGCCGCTTCTTCATTCAACTGGCTGACCCAGGGATTGAGCAGCGCGACCCCGCACGACTGAAAGTCCATTGTGTTGCGTGTGACCACGGTCATGCCATGTACCAGCGCAGTGGCGGCGATCAGCGCATCGCATTCGCTGCGCGGGTCGGGAACGTGCAATTGCGCGCAGCGCCTTGCGACCTGGGTGTCGACTGTCAGGATACGCCCGGCGAATGCCTTCAATACATGCTGGTCGAGCCACATTCGCAATACTGCGCCTTGTGTCGGGTCGCGGCGTTCGATGCGCAGGATACCTGTTTCGAGTTCAAGAATCGTGATGGACGAGATGAACAGGCTGGAGGCCATTTGTGTTCGCGACCAGCGCAGCACATTGGCGTCTGCAGTGCGCTTTCTGAGCTCTGAAACCACGTTGGTGTCGAGCAGGAACATCAGGACAGATCAACCTGTCGGGGCGTGATCACGGCGCGCTGAGGCTCGAACTCGATATCGATGTCAGTGGGCATTATCAGCATGTCGGCGATGCTTGCCGCACTGCCGGTCAGCTTCAGGTAATCCTCGATGCAAAGCAGCACATGGGCCGGACGTCCTCGGTCGGTAATGAACACCGGGCCTTCATTAGCCGCCTTCTTGGCCCCGCTGGTGTCCTGATTGAATTCACGGCTGGAGAGGGTAGTGGGCATGTGCGCGACTTCCGGAATGAGTAGACAGCGTATTGTGGTCGTGAACGAGTCTAGTCATGTAGAGATGTAACTACAACGAATTTGTTGTTTCAGACTGCAACAACCATGGACTGAGCGGAGCCCTGTCATCTGGATTCAGCAGGCTGCTCCTGGCGGGACAGGCTGTAAACATAGGCAGCCAGAATGTGAACCCGGTCATTGCCTTGCAGTGCTTGCTGAGCAGGCATCTGGCCCTGGCGGCCATCACGTATGGTCTGCTGCAACTGAGCGTAGCTGGAACCGTAGATAAACGCGTTGGGGTGGGTCAGATCCGGTGCGCCGAGAATCGGCATTCCCTTGCCCTCTGGACCATGACAGGCCACGCACAGGCTGGTGAAGGTCTTCTGTCCGGCCACCGGGTCAGCCTTGGCATCCTCCGGTAGTGCGCGCGCGTCCAGCTGCGTCAGCACGTAGGCCGCCACATCGCGAACACCCTGTTCGCCGAGCACGCCGCCCAGGGCTGGCATCACGCCCATACGGCCTGCAAGAATGGAGGTCTTGATCGACTGGGCATCGCCGCCCCAGCGCCAGTCGGCATCGGTCAGGTTGGGAAAGCCATAGGCGCCTTTCGCGTCAGAGCCGTGGCAGACCGAGCAGTTGGACGCGAACAGACGTGCACCGATTTTCAACGCCTGCGGGTCTTTGGCCACTTCCTCGACGGGCATGGCCGCGTACCTGGCAAACAGCGGCCCATAACGGGCCTCGGCGTTTGCGACTTCCCGCTCCCATTCATGGACACTGGTCCAGCCTTGCTGGCCGTCGGAGAATTGCGTCTTGCTGTCCTGGTCCCGGTATTCATAACCGGGCAGCAACCCCTGCCAGTTGCCCAGCCCCGGGTACAGGAGCAGATAGCCCAGTGCAAAGACGATGGTCGCCAGGAACAGATAGAACCACCATCTGGGCAGCGGGTTGTCGTATTCCTCGATACCGTCGAACGTATGGCCGACGGTTTCATCCGTCGGTTCGTCGGGCTGACCTTTGCGTGTGGACAGCAGCAGCCAGAGCATGGCGATGATGGTGCCCAGGGTCAGGACCGCGATGTACAGGCTCCAGAACGTACTCATGACCGGCCTTCCCGTTCAGCCCTGGCAGTTTCGACCTTGCCGATGGCCTCGGGGTCATCCGCGAAAGGCAGCAGGGTCGCGTCGTCGAAGTCTGCCTTGCGGGCAGGGCTGAACACCCACAGCATCAGGCCGATGAACGCCACCATCACGACCAGTGTGCCAAGGCCTCGAATCATTCCGATGTCCATCATGATCACCGTTTGCTCTTGATGAGCGTGCCAAGGCCTTGCAGATAGGCCACCAGCGCGTCCATTTCGGTCTTGCCCTGCACCGCAGCCGCTGCACCGGCGATATCCGCGTCGGTGTACGGGGTGCCGAGGGTGCGCAGCACCTGCAGCTTTTTCGCAGTCTGCGTGCTGTCGATGGTCTTCTCGGCCAGAAACGGGTAGGCCGGCATGATCGAGGTCGGGACCAGGTCGCGCGGGTTGTTCAGGTGTACCCGGTGCCACTCGTCCGAGTAGCGACCGCCGATCCTCGCCAGGTCCGGCCCGGTGCGTTTGGAGCCCCACAGGAAGGGGTGGTCCCAGACGCTTTCGCCCGCCACCGAGTAATGCCCGTAGCGCTCGGTTTCGGCGCGCAACGGGCGGATCATCTGCGAGTGGCAACCGACGCAGCCGTTGGCGATGAACACATCACGGCCTTCCACCTCAAGCGCGCTGCGCGGCTTCATGCCCTCGACAGGCTGGTTGGTGACGTCCTGAAAGAACAGCGGGACGATCTGCGTCAGCCCGCCGATGCTCACGGCAATCACCATGAAGAAGGCCAGCAGGCCGATGTTTTTTTCCAGCGCATCATGCTTCATCAATGCGCTCCCGCGACGGCGATACGGGTGGCTGATTCGGCTGCCTGCGGGTCCGAGGCACGTATCGTACGCACCACGTTGTAGGCCATCAGCAACATGCCGCTGGTGAAAATCGCGCCGCCGATGGCCCGCACGATATAGCCCAGGTGGCTGGCCTGCATGGTTTCTATGAAGGAGTAGGTCAGCGTGCCGTCGTCGTTCACTGCGCGCCACATCAGGCCCTGGGTGATGCCATTGACCCACATCGAGGTGATGTACAGCACGGTGCCGACGGTCGCGAGCCAGAAGTGCGTGTTGATCAGGCTGACGCTATACATATGCGGGCGGGCATAGAGTTTCGGAATCATGTGGTAGACCGACCCGATGGTGATCATCGCGACCCAGCCCAGTGCCCCGGCGTGGACATGGCCGATGGTCCAGTCCGTGTAGTGCGAAAGCGAGTTGACGGTCTTGATTGCCATCATCGGACCTTCGAAGGTCGACATGCCATAGAACGCCAGCGAGACCACCAGAAAGCGCAGTACCGAATCGGTCCGCAACTTATGCCACGCGCCTGACAGCGTCATCATGCCGTTGATCATCCCGCCCCAGCTGGGGACCAGCAGAATGATCGACATCACCATGCCCAGCGACTGCGCCCAGTCTGGCAGGGCGGTGTAGTGCAGATGGTGAGGACCGGCCCAGATATACAGGGTGATCAATGCCCAGAAGTGCACGATGGACAAACGATAGGAGTAGACCGGGCGCTCGGCCTGCTTGGGCACGAAGTAATACATCATGCCGAGAAAACCGGTAGTCAGGAAAAAACCGACGGCATTGTGTCCGTACCACCACTGGATCATGGCGTCGGTGGCGCCGGCATACGCCGAATAGGATTTGAACAGGCTGACCGGCAACGAGATATGGTTGACGATGTGCAGCATGCCGGTCACCACGATGAACGCGCCGTAGAACCAGTTGGCGACATAGATATGCCGGGTCCGGCGTTTGACGATGGTGCCGAAAAACACCGCAGCGTAGGCGGCCCAGACAATGGCCAGCAGAATCGCCACCGGCCATTCGAGCTCGGCATATTCCTTGGTGGTGGTGTAGCCCATCGGCAGCGTGACGATGGCGCCGACGATCACGGCCTGCCAGCCCCAGAAGGTGAAGGCCGCCAGACCATCGGAAATCAGCCGCGTCTGGCAAGTGCGTTGCACTACGTAATAGGAGGTGGCGAACAGCGCGCAGCCGCCGAAAGCGAAGATCACCAGATTGGTGTGCAGCGGGCGCAGGCGCCCGAAGGTGGTCCATTCAAGTTCCAGGTTCAGCCCTGGCCAGACCAGCTGCGAAGCAATGAACACGCCCAGGCTCATGCCGACCACACCCCAGACCACGGTCATGATGGCAAACTGGCGCACCACGATGTAGTTGTAGGTTGTCGGACTGATTGTTGTGCTCATTGCAGACTTCCACGATTCAGAGGGTTACCGCAGACGTAATCGGGCCAGGGCGATGCAGCGCTGGAAATGGCATCGAAGCACACCGAAAAGGCAGGGGCAGGAACAGACAGGCACATCAAAGAGTGTCAAAGGGTTGCGGCAGACGCGTTTCGCGAGTTTAGCTTTGAAACAGGGGTGTGGGAAGTCGTAGCAAGGCGCAGAGGGCAGCGCTATGTGTGAGTGGGTATTCCGCACCCCGTTGCAGGGTGCGGAGTTCACGCATCGCCGCTGGACTGGAACACAGCGGTGGCGACCTTCGCGTACAGAAGAGTTGATCAGGACTCGCGCAAAGACCGTCACGTCTATTCAGTCGGCAGTGACACCTGTCATTGCCCCGCAAATTGGCCTGAGCAGGCATATGACTCTGGTGACCGACTCAGCGGTGTTGTTGCAGTTGTGCGAGGCCAGTGCCGTCAATGAAACCGCCCGGGGTGTCAGGTTTGGGGCGCTCATCGCCTCGGTACTTTACCTTTTGCACCTTGACAGAGTACTCGGGCAGACCTGAATGGTGGCTGTCCGACGGGACGAGGCATGCCGATGCGCCTCGCGCTCGCGATTCGTGCAGGATTCGCAACCCTGTTCGCCGCTATAGTAGCGGGCCACTCGGCGACTCACCTGAATGAGGCAACCATGAGCAACGGCTTGAAGCCTGTTATCGCTACGAATCAATGGCTGCACCTGATCAGTGACAGAGGCTGGCTATGGACGCCCGCTCGGCCTGCGGATGCGCTGGAAGCGCCGACCTTGCTGCTGGCGCACGGTGCAGGCGCACCGATGGACAGCGACTTCATGAACCGCATGGCGGCTGATCTGGCGGCGCAAGGTATCAGCGTCCTGCGCTTCGAGTTTCCCTATATGGCGCAGCGGCGTCAGGGCGGCAGCAAGCGTCCACCCAATCCACAGGCGCAACTGCTGGAATGCTGGAGAGAAGTGTTCGCCTGCGCGCGTGCTCACATCTCTGGACGTCTGGCGGTCGGCGGCAAATCGATGGGCGGGCGGATGGCCAGCCTGATCGCCGATGAGCTTGAGGTCGATGCGCTGGTGTGTCTGGGGTATCCGTTCTACGCCGTGGGCAAGCCTGAAAAACCACGCGTGGCTCATCTGGCCGAACTGAAGACACCCACGCTGATCGTGCAGGGCGAACGCGACGCGCTGGGTAATCGCGAAGCGGTGGAGGGCTATGCATTGTCGAGTGCCATCCGGCTGCACTGGTTGCCGACTGCCAATCATGACCTCAAACCATTGAAGGTCGCGGGCATCAGCCATGAGCAATGCCTGGCTGAATCCGCGAGAGAGATTGCCGGGTTCCTGCGCACCTGAGTCACCGGCAATACAGGTCGAAAGCGCCGTCGGTCACATCCAGGTTGATTGATGACATATTGAAACTGAATAAGCCTCTTATCCGCAGTGTGCAGGGACTGCCTTCAAGCAGAACCAGCCGGCCGCCCTGGAAATGCGCCGAGTGGTAGACGGTGTTCTTCCGGTGCAGCGTTTCGTTGTAGATCACCTTGATCTGCTCATGATCGATCAGGTCGTGGTCGCCGGGCTCAAGATCGCGATCCAGAAACAAGCCGAGGGTGGCTCGCCTGTTGCCCACCTTGCCGTCGGCGATAACCTGCCATATCCATTGAGCAGGGGCCCGTTCCAGTTCCGATCGCAGGGTCAGTCTGCCTGTCAGAGAGGAGGTCTTGAAGGGCTGCGTGTTGATGCTGGCGGCAAAACGGCCTTCATGGACAGCAGTGTGAACGCAACGCTGGGGTGAGGGAGGCGGACGATGCATGGACTGAACCTGAGAAGATCCTGAAAACGGCGACAGGGCGTTACACCTTTAGCGCAACGCCCTGCCGGATGATCAACGGGTTTCAGCAATCGATCATCTGATGCCTACGCCAAGGCTGGAGTTGTGGCTCTTCAGTTTGAAGTTGCCGCCAGTGACCATGTTTTTCACGTAATACCAGTTCCATCCGCCGATGCCGGCGCTTGAGACAGTCGACGACCAATAGTTGCCGTTGCCCATCGGCCAGCGATTGCCATACAGGGCGTGGATATCCACCAGCTCGTGAATGGTTGGAATCCTCGCGCCGTTGTTGCCCGCGTTTTTGCTGATCTGAGAAAAGCTGCCGCTGCCCAGGCCGATGCAATGGATGACGCCGGTGACGGTGACCGTGTACTGCTTGCTCGCGCCCAGCGCATCGGTCGCAGTAATGATGGCCGTGCCTTTGCCTCGAACCGAGGTCAGGCCGTTGCTGTCCACTTTCGCGACCAGCGGGTCGCTCGAGGTGTACTGATAGGGGGCCTGTCCGCCACTGGCCTGACGCTGAACGGTGGTGTCGGCCGGGAAGTTCGGCAGCAGGTCCGGCGAGCCCGGAAGCAGATACACCTTGCCAGCCAGCGTGACCGGCGAAGTGTCCAGCACCAGCGCGGGCTGCGCCGCCAGAATCTGCAGGGCCAGCGTGCCGGATACCTGCACCAGACCGTTGACGCGATTGACGACATAGGAAATCGCCACCGTCTGCCCGGCGTTTGCCGTCACCAGCGCCGCAGCAAACACTACCTCCAGCGTCTTGCCCGCGTCTGCGCCGGTCAGGGTCTTTTCCCGGGTGTCATTGCCGTTGGGCCCTTGCCACTGTGTGATCACCTGGTCGCCGGCTTGCAGGTTGGCGGTGGCGTCGATCACCACGGTTGCGCCGGATGAAGCGTTGGCCGGGTCGAGCGTGGTGCCGGTGGCTTCTTTTAGGGTGGGGGTGGGGAGGGGCAGTGCCGCGCTCTCACGGATAGTAATTGCCAATCTCTGCGATTCAGCAATTCTGTCTTCGTGTTGTACCGTATACCAGACCTGCACCAGCCTGTTTAAATTGGCATCTACGTACCGTTTGGGAATGCGGAATACGGTTTCCCTGTTGACGGTTCCGGAATTAACAACGGTGTAGGTGCCATAGGTACCCTCTGCGTCAACGCCTTCCCAGTGAATGGTGACTTTATCTCCCTCAGCCATTGCGCGATAAGGCGACACGCGAACAATGGCTTCGAGTGGTACATCGGCCGGGTCGAGAATGCCGTCCGCACTCAGCTTATCTACAACAGGAGCTTCCAGCGGAGTGCTGTTATCTACGTCCACGAGCAACCGTAGTATGGGCGATTTGAAGAACGCTCTCGCGTAGGTGGTTACGGTGTAGTAAACCTCAAGTGAACCGCCTGCCAATGCACTCACCTTTTCATCCGGGATCAAATACTCGATGCCCTTGCCGATATCATCAGCATTCAGGTTTTTAACCTCCTGATGCATGACCGTCTCACCGTTGGCAGCCTTGCCAATCCATACCAGGTTGATGTCGTGGCCGTCCGCCATAAAGTAATAAGGCGGCACCTGAGTGATCACATTGTGGCTATCAGGGTTCAAAATTCCATTGGTGACGCCTTGGACATGTGGCAATGACAGTTGCTGCGGTTGACCGAGTACTGCGAGAGTCAGACTCTTTGAACGCAATGCCTCGCCAGTGCCTTTGATCACTGTGTATTTCAAACGTGCCCGGCCCTGTGCGATGGGATGGAACTGTTCATTGGGGATGAGAAACTCCACGAAGCTGCCAGGTATCTGAACCACTTTTGATGCGGTGAAGGACTCCAGCTGAATGCCTTCTGCAGTGTTACGCTCCATCACGAAGTTTATGATGTCACCGGTGGCGATACTGGCATGTGACAGCACGAGCGCTTGAACATCTGCGCCGGCCAGCTTATCGAGATCAAGCTCCATGTTGGGCGCCTGTGGGGCGATAGGGGCCTGCAGGCTGGAGTTGCCAGCCTCGACTGCAACATAGGCTGGGAAAGAGAAGCGTGACCAGTTATTGACGATATCCCTGACATCGTACCGGACAACAATATTTTCCGAGTCCCCTGCTTCGATAATAATCTGCTTGTCGATACTCACAGTGACCGGTTTACCAAGCTGGTCTGCTGTCAGAGGAGGGTGTTCGACTCTGATGCCGTGCCAATAGATGAAAATCGAATCCCCTGCAGCCATATTTTCGTAAGCGTCGAGGGTAACGCTTACCCCCTCAGGTGAGGTGATCACGCCAGACGGGTTGACGGTCGGGATGTCGAGCTTTTCATTTTCGTAGGGTGTGGCTGGGTCGGGATCCCGACCACCGGGGATTTCCAGTTTGACGACTATTTTGTTAACAGGCGAATGTTCCTGGATATTGGAGGGGAACGGTGTATAGAGATAGTTGACATCAGTAAGGCCTGACTGGACCCAGCGGGTATCCACATACAATGAAAAAAAGCCATTGGTGTTCGGTGAGTCTGAAGAGTGTGTGTAGGTATCAATAACCTCATTGTGTGTGCCCCAGAACAGGTCGATCCGATCTTTTGGCTTGAGGTTGATAGGGCCGATCAGTATTTCTATCGGCTTGGCCGGATCTGCTACGTCAACATCGCCAATGCCTTGAGGGTTATAGCTCAAGGGCAGTGGGACAGGCAGTGCAGGTAAGGTCTGTATTGTATTCATCGATGTTCTCTTTTTCTTGTTTAAAGATAAATGGCGAAGTTTAGGCGAGGTCAAATTCTGCAGAGTCCACCGACACGCATATCGACGTAGGCGCTGGCGCGTTTCGAGTTACCTTGGCCCATACTGCTTCTTACCTGGAAGCTGATCTCGGCATGCCCGTAACAGTGCTGGTTCAATACAGTGCGGGGCACCAGAATATTAACGCCGTTCTGGACTTCTTCCTGAGTGAGGGCCGGTGACGTGACTGACCATTCGAATTTTTTATCATCGCCCACCAGCTCGTTGTAGGCTTCATAGGTGAAGACAATGACGTGTCCTGGGGCCATATTTAAATAGGGTTGGATAAAAATGGGGGCGCCTTGCGCACTGTTTTCAAAAGTGAGCGTGCCGTTGGCAGACAGCGACATAAATTGCGGCGCTTCTGGTCCGTCCGGGCCACCCGGTAATTCATTTTTTGAACGCACGATCAAGCCCTGCTCTGATGACGTGGAGAGATTGGGATTACCCTCGGTTTTGACGGTGTAATAAACTCTGATGTCGTTACCTGTGCCCACGGCGGTGAACTTACTGTTCAGTGCAGTGAGCAACAGCGTACGGCCGGCGACGACGTCGCTGTTGGTGAGCGTGTAGGGTTGTTCCAATACTTCTTGGCCGCCCCAAAAGACCGTCAAGATCTGATTGGCCTTAAAGAGAGGGTTCCAGTTAATCAAGACGGTGGCGTCAAGTTCAAAGTCGTTCTCATCAATAAAGTTGTCTTCGTTGCTGGGCGTGCTGCTGCTACCTTTGATCGTCGGTTTGTCGAGAACGCCGGGTACGGGCAGCTCGATGTTGACAAGCACCTCAAGAGGGTCTGAAGTACCGGTAATCTGTCCATTTCTAATGACGTAATACTTGATATCGCGCAGACCACTCTGAGCCTGTTCAATGATCAGATACGGGACATCAAAAAACAGAATGAAAGGTTCGTCGAGGTCCTCCACGGCAATAGAAGCAGGCCCTAACTCTTCAGAACCCCAGTGCAGGAGAATCTGATCGCCTTCCATCAAAAAAGACGAGAAAGGAATTTTCACCTCGACGCTGGCCATGGCCTCTGCGTAATCAATCACGCCGTCGTTATTATCGATAACCGGAGCAGGCAGTCCTGGTGTCACGTCGGTCAGAAACAGAGGGATGGTAATCTTCTGAGACTCGGCAGACGTGTTTCCGGCCCGGTCTGTCACCGTGTAATAGGTTGCGCCTGCAGGGCTGCCGAGAGCAGTAAGAAACTCTTGGGTAAACAGGATTTCGATCGCTTGACTTTCATCTTCCAGGCCGTTCAGTTCAAGCTCTGGACCGGGCACGTTTCCCCAATAGGTTTTGATAACGTCGCCGCGATTCAGTCCCGAATACCCGAAAATGCTACCGGTCAATACACCGCCCATGGACTGAAGCTCTTCAAGTGTCAGACCATCTTTGGCCCCGGCTGGAAAATCCATATAACCCAGTTGATGGGCGCCCGGAGCGGTGCGGTCGACAATAATCGTTTTGATTTGGGACGATTGCTCGGTACCACTGGGATAACCGATCGTCAAGTAGTCAAGTTTGTACGCGCCATCGTCTTTCAGTTCGGTGTCGACGGGGATGGTCAAGCGTAGTAACGTTCCGACCGGTGGAAGAGGTACCAGTTGACCTGCTAAACCAACTTTATCGCCATTCAATTGCAACTGGTAAGAGTCTTGAAGCCTGGCACCTTCCCAGACCGGAAATTCGACGATGATGTCATTGACAAGGTCGGCAGTTTTTATAAGTCCGTCCGCTTCATCGGCGACAGGAACAAACGGTGGTATGAGCGTCAGTTCTTGATTGGGGCTGCGTGTGTAAAAATTGTTTTTTTGACGCATGTCGAAATTCCTCTATTTGATTTTTATTGACGAGCAGGAGTGTCCTGACGCCGTCAGTCGATAACGATAATTCCAAGGGCGCTTGGCCGTCAGAGAGAAGTTCTTGGCTTCATCTGGATTTTTAAGTAATAGACTTTTTGAGCAGCTGTCAATGCTCTTTAGGTAAATATTTTTATTGGGATAGGCTAGCTGTCCAATCCGGTGAGCTTAATGTTTTGTGGGAAAGGTACTACTAAAATTTCGGAATTGGATTACTTGTTTGTTAGTGGAAATTAATTGTATCCGCTAGCGTTGCAGCCACAATAAAACTCCTATGAATGTTGAGGGTTTCTTATTGTGGCTGAGTGTTTTATTGGGAAGTGTGGGCTTTACAGGGCAGGGCTGGGCGCTATTGCGTGCCTCGCATCGACTCACGTGATGGCTGACTCTCCGCTTAGGGAGATTGTCAGCGACCGGACAGAGTATGTGGATGCGGCCAGCGCATTTCATAATTACTCTGTATACGGTACTGGATACCTTCATTCCGATGGGGCTGCGATCAAACGTATCTCTTCTTATGGCGGAAGGACCGAATTAACGGGCAATACCCTGGTCAAGGATGGAATGTTGTCTGACGGCGACGCTCGAGTTTCAGTTAAAGACTCCACCATCCTCAGCGATAGCACGATAGCGCTCGTGGTGCAGGGCAACTCGAACATGACACTTGAACACAGTGTCGTTGAGGGAAAAGGGGGCGGCATCACCGTTGCCGAGGACGCCTTCGCCCTGATCAGCAATACACAGGTCAGCTCGCTGCAGGGTGAAGTTGGTAGACACACTGGCTGGGGCGTTGGCATTTTTGGCGCTCGCGCTGACATCACTTCCCGAAGCTACATAAAAGGCTTGTCTCACGGGGTATGGTTCACTCATCCACGCCTCACAGTGGGTGATGGAACGCAGTTCAATTACGGTCAACTGAGCATCGACAACTCTACCGTCGAAGGGCTGACAGGAGCCGCCATAAGGGTGGAAGGGCGTGAGGGTATAAGCCACCTTGCGGATATTGAGATCAAGAACAACACCCTCCTGCTGTCCGGCAATGGCATGCTTCTTGAGGTTCTGAACCAGAGCACCGCCAACTTCAACGTCGACAACAGCACCCTCAATGGCAACCTTGTCGCCGATGACACCAGCACCCTGAACATCACGCTGCAAAACGGCGCGCAATTGAACGGCGACATCGTCAATGGCAACCGTCTGGCGATTACCTCGGGCAGTCACTGGCAGATGCAGGGCGACAATGCCGTCAGGTCGCTTTCCCTGCAGGGTGGCAGGGTTTCGTTTGCTGGCGAAGGGTTTCATACCCTTTCGCTGAATGAGTTGTCAGGCGCTGGCACGTTCGGCTTGCGCGTGGATCTGGACAACGGCGTCGGAGACCTCATCGACGTCAACGGCCAGGCCAGTGGGCAGTTCGGCTTGCGCGTGCGCAATACGGGGGTGGAGGTTGTGTCTGCCGACATGGCACCGCTCAAGGTGGTGCATACCGAAGGTGGCGACGCGCAATTCAGCCTGCTGGGCGGGCGGGTTGACCTGGGGGCCTATTCGTATTTGCTGGAGCAGCAGGGCAATGACTGGTTCATCGTCGGTAAAGACAAGGTCATAAGCCCTTCGACCCAGAGCGCGCTTGCCCTTTACAGCGCGGCACCTGCGATCTGGATGAGTGAGCTCTCTACCTTGCGTTCGCGCATGGGTGAGGTTCGTGCAAGCGGCAGGGCGGGCGGCTGGATGCGTGCCTATGGCAACAGGCTGAATGCCACGACCAGTGACGGTGTCGACTACCGGCAGAAACAAAGTGGCCTGTCGCTGGGTGCCGATGCGCCCGTCGAGGTCAGCAATGGCCAACTGGTGGTCGGTGTGCTGGGAGGGTACAGCACCTCCGGTATCGATTTGAGCCGTGGCACTACGGGTAAAGTCGACAGCTACTATGCAGGCGCCTATGCCACCTGGCTGTCGGACGATGGCTACTACGTTGACGGCGTGCTCAAACTCAACCGCTTTCGCAACAAGGCAGATGTTGCCATGAGCGATGCAAGCAAGGCCAAGGGTGACTACACCAACAACGGGATAGGGGGCTGGGTAGAGTTCGGCCGCCACATCAAACTGGCGGACGATTACTTTCTCGAACCGTTCGCTCAGTTGTCCAGTGTCGTCGTTCAGGGGCAGGAGCTGCGCCTGGACAACGGCATGAAAGCGAAGAACGACCAGACCCAATCGGTATTGGGCAAGGTGGGCACCTCGCTGGGCCGCAGTGTTGCGCTCAAGGATGGCGGAGTATTGCAGCCTTATGTACGTGTCGCCATTGCACAGGAGTTTTCGCGCCGCAACGAGGTGAAAGCCAACGATGTGAAATTCGATAACAGCCTGTTCGGTTCGCGCGGCGAACTGGGAGCCGGGGTATCGGTGTCGCTGTCCGAGCGTCTGAAACTGCACGCGGACTTCGATTACATGAAAGGTCGGCATATCGAGCAACCCTGGGGAGCGAATGTGGGGCTGCGCCTGGCATTCTGATTCTTGAGGCCAGTGCCTGAGCAACACCAGAGCCCCCGGTAGTGATCACCGGGGGCTTTTCAGTTATTGATCGGTAAACCTGCGTTTGCGTTGTCTCTGTCGGGAGGTGACAGGCACCGCGTAGTTGACGTTTACCCGCAGCACTGGCGATGTGCCGATCCGTCGATGATCACGATAAAGTTCGTAATACAGGTCAACCAGACCGTACTGAACATAGGGCGTGAAAGTGTAGGAAATACACAGCACACGTATCACGCTGTTTTCGCCCACCCGATGGAAAAGCGTGGTCGATGACAGGTTTTTTCCCCAATAAAAACGGATTTCGTCACCCCAGCACATTTTGACTGACCCTGGGATATGAATGGTAATGCCCGCATGTGCCTGTTCGTGACTGATGGAATCAGGATCGATGTCAGGCAGCACAGGTGCTTTCAGCGTGTCGGAAATATCGGATGGAAGATGGAGGGGGCTCGCGTGTCGGTAGAGGCTCTGGTGGGGTGGGGCTTCTTGAACAGTGCTCGCGCTGTCGGGATTGTTTTGTTCTTTTTGGGTGCGCGCCGCTACATCCGTGGATTGTTCTTTATCCATCGTAAACTCTTTTATTGACATTAAGTTGAGTTGTTATGTGCGTGCCGGCAGTTGTCGGCAACGGAAATATTACAAGGCACATAAGTGTTCAGGTCAAGCGTCTGCGGATGTCAAAGCCAAGCCAGGGTTGTGTGAGGTTGTGCAGTTACATTTGGTATCATGTTCGTAGTGAATTATCGCTCGTTAGTGTCGGAGATGCTGTAAATAAAGGGTGTGGCTTGATGTGGGTGTTTTTCCAGGGGTTTTTATGCGTGAAATACCTGTAGGACATTAACTACAGATAAGTCTTACAAAAGGTAAAAAAGTAAGTTTTGACTAAATTCCCACTCCTGCGTAGGAATATTCACTCAACTTTATCATTAGGGTCTCGCACGCGTTAGCGTACGAGGCCGTCAAGGTTATGGGCAGAAATGTAGGCTGCTGTGCTTAAAACTGCATTGACAGGGTCACAGAGTGCGAGAGCAGTGAAACGTTGCCCGCACGGTCGATGACCTGATAGTTGATGGTAGCGTGTTGGCTGTCCAGACCAAGCAGGAATGCTTTGCTGAAAACGATCTGCATGGGAACGGTGGCAAGGTTTTCAGGCTCCACCACATGAACTGGGCCTTCTCTGTTATTGCAGAAGGTCTGGATGCAATCGCCGGCCTGCATGTCGGCGTAGCCGGGGAGCATGCCTTTCAGCGCTTCGCCGAAATTGACCTGATGGAAGATGATAGGCGCAAGCAGTGCTGCGCCTGGGGCGGTGCGGTCGATAATCAAGGAGGTAGACGGTGAATCCATTACAGTTTGGTTGATATTGTTCGTGGCCATACAGCGCAAGGTGTATGAACGCTCTTCTCTCAAGTACTTTTTGTCCAGCTCCAAGTGAACTACTTCGCCAGGCTTGTTATCGTGAGTCAGGATTTTTCGTTCCCCTACCAAATGACCGTCCAGGTTCAGTTGGATGTCATAGCCCGGACGCATCTCGCTCCAAAGAACAACCTCAACGCCTACCGGCCGGTTCAGGCTGTCAACTGGCATCATTCCATCAATAGGGCTGGCTGCTGGAACACGTGGTGCGGAAAATTTATAGTACTGGGTGGAATCTTTCATTTTTTCTCTCCAATTAAAAAGCCAAACGCCACATGGCGTAGCTCTAAAGTTCTTACTCGGGTGATAGTCGGTGGTTGCAGGGGTAATAGATAACTACCGCATCACCTGAATTTCAACTAATCGGAGTATGCGTTCGCTGTCAATGGTCAGAACTACTGCATTGCTGTCATTGAAGATGCTAAGGAAATATCCTACACATTCTTCAGATGGCTTCTTAAGTTTTGTCAGATTTGAAGAGAGCGCTAACAGGGCACACTGTTAACACTCATAAAAAAGCCCCGACCAACCGAAGTTCGTCGAGGCTTGGTAAACAGCTTCAGGCCTTAGCGATTAAACCGCTCTACCAGCGAATACTGTGAGTTGGCCGTGTCGGTCAGTTCGCCACTCAATACGGCAGAGCGACGCGCTTCGTCAGAGGTCTGGTCTGCCAGGCTGGCGATGGTGGCGATGTTGCGATTGATTTCCTCGGCCACGGCGCTTTGCTCTTCCGTGGCGGTGGCGATTTGCGTGGTCATGTCGGTGATATTGGCGACAGCCTCGCTGATGCCCACCAGCGCCTGATCTGCCTCCAGTACCCGGGCAACGCCTTCTTCGGCCTGACGGCGACCGGTGTCCATGGTGTGTACCGCGTCGGTTGCGGTCTGCTGCAGTTTGGCGATCAGGCCATGAATCTGCCCGGTGGACTCGGCGGTGCGTTGTGCCAGCTGGCGTACTTCATCTGCCACGACGGCAAAGCCGCGACCCATCTCACCGGCGCGCGCCGCTTCGATCGCGGCGTTGAGGGCCAGCAGGTTGGTCTGGTCGGCGATGCCTTTGATCACATCGACCACGCCGCCGATTTCATCGCTGTCCTTGGCCAGGCGGGTCACGGTCAGGCCGGTTTCACCCACCGAGGTGGACAGGCGCTGAATGGCTTCGCGGGTTTCACCGGCGATATCGCGCCCGCGACGCGTCAGTTCGTTGGCCTGCTGGGTGGCATCAGCGGCACGGTTAACGTGGCTGGCGACTTCCTGCGTGGTGGCGGCCATCTGGTTGATGGCGGCGGCAACCTGCTCGGTTTCCACACGCTGACGTTCCAGCCCGATCGAACTGGCATTGGCCAGCGAGTTGGACTGGCGGGCCTGACTGTTCAGGTGTTCGGCCGTGTCCTGCAAACGCGTCAGGCAGGTTTTCATGCGCGCTTCCTGGCTGAGGATCGACATTTCCAGGCGCGCTTGCGGGCCACGGCTGTCGGTGTACATCTGCGCGATCAACGGGTCGGAAGTGGTTTGTTCGGCCAGGCGCAACAAGCGTTTGGTGCCACGCTGCTGCCAGGAGAGCCCCAGCAGGCCCAGCGGTACCGACAATGCCGCAGCCAGTGCAAACCCCCAGTGTGAATTGAGCCACACGCCGATCAGAAAGCTCAGCTGGCTGACCAGAATGAACGGCAACCAGTCCTGAAGTACCGGCAGCCACTTGTCGCGGCCTGGTACCGCGCTCTTGCCCTTGTTGAGCCGGGTATAAAGCGCCTCGGCACGGCGGACCTGTTCGGCGGTCGGCTTGATGCGCACCGACTCGAAACCCACTACCTGGCGGTTTTCCAGCACCGGCGTCACGTAGGCATTGACCCAATAATGATCGCCGTTCTTGCAGCGGTTCTTGACGATGCCCATCCACGGCTGCCCGGACTTGAGCGTGGTCCACATGTGCTCGAATACCGCAGGCGGTACATCCGGATGACGCACGGTGTTGTGCGCCGCACCCAGCAATTCAGCCTCGCTGTAACCACTGATGTCGACGAAGGCATCATTGCAATAGGTGATGGTGCCTCGGGTGTCGGTGGTGGAAATCAGTCGTTGTTCGGCAGGAAATGTCCGCTCATGTTGAGTGATGGGTTGGTTGTTGCGCATGGGATTTCGATCCTTCGATCCGGAAGACTATGGCGTGGTTATCGGCGGGCACGTCGATAAATTGAGCGGCGTGCGACAAGTGACTGGAGAGTCAGCCCTGTCGGGCCAGCATGGGGTAGGTGAACAGCCCGAAATGCACGAGGTTCAGGCCCAGGTGACTGATGACGGCGGCCTGCAGCCCGCCGAAACGAAATGCGAGGCCGTACCCCACGCCAGCCATGCCCGCCAATGCCACCCACTGCGGGCCGGCACCTGCGTGCGCAAGTCCGAACAGGCCGGCAGCGAGGGTGATTGATAATGCCGTCGCATACCTTGAGCCCTTGAACAGGCGCAGCAGGCCGCCTTGCAGATAAGCGCGGAAAAACAGCTCTTCGGTCAGGGTCACCAGCAACAGGTTGTTGAGCAGCCATATCAGGCCCTGGGCAGGCCATTTAGGTGTCCAGCCGACGACGTTTAACATGACCGCGGCAGTCATGCAGAACGCCGACGTCACAATCAGCGCCAGAACCCCGGTTTGCAGTGAATGGGCAACGTCGACTTTCGGCAGAATCCAGGGGCAGGCCACTATCAGCCAGAAGCCGATCAGCGGCTTGTCCAGACTCAGGTCCATGGAGAACAGCGCGGCATCGGCACTGAATCGCGTTGCTTCGATGACGTTGGCGTTATTGAAGCCGGGCGCCAGGTGAAAGGCCAGCGCCAGACCGGTCACGATGAACAATCCGTGGCCACACAGGCGGATGGAGGAATAAGAGGATCGCGCCACGCACAACCAGGCAATGAACAATGCGCCAAAGCTTAGCGCCGCCGAAGGGTCAAGGTTGCCGTGAAACAACGCCAGCGCGTAGCCGCTGCTCAGCAGGCAGAAAGTCAGCCAGTGCCTTGTGGTCATGAGTAAGTCCTGCCTTGAGAACGGGGAATTCTATCCGGCGTTCAGCAGGGCAGGGGCGAGATTATAGAAATTTTCATGCTGGGGCCTGACCCTGAAGCAGGGTGCAGGCCCCATTCAGAGGTGATCAGGACGCGATCAGCTGGCGCAGCACGTAATGCAGAATGCCGCCCGACTTGAAGTACTCCACTTCGTTAAGCGTATCGATGCGGCACAGCACGTCGACGGTTTCCCTGCTGCCGTCTTCGCGTTCGATATGCAGGGTCAGGCTCATGCCCGGCTGCACGTCTGCGTTGGTCAGCCCGGTGATCTTCAGCGTCTCCTTGCCGGTCAGGCCGAGGGTCTTGCGCGTCTGGCCGTTCTTGAACTGCAAGGGCAGCACACCCATGCCCACCAGGTTCGAGCGGTGAATGCGCTCGAAGCTTTCGGCGATGACCGCCTTGACGCCCAGCAGGTTGGTACCTTTTGCAGCCCAGTCACGGCTGGAACCCGTGCCGTATTCCAGACCGGCAATGATCACCAGTGGCGTGCGTTCTGTCTGATAACGCATGGCCGCGTCGTAGATCGCCAGCTTCTCGCCGGAGGGCACATGCACCGTGTTGCCACCTTCTTCGCCGCCGAGCATTTCGTTACGGATGCGGATATTGGCAAAGGTCCCGCGCATCATCACTTCATGGTTGCCACGGCGCGAGCCGTACGAGTTGAAGTCCTGATACTTGACGCCTTTCTCCTGAAGGTAGCGCCCGGCAGGGCTGTCGGCCTTGATATTACCGGCAGGGGAGATGTGGTCGGTAGTCACCGAGTCGCCCAGCAGGGCCAGGATGCGCGCGTTTTCCACGTCTTCGATAACCGGCAGCGGACCGTCGATGCCGTCGAAGAATGGCGGGTGCTGAATGTAGGTGGAATCGTCCTGCCAGACGTAGGTGGCAGCTTGCGGCACCTCGATGGCTTGCCATTGTTCGTCGCCGGCAAACACTTCGGCGTATTCCTTGTGGAACATGCCGGTGTTGACGCTGGCCACGGCGTCGGCGATTTCCTGCTGACTCGGCCAGATATCACGCAGGTAAACCGGCTTGCCGTCAGCACCTTCGCCCAGCGGTTCGCTGCTGATGTCGATGCGCACCGAGCCTGCGAGTGCATAGGCAACTACCAGGGGGGGCGATGCCAGCCAGTTGGTCTTGACCAGCGGATGGACGCGGCCCTCGAAGTTACGGTTGCCCGACAGCACGGACGCAACGGTCAGGTCGGACTGCTGAATGGCTTTCTCGATAGGCTCCAGCAGCGGACCGGAGTTACCGATGCAGGTGGTGCAGCCGTAACCGACCAGATCGAAGCCCAGGGCGTCGAGGTATTGGGTCAGACCTGCTGCGTTGTAATAATCGGTCACCACCTTGGAACCGGGAGCCAGCGAGCTTTTCACCCACGGCTTGCGCTTCAGGCCTTTCTCGACGGCTTTTTTCGCGACCAGCCCGGCTGCCATCATGACGCTGGGGTTGGAGGTGTTGGTGCAGGACGTGATCGCCGCGATCACCACGGCGCCGTCTTTCAGATGATAGGTCTGGCCGTTGTATTCATATTGGCTTTCGCCACTGACCTGGGCCTCGTTGCCAACCGCGACACCGCCGCCGCCTTCACTCTCCAGGCGACCTTCATCGACCTTGGCAGGCTTGACCTGCAGACCGAGAAAATCGCTGAAGGCCTTGGACACATTTGGCAGTGCTACACGATCCTGAGGGCGCTTGGGGCCAGCAAGGCTGGCTTCGACCGTACTCATGTCCAGTTCCAGGCTGTCGGTGAACACCGGTTCCTGGCCTGCCAGGCGCCACAGCCCCTGAGCCTTGCAATACGCTTCGACCAGCTTGACGGTTTCGTCGGGGCGACCTGACAGACGCAGGTAGTCCAGCGTTACATCATCGACCGGGAAGAAACCACAGGTCGCGCCATACTCGGGCGCCATGTTGGCAATGGTCGCGCGGTCGGCCAACGGCAAGTCAGCCAGGCCGTCGCCGTAGAACTCGACAAACTTGCCGACCACCCCTTTCTTGCGCAGCATCTGGGTGACGGTGAGCACCAGGTCGGTGGCGGTGATGCCTTCCTTCAGTTTGCCGGTCAGCCGGAAACCGATGACTTCCGGGATCAGCATCGACACCGGCTGGCCGAGCATCGCCGCTTCGGCTTCGATACCGCCCACGCCCCAGCCCAGCACGCCCAGGCCATTGATCATCGTGGTATGCGAGTCGGTACCGACCAGCGTGTCGGGGAACGCGTAGGTGCGGCCATCCTCTTCCTTGGTCCATACCGTGCGCCCCAGGTATTCGAGGTTCACCTGATGGCAAATGCCGGTGCCGGGCGGCACCACGCTGAAATTATCGAAAGCACTCTGGCCCCAGCGCAGGAACGCGTAGCGCTCACCGTTACGCTGCATCTCGATATCGACGTTCTCGCCGAAGGCTTCGGCGTTGCCAAACTTGTCGACCATCACCGAGTGGTCAATCACCAGGTCCACCGGGGAAAGGGGATTGATCCGCTGCGGATCGCCGCCGGCCTTGGCTACGGCTGCGCGCATTGCGGCCAGATCGACCACCGCCGGTACACCGGTGAAGTCCTGCATCAGGACGCGCGCAGGGCGGTATTGAATTTCCCGGTCTGAACGACGCTCGGTCAGCCAGTCGGCGAGGGCCTTGAGGTCGTTGCCGGTTACCGTCTTGTTGTCTTCCCAGCGCAGCAGGTTTTCCAGCAGCACCTTGAGTGACATGGGCAGCTTGTCCAGATCGCCCAGCGATCGGGCGGCTTCCGGCAGGCTGAAGTAGTGGTAGGTCTTGTTATCGATTTCGAGGGTTTTCAGGCTTTTCAGGCTATCGAGGGAGGGCATGAATGTCTCCTTTGAGGAATGTTCTCCGAACATCGGTTCACGGGCTCCATGTGCATCAGGTCGGGAGCGCCGCATCAGGCTTCAAGTTGTGTGGACTGTTCGGCCGCACCAGTGGTTCCTGGATTGGGCTATCATGCGCGGCTTTCAAGTCTGCGGGGTTACGCCCGAGTGCCCACTGCCCAGGAGTAACCCATGAATACACTGTTTATGCACTGCCGACCCGGTTTTGAGGGCGAAGTCTGCTCGGAAATAGCCGATCACGCCGCGCGCCTGGACGTGGCCGGGTATGCCAAGGCCCGTCCCGACACGGCTTGCGCCGAATTCATCTGCACCGAGGCGGATGGCGCCGAACGGTTGATGAACGGTCAGCGCTTCGACAAGCTGATATTTCCCCGGCAGTGGGCGCGGGGGCTGTTTCTCGAGTTGCCGGAAACCGATCGCATCAGCGTGATTCTCGCGCAGCTGGCGGCGTTCCCGATTTGCGGCAGTCTGTGGCTGGAGGTCGTGGATACCAACGACGGCAAGGAGCTGTCGAATTTCTGCAAGAAGTTCGAGGCGCCGCTGCGCAAGGCCCTGACTCAGGCAGGCAAACTGGTGGATGATCCGCGCAAGCCGCGTCTGCTGCTGACCTTCAAGAGTGGTCGCGAGGTGTTTCTCGGTCTGGCCGATGCGGACAACTCCGCCATGTGGCCGATGGGCATCCCGCGCCTCAAGTTTCCCCGCGAAGCGCCAAGCCGCTCGACCCTGAAGCTTGAAGAGGCCTGGCACCACTTCATTCCCAGAGACCAGTGGGACGAGCGCCTTTCCGGCGACATGACCAGCGTGGACCTGGGTGCCGCGCCGGGCGGCTGGACGTATCAACTGGTGCGCCGCGGCATGCTGGTGACCGCCATCGATAACGGGCCGATGGCGGAAAGCCTGATGGACACCGGGCTGGTGCAGCATCTGATGGCGGACGGTTTTACCTACAAGCCTCGACAGCCTGTGGACTGGATGGTCTGCGACATCGTCGAAAAGCCTGCGCGCAACGCGGCGCTGCTGGAAACCTGGCTGGGCGAAGGCCTGTGCCGCGAAGCGGTGGTCAACCTCAAGTTGCCTATGAAACAGCGCTACGCTGAAGTGCGCCGACTGCTCGACCGTATCGAAGAGGGCTTTCAGGCGCGAGGGGTGCGGGTGTCCATCGGCTGCAAACAGCTCTACCACGACCGCGAAGAAGTCACCTGCCACCTGCGCAGGCTGGACGTGGCCAAAGCGGCGAGAAAGTGATTCCTTACTCTCGTTTCGCACGCTCCAGTGACTATCGTGCCAATGCTCCGTGCAGGCATGGAGTTCTTGGTGCTCCGCGTCACAAATCGTCGATGCGAAACAATGTTATGCCTTACACGCAGTCGCGGCTACCGCAGTGCTTTTCAACCGCGATGGCACTGACGACGCAGAGTGCGACGTTAGTGACGGCTGAGTCCTGGCGCTGATCCGGGGGTAGCCTGGCAGGACGCCAGGCTAGCCGCACCGCGCCATGGATGGCGCGTTGCGGCGACCCCCGGATCAGTGACAGGGCGAAGGAACCCGACGAAGTCGGGCCGGAAACAGAAGCGAAGGACTTTGCTCACTTTGGTCCCTCAAAGTGAGTCGCCGAGGGGCGAAAAGGTGACCTGAGTCGAACCTCAATCCACCTGATATCGCAGAACCGCTGTGTGACGCGGAGCGTCACGAAAGGCATTACCACGCGGAGCGTGGGAACGATAGTCACAATCGGCAAGAATCAGTGCGTAGCACAAACGCCACTCAGGCAAACCCTACAATAGCCTTGGTCTCCAGATACTCTTCGAACCCCTGCACACCGTACTCGCGACCGTTGCCCGAGCGCTTGTAGCCGCCAAACGGGGCCATCGGATTCCAGGCTGGGTAGTTCAGGTGCACCTGCCCGGCACGAATGCGCGAAGCCACTGCGCGCGCCTGCTCGAGGTCCTGCCCCTGTACATGCGCGCCCAGGCCATAGACCGTATCGTTGGCAATTGCGATGGCCTCCTCGACCGTGTCGTAGGCAATCAGACACAGCACCGGGCCGAAAATTTCTTCCCGGGCAATACGCATCGACGAGTCCACTTCGGAAAACACCGTAGGCCGGGTATAGAAGCCTCGCTCATGGCCCTGTACTCGTCCCGGCCCGCCGCAGATCAGCTTCGCGCCTTCACTCAGCCCGGCATCGATCATCGCCTGGACACGCTGAAACTGCGCCTCGTTGGCGATCGGACCGAGTACCGTTTCCTCCGACTGCGGATCACCCACAACAATTGCTGCGGCTGTTTCGGCGGCCAGCGCCTCGACTTCCGCCAGTCGGTTCCGGGGCACGATCATTCGCGTCGGCGCGCTGCACGACTGACCCACATTGCGGAACGCGGCCATCACGCCGGGCGGCACGGCTTTGGCGAAGTCGGCGTCGGGCAGCAGGATATTCGGTGATTTGCCGCCCAGTTCCTGAGTCACTCGTTTGACCGTCGGTGCGGCGGCCTGCGCCACCAATGCGCCTGCCCGGTTGGAACCGGTGATCGAGATCATGTCGATATCAGGGTGGGCCGCCATCGCGCCGCCGACCTCGGGGCCGCTGCCATTGACCAGGTTGAACACGCCGGGCGGCAGACCCGCGTCATGCACCAGTTGCGCGAACAGCAGGGCGCTCAGGGGTGACAGTTCGCTGGGCTTGAGCACCACGGTGCAGCCGGCCGCGATGGCCGGGGCGACCTTGGCGGTGATTTGATACAGCGGCCAGTTCCACGGCGTGATCAGCCCGCACACACCGATGGGCTCGCGTTCGATCGCCGTGCTGCCTTCGACGGTGTGGAAGCGGTAAGTCGCCAGCAGGTCACGTGCGACACGCACGTGTTCTGCGGCCAGCGGCACCTGCATGGCCCGCGCCGAACTGATGGATGCGCCCATCTCCAGCGAGATCGCCTGCGCCAGTTGTTCCTTGCGCTCGAGAATCAGCTCGTGGATCCGGCCGATGACCTGGGCGCGGGCGTGTGGCGAGGTGCCGGACCAGCCGGCAAAGGCTGCCCGCGCTGCTGCGACCGCACGGTCGACATCGGCGGCCGAGCCACTGGCGACATGCGCCACCACTTCTTCGGTCGCTGGGTTGATCACCGCGATACTGACCGGGTCGAGCGGGGCGGACCAACGACCATCGATATACAGTTTCAGCGCGGTGTCCGGATCAACGTGATGGCTGTTCAAGGACTGTGAGGTCATCCAGCGGGCTCCCTGGAGCGATAATGGTCAAGGCCGGGCCGTTTGCTGTCGGGCCGTTCGATACCCATAAGCTAACAAAGCAGTCTGGATAAAAAGCGCCGATCTGCCGGGTTGCAAAGAATAATCTGCTGTATGCAACCCGCTAACATGGCGGACCTGTTTCGGCCGTTTATCCGCGCTGTTTTCAGCCGATCGCCTGAGTCACCAGCGCGAATTGCTGCACATCCGGGTTCGCGGCAGGCGGCGTCCCGAGCACCATGCGCGGTGCCCTGTCGACACACGGCAGACTCAGGCTTTCAAGCCACGCCGCCAGCCCGCAGTCGGCCAGAATGTCGAAGCGCACGAACAGGCCGGGTATCTGTTGCAGCAGGTGTTCAATCAATCGCTGTGCCTGATTTACATCACCGGCAACCACCGGGCCGATGATATGACCGCGGCCGAAGCGACGCAGCAGGGCGATGCCTTGCAACTGGCCTGCGTGTTCAATGCCGACCGCCTGTTCTGCATCGTGCAACAGATCAGTCAACACGGCAGTGCGATCCAGGCCGCTGCCCGCGTTGGCCAGGCGGATCAGTTCTGCGTGGTCGGTCGCGCCCAGCGTACGTATCGGCACGTCGTCTTTCGCTGGCGCCAGCCCTGACAGGTCGGCAACGCCCTGATGCTGCTGGATGCGTGCGAAGTCAACGAAACCCAGGCTCTGGTAAAGCGGCGCGCCCAGTTCTGTGGCGTTGAGGATCGGCGTGCGCGGTGCTGTTGCGTCGAGACACAGCCTCATCAAGTGGCGACCGATGCCTTTGCCCTGATGATCATCGCGGACGATCACCAGCCCGATCGAGGACCAGTCGCCCTGATGGCAGGTAAATGCCACACCAACCAGCTGGCCATCATGCTCGGCGACAAAACCCTCGGAAGTACGTTGCACCATTGCCCAGTCCTGTTCGCGGTGTGGCCACTTGAGGCTCACTGAAAGGGCATGGGCTGCCGGGATATCCGCCGCAGTCACCGGGCGATACTGGTAGTGAGCGTCTGGGGTTGCAGGCATGGCGCCTCCGTTGCGATGAGGTGGGTGAGTGGTTGGGCTCATACCAGCTTTCCGGTGCTCATCAGGCTGGACATGAGCGGCATTTCGATGGCGGTCGGATCGGTGAAGCGGCGAATATCGAACGGGCTGATCAACGTGCGCGTGCTGCCGGTGCTGATCAGCTCGGCCATGACGTCACCGACGCCGGGACCAAGCTGAAAACCATGGCCGCAGAAGCCAAACGCATAGAACAGGCCGTCGACTTTGCCGCTGCGGCCCATGATCGGCAGCGAGTCCGGCGTGTAACTCTCGATGCCGCTCCAGACGCGGATGATGTTCAGCTTTTCTGCGCCCGGTAGCAGGCGTTTCATCTGTTTCATCTGGTTGATCAGGCTCTCCGGCTTGAAGTAGGCGCGGCGGTTGAGCATGTCCGGTTTATTGCGATTGCCGCCTCCGATGATGATGTTGCCGCGCGGGATCTGCCGGAAATAGATCACTTCCTCCTTGATCTTGGTAAACACCCCGATCACCGTCGGCAGCGCGTAAGGTATCGGTTCTGTCACCGACATCTGCGGTCCGTTGGGCTCAAGAGGGACAGACTCGCCGAACTGCTCGGCGAGCCTGGCGCCCCAGGCACCGGCAGTGATGAGCAACTGTTCGGCGACGAATAGCTGTCCATCGGCGGTGGTGACCTGAAACTCGCCACCGACCTTCTGCACCTCGATCACGTCAGTGCGCTCTTCGATTCTTGCACCTGCACGAATCGCCGCACGGGCGAACGCGGGGGCTGCCAGCCTTGGGTTGGCGTGCCCGTCATGCGGCGCATAGGAACCGCCTTTGACTTGTGCACCGAGAAACGGAAAACGGTCGTGCAGCGCCTTGCCGGAAAGGATCTGCAAGTCCAGCTCGCGGGCTTCCGGGGCGGCGGCATAGGCCTCCAGTTCGGCGATTTCGTCTTCGCGATAGCAAACACGCATATGCCCGCTGGGAATGAATTCCAGGTCTTCGCCGATCAGTTCCGGCAGGCGCTTCCACAGTGCCCAGGAGCGATTGGACAGTTCCAGTTGGCCGAGAAACCGTCCCTGACGGCGCACGTTGCCGAAATTCACGCCGCTGGCGTATTGGCCGATCTGGTCGCGCTCCAGCAGGGTGACCGAACGGCCGTGCTGGCGCAGAAAAAACGCGGAGGATGCGCCCATGAAGCCGCCGCCGATAATCAGGACATCGCTTTTTTGTGGGGTCATGAGGGGCTCCCGGTCATGTTGATTGGCTGCAACGCGCCAGGGCTTCGATCTCGATCAGGTAACCGTGGTGCAATTCCGGGACCGGCACTACCGCGCGCGCAGGGCGATGCTCGCCCAGATAGCCCGCGTAGAGGCGGTCGAAGGCAGGCCAGTGCTGGACGCCTGCGATGTAAATGGTCACTTTAAGCAGGTCATCCGTGCTGCATCCCGCTGCGCCAAGGATGGCCAGCAGATTGTCCAGCGCCACGGCGGCCTGGACCTCGAACGGCTCGCCGACGCTGTGACTGCCATCGGCGCGCACCGGCAGTTGTCCGGAAACATGCAGCGTGCCTTGATGCAGCATCGCCTGCGAATAATGCCCGCCGGGTGCTGCAGCCCCGGGCGTACTGATCGGTTTCATCTCACCAGCCATGCAGACGACTCCAGGTATGGATTGCGCCTTCGCTGTCGCAGGCGTGGTAGTCGGGGAATTGCGCGCCGGTGGCACAGGCGTGATTGGGCAGAATGCGCAGCCGGCTACCGATGGGAAAACGCTCGCTGATGTCGGTCTCGCTGCCCGCAGCAAGCGTGATGATGCCGTGCTCCTGATTGGCACCGGTGACCCGTGCACCGTCGATCCACTCGCCAGTTTCGTTGCACACCTGGCCATAGCCGAAATCCTCACGCTGGCGCTGAGTGCCACGGTCGCGACTCATGGCCATCCAGCCTGCGTCAACGATGATCCAGCCCTTGTCCTGCTGATGGCCGATGACCGTGGTCAACACGCTCAGGGCCAGCTCATCTGCCCGGCATACGCCAATGTTGTGCATCACCAGATCGAAGAACACATACACCCCGGCGCGAACTTCGGTCACGCCGTGCAGGCTCTGCGCCGACAGTGCCGTCGGGGTCGAACCGATGCTGACGTCCGCACAGGGCAGCCCTGCCTGGCGAATCCGCTCGGCGGCGCTGACGCACAGCCTGCGTTCCTGTTCGGCGAGGGCTTGCAGCGCTTCAGGGGTGTCGAGGTCATAACTGGACCCGGCATGGGTCATTACCCCACGCAGTTGCATGCCGCCGTTGACCAGCGTGCTCGCGACCTCGACCAGCGAGGGGTCTTCGACGGTCAGCCCGGAGCGATGACCGTCGCAATCGATTTCAATCCACACGTCGAAACGTTCGTCATGCGCCTGGCCGAAAACCGCAATCGCCCGGGCCGCCGCTACGCTGTCGGTCAGGATGCTCAGGCGGCAGCCCTTGCGCCGCAGTCTGAGTGCCTGCTCCAGCTTGCCGGGTGCAATGGCGACGGCATAGAACACGTCGTCGATGCCTTCGGCAAAGCAGTGCTCGGCCTCCTTTAATGTCGACACCGTGACGCCGCTGGCGCCCGCTGCAATCTGCGCCTGAATGACCGGCAGGCATTTGCTGGTCTTGACGTGTGGGCGCAAGCGCACGCCCAGTTCATTCATGCGTTGTTGCATGCGCTGGATATTGTGCTGCATGCGCGACACGTCGAGCAGCGCGACAGGCGTATCGAGAGAAGACAGGGAGGCTGACATGGAAAGCGCTCGTGTGACTGGGTACGACAGCCACTCTACGCAGCGATGATGAAGCTGTGGTTCAATGCGTGATCATCAATCCTTAAGCTGAAGTGAATGATCGCCATCGAAGACCTGCGTCTGGCCGTGACCCTGTCGCGCTGCGAATCGCTCAGTGCTGCCGCCAGAATCCTCAATGTTTCGCCGCCCGCATTGTCGATGCGTTTGCGCAAACTGGAGACGCAACTGGGCATCACCCTGGCCAGTCGCGACGCCAGACGCCTGAGTCTGACCGCTGATGGCGAGCGTTTCGCCCGCGAAAGCGCACAGTTGCTGGAGCAACTGGAGGCACTCCCGGAGTCCTTCAGGCAGCGTGATGAACGGCTGGTGGGCACGCTGCGCCTGGCAGCACCGTTCGGTTATGGACGCCAGCGCATTGCGCCGCTGTTGGCGCGCTTCGCCAGGCTGCACCCGCGGTTGTGTCTGCAGCTGGACCTGCGCGAAACACCCTGGCCGGACCGTCATGACAGCGATGCGGTGATACACATCGGCAGCCTTAATGACAGTCAGTGGATCGCCAGGCCGTTGGCACAGAATCATCGCTGGCTGTGCGCCAGCCCGGCGTATATCGAACAGCATGGTGTGCCCTCGACGCCCGAGCAGCTGGCCGGCCATCGCTGCATCTGCATTCGCGAAAACGATGAAGACGTCACCCTCTGGCACCTGAGTAAGGGCCAGACGAAAAAGACCCTGCGCATCGAGCCCGCGCTGCTCAGCAACGACGGCTCGGTCGCCCGGCGCTGGGCCGAGCAGGGGCTGGGCATCGTGTTGCGCTCGCAGTGGGACGTCAGCGACGCCATTGCCAGTGGCAGGCTGGTGCGGGTGCTTGCCGATTGGCAGCTGGCCAGTGCGCCGATCAACCTGCTGGTGCCTGTACGCAAGCATCGCAGCGCACGGGTACAGGCGTTGACCGAGTTTCTCGAGACAGCCCTGAAAGCCTGATTCGGCACAGTACCGGCACGCTGTTGGTCGCTGGGTTGAACACCTTAATTGACGCTCACGGCAACGCGCGGGTATAAACCGCGTCTTGTGTTTTTGTCGGATTTTTCTCCATGAGCTTCAGCCCCCTGATTCGCCAGTTGATCGATGCCTTCCGCGTGCTGCCGGGCGTCGGTCAGAAAACCGCTCAGCGCATGGCGTTGCAGTTGCTGGAGCGCGACCGCAGCGGCGGTTCGCGGCTGGCGCAGGCATTGGGGCAGGCGATGGACGGCGTGGGTCACTGTCGCTCATGCCGCACGCTGACCGAAGAGGAACTCTGCCCGCAATGCGCAGACCCGCGGCGTGATGACACGCTGCTGTGTGTGGTGGAAGGCCCGACGGATGTCTATGCGGTGGAGCAGACTGGCTATCGCGGTCGTTACTTCGTGCTCAAGGGCCACCTGTCGCCACTCGACGGCCTGGGACCGGAGGCCATCGGCATTCCGCAATTGATGGAGCGCATCAGCCAGCAGGGCACCTTCACCGAGGTGATCCTCGCCACCAATCCGACGGTGGAAGGTGAAGCGACGGCGCATTACATCGCCCAACTGCTCCACGACAAGGGCCTGGTCGCGTCGCGCATTGCTCACGGCGTTCCGTTGGGTGGCGAGCTGGACCTGGTCGACGGTGGCACGCTGGCGCATTCGTTTGCAGGGCGCAAGCCGATTGCAATGTGATGCCGACCAGCGCCTCGGCTGTCAGTAGCGCGGCGTGATATCGCGTTCGACAGGCGGCGCGTCCGGGTCCTGACCTGCTGGAAATTTGCCTTTCAGGTGCCAGGCGAACGCGATGATTTCGGCAATCGTGCGGTACAGCGGCTCTGGAATACTGTCGCCCAGCTCCATGCGTGCCAACAGCTTGACCAGTTCGGCGTTCTCATAGATCGGCACTTCGTATTCGCGGGCGATGGCCAGGATGGCCTCGGCCAACTGGTCGTCGCCCTTGGCGCTGAGCGTCGGGGCGTGCTGGCCGTCATAGCTGAGGGCGATAGCCTGGCGCGGAGTGTGATCGGGTAGGCTCATCAGGCGTTCTCATCAATCCAGCGTTGTTCGAGCGCGGTGCGCGGACCGCTCGGCGGTGCGCCGTGGCTGCAGGCCAGTTCGCCCACCTCCAGACCGCAGGCTATCAGCCGTTCGCGCAAGTACCCCAGTTCATGTTCAATCAATGCCGCGCTGTCGGGGCGCTCGGCCCATAGCTGGCTGGACAGTGTGCCGCGCAATAGTTGCGCATGCACCTGCAAGGGGCCCAACGGTTCGAGGTCGAACGCCAGGTCGACTTTCCAGAGCTTTTCCCGGGTGTCCTTGATCTCGATACCATCACGGTCTTCGGCCGCTTCCTGATCCGGCTTGTCTTCACGCTGCACCTTGACCTGCAAGGGCACAATGTCGTGGGCGTTGCGCATCGGCACTTCCAGCTGCCAGGTGGTCACCTGGGTGCCGTCGGCGTTGCTACGCGTCTGTTCCAGCCCGCCCAGTTGATGGCTCTGCAGGCGTGAGACAGCAGCCGCCGCGAGCTTGAGGAGGATTTCCAGATCATCCTCCTTCTCGCCACCGCCGACCGTGCGCGATGGCAACGGAAAAATGCTGGGCTGAGTGCGTGCCGCAACCAGGCCCAGGGTGCCCAGCGCATTGCGGATTGCATTGGGCATCGTGCGCGCCAGGGTATTGGAGGCCGCCGCTGCGCCGTAAGACATATTGTCCGGCAGGCCGGGAAGGATCTGGGCGATCAGGCGCATCAGGTTGGCCTTCATGTCCGGCATTTGCGCCGGGTTCAAGCCGGCCAGCAGCCTGGCTTCCAGAAAAGCGCCGCTGGCGTTGAACGCCTGGGCCACGCCTTTGGGCGTGGTCATCTGCTCGACGTCGGGCAGGTCGGCGAGCAACTGGTTGATACTGGCCTGCAGCGGTGCGCTGATGGGCGAGTTATTACTGGTCGGGCTGCCGGACTGCAGGTTTTGCAGGGCGTTGATCAGGGTGTCCAGCGAGCCTTGGCGATTTTGCTGTGCGGACAGTTGCTGCGCCACGGCCAGTTGGTCGAAACGACCGGGCAGGGCCACGAAGTTGAGTGCCTGATTGCCTTGTACCTGAGCGCTCAAGAGGCTGCCGACCGTCAGCGGCTGCGGGCTCTCGATGGTCAGACTGGAACCCGCCAGCGCCGTGTTGAGCAGCATCACGATGGAGCGGTAGGTGGGCGTCGCAGCGGCCGGGTTCTGGCCGGCCAGTTGATTGACCGCCTGAGCGATCACCTGGCTGGTCATGACTTTGCCCTGCAGCAGCGTGCCGACCGGTAATTGTCGGGTATCGATGCTGGTCATCGAGTTTTTCATCGCGCTGTTGAGTTGCTGCAGCGTCAAGGTCAGCTCGTTAGCCGACGCCTGCGACACTTGCAGCAGGCTGCCGGGCGTGAACGGGACGCTGCTGGTGACCGGTAAATTGGTCAGGCTGCCGTTGGCGAGCACCAGCCGCAACAGCAGTTGGAAGTTCTGGTTGACCTGCTTGAGGGTCAGCACTTCGGCGTTGGCGGTTTCGCCTTCGGGGATCAGATTTTCCGCCGATTGCAGCATGGTCAGCACTTGCGCGGGGGAGATGCCGGCGCGCAACAGTGTCAGAGTGGCGTTTGTTGCCGGAACGCTGGTGATGTCGCCTGTCATTGAACTATCGACCCGAGGAAATTGCCCCTTTGATAACAGGACTCGCATGTATAATACCGGCCAAAACCGGACCAGCCGCCATTAACTTCTCTTCATGTAACGGCCGTATCAACCCCGACTTGAACCGCGTTTTACTCCGTATGTGTCTGTTTTGGCACATTTCGCGACGCAAAACACTGGAAACGCCCGATGATCCCAGCCACCCCATTTTTGCAAGCGACGGCTCTGGCGTGTGAGCGGGACGGGCGGATGCTGTTCGAAAACCTCGATCTTCACCTGCACACAGGCGACATGCTGCAGATCAGCGGTCCCAACGGCTGCGGCAAGACCAGCCTGCTGCGCCTGCTGTGCGGGCTGATGCAGCCAACGGCCGGGCAAATCCTGCTCGACGCGCAGCCACTGGGCCGGCAGCCCGCCGCACCGGGCCGCAAACCGTTGTGGATCGGTCATGCGCCAGCGATCAAGGATGTGCTGACGCCGCTGGAAAACCTGTCCTGGCTCAGCGCACTTCACCAGCCGGACGGTGCCGATGCCGATACCATTGCCACCGCGCTCGATGCGGTCGGCCTGGCAGGTTTCGAGGATGTGCCCTGTCACACCTTGTCGGCCGGGCAGCAGCGTCGCGTCGCGCTGGCACGTCTGTATCTGCCGGGCCCGCCACTCTGGCTGCTCGACGAGCCGTTTACCGCGCTCGACCGCCAAGGCATCGAGCAACTGGAAAACCATCTCGCCCGGCACTGTGAACACGGCGGTATGATTGTCATGACCACCCACCACAGCCTGAACCGCCTGCCTGCGGGCTATCGGGACCTCGACCTGGGGCAATGGTCAGCATGAGCAATGTGTTTGTCCTGCTGATGCTTCGTGAGGTGCGGCTGCTGGCGAGGCGCCCGGCAGAGCTGGCCAACCCGCTGGTGTTCTTTGCGATCGTGGTCGCCCTGTTCCCGCTGGCGCTGGGACCGCAGACGCAATTGTTGCAAACCTTGTCGCCGGGGCTGGTCTGGGTGGCGGCACTGCTGGCCGTGCTGCTGTCGCTGGACGGGCTGTTGCGCAGTGATTTCGAGGATGGCTCGCTGGAGCAGTGGGTCCTTTCGCCGCACCCGCTGGCCCTTCTGGTGCTGATCAAAGTGCTGGCACACTGGGTTTTTTCCGGGCTGGCACTGGTACTGTTGTCACCTTTGCTGGCATTGATGCTCGGGCTGCCGGTGCAGTGCCTGCCGGTGTTGATGGTTTCGCTGCTGCTGGGCACCCCGGTGCTCAGCCTGCTGGGCGCATTGGGTGCAGCGTTGACCGTGGGTTTGAAGCGTGGCGGCCTGCTGCTGGCATTGTTGATTCTGCCGCTGTACATCCCGGTACTGATTCTGGGCAGCGGTGCATTGCAAGCCGCGCTGCAGGGCATGCCGGCGACTGGCTATCTGCTGTGGCTGGCCAGCCTGGCGGCGCTGGCGATCACCCTGACACCCTTTGCGATAGCCGCTGGCCTGAAAATCAGCATCGGCGAATAATTGAGGTTCCGGGATCGAGACTTCGATGCCGGTCAACACCCTGGATGTACCCTGATGAAAAGCAACGCCATGAAAAGCAGCATCGGTTGGGCCTGGCTGCACACGCTCGGCTCGCCGAAAGGTTTTTATCGCGTCAGCGCACGCCTGCTGCCCTGGATGAGTGTTGTCGCTGTGCTGTTGCTGGTCATCGGCATGGTCTGGGGCCTGGCGTTCGCGCCGCCGGATTACCAGCAGGGCAACAGCTTCCGGATCATTTATATCCACGTACCTGCCGCGATGCTCGCCCAGTCCTGTTACGTGATGCTGGCCGTGTGCGGGCTGGTCGGGCTGGTCTGGAGAATCAAGCTGGCCGATGTCGCGCTGCACTGCGCTGCACCCATCGGCGCGTGGATGACCGCGCTGGCGCTGGCGACCGGCGCGATCTGGGGCAAGCCCACCTGGGGGGCATGGTGGGTCTGGGACGCGCGACTGACCTCGATGCTGATTCTGCTGTTCCTGTATTTCGGCCTGATCGCGCTGGGCAATGCCATCAGTAACCGCGACAGCGCCGCCAAGGCCTGCGCGGTGCTGGCGATCGTCGGCGTGGTGAACATTCCGATCATCAAGTATTCGGTCGAGTGGTGGAACACCCTGCATCAGGGGTCGACGTTCAGCCTCACGGAGAAACCCGCCATGCCGGCTGAAATGTGGCTGCCGCTGCTGTTCACCACGCTGGGTTTCTACTGCTTGTTCGGCGTGCTGTTGATGATGCGCATGCGTCTTGAAGTGTTGCGTCGCGAAGCGCGCACCCAGTGGGTCAAGGCCGAGATTCTGCGCAGCCTGGGGCACACAGCAGCGCAGTCGGAGAACACGCTTTGAGTTTTGCATCGTTCAGCGATTTTCTTGCCATGGGTCGCCACGGGGTATTTGTCTGGTCGGCCTACGGCCTGTGCCTTGTGGTGCTGCTGATCAACGTGGCGCTGCCGCTATGGGCGCGGCAGCGCTTTCTGAAACAGCAGGCGCGTCGCCTGAAGCGGGGGAATCGCCCGTGAACCCGCTACGCAAAAAACGCTTGTTGATCATTGTCGCGCTGCTGGCCGGTGTCGGTCTGGCCGTGACCCTGGCTCTCAGCGCCTTGCAGGAAAACATCAACCTGTTCTACACCCCCAGCCAGATCGCCAATGGCGAGGCGCCACTGGATACCCGCATTCGGGCCGGCGGCATGGTCGAAAAGGGCTCATTGCAGCGCTCGGCCGATTCGCTGGACGTGCGTTTTGTGGTCACCGATTTCAACAAGTCGGTAACCATCACCTATCGAGGCATTCTTCCCGATCTGTTTCGCGAAGGGCAGGGCATCGTGGCGCTGGGCAAACTCAATGCACAGGGCGTAGTGGTGGCCGACGAGGTACTGGCCAAGCATGACGAGAAGTACATGCCCCCCGAGGTCACCAAGGCCCTGCGGGACAGCGGTCAGGCAGCACCGGCTGCGTCTCCCACACCCGTCAAACAGGGTTGATCGATGATTCCCGAACTCGGCCATCTGGCCATGATTATGGCACTCGGCTTTGCGCTGGTGCAGGCCATCATTCCGCTGATCGGCGCGTGGCGCGGTGACCGCTTGTGGATGAGCCTGGCCCGTCCGGCAGCCTGGGGCCAGTTCAGCTTTCTGATCTTCGCCTTCGGTTGCCTGACCTACGCGTTCATGGTCGACGACTTCTCTGTCGCCTACGTTGCACAGAACTCCAACACCGCGCTGCCCTGGTACTACAAGTTCAGCGCCGTGTGGGGCGCGCATGAAGGTTCGTTGCTGCTTTGGGCATTGATTCTCGGTGGCTGGACCTTCGCCGTGTCGGTGTTTTCCCGACAGCTGCCGCAGGTGATGCTGGCGCGGGTCCTCGCCGTGATGGGCATGATCAGCCTGGGTTTCCTGTCGTTTCTGATCCTCACCTCAAATCCGTTCGCGCGTCTGTTGCCGCAGATGCCCGCGAATGGACGTGATCTGAACCCGTTGTTGCAAGATATTGGCCTTATCGTGCATCCGCCGATGCTGTACATGGGCTATGTCGGCTTCTCCGTGGCCTTTGCATTCGCCATCGCCGCCTTGCTCGGCGGTCGACTCGACGCTGCCTGGGCGCGCTGGTCCAGGCCGTGGACGCTGGTGGCCTGGGCCTTTCTCGGCATCGGCATCAGCCTGGGCTCGTGGTGGGCGTATTACGAGTTGGGCTGGGGCGGCTGGTGGTTCTGGGACCCGGTGGAAAACGCCTCGTTCATGCCCTGGCTGGTGGGCACTGCGCTGATTCACTCGCTGGCGGTCACGGAAAAACGCGGCGTGTTCAAGAGCTGGACGGTATTGCTGGCCATTGCTGCGTTTTCACTGAGCCTGCTGGGCACGTTCCTGGTCCGTTCCGGGGTGCTGACCTCCGTGCACGCCTTTGCCTCGGACCCGGCGCGCGGCGTGTTCATCCTGATGTTCCTGCTGATCGTGGTGGGTGGCTCGCTGACCCTGTTCGCGATTCGCGCACCGGTGGTCAAAAGCCACGTTGGATTCGGTCTGTGGTCGCGGGAAACCCTGCTGCTGGGCAATAACCTGTTGCTGGTGGTTGCTGCGTCCATGATTCTGCTGGGCACCCTTTATCCGCTGGTGATCGATGCCATGAGCGGCGCCAAGATGTCGGTCGGGCCGCCGTACTTCAATACACTGTTCGTGCCATTGATGGGCTTGCTGCTGGTGGTGATGGCGGTCGGCGTACTGGTGCGCTGGAAGGACACGCCGCTGAAATGGCTGCTCGGCATGCTGGCCCCGGTACTGATTGGCAGCGTTGTTCTGGCGGTGCTTGCCGGTCTGCTGCTGGGCGATTTCCAGTGGGCGGTGCTGGCGACCCTGATGCTCGCCGCCTGGGTGCTGCTGGCCGGGTTTCGCGACCTGCTCGACAAGACTCGCCACAAGGGGCTGATCAGCGGCGCACGCAGTCTGACCCGCAGCTACTGGGGCATGCAGCTGGCGCACCTTGGCATTGTCGTGTGCGCGCTGGGTGTGGTGCTGTCGAGCCAGAACAGCGCCGAGCGCGATTTGCGCATGGCCCCCGGCGAGTCCACCGAACTGGGTGGGTATACCTTTGTCTTCGAGGGCGCCCGGCATTATGAAGGGCCGAACTTCACCTCGGATCGGGGCACCGTTCGCGTGCTGCGCAATGGCGTTCAACTGACCGAACTGCACCCGGAGAAGCGCTTCTACACCGTGCAGCAGTCGATGATGACCGAAGCGGGCATTGATGCCGGTTTCAGCCGTGACCTGTATGTCGCCCTGGGTGAACCGCTGGGCGATGGCGCGTGGGCCGTTCGGGTTCATGTCAAACCGTTTGTGCGCTGGATCTGGCTTGGCGGCCTGCTGACCGGTCTGGGCGGGGTGCTGGCGGCGCTGGACCGGCGTTATCGCACCCGGGTGAAGAACAAGGTGCGCGAGGCGTTGGGTATGTCGGGAGCTGCACAATGAAACGTTGGGTCATGGTACTGCCACTGGTGCTGTTTCTGGGCGTCGCGGCGTTCTTGTATCGCGGTTTGTATCTGGACCCCGCCGAGCTGCCCTCGGCACTGATCGGCAAGCCTTTTCCGGCATTTTCGCTACCGGCGGTGCAGGGCGAGCGGATGTTGAGCCGTGCCGATCTGCTCGGCAAACCTGCGCTGGTCAACGTTTGGGGCACCTGGTGCGTGGCCTGCCGGGTGGAGCATCCGGTGCTCACCCGGCTGGCGCAGCAGGGCGTGCTGATCTATGGCGTGAATTACAAGGACGTCAACGCCGACGCGCTGAAATGGCTCAAGGAATTTCATGATCCGTATCAGTTGAATATTCGTGATCAGGACGGCTCTCTGGGGCTCAATCTGGGGGTGTACGGTGCGCCGGAAACCTTCCTGATCGACGCTCAAGGCATCATTCGTTACAAACACGTCGGGGTCATCGACGACGCAGTCTGGCGCGAAAAGTTTGCCGCGCGTTATCAGCAACTGGTTGATGAGGCACGGCCATGAAGCGCCGTCTGTTGATCGTCCTGCTCAGCGTGCTGTGCTCAGGCATTGCTCAAGCGGCCATCGACGCTTATGCCTTTCGCGACGACGCCGAGCGCGCGCGCTACAGCGAACTGACCAGAGAACTGCGTTGCCCGAAATGCCAGAACCAGGACATCGCCGACTCCAATGCGCCGATTGCCGCTGATTTGCGCAAGGAAATCTACCGCATGCTGGGCGAAGGGCAGAGCAACCAGCAGATCATCGATTTCATGGTCGATCGCTATGGTGATTTCGTTCGCTACAAGCCGAGCCTCAATGCGCGTACCTGGCTGTTGTGGTTCGGGCCCGCCGCTCTGCTGGTCGGCGGGCTGGCGGTGATCGGCTTTATCGTCAGCCGACGCCGCAAGGCGCAATCCGCACAGGCCGATGAGCTTTCCGAAGATGAAAGGCAGCGTCTTGCCACCTTGCTGGATGAGCACCGCCCATGATCGATTTCTGGATGGCAACCGGGCTGTTGCTGGTGGTTGCGCTGAGCTTCTTGCTGATTCCGCTGTTGCGCGGCCATCGCGCGCAACGGGAAGAAGACCGCACGGCTCTGAACGTGGCGTTGTATCAGGAGCGACTGAACGAATTGCAGGTTCAGCAGGAGCAGGGCGTGTTGTCGGTGATGCAACTGCAGGCTGCACGTGCCGAAGCAGCGCGCGAGCTGCTTGCCGACACCGAAGGTGCGGAGCCCGACCGGACTTCGCGCCTGGGCAAGCCCTTGCTGGTGCTTGCTGCGCTGCTGGTCCCGATGTTGGGGCTGGCGGGCTATCTCCAGCTGGGGGCTAGCGACCGGGTTGAACTGAGTCGCGAATTCGCTCGACCACCGACCTCGCTGGCAGACATGACCCAGCGTCTGGAGCGCAGCGTGCAGGCTCAACCGGACTCAGCCGAAAACCTGTATTTTCTGGCGCGCAGCTACATGGCGCAGAACCGCCCGGGTGATGCCGCGCAGATGTTCGAGCGTTCGGTAGCGCTGGCCGGACGGCAGCCCGAGTTGCTCGGACAATGGGCTCAGGCGCTGTATTTCGCCAGCGACAAGCACTTCACACCCCAGGTGCAGGCGCTGACCGACGAAGCGCTGCAGGCTGACCCCAGGGAAGTCACCAGCCTTGGTCTGCTGGGGATTGCCGCTTTCGAAACTCAGCGCTATCAGGCGGCGGTGGATTACTGGACCCGGTTGCTCGCGGCGCTGCCCGCAGATGACGCATCGCGTTCGGCGCTGGAAGGCGGCATTGCCCGCGCCAGAGAAAACCTCGCCAAACGCCCTGCAGACGCGGCGCCTGCTCCTGCGGTTAAGGCGAAGTCGATTAAAATTCATGTCGAGCTGGCTGCGGCGCTTCAAGGCAAGGTAAGGCCGAACGACAGCGTGTTCATCTTCGCCCGCGCCATCAATGGCCCGGCGGCGCCTTTGGCGGTCAAACGCATTACCGTGGCGGACTTGCCTGCCGAGGTGGAACTGAGCAATGCCGACGCAATGATGCCGCAACTGAACCTGTCGAACTTTGCGCAAGTCCAACTGGTTGCGCGAGTGTCTCGCGCAGGGCAGCCAACCACCGGTGAGTGGGTCGGCCGCAGTCAGCCACTGGCCAGTGATTCCGGGGTTCAGCAGGCGTTGACCATTGACAGTCCGGATAACTAGAGAATTCGCTTATGTACCGTACCGCACGCATCACCTTGTTGGGTCTGGTCGTTGGCCTGAGTGCCTGTGCTGTCCAGCATCCGGCACCGCCACATAGCCAGGAGCCGATCCTCAACCTGCCGGGTGGCCAGCAGCCCGGCGCGCCGCGTCCGAGTAGCGCGCCTTCGGAGCCTGCCAAGGCGCCTGCCGCAGCGCCGAAATCCTCGGCCAGCTTCGCGCCGCCACCGGGCGGCGGTAGCCACTGGGACCCGCGCCTGGGCGTGTACGTGATGGACGATCAGCCCAATACCTTCTATCGCCAGCGCACCTACTATCAGTGGAATGACGGCTGGAGCTGGGCAACCAGCCCCAACGGTCCGTGGCAGGCGACTGATGTCAGTGGCGTGCCGGCAGGGCTGGGCAAACAGTTCAGTAAATGATTCAGGCTTGAATAAAAACGGCGACCTTGCAGGTCGCCGTTTTGCATTGCCTGAGCGGCTTATTTGCCCGGATAGATCTGGTCGAACACACCGCCGTCGATGAAGTGGGTCTTCTGCACTGTGCGCCAGTCACCGAAGGTTTTCTCCACCGAGAGGAAGTCCACTTTCGGGAAGCGATCCGTATACTTGGCCAGCACCTGCGGGTCACGCGGGCGCAGGTAGTTTTTGGCCGCGATTTCCTGGCCTTCCGGTGACCACAGGTATTTCAGGTATTCCTCAGCCAGGGGGCGGGATCCTTTCCTGTCCACGACCTTGTCGACCTCACTGACCGGTGGCTCGGCTTCTGCCGACACGGACGGGTAGACCACTTCGAACTGGTCGCGACCGAATTCACGGGCGATCATTTCCGCTTCGTTCTCGAAGGTGACCAGCACGTCGCCGATCTGGTTGGTCATGAACGTAGTGGTCGCACCACGGCCGCCGGTATCAAGCACTGGCACATGGCTGAACAGATCACCGACGAATTTCTTCGCCGCCGCTTCATCGCCGCCTTTTTTCAGGGTGTAGCCCCAGGCCGACAGGTAGGTGTAGCGGCCGTTGCCCGAGGTTTTCGGGTTGGGCACGATGACTTCGACGCCATCCTTGATCAGGTCCGGCCAGTCTTTGATCGCCTTCGGGTTGCCTTTGCGCACGATGAACACCGTGGCCGAGGTGAAGGGCGCGCTGTTGTTTGGCAGGCGGCTGACCCAGTCTTCCGGCACCAGCTTGCCATTGTCGGCCAGGGCGTTGATGTCAGTGGCCATGTTCATGGTGATCACGTCAGCCGGCAGCCCGTCGATGACCGAACGCGCTTGCTTGCTCGACCCGCCGAAGGACATCTGCACGGTCACCTCTTCATTCTTCTCGGCTTTCCAGTGCTTCTGGAAGGCGCTGTTGTAGTCCTTGTAGAAATCACGCATCACGTCATAGGAGACGTTGAGCAGCGGCGGAGCTGCCTGGGCAGCGTTGGCAAAAGCCAGGCCGGCGGCCAGTAGCGAGGCGGCGAAGAGTTTAATCACTGCAAGGTCCTTGAGATGAAGCGTCATGTGACAAGCCTGATGGCGTAATGCCGCGACACTATCAGCATCGTGCCTGCGGTTTAAAGACCGAAAAGATCTTTGCTTATGCCTTGTGCTCTGTTTTTGTAAACAATTGATTGCCGCAGCGTGAGCAGAACGCCGCGCCATGCTCGTGAAGGTTTTTCGAGCACACCGGACAATCGTGTTTCAGCTGCTCGCCGCGCATGGCGTTGGCCAGCTCGGCGGTGAATATCCCGGTGGGCACGGCGATGATCGAGTAACCGGTGATCATCACCAGCGAGGAGAGCATCTGGCCGAGCGGGGTCTTGGGCACTATATCGCCAAAGCCCACCGTCGTCAGGGTCACGATGGCCCAGTAAATGCCCTTGGGAATGCTGGTGAAACCATGCTCCGGACCTTCGATCACATACATCAGTGTGCCGAACACCGTGACCAGCGTAGACACCGTGACCAGAAACACGATGATCTTCTGCTTGCTGCCACGCAGCGCCGCCAGCAGGTAATTGGCCTGGCGCAGGTAGGTGCCGAGCTTGAGCACCCTGAAGATCCGCAGCATACGGATGATCCGCACGATCAGCAGGTATTGCGCATCGCTGTAATAGATCGACAGCACGCCCGGCACGATCGCCAGCAGGTCCACCAACCCGTAGAAACTGAAGGCGTACTTCAGCGGCCGTGGCGAGCAATAGAGGCGCAGCATGTATTCGATGGCAAACATCAGCGTGAAGCCCCATTCGATCCACGCGAAAAGCATCGCGTAATCACGATGAATACTCTCGATGCTGTCGATGATAGTGACCAGCAGACTGAGCAGAATCGCGACCAGCACCGCCTTGTCAAACATCCGCCCGGCAGGTGTATTGGCCTCGAAAATAACAATATGCAGCCGCTCGCGGCGGCTGAGAGAGCTGTCCATGGTGCTTCCCGAATCAAAGATCGGGAGAGCCTAGGAGCATTGGGTGGTTGAGTGCAAGCACACAAGCACCCTGGGAGCGAGCCGGGCGACGCTTCGCTGGCTCGGGAAGAGGTCGTTATAGCCGCCGTAAAGGTGACCTTAGTTGAATCTCAATCCAATCTACCTGACATCAAAAAAACGCTGTGTGACGCAGAGCGTCACGAACGGCATTCCCACGCGGAGCGTGAGGAACGATAGTCAAAATCGCATTAACTACCACCGAAATGCTTTTCGAACACGATGGCACTGACAACGCAGAATGCGACGTTAGTGACGGCTGAGTCCTGGCGCTGATCCGGGGGTAGCCTGGCAGGACGCCAGGCTAGCCGCACCGGGCCATGGAGGGCCCGTTGCGGCGACCCCCGGATCAGTGACAGGGCGAAGGAACCCGACGAAGTCGGGCCGGAAACCGGAGCGAGGGGGGTTGCCTACTTTGGCCCCATCAAAGTAGGTCGCCGAGGGGCGAAAAGGTGACCTGAGCCGAACCCTATCCACCTGACAACGAAAAACCGCTGTGTGACGCAGAGCGTCACGAACTGCATTCCCACGCGGTGGACTGCCCCCCGAAAGTTGGACAGTTTTAGCTCGCCGCCTGAGCCCTGTATTTTACGGGGCTCAAGCCGTTTAGCTTCAGCTTGATGCGGT
>NZ_JAGPYS010000016.1:0-81560 GCF_020312195.1 Pseudomonas sp. P129 | reverse complement strand
CCTCGCGCTCAAGGCGTCGGCTTGACTGGATACGGTTGAGATAGCCGTAGATGTAGATCTTCAGCATGACTGCAGGATGGTAGGCCGGTCGGCCGGTCGGCCCGTTTCAGCGGGGACAGCGCTTTCAAAACCCAAGGTGATCAGGTCGAGCTCATCCACAAAGACATCGACAACGCGCACCGGATTGGTGTCGCTGACGTAATCATCGAGACTCTCGGGAAGCAAGGTACTTTGACCTCTGTGTTCACCTTGAATGAAGCGTTTCATGGGCAACCCTTGCAATGAAATCCTGGGGAATCATAGCAAAGGTTTACCTTGGGTTTTTACACAGTCTGGGCCCGGTGCGGCTAGCCTGGCGTCCTGCCAGGCTACCCCCGGATCAGCGCCAGAGCTCAGCCGTCACTAACGTCGCAATCTGCGTCGTCAGCGCCATCGCGATCAAAAAGCGCTTCTGTGGCAGCGGCTAACGGCAAGTCATGCTGTTGCGCCGCATCTGAGAGGTGTGACGCAGAGCGTCACGAACTGCATTCCAACGCGGAGCGTTGGAACGATAGTCAAAACTATCTCATGCCTTACAGCTTGTGCAGAAAATTCAGCACCAACTTATTACCTTCGGTGCGGTTTTCCGCGCCCTGTTCGAAGTAACTATTGACCGTCAGCACGTTCTCCTTGTTAAAGGCATACAGGAAGCCAGGGCCAATGGCCCAAACCTTTTCCTTGCGACCGCTGACATCATGTCCATCCACCTGGGTATCCGTGAACTGCTTGAGCCAGTAACCGTTGAGCCCCAGCGAAAGTTGCTCGTTAACCGCATATTGCAAGGTCAGGTTGGCATGCAGCGCCTGCCCTGCCTGCGTATCGGAAACATTGCCGAACCCGGCTTGCGGGTCATCATTCTTGCCGTTCCACAAATACATGAAACGTCCGCTGGCCGACCATTTCGGCGAAAACCAGTAAGTCGCGGCGTAGTACGGGTTGAATGACCAGAAATTGCTCCCGGGGTTGATCGAGCGATTGCGATCGTAGGCACCGACCGGAATCGCAATGTCCGCCTCGATACGCTGGGTCAGCAGCGGACTGCCATCGGCACGGGTGATCGTCGGCAGTTGCAGAAACGGGCCGATGACCAGATCGCCGAAACCGGCGCGCGAACTCAGGGCGGTGTTGCCCAGACCGTCATCCACGTCGACATGCGCCAACGACGTGTTGATTGCGGTAATACCCGGCATGGCCCCATTGGCCATTGGCTGACCGACGTAGATGATCTGCGTAGTCACCGCCAATACATCCACGTCCTGTTTGGGAAGTTGCAGTTTGTCGCCATTCACGTCATTGAAGCGATTGGCCTTGGCATAGTTCAGATACTCCTCCAGATACCAGCCCGGCCCCGCAGGCGCCGGGGATCCGTCGTAGAAACTGGTGTTGCCCAGGTTGAGGCCGGGCAAGTCATAGGCGTATGCAGTCGATGACAGGGCGATGAATGATACGGTCGCAACGGTACGCAAGACAGACTTGGGCATCTTGTGATTCCTGTACTTATTGTTGTTGTTTTCAAGAGCCCCGACGCCACGAGCGCGTCGCCGGGGTTGCAACACGTGCAGCCATTACACGTAGGAAGCGGCCAACCCTCCATCCACCGGCAAGTTGATACCGTTGACCCAGCGCGAGGCGTCGGAACACAGGAACGTAATCACCTCGGCCACCTCATCGGCCAGCGCAGGACGCTTCATGTGCAGGCCATCGCGGGTGACCCGCTCCTGGCCAACCATGCTGACAAAGTCTCCCAGAATCGGTGTGAACACCGGCCCCGGTGCCACGCAGTTGACGCGCACCGAATGATCGCGGAACCATTCCTGCGACTGCCTGAAGCTCCAGACGATCAGCGCTTCCTTGAAATACTGGTAGCAGGTTTCATGGGCGACCGGATTGGCCGCCAGCCACTCCTGCCCTTCGCTGTAACTTTCGGTCGCGGCCAGCGCCTTGTGCAACTCCAGCCTTTCCGGCCACTGTGAACCGAGTATCGACGCCACATTGACAATACTGCCGCCCGGCGCGATGCGTGGCAGCAAACGCTGGGTCAGGTGACGCAGCCCGAGGTAATTGACCTGGGCGACCGCCTGAACGGGCGCTGTGCCGGGTACGCCGGCAATGTTGCACAGGCCGTCGATCTGCTTGGGCAAACGCTCGATCAATGCATCGATATTGTCTGGATCGGCGAGGTCCGCCTGGAAGAAACTGTCCACGGTCAACTGCGGTTCATGACGATCGATGCCGATTACCCGGGCACCCTGGAAGCGTGCCACACGTGCCAGCTCAGCGCCGATACCGGATGACACACCAGTGACGATCAGTGTTTTGTTATTCAGGTTCATAATCACGCGCTCTTATTGTTGTTGGATCACGTTTTGCCGTTGAATCACATCACTCGCTGCAATGAAGCATGGAATATCAGTCAGACTCAGAATGGATAGGCCGGTGCCTGGTTCTTCACCGTCACCCACTGCCATTGGCTGTATTCATCCCAGTCCGAGGGGCTGCCAGCACTGCTGCCGTTGCCCGACGCACCGCGCCCGCCGAACGAGTTGACACACTCATCGGCCACTGTCTGATCGTTGATGTGCAACATGCCGCACCTGAGTCGGTCGCCAATTGCCGTCGCGCGGCCGACGTCCGGGGAAATCACCGCAGCCGCCAGGCCATACTCGGAACGATTGGCCAGTTCGATGGCTTCCTCGTCTGTGGAAAAACTGACCACAACGGCCACCGGGCCAAAAATCTCTTCGTCGAATGCGCGCATGCCGGGTTTCACGCCGCTGAGCACAGTCGGGCGATAGAACAGGCCTTCATACTCGCCACCGGTTTCCAGTCGCGCACCGGCCTGCAGGCTGTCACTGACGACTTGATGCACGTGCTGCAACTGCCGTTTGTTGATCAGCGGCCCCAGAGCAGCCTCACCGCGTGCCGCGTTACCCACCGTCAGCGCCCGCGCCTTGTCCGCCAGCTTGCGGGTCAGGTCGGCGACAATGGATTCGTGCACCAGGATCAGCCCGGTGGCCATGCAGATCTGCCCCTGGTGCAGCCAGGCACCAAACGCCGCATTGCTGGCGGCCAGATCAAGGTCGGCGTCTTCGAGAATGACCAGCGGATTCTTGCCGCCCAGCTCCAGCGACACTTTCTTCAGGTTTCGGCCCGCAGCCTCGGCAACCTTGCGTCCGGCCCCGGTCGAACCGGTAAAGGTGATCATCTGCACGTTGGTGTCGCGGCACAGCGCTTCGCCAGCATCAGCCGAACCCGGCAGCACGTGCAGCAGCCCCTTGGGCAGGCCGGCTTCCTCGAACAGCCGGGCGATCAGGAAACCGCCGCTGATCGGCGTCTGTGGATCGGGTTTGAGCACCACGGCATTACCGGCAGCAAGGGCCGGAGCGACCGAGCGCAGGGACAGTACCAGAGGAAAATTGAACGGCGATATCACCCCCACCACACCATGCGCAACACGCCGCGCATAGGACAGACGACCGGCCTGACTCGGCAGCATCAGACCATGGCCATGGGCCTGTGACAGCATGCCCGCTGCCTGACGCAACAACACGATGGTCTCGTTCACTTCGTGCTGGCCCTTGTGCAGGCTGCCGCCGGTCTCGCGGGCGACATACAGGGCCAGTTCATCGAACGCACAGACCGCATGATCGGCGGCCAGAAGAAATATGTCGGCCTTTTCACGCGGCCCCAGCGCCGCCCAGGCAGGTTGGGCCAGCGCGGCTTCTCGGCAGGCGACGGCAATGTCTGCGGCACCGGCCATGGCTGTGTTCATCAACAGCTCGCCGGTCGCAGGCTCGATGACGGGCAAGGAAGGAGACGAGGAAGGAATCCAGTCGCCATTGAAAACGCATTCGGCTTCAATCGCGCGTTGCAACAGAGGGGTGCCATCAGACGCTGACATATTAACTCCGGCTTTTATGGTTGTAATCGCCTGCCCCATTTGCCATGGGAAACATGCGCCGTACGTACGTCAGAGCAAAGGCTGTGCCGGGATTGTAATCCGACCATCATGTCATCACTCGACCGCTTTGGGACAAGGGTTTGCGGCGACCTTATTGAAGCGTCGAGCCCCTCAGGCAGAAACTCTACGCGGACACGCTTGTTCATTTGATGAAGTTATGTTTATTGATCAAGCCTCGATTTGATCATTTCGACCATTGCCCGGCCGAGGTACACCCATGAACAACCCTCACTGCGAGCTGCCCGATCACAGCGTCCCCACCGAGCACTTCTCGCCTCGCGGCGACAGCAGTCAGACGCACGCAGGCGACTCGCCAACCGCTGAGGAATTGACCAGTTGCCTGTTCTTCTCGCCTGATGATGGGCGCATCTGGCTTAACGACCAACGCATGATGCTGCTGCATACTTCATCGTTCGGCACCCTGCGCCGTGAAATCATCGAACGGCTGGGCCTGGAACAGGCACGCGGGATGTTCACCCGTGCCGGGTATCTGTCTGGCGCGCGGGACGCCCGATTGATTCGCGAACGCTGGCCACAGGCTGACGCCTCGTCGGCGTTTCGTGCCGGTACGCACTTGCATACCCTGGAAGGCATGACCAAGGTCGAGCCGCTGCACTTCAAATTCGACGCCGAGTCGGGGTTCTACGAGGGGGAGTTTCTCTGGCATCACTCCTGCGAAGCCGACGAACATGTTGCAGCGTATGGCATCGGCCAGGACCCGGTGTGCTGGACCGAAATCGGTTACGCCACGGGCTTTGTCAGCGGCCTGTTCGGGCAGATGGTGGTTTTCCGCGAGGTTGAATGCCGGGGCATGGGGCATGCGAACTGCCGTGTGGTCGGCAAGACCTCGGAACAATGGGGCGATGTCGAACGCGACCTGAGCTACCTGAGAGCGGTCAACTCACCTGCGCCAGTACACAGCGTCCCGACGCCAGCGGCGAGCTATGAGGCAAGCCCGCCGACCGGCACCGACCAGCCGCTGGTCGGCGCAAGCGCTGCCTTCAATGCGGCCACCCAGGCGTTGCAACGGGTGGCGATGACCCCGGCAACCGTATTGATCAGCGGCGAGTCCGGAGTCGGCAAGGAAATGTTCGCCCGCCAGTTGCATCAGCTCAGCCGCAACCGCGAAGGCCCGTTCGTTGCACTCAACTGCGCAGCCATCCCCGACAACCTTATCGAGGCCGAGCTGTTCGGTGTGGAGCGAGGGGCTTATACCGGGGCAACGCATTCCAGAGCCGGGCGTTTCGAGCGCGCCAACGGTGGCACGCTGTTTCTGGATGAAATCACCTCTCTGAGCCTTGCCGGGCAAAGCAAGCTGCTGCGCGCCTTGCAGGAACGCGAGATCGAGCGCGTCGGCGGGGTGCACGGCATCAAGGTCAACGTTCGAGTGGTGGCGGCGACCAATGTCGACCTGCGCAAGGCGGTGGCCGAGGGCGATTTCCGCGAAGACCTGTTCTATCGCCTGAACGTCTACCCGATCGCCCTGCCGCCATTGCGCGAGCGCCGCGATGACATTCCGCTGCTGATCAATTTCTTTCTCGGGCGCTTCTGTCAGGAGTACGGCAGGACGCCGGCCGGATTGACCATGCGCGCGCTGAAGACCCTGCTGGGTTATGACTTTGCCGGGAATGTGCGCGAATTGCAGAACCTGATCGAGCGCGGCCTGATTGCCAGTGATGAAGGCCAGGCCATCGATCTGGTGCATATTTTCCGCAACGAATCGTTACCACAGGACACCTACTCGCTGAATCACCATGGAGCACTGCGTCAGGCATCGACTGCGGGCGCACAGCAGGCACCTGCTACCTCGCTGCTGGATTCCCTTAATCAGCCGGATCAGGCGTTCTCCATCGACGAGCTTGAACAGTGCCTGATCCAGGAGGCGCTGGACAAGAGCGAAGGCAACCTGGCGGCGGCCTCGCGCTTGCTGGGCCTGAGCCGCGCCCAGTTTGCCTACCGCCTGAAAAAGCGCCAGCCCTGAACAGCCTGATTCAGTTTCACGCGCAGCCAGTCCGGCTGCGCGTGACACCTCAGAGTGGCAAGGCGCTGACCACACGCAGAGCCAGCCCTTCGTAGGCATCGAGGGTGATGGTGAACTCGCCCTGCTCGGTCAGATCGCCTTCAACACGCTCGTTGATGATGTCAACCACCGGACCCGGCGCAATGCCAGGCAACTGCAGCGTTTCGACGATCGTCTCCGCGCTGAAATTAAGCGCAGTGATCTGCGTGCCCTTGCCGGCCGGCAGCTCATGGACCATGACCAGCAGCCCTGGATGCTCGACATCAGGAATCAGAATCTGACGGCTTGCCGCGATGTCATAGGCGCGGCGCACAGCGAGAATCTTCTTGAGCTGCGAGGCAAACGAATCTGGACGCTGGAGTTGAGTGACCAGGCTGCCGTACAACGTCTTGGGACGCGGCATGTCACCGGCAGAAAACTCGGCTTCCGGGTCGAGATCGACCAGATCGTAGGCGCCGCGGTGAACCCAGCGCGTGTCGCCATCCTGCATCAGGTGGTCGACCTGCTCGGCCGGCAGCGTCAGGGCACCGACAAGGTCCCAGCCAGACAGGGCAAACACGCCCGGCTGCATGGCGTTGTACATCACCAGCAGCAGGTGAATGTGCTGGATCTGCTGAATGTCGGCATCGGTAATGGTGCTCAGGTCACGAATGCCCAGCGCTGCAGTGATGATGCTCGCCGTGGTGCAGGAGACGCCGTTGGTGACGAACTTGAGGTTGTACGGCGCGTGTTCGCCGGACAGCTTCTCGTACATCTCCTCACGAATGTGCTCACGCAGGATGTTGCCCGGGAACGTCTGGCCCTGGTAATGGAAGGTGTCGTGGGCGTGCAGCGTCCAGAAATGCACCAGTTCCAGGGTCAGCTCATCGTGGTTCTGCAAGGCATGGATCAATGACGCCGGATCGATGCCATAGGCATGCACCTGGCGCAGCATCAGGCGCAGGAATTCAGTGGTGCCGGTCAGCAGCGCGTGTTGATAGGCCGGTCGGGTAATGAAGTCATAGGACAGATCCGCGCCACCCTGCCCCATGGAGGCAATGTCATCGATGGTCAGGTTCAGCTCCTGGAAGCTGAAGCCGCCGGCCTTGCGTATCGCGCCGGCCAGAAGCTGGTTGCCGGTGATCGACAGCGGATGGCTTTCCGACCAGGCGGTGCCTTCGGCGCGACGTTCGACGCCAAGGAAACCGTTGGCGTCCAGGCGCAACACCCGGGCGCCCATGACATCGATGGCATGCAGCGCGTCACCGATGATCATCTGCTGCGCGGCGAAGCTGGGGTCCAGCCAGTTCAGGGAGGGCTGGCCGTCCTTGAAGTAATGCAGGTAAACCCAACGGCGGGCCTTGCCATCAACGCCCTGTACCACGTCGGTGGCGCTCCAGTCGGTTTCCTTGACCCCGGGCTCGAAGAAAATCACCCGCTGCAACTGGCCGACGATGTAGTGCTTGTCGCGCAGCTGATCCACCACATCGGGCATCAGGTTGACCGCATCGCGACCCGCTGGCACTTCAGGCAACAGCTGCCAGTCTTCCTCACGAATCTCGACCATGTGGAACAGGCCGGGATAATCCTCGTACGCCATCTCGGCCAGGCGGAAGTCTGCGCCCTTGCCGGTGTGCGACGGGATGATGTCGTCGATGATCACCGCGTTGTGCGCTGCGGCAATGCGCGTCAGGCTCAACAGTTGCGCTTCGGTACCCAGGTCCGGGTCGATGCCGAAACTGATGCGGTCGAAGTTGCCATCGATACTCGGCGTGCGCTCGCGCCCCTGCAGTCCGCCGGACAGCTTCAGCGGCCCGTTGTGAATGCCCTGAATGCCGATTTCCGACAGTGCATGCCACAGCGTTTCATCACCCAGCGCTTCGAGCACCGAGCCGCCTTCGCGGGTAACGATTGAGGCCGGGTAGGCGGTGAACCAGACCGAGGCGATAGCGGAGGCGTCTCTGGGACGTGCAAGGGCGAAAGGACGCTGCCAGAGCCTGCCCTGCCCCGAATAGGTCTTGGCGCGCTGTCTTGCGGCGTTCAGCATCGATTGCTCGACCAGCCATTCCACGTACTGCTTGTCCGGTATCGTCATAGCGTTCAGTCTTCCTCTCGAATCGGCGACCTGAGACGCCCCGCGTGCGGAGCGTCCTGAATGTATTGCTTACGGATATGAGCCTTGCCGGCCCGATTCGTTGCATTCGTATCGCGTTCAAAGGTTCGTTGAGGGCACTGTGACAGTGTTTTGTGACACCTCCGTCAATGAGCCTGAGGGTTCGAGGCCGGTGGTTTTTTCAGTGCCTGAACCACGGCATTGGCGGCGTTGGACAGCAATGAGGCAGGCCGCGCCACAACGCAGATCTGGCGCATCACGGTCAGCGGCAGCGGGATCGACTCCAGCTCGCGAAGCCGTCCGTTCAACAGCGCGCCAGGCACAATCGAGATGCAATGGCGCTTGGCAACCAGGTCCAGCAGCGTGTCCAGGCAACTGAGTTCGCCGCGTTGACTGAGCCGTACCTGTGCCGATGCCAGTTGCTGGTGCAGGCGCTCCACGCCTGGATGCCGCCAGGCCACATAACGCGACACCTGCGCAAGCTCGGCGAAACACTGCGCTGCCCCCTGCTTGCTGCGCGCCGCCACCAGTACGTAGTGGTCCGACCAGCAATGGTGCTCGAGGTAATGCTCGTCCAGCACAGCACCCGGCAGGATGAGAATATCGGCCACGCCTTTTATCAATGCGTCCAGCGACGGATGCTGTTCGCTGCGGTGCAGCACGTTCAGATGAATATCGGGGTAATGATGGGCGAGAAAGTCCAGCGAGGTACTCAGGCCGGTCTCGCGGATGTGCGAGTGGTAATGAATGGTGACGCTGCCACTGACCCCATTTTTTTTAGTTGTTCGAGCGTGGCCATGATATTTCCCAGGGTCTGGCTGATGACCTTGCCTTCAGGGGTAAGCGTGCAGCCTGTGCGGCTGCGAATGAACAGGCGTTTTTCGAAAAAATCTTCGACTTCCTTGATCGCATAGCTGATGTTCGACTGGCTGCAGCCCAGAATGGCGGCGGCCTCGGAGAACGAACCGTGCTGTGCGACGGTTTGAACGACTTTGAAGAAGTGGGTTTTCATGTGTCCTGCACTCTGGTTTTGCAAAGGTGGGTGCGGCCCTGCCGCTGAGCCAAAGGCTCGGGAATACAGGAAACCCCCGCCGAAACACCGAGCTGGCCGGTTTATCGGCTGTTCGAATGAATGTCTCAAGCGGGGGTAAGGCGGACGCTGGCTATCGCGTTGAAGCGCTGGCTATGCACATGTCGCGCACATAGCCTCTTCAGGGGTATCCGCAGCGCGACTGGACTCAGTCGTTCTCGGTCCAGTCGAAATCCATTTGCAGCGCGGTACGTTCGGCCAGCTCACGGCTGTGCAGACGCTCGACCAGGTGCAGACTCATGTCGATACCGGCGGAAATACCTGCCGAGGTCACGAACGAGCCTTCATCGACCCAGCGCAGCGTGCTGAGCACATCCACCGATGGGAACATTTCCTTGAGGTCGTCGATGTCTTCCCAGTGGGTGGTCACCTGCTTGCCGTCCAGTTTGCCGGTCCTGGCCAGCAGGAAGGCGCCGGTGCATACGGCAGCGACCACGCGGCCAGGCTCCGACTGATCGCTGATCCAGTGAATCACGTCGGGCTTTTCCAGTTCAGCGGTCACGACGCCACCCGGAACGATCAGGCAGTCGACGGGCGGATGGTCGTTGATCGAGAAATCCGGATCGACCTTGAGCCCGGCGCGGGCACGCACTGACGCGGTGCTGCGGCCAATGGTGAACACGTTGAACAACTGCCGGTCATCACGGCTGTTGCGGGCGTGCATGCGGGTTGCGGTGGTGAATACTTCATAGGGGCCAGCGAAGTCGAGAACCTCGACGTCGTCATAAACGTAGATACCGATATTGAGTGGCACGAGTTGGCTCCAGGGCCTGCATGGCAGGCCACTTGCATCATAGTGAGGGTTAAGCGGGTTTCAGCGGTGACACAGAGCAGATTACTCAGTAGCATCACGTCAAACTACTGGCTGAAATGCCAATATCCGGTAACATCGCGCCATGAAAAATCATCTCGTCGTCGCACTCATCTACAACCAGCTGTGCACCTTCGAATTTGGCTGCACGGTTGAAGTCTTTGCGCTGAAAAGACCCGAGCTGGGCGTCAGTTGGTACGAGTTCGCGACCTTCCCGGTCGACGACGGCCCGATCACCGCTGCCGGGGGCATCACCATCGTGCCCACACCCGGCGAGGTGCTGCTGGAAAACGCCGACACGATCATCGTGCCGGGCTGGCGCGGGGTTGAATCAGAGGTTCCGCAACGGCTCATCGAACAGCTCCAGGCGGCTCATGCACGCGGCGCGCGAATCTGCTCGATCTGTACCGGGGCCTTCGTCCTGGCGGCGGCCGGTCTGCTCGACGGGCACAAGGTGACGACCCACTGGCGCTACACCGACCTGCTGGCCACCATGTACCCGGGCCTGACCATTCAGCCCAACGAACTGTATGTGGATCAGGGCAGCATCGTGACCGCAGCAGGCTCGGCCGCCGGGCTGGACATGATGCTGCATCTGGTGCGCAACGATCACGGCTCGCGCGTTGCCAACATGGTTGCGCAGCGCATGGTCATTCCGCCGCATCGCGAAGGCGGACAATCGCAATATGCATCCCGGCAACTGGTATCGGCCAGCGACGGGCCGATTTCCAACCTGATGGACTGGATTCGCAGCGACCTGCAGCGCCCCCATACCATCAAGGAGATGGCCTCACGCGCAGCGCTCAGTACCCGCACCTTGCACCGCAGCTTCATGGAAAGTACCGGGCTGACGCCTTACGACTGGCTGCTCGGTGAGCGCATTGCCTACGCCAAGGAACTGCTGGAATCGTCGAAATTGCGCCTGAATGAAGTGGTGGACCGCGCCGGCTTCGGCTCCGAAGAGTCGTTTCGCCGGCACTTCCGCAATCTGGTGGGCATCAGCCCGAGCAGCTACCGCAAGCAATTTGCCCGGGCCTGACCCCCAGCTTGGGGTAAAGCGCATCGACGATTGCGTCGGCAAACTCGCCCCACGCGCCGGCAACCGCCGTGTTGGTCAGGACCACCATGCTCAGCGCAGCACGCGGATCGACCCAATAATGACTGCCATACAGGCCGCACCACGACCAGGTTCCCGCCCCCTGCCGCTGCCCGGCAAGCACTGGATCGATAAGGATCATCGGCCCCAGCCCGAACCTCCAGCCGGGCCCGCGGCTGGCGATGATCGTCTGGCCGATCGCATTGCCCAGCAAGCGTGCGGTACCGGCTTCACTCAATAGCGGCGCGCCGCCGAGACGCAGGCATTCGAGCAGCCGCAGATAGTCATCAGCCGTGCCGAGCATTCCCGCCCCGCCCGACTCATACGCGCATGAGTCAAAGGCGCGGGCTGCGGACAGCCGCGCCTGGCCGCTGTCGAGCAACACTCCATCGTCATCGCCGATACGCTCCGGGCCACTGACCCCATCCTTGTAGGCGCTGGCCAGCGGACATTCCGGCAGGTGCCGGAATGAGGTCGCATGCATGCGCAGAGGCGCGGTGACACATTTGCCGATGGCTTCTGACAACGCCAGCCCCGTGGCCTGTTCGATCACTGCACCCAATACATCCGTGGCCAGCGAGTACCCCCAGGCGCTGCCGGGCTCAAACAGCAAGGGCACACGCGCCAAACGCCTCAGGTTTTCCTGCAGGTCGAACGGTACGCGATCCAGCCCGTCCGACACCCCGGCGCGCTGATAAGCGTTATCGGGCGCTTGCTCAAAGCCGTAGCTCAAGCCCGACGCGTGTGACAGCAGGTGCTGCAGCGTGATGAGCGGCTCGCGGCCATTGGCCAGATGCGGTCGAAAGGCTGGCAGCCAGTGCGTCACCGAAGCGTGCAGATCCAGCACACCCCGTTCGCAGAGCCGCAACACCGCGACCGAGGTCAACAGCTTGGTCAGTGAGGCCAGACGAAAACGCGTGCGGCGGGTGACCGGAATCTGCTGTTCACGATCGGCCCAGCCGCGCGCACTGGCGTATTCCAGACGCCCATGCCGAGCCAGCAACAGCACGCCACCGACGATCCGACCCTGCTCGACGAAACTGCGCCAGACATGGTCAAGACGCTGTATCCCCGCCTCGTTCAGGACAGCCATGGTTCACTCGCCCCTCACTGCACGGCTGAAGATCTGCGCGTAGGCCTGCGCCGAATGGCGAATCGGGTTGGTGTGCGAGCAGCCATCGGCGAAAGCCATCCGCCCGACCCGCTCGGCGTCGCGATCGTCGATACCGATCTCGCCCAGCGTATGTGGAATGCCGATCTGCTCGCGCAGTGTCAGCAGCCAGTCCATCACCCCGGAGAAACCGGGCGACGGCAACCGCAGGTAAACCGCCAGATCGTCCATTTGCGTCTGCAGCACCGAACGATTGGCCTCCAGCACGTAGGGCAGCAGGATCGCGTTCAGCAAGCCATGATGCTGGTCGTAGAGCGCCCCAAGGCTTTGCGCGATTGCGTGTACGCCGCCCAGACCGCGCTGAAACGCGGCCGCGCCGAGGCTGGAGGCCACCAGCATCTGCTGCCGCGCCTCCAGGTCCTGCCCGTCGGCGACGACACGTGGTAAAAACGCCTTGATCATCTGCATGCCCTTGACCGAAACCGCTTCGGCCATCGGGTGCCAGGCCGGCGAACACCAGGATTCCATGCAGTGGGTCAAGGCATCGGCGCCGGTGGCGGCGGTCAGGTGCCTGGGCAGGTCGAGCGTCAGCGTGGCATCCAGAATCGCGATGCGCGGCATCATGCGAAGGTGCAGAATGGTGCGTTTGACCTGCGCCTGCTCATCGGTAATCACCGACGCACGCCCTACTTCAGAGCCGGTCCCAGCCGTTGTCGGCAGCGCAATCACCGGTGCAATGCCATCCGGATCGGCGCGCAGGTGGTTGTCGTTGACGTCTTCGAAATCCCATAACGGGCGGGTCTGGCCCGACATCAGCGCGACTGCCTTGGCAGCGTCCAGCGCCGAGCCGCCGCCAAACGCAATCACACCGTCGTAGCCTCCGGTTCTGTAAGCGTGCAGCCCCTCGACGACGTTGGTGCCGGTCGGGTTGCCCTTGACCCGGTCAAACAGGCCGCAGTGGCCCAATTGATTGCGGCAGTCCTCCACGGCGCTGGTGATCATATCGGTGCTGCCGAGAAAGCTGTCGGTGATCAGCAGCGGACGTTGTATGCCGGTCACCCTGCAGGCGTCGGCCAGTTCGTTGACGCGTCCTGCGCCTGCGCGGATGGAAGTCGGGTAGTGCCAGTCGTTGCGGTGCATTCAGGTATTCCTTTACAGGTGAGTTCAGTGAGTGAGGCCAGCAGGCAGCAACCCGATCAGCAGGCGCAGACCGAAAGCGATCATGAACAGGCCGGTGACGATGTCGATGGCCTTTTTCATGCGCTGATAGCGCGTCTGTACCGCGGGGATCGAAAACAGCGTGGCGAGCAGCACGAACCAGGCAATCGCCAGCACCGCGATGATCGATACCCCCGCAGTACGTACCCACATCGGCATGCCCGGCGTGGTCACGGTGGTGAACACGCTGGTGTAGAACGCCAGCGCCTTGGGATTGGTCAGGTTGGTCAGCAGGCCGAACCGATAGGCGCGGCTCAGACTGCCGATGCCCAGCGCAGCGATGTCCCTGGGTTTGGGCTGGCTACCGGCACTGCGCAGGCTTTTGCTGCCGAGCCAGGTCAGGTAGGCACCGCCGAGCAATTGCAGGGTCGGTTGCAGCCATGGCAACTGCTGAAACACCAGCCCTAACCCGGTGGCAGCCAGCAAGGCCCAGAGAATGCTGCCCGAGGCAACGCCCAGCCCGGCACAGATGCCCTGCTGCCGCGACTGGCTGAACGAGAGTTGGGTGATCACCAGAAAGTTCGGACCGGGGCTGATGATCAGCACGATGAACGCGCCAGCGAGGGCGGTCAGCAAAGTGATTTCGTACATAGTAATAATTCCTTTTTAATTAATAGCTTGGATGGCTTTATTCAACTGAAATATGATGCTACTTGAAGTTGTGTTTGTCAGCGTATCCAGACAAGACTCGACTGCCCGGCGCGCCTCGATCAGCGCGCGACAGGTCGGATCAGGGGTCGGTACGTAGTGGTTGTAGAACGTGCAGCCTTCCACGGCGGGCCCGAGAACCCAGAGCCGCTGCTGCACCTCACCGTCGCGACCGATCGCGCGGCCCACGGCGTCGGTGTCGATGCCATCGGCAGGCCAGGCATGCGCGGCACGAATCAGCCCGCGCTTGCGCAGATCGTTGATCAACCCATGACGACTGCCCGACACGCCGCTGTGGACGACGCGGGCAGACAGGCGGTTGTGCGGCTCCTGCACGTCACTCATCGGCGGCAGAACCGTCACGACCCTGGCTTCGATCAACGCCAGCAAGTCTTCATGGCGTTCCTTCTGCGGCCCGCCGACCAGACGGTTACTCAGTCCTGCCCATGTGCCGTAGAACTCCAGCGTCGAGGATTCGGTCAGGCCGTTGTGATCGGCAACCAGACGCAATAGGTCGCGATAATCGCGCCAGACCTCCAGTGCCTGACAGATCGGGCTGTGCGCGGTGCCCAGCCGACCCAGGGCCAGGTCACGTTTGATCCAGTCGACGAACCACTGCCCGTATGTGCCTAGCGCGCCGGACCAAGGCTGGGTGATCAGCCAGTGCTCAGGCTCGAATTCATCCCACTGCTCTGCCAGACGGGCAAACACTGCCGGTCTGCTGATTGACTCGCGCAGCAGGCGCTGAACAGAGGCCAACCGCCCAGGTGCCTCCATGCGGACCCTGGCCTGATAAAACACGGCACGCATTTCATCCTTGATCAGAGGCAGCACATCGGCGCGAAAGTCGAGCCTCCCGCCTTGCTTTTGCTCGCGCAAACGGGCTATGGCGTCGGCCGTGAAAAACAGCCTCGGCAACGGTGCGTGACGGCAGGCATGCCACTGCGGCCTGGCACGAAACGGCAATCCGCTACGGGAACACATCAACACCCTGGGCTCGCGTCCGGATGGCAGGTAACGCCAGCCGGCGAAGCCGCCATCGCGCACGTAGCGCCCGCCACGCCCCTCAGTCAGATGCGCCAGCGTGTCCATGGCGGTCAGTCCCAGTCCTTCGATGACCACGCAATCACCGACGTCCTGCTGCGCGGGGTTTGCGGGCGCATGTCCGCTGGTGAGGAACACGCCGTCGACGTCCATTGCCAGACTGCCAGTACGCAGCCGGAAACCCGGCGTTTGCGACCTTGGCTGGCAGCTCAGCACCTGCTCGGCGTGGTGGCGCACCAGCACATGCGCCGGGCAGCGTTGCAGCAGAAAACGGTAACTGTCCTGCAAATAGCGCCCGAGCAGTGCACGCGGCACGAAGTCGCCAAATGCCACTGCTCTGCCCTGCCCATCCAGGCTGACATGGCCGCGCGCGTCCAGGCGTACATCCTCACGGCTGCACCATTGCAAGAAGGTCGGGCCTGGCGGTTCACACGCCGGGAAAGCCGAGGAAAACGCCGACAACTGACCGGCCATGGTGTTGAGCATCAGGTAATCCGGCTGCTGCGCAAGGTGCAGCCCGCTGCCCGGCGGCTGCGGATCGAACACGTCGATACGCAGCGGTTGCCGCACGTCTTGGCGACTCATGCCGATCAACTGCTCCAGAATGCTCAATCCGCGCGAGCCCATGCCGATAATGGCGACGGTATGCGTCTGCATGGCCATCACCAGCGCGCCGATTCAAAGAAGAACTGCGGCACCGGCAAAGCGCTGCCCTCGGCCACCGCCTGGCGATACACCCGCTGCCCCACGGCGAGGTCCAGCACACCGAGCCCGAACGGCGAAAAGATCGAAGCCTTGTCCGGACTCAACTCCACTTGCCCGGTCATCAACTGTGCCAGCGTCCCGGTAATGAACGAGCGGTGCTGATACTGCTGCACGGCGAGGTCAGGCGAGGTCTGAGCCTTGAGGCAGTGTTCGACGTCATCGAGGATGTTGTTGGCCTGGGCAATGACCTCCGGCCCCAGATCGCGTAACGAGATGTTCAGCACCCGTTGCCCCGGCTGAAACACCGGTTCCAGTACATAAGGGCTCGGCGCAGTAGTGGCGAACACCACCACATCGGCTTGCAGGCACGTCGCCAGGTCGCTCGGCTCGCTGTGCAGTCCATGACGGCTGGCATGTCCGACCAGCGCCAGCGCCGAATCCTGGTGCTGATCGAAGACGCTGACTGCGTCCATCGTCCAGCCATCGCTGACGAACATGTCGAGGATGGTGCGGGCAATGAAACCGGCACCAATGAACGACATTCGCCCGACATGGCGCTGCTGGCGGCTCATCCAGCGCGCAGCGAGCACCGCCGAGGCTGCCGTGCGCATGGCACTGATACGCGAGGCCTCCAGGCAGGCAAAAGCATAACCGGTGAGTGGATCGTTGAGAATCAGCACCGCCGAGGCGCGCTGCAGGCCCGTGTCGATATTGCCCGGAAAGCTGGAAATCCATTTGATGCCACTGACCGGCTGCTCGCCCGACAGGCTGGCGGGCAAGGCGATGATGCGATTGGCCGGTGCCTGCGCAAAGCGCAGAAAGTAACTGTCGGGATTGATCGTTTGGCCAGCCTCATGAGCCAGATACGCCGCCTGCACGTCATCGATGCAGGCCAGCGGGTCCGCCGCCAGCAGGCGCGCAACCACCTCACCATCGACCACATGGAACGCCGCGCGCTTCAGCCGCTCGGCGGCCAGCCAGACCGTCCAGCTTGAATGCCGGGAAAGCGCAGGCGCTGCCATGCTCTCCGGAGATGTCTCGGCCACTGGTGAGGACAGGTCTGCCAGGGTCATGCTCAGCACTTCGCGGCCAAACCGCTGTTCGACCCAGTGATCATCGTACAGCGTGTCGAGGTAGCGCTCGCCCCAGTCCGGCGATAACGCCACCACCACCGAACCGGGCTCGATGCGCTCGCGCCAGGCATGCACCGCAGCGATCACCGTCGCGGTGGACCCGCCGACCAGCAGGCCCTTGCTGCGCGCCAGAATGCGGCACATGGCGACGGTGTGTGATTCCGGGACCATTTCCAGCGCATGAATGCCATCGGCATTGAAGATCGGCGGGCGCTGGCTGGTGCCCAGTCCAGGAATGAAGCGCCGGCTGGCCGGGGTGTCGAAGGTCACCGAGCCGACGCTGTCCACAGCAATGATTCGGGTGGTCGGATGATGGCGCTGAAAATGCTGAATGCAGCCCATCAAGGTGCCAGTGGTCCCGGCACCGACGAACACATAATCCACATGGCCGAAATGCTGGCTGATCGAACGCGCCGTGGTTCGCGCATGGGCACGCGGGTTGGCCGCATTCTCGTATTGATTGAGCCAGACATAGCGCGGGTCGCTGGCCACTTTTTCACGAATCAGCTCGATGCGCGTCCCGAGGAACCCGCCGTTGGCGTCCGGGATTTCGACCTGGATGACCTCGGCGCCGTAGCTGCGCATCATGCGGATGTTGTGGCTGGAGCTGTTGGGGTCGACCACGCAGGTAAACGGGATGCCCCGTTCAGCGCAGATCATCGCCAGCGCCACCCCGAGATTGCCCGACGAGGACTCGATCAGAATCGTGTCCGGGCCCAGCAGGCCCCGCGCCTGAAGGTCATTGATCAACCCCACGGCAGTCTTGAGCTTGATCGAGCCTGCCGGGTTGAGTGATTCCATTTTCAGGAAAAAATCGGCGCCCAGGCCAGTCACCTTGAGGAAGGCCTGATCGTGAACGATTTCGCAAAGAGAGTTGTACATGGGCTTCACTTCCACTGTGCCAGCAAAGGTTCGGCTGCCGGTGCTACGGCCTGCTGAAGAGCGGTGGCGATACGCTCGGCGCGCAATGCCATCAGTGAAAACGACTGACTGTCACTGATTCCGTGGCTGCGTTCGGAAAGGCCGTTGACCCAGATATTCACGTCGCACTCGCCTTGGGTGGCGACCCGATAATCCCGATCGATGAGCAAACCACCGTCGACATCGGCCTGCAGCCATGGCTGCAAACCACTCAACAACGGCGGTATCAGGTACTGCTGATACCCGGTGCCAAGCACCACGGCATCGACCTCAAGCACCTGGGTGCGCTGGCTGAAGGTGTCGGTCAGCTCGACCCGGTAGCCTTCGGCGACGGGCTCTATGGCGCTGATCACGCTGTAGGCGTAGGTCTGCAGGCGTTTGCGACCGGCAATGGCGTCTTCGTAGATCAGCGAAAACAGCTTCTGGCTTTCGTCCGGGTCGATCCCTGCGTAATTGGTCGAGCGGCTCCAGTCGAGAAAACGCTGCCGCGCGGCGGGGTCCAGGCTATGGAAATAGTCGACGTGATCCGGAGCGAATACCCGGTTGGGAAACTGGCCCAGCTGGGTGAGTTTGAAACCGGCCGAGCGATGCACTGAATGCACCTCGATGCCGGCGTCGCGGCTGACCAGTTCCAGCACCGACTCACTGGCGCTCTGCCCAGAACCGAGCACCAGCCAGCGCTTGGGCAGGTGCTCGCCGAAGGCTTGCAGGCGGCTCAGAAACTGCGACGTGTGAAACAGCGTCGGGCCGATCAGCGCCTCGAACGCGGGCGGAATACGCGGAGCACTGCCGCTGGACAGCACGACATTGCGCGTCGTGAAACAGGTATCCGCCGTGCACACGCGTAGTTCATGCAGGCGCCCATGACGCAGCACCGGGTCAATGCCTGTAACCGGCGTGTTGAAGCAGGTCTGGCTGTCCACCTGCGCGGCGACCCAGGCCAGATAATCCGACCATTCATGGCGACTGGCCGGGCGGCCCAGCAGGCCGAAATCGAACATTCGCCCGTGTTCCTTGAGGTACATGGCGAACGAGAAGCGGCTGCGTGGATTACGCGGGGTCACCAGATCGCGAAATACGTGATGATTGATGTCCGTTCCGGCCAGCAGCAGTTCGCGATGCCATTGGCTGTCCTGCGCAGCTTCCAGATAGCGAACGGACAGCGCGCCCAGCGGGTCATTGGCCTCTCGCGCATCGGCGAACGCGCAGGCCAGCGCGATACCGGCCGGACCGAAGCCGATACAGACGGCGTCCGAATGCAAGGTGTGTGGTGTCGAGTTACCCATGAAGTTCCGGTCCTTAGAGTTGGTGTAAAGCGGTGTTTTGGGTGCTATGGGGCGATGCGGCTCAGCCCGGTGGGGCCTGGCGTCCAGAGGCAGGTCGTCGCGCTGCGTAGCTCGCCCTGATCGAAGCTGACCGTGCCCAGCGGTGTGTTGAAGGTGCTGTGCCGAAACGCATCCGGCAGTTGCGCGGCGCGAAGACCGGCGCGGGCCACCTCGGCCAGCACGTAAAGCATCAGCAGGCTTTCGCGAAAGTAGGTCTGCGGTTCGGCAGCGAACAGCGACCGGTGCAGTGCCTGGGCCTGACAGCGATGTCCAGCGCTGTCGGGGGCTGCGAAGCCGATCACGAAGGTGTTGCTGTCGTGCGCTGCGGCGCACCCCAGATACGGCGAGGCAGCGTCGTCGGTCAGCACCAGCGGTCGAGTACTGTCGGCCTGCCGCCGCGCTTGCCAGTGCTCGCGACTGGGTTTGAGGCGTCCGGCAAACACCTCGACATCGGCCTGGTCGAGCTCGTCGACACGTTGCAAACCGGCACCTGCCAGTGCCGCGCTGATGGCGATGCACAAGGCCCGACCGTGAGCACTGTCGTCGGCCTGAACATGCACGCGCAGCCACTGACGAGTCTCCAGCCAGCTGACCAGATCCGCCGCCAGTTGCCGGTCCGCGGGGCAGAAACGAAAGACGTTGGGGTGCTCCAGGGTCAGGCAATCGATCGTTGCTGCGGGGGTCAGCAGGGCAATACCGGCGTGCCGATACAGCGGCGCGGCAGCAACGGCTGCATCCGAAGAGAAATGACCGATGACCAGATCGGCCTTCCAGTCGATCATTTGCCGAGCCACATCGGCCCCGCGAACGGCATTGGCAGCGTCGTCGAGAAAGCGCCACTGCACCCGCTCAAGCCCCGGCATGCAATTGCGCGCCACCGCCAGCGCCCTCAAAAAGGTCCGTGCATGCGGCGTGTCGTCGGGGTCGAACAGAGCGCTGACCCCGACCCGCAAACCCGGCAGACGCGAGTCGACCGAGGACGTCATGACTGCACGCTCGCCAGCGCGAGGTCTTGTGCTGAAAAGCCCGGCATCGACCTGCCTGGCGACAATGCCGACCAGCCAGAGCAAGCGCGATCCTTTCCAGCCAGATGCCTGCGCAGTTGCTCGACAGCAATGTGCGCCACGCCGGGCGCGAACTTGAAGCCCAGCCCGGACATGCCTGCGGCCAGATACACCGGGCTGCGCTCGGCGCAGAACCCCAGCATCGGCCGACCGTCGGCGCTGTAGCTGTCGAAACCGGGCAACACATCAAGCACATGCGGCTTGCCGGCCGAGGCGCACACTTGGGCGACGCGTTTGCAGGCGTCTTCGCTATGCCGTGCATCGGGCTGCGCAAGGTGCTCGGGCCACAGGCCGCTGTCACGCACGCCACAGCCGGTCTGCACGATATGCCGAGTCAGCGGTATGCCGTAGCTCTGGGTAACCGCATCAATTACCGGCATTGACCAGTCGCCTTCGGTCAGCACCCGGGCAAGGGGAATCGAGCGTGCTTCCAGCCCCGAGTGCGGCACCAGGTGCTGGCTCCAGGCACCGGCAGCGACCACCACGGTCCGGCAACGCAGCGTGGCGCTGCCCAGGTCGATGTGCACAAGGTCGGGCGCCCGGCAGTCGATGGACTTGATCTCGCGATGCTCCAGCAGCAAGCCCTGCTGGCGTACCGACTGACACAGCGCGGCGACGGCCTGACGCACATTGCCGACGCAGGCGCGCGGCTCGAACAGATTGACCCGTTCCAGCGCCGGGCAATGCGGGTAGCGACTGCCATCAAGCTCGTGACCTGACAGCAGGCGCATCGGGTAGCGTTCGCTGCCGTACTGGTCGATGGCGCGGTGCAGGTTATCCAGCTGGTCCGTGGCGGCCCGGTAAATCACCCCGGTACGCCGCAACGCACTGGCGTAAGTGGTCGCAAAAACGCCGTCGTCCATCAGGCTGATGGAATAGGCGGCCAGCTCCATCAGCAGCGGATCGCTGTCATACAGGCGAACCAGGCCGCCGGAATAGCCGCTTGCGCCCAGGCTGCCGGCTGCGCCCTTGTCGATCAGCGCGACCGACACACCGGCGCTGCACAGCTTCGCCGCGATACTGGCGCCGGTGATCCCGGCGCCAATGACCGTTATCTCATAATCGATAAACATTGTCGTGAATCCGTTCAGATGGAGTATTCAGCGGCCGGGCCGTTCATCAGCGTGGCGTGGACGCGGGCCTCGGGCAGTGCGAACGCGCTGATGATCTGCGCTGACATGTCCGGAATCAGCGCCTTGCCGGCCACCGCGATGAATGCCGCCAGATGGCTGACCGGGCGTCCTTCGGCCAGACGCCCGCGGGTGATGGCGATCGCGTCCAGCAGCACCTGAGCCATGCGTTTCATCGAAAACTGCGCAGGCTCCGAAGCTTTGCTCCACTGCACGCGCAACGCTTCCAGGAGTCCGGCGTCCGCCCCGCAGAGGCCGCTCCACCAGTGGTCGTCGCGGTTTATTCCGGCGTCCAGCAAGGCCGGGAAAAACTCGCTGAACACCTCTGCCCGCCATGCAAGGAACTGCGCCAGGCGGAAATCACCTTCGCTTTCCTCCGGCGCGATACTCGCCAGATACAGGCGCGCACTGTCCGCGCAGGCTTCACGGGCCAGGTCGCCGACCCAGATCGCATGGTTGCGACTGGTCGACAGGTTCAGGCCGTCCAGCTTGAGAAACTGATTGGGCATGAAGCGCTGGCGGACCCTGATGTCGTGCAGCGCCGTCAGTTGCGCCGGATAGACGATGGCGTGGCTGAACACACAGTCAAAGCCGAGAAAATGCACCAGCGTGCCCTGCCCTGACTGCCAGTACTGACGAAACAGCTCCGGACGCCCGACGCGGTCGGCATACTCCCGAAATGCCGCCATGTAGCCCGCCAGCCCCATGAACCAGGTGTGCACCCGGCACGAGCCGTCGGCCTGCAGATCAAGCCCGCCGTCGCCCGGACGCGTGACGCCCCAGTCATGCAGGTGCTCCAGGCTGTCGCGCAACCAGCTGTCGAGCGGCTTGCGCCATGACTGGCCCAGCAGGCGGTCACGCAACTGCGGCTTGAACCCGGCCAGTTTCAGAAACGCGCGATGGGCGTTTTTCCATTGCGAGGGCTGACTGCAGAGCTTGCAGCGCAAGTCCGTCATCAGCTCGGCGTCAGGGGCCTGGGCGCAGTTCTCGCACTGACTGGCGTCGGACTCGGCACCGCAGTAATTGCAGTTGCCCCGGGCAAACGCCTCGTAACCCCAGACATCGCAATCAGGGCAATACGACTCGCTTGAATCCCGACACTCGATCGCGCCGGCATCACGCAACGCACCGAACACCTCACCCACCGCTTCGGCGAACCACGGGTTGTCGTGCGGGCGCATCCAGTTGTCGGGCTGTATGTTGATGGCCGCCAGCGAGGCCTCGATGCGGTCGGAATTGCGCCTGGCCAGCTCGACCGGGTCGACGCCCTGCTCCAGCCCTTTGCGCAACATGTAGGACTGGTAGTCGTCGGAGTAGGACACCAGCACACACTCGTGGCCACGCTGACGCTGCACGCGGGTAAACACATCAGCGGCCAGAAACGGCCCGGCGATATGGCCTATGTGCAAATCGCCATTGGGGGTCGGGGGCGTGATGGTGACGATGAACTTACTCATCCAGGCACCCCGTGGTCTCGCTGTGCTGCGCCACGAACGCGTTCACGTAGTTCATGTCCCACCAGACCACATAGAAGTGGAAGTCCTCGGCGGAATCATTGATGACGTAATGGTTGGTGTGTTTCGGAATGGCGGCGATATCGCCAACGGTGAAATCCATCTGCCGGTCACCGACAACCAGACGCGCACTGCCCTTGATGGCAATGAAGATTTCCTGATCGATCTGGGTGTGTGCTTCGCTGCAGGTGCCCGGACGGACCACGCACCAGCCGCCGGCGAACGGCATCGGGTAGCCTTCCCACGGCAGCAGGCGGCTGCCATCCAGTCCGTACTCGTGTACCAGCGAGTCGAATCGGGTTTTACGGTGTATATCGAACTTTTCCATGCTCAGTCCCGTACGTTTCAAGTGCGGCAAAGCATGAAATTGTTGCCAATTGTTGGCTATCCGATTGCCGGATAGCTCAGGGTCGAACTATCCATTTTCTGGATGGCGATCCGCAGGCCCGTCCGCCGTCCTATTTCTTTTGCCAATGACGGCTATCGATAACGCTGATAACTGAATCGGGAACGCCAGTGTTAACGTTGCCGGCGATGAACGAACATTTCTCCCGGCCCCGCGAATCCGCGTCGCGATGCCGGTGAATCTCTGCTCTGCTTCATCACTCCTTTGGTTAGATCTTTTAAGCCACCCCGTTTACGCGAGGTGGCTTTTTTTTGCTCAAAGATCAAACCCGTCCACAACATTGCGCCGCTCGTTGTCACTGCGCATGTCGTAACTGGCGGTGGTCGAGATGTGCGTGTGATGCGCGAGCTTCTGGGCAATCGACAGATCGAACTCTTCGATCACCCGGGTAATGAACGAACGTCGAAAATCATGGGGCATGATGTTCACACCCACCTGGCGCCCGCGCTGCTTGGCGATGAAGTAAATGGCGTGCTTGGTGATTCTGTCGCGGGTGATATGGCTGCCACGGCGAATCCGGTTGAACAGGAACGGGTCATCGCCCTGCCCCGGCGGGAGGCACGACCGGCGCAACGCCAGCCAGTCGTTCAGCGCCTTGAAGGCCCATTCGGGGGCGTATTTGATCAATTGCTTGTTGCCTTTGCCCAGCACCCGCAGGCTGCGCTCGGCGAAGTCGATCTGGGAAAGGTCGAGGTTGACCGACTCGGACTTGCGCATCCCCGAGCCATACAGAATGGCAATGATCGCGGCATCGCGACGCCCTTGCGGCCTGGGGTCGGCAGCACAGGCTTCCATCAGCTCACGAATCAGCGTGCGACGGATGTTGCGGCCCTTGACCAATCGCGTGCCGCTGACCGGTTTGATCGAGCGGATTTTCAGCAGTTGATCGTGGCTGATCAGGTCGTGTCGCCAGGCTTCGTTCATCACGCCGCGAATGGCGTTCACATACAGCGAGGTGGTGTTGGGCGCGTAGTCATCCTGACGCAGCGTTGCGACCAGCGCGGTAACGTGGCCAGGTTGCAGGGTGTGCCAGGGAACATCATGAATATCGACGTCAGCCATGCCCAGCCGGTCTGCTGCATCCTGCAGAACGTAGGTCATGGTCAGGCGGCTTGAAGGTGCCAGGCGATCGAGGTAGAGGCGCAGCGGCTTGTTGACGTCGGGCAGCGAAGGCTGGCTGACGATGCGTGCGTCCTGGTCGGTGTGAGGGTCGTGCGGCATAGGGAGCGACGCCTTTTCTGGTGCAAGCGCGTGCCAACAGCCACGGCGCTTTTCATTCGCATTCAAGCGAGCGACTTTAGCACGAGGGCTCTGGTGCGACACCTGCGCTGCAGCGCACCACCTGCCCCGTCAGGCAACGCCCGGTAACATCCTGCCGCTTGAACGACGCGTCACCTGGGATAGCCTTGGCCGTCCTTTCCGCCATCGAAGGCCGGCACGCACCTTGATTCCGCCCTCTGCCCGCAAAACACCTGGCCGCGGTGACGCGGCGGCCAGTTTCTGGTTGCTGACCCACCAGCTCAGTCAGCGCAGCGAAGCTGAACGCCTGACGAACATTCAGGCGGGCTTTGCACCGCGCTGGATCCGTGCAGTGCGGGACGCGCTGGCCCTTGCCCCCAGGCAAATGGAAGCGCTGTTCAACGCATCGGTTTCAACCCTCGAACGGCGCCAGCGCCAGCAACAGTCACTGGACCTGGTAGCCTCCGAACGCCTAGACCGTGTGGCGATGATTGCCAGCCACGCCCTGCAGGTGTTTGCAACGCCCGAGCGTGCCAGCCAATGGCTGGTTGCCCGCAACACGTCATTCGGCGGTCGCACGCCGTTGCAATTATGCGAAACCGGGCTCGGCACGACGCAGGTGCATCGCGCACTGATCGCGCTTGAGTGTGCCAGTGTCGACGCCCTCTGATTCACTCAACGTGCGGTATCCACCACAATCCGGCCACGAACCTGCCCTGCAATCAATTGCGGCGCGAGGTCGATCACCTCGCTCAAGCCGACTTCACGGCTGATCAGTGGCAGCAACGACATGTCCAGGTCGCTCGCCAGCCTCGACCAGGCTTCCAGCCGATCCGCGCGCGGGCGAGTCACGCTGTCGATACCCGCCAGCGTGACACCGCGCAGAATGAACGGCGCAACCGACCCCGGAAACTCCATGCCCTGCGCCAGGCCACAGGCCGCCACCACACCCCGATAACGAATACCGGCGCACACGTTGGCCAATGTATGGCTGCCGACAGAGTCGACTGCCGCCGCCCATTGCTCCTTGGCCAGCGGTCGCCCAGGCTGCGAGAGGGTTTGCCGGTCAACGATCTGTGCCGCGCCGAGTTGCTGCAGGTAGTCGCTTTCCGAGGCCCTCCCGGTGGAAGCAATGACCCGATAGCCGAGCCTGGCCAGGATGGCGATGGCAAAGCTGCCGACCCCACCATTGGCGCCGGTGACCAGCACATCACCGTGGTCCGGGGTCAAGCCGTGCTTTTCCAATGCCAGGACACTGAGCATCGCGGTGTAGCCCGCCGTGCCGATGGCCATCGCCTGCGCCGGCGTGAAGGCCTCTGGCAAAGGAATGAGCCATTCGCTCTTGAGCCGGGCCTTTTGCGCCAGCCCGCCCCAATGCCCTTCGCCTACGCCCCAGCCATTGAGCAGAACCTTGTCCCCGACCTTGAACTCAGGGGTATCGCTGGCTTCAACCGTACCGGCCAGGTCAATACCCGGGACCATCGGGAAGCTGCGCACGATCGGGCTCTGACCGGTGATCGCCAGCGCGTCCTTGTAGTTGAGCGTGCTGTGCGACACGTCGATCGTCACGTCGCCCGAGGGCAGCCGCGCTTCGTCGATGTCGGTCAGATTGACGTGGTAGCCCGCCTCATCCTTGTCGATCAAGATGCCCTTGAACATATGCGCCTCCAATTTAGACTGATCGTCTTTAAATAGTTCTGAAGAGAAATCATTGCGGCAAACCGCGAAGGTAGCCGGCAAGGAACGTGTTCAATGGTGTAGCGCTTTTAACCAGCCGGGCACGCAGCACTGCGCCCTCCCAGCCGATCCAGAAAAACGCGGCCAGCTCATCGCAATCAGCGTCTGCAGCCAGCTCGCCCATTGATTGCGCAGCCCTCAGACAACCCGCCAGTTTCGACTGCCAGTCCAGCAGCGTCTGTTCCAGTACCTCGCGAAATCCGTCCGGTAACAGACTGATTTCCTGGCCCAGATTGCCGACCATGCAACCGCGTCGATAGTCGTGTCGCGCCATACCGCCCTTGGCGCTCTGCACAAAGCCGACAAGTCGCTCCAGTGGCGAAAGCGCTTCATCCAGCAGCCAGCGGTCCAGCCGCTGCGCAAAATAGCGCGCGTACTCATCCAGCACCGCCCGGCCAAAGGCTTCCTTGCTGGGGAAGTAGTGATAGAACGACCCTTTGGGAATGCCGACTTCCTTGAGGATGTAATCAAGCCCTGTGGCCGAAAAACTCTGTTCGGTGAGCACTTCCAGACCGCGGCGCAGCAGCGCCTCGCGGGTCTCGAGATTATCGCGATCAACCTTTGGCGGCCGGCCGGGACGCCGGGGCCTGGCGAGTGAGGGAGTGGGTAGCGAGGTGGTTGGCTGAGTCATACCCGAATAGTAGACCGATCGTTTTTTATGTCAACCGAGTGGCCCTGCCGGCTTGTCGACGCTCGACGTGGCGTTTGCCATTCCCGCCATTCGCGCGCTCAATGAGCATTGCCTGAATGCCTGCCGGAGAAACACATGAGTCAATGGCCAGATAGCCGCATCACTGAACTGTTTGCCGTCGAACTGCCGCTGTTGCAAGCCCCCATGGCGGGCGCCAGCGGATCGCAGATGGCCATTGCTGTGGCTCAGGCTGGCGGCTTGGGGGCATTGCCCTGCGCCATGCTCACCCCTGAGAAAATCGAACAGGAAGTAGCGACTTTCAGGCAGCAGACCGGTAACGCTCCGCTGAACCTGAATTTCTTCTGCCATCAGCCTCCGGCCCACGATGCCGAGCGCGCCGAACGCTGGAAGCAGTCGCTCAAGCCCTATTACGAGGAATTGGGTGCCGATTTCGATGCGCCGACACCAGTCTCCAACCGCGCGCCCTTCGACAGCGACAGCTGCACATTGATCGAGCGCTTGAGGCCGGAAGTGGTGAGTTTCCATTTCGGCCTTCCGCAGCCATCGTTACTGGATCGGGTCCGGGCCACGGGTGCAAAGATCATCTCGTCAGCCACCACGGTCGAGGAAGCGATCTGGCTGGAGCAACACGGCTGCGACGCGGTGATTGCCATGGGCTACGAAGCAGGCGGCCATCGGGGGCTGTTCCTCAGCGATCAACTGCACACCCAGGTCGGTACCTTTGCATTGGTCCCGCAAATGGCTGACGCCACAAGCATCCCGGTCATCGCCGCAGGAGGTATCGCAGACGGACGCGGTGTCGCGGCAGCATTTATCCTGGGCGCTTCGGCGTTACAGGTCGGGACCGCGTATCTGTTCTGCCCGGAAGCCAGCGTCAGCGCCCTGCACCGTCAAGCGCTGCACGATGCCACGGGCAGCCAGACCGCTCTGACCAACCTCTTCACCGGGCGTCCGGCGCGAGGCATCGTCAATCGGATCATGCGCGAAGCCGGCCCCATCAGCCCGCTCGCCCCGGCGTTTCCGCTGGCGGGCGGTGCCTTGATGCCGCTGCGCGCCCAGGCGGAGAAACTGGGCAGCAGTGACTTCGTGAACCTCTGGGCAGGCCAGGCAGTCGGTATCAAACATCAGCTGGGGGCCACCGAGCTGACGCGGCAACTGGCTGAAAATGCGCTGAAAATTCTGTCTCCGCGATAAAACAGTGCTTTCAGAACGACAGGCTGACGCTATATATTTATCTATATAGCGAAACGCCCTTACCCCGATGGCGTGCGTTTTCATCATCAAGGAGCTGTTTCATGCGAACGACCACGCTGCGCGCCATTCTCAAATTCTCCGTGCTGGCCTTTGCTGCCTCTGCCGCAGCCTATGCGTCTGCCGACGAAGTGCAAGTCGCCGTGGCGGCCAATTTCACCGCGCCGATCCAGGCGATCGCCACTGACTTCGAGAAGGACACCGGCCACAAGCTCGTCGCTGCGTTTGGCGCTACCGGTCAGATCTATACGCAGATCAAAAATGGCGCGCCGTTCGAGGTATTCCTCTCGGCTGACGACACCACGCCGGCAAAACTCGAGCAGGAAGGCGACACCGTCAAGGGTTCGCGCTTCACCTACGCGGTCGGCACACTGGCGTTGTGGTCGGCCAAGGATGGTTACGTCGACAGCAAGGGCCAGGTACTCAAGGCCAATCAGTATCAACATCTGTCCATCGCCAACCCCAAAACCGCCCCCTACGGTCTCGCGGCGACTCAGGTACTGAGCAAACTGGACCTGACCGAGGCCACCAAAGCCAAGATCGTCGAAGGTCAGAGCATTACCCAGGCCTACCAGTTCGTGTCCACCGGCAATGCCGAGCTGGGTTTCGTGGCCCTGTCGCAGATCTACAAGGATGGCAAGCTGACCAGCGGCTCGGCGTGGATCGTACCGGATGACCTGCATGACCCGATCAAGCAGGACGCGGTCATCCTCAACAAAGGCAAGGACAGCGCCGCTGCCAAGGCGCTGGTCGAGTACCTCAAGGGCCCGAAAGCCGCCGCGATCATCAAGTCCTTCGGATACCAGCTGTAAATGCCGCTGGGGAGTGCCGACATCGCGGCGATCTGGCTGACGCTGAAACTGGCGTCGCTGACCACTGTCATCCTGCTGATCATCGGCACGCCCGTTGCGCTGTGGCTGGCGCGCACTGATTCATGGCTAAAGGGGCCGATTGGCGCAGTCGTCGCCCTGCCCCTGGTCTTGCCGCCAACCGTTATCGGTTTTTACCTGTTGTTGCTGCTCGGCCCCAACGGTGCGGTGGGTCAGCTTACGCAAGGCCTGGGACTGGGCACACTGACCTTCAGCTTTGCCGGCCTGGTGATCGGCTCGGTTCTGTACTCGATGCCTTTTGTCGTGCAGCCGCTGCAGAACGCGTTTGCAGCGATCGGCACTCGCCCTCTGGAGGTCGCAGCTACCTTGCGGGCGGGCCCTTGGGACACCTTTTTCCACGTGATTCTGCCCCTGGCCAAGCCGGGCTTTATCACCGCGGCCATCCTCGGGTTCGCGCACACGGTCGGCGAGTTCGGTGTGGTCCTGATGATCGGCGGCAATATTCCCGAGAAAACCCGTGTGGTGTCAGTGCAGATCTTCGATCACGTCGAATCCATGGAGTACGTGCAAGCGCACTGGCTGGCCGGCGCGATGCTGGTCTTTTCCTTTCTGGTGCTGCTGGCGCTGTATTCCAGCGGCAAATCCAGAACGGGATGGAGCTGAGTCATGGCATCGCCGATTGAAGTCCGCCTGCAGATGGCCTACCCGGATTTCACCGTCCGTACCGACCTGAGCCTGCCGGGATCAGGCATTACCGCGCTGTTCGGGCCTTCCGGCTCGGGCAAGACGACCTGCCTGCGCTGCATCGCCGGCCTGGAAAAAGCCGATCAGGGCTTCATCCGCGTTCACGATGAAGTCTGGCAGGACACCGAAAAAGGTATTTTCCTGGCTCCGCACAAGCGGGCGATCGGCTACGTGTTTCAGGAAGCCAGCCTGTTCCCGCATCTGTCGGTGCGCGACAATCTGGAGTTCGGCATGAAACGTATCCCGCGCCAGCAGCGCCGCATTCAACTGCCGCAGGCCAGCGAACTGCTCGGCATCGATCACCTGCTGCAGCGTAACCCTGACAAGCTGTCCGGTGGCGAGCGCCAGCGCGTGGGCATCGCCCGCGCCCTGCTGACCAGCCCGCGGCTGATGCTGCTCGATGAGCCGCTGGCGGCGCTGGACACCCGGCGTAAAAGTGAAATCCTGCCGTACCTGGAGCGCCTGCACCGCGAGCTGGACATCCCCATGCTGTACGTCAGCCATGCTCAGGATGAAGTCGCACGCCTGGCGGACCACCTGGTGCTGCTCGAGGCAGGCACCGTGCTGGCCAGCGGTCCGATCCACGAAACCCTGGCGCGGCTGGACCTTCCTCTGGCGATGGGCAGTGATGCAGGCGTGGTCATCGAAGGCACGGTCAGCGCCTATGATCAGCATTACCAGTTGCTCACCGTAACCCTGCCCGACAGCAAACTGAGCATGCGCGTCGCCCACGCGCAGATGCAGGTCGGCACCCTGCTGCGCATCAAGGTCCAGGCCCGGGATGTCAGCCTCAACCTGCAACCCGATTACCAGAGCAGCATCCTCAACCGCTTGCCGGTCACGGTGATCGAGGAAGCGCTGGCCGACAATTCGGCACACGTTCTGGTGAAGCTGGACGCTGGCGGCACGCCGCTGCTCGCACGCATCACTCGCTATTCCAGCGACCAACTGAACCTGCACAGAGGCCAGTCGCTCTGGGCGCAGATCAAGGCGGTCGCGGTGCTGGCCTGACCTTTCGAAAAAAACAGCCACGCAGCAAATAAACGGCACCACCGTAAAAGCCCGAGGTCAGTGTTTTTAACTGCCTTTGGAACTTAGCCATGCCTGACTCGACTGCCATCAGCCAGCCCGCCAGTGAACTGCATTACGTAGACGACACTCAACCGGGCCTTACGCGCAAGGTACTGCGCGGCAAATTCGCGTACTTTGACACCAAGGGTCAGCGCATCAAGGACGAGTCGGAGATCAAGCGCATCAACGCACTGGCAGTCCCGCCCGCCTACACCGAAGTGTGGATCTGTGCCGATCCGCTGGGCCACCTGCAGGCCACCGGCCGCGATGCCCGCGGGCGCAAGCAGTATCGCTACCATCCGCGCTGGCGCGAAATACGTGATCAGGACAAATACTCGCGGCTGATCGAGTTCGGCCATGCGCTGCCCAAAGTGCGCAAGCAGATCGAAGCACAGCTCGCTCAGCCGGGCATGGGCCGGGAAAAAGTCATGGCGACGGTCATTTCATTGCTGGACGCAACACTGATCCGCATCGGCAACAGCCAGTACGCCAAGGAAAACCGCTCGTACGGCCTGACCACCCTGCGCAACAAGCACGTTGAAGTCAAAGGCGGCCAAATCCTCTTCGAGTTCCGCGGCAAGAGCGGCGTCGAGCATAAAGTCAGCGTCAAGGATCGACGTCTGGCCAACGTGATCAAACGCTGCATGGAACTGCCCGGACAAAACCTCTTCCAGTACCTGGACGAAGACGGCGTGCGCCACGCGGTGACCTCTTCCGACATCAATGCCTACCTGCAAAGCCTCACCGGCTCGGACTTCACCGCCAAGGACTACCGAACCTGGGCTGCCAGTGCGCTGGCACTGGCAACGCTGCAAAAACTGCACTGGGAGCCAGAGGCCGACGCCAAACGGCACATCGTCGACATGGTCAAGGCAGTCTCGAAACAACTGGGCAACACCCCTGCCATCTGCCGAAAATGCTACATCCACCCGGCGGTTCTGGAAGGCTTCCTGCTCGGCAACCTGGCCAAACTCCCCCGCTCCCGACAACGCAAAGGCCTGCGCCTGGAAGAAGTCGCCCTGGCAAGCTACCTGCGAATACTGGCTGACAAGGTCGAGGCCGTGGTGAAGGATACGGTGGTGAAAGACAGCAAAGCCTGAGTCGCCGGATCACGGCACGTCAGCCTTTGCACCAATAAAATTTCGTAGCCTCATGATTTGCCAAGCATTTCTGACAGGCAAAAAAGCAGCGTCTTGTACCGTTCGGGACGCTTTCAAGCTTGCTTCATAGGGGCCGGGTGTATATATTCCCTGCTCTTGGCGCTACCGCCCCGATGGCGAAATTGGTAGACGCAAGGGACTTAAAATCCCTCGTCCTTTGGACGTGCCGGTTCGACCCCGGCTCGGGGCACCACATATATAAAGGGCTTACCGGGCATTTTGCCGGGTAGGCCCTTTTTGTTTTGGTTCGCAAAAACAGTCATGGTCCGCAATTCTCGTTTCAATGCTGCTGCGGTCTTCAGCCCGCAGACACCACTCGCCAAATCTGAAGCACTCCACCAATGCACGCCCTCATAGCAATTGGGGATCACTCTGCGCACATCGAACACGCCGAATTGACCTTGATCTCGAGCAGCGGCCAACGATGTAGAAGGGACAAACGCACGATAGCCGTAATGGCCGCAGCACAGAGCATTGTTTGCCCAATTGAACACGCTCAGCACTCCCCCCCGACGTAATTGCCCTGAGCACTGTCACACCTTCGAGCTTGAATGAGTGATCGGATGCCGGTATTAACAGCGGATCAGAAAGCATATGGGGTTAGCGCATGGAGCAAGGAACGTGCATTTTTGAGTTAGCGGGATTCGCGTTGATTACGCTGGTAGTCGTCATCTTGAGAGTGCGCGGAGGTAGCCAGTGGGAAACCGGAATCAATGCAGACTTCCAGGCGGCGTTGAAGAACCTGCACATCGTCAGCTATGAATTGCTTGTAGACCGAACCATAGCCCCTGGCTCGAACGCGTATGCAGAGGTTTACCGGATATTGCGCGATCAGGACGACCGATACTTTCTGTACATACTGCTTGATGATGCCAAGGGGGTGATGAAGCCACTTACGAAGGAGCGAGCGCTTTTAGCGGTAAAGATGAGTCCCTACCAAAAGCAAACTTGACTTGTGGCGGCACAGGGTTTTCTACAAAAGTACTACCGAAGGTTACTTCACGGCGGATGCTTTAATTGCGGCAGCGTTAGTAGCACTGGAGTGGGTTGTGACGGCATGGATCACCGACATTCGGATGCTCTCGACACCGCATCGCCCACATCGAGCCCATACCAGATAACCCAATGTCAGCCACGTATGCGGCAAGAGCGACGTCATGCCTTTTATAACGCTCTGCGCGACTCACGCGCCGAAGCCATTTGGCCCAATATGAGTGGAGCGTGACAAGGATGATTCTGAAAATCATCGTTGTGTCCGACCAGATATTACCGTGGATGGCCCCCCCTTCCAGAGACCTGCCTACCCTTAGGTCAATCATGAGCGTGACTAATGATTTATTGAAATCAATTCGTTTTTGTTCATGTAGGCAACCGGCCTAAAATCCCTACAGCTCTTCACCGTCAACAGAATAATGGTCGCTGATTGAAGAGACAGACACCGGTCAAAGCTGAAGGGGCAAGAAGCCTGTTCGGGCGTTGCCCCATAAGAAAGGATGCCAAGCCAAGATGAAAAAAGAATTCACATTTTCTGTCAAGTGCACTCGTTTTGATGAGAATTATTCACCCTCAGACACGACACGAGTCACGACGAATTTTGCGAACCTGGCCAGGGGGGAAAGTCGCCAGGAGAATGTGCGTAATACGTTGACGATGATCGACAATCGCTTCAATGCGTTGGTGCACTGGGACAACCCCAAAGGAGATCGTTATACGGTGGATCTGAATATTGTCTCTGCAGAAATGCATATCGATACTGAAGGCAATCACCCTGCTATTCCATTAATTGAGATTTTAAAAACCACGATCATTGATCGAAAAACCGATGAGCGCATTAATGGAATGGCAGGAAATAATTTTTCCTCTTATGTGCGAGACTATGATTTCAGTGTGCGATTGCTGCAGCACAATAAGAGTCAGTCCGGGCTCAGCACGCCAGAAAACTTCGGAGACTTGCACGGAAAACTCTACAAATGTTTCGTCAATTCAAGTAGCTACAAAGCCCATTTCGACAAGCCACCTGTTATCTGCCTGAGTGTATCGAGCGCCAGGACCTACCACCGGACCGGGAATCAGCATCCGGTATTAGGGTTCGAGTACCAGCAGGACGAATACTCGTTGACGGATGAGTACTTCAGGAAGATGGGATTAAAGGTTCGCTATTTCATGCCCCCGAACAGCGTTGCGCCTTTGGCTTTCTATTTTTCAAACGACTTGCTTGGTGACTACACCCCTCTGGAGCTTATTAGCACCATCAGCACGATGGACACTTTTCAGAAAATTTATCGACCTGAGATCTATAACGCGAACTCAACGGCAGGAAAACTCTACCAGCCCAGCTTGCAAAATCAAGATTACTCACTGACTCGCATTGTGTATGACCGCGAGGAACGCAGTCAGCTGGCTATCGAGCAAGGAAAGTTCGCTGAAGAGCACTTTATCAAACCTTACCAGACCGTTCTGGATCAGTGGTCCGCTAGCGACGCCCTTTGATCATCTAAACCAAGGCTATTTTTATGAAAAAGCTGTTGCCTACCTCTACCGCTGGCAGTTTGCCTAAACCTTCCTGGCTTGCACAACCTGAGACGCTCTGGTCACCTTGGAAATTGCAAGGCGAAGCACTGGTTGAAGGCAAGCAGGATGCGTTACGTTTGTCGCTGCAAGAACAACAACTGGCCAATATTGATATCGTCAGCGACGGTGAACAAACGCGCCAGCATTTTGTAACTACATTTATTGAGCATCTCGACGGCGTCGATTTTGAACAGCGCGAGACCGTTAGAATTCGTGACCGCTACGATGCGAGCGTGCCAACGGTCGTGGGCGCTGTCGCTCGCCGAGCGCCGGTTTTTGTTGAAGACGCAAAATTTCTACGCCAGCAAACCAGGCAGCCTATCAAGTGGGCCTTGCCCGGGCCAATGACGATGATTGACACCCTCTACGATGCTCATTACAGAAATCGTAAAAAACTGGCTTGGGAGTTTGCCAAAATTCTCAACCAAGAGGCCAAAGAACTTGAGGCTGCCGGGGTTGATATCATTCAGTTTGATGAGCCTGCATTCAACGTGTTTTTTGATGAGGTGAACGACTGGGGCGTCGCCACCTTGGAAAGGGCAGTTGAAGGGCTTAAATGTGAAACGGCCGTGCATATTTGCTATGGCTACGGCATCAAGGCGAATACCGACTGGAAAAAAACGCTGGGTTCGGAATGGCGGCAGTACGAAGAGGCCTTTCCCAGACTGCAGAATTCCAGCATCGACATCATCTCATTGGAATGTCACAACTCGCGCGTCCCTATGGATCTGCTGGAACTCATCCGAGGCAAGAAAGTGATGGTAGGGGCCATTGATGTGGCAAGCCATACCATTGAAACGCCTGAGGAAGTCGCCAACACGCTGAGGAGAGCGCTTCAATTCGTCGATGCCGACAAACTCTATCCGTGCACCAACTGCGGAATGGCCCCCCTCCCTCGTCATGTCGCCAGCGGCAAGCTGCGCGCGTTAAGTGCGGGGGCAGACATCGTGCGCAAAGAACTCTTGAGCCAGTGATCGGCTACGTACGCAAGTCAGTAGGCGATACTCAGGCCTGGCTTGCACAAAAAAGCCCGGCGCTGAAGCCGGGCTTTCTGATCATCTATTCCTTATGCAGAACAAGCATGGGCAACGCTTCGCTGGACGCTTGCACCCTGCCCTTCACATCTACCGCCTCATTTTCCAGATACGGGCACATCAAAATCGACATCAAACGCCTGATAAAACGCTTTATCGGTTTCGGCGACGATCCAGGCAAGAAGAATGACATGATGTCCGTGTTTATCGCTGGGTAATGTTGCTTTTGTAATCTCTGCGGGCTGAAGCTCATCCCGGTGTTTATCAAAAGGACTCAACGGCGAGATATCGCTCCACATCAATCCGTCTTGACCGTCCGCTTTGAAGTGGTTATCACTGACGTAGTTCTTTCCCTGGAAGGCTTCCCGCGTAATGGGTTTGCTTTCATCCCAGCCGTCTTTGGTAATAAACCACCGGTAGCCGCGTGTGACATGTACGGCATGGTACGCCCATCTAACTTCAAACTCGTCTCCACCCGCAACGCTCAACCGAGGCCACTTTTCAGCCGCACCATGACCTTTTTGCGTTATTTCCTCAATGATCCCGACATCCGTCAGGTTCAAGCATTTACGCCGATCATCTTGCCCCCCGCTCAGTATGAGTCCGTCTGGTGGCGGGTTGGCAAGCGGCGGCGCTGACGCAGGCGGATCGAGATTAATAGGCTCATCGACGCCAGGGAAGTCGTGCGCAAGACCAAATGTCTCGTCTGGAAAGTTTTTGCCTCCTTCCATAGCGACCACCTCCCACTCCAGCAACAGCCCTTTGGATATGGCATAAGAACCACGGGATTCGGGACTGGTTACCATACCGTGTCTGGGTTGTGCGCTAGCAGATTCATTCATGTCCATATCCTCAATTATTGAATCAGGCATGCCTTGCCTGTTGCACAATTGAAGACCTGCTTTCACGGACGGGATAGCTAGCAGTTCAGCCAGTAGATTTTTCGATAAATGTCTGAAACAGAGGAGCCTGTCTGGCCGCGCCAGCCCCCTCTCCACTCCATGCTCGACAGCAACTTTTCAGCGCATCACGTTAATGCGAAAGACATTCTGCTCGGGGTCCAGCAGCACGGCCTGATACCAGTTGTAATAGGTCAAGTACGGTTCCTTGACCAGTGTTGCGCCCTGCGCCACCGCCAGCGGCACCAGTCGGTCCACCTCGGCCTGGTCGGACACGTCGATGTTGAGCAAGAACCTGCCCCCCGTGCTGCCTGCAAACGCCTCCAGGCCAAGCAGCTCGTACGCATCCAGTGCGTTGAAACCAATACAGGACTTGCCGGTGTCCAGTCCGCGAAAGATCGGTGACCTGATGGCCTCGATTTCGCGAAAGCCGAACAGGTTCGAGTAGAAGGTGCTCAGGCGGACGATGTCCTGCGCGAACACGTTGACGTATGAAAGTGTGCTCATGTCAGGCCACCTTGCTGCCGCCAAAAGTGGTCTGCTTGACGAACTTGGACAGCAAATGATCGCCTGATGTAACCGGCGCATGCCGAGGCTTGGCGCCAGGCTGCAGGCAACCTGGCAGGCATTGAATCAACGTGTCGTAGTTCGGTTGGTGGAAGAACACCAGAGACTGTCGGCGGTTGTCCTGCTCGCTGGTCATCGGCGGGTTGACCACTCGATGCAGTGTGGAAATCCACTGGTCGTTGGTCCACTGCATCATCAGGTCGCCAATGTTGACCACAAAACCATTCTCGACATACGGCACATCGACCCACTCGCCCTGACGATTACGTACTTGCAAGCCGCCCAGCGCGTTATCAGGGCGAACTATAGTCAGACTGCCGTAGTCGGTATGCGCACTGGCGCGTAACTGGCCAGCCTCGACTTCAGTCTTGATATCCGGATAACTCAGGCTGCGGAACATACTGATATGCCGGTCGATCTTGTCATCGAAAAAACACTCATCCAGTTCCAATGCCAGGGCAAACAGGCGCATCAACGATTGAGCCAATTCGCTCATGGCATCGAAATAGGCCTGGTAAGCCTCCTTGAATCCGGGCAGCAGGTCTTGCGCAGGCCAGACATTCGGTGCGAAGTGCGACCCGGCCTGGGCATTGTGATAATAATCTTCATCCGGCACATCGCTCGGCCCGATGGAGAAAGACTCCTTGAGATCCCCCGGCGCACTTTCCTCCAGAGAATAGGAAAGGCTCTCCTCGGCCACCGCGCTGTAACCACGCACCATTTCCGGGCTGGGCCGATCAACCTTGCGCTTTTCCGCCAGCGGCAAATCAAAAAATTGCCGGGTCAAACACGAGACCCTTTCGATAAGTTCTCCGGGAATCTGGTGCTCGGTGATGACCAGAAACCCGATATCCCGACACGCCTGATTGACTGCCCTGGCTACGGCAGCCTTGCCGTCCGGGTCTTCTGAAAAATAGGGAGCCAGGTTGATAATGGGCACATAGTGCAGAGTCATACGGCTGTTTCCTCTCGCTGAAACGCTGCTGGAAAGGCTCACCGACAAGGGTGAAGGTCAGCGAGGCAGGAGCAGAAAGCATGCCACTGGAAGAATTCATCGTTCATACAAGCAGTTAGCTGTTTCGACGGTCAAAGCCGGATCAAACGGTCTGAAACAGAACGCATGGTTTGAATGCACAGGTATGACAAAACGGGCCAGGATTGCGCACATTCGCCCCGCTTTTTTCAGGCGCTTGCAATACGCTGGATGACGTCGGCGGTCGTCGTTACTTCACCGAACTCATAGGCAATCGTCGTCAGGGATATTCGCTGAACTTCTTCAGCTGAAACAGCGCCGAACCCGACGTCCGGGTAGTCCATCGCAGCATTGGCGTCGCTCAGCGCGATGACTTTGTACTCACGATGCACGCCGTCTCTGATCGTGGTTTCACAACACACATTGGTGACCGTACCGCAGACGATGATGGTGTCGACATCCCGCGCACGCAGCACAGTGTCCAGGTCCGTGTTATGAAAGCCGCTGTAAAACAGCTTGTCGACAATCACATCACCGGGCCGAGGCGCGAGTGCTTCGATGACCTCAACGCCCGGATCATGCCGTGCCAGTATCTGGTCCACATTCGGATAAAGATCGCGCATGCGCCCGGTGTCAGAACCATCGCCGCGCACGATATGGCGAAGATAAGCCACCGTCACTCGAGCAGACCGTGCGGTTTGCAGCAGCATCTGGATAGGCTGGACGATGTCCGCAGTACTTTTTACGTACAACGCCCCGCTGGGCTCACAAAATACCTTTTGCATGTCTACAACGATGACCGCCGTTCTGAGCGGATTGATCGGCCAGCGGACAAGGGGTTTGCTCATGGGACTTACCTCGATTGAGCCTGACAGGCTGGGTAGCCATGCCAAGCAATAATCGTGCTGTCTGTCTCCAGAGCATCTGCAAGGAAGAACTGTGCACCGTTCACGCGGCATTACAACGTATGTGCCTCATGCGCCTGAACCGCCGTCCTAAACGCATCGAAAATACAAGGAACGTTGTTATGAAGCCAAGTTTCGTAGAGCAAAAACCGTCAGGCAGGTTTCATCGAAAAACCCATGGCATGCTACTGCTGGCACTTGCCTTGACGGGGTGCGGAACAATCAACACCACGTTTAGACCCGATTCCGTCGCAGGTGAAAAGCTCACTGACTGGAAATCAAATTGCTCCCCTATTCCGCGCGTTTACAGCGGGGTTATGCTCGATTTCTGTGAATTGAACGCCGAGCCCAAACAGAGTAGCGCTTATCAGAAGACCAATGCGCCTGAGTGGGTTTTACTGGACATGGGCTTATCAGGCATCGCGGATACGTTGCTCCTGCCCTACACGATTTACCAGCAAAACCAATACGGCTACATCAACGCAAGCCGCTTTAAATAGCGGCTGAGCCAGGTTTTGGAACCCCTCGCGTTCCACTCCCCGACAAGAGCAAAGTACACGGGTACCCCACTCGTCCATTGCGTAAAGCATCAACGAAAGCTCAGGAAAGCTTGAAGGCCTTCAGCGCCTGCTTGGCATTCGCGATCAGGTCAGGCGTCATTGGCTTGCCCTGCCTGTCCAGAAGTACCGGGGTGCATGCGCATCGACAGCGCACGCGGTTATCCCCCTCTGCCCACCAATCGAGCATCTGCTGCCCCGTGAACAACTCGCCATGTCGTTCGATATGCTGCTCCCGACTGGTGGGCGTCAGGGCGGACAGGTGCATGAATTTCACCTGCATCCCGAGGCGCTCTGAATCAGCGATGTCGTTCTGCAACTTGCGAATCCGCATTTCATGAAGTTCTGAATCAGAAATTCTACCGACCAAGGCTGAGCCCTCGTTAAGACACACATAAAATTAATAGACCACTCCAGCAACTCACGCCAGCTTTCAATCGCCTATCAAGCCAGTTTCAGCGGATAACGATCGCACGGTAGGGGTAATTCCCGAGCGAATTACCCTTGCTATGACCACGGGCAGAATGCGAACAAAGAGCCTGTAGCCCTGTTCAGGCTTCGCATAGCCTTCAAAATGAGCAAGCCCGCTTTTCACGTCCGTGTGGTCGTGCCAGACTTCTCGCCGTTCACGATAAGGAGCGAGATCCTTTGAAAGCACTTATTTTAGTCGGAGCTCTGTTGCTGAGCGGGCCGGTGTCCGCGGCTCAACTGGACCTGCAGTTGGGGCAGAACAGTCGCACCTGGCAAACGGAAGATTTGCTTACCCATCCTCAACTGCAAGTCATTACCGTTAAAAATGATGTTGCTTACAAGAAGGACATGGTCTATCGCGCCGTGCCTCTGACTGCGCTGCTGACAGGAGTCAAGCCCGGCGACCACCTGCAGGCAGTCGCTTTGGACGGGTTTGCCGCAGAGCTGGCCGCTGCACCCTTACTCAACGATAAAGGCACACGGGCCTGGCTGGCGATTGAAGACCCTGCCCATCCGTGGCCCCCTTTGGCCGCTGACAAGCCCAGTGCAGGGCCTTTCTACCTGGTATGGACGGACCCTCAGGCTGGAAATATCAGCCCGGAGCAATGGCCATTTGAAGTGGCCAGCATCAAGCGCATGGCTCCCGTTGCCGAGCGCTTCCCTGCTCTGTTGCCGGATCCTGCGCTCAAGATTGATGATCCGGTCAATCAAGGGTTCGCGCTATTTCAGAAAAACTGTCTGGCTTGTCATCGTTTGAACGGCGCGGGGGACGCACAATTTGGGCCTGATCTGAATATTCCCTACAACCCGACCGAGTATCTGGGAATGGACTTCCTCAAGCTCTACATTCGCAACCCTCAGGATTTGCGTCAGTGGCCGCAGGCGAAGATGCCGGCGTTTTCGGAAGCGGTTTTGCCGGATGCAGACTTGCAGATGCTGATGGCCTATCTGCAACATATGGCTGGACGCAAGATAAAGCCTTGATACCGGCGGGCCACTTCAGCCAGGAGATAACGAAGTGCGTGCAGCGCAGGGTCAGGGCCGTTGCGCAGCCTTCAACATGAGGAGATTTCGGAACTCCTCACTTTTCAGCGCCCAATAAAAAACCCCGCAGACGTTAATCTGCGGGGCTTTGAATAGTGGAGGCCGAGGTCGGAATCGAACCGGCGTAGGCGGATTTGCAATCCGCTGCATAACCATTTTGCTACTCGGCCTCAAACGAAAGATGCTTCACTTGAACATCAAACGTATTTTGATTTCGCGGGAAACCTGTATTTCTTTGGCTTCCAACCCATTGAATCTAAAGGATTTTTTTCAATTCCTCGCTCAGGAATGGACGCAATTCTGTACTGGTTCGCATGCCATGTCAAGAACGAGGAGAAAATAATTCGCCTACGCTGTACCCGTGCAATCGTTACTGCGACTGACGTTCCAGGGGCGTATAGGGTTTGAAGAACCCGCTGCCCATCCATTGCGGTGTTTTTTCCGTAGTCAGCGGCTGGGCGCGCTGGTAGCTGTTTGCGTTTTTCGCGTAGCCCTTGTGGTCGTACTCGGCCATGAACGGGTACGGGAAGACCTTGCGGGTGCGTCCGCGATTGCCCACGTTTTCCTTGACCATGGACGCCGGCAGCGACTGTGCCAGCGGTCTCTGCCTGTTGCCGGCCTTGTCGGGGCCTGCCTGTCGGACAACGATGGCATCCGGGGCCCGGCTTTTTTCGACCCAGGCCATGATCGGCGTCAGCAGATCGACCAGGCTTGGCCCTTCCCCGCCGCCGCAGTGATAGACGCCGGGCAGCATGTACAGCCTCGAGAATGCCTCGGTGCGGGTCTTGCCCATCTCGGCCTCAAGCGCCTCGTGATACGCCAGGGTGTTGAGCGGTGAGACGTTCGGGTCAGCCCAGCCGTGCCAGAGGATCAGCTTGCCGCCGCGGCTGGCGAATGGCGAAAGATCGGGGTTGGTAGCGTCGTACAGCGCATGCAGCGGGCGCAGTTGGTCAAAGGTTTTTTTGTCGAAGTCCAGCGCGTTCAAATCGAAACTTGCAGGCGGGTTCTTCTCGAACACGACATTGCGAATGGCCTCCAGCGCGGCCTTTTCGCCGTACACCGTCTGATCGGCGCTGACCGGCACGAACACGCCAGCCCAGGCCAGTTCCGAGCCCGGCTGCGGGCCGCCCAGGGTCAGCCGCTCGCCACTGGCGGCGTCTTTCGGGCCTTCGTAAAAGCGTCTGACCGTGGCCACCTCCGCTGCGCTCAGGCACGTGGCGGGGTCGGCAGATGCCTTGCATTGCAACGCCGCGGGGTCGAAGTGGCAGATACGCGGATCCGCTATGAGGCCATCGATCTGCCCGTCCAGCAGATCGCATTGGTCGAGTACGGCCTTGTGCAACAACGGCAATCGTGAAGCGAGCAGAATCGGCTTGCCGTCCGCGCCGCGGTTGGAGCGCGCCATCCAGCCGTGATACAGGGTTTTCTGCACTTGAAAGTTGAGCGCCGGGGCTCCGGCAATGATGCCGTCGAAATCGTCAGGGTATCGCTGTGCTTCGATCAACGCCTCGCGGCCGCCGTCCGAGCAGCCACTGAAGTAGGCGTATTCTGCTTTGCGGCCATAGAACGCGGCGATCAGTTTCTTCGAGGCCAGCGCAGTGAGGTGCACACCACGATGGGCGAAATCGGCACGCCTTTGCGGGTCGTCGCCAAAATGCTCGTCTGCCGCCCGATGGCCCATGTCGGTGGAGGCCACCGCGAATACGCCAGCACTCAGGGATGTGCAGCCATCAGCGGCGCGCACGGTCGAGTTGACGTTGCCACACAATCCGCCGCAGCCGACTTGCAGATAGCGCTGCTCCCAGGTGCCGGTTGGCAGCTCGAGCCTGAAGTTGATCTCGGGCGCCAGCCGCGCTTCCACGGCACACACCGCAACACCGTCACGCGTCGATTCACTGGCCGCCAGCACACGACTGCCCTGCCCGCCGATATCACTGAGTTCCACGCTGCTTAGTGCAGCACAGCTGCTGACCGGTTTGACCACTGCAAGCCGGGACGTGTTGTCGGTGGTTGCAGAAGATGCCATACGGGCCAGAGCCGGTGTCTGAATGCTGAGTGAAGTGACCAGCAGCAACAAGGCGTGGGCGTACTTCGGCTGGGAGGGTTTCATGAGAACTCCTGTTCATGAAGGATCAAAACCACAGTGCGAACCCATAAATGGCCGCACTGTGCGTAAGGGTAAAACGTTTAAGCCTGGCGATTATTCAAAAGCCAGTAGAAAAAAACCATCACCGATTCCATCCGCCGCCCATGACCTTGTAGAGCGTGACGCGGTTGCTCTGCTCTGTGAGGCGCAGGGAAATCAGGTCCTGCTCGGCACTGTAGAGCGAGCGTTGCGACTCGAGCGCCTCCAGATAACTCTGCGATCCGCCGCGGTACAGGGCGTCGGCCAGTTCGTAGCTTCTGCGGCTGGCATCGGTGTAGGCCTGCTGCGCGGCAAGCCGCTCATCCAGCGTGCTGCGCACCGCCAAGGCATCGGCCACTTCCTTGAATGCGGTCTGGATCGTCTGCTGATAGGTCTGAATCTGGATCTGGTTCTCGACCTTGGCCGAGTCCAGCGTGGCCCGATTGGCGCCGCCATCGAAAATCGGCACGCTGATACTTGGCGCAAAGCTCCACGCGCCGGTTCCGGACTTGAACAGGCCTGACAGGCTGGTGCTGGAAGAGCCTGCACTGGCAGTCAGGGTGATACTGGGGAAGAACGCCGCACGCGCTGCACCGATATCAATGTTCGCGGCTTTAAGTGTGTGTTCGGCACTCAGCACGTCCGGGCGGCGTTGCAGGAGGCTGGAAGGCAGGCCGTCCGGCACCTGCACCAATTGCGCCACCGACTGCGTGTCGGCATTGGGCAGCAGTTCCTCCGGCAGATCGCTGCCGACCAGCAGGCGCAAGGCGTTACGGTCCTGAAGAATCTGGCTTTTATATTGCGCGACATCGCCCCTCGCCGATTCGACCGTTGTCTGCGCCTGAGCCACTTCCAGCCCGGAAGAACCGCCCAGCGCATGGCTGCTTCTGGTCAGGTCGTAGCTTTTCTGCTGGCTGGCCAACGTGTCTTCGGCGAGTTTCAGAAGCTGGTTGTCGGCGGCCAGGGTCAGCCAGCCGGTCGCCACTTCGGCGATCAGGCTGATCTGCGTGCTGCGCCGGGTTTCGGTCAACGCCAGATAATCCTCAAGCGCTTCGTCCTGAAGGTTCTGGATACGCCCGAACACATCCAGCTCATAGCTGCTCAAGCCCAACTGCGCGCTGTACTCGTGGCTGATCGACGGCTTGCCGGTCATCGAGGTCGATGACGGCGTGCGTGTATGCGTGCCGCTGCCACTGGCATCAATGGTCGGCAGGCTCGCCGCCCGCTCGATGCGATATTGCGCCTGCGCTTTCTCGACGTTGAGGCTGGCCAGGCGCAGGTCGCGGTTATTCACCAGCGCCAGGGTCTGCAGGCGCACCAGGCGGTTATCGATGAAAAAATTCTGCCATTCGATGTCCGTGGGCACGCTGCCCGACGCAGCCGGTTGGCCAGCAGTACCCGGCAGCCATTGGCTTGAGACCGGCGCTTCAGGGCGCTGATAGTCCGGGGCCAGGTTGACGCAGCCCGCAAGCAGCGCCGTGACAGCCAGCGAAGGCCAGAAAAGACGCATCATGCTTCACCTGTAGATGTGGGTTGAGCCGCCGGAGCATTGCCTGACGAACGACTGAAGCGGCGACGCACTTCCACGAAGAACAGCGGCACCAGGAAAATCCCCAGCACGGTGGCACTGAACATGCCGCCCAGTACGCCCGTGCCGATCGCGTTACGCCCGGCCGAGCCGGCACCGCTGCTGAGGGCCAGCGGCAGCACACCGAACATGAACGCCAGCGAAGTCATCAGAATCGGACGCAGTCGTTGCCGGGCGGCAAGAAGGGTCGCTTCATGCAGGCTTTTGCCCTGTTCCTGAAGATGTTTGGCGAACTCGACGATCAGGATCGCGTTTTTCGCCGCCAGTCCCACCGTAGTCAGCAAGCCCACCTGAAAGTACACGTCATTGCTCAAGCCACTGATCCGCGTCGCCAGTACCGCGCCGACCACACCCAGCGGCACCACGAGCATGACCGAGAACGGCACCGACCAGCTCTCGTACAAGGCTGCCAGACAGAGAAACACGAACAGCACTGAAATGGCGTAGAGCATTGGCGCCTGGGAGCCGGACAGGCGCAGTTGGTAGGACTGCCCGGTCCACTCGTAACCGATGCCTTCGGGAAGTTGCTTGATGATGGCTTCAACGGCATCCATTGCCGTGCCCGAGCTGACACCTGGCGCAGGATCGCCCACCACTTCAAGTGACGAGCTGCCGTTGTAACGCTCCAGCAACGGCGAACCATAGCTCCAGCTGCTGCTGGCGAACGACGAGAACGGGACCATTTCGTCATTGCTGTTACGTACGAACCAATGGTCCAGATCGGCTGATTGCATGCGCGAAGCAGCCTCGCCCTGCACATAGACTTTCTTCACTCGCCCCTGATTGAGGAAGTCATTGATGTAGCTGCCGCCCAGCGCAGTGGACAGGGTCGAGTTGATGTCACTGGTGGACAGGCTCAGCGCTCCGGCCTTGCGGTCGTCGATGGTCACTTTCAACTGCGGAGTGTCGTCCAGGCCGTTGCTGCGCACGCCCAGCATGCTCGAGTCCTTTCTCGCCAGCTCGATAAACTGCTCGCGTGCCGCCACCAGTGCCTCATGCCCCACACCGTCAAGGTCCTTGAGTTGCACGTCGAACCCCGAACTCTGCCCCAGGCCACGTACCGCAGGCGGCTGCATGACAAACACGCTGGCGTCGCCGATGCTCGCCAGGGCCAGCGTCGCGCGCTGTGCCACCTGCGCCGCACCCTGCTCCTTGCCGGAACGCTCGCTCCAGTCCTTGAGCTTGATGAACGCCCTGGCGGTGTTCTGACTGTTACCGCCCATCCCCAGCCCGGAAATACTGATCAACGCCTCGACTTCCGGCTGTTTGAGCATGTAAGCCTCGAACTGCCTCATTACCGCCTGTGTACGGCTGTCGGTAGCGCCCACCGGCAGCTGGATCTGCGCCATCAGCGCGCCCTGGTCTTCATCCGGCAAAAACGACGTGGGCAGGCTGACGTAACCCACCGCCATGACCACCAGCACCAGCGCATATACCAGCAGCCCCTTTACGCGATGTTCGATGACTCCGCTCACGCCTCGCTGATAGCGGTCGGCACTGCGGTCGAACGTGCGGTTGAACCAGCCGAAAAAGCCACCCCGTTTTGCATGCAGTTGCGCATCCGAGGCTTTGAGCATCGTTGCGCACAACGCCGGCGTCAGGGTCATTGCAACCAGCACCGAAAGCAGCATGGCCGAAACGATGGTCACCGAAAACTGCCGGTAGATAATCCCGGTGGAACCGCTGAAAAAGGCCATCGGAATGAACACGGCGCTCAGCACCAGCGCGATACCGATCAGCGCGCTGGTGATTTCATCCATTGATTTGCGGGTCGCCTCCAGCGGGCTCAGGTGCTCTTCGCCCATGACCCGCTCGACGTTTTCCACCACCACAATGGCATCGTCGACCAGCAGGCCGATGGCCAGGACCATCGCGAACATGGTCAGGGTGTTGATTGAATAGCCGAACAGCGCCAGCACGCCGAACGTGCCCAGCAGCACCACCGGCACGGTAATCGCCGGAATCAGCGTGGCACGCAGGTTCTGCATGAACAGAAACATGATCAGCACCACCAACGCGATCGCCTCACCCAGCGACTTCACCACCTCCTTGATCGACAGGCTCACGAATGGCGTGGTGTCATAGGCAATGACTGTTTTCAGCTGCATTTGCGCGGGGTAGAACGGTTCCAGTTCCTTGAGTTTGGCCTTGATCGCTTCGCCAACACTCAGCGCGTTTGCACCTGACGCCAGTTGAATACCCATTGCGGCCGCCGGCCGGCCATTGAGCGCCGAGTTGATGTCATAGCTTTCGCTGCCCAACTCCACCCGCGCCACATCGCGCAAGAGCACAACAGCGCCGTCACTGGAAGATTTGACGACCACGTTCTCGAACTGCTCGGGCGTCTGCAGCTTGCTGCGGGCGCTGATGGTCGCATTCAGTTGCTGACCTTCAACTGCGGGCAAGGCCCCCAACTGACCTGCCGAGACCTCGGTGTTCTGCGCCTCCAGGGCCGAGCTGATGTCGGAGGGCATCAGCGAATACTTTTCCAGCTTGGCCGGGTCCAGCCAGATACGCATCGCGTACCCCGAACCCAGGGTCTGCACGTCGCCGACACCATCCACACGGCTCAGTTGATCGAGCAGCGTGCTGGAAATGTAATCACCAATCTGCGTGCCGGTGATGCTTTCGTTGTCGGAGGCCAGAGCGACCAGCATAAGGAAGTCGGAACTGCCCTTGGTCACCGTCAAGCCTTCACTCTGCACGCTTTGCGGCAGGCGCGATTCGGCCTGCTGCAACTTGTTCTGCACCTGCATCTGCGCCACATCAGGGTCGGTGCCTGCGGCGAAGGTCAGGCTGATGCTCGCACTGCCCGCAGAGCTGCTGGAGGCGGACATGTAAGTCAGCCGGTCCAGCCCCTTCATCTGCTGCTCGATGACCTGCGTGACGGAGTCTTCGACGGTCTTGGCCGATGCGCCAGTGTAGGTGGCGGAGATTTTTACCGTCGGCGGCGCGATATCGGGGTATTGCTCAAGGGGCAGCTGGCTGATGGACAGCCCGCCGGCGAACATGATGCAGATGGCAATGACCCAGGCGAAGATGGGCCGATCGATGAAGAAACGAGCCATGTTCAGCCCTCCTTCACGGTAGCGGCAGTAGCCGACGCGCCAGGCGCTGGCGAATCGGCGTTGTCAGCGTTCTGCACGCTCACCTCGGTGCCGACCGGGGTTTTCTGCCCGCCTTCGACCACCACCTGATCATTGGCCTTGAGCCCGCTGCTCACCCACCACTGGTTGCCCACCGTGCGGTCGACGCTGATCACCCGCTGCTCGATCTTGCCGTCAACCACCAGCAACACCGTGGTCTGGCCACTGGCACTGCGGGTCACGGCCTTTTGCGGTATCAGGATGGCATTCTGATCCTGCGCCTGTTCCAGCACCGCCACCACGTAAATGCCGGGCAGCAACAGCCGTTCTGGGTTGGCAAAGCTGGCACGCAGCGTCACGGTGCCGGTGCCTTCATTGACGCTGACGCCGCTGAATTGCAGGCGGCCATCCTGGTTGTAGGTGCTGCCGTCATCCAGCTTGAGGGTGATTCGGGCTTCCCCGTCGCTGTTGGTTTGCAGCTTGCCGCTGGCCAGGTCGCGCTTGAGACGCAGCAACTCGGTGGTGGACTGGGTGACATCGACGTAAATCGGGTCGAGCTGCTGAACCGTGGTCAGCGCGGTGTCCTGCTGGGCCACCACCAATGCACCGGGGGTCACGGTCGAGGTCTCGATGCGGCCGCTGATGGGCGCGGTAATCCGTGTGTAGGCCAGATTGATGCGTGCGGTCTGCACATCGGCCTCCGCCACTTTCACCTCGGCGGCGGCAGTCAGCAGGCTGGCCTCGGCGTCTTCTTTATCCTGCTGGCTGATGGCGTCGATCTTGGCCAACTGCACATCGCGTTTGGCGGTGGCCTGTGCGGACTTGAGCGTGGCACGGGACTTGGCGAGCGTGGCCTGCGATTCTGCCAGAGCCGCCTGGTAGGTCGCGCTGTCGAGTTGGTACAACGGCTGACCAGCCTTGATTTCGGCACCTTCGACGAACAGTCGCTGCTGCACGATGCCGCTGACCTGGGGCCGTATCTCGGCAACCATGAACGCTTTGGTGCGCCCCGCCAGCTCGGTGGTCAGCGACTGACTGCGCGGTTTTACGGTGACCACCGACACGCTCGGTTTCTCCGCAGCAGGCGGCGAATTGCCGTCCGAACAACCGCTCAGAAGACCGATAAGGGCTGCGTAGATGACAAAGGTCAAAGTCATCAGGTATTTGGCGAAAATCTTGCTCGACATGATTGCCTCAGGACGTTGTGGCGAAAGCCTGACGTCAGAGTGCGAGGCAAATGTGCAGGAAAATTGAAGATTGCCGCGTTGACTTGAAACTTGCTGTCACGAAGGCCTAAATGGACGCCGTCTTCACGTAAAACCCGGGCCTTCATGAAATCGAGCATCTCCACCAAACTGTTTGTCGCGGTACTGGCCAGCGTGCTGTCAGTAATCCTGATCATGGGCCTGACCGCGAACTGGAGTTTTGCCCGCGGCTTTCTGGGCTACCTCAACGAACAGGCCATGCAACGCATGTCGCCGGTCCTGCCGCGGTTGGCCGCTGCCTATGCACGCGAAGGCAGTTGGGAATTCATGCGTGACAACAAGGATCGCTGGTTCGAAGTGATGCGCCCGGAACCGGCACAGGATTTCGCCATCCCCGGGCTGGCGACACCGCCTACTTCCGACTTGACCGGCGCGGTGTTCCGGATCGCGCTGCTGGATGCGCAGAAGAACCTGGTGATGGGATTCCCAGGGGTCCATGACGATGAATTCATGCGCCCGGTGGAAGTCGACGGCAACGTCGTTGGCTGGATGGCGGTCACGCCCTTTCAAAGTGTCAGCGAAGCCGGTGGCGAGCGCTTTCAGCAGTACCAGTTGCGCGCCAGCCTGGCGATGGGTGTGCTGTCACTGCTGCTGGCGGTGCTGATTGCCTGGTGGATCGCGCGCACCCTGCTCGACCCGGTCAAGCGGGTGGCCGCAGCAACCCATCGCCTCGCCGCAGGTGAATACGCCAGCCGCGTGGCGGTGTCCTCCAACGACGAGGTGGGTCAACTGGCGCGCGACTTCAACCAGCTGGCGTACACCCTGGAACGCAATGAGAAGATGCGCCGCGAATTCATGGCCGATGTGTCCCATGAGCTGCGCACCCCGCTGTCGGTCTTGCGTGGCGAACTGGAAGCCATCGAGGATGGCGTGCGCACACTGGATCAGGCATCGATGAAGTCCCTGCAGGGCGAAGTCGGCATGCTCAGCAAGCTGGTGGATGATCTGTATGAGCTGTCCCTGGCGGATGTGGGCGCCCTGACCTACCGCAAGGTCGACTGTGACCTGGCGGAGCTGCTGACGAATATCACTGACATGTTCGAAGAGCGTTGCGCAGCCCGTCAGTTGCATTTGCAGTTGGATCTTGCTGGCGGAGCTCTGCCGGTGCATGCAGACCCAGGGCGCCTGCAGCAATTGATCGGCAACCTTCTGGAAAACTCGGTGCGCTACACCGATGCCGGGGGGACAGTGCATGTGCGTGCCGCTCTGCAGGGCGATGAGGTGCGCGTCGATGTGATGGATTCCGGACCCGGCGTCGACCCGCAGCAATTGCCCAGACTGTTCGAACGCTTCTATCGCGGTGAAACCTCGCGTAACCGCGCCAGCGGCGGTGCGGGTCTGGGGTTGGCGATCTGTCACAGCATCGCCCTCGCCCACGGCGGCACCCTGAGCGCCGACCACTCGCCCACAGGCGGCCTCTGGCTGACCCTGTGCCTGCCAGGACACCTGCGCCCATGACCGCTGCCAGCCTCGAAACACCGATTCTCATTGTCGAAGATGAGCCCAAGCTGGCGTCGCTGATGCGCGACTACCTGATCGCGGCCGGCTATTCGACACACTGCCTGAGTAACGGGCTGGACGTTGTGCCTGCTGTCAGAGCGAACGCGCCACAACTGATCCTGCTCGACATCATGCTGCCTGGCCGCGATGGCATGGACATCTGCAAGGAACTGCGCAGCTTCAGCGATGTGCCCATTGTCATGATCACCGCACGCGTCGAGGAAATCGACCGGTTGCTGGGCCTGGACCTCGGTGCCGACGACTATATCTGCAAACCGTTCAGCCCACGGGAGATGGTCGCTCGCGTCAAAGCCATCCTGCGTCGGAGCTCTTCCAGCGAGCCGCACCCGCCCAAGGGTTTGCAGGTGGACGAAGCGCATTACCAGGCCTCGTTCAACGGGGTCACCCTGGACCTGACCCCGGTGGAACTGCGTCTGCTGGCGACCTTTGCCCGCTCACCGGGCCGGGTCTTCTCCCGTGACCACTTGCTGGACAGGCTCTACTCGGATCACCGCGTAGTGACCGACCGCACCGTGGACAGCCACATCCGCAACCTGCGCCGCAAACTGGAACAGGCCTGCCCGGGTCAGGACCCGATCCAGTCGCTGTACGGGGTGGGTTACAAGCTGGAGTTGTGACCGGTGCTGTGCGCAGCATGGGTACGATAGTTACAGGACGATCGTTCCTTACGCTCCAGTGGAATGCCTGTCGTGACGCTCCGCGTCAAGAATCTACGCCGCGCCGCCTGCGCGACGACAGTCATCACATTTCAGGCACTCTCCGTCTGCCGGTTGCGATGCAGCGCAGCCAGGTCGCGGAATCCGGCACCCGGATGCCCTGCTTCCAGGCGTGGCCCGTCGCCAAACAGCTTCTCGCGCAACGTGCCCTTGGCGTATTCGGTCTTGTAGACGCCGCGCTTCTGGAGCTCCGGCACCAACAGCTCGACCGCATCGATGAAGGTTTCATGGGTCAGTGCGTAAGCCAGGTTGAATCCATCGACGTCGGTTTCTTCAACCCACTCCTGCAATAGGTCGGCCACGGTTTCCGGGCTGCCGACAAACAGCGGGCCGAAGCCACCGATTCCGACCCAATCGGCCAGTGCCTGCGGCGTCCATATCGTGTTCGGGTCTGCCGTGGAAAAGGTCTCGACGGCCGACTGAATGGCATTGGTGTGAACGTGGCGCAGGGGTTCGTCGGGCTTGAACTGGCTGAAGTCGATACCGGTCCAGCCGGAAATCAAGGCCATTGCGCCCTCATAACTGACCCAGCTTTTGTATTCCTCGAATTTGGCCCTGGCCTTGACATCCGTCTCGCCGAGGATCACCGTCTGCAAATTGAAAATCAGCACCTTGGACGGGTCGCGGCCAGCCTCTGCGGTGCGCCGGCGGATATCGGCCACGGTCTTTCTCAGCAGCACTTTCGAGGGCGCTGCAACGAAAACGCATTCGGCGTGCTCGGCGGCGAACTGCTTGCCGCGGCTTGAAGCGCCGGCCTGATAGAGCACAGGCGTGCGTTGCGGCGACGGCTCGCACAGGTGGATACCGGGCACCTGGAAGTGTTTGCCGACATGGCGAATCTCGTGAATCTTGCTCGGATCACTGAATACACGGCGCTCCCGGTCACGCAGAATCGCGCCGTCTTCCCAACTGCCTTCCCAGAGTTTGTAACAAACCTCCAGATACTCCTCTGCGTAGTCGTAACGCGCGTCGTGTTCGGTAAGGGTTTTCTGGCCCAGGTTCTTCGCGCCGCTTTCCAGATACGAGGTGACGATATTCCAGCCTGCGCGCCCCTTGGTCAGGTGATCCAGCGTCGACAGGCGACGGGCAAACGGATAGGGATGTTCGAACGACAGCGACGCCGTCAGGCCGAAGCCCAGGTGCTCGGTCACCAGCGCCATGGGCGGGATGAGCTGCAACGGGTCATTGACCGGCACCTGGGTGGCCTGGCGAATCGCCGCCTCGCCGTTGCCGCGATACACGTCATAAATGCCCAGCACATCGGCAATGAACAACCCATCGAACTTGCCGCGCTCGAGGATTTTCGCCAGATCGGTCCAGTATTCGAGGTCCTTGTACTGCCAGGAGCGGTCGCGCGGATGCGCCCAGAGGCCCGGCGATTGATGGCCGACGCAGTTCATGTCAAACGCGTTGAGGCGGATTTGGCGGGACATACACTTACTCCTGAAGCTGTGGCGGAACCACGCCGTTGAGGCGTTGATTGCCGATAACCTGATAGTGCCAGCGCAGCGGCTCGCGACCGGCCGGGGCTGACAATGACGGGCGCTGCCCGGTCAATTCGTATTGAATATTGCCCACCGCCTGCAAAGCCTCGGCGCTGGCAATGACCGCTTCGCTGCTGGCGATCAGGCGTTTCTCGGCCGAACCGTCCAGCCGCCGGGCGCGCTCCAGCAGCGCGGCGGCGACGTCCAGACGAATCTGCAGATCCCCGACCTTGCTGATCACGTAGGGCTCATCGATGATGCGCTGCAGGCCACTGAGCGACCACGGCCGACCATGCTCACGCAGGTAATCGAGGGTGTCTTGCAGGCCCTGGCGCGCCTGATCGAGGTCTTCGGTGGCGACCGCCAGTTGTGCGGTAATTGCGGGATGCGTCATGGGCGTACTCCTTGATCAGTTCCAGGCGTGACGTGGCGGTGCGATACCGTTGAGCACCTGATTGCCGATCAGGTGGTATTTCCAGCGCGCCGGGTCATGCAGCGTGTGGGTCCGCGCGTTGCGCCAGTAACGGTCCAGATTGAGTTTGCCGGGCACCGAGCGGGTGCCGGCCAGTTCGAACAGCTGGCTGCTGGCGAGCAAGGCAATCTGCGCCGACAGCACCTTGGCCTGGGCGACGATCACCGAGGCCTGTGCGACGCTGGCCTCACTGGGTTCGGCCAGGGCATGGTCGATGGCCTGCCCGGCTTTGGCGAGGATCGCGTCGGTGCCGTGCAAGCGCCACTGCAAATCGCCGATGGCGGCAATACTGAACGGGTCCTGCCAGCCGAAATCCTGCTTGCTGTCGATCCATGGGCGGGCCAGCCGTGCGTGCTTCAGGGTTTCCTCGAACGCGCCGTGAGCAATGCCGGTGTCCACCGCCGCCTGAATGATCTGCGAAATCGGCCCATTGGCCGTCGGTTCGTCGAAAGCGCGATGCGCCGGGATCACCGCACTCGAGGGTACGCGAACGGCCTTTAACACCGCCCCGCCACTGGCCGTGGTGCGCTGCCCGAAACCGTCCCAGTTATCGATGATGGTCAAGCCCGGGTTGTCGCGCTCGACGAAGGCGATGAACGCCTGATTCTGCTCGTTGACGCCGGAAACCGGCACGATGTGCGCGAACAGGGCGCCGGTGCAGTAGAACTTTTCGCCGTCCAGCACTGCGTGCTCACCCTCGAGGCGAATCCGGGTCTGAAAGGCGCCGGCGTTCTTGCTTTTCGACTCGGAGAACGCATTGCCGAAGCGGTAGCCGGCCAGCGCCTTGCCGAAGTAGTAGCGCTTCTGCGCCTCGGTGCCGGTCTGCAAGAGAATATCGAGCACGCCCAGATGGTTCTGCGGGATTTGCCCGAGTGACGGGTCGGCGGCAGAAATGAGCTTGATCACTTCCGCGACGGTGACATAGGAAACGCCCGCACCGCCGTAGGCCTTGGGTACGGTAATGGCCCACAGGCCGCTGGCGGAGAACTCATCCAGCTCGGCGACTGGCAGACGCCGTTCGCGATCACGCACTGAAGCTTCTTCAGCGAAGCGACCGGCCAGTGCCCTGGCCACTTCAATGGCTTCGGCGTCCGAGCCAATGACGTGCGCTGCGGGAGGTGCGGCAGTTGCAAGGGAGGAAGGGAAACTCATGGACAGGCTCCTGCTCGTTGGCGACAGGTTGAAAACACTCAACACGCTTGACCCTGAACACTGCACAGCCCGTGCCTAAAAATATTTACCTTTAAAAGCAATAAGTTGCGAAGCAATCCACATGAATAGCCGCACCCTGCAGCGCAAAATGTTCGAACGCTGTTGCTGGCCGAACAGCGGCGCACTCGCAGCGCATCCAGCGCAGACACAGGTATTTCAGGACTCATGAGCTGCAGGCGTGGCTGACGACGCGGTGGGATTTGCCAGCCAGCAGTCATGCCACTGTTGGCTGATCAACAAGAAAACCATCGCCCCACAAATAAATCATTAAAATCAGTCAGTTACATTCAGGCACAAAGCATGCAAAGAGTCCGACGAAACTTCCACCGGCCCGTGTGCCGATGTCTTCGCGCTCAGGAGTACTGCATGACTCAAATAACCGGCTCGAACCCGCTCTCGCTGGGGACCGATTACGAAACCCTGGCCAACCGATTTCGCCCGATCTTCCGTGAGATCGGCGCTGGCAGCGTCGAACGCGAAAAAGCCCGCGCCCTGCCCCATGAACCGATTGCCTGGCTGCAGAAAGCCGGTTTCGGCGCTGTGCGTGTGCCTGTCGAATATGGCGGTGCAGGTGCTTCGATCAGCCAGCTGTTTCAACTGCTGATCGAGCTGGCCGAAGCCGATTCGAACATTCCGCAAGCCCTGCGTGCGCACTTCGCCTTTGTCGAGGACCGTCTGAATGCACCGCCCGGCGCTGACCGTGACCAATGGTTTGCACGCTTTGTCGCCGGGGATCTGGTGGGTAACGGCTGGACCGAAGTCGGCGCGGTGAAAATCGGCGATGTGATGACCAAGGTCAGCCCGCAAGGCGATGGTTTCGTGCTCAACGGCACCAAGTACTACAGCACCGGCAGCATCTTTGCCGACTGGATCGACGTCTATGCCCAGCGCTCCGATACTGGCGCCGATGTGATCGCGGTGGTCGACGCCAGACATGCCGGCGTGCGTCACAGTGATGACTGGGACGGGTTCGGCCAGCGCACCACCGGCAGCGGCACCTCGGTCTACGACAACGTGCCGCTGCCGGCCACACACGTCATACCGTTCGAGCAACGCTTCAAATACCAGACCGCGTTTTATCAACTGGTGCTGCTGGCGGTGCTGGCCGGTATCGGTCGAGCCGTCGAACGCGACATCGCTCAGGAAGTGCGCGATCGCAAACGTGTCTTCAGCCATGGCAACGCCGGGAGCGTCAGCCAGGACTCACAAGTGCAGCAAGTAGTCGGTCAGATCGCTGCCCAGGTCTATGCCGCCGAGGCCGCAACGCTGCGCTCCGCCGAGCCGTTGCAGCGTGCCTACGTGGCGCGCTTCGGCAATGACCCACAACGGGAAAAAGACGCCAATATCGCCGCCGAAATCGAAACCGCCAAGGCCCAGGTGATCGTCTCGGAACTGGTGCTGCGCGCTGCCAGCGATCTGTTCAACGCACTAGGCGCTTCAGGTGTCAGCGTCAACAAGGCGCTGGACCGCCACTGGCGCAATGCGCGCACAGCCGCCTCGCACAATCCGCTGATCTACAAGGCGCGCATTGTCGGTGACTGGCGCATCAACGGCACCGAGCCTCCGTTTGTCTGGCAGATCGGCAGCGGTAAAGGCAACGCGTAAGGAGCACTTACGCCGCGTTACGCAGCAGGTGGCGACTGGTGAAACTGAACGCTAGCACCAGAAAGATCAGCGCCCCGGTCGCAACCTGCTGCCAATAGAAGTTCCAGCCGATCAACAACAGGCCATTGGCGATCACGTTGATGAACAGCACACCCAAAAGTGTGCCCGGAATATTCGGACGCCCTTGACGGCTGAGCGTCGTACCGATGAACACGGCGCCGATGGCATTGATCAGGTAAGCGTTGCCTGACATCGGTACGTAGGCGTTGACCGTAGAGCTGAGCAGGATACCCGCCACCGCACAGGCCAGCGCGCTGGCGAAAAACACCTGCATGGCAATGCGTCGCGTGGGCAAGCCCGAGTAATACGCCAGTTGCGGCTGCGTGCCCAGGGCAAGGATTTCCCGCCCCAGACGTCCGCGCGCCAGGATCAGCCCGTAAAGCGCTGCCAGCACGCCGACCACCAGCAGCGGCAATGGCACGCCGAGGATCAGCACAGCGCTGATACCCGGCAACGCGCCCTGAGCGATATAGATCGGCTGGCCACCGTCGGATAACAACTGCTGCACGCTGGTACCGATAAACAGCGTCCCCAGTGTCGCCAGGAACGGCGAAATACGCAGCCCGGCGATCAGCATCGCGTTGAACGCCCCGGCGATGCCCCCTGCCAGCATAGCCACCGCAACGGCCGCGCCCAGACCATGACCGCCATTCAGGGTGACCACGAAACCCAGGCTGGCAAAGTCCAGCGCCGTGCCCACCGACAGATCGATACCGCCAGCCGCAACAGCCCAGGTCATGCCGATCGCCACGATGGCCAGCAACACAAAGTTGTTCAGCACCAGACTCGACAGATTGCCCCAACTCAGAAAGCCCGGTGCATTGATCGCGAAAAACAGCAGGATGATCAGCACCAACAGCGGCAGGACCGCTGGCAACAGGCGCGGCAGCACCTTGATCAGCGTCGAAGAGGTCGTCAGGGTCAGCGTATTCATTGTTCACCCTCCCGGCGGCCGAATGCCCCGGAAAATGCCACCACCAGCAGAATCAACACGCCTTGCACGCCGTTGACCCAGAAGCTGGAAATGTTCAGCAATTGAAAGCCGTTGATCAGAAAGCCCAGCAGCAGCGTCGCCAACAGGGTGCCGGGAATATTGGCAGTCAGACGCCGCGAGAACACCACGCCGAGAAAGGCGATAGCCACCACTGACAGCAGCATGTCACCGGAACCGGTCGTGCTGCCGCTGAAAAACGCTGCGGAGCAGAATGCAGCCAGCGCAGCGCAGCCACCGGCAATCAGGTAACTGGCAAACACATAGCGCCGCAGATTCAACCCGGCAGCCTCGGCTGCTTGCGGGTATTCGCCAATGGCGTAAAGACGCAGGCCGAACGCGCTGTGCTGAATCAACAGCCACAACACCGTCGCGACACCCAGCAGCACCCAGGCTAACGCCGGAACACCCAGCCAGACGCCAGACGCAAGGCTGTCCAGCAATGCCGAGTCGGTCGCCAGCACAGTGTTCTGGGTCAGCACCAGCTCCAGACCGGCAATCAGGTTCATGCTCGCCAGCGTCGCCAGTAACGGCGGCAAACGTAAAAACACCACCGCCAGACCGTTGAACGCGCCGACCAGCAGGCCGCAGCCGAGCGTCAGGCCAATCGCTTGCCAGGCATCGAACCCGGCGTTGTTCAGGCTGCTGTAAACGGCCGCACACAGACCGAGATTGGCCGCCAGCGACAGGTCCAGGCCGCCACTGACCACATTGGAACCACCACCGATGACCACACAGGTCAGGCCCAGCGCGAGTATGCCGAGCGTTGCTGACTGGGCGAACACATTGCTGATGTTGCCAAGGCTGAGAAAGTTCGGCGCACTGACGGCAAAGCCGAGCAGAATCGCCAGAAACACCAGCAACGAACCGCGCTGCGCCAGTTGCACGAGCCAGCGTTGCGCTGGATCGTCAGCCTGCGCAACGGATAGATCAAGCGCGGACATAATGGGCCTCCGGAGGGAATGATTGGCTGTCATGGTCGCTTTCAGTGGCGCCCGTGGCGCAGGCCAGCAACTGGTCGCTGTCTGTGCTCAATGAGTCGAATTCGCCTGCAACGCGTCCTCTGTGCAGGACCACAATGCGCTGAGTGATGCCGATCAGTTCCGGCAAGTCCGACGACAGCACCAGCACCGCCGCGCCGCCCTCGGCAAGCTTGGTAATCAACCGGTAGATTTCCACCTTGGCGCCGATGTCGACACCCACGCTGGGCTCGTCCAGCAGGTATAACGTCGAATGGCGGCTCAGCCATTTGCCCAGCGCAACCTTCTGCTGGTTGCCACCGCTGAGCGCGTGCACCGGCGCATCATGGCCTGAGGTCTTGATTGCCAGTTCATCGATCAGCTGTTGGCTTTCCCCGGCCTGCGCCGCAGCGTCGAGCAATCCCCAGCGGCTGAAGCGCCTCAGGCTGGCCAGGGTGATGTTCTCCAGCACCGAAAGCGCCGGTGCCACGCCGTGTGTGCGGCGCTCCTCGGGGACCAGCGCGATGCCATGGTGTACTGCGTCACGCGGTGATTTCAGCTGCAACCGCTGACCGTTCAAGAGCAATTCGCCGCGATCCGGCTTGAGCAGCCCGAACAGGCTCTTGAGCAGCTCCTTGGCACCCGAGCCGACCAGCCCGGTCAGGCCCAGTACTTCGCCACGCCGCACACTCAGGTCAACGCCGTCGTAGAAGCGCCCTGCCCCCAGTCCGCGCAGTTGAAGCACGGGCGCGCCGGGTAATGTCCGGGCACGGAAATATTGCTCGCCTACCTCGCGATTGACCATCAGCCGGGCGATCTGCGCGGTGCTGGTGAGAGCCGGATCGAGCACCGCCACATCGCGTCCGTTACGCAGCACGGTGACCTGATCACACAGCGATTCGATCTCCTGCAAATAGTGGGAAATGTAGACAGTGGTCAGCCCTTCATCGCGCAGGCGGCGGACGATGTCCAGCAAGCGGTCCACCTCCTGCTTGACCAGTGACACACTCGGCTCGTCGAACACCAGCACCTTCGGTCTGGCCAGCAACGCACGAGTGACCTGCAGTATCTGCCGCTGGGCGCTGTCCAGATCGCGTACCAGCGCCCCGGCGGGCAGGCGCATGGCAAAGTAATCGTCCAGAAGCCTTGCCGCTTCGCGCTCCTGGGCGCGGCGATCGAGGAAGGGGCCACGCTTGATTTCCTGCCCGAAAAACAAGGCCTCGCCGACACTGAAGCTGCCCGGCAGCAGTCGCTCCTGATGAATGAAGTGCACGCCTGCGGCTTCGACCTGACGCGGCGTGAAACTCTCGAACGGCTGGCCATGAATACTCAAGCGGCCGGCATCGGCACGATGAATACCGGCGAGAACCTTGATCAGGGTCGACTTGCCTGCCCCGTTTTCACCCACCAGCCCGTGAATCGTTCCGGCCTCGACCCGCAGGTTGACGCCATCCAGCGCCTGGGTGGCGCCAAAGCGCTTGCTGATACCCTTCAAGTGCAAGGCTGGTGGCACCGCCGCAACGTCTGTAATCGCTGATCCCATGATCGATCTCCCGCGTCAGTTATCGCCTCTGAGCTTTTGCACATCCGGCAGATTGGCGGCCGTGGTCAGCAAGGTGGGCACTTGGGTCTCCTTTGGCAGATCGTGCTGCCCGGCCAGGTAACGGGCGACGTTCTGCACCGCAGTCTTGCCGATCAATGCAGGCTGCTGGGCAACCACAGCACCCACCGGCGAATCTTCGCGGCGCATCAGCTCGAGCACCTCCGGCGTGCCGTCGACGCCGTAGGTCTTGATTTCGGTTCTGCCGGCGTCGATCAGCGCCTTGCTGGCGCCAAGCTGGGGAATGTCCCACGCGGCCCAGATCGCCGAAACACTGCCTTTGGGGTACTTGTTGAGCAACGCCGAGACTTGCGAATAGGCGTCCTGGACCGTGTTGGGAATGACATCGCGCAACTCCGGCTCGATGATTTTCAGCTGCGGATGATCCTTGAGCGCCAACTTGAGCTGGTCATAACGAATGGCACAGACCGGTACGCCATAAAAGCCATTGAACACCAGCACGTTACCCTGGCCACCTGCGTCCTTGATCAGTTGCCCGGCCAGCGCCTTGCCAGTGGCAACGTTGTCGGAGGTTGTGTTGTTGAGACTGTATTGCGATGGCGCATCAATGGTGAACAGCGGAATCCCCGCTTTGCTGATGCGCTTGAGCCAGGGGTCGATAACGCTGAGAGTGCCGAGGGTCTGGATCACTGCATCGGGCTTTTGCGTGACCACGGTCTGCAATTGATTGACCAGGTTCTTGTCGTTACGACCGGCATCGAGCGTGATGGGCGTGCCGCCCAGGCGCTTGACCTCATCCACTTGCGCCTGGAAGGCCTTGATATCGAAGTAGTGACTGGTGCCGGTCATGCTGATCGCAATGCGTTTGCCCGCCAGCGAAGGCACGTCGCTGTCCTCGGCATACGCGGTTGCGACCAGGCTGGTGGCCAACAGGCTCAGCACCAGGGTGCGCCCTATTGCATGCAGGCGGTTGGTCTTGGGGGTCGGGACGGCATCAGGCATTCGGGTGGCTCCGCTGGCTCAGGAAAACAATCCTGATCGGCAGTGCACAGGTCATGCCCAAAGCCTTGTGCGCCGCTTGGCGGTGGCGTGAAGCCCTGCGCCAGGCGCTTTCAAGCTGTTGCGCCAGATGGCGTTTGCGCGGAGTGGCCTGGCTTTGCCGGCGTCAACGCCGAACACATTGTCGATTCACTGTTGCACGGACAACAGCGAATCGATGCGGGAACAGGCCTGCTATCGGCGCGTGTTATCCGAGCTTGAACTGCCCCAGGGTGATCGTCAGGTCACTCGCCAGCTCGGCCAGCGACTGGCTGGCGCTGCCGGTCTGGCTGGTGCGCACCGCCGATTGTGCCGACAAGTCACGGATGCGCACCAGGTTGCGGTCCACTTCCCGCGCAACCAGTGCCTGCTCCTCGGAGGCGCTGGCGATCACCGTATTGCGCTCATCGATAACCATCACCGAGCTGGCGATGCTGGCCAGCACGGCATTGGCCGACTCAGCCTGTTGTTTGGTGCGTTGCGCCTGTTCGGTACTGACTTCAAGCGCAAGCAGGGTACTTTTGGTGCCCTGCTGGATGTGCCCGACCATGGTTTCGATCTCGCGCGTCGATTCGCTGGTGCGGTGGGCCAGTGCGCGCACCTCGTCGGCGACCACGGCAAAACCCCGTCCGGCATCGCCCGCGCGTGCCGCTTCAATGGCAGCGTTGAGGGCCAGCAGGTTGGTCTGCTCGGACACCGCGCGAATGACATCCAGCACCTTGGTGATATCCAGCGTGCGGGTTGCCAGCGCCTGCGCCTCGACCGACGCCGTGCCCACATTTCGGGTCAGCTCAAGGATCGATTTGACGGTTTGATTGAGCTCTTCCTGACCTTCGCGGGCCGACACCGAAGAGGCTCTGGATTCCACCGAAGTGGTCACCGCATTACGCGCGACTTCATCGACCGCCTGACTCATCTCGGTGACCGCGGTGGCGGCCATTTCTATTTCGCTGTTCTGCACCACCAGATCGGCGTTGCTGTTGACCATCAAGGCGCTCATTTCTTCCGTGGCCGACGCCAACTGGTGAGCGGCATCGCCCACCTGACTCAGGGTCTGGCTCAGATTGCCGCGCATGCGCTCCATCGATTGCAGCAACAGGGCCGCTTCATCAGTGCCCTCACGGTTGATTGCGCTGGGACGCAGGTCGCCCGCGGCAATGGTTTCCGAGCTGTGCAGCGCCTGACTGATCGGCACTGCCAGACTTTTGGTCAGACGCCAGGCAAGCAATACGGTCAGCAACACCGTCAGAAACATGACCCCCTGAGTGACGATCAGGGCGTTTTCATACACCGACGTCGCTGCTGCGCTGGATTCGGCTTCGGAGTCATCATTGATCTTTTCCAGCTTGCCAAGGGCCGTTTCCATACCTTCCGCCATGACCTTCATCTCGCCCCAGACCAGCGCCCTTCCGGCCTCCGCCTGATTCTCGTTGATCAGCGTATAGACCTTCTCGGCACGCTCGATGTAGCCCTGATAAGTGCTCTTCAGCCCCTCGACGAGCGCGCGCTCGTCATCCTCGGTGATCAGCGGGTCGTAGGCCTCTACGGCCTTTTGGAACCCGGCCTTCCTGTCAAGGAACTCGGTGTGAGCCAGAGTCACCTGCGCCATATCATGAGCGGCAAGCATTTTGGCCACCGTCGTGCGGGTTTTCTCGACCGCCAGGGCAATATCGTCACCCAGCGCAATCCCGGGAAGCGCATCGTTTTCTATTTCAAGCGATTGCTCACGAATACCGTGCAATTGCTGAATGCTGAAAATACCAAGCCCGAACACCAGCACCACCATCAACGCAAAGCAGGCGGAGGTCCGCGCGGCTATTTTCAGCTGTCTCAGCATCTTCAATCCCCTTCCCGTGACCGGTGAATAAATTAACTCCGTCATGTCTATCGGCAGAACAGGGCAAAGGATGAAGATGCTCTGAACAGAGAGGTGCCACTGCTATCGTGGGCCCAACTGAATCGAAGCTTATGGTAGGTTTCGCGACGCTCGATAATCGCGAGATGGACGGGTCTTTTCCCCCTTCAGACTGACTTCCTGGAGCTGCCATGAAACATTCCTACGCCGCTGCACTGCTTGCTCTTTCAATGCCAGGCCTCGCTCACGCAGGCGACGCGCTACCCACCTACTCTGCCATTACCCAGGCATTGAATACCGGAGAATCGGTCGCCGTGGTGATCGACCTGGGACAATGCAAATCCTCGATCGCCGGTGCCGAGCCGTCCAAAACCAAAGGCGGCAAACGCATCGATGCCTACCGCATCACCCCCGACGGCACCCTGGCGTTTTCGGACACTCATTTCAGCCTCGATCGCGATAACAAGCCCATCGAGCAATTCATTCGCTATCAGGTACGCTCGAACGGCACAGCCACATTCAGCATGACCACGCTGAATGTTCCTGGCTATCAACAAGTGGGTACGCCGGTGAGTTATGAGTGTGCGATCAGCAAAGGACTGAGCTTTTTTGTCAGCCAGTAAGGTTCACGCCTTAACCGAATAAACCAGATAGATATTCGGCGTGAGCGACAGACCCTCCTCACGCCTTTAACAGTAACGCTCGAGCTGCTTGTCGGGAGACAACATTTCGAGCACTTCAAATCCGTGTGAACTGGCGACTTCGACAAAATGATCGGGATGTAATGAACATGCTTCAACGGCCCCGGATGAACCCTTTTCACGATGCTTTGCTTGTGCTGCCGAGTACCCTGAGCAACCAGCTCCCACCCGCTAAGGCCTGACAAGGCCCCCCCTCTTCCGGGTGCAAACGAATCAAGCCCTGCTTCTATACATCAATAGAGAAAATAATTTAAATTTCGTTGCGCCGGGCCCGACAGGTGTCGACGACAAGGGTTGCGCCTCGATAAACAAAGCCAACACGTGCTTTCACATCTGCCCGCTTCTGTGAAGGCTCTTTATATCTCGTTAACCTGAAAAATACTGACACGCATGCTGTCATCCCCGGCCTGTATATTTACTCTGCCGACGTACAGGTTTCTCTGCAGGTCATCATGCGCACCGGAAGCAACGCTGAACTGCTTGCTGCACGTGCACCGACAGCGCGATTCGTCCAATGGTGCGCGGTCCGCTTCATCGAAGGCCACGAGCCCCTCTCCAACGACATCTATCTTTATTCCATCGTCAGTCAGCAAGGTGTAGTACAGGCTGAATCGTGCAAGGCTGTCATCCTGGGGCACGAGAAAAAGACTGCCTCCCGGAAGAACCTGCCCCTGCAATCCATCGCCGTTAAATTCTCCTCCCAGTATCTCACCGCTGCTGCGCTGGCCCCGCTGCGGGTTGCAAAGCGCTTGCGGCTTATCGATACGCAGGCGAGCAGTCAGTACTTCATGCAGTTGCATCGTCTCCATCCCCTACCCCCTTATCTTGCATGCGACGAGTGACGTTTCGCCCATAACTGTACCAAGGAGTATGTTTTAGCCCGTGCACCGCACGCTGTCAATTTAAATGTACCCATTGGTACGCTTATCAGGTGCAGGACAGGTTCCGCCCAAGCGGTATCGTTTCGCCACTTCCGATAAAAACCCTGGTCCGTGCCATGCGCAAAAAGAGGTGTAAGTGCATTGCATAAGGCCATGTAATGAACTGATTAAAATGGTTTTTACTCAACTAACACCCCTGGCCAACCAAGCCTGCCTGGCCAACTCATAGCACACTAGGTACTAAATGAATTTTAATCCAACGCCTATCAAAAACCTGCTTACATGAGCGATATCAATTTTCCTGACCGTGCCTTACAAGGAGAAACGGAATGACCTATACCGTCAAACAGTATGGATGGATTCGCGATCTGCCTGATCATCGCGATCATCTGTATGCCGCCCCGCCCACCGCACTGGCGGCGCTTCCACACATGGTTGACCTGCGCCCCCATTGCCCGCCTGTATACGATCAGGGCCAACTGGGCAGTTGCACCGCAAACGGTATTGCCGGAGCGATTCAGTTTGATCGCATGAAGCAAAAGCTGACGCCAGCATTCGAACCCTCGCGGTTGTTTATCTATTACAACGAACGGGTTATTGAACATACCGTCGATTCGGACAGCGGCGCGATGATCCGGCACGGCATTAAAAGTGTTGCGAAGCAAGGTGATTGCCCTGAAGAAGAGTGGCCTTATGATATTGAAAAGTTCGCTGTCAAACCTCCGGCAGCCTGCTACAAGGATGCAAGAAAGTACAAGGCGGTGTCTTATCAGAAAGTTGCGCAAAACCTCAACCAGATGAAAGGCTGCCTGGCGGCAGGTTATCCGTTTGTCATTGGTTTTTCCGTCTACGAGAGCTTTGAAAGCAAGAAAGTTGCCAAGACCGGGCATGCCCCAATGCCGGGTCCTCACGAAAAAATGCTGGGAGGGCACTGCGTATTGGCAGTGGGCTACAACGATGCCCATCAGCATTTCATCTTGCGCAACTCATGGGGCGCTGGCTGGGGCATGGAAGGCTACTTCACCCTGCCCTACAGTTATCTGCTGGATGAAAATCTGTCTACCGACTTCTGGACGATCAGGGTCGTGGCTGCCTGACCTTGTCAGGCACTTGAGCATTGCACGGCCGCATTGGCACCCTGCTGGTACTCTCGCGGCGTGCAGCCGAACTCGCGACGAAACACGGTGTGCAGGTATTGCGCAGACCGAAAACCACAATCACGGGCGATTTCGGCAATGGCCAGCCCGGTGTTTTCCAGTCCGTTCGCAGCGGCGGCCAGTTTGAAACGCAGGATCTCGTCATGCACGCTACAGCCCCTTACGCGGCGAAAGTGTGACTCCAGTGACGAGCGCGAAACGCCCACGTAGGCGGCGACCTGTGCAGTCTTGATCCCTTGGCACGCGTACTGCCGGATAAACAGCAGCGCTTGCATCACATAGGGGTCACCCAAGGGCTGATGCAGACTCGAAGCCTGCACGTTGACAGTATCCGGCGGTATCAGAATGTGCGTACCCGAGGACGGCATGCCGTGCAGCATCTGGTGCAGCAGACGTGCGGCGGTGCGACCCATGGTGTCGGTGCCCTGAACGACCGAACTCAGTGGCACGCGAGTGAGGGTCCTGGTCAACGGATCATTGTCGATGCCGATCAGCGCCACCTGTTCGGGGACGGCAATTCCGGCGGTCAGGCAGGCCTGCAATAGCTGACGAGCGCGGGCGTCGGTCACGGCGATGATGCCGATCGGCTTGGGCAGGCTTTGCAGCCAGGCGATCTGCTGTTCTACGGCGCTGTCCCAGAGCGGCGCGCTGGTGCCCAGGCCACGATAGATCTCGGCGTGCAGGCCGTCGCGCTGCAGCAGGCGGCGAAAGGCCTGCTCGCGCTCCTGAGCCCAGCGATTGGCTTGCGCTTCAGGCAGGCTGAAGCAGGCAAAGCGCGTCAGCCCGGCCTCGATCAGGTGCTCGTAAGCCGCCTTGATCAAGGCGTGATTGTCAGTCGCAACATAAGGAATGCCCTTCGGGTAGGCGCGCTCGTCCTGATAGGACCCACCCACCGCTACCACCGGCAGTTTGATCCCGGCCAGTGCCTCGCCGATCAGCGGGTCATCGAAATCGGCAATGATCCCGTCGCCCTGCCAGCGCTCGATGCCTTTCAGGCGACAGAGGAAATCCTCCTCCAGGAACAGGTCCCAGGACACCCGGGTGCTGCTGAGGTAGTTGCCGATACCGCTGATGATGCCGCGGTCATAAATCTTGCTGCCGTTGAACAACAGCGCGATACGGTGAACGGGAGGTACGGTTTTCATTGTTTTTATGCCGATTCGATAAGCACGACGCCGTTGGCCACAGACTAGGCCGCTGACCGGCGAATCTCAACACTCAAAATCGCACTGTGCGTTGACGATTTTCATAATCAGCGCACGCGGGGCCGTTGCTAGTATCCAGACACCGCCAAGAACAATAAGGAAAACGCTCATGCCGTACTTCCCCGACGTCGACAGGGTTCGCTACGAAGGCCCTGACAGCGACTCGCCTCTCGCCTTTCGCCACTATGACGCCGACAAGCTGGTCCTCGGTAAACCCATGCGCGAGCACTTGCGCATGGCGGCCTGCTACTGGCACACCTTCGTATGGCCGGGCGCCGACATGTTCGGTGTCGGCACCTTCAAGCGCCCCTGGCAAGGGTCCGGTGACCCGATGGAACTGGCCATCGGCAAGGCCGAAGCGGCGTTCGAGTTCTTCTCCAAGCTCGGCATCGACTACTACAGCTTCCACGACACCGATGTGGCACCGGAAGGCGCCTCACTGAAGGAGTATCGCCACAACTTCGCGCACATGGTCGATCACCTGGAACGCCATCAGCAACAGAGCGGCATAAAACTGCTGTGGGGCACGGCCAACTGCTTCAGCAACCCGCGCTTCGCCGCAGGCGCTGCCAGTAACCCGGACCCGGAAGTCTTTGCCTATGCCGCGACCCAGGTGTTCAGCGCGATGAATGCCACCCAGCGTCTCAAAGGGTCCAGCTACGTGTTGTGGGGCGGTCGTGAAGGCTACGAAACCCTGCTCAATACGGACCTCAAGCGTGAACGCGAACAGCTCGGTCGCTTCATGCGCATGGTCGTTGAACACAAGCACAAGATCGGTTTCAAGGGTGACTTGCTGATCGAGCCCAAGCCACAGGAGCCGACCAAGCATCAGTACGATTACGACAGCGCCACGGTGTTCGGTTTTCTGCAGCAATACGGCCTGGAAAACGAGATCAAGGTCAATATCGAGGCCAACCACGCCACGCTGGCCGGGCACAGCTTCCACCACGAAATCGCCACGGCGGTCTCGCTGGGGATCTTCGGCAGCATCGACGCCAACCGTGGCGACCCACAGAACGGCTGGGACACGGACCAGTTCCCCAACAGCGTCGAAGAGATGACCCTCGCCACCTACGAGATCCTCAAGGCTGGTGGCTTCACCAATGGCGGCTTCAATTTCGACTCGAAAGTGCGTCGCCAGAGCCTCGACGATATCGATCTGTTCCACGGCCACGTCGCCGCGATGGACGTCCTCGCCCTGGCGCTGGAGCGTGCCGCCGCCATGCTGCAGAACGATAAACTCCAGCACTTCAAGGATCAGCGCTACGCCGGCTGGCAGCAGCCTTTCGGGCAATCGGTACTGGCAGGCGAATTCAGCCTTGCCTCGCTCGCCGAACACGCCTTCGCCAACGAACTGAACCCGCAGGCCGTCAGTGGCCGTCAGGAACTGCTTGAAGGCGTGGTCAACCGCTTTATCTACGCCTGACAGGCTTGGCTGGACGTCGCCGTGACATTCAGGCGACAAATCTTCATACGCGACGTCCGGCAACGCTCTACAGTTCTATCGGTATCACCCACAGTCAAGCAGTGTCTCAAACAACAATAAAAGGACGCACCCTATGAACACCCTCAAAAGTACGCTGCTCGCCAGCGCGCTGGCCTTGCTGTCCCTGCCGGTGATGGCTGACTCTGCGCACCCGAAAATAGGTTTTTCCATTGATGACCTGCGTCTGGAACGCTGGTCACGCGACCGTGATTACTTCGTTGCGGCGGCGGAAAAGCTCGACGCCAAGGTCTTCGTGCAATCAGCGGATGCCAATGAACAGAAACAGATCTCGCAGATAGAAAACCTCATCTCTCGCGGCGTCGATGTGATCGTCATCGTGCCGTTCAACGCCACCGTGCTGACCAACGCCGTTGCCGAGGCCAAGAAGGCCGGGATCAAGGTGGTGTCGTATGACCGGCTGATCCTCAATGCCGATATCGACGCGTACATTTCCTTCGATAACGAAAAAGTCGGCGAGATGCAGGCCAACGGCGTGCTGAAAGCAGCGCCCAAGGGCAATTACTTCCTGCTGGGCGGCGCGCCCACCGACAACAACGCCAAGATTCTGCGCGAAGGCCAGATGAAGGCGCTGCAACCGGCTATCGACAGAGGTGATATCAAGATCGTCGGCCAGCAGTGGGTAAAGGAGTGGAACCCTACCGAAGCCCTGAGCATTGTTGAAAACGCCCTGACGCGTAATAACAACAAGATCGATGGCATCGTCGCCTCCAACGACGCCACTGCCGGCGGCGCGATTCAGGCCCTCGCCGCACAGAAACTGGCCGGCAAAGTCCCTATCTCGGGTCAGGACGCGGACCTCGCGGCGGTCAAGCGGGTCATCGATGGCACGCAGACCATGACTGTCTACAAGCCGCTGAAACTGATTGCCACGGAAGCCGCCAAGCTCTCTGTGCAACTGGCACGCAATGAGAAACCCGATTTCAGCTCGAAATACGACAACGGCAGCAAACAAGTCGACACCATCCTGCTGACGCCTACAGCGTTGACCAAGGACAACATCGACCTGCTGGAGAAAGACGGGTTCTATACCAAGGCGCAGATTGACGGGCAATGAGCCTCGATCGTTGATACGTCGCTGAAAGCCAGAGCACGACCCTGCGGTTTAGCCGGGTCGCCGCTCAGGGCAAGCCTTCACACCTTCGTAGAGCCCTGCGCCATGTCTGACTACCTGTTGCAAATGAACGGCATCGTCAAATCCTTTGGCGGTGTAAAAGCGCTCAACGGCATCGATATCACAGTGAAGCCCGGCGAGTGCGTCGGCCTGTGCGGCGAGAACGGCGCGGGCAAATCCACCTTGATGAAAGTCCTGTCGGCGGTCTATCCCTACGGCACCTGGGAGGGCGAAATCCTGTGGGACGGCCAACCGCTCAAGGCACAGTCGATCAGTGAAACGGAAGCGGCCGGGATCGTCATCATCCATCAGGAACTGACGCTGGTCCCGGACCTGTCGGTGGCCGAAAACATTTTTATGGGCCACGAGCTGACGCTCCCCGGCGGGCGCATGAATTACCCGGCCATGATGCACCGCGCCGAGTCGCTGATGCGTGAACTCAAAGTGCCTGACATGAACGTGGCGCTGCCGGTTTCGCAGTATGGCGGCGGCTACCAGCAACTGGTGGAAATCGCCAAGGCGCTGAACAAGAAGGCGCGCCTGTTGATTCTCGACGAGCCCTCCTCGGCCCTGACCCGCTCCGAAATCGAGGTGTTGCTGGACATCATTCACGACCTGAAGGCCAAGGGGGTCGCGTGCGTGTACATCTCGCACAAACTCGATGAGGTGGCCGCCGTGTGCGACACCGTTTCCGTCATCCGCGACGGCAAACATATCGCCACCACTGCAATGGCGGACATGGACATTCCAAAGATCATCACCCAGATGGTCGGACGCGAAATGAGCAACCTCTACCCCACCGAGCCGCATGATGTCGGCGAGGTGATTTTCGAAGCGCGGCATATCACCTGCTACGACGTCGATAACCCCAGGCGCAAGCGCGTCGACGACGTGTCATTCCTCCTCAGGCGCGGGGAAATCCTCGGCATCGCCGGGCTGGTGGGCGCGGGCCGTACCGAACTGGTATCCGCCCTGTTCGGCGCCTACCCCGGTCGGTACAGCGGTGAAGTGTGGCTGAATGGCCAGGCGATCGACACGCGCACGCCGCTCAAATCGATCCGCGCCGGCGTGTGCATGGTCCCTGAAGACCGCAAGCGCCAGGGCATCATTCCGGACCTGGGCGTCGGCCAGAACATCACCCTCGCGGTCCTCGACAGCTACTCGAACATGACCCGCATCGACGCTGAAGCCGAACTGGGCAGTATCGACCGGGAAATCTCGCGCATGCACCTCAAGACCGCCAGCCCGTTTTTGCCAATCACCAGCCTGTCAGGCGGCAATCAGCAGAAAGCCGTGCTGGCGAAGATGCTGCTCACCCGCCCGCGCGTTCTGATTCTCGACGAGCCTACCCGCGGCGTCGATGTCGGTGCCAAGTACGAGATCTACAAGCTGATGGGCGCGCTGGCAGCCGAGGGCGTGTCGATCATCATGGTGTCTTCGGAGCTGGCCGAAGTGCTGGGCGTGTCCGACCGTGTGCTGGTGATTGGCGACGGCCAGTTGCGCGGCGACTTCATCAACCATGACCTGACTCAGGAGCAGGTCCTCGCCGCTGCACTCAGCCACTCCGATGCCCCTCACAATAATGCCCGGAAGACCGCGTAGATGAACCAGGTCAAACAATTCTTTACCCGCTACAAAATGCTCGCGCTGGTGATTGCCATCGCCGTTATCTGGCTGTTCTTCAGCTGGCAGACCGAGGGCGGCTTCCTCACCCCGCGCAACTTGTCCAACCTGCTGCGCCAGATGTCCATTACCGGGATTCTGGCCTGCGGCATGGTGCTGGTGATCATCAGCGGCGAGATTGACCTGTCGGTAGGCTCATTGCTTGGCCTGCTCGGTGGCCTGGCGGCGATTCTGGATGTGGTTTACCACGTTCCGCTGCTGGCGAACCTGAGTGTGGTGGCCCTGTGCGGCCTGATGATCGGCCTCGCCAATGGCTACATGACTGCCTACCTGCGGATCCCCTCGTTCATCGTCGGGCTGGGTGGCATGCTGGCGTTTCGTGGCGTCCTGCTGGGGATCACCGGCGGCACGACCATCGCCCCGGTGTCACCGTCGCTGGTCTATATCGGCCAAGGTTACCTGCCGCACGCGGTGGGCACCGGACTCGGGATTCTGCTGCTGGCGCTGACGCTGTTCCTGACCTGGAAACAACGGCGCAACAGAGCACTGCACGGCCTGGCAGCGCATTCGCTGATTCGTGATGTGTTGCGTGTGGTGTTGATCGGCGCCGTGCTGGGCGGCTTTGTCTATGTGCTCAACAGCTACGACGGAATCCCCGTTCCAGTGTTGCTGTTGCTGGTCCTGCTCGGCGTATTCAGCTACGTCACCAGCCAGACGGTATTCGGACGCCGCGTCTACGCCGTCGGCAGCAACATGGAGGCCACGCGCCTGTCCGGCATCAACGTACAGGCCGTGAAGCTATGGATCTTCGGCATCATGGGCGTGATGTGCGCGTTCGCCGGGCTGGTCAATACAGCACGCCTGGCCGCCGGCTCACCCTCGGCAGGCAACATGGGCGAACTCGACGCCATCGCCGCATGCTTCATCGGCGGCACATCGATGCGCGGTGGTTCAGGCACTGTCTACGGCGCCCTGCTCGGCGCACTGGTGATTACCAGTCTCGACAACGGCATGTCGATGCTCGACGTCGACAGTTACTGGCAGATGATCGTCAAGGGCGGCATTCTGGTATTGGCGGTGTGGGTGGACGTGAGTACCCGCGCCGGGCGGCGCTGATCGCTGCCCGACACGCGAGCTGACAGCGCGCGATCAAGCCGGTCTGGCCGCTATCGCTTCGACCTCGATCAACGCGCCGGGCAATGGCAGCGCCACCACCTGCAACGCCGTGCGCGCGGGTTTGAGAGGTTGTTCCGGCGTGCCGAAAAATTGCGTGTAACCGGCCTGCAGCCCGGCAAAATCCAGCTTGCCGGCGGTTTCCTCGGCACCGACCAGAAATACCCGCAACTGTACGATATCGCCCAGATCGAGGTCCTGTTGCTGAAGGATTCTGCGCAGTTTGTTGAATACCGAAACGGTCTGTACTTCGGTGTTGCCATAGGCTGCCGGCGTACCCGCCGGAGCCTTCGGGTCGGCGAGGTCAGGCAAGGTGCCGCTGACGAATACCAGGCTGGTCGAGGCTGGCACTGTCACGGTTTGCGAGATCGGAAAATCGCCGACGCTGGTGCGTTGAATGCTGTCGCTCATGGTGTCTCTCCTTCAATGGATATTCAGGAATAAGGGTTACGTAAAACGACGGGGTCGTGCAGTTGCACGTCATGACGCGGCAAGGGTCGAAATCTGCCGCACTTGCCTCACTCGCTCGGCCAGTTGCGCCACCACATGTCGCGCCGAGTTGGCCGCCGACTCCTGCCAGATGCCGACTCCGCTTTGCACCAGCCCGTCACCGGCGAAGTACACACGACCATGGGGCTCGTCCAGCAACGCACTGGCAGCGGCCGGAAAATGTTCGCGTTGCAACCAAGGGCCTTCGCTGTAAGGGATCTGCTCCCAGGACACGGCCAGCGGGTTGCGCAACTGCCGCGAATACCCCGGATGCAGCAGCTCTACCGCTTCTCTGGAAGCAGCGTATTGTGTGTCGAACGGTTGCGCACCGAACGCAGCGGCCCCCTCCCCGGTGACATAACCCGCCACCAGCAGACCTTCACGGGTGTTCAAATCGTTACTGGGATACCACAACAGCCGCGCCGGATGGTCGATCCAGGACAACCCGCCGTAGATGCGGTAGTCGGTTTCCCAAAAACGCGGAGATTGCCAGGCCACCTTGGTCGCCTGATCGTTGCGGGTGCTGAGCAAGGCCGCCTTGACCGGGTCACTGAAATCGGTGTCCAGTCTGGCCAGCAAGGGCAGTGGCAGGGTTGACACCAGATAGTCGGCGCGCACCACATGCTCGCGACCGCTGTATCTGTCGTGATAGGTAACTGCCACGCCGTCTTCCAGTTGACGAATCTGCCGTACCTTCGCGCCCAGTTGCACCTGGTCGGTGAGGCGCTGGTAAAAGGCGTCGGTGATCCGGTCCATGCCACCGACCGGTTGAAACATGGTCGCGGAAAACTCGGGAAACTCGGTGTGCAGCAGTGCGCCCCACAATTCGGGGTGCAGCAAGCGATCCAGCGCCACCGGTTGCGCACTGGTCGGCAAGGCTCCCGGATGAGAAAGTGACGTCCGATGGCCGGAGCGCAGGCTGCCCTCGTACGCCAGCTCCTGCGAAAGGTCGCCATACACCTGCAAGAACGCCAACAGCCGCTGACGCTCTTCGCCGCTCAACACATCGTCCAGCGCGTCGCGCTGCACCGCCCTGGCCAGCAAACCGGAAAGATGGCCACGGGCATCATTGATCGCCTGGCCGACAGTGAACGCGGGGCGTTGCAGGTCCGGGCGTACCTGTGCTCCATGGCTGCTGTTGACCAGTACTTCAAGCGGCACACCCAGTTCACTGCAGTAGTCGAGCAACGTCCGATGCTGGCTGGGAATGCGCGCCGGACCGGCATTGAAATACACCCCTGAATCGAAGTTTGCGGTCTGTGAGCGGCCGTCCTTGTACTCCACCCGATCGCCGTTGCGCAGCGTCCAGTTACGGCCACCCACTCGATCACGGGCTTCCAGCACTTGCACGGCAAAACCTGCGCGCTTCAGTTCCAGTGCCGTGACCAGCCCGGCAATGCCTGCCCCCAGCACCAGCACGCGAGTGCCCTGCCCCAGACCGTCGCCGAGTTTCAGAGGCTGTGGCCGTCGATGCGATGAAGGCCCCAGCCCCAGTACCGCAAGCGCATCCTTGACGGCGGTCTCGCCGCCCACGGCAGCGATACTGGAAAGCGCTTCACGTCGTGTCAGTCCCATATCGTTTGCTCCCTTCAACGCGTCAGTCCGGCAAGCCGGGCGGGTTGATCAACGACTTGTCGACGCGCTCCACATCCAGCCCCCAGCGTTTGAGCACCTGCTCGTACTGGCCGCCGGCAATCGCTCCTTCCAGGGCGGTGTGAATAGGCCTGACCAGGCCGTTGTCCTTGCGCGTGGTCACGGCGATATCCGCCTGCAGCGGCCAGCCGCCATTGACCGTGCCTACCCGCTTGATGCCGCCGGTAATCGCGGCCGAATAGGCATATATCGAATTGGGCCCGAACAGCGCATCACTGCGACCCGACTGAATGGCAAGTTGTGCGGCCGCCTGATCATCGAAGTACTGCAACAGCGCAGGCTTGATACCGGCCTTTTCGTTCGCTTCGTTCCACGCCAGCAGAACCTTTTCCTGATTGGTGCCGGAGCCGACGATAATTTTCAGCCCGGCAATGTCCGACGCCTGTTTTATCTCGCTTATTTTGCTGTTGGCTTTCACGTAGAAGCCCAGGACGTCCTGACGGTAAGTGGCGAAATCGAAGCGTTTCTTGCGCGCTTCAGTGACTGTGACATTGCTGATCACCGCGTCGTATTTTCCCGAACTGACGCCCAGCGGCCAGTCTTCCCAACTGGTCTGCACCACGTTCAATTGCAGGCCCAGGCTGTCCGCCACCAGTTGCGCGGTATCGGCCTCGCTGCCGATAGTGGTTTTGTCGTCGTTGGCCAGCAGCGCCAACGGTGGCCCCGCAACACCGGAGACGGCCACGGTGAATTTGCCAGGCTGGACGAACTTGAAGCCAGCCGGGATCTGTGCGATGGCCGCCTCGTTACGCGGCACATGAATGCGTGGCCGGTCGGGGCTCAGATCGACCGGTTGCGCGGTCGACGCCAAAGTACTGTGGGCGACGCTGACGGCTAGCGTCAGCAGGGCCACACGGGCGGTATTGATGAACATCAGCAGTCACTCCTTGATAGCGGGAAAGTCATAGCACCTTGCCGAGAAAGGCAGCCGTGCGAGGATGTCGAGGTTGGTGGAACACTTGTTCCGGCGGCCCCTGCTCAATCAGTCGGCCCTCGCAGAGAAACACGACATGGTCTGCCACCTCACGGGCGAAGCCGATTTCATGAGTGACCACCACCAGCGTGACGCCCAGCTGCGTCAGGCCCTTGATGACGTCCAGCACCTCGCCGACCAGCTCGGGGTCAAGGGCTGAGGTGGGCTCATCGAACAGCAGGACCTTGGGGTCCAGCGCAAGCGCGCGGGCGATGGCGACACGCTGTTGCTGCCCCCCGGAAAGCTGGCACGGGTACGCATCTGTCTTGTCTGCCAGACCAACCCTGGCCAGCAGTTCACTTGCCCTGGCCCGGGCCTCGGACTTGCTCCAGCGTTTGTGGGCCAAAGGCGCCTCGGCGATGTTTTCCCAGGCAGTGAGGTGCGCGAACAGGTTGAAATTCTGGAACACGAAGCCGACCTCGATCCGCCGCTTGAGAATCTCGCGCTCCTTGAGTTCATAGAGCAGGTCGCCCTTGCGACGATAGCCAACGTAATCACCGTCGATGGTGATGTACCCGCTGTCGATCTTTTCCAGGTGGTTGATGGTGCGCAGCAGCGTGGACTTGCCGGAACCGGAAGGACCGAGTATCACCGTGACCTTGCCCGGTTCGATGCTCAGGTCGATGTCCTTGAGCACCTGCTGGCTGCCAAAGCGCTTGCCCACGCCCTGAATCTGAATGCGCCCTGCGCGCACTGGCGTGGAGGCCTCACCCATGGTGCTTCTCCCCGGACGCGCTGCCCTTGAGCCAGCCGCGCAGGCGCTGCAAGGGTGTCGGCGGCAGTACACGTGCCGAGCCACGGGCAAAGTGGCGTTCGACGTAATACTGGGCACTGGTCAGCACCGTAGTGATGATCAGGTACCAGACGGTAGCCACGATCAGCAACGGAATCACTGCCTGGGTACGGTTGTAGATGACCTGCACGGTGTAGAACAGCTCCGGCAAGGCCAGCACGTAAACAATGGATGTTCCCTTGACCAGACCGATGATCTCGTTAAAACCCGAAGGCAGAATCGAGCGCAACGCCTGGGGCAGAATGATCCGGAAAATCCGCCGCGACGCAGGCAGGCCAAGTGCCGCAGCAGCTTCATGCTGACCGGCATCGACACCGATCAGCCCGCCACGAATGATTTCTGCGGTATAGGCCGACTGCATCAGGCTCAAGCCCAGTACCGCAACGGTGAACTGACTGAGCACGTCCACCGTCGACCACTCGGCGAAGACCAGTTGGGTGAACGGCACCCCGAGTACGATGTGGTCGTACAGGTAGGCGAAGTTGTAGAGGATGATCAACACCAACAGCGCAGGCATCGAGCGGAAAAACCAGATGTAGCCCCAGGCCAGTGCCGCCAGCAGCGGCGAGCCGGACAGGCGCGCCAACGCCAGCGCCGTGCCGAGAATGATGCTGAACAGCGTGCTGAGCAACGTCAACAGAAGCGTCTGCGCAAGGCCGCGCAGCACCGATGGCGAGAAGAACCACTGGCCGAAGACGCCCCACTCCCAGCGCGGGTTGGTCGCCAGCGAGTGCACAATGGCCAGCAGCACAAGCGCCGCGAATATCGACCCGATCCAGCGACCGGGATGCCGGGCGGGAACGACCTGCAACGCCTTTATCGGCGGCGGTGCTACGCGGCTCTGAGGAAGCGGATAATGACTGGGCTCATCAATGAAGTCATAGGGTTTGGCGACAATGGGCATGGTGGTTCCTCGCACGCAATATTGAGTTGTCAGGTGCTGGCCTTAAAAGGCGTAAGTCAGCCGGGTGTAGTAATAGCCGCCAGTAAAACCGTAGGGCGAATAGGTGCCGTAGCTGCTGACCATGGTGCTGCTGGGAATCCCCTGCTTTTTGGGATAGACGTCGAACAGGTTCTTGGCCCCGACGGCGACGTTGAGGTTTTTGCTGAGGTTGTAGCCAAGGTCCAGATCGGTGATCCATTTGGTGCCGTACACCCGGTCCAGATCACGATTGGCTGAGGAATTGACCTCCTTGTAAGCGCCGTAGCGGGTCAGCGCCAGATTCAGGTTGAAGCGCTCGATACTCCAGTCACCGCCCAGAATCAGCTTGGTGCGCGGCTGCACACCGGTGATCAGATTGCGCGCTTCGCGGTCCATCAGTTCATAGGACGTACCGAGAATCGAGGTGGATTCCTTGTAGCTGAGGATCTTCGTCTGGTTCCAGTTGAACGCCGCCGTCCACTTCAATGCCCCGTACGGCCCCAGGTCCTGACTGTAATTGCTGACCAGGTCCAACCCCTTGGTACGGGTGTCGGCACCGTTGATGAAGTACTGGCCACCCGACGTCGAGTCGATGCCATTGTTGAGCAGCACCTGCGTGACCTCATCGCCCAGCAAGGTGCCGGTCAGCGTGATGCGGTCACGCAGATTAATCACGTAGGCGTCGGCGCTCAGCGTGAGGCGCTCGGTCGGTGTGAGCGTGAAACCCAGGCTGAAGTTGGTCGAGCGCTCCGGTTTGAGGTCCTCCGCGCCCAGCGCCTTCGCGGCCCCCGACCCGGTCGGCAACACGCCGTAGTTGATGGACTGATAGACCCCGTCCACCACGCCATACGTGGTCGAGCGTGCACTGAACAGGCTGTTGGCCAGAGACGGCGCACGGAAGCCATTGCTGACAGTGGCACGTACGGCGAATTGGGGAGTGAAATCGTAACGCGTGGTCAGCTTGCCGCTGCGGGTCGCGCCCACGCCCTGATTGTAATGCTCGTAGCGAAATGCGCTGCCAACGTACCAGTCCGGTACAGGGTTGAAGCCCACGTCGACATAACTGGCGACACTGTTACGCGAGGCGCTGTTTTCTTCGTCAGGGGAAATACCGTTGGTGACTTGCGCTCCGGAAGACGCGCAGTGGCCCGGCGCAATGCAGTAGCCGCCATTGGCATAGGATTCATAGTCACCGGCCTGCACCTCGTACGTCTCACGCCGATGCTCGAGGCCATAGGACACATCCAGAGGCTTTTGCAGACCGATGTCGAAGCCGCGCTTAAAGTCCAGATTGGTGGTCAGTTCGGTGGATATCCACGTGCCGGAAGTAAAGCGGTTGGGTGTGGCTTCACCCAGGGACGGGTTCTGATTGTGCGTAGTGCCCTGCTCGGCTTCGTTGCGCCCATAAGTGCTGGACAGGTCCCAATCCCATTCGCCGACGGCGCCCTTGCCGCCCAATGCTGCCTGAACATCGTCTTCATCGATGTACCAGGTCGGCGTGTATCCCGCCGGATATCCGTTAGGCCCGGTGGTAATGGTATTGGTGATGGTCGGCAGACGAAAATTCTGCCCCTGCTCGGCCTTACGACGTGAATACGTGGTGAAGGAATACAGGCTCAGACTGCCATCGACGGGCAGTTCGGCGTTGTACCCCAGGGTCAGCAGATTAGTCTTTGGCGTGCCGTAGCCGCCATACGTGGACTTGCCCGCCAGGTCATAGGCCTGCTCGTAACTGTAACCATTGGCGCTGGCCTTGTTGTCATCATTCTGGCTGCGGGCGTCCAGCGCCAGTTGCACAATGCCCCCGTCGCCGATCTCGAACCCCTTGTTGAGGCTTTGCTGCACAGTCTGCTTCTTGCCGTCATAGCCGAGCCCGGCATTGGTCACCGAGGTACCACTGGTGTCAGCCTTGAGGATGACGTTGATGACCCCTGCAATCGCATCGGAACCGTATTGGGCCGCTGCGCCATCGCGCAGGACTTCAACATGGTCGATGGCGCTGATGGGGATCAGGTCCAGGTCCGCAGGGGCAGCCCCGGTATTGATGCCGTTGATGTTCAGGGTGGCGCTGGTGTGACGGCGTTTGCCATTGACCAGCACCAGCACTTCGGCGGCGCTCAGACCCCGCAAGTTGGGCGCACGGGCAATGCCGCTGGCGTCCCAGCCGGTTTTTTCCGGCAGGGTCAGCGATGGAATCACAGCGCTCAGGGCTTCCATCAGTCCGGGCTTGCCGGTGCTCTGTAACTGTCTGGCGCTGACCACATCGATCGGCACCGGGCTGCTGGTGACCGTGCGTTGCTCGGCACCGCGATTACCGGTGACCACCACAGTGGACAAGGTACGCGGGTCGTCGGTGTTGTTTTCCTGGGCTCTTATGGTCCCTGACAGCAACATGCCCCCTATCGCCAAGGCCAATGGGCAGTAGCCCATTGCAGCAGTCGATACCCGGGCACGTTGTAAGGCTTGTTTCATACCCACTCCAGACATGGCTGTCATCGCAGCCACACATCCAAATCGCGAAATCGGACACTCCCGCTGTCTTGAGGACGGCGCGGCATGCACGGTTTTAAAAGTGATCAACGACATGCAGGAAAACCTGCGGCCGGGTTTGGCACTTAGCGGTCTGAACGAACTAGCTGTGAGGCGAGTAGTCGGTGCGGAGCAGTGGCAAGGCGACGCGCCTGTCAATGACAGGGCGAGAGAAGTAAAGGCAACGGCAGGATTGAACAGGCAACATACGTTGAACTCCCTTCCAACGATTCTGCACCGGGGTCAGCGTTTCAGCGCCCCTGTCACACTGCGCAGGCTGGCGGCATGACACACAGAATCTTGATCACGATTGGTACCATCCGAGGTAAGGGGTAGGCTGTTGAAACCAAACATAACGAAATCAATTTCGAAAATATAATTCTATTTGGTCATAAGCTAATATTATTATTTATGATATAAATTAAATATAATTATTTAAAAATAACATTTTCTGCATGAGAAATTTTCCAGATCGAAAAGCCCGGTTATCAAGCCGGGCTTCACGCCACATTGCCTACTTCGAGAGCAGAAGCTCGACCAGCTCGTCCGCCCCTCTCGAAATGCCGGCCTGCGCCGCCGACAGACTTCCGAAGGTTGAGCCGATGTCATAGACCTTCGGATACTGCCGGGTGACATAGGACGCCAGCAGTTGCGAAGTGGACGCGTCGTAGATCTCGACGGCATAACTCACGGAGCCGGTAAAAGTCCCCTTACGATCTCGGGCCGCCTGAAACAGGTTATAAGAGCCCATGCCGATATCGAATCTGGAGAACGTCGACAGCCCGGCGACAGTGGTCTCGGCCCCGGTCAGCGTGAGGCGAATCCTCAACGTACCGCGCCCCGGCGTGGCGGTGAATCGAAAGTGTCGCCCCAAGGCCTCGGAGAACTTGACCGTCATGTCGTTGGCCAGGGTTATGCGGTCCTTGCGCTCCAGCCCGGAAAACTGGGCATCCACTCCCGTGTAAATCACCACGGGCTCAAGCATGATTTGATCGTATTTATTCCAGTTGACTGCGGTGGTGTATTTAAACGGTATACGCCCGGTACTGTCCTGCTCGTTAGGCCGCATTTCGAGCGAGGACTCTATGCCCGAGTAAGGGGACGGTTCGTGGCTGGCACACCCCGCGGCCAGAAATCCCAACAACAGAAGCACGGACACCTTCATCTGTTTAACGTAGTGCATGGGCAATTCTCCAGCGTGATCAGGTTATTGATATTCAAACGCTCACCGTCCATCAGGCACGCCTGCAGGCAACGCGCTTGAACAGCATTGTTTGTAGTGAAAATCTCTCAGTTACCTGTTGCGGGCTATCCACAAACGGCGATACCGCATTGCACGGCATTCAATCGTTCGCTATCTGTTGGCACTGAAAGATGACTCATTCCGTTTGGGCTTTGCCGTCGCTCGTAGCGAAACCGGCAACGCCAAAACTGTACCAAGGTGTATACTTTTAGACGTTTGCAGAGCGCTCGTCAATCTAAAATGTACACATCGGTATACTTTTGATGGCTTCGAGATCATTGACCTGGAAAGACAGGGAGCGTGTCAGGTAAGTGGGAGCTAAACCCCCCTTGGATCGGTAGTACTCGAAACCCAAGGCCCGGATGACCGCCACCGCCCATTGTCAGCAAGGTCTTTTGAGCATAAGGTGTAAAAAACCTATACAAGACTACTAGCGATGTACAAGAAAGTTGAATGGCCGCTGACGCTTTACTTTGATGGTGACTGCCCGCTCTGCGCTCGAGAAGTCAGAACCCTGCGCGCCCATGCAAAGCCTGAGCGGCTTTTGTTCGTGGATATCCGTGATGACGCCTTTGACGCCACTTCACTGGGATTCACACTTGAGGATATGGAGTCGTTACTGCACGCCAGATTCAGCGATGACACGTGGATCAAGGGTCTGGACGCGACACTCTGGAGTTGGCGAGCGGCCGGGCTGGGTGCATGGGTCGCGCCGCTGTCATGGCGATTCATGAGGCCAGTGTTTAACCTGGGCTACCGGCTTTTCTGCCGCTCGCGCCCTTACCTTGCCTGGCTGCCCCACCCTGACGGCAGCCGCCGTTGCAGTAGCAACAGCTGTGCGGTCCCGGGCGCAAAACCTGCTTCGGCCAAGCGGACGTCCACTACAGAGAAGTAAACCGGGAATGCATACCGCAGAAACGAAAAAAGACGCCTAGCAGACTGTGTGAAAACGCACTGAAGGCAAGCCCAACAAACGCCCCGACTTGTTCGGGGCGTTTGTTTTTGTGTGGGCAACAGTCGAAAAAAAGC
>NZ_JAGPYS010000015.1:0-133397 GCF_020312195.1 Pseudomonas sp. P129 | reverse complement strand
GAGCGTCACGAACTGCATTCCCACGCGGAGCGTGAGGAACGATAGTCATCAGGTTCCGGGCCGTGCCTCTAGCCCGACTACTCTAAAGTGCTTTTCGGACACGATGGCATAGACGACGCAGAGTGCGACGTAAGTGACGGCTGAGTCCTGGCGCTGATCCGGGGGTAGCCTGGCAGGACGCCAGGCTAGCCGCACCGGGCCATGGAGGGCCCGTTGCGGCGACCCCCGGATCAGTGACAGGTCGAAGGAACCCGACGAAGTCGGGCCGGAAACGGAGCCAGGGGCTTTGGTCACTTTGGCCCCATCAAAGTGACTCGCCGAGGGGCGAAAAGGTGACCTGAGTCGAACCCAAATCCACCTGACAAAGAAAACCCCTGTGTGACGCAGAGCGTCACGAACTGCATTCCCACGCGTGCGTGAGGAACGAGAGGTGTCCTGGAGAACATCGTGACTATGCACGGGGCCTGAGCGCCTTCTCAGGTCTCGCCGGGAATTCGAATACAGCCATGCGCTAAAACGCACCCATAAAAAAACCGCCTGATCAGCGATCAGGCGGTTTTCATGACAGCAGCGACGCTTAGTAAGCCAGGCCGAAGTCTTCTTCTTTCATGTCCATCAGGTTGGCAGCGCCCGACAGAATGGCCGCCACGTGGGTGCGGGTGCGCGGCAGGATGCGCTGGAAGTAGAAACGCGCGGTCTGGATCTTCGCGCGGTAGAACGCCTCGTCCGACGCACCGGCCGCCAGCTTCTCGGCCGCAACACGCGCCATATCAGCCCAGAAGTACGCCAGGCAGGCATAGCCGGAAAACATGATGTAATCCACCGATGCAGCACCCACTTCTTCGCGATCCTTCATCGCCGCCATGCCGACTTTCAGAGTCAGGTCGCCCCACTCCTTGTTCAGCGCAGCCAGTGGCGTCACGAATTCCTGCACAACTTCGTTGCCTTCATTGCTCTGGCAGAACTTGTGCACGATCTTGGTGAAGCCCTTGAGCGCTTCGCCCTGGGTCATCAACACCTTGCGGCCCAGCAGATCAAGCGCCTGGATACCGGTGGTGCCTTCGTACAGCATCGAAATCCGGCTGTCGCGAACGTTCTGCTCCATGCCCCACTCGGCAATGAAGCCATGGCCGCCGTAGATCTGCACACCGTGGTTGGCGGCTTCAAAGCCCACTTCCGTCATGAACGCCTTGGCGATCGGGGTCATGAACGCCAGCAATGCATCAGCGGCTTTCTTTTGCTCCGGGTCTTCGCTGTACTTGACGATGTCGACCTGCTTGGCCGTGAAGTACACCATGGCACGCGTGCCTTCGGCGAACGCCTTCATGGTCAGCAGCATGCGACGCACATCAGGGTGAACGATGATCGGGTCAGCGGCTTTTTCCGGTGCCTTGGGGCCGGTCAGCGAACGCATTTGCAGGCGATCACGGGCATATTGCAGGCCGCCCTGGAAGGCGACTTCGGCGTGCGCCAGACCTTGCAGTGCAGTGCCCAGACGCGCAGTGTTCATGAACGTGAACATGCAGTTCAGGCCCTTGTTCGGCGGACCGATCAGGTAGCCGGTAGCGCCGTCGAAGTTCATCACGCAGGTGGCGTTGCCGTGGATGCCCATCTTGTGCTCGATGGAGCCGCAGTTCACCGCGTTGCGCTCACCGATGCTGCCATCGGCAGCCGAGAGGAACTTGGGCACGATGAACAGCGAAATGCCTTTGGTGCCAGCCGGTGCGTCCGGCAGGCGAGCCAGCACGATGTGGACGATGTTATCGGCCATGTCGTGTTCGCCGGCGGAAATGAAAATCTTGGTGCCGGTGACCTTGTAGGTCCCGTCAGCCTGAGGTTCGGCCCGGGTGCGCAGCATGCCCAGGTCGGTACCGCAATGCGACTCGGTCAGGCACATGGTGCCGGTCCATTCGCCGGACACCAGCTTGGTCAGGTAGGCGTCCTGCTGCTCGGGCGTGCCGTGCTCGGAGATCGTGTTCATTGCGCCATGCGACAGGCCCGGGTACATGCCCCACGACCAGTTCGCCTCGCCGACCATCTCGCTGACCGCCAGGCCCAGCGACTCGGGCAGACCCTGACCGCCGTGCGCAACGTCATGCGCCAGACTCGGCCAGCCGCCTTCGACGAACTGTTTGTAAGCCTGTTTGAAGCCGTTCGGCGTCTTCACGCCCGACTCGCTCCAGGTGCAACCCTCGGTATCGCCCACACGGTTCAGCGGCGCCAGCACCTGCTCACAGAACTTGGCGCCCTCTTCAAGAATGGCGTCGACCATGTCCGGAGTGGCGTCATGACAGGCTGGCAGACTCTGATAGTGCGCTTCATAGCCGAGCAGTTCATCACGAACAAAACGAATATCACGCAAGGGGGCCTTGTAGTCAGGCATAGCGATAACCTCTGCTGATGAATCCTGGAACGAATGACCGGGCGGTCGCTGGAGAGACACCCTCAAGCGCCAGACAATCTCGTATGCCTCGCGGTCAAACAGGTGTTTGAAACATACGTTTACGCCCAAACCTTGTCAATAGTGCAGCATGCACCATTCGTCCACGGCCCATGCGTAAGCCACGCAGGCGTACGTCGTGCGGGGGCGAGAGAAGCGTAAGCAAAAGTCTAGTGGAGGGCGAAACCAGGTGCAGGCGTGATACAGGACAATGATGCGGAGAAATTCAGAGGGCAACGCCGTGCGCTGGAGGCACGGCGGGAAGTGCAGCGAAAATCAGGCGTAGGTGTCGATCAGCGTGCCGAGCATTTCATTGCTGGCTTTCTGCGCAGCCAGTCCGGCTGCAAACTGATCCTTGCCGGCTTCGAGTTCGACCATATTGGACGACAGGTCGGAGCGCTGGCTACGGTCGACCGAGCGCAGGTTCTCGAGCTGAAAGTCTGAAGACTGGCTTCTGCCCGACACTTCGATATTGGAGCTGGCAATCTGGGTGGCCGCCTGATCCACACGACTTTGCCCGACCTGCATTGCGCTAAGGCCCGGGTAGAGGGTGTTGTTCATGGTGATTTGCATAAGCCGATCCTCAGTTCAAAAAACGAACACAAGCCATTGAACCAGCATTTGTCCGGAAATACTCGACAAACAGACTAATGGCACTAGGCCGCACGATAGCCTGAGTCTTGAAAATCCAAAACTGTCTTGCTGGTCAGCCACATAGCGGCGCTGTCAGCTCAACACCTTCAAATCAAGATACTGCGCCACATTTTCGGCACTTGCCTCATCCAATCGCGGCACCCGCCCCAGACAAGGTGCGGGCAGACGCTCGACCAGCGTGGCGAGGTTTTCTTCAAGCCGCGAGGTGTCGGCATCCACGATGTTGGCCACCCAGCCAGCCAGACGTAAACCGTCGCGGGCAATCGCTTCAGCAGTCAGCACCGCATGATTGATGCAGCCCAGACGCACGCCCACCACCAGAATCACCGGTAGATCCAGGGCAATGGCCAGATCGGACAACGTGCTCTGCCCGGACAGCGGCACGCGCCAGCCGCCTGCCCCTTCGATCAGGGTGAAATCGGCCTGTCTGGTGAGCATATGCCGCATGGGTTGCAGCACCGAGTCGACCGTCAGCGCGACGCCGGCTTCGCGTGCTGCCAGGTGCGGAGCAATGGCCGGTTCGAAGGCCAGCGGATTGACTTCAGCATAATCCAGCTCGACAGAACACTCGGCCAGCAACGCCAGGGCATCCGGGTTGCGCAGCCCCTGTGGCGTGACCAAACAACCGGACGCAACGGGCTTGCCGGCTGCCGTGCTCAGACCGGACGCTCGGGCTGCATGCAGCAAGCCGGCAGCCACCGTGGTCTTGCCAGCGTCGGTATCGGTCCCGGTGATGAAGTAGGCGGCAGTCATCTCAGCAGTCTTTCCTGTCAATCATCAGTTTTTTTCCAGTACCGCGTACAGCACTTGATAGGTAGCCGGCAGCCCGGCGTCCTGGCGAAAGCCTTCATAGGCCTGAACCATGCCCATGATCCGCTCGCGCCCGGTCAGGCCATTGGGCCGTCCGGGGTTGAGATTGTGCGCACCGAGCGCCTTCAACTCATGCGTCAGGCTGCGCACGTCCGGGTAATGCAGCACCTGCGGGCGAACGTCGAGGCTGCGCACTTGCAGGCCGCTCGCCGCGCACAGCTGGCGATAGTCATCCTCATGACGAAAGCGGTTCACATGCACCCGCCCGTCCACGGCCTGCCAGCTGTCGCGCAGTTCGTACAACGTGCCGACACACAGGCTGGCAAAGGCGAATACGCCGCCTGGCTGCAATACGCGGTGAGCGTCACTGAGCACCGCAGCGAAATCGGCGCACCACTGCACCGCGAGGCTGGAAAAAATCAGCCCGCAACTCTGCTCACGCAGCGGCAGATGCTCGGCGTCACCCGCAACGAAGTGCTGTGCGCCGCCCAAGGGCTGGGCATGGCGCAACATGCCTTCGGCGATATCCAGTGCAATACCTTCGCTGCCACTGAACGTCTGCGCCAGCGCCCGGCTGAAATAGCCGGTGCCGCTGCCCAGGTCCAGCCAGCGAGACGGCTTGCATTGCGCAGGCAGACGCGCCAGCAGCTCATTACCGACGTTGCGCTGCAGTTCGGCAACGCTGTCATAACTGCCTGCCGCGCGGGAAAACGACGCAGCGACCTGACGTTTGTCAGGCAAAACAGAAGGTGGTTTGGGGATTGAAAGATCAGTCATCGTCCAGCTCGTGCAGAAAGGCGTGGATCGCGGCCGCTACCCCGTGAGGGTTTTCCAGCAGGAATGCATGACTGGCCTGCTCGATCAGGCCCACTTCGACATCCGGCAACAAGGCCAGCAGATCACCTGCTGCCTCGGCGGGCACGAAGGCATCCAGCCCGGCGAACAGGTGCAGTTGCGGGCCACGATAGGTTTGCAGCGCGCTGCGGGTGTCGAGTTGCCGGAGTATTTTCAGGCCGTCGAGCAACGCCGTTTTCGACAGGTGCGGCGCGCCGGCCTTGAGCAGCCGTGCCAGACCGCGCGGGTCTTCTGCACCTTGCGTGCACAGCAGGCTGAAACGCTTGAGGGTCAGGTCCGGATCATCAGCACAACCAGCCAGAAATGCCTCGAAATCCTGCGCGGGCATCGCATTCGGCCACGCCCCTTGGGTGACGAAGCAGGCGTTGCTGGCCAGCGTCAGCAACCCGCAGCAACGGTCGCCACGACGCGCTGCCAGTTCAGCCGCGAGCATGCCACCCAATGACCAGCCGCCCAGCCAGGCGTCGTCTGGCAGGTTGGTGTCCAGCTCGTCGAGCCAGTCTGGCAAATCGCAACTGTCGATATCCGGCAACGGCTCGATTTCAACCCGCAAGTGCTCGTCCAGTCCGCGCAACGCAGCGGCAAGCGGCTCCAGCGGCGAAACGCCAAGGCCCCAGCCTGGCAACAGAATCAGACGATCACGCATGAACAGGCTCCGAGGAGTGGCTGGCATCCAGCAGCGGGTAGCACTGCTCCAGAGTGTTCAATAATAGCTGCACGTCCGCTTCGCTGTGCACGGCAGACAATGTCACACGAAGCCGCGCGCTGCCCGCAGGCACGGTGGGCGGGCGAATGGCGGTGACCAGCAGACCACGCTCGCGGAGCAACTGCGAGAGGTGCAACGCCCGACCGGCATCACCGATCATGATCGGCTGGATCGGGGTAAAGCTGTCCATCAATTGCAGCCCGATCTGCTCGGCACCGCGACGAAACTGCTGGATCAGGCGCGTCAGATGCTCGCGACGCCAATGCTCGGTACGCAGCAACTGCAGACTTTTCAAGGTGGCGCAGGCCAGCGCGGGCGGCTGGCTGGTGGTGTAAATGTAGGGCCGGGCGAACTGGATCAGGGTTTCGATCAGTTCTTCACTGCCGGCCACGAACGCCCCGGAAGTGCCGAACGACTTGCCCAGGGTGCCGACCAGCACGGGCACGTCATCCATGCTCAGGCCGAAATGCTCGACGATACCGGCGCCGTTGGCACCCAAAGGGCCGAAGCCGTGAGCGTCATCTACCATCAGCCAGGCCCCTTTGGCCTTCGCCGAACGGGCCAGCGCGGGCAGATCAGCGATGTCGCCGTCCATGCTGAACACACCGTCGGTCACCACCAGGGTATCGCCCACGGATTTTTCCAGACGCGCTTCCAGGCTGCTCACATCGTTGTGCAGATAGCGCGAGAAGCGTGCGCCGCTGAGCAGACCGGCATCCAGCAGCGAGGCGTGGTTGAGACGGTCTTCCAGCACCGTATCGCCCTGCCCGACCAACGCCGTCACTGCGCCGAGGTTGGCCATGTAGCCATTGGAGAACAACAGGGCGCGCGGACGACCGGTCAGCTCGGCCAGCGCTTCTTCCAGCTCGTGGTGCGGCGCGCTGTGGCCGATCACCAGATGCGAAGCCCCGCCTCCCACACCCCAGCGCTCGGCACCCGCCTGCCAGGCAGCGATCACTTCGGGATGATTGGCCAGCCCCATGTAATCGTTGTTGCAGAACGCCAGCAAAGGCTGGCCGTCGACGATAACCTGCGGGCCTTGCGGGCTTTGCAGCAGCGGGCGCTGGCGATAGAGGTGTGCGGCGCGACGGGCATCGAGGCGCGTGCGGAGATCGAAAGACATGCAGGCCCCGGTCCGGAAGATGACAATTCAAAACGGGCCGGAACATGCCAGCCCGTTCAACGGATCAGGCAGAGGCAGCGTCGTAGAACATCGAGCTGCTTTGCTGCTCGACCAGTGCCTGTTCGATGGCGGCCTGATGCACTTCGTCGGCGTGCCCTTCGCCCGCTTCGGGTTTGATGCCCAGACGCGAGAACAGCAGCATGTCCTTGTCGGCTTGCGGGTTGGCGGTGGTCAGCAGTTTGTCGCCGTAGAAAATCGAGTTGGCCCCGGCGAAGAACGCCAGCGCCTGCATTTGCTCGTTCATCGCTTCGCGACCGGCAGACAGGCGCACGTGGGATTTCGGCATGAGAATACGTGCCACGGCGAGCATGCGAATGAAATCGAACGGGTCGACATCTTCAGCATTTTCCAGCGGCGTACCGGCAACCTTGACCAGCATGTTGATGGGCACCGACTCCGGGTGCTCCGGCAGGTTCGCCAGCTGAATCAGCAGCCCCGCGCGGTCGTCGAGGGACTCGCCCATGCCCAGAATGCCGCCGGAGCAGATCTTCATCCCTGCATCGCGCACATAAGCCAGGGTCTGCAGGCGTTCGCTGTAGGTACGGGTCGTGATAATGCTGCCGTAGAACTCCGGCGAAGTGTCGAGGTTGTGGTTGTAGTAATCCAGCCCGGCGGTGGCCAGCGCTTCGGTCTGTTCCTGATCGAGGCGGCCCAGGGTCATGCAGGTTTCCATGCCCATGGCTTTAACGCCTTTGACCATCTCCAGCACGTAAGGCATGTCCTTGGCGGAAGGATGCTTCCAGGCTGCGCCCATGCAAAAGCGCGTCGAGCCAATGGCCTTGGCGCGCGCGGCTTCTTCAAGCACCTTCTGCACTTCCAGCAGTTTTTCTTTCTCGAGACCGGTGTTGTAGTGGCCGGACTGCGGACAGTACTTGCAGTCTTCCGGGCAGGCGCCGGTCTTGATCGACAACAGTGTGGAGACCTGCACACGGTTGGCGTCGAAATGAGCGCGGTGCACCGTTTGCGCCTGAAACAGCAGGTCATTGAATGGCTGTACGAACAGCGCCCTGACCTCGGCTAAAGTCCAGTCGTGACGCAAAGTGGCGGTGGTGCTGGCGCTCATCGGGCGGCTCCTTGGTGTTTCTGGGCAATGCGCGAGGGCGGGAAAGACCCCACTCGCTACACGGATGTCGGGCATATTTAAGGAAGAGTCATGCGCTGTCAACCCAGCTACCCGCACGAGGTTTACATCTGGTTAAAAAACAAACAATCCTGTTTGTTATGTGATGAACGCAGTGAGGTGCCCGCGCCCATCTGCGTGCCCTGCGAAGCAGAGCTGCCGTGGCTGGGCAACGCTTGCGAGTGCTGTGCGCTGCCGTTACCCCGTTCAGGCATGAGCTGCGCGCAATGCTGCAAGCAACCGCCCGGCTTTACCCAGGTCATCGCGCCCTGGCTGTACGATTTCCCGGTCGACGGTTTGATCACCCGCTTCAAACATAACGGTAAATGGCCCATGGGACGACTGCTGGCGGAACTGTGCGCGCACTATCTGCAGCATCGTTTCGAGGAAGACCTGCCACGTCCCGACTGCCTCATTCCGGTGCCGTTGGCCAACAAACGCTTGCGCCAGCGCGGCTACAATCAGGCGGCAATGCTGGCCGGCTGGCTGGGTAAACAGCTGCAACTGCCTGTCGACGAAGGACATGTGTTGCGCAGCCGCGAGACAACCGCGCAACAGGGCCTGGACGCCAAGGCCCGCAAACGCAACCTGCGCGGTGCTTTCACCCTGATTGATCCCGACCGGGTAAAAGGCCGGCACCTGGCGCTGGTCGATGACGTTCTGACCACCGGCTCGACAGCAGAGGTCATTGCAGGTTTATTGAACACCGCCGGTGCGCGGCGGGTGGATGTGTATTGCCTGGCGAGGACGCCCAGGCCGGGGGATTGATTGGGCGCTGCGGGCTAATATTCTCATCGCTCCCACGCTCCGCGTGATAGCGCGGCCCTGGACGCTCCGCGTCCGGTTTCGACGTCATGCACAAGAGCGATCATACTGCCCTCTCCTACTCGACCACCCCGGATCACCATGTCCCTGCCTCCCTTACTCACGCAACACATGGTCCGCCGCCCGCAACGCATTGCGCTGCTGCAGCATATTGCCGAACAGGGCTCGATCACCCGTGCGGCGAAAAGCGCAGGGCTGAGTTACAAGGCGGCCTGGGACGCGATCGACGAGCTGAACAATCTGGCGCAAAAACCGCTGGTAGAGCGCAGTGTCGGCGGGCGCGGCGGTGGCGGCGCTAAGTTGTCGGTCGAGGGCGAGCGAGTGCTGCGTCTCTATCAGCGCGTCCAGGCATTGCAAGCCCAGGTGCTGGAAGCCGCCGAAGACAGCAGCGATCTGGACTTGCTCAATCGCCTGACCCTGCGCACCAGCGCACGCAACCAGTTGCTGGGGCGGATCGTCAGTATCACGCGTCAGGGGCACAACGATCAGGTTCGCCTGCAACTGGCCGACGAGGTATTTATCGAAGCACAGGTCACCCATGACAGCACGCTGCGTCTGGAGCTGGAGAACGGCACGGAAGTGGTTGCACTGATCAAGGCCGGCTGGCTGGAACTGCACGCAGACAGCAGCGAAGAAACAAATGGAAACAATTCCCTGACCGGCCGAATCGACAGTGTGACCGACGCTCAAGATGGCCCAAGCGAAGTACGCATCACACTCCCCGGCGGCCAGACGCTGTGCGCCCTGGCGACACCTGAGCACCTGCGTGCACAGCCGTTGAAAACCGGCGTCACGGTGCAGGCAAGATTCGCAGCTTCACTGGTGTTGCTGGGCATACCGCTGTAAGCGCTGGCAGGTCATCACCACGACACAATTTCGTCATATGCGCGCACTAAGGTGGCTGCCATATTCGAGGGAGCCGTGATGATGAAACTATTAGAAGAAAACCAAACCACCGATCTGGAAAACATGGTCGGCGACGATAAGGTCGGCCTCACCCGCCGCGGGTTCATCAGCGCCGGTGCCCTGTGTGGCGCGGCGATGTTCCTGGGCGGCAACCTGCTCAGCCGCACCGTCCTGGCGGACAGCGTCAGCGCGGCGTCTGGCAGATTGCTCGGCTTCCAGAGCATTCCTGCTGCCACCGCCGACAGCATCAGCCTGCCGGCAGGTTACAGATCCTCGGTACTGATCAGTTGGGGCCAGCCTCTGCGCGCGGGCGGTCCGGCGTTCGACCCGAGTGGCAAGGGTACCGCCCAGGCTCAGGAGGTGCAGTTCGGCGACAACAACGACGGCATGTGCCTGTTCCCGATGCCGGGTCGCAAAGACCGTGCCTTGCTGGCGATCAACAACGAATACACCAACTACCGCTACCTCTTCGAGCATGGCAAGGAGCCGCAATCGGCTGAAGAAGTCCGCAAGGCACTCGCCGCAGAAGGCGTGTCAGTGATCGAGATACAGCAGAAAAACGGCAAATGGCAGTTCGTGCAGGACTCGCGTTACAACCGTCGCGTGCATGGCAATACGCCGATCAGGCTGAGTGGCCCGGCGGCCGGTCACGACTGGCTCAAGACTGACGCCGACAAGACCGGCACCCGCGTGCTGGGGACTTTCCAGAACTGCTCCAGCGGCCAGACACCGTGGGGCACTTACCTGACCTGCGAAGAGAACTTCACCGACTGCTTCGGCAGCAGCAACGCGGAGCAGACATTCGACGCGGGCATGAAGCGCTATGGCGTCGTGGCTGCCAGTAAAGAGATCAACTGGCACCCGCACGACCCGCGCTTCGACGTGGCGAAGAACCCCAACGAGGTCAATCGTCATGGCTGGGTGGTCGAGATCGATCCGTTCGACCCCGATTCGACGCCGGTCAAGCGCACGGCGCTCGGGCGTTTCAAGCACGAAAACGCCGCCTTCACGCAAACCAGGGACGGGCGCGCCGTGGTGTATATGGGCGACGACGAGCGTGGCGAGTTCATCTACAAATTCATCAGCCGCGACCGGATCAATCGCAAGAACCCGAAAGCCAACCGCGACCTGCTCGACCACGGCACCTTGTACGTGGCGCAATTCGACGCAGGCAACGGCAACCCGGATCATCCAAAGGGCAATGGCCAGTGGATCGAACTGAAACACGGCAAGAACGGCCTCGATGCTGCTGCCGGTTTCGCTAATCAGGCTGAGGTGTTGATTCATGCACGGCTGGCCGCCAGTGTGGTCAAGGCCACGCGCATGGACCGCCCGGAATGGATCGTGGTCAGCCCCAAGGATGGCCAGGTGTATTGCACCCTGACCAACAACAGCAAGCGTGGCGAAGAAGGTCAACCTGTCGGCGGGCCGAATCCACGCGCCAAGAACCAGTACGGGCAGATCCTGCGCTGGCGCGAAGGCGGCAACAATGCGTCGGCGCTGGCGTTCGAGTGGGACCTGTTTGTGGTCGCGGGCAACCCGACTGTGCATGCCGGTACGCCACAGGCCGGGTCAAGCAACATCAACGCGCAGAACATGTTCAACAGCCCGGACGGCCTGAGTTTCGATCGGTCGGGTCGGCTGTGGATCCAGACCGATGGCGATTCCAGTAACAAGGGCGACTTCGCTGGCATGGGCAACAACCAGATGCTCTGCGCCGATCCGGCCAGCGGCGAGATCCGCCGCTTTCTGGTCGGGCCGATCGGTTGCGAAATCACCGGTATCAGCTTTGCGCCTGACTACCGGACGATGTTTATCGGCATCCAGCATCCCGGTGAGAACGGCGGCTCTACCTTCCCCGAGCATTTGCCCAACGGCAAACCGCGCTCATCGGTGATGGTCATCACCCGGGAAGATGGCGGCGTTATCGGCGCCTGATCGGCAATCAGGAAGAGGATGCAGATCGCTCATCGTTATATAAAGGTCTGCTATTGATTCTGGGCGGAGGCCGTGGGAGCGAACGTGTTCGCGAAGAGGGCTGTATGATCGTCGAAAATGCATCGACTGAAACACCGTCTTCGTGAGCAAGCTCACTCCCACAAGGATCTTTACTCCGCCTGATACTGCGCGTCGAACCCCGCTTTCCGGGCTCATCAAGACTTGAGTATCACGCCGGGCGCAGAGCGTGGGAACGATGAGCAATCAGTCAGTCGATCAACCCGTTCACATCGTAGAACGGGTACGGCCCTTCATAGTCGCCGAACACAGCGTTATGGCTGACAAACCCCTGCTCAGATTGCCAGCGGTGCAGCACGTAGCCTGCCGGTTCGAGGTTGAAATGCGCAGGCGCGGCTTCGTCGAGGTCGAGTACGATCTGGTGTGAGGTGCCCGGGCAGATGCTCGCCAGGCTGCCTCCGAAACGTCGCTGCATCGGTCGATGCAAATGTCCGCACAGCAAACGCTCCACCTGCGGATGCTGGGCGATCACGCGCTCCAGCGCCGACGCATTGCCGAAGGGTTCGCGGTCCATGTGCCCTATGCCGGTAATGAACGGTGGGTGGTGCATGACGATCACGGTCGGCACGTAAGGACGACGGGACAGCTGCGCGTGCAACCAGTCCAGCTGACAGTAATCCAGTTGCCCGCCATGCTCGCCGGGAATGGTCGTGTCCATGCCGATCAGACGCACCGGGTATTTCTCCACCACCCAGTCCAGAGGCCCGCTGGCCGACAACGGCAGGTACACCTGCTCGGCAAACGCAGCCAGCAGGTTGTGTCGATCGTCATGATTGCCGGGCACTAGATAAAACGGCATCTGCAGACGTTCCAGCTCTGGCTTGAGTACGGCGTATTCGTCCTCACGACCGAAGTCCACCAGGTCACCGCTGATCACCACGATGTCGGGGCGCTGCTTGCTGGCATTGATATGCGCGACAGCGCGGCGCAACGCCCCCAGAGTATCGACCACGCCATAGGTCAGGCGCCCGTCGGCTTTGAGGTGCAGGTCACTGATCTGGGCAATAAGAAACGGACGATTCAAAATAATCTCTCTACGAAAAACGGTTTCACGAATGCAGGGTAAACAGCACTTGCGGGTCGACACTCAAGGCAATGACTGCGTTTGCGGCGTAAATCACGTTGTCGGTGCTGTCTACCAGCAGCGGCTGCGGGCCACCGACATCGACCAGCAAGCGACTTTGCGCGCCCTGAAAAAACTGCCCGACCAGACGCCCATGAAGATGGCCGCTTCCAGACATCAAACGCAGGTGCTCGGGGCGGCAGTAAACAGTGCCCGGTACGTCAGCACCGAGCCACGGCAGCTCGCCACCGCTCACCTTGAGGCCTGAGGTGGTGCGCTCGACCACACTGAACGCGTTCAGATTGCCGACAAACCCGGCGACAAACGCATTGGCAGGCTGTTGATAGATTTCCCTCGGCGTCGCCAATTGCGAGACGCAACCTTTTTCCATGACCAGAATCCGGTCGCCCAGGGCCATTGCCTCGCCCTGATCGTGAGTGACGAACACCGAGGTGATGCCCAGCCCGCGCAGCAGCTGGTCCAGCTCACTGCGCAAGCGCTCGCGCAACTGCGCATCCAGTGCTGCCAGCGGTTCGTCGAGCAACAGCACCCGAGGACGCGGCGCCAGTGCCCGGGCCAGTGCGACCCGTTGCCGTTGACCGCCAGACAGCTCGTTGACGCGGCGATTGCCGTGGCCGGTCAAACCGACCAGTTCCAGCAACTCATCGCAACGCTTGTTACGCTCGGCAGCCGACAGACCACGAATCTTCAGGCCGTAAACGATATTGCCGGCCACATCGAGGTTGGGAAACAACGCGTAGTTCTGAAACACCATGCCCACGTCGCGCCGCTCGATGGGCAGACGTGTCACGTCCTGATCATCGAAGAGCACCTGGCCGACGTCCGGGCGTTCAAGCCCGGCAATCAGCCGCAAGGTGGTGGTCTTGCCGCAACCGGACGGACCGAGGATCGCCAGCGTTTCGCCGGGTTCGATGGTCAGGTGCAGATCCTTTACAGCAACGGTGCCGTCGGCAAATGCCTTGCGGCAGCCTTTCAGGCGAATGGTGGTTCCGCTCATCGGCTCTCTCCACGGGCAAGACGCGCGCTGATGGCCTGCAACGCAATCAGCAGCGGCACAATCAGCAACAGAAAAAGAAGGGTGTAGGCGCTGGCGACTTCCAGTCGGGCCGAGGCGTAGCTGTCGGCCAGACCCACCGGCAGGGTTTTGGTCATCGGCGTGTGCAACATCCAGGTCAGGTTGAATTCGCCCAGCGACAGGGTCACGACCATCAGCACGCCAGCGAGAATCCCGGCGCGGCAGTTAGGCACCACCACACTGAAGAAACGCTTGATCGGCCCGGCGCCCAGACTGGCGGCCGCCTCTTCGAGCACCGGCAGTTGCTGACGCTGCATCACCGCCATGACCGGGCGCACCAGGAACGGCAGGGTGAACAACACGTGGCCGACCAGAATGAACAACCAACTGCTGCGAAAGCCGCCGAACTGGCCGTAGGTCAGCAGTAACGCAAGGGCGCTGGCCAGACCGGGCATGGCGACGGGCAAGACCATCAATTCCTCGAAGGCCCGGCTGAAGCGATTGTTCATGCGCACCAGTGCATACGCTGCCGGGACACCCACCAGGCACACGCAGATTGCGCAGGCCACGGCCAGTTGCAACGACAGCCACACGGTGGGTGAATAGGCCTGCCAGACCTGCACCAGCCAGTCGAAGGTCAGACCGCTCGACAGACCGAGAAAATAATTGCGCGTCAGGCCGGCCAGCAGCGACAGCACCACCGGCACCAGCATGAACGCACAGACCAACAGGGTGAACGCCAGTTGCGCCACGAACAGCGGTGAACGTTTCACAGGACAACTCCCGATTTACCGACAATACGACGTGCCAGCAACAGCACTGCCCACGTCACCAGCCCGAGGATGACTGACAGCGCGGCGGCCACGGTGAAGTTGGCGTAATTGGTGAACACGTTGTAGATCGCTACCGGCGTGACGTTCAGGCGCGTGCCCAGGGTAAAGGCGGTGCCGAAGGCGCCCATCGACGTGGCGAAGCAGATCGCGCCGCACGACACCAGCGCGGGCGCCAGCCCCGGAACGATCACATCGCACACCACCCGCCAATGACCGGCACCCAATGAATGCGCGGCTTCTTCAAGGCTGCGGTCCAGGCTTTCGCAGGCCGCCATGACGGTCAGAATCACGCGCGGAATCGAGAAATACAGATAGCCGATGAACAGCCCGGTCAGCGAGTAGGCGAACACCCAGCGCTCGCCCGCCAGGTGCAGCCCGAGCGCGGCGAAGATGCCTTGGCGACCAGCCAGCAGAATCACCAGAAAGCCGACCACCACACCGGGAAACGCCAGCGGGAAGGTCAGCAAGGCCACCAGCGCAGAGCGTCCGAAGAAATGATTGCGGGCCAGAAACACACCGCTGATGCCGCCGACCAGCAACGCTGCGAGCGTCACCACCAGCGCCAGCAGGCAGGTTTGCACCAGGCTGCCCAGGTACTGAGCACTGCTCAGGACCTGCCAGTAACCGCTGGCATTGCCATCGGTACTTTTTGCACCGAGCACGATCAAGTGGGTCAGCGGCAGCAGCCAGAATGCCAGCAATACGGCCATCGCCGGGGCCAGCGCCACCGCAGCGGTCGGGCGCAGCCGCAGCCTGAAAAATCCGCCCTTGCGCAGAGCCAGCGCTTGTTCCGGCGAGGCCGACATTACTTCACCTCACGCAGATAACGGGCGGCGAAGGCTTCCTGCACGGCGGCCATGTGCTGGTAATCCACCACGCCGGCACGGGCGTAATCGCTGTCCGGCAGGAACTGCGCAGCCACCTCGGCAGGCATCTTCGAGCGCACCGGACGCAGGTAAGCCTTGGCCCACAACGCCTGCCCTTCATCGGACAGCACGAAATCCAGCACCTTCTCGGCGTTGGCACGATGCGGCGCCTTGGCGACCATGCTCATCACGTACGGAACGCCGATGGTGCCTTCCTTGGGAATCACGAAGGCGACGTTGGCCTTGTCCTTGTAGCGAGCGCGATAGGCGTTGAAGTCATAGTCGACCAGAATCGGCAGTTCGCCGGACAGCACGCGTGCATAGGCGGTTTGCTTGGGCACAATGGGCGAGTTCTTCGCCAGTTTCTGGAAGTAGTCGATGGCCGGACCGAAGTTGTCCAGCGTGCCGCCCATGGCCTGGTTGATCGCCACCGCAGACACGTAACCGACGAACGCACTGGACGGGTCGAGGTAGCCGACCATGCCCTTGTACTCGGGCTTGAGCAGATCCGCCCAGCTTTGCGGCACCGGCAGACCGCCCAGTGCGTCGACGTTGACCATGATGCCGAGGGTCCCGGAGTGAATGGCGAACCAGTGCCCTTCGGGGTCTTTCAGGCCTGCCGGAATCTCGTCCCAGTGCTTGGGTTTGTAGGTGTCGACCACGCCGGCCTTCTGCGCCTGCAGGCCGAACGTCACGCCGTAATAGACCACATCAGCGACCGGCGCGGCTTGCTCGGCAACGATCTGTGCCAGCGCCTGGCCCGAGTTCTTGTTGTCCAGCGGCACCTGCACACCGGTGCTGTCGGCAATCGCCTTGAGCTGCGTTCCCCAGTCGGCCCATTCGGGCGGGCAGTTGTAGCAGATGGCGGTTTCGGCGGCCTGGGCGAGGCTGGCCGCACCGCATAACAGCAGTGCCGCGAGGGTTTTACTGAGGCTGAGCATGAAGCATCTCCTGGTAGGGCTGGGTGCTTTCGCCGGGCCGGATGTGGCACGGCAGACAATGAGAAACCGGTACTGCGCCAGCAATCCGTGCCAGTAATTGGTCGATGACGATGTGCGCCAGCTCGGCGATAGGCTGAACCACGCTGCACAAGGTCGGGTGCATCTGCGTGCCGAGTGCGATGCCGTCGAAGCCGATCACCGACAGGCGCTCGGGAACGCCCCAGCCGTTGCGGCGCAATTCGGCAATCAGGCTGATGGCCAGCAAATCGTTGGAACAGACCAGCGCGCTGGGCGCGTCCGGGCCACGTAACAGGGGTTCGAGTGCAGCGAAATCGGCGCTTGTATGAGCAGGCATCTCAATCACTGGTCGCGCTTCAAGCCCACACGCGGCCATGGCGTCGCGGTAGCCTTCATAACGCAGTCGGGCGCGGTCGGACTGCATGGCCGGGCCTGCGACCATGGCGACGCGCTGATGGCCTGCATCGATCAGGTATCGAGTAGCCAGCGCCATGCCCGCCCGGTTATCCACAGACACCGCGCTGTAATCCGGATTGCCGGTCTGGTGATAGGCCAGCACGAACGGGGTGTCTTCATTGATCAGGCCTTGCAGCACCCGGTTGTGCTCGGCGTCGGTCACCGTCAGCACCAGCCCGTCGACCCGCTGACGCAACAACTCCTCAACCACAGCGCTTTCACGCTCTGCGGTGTAGTCGGTGGTCGCCAGCAGCAGGTTATAGCCCCGCGCCCGCGCCGCCCGCTCCATGGCCTGAAACTGCTCGGCAAACACCGGGTTGAGCAGGTTGGGCACCACCACGCCAATCAGGTTGGTGGTTTGCAGGCGCAGCTGGCGGCCCAGCCGGTTGGGGCGAAAACCCAGGGCGCGGGCAGCGGCGAATACCCGCTCGCGGGTCTCCAGGCGCACTACGTCGGGGCTTGCGAAGGCTCGTGCCGCCGTGGCTCGGGAAACCCCGGCCAGATGCGCTACCTCTTTCAGATCAGTCATGGTCGCTCGCTTGAGATCGATCTCATTGACGGCAACTCTAAGCGGCGAACATGGCCAAACCGCGACCGGGTGATGACCGTTTGGTGACAATCCGACCCTTGAGCACTTTAATCGGATGGGTTTGGCGAAGCGGGACCGGTCTGCGTTACCATCAGCGGTCCGACGCGGCAACCTGCTGCGCGCAGGAGTAGTCATGGCTCACCCGTTTGCAACACTTACTCCCGATCTGGTTCTGGATGCTGTCGAAAGCATCGGTTTTCTCAGCGATGCCCGCATCCTGGCGCTCAACAGTTACGAAAACCGCGTGTATCAGGTCGGTATCGAAGACGGCCAACCGCTGATCGCCAAGTTTTACCGCCCACAGCGCTGGACCACCGAAGCCATCCTTGAAGAGCACAGCTTCACTGCTGAACTGGTCGAGGTCGAAGTGCCGGTGGTCGCGCCCATGGTGCACAACGGCGCCACCCTGTTCGAGCACGCCGGTTTCCGTTTCACGCTGTTCCCGCGTCGCGGTGGACGAGCGCCGGAGCCGGGCAATCTTGATCAGCTGTATCGCCTGGGCCAGTTACTGGGCCGTCTGCATGCCGTCGGCTCGACCAAACCGTTCGCCCACCGTGAAGCCCTGGGCGTGAAGAACTTCGGCCATGATTCGGTCAACTTTCTACTGAAAAACGACTGCATCCCGCGCAGCCTGCTGCCGGCTTACGAGTCGGTGGCCCGCGACCTGCTCAAGCGTGTCGAAGACGTTTACGCGGCCACACCGCACACCAACATCCGCATGCATGGCGACTGCCACCCCGGCAACATGATGTGCCGCGACGAGATGTTCCACATCGTCGACCTGGACGATTGCCGCCTTGGCCCTGCCGTTCAGGATATCTGGATGATGCTGGCCGGCGACCGTCAGGAACGTCTGGGTCAGCTGTCGGAGCTGATGGACGGCTACAACGAATTTCATGATTTCGACCCACGCGAGCTGGCGCTTATCGAGCCATTGCGTGCCCTGCGCCTGATGCACTACAGCGCCTGGCTGGCCCGGCGCTGGGATGACCCGGCGTTCCCGCACAGCTTTCCGTGGTTCGGCACGGAGCGCTACTGGGGCGACCATATCCTGGCCCTGCGCGAGCAGATGGCAGCACTGAATGAAGAACCGTTGAAACTGTTTTGACCTGATGAGCGTGCAGAACGATAACCCCGACTATCGTGCGACGCTCTGCGTCGCATGCAGTTCTGGATGCTCTGCGTCCGATCCTGAATGTGCGGAGCGACGCAGATCTGTGACGCGGAGCGTCACGAACGGCATTCCCACGCTGGAGCGTGAGGAACGATAGCTCTGTAACTATCGTGCCGACGCTCCGCGTGGGCATGCATTTCTGGACGCTCCGCGTCCTATCCGGAGCATGCGGCGCGGCGCAGATCTGTGACGCGGAGCGTCACGAACGGCATTCCCACGCTGGAGCGTGAGGAACGATAGTTCTGTAACTATCGTGCCGACGCTCCGCGTGGGCATGCATTTCTGGACGCTCTGCGTCCTATCCCGAGCATGCGGCGCGGCGCAGATCTGTGACGCGGAGCGTCATCCAAGGCATTCCCACGCTGGTGGACTGCCCCCCGAAAGTTGGACGGTTTTAACTATCGTGCGGCGCTCCGCGTCGCATGCAGTTCTGGACGCTCCGCGTCCTATCCGGAGCATGCGGCGCGGCGCAGATCTGTGACGCGGAGCGTCACCCAAGGCATTCCCACGGAGCGTGAGGAACGATAATCTCAACTATCGTGCGACGCTCTGCGTCCGATCCTGGGCAAGCGGCGCGGCACAGATGTCGTGAATCGGTCGAACCTGTGTATAACATCGAGCGCTGCAGCGTGAGTACGATCAAAACCATCAACTGCATCACCCCACAATAAAACCGGAATTTTCTGTATTAAAGGGACGCTCCATGCAAGCTGCCAATCCACGCCGTGGGTACATTCTGGGCCTGAGTGCTTACATCATCTGGGGACTGTTCCCCATCTACTTCAAAGCCATTGCCGCCGTTCCGGCCATCGAGATCATCATCCATCGCGCGCTCTGGTCGGCGCTCTTCGGCTCGATCGTGCTGATGTTCTGGAAGCATCCCGGCTGGTGGCGCGACCTGCGCAACAACCCGCAACGGCTGGCCGTACTGGCGCTGAGCGGCACCCTGATCGCCAGCAACTGGATCATCTACGTCTGGGCGGTGAATAACGGACGCATGCTTGAAGCCAGCCTCGGGTATTACATCAACCCGCTGGTCAATGTGCTGCTCGGCATGTTGCTGCTGGGCGAGCGCCTCAGACGCCTGCAGATGCTGGCGGTCGCCTTCGCCGCTATTGGCGTCGCCCAGCAGGTCTGGCACGTCGGCAGCCTGCCGTGGGTGTCGCTGGCGCTGCCATTGACCTTCGCGTTCTACGGGCTGATCCGCAAACAAGCCCCGGTCGCCGCCCTGCCCGGCCTGGTCGTCGAAACCTGGATGCTGGTGCCGCTGGCGCTGATCTGGCTGGCGCTTAACCCGACGGCAGTCAGCGTCCAGCCAGAATTCTGGACCACCACGCAAGCCATCTGGCTCGCCGCAGCCGGCCCGGTCACGCTGGTACCGCTGGTGTGCTTCAACGCCGCCGCCCGTCATTTGCCTTTCACCACCCTGGGCTTCCTGCAGTACGTCGCGCCCACACTGGTCCTGCTGCTGGCCGTGCTGCTGTATGGCGAACACCTGACCACCAGCACCCTCATCACCTTCGCCTTCATCTGGGCCGGGCTGGCGATCTACAGTGTGGATATCTGGCTGAAATCCCGCGGCCGTCACTGATCAAAAAACACACAAATCCTTGCAGGCCACGCCCACTGTGGCCTGCAAGAGGTTCTCCAAGGGTTATCCACAGGCAGACTCACCTTATCTGTGCACAAGCCCTTGAAACTGTTGAATTTTTGATCAGTATGCGCCAAGCCACGGCGGGTTTGGCGCGCAAAGCTATTCCCCCAGGTTATCCACAGGCAGGTGCACGATTAACTTGGATAACCCGAAACGGACTTACTCCCTGGCCCCCAATACCAATTCCACCATCAAATCATCAGCCAGGGTCTCGAGCGCCGTTTGCAGATCATCCAGTGACAAGTCCTGCGGGACGCCCAGCACGGCGTCGGCATGGAACAGCAGTTCGCTGCTCATGGGCGCAGGGGACACGTCGGTGATCAGGTGTTCGACGTTGACGCCCTGCCCGGCCAGCAAACGGGTGATGTCGCGCACGATGCCGGGGCGGTCGTTGCCGACCAGTTCCATGCTGATCAGCCGGGTGGTATCGGACGTCTCGACCACGCTCTCGGCCAGCAGCATGCGGATGCCATGGGCTGACAGGCCGTTCAGCGCCTTGATCAGGTCGTCGTACTTTTCGGCCTCGACGCCGACCTTGAGGATCCCGGCAAATTGTCCGGCCATCCGCGACATGCGGCTTTCCAGCCAGTTGCCGCCGTGCTCGGCAATGCACTTCGAGATGCGTTCGACCTGACCCGGTTTGTCGGGAGCAACCAGCGTTACGACGAGATGATCCACGGTCAATTCCTCTTTCTGCACAGATGATTAGGAGACAGCGTCGGTCATACGAGTATAGGCATGCCCGACGGGCACCTGGCTCGCGGTAAATCGTGTACCGTTTGCCACGCTTTATGGAACAATCCTGAGCGCCTTTGGGGACACGGTGACTATCATCGTGACCCGATATGAATATCCAATCGTTTAGTGACATATTCAGCGACGTTTTCACGCGACGGCGGCTCATGTAGTATCCCGAATTTCGCACTACATGACACCCGGATCAATAACAGAGCGCTCCCCGAGTGTGCTCGACCCTGCTGAGCAGAGTGAGGCAAGTGCAATGACTGAGTACGTTCAAGTCGGTGACCTGCAAGTCGCCAGAGTCCTGTTCGACTTCGTGCAGAACGAAGCCACCCCCGGAACCGGCGTCGATGCCACTGCGTTCTGGGCCGGTGCGGACAAACTGATCCACGACCTTGCGCCAAAGAACAAGGCACTGCTCGCCAAACGTGATGAGTTACAGGCGAAAATCGACGCCTGGCACCAGTCGCATGCCGGGCAGGCTCACGACGCCTCGGCCTACAAAGCCTTCCTTCAGGAAATCGGTTACCTGCTGCCAGAAGCAGCGGACTTCCAGATCACCACGCAAAACGTCGATGAAGAAATCGCCACCATGGCTGGCCCGCAACTGGTCGTGCCGGTGATGAACGCCCGGTTTGCGCTCAATGCGTCGAATGCCCGTTGGGGTTCGCTGTATGACGCGCTCTACGGCACCGACGCCATCAGCGAAGAAGGCGGCGCGCAAAAGGGCAAGGGCTATAACAAAGTGCGTGGCGACAAGGTGATTGCTTTCGCTCGTGCCTTTCTCGATCAGGCAGCGCCTCTGTCAGCAGGTTCACATGCCGACTCGACAGCTTATAAGCTGATCGACGGCAAGCTGGTCGTCAGTCTCAAGGGTGGCAGCAATACCGGCCTGCACGATGACGCCCAACTGATCGGTTTTCAAGGCGATGCCCTGGCGCCATTTGCCTTGCTGCTCAAGCACAACGGTCTGCACTTCGAACTGCAGATCGACGCCGCCAGCCCGGTCGGGCAGACCGATCCGGCGGGCGTGAAAGACATCCTCATGGAAGCCGCGCTGACCACCATCATGGACTGCGAAGATTCCATTGCCGCTGTGGACGCCGACGACAAAGTGGTCGTCTACCGCAACTGGCTGGGCCTGATGAAGGGCGACCTGGCCGAGTCGGTGTCCAAGGGCGGTGAAACCTTTACCCGCACCATGAACCCGGACCGCGTCTACACCACGCCAGAGGGCGGCGAAGTCACCCTGCATGGTCGCTCGCTGCTGTTCATTCGCAACGTGGGCCACTTGATGACCATCGATGCGATACTCGACAAGCATGGCAACGAAGTGCCGGAAGGCATTCTCGACGGCCTGCTGACCAGCCTCGCCGCCATCCACAACCTCAAGGGCAACACCTCGCGCAGCAACAGCCGCAGCGGTTCGATGTACATCGTCAAACCGAAGATGCACGGCCCGCAGGAAGCGGCGTTCACCAACGAACTGTTCGAACGTATCGAGCAGGTACTGGGCTTGCCGCGTAACACCTTGAAGGTCGGGATCATGGACGAGGAGCGCCGCACCACGGTCAACCTCAAGGCCTGCATTCAGGCCGCCAGCGAGCGCGTGGTATTCATCAACACCGGCTTCCTCGACCGCACCGGCGACGAAATCCATACCTCCATGGAAGCGGGTCCGGTGGTACGCAAGGCACAGATGAAAGCCGAGAAGTGGATCACTGCCTACGAGAACTCCAACGTCGACATCGGTCTGAAATGCGGCCTGCAAGGTCGCGCACAGATCGGCAAAGGCATGTGGGCCATGCCGGACCTGATGGCCGCCATGCTGGAGCAGAAAATCGCTCATCCACTGGCTGGCGCCAACACCGCCTGGGTCCCCTCGCCTACCGCGGCTGCGCTGCACGCCCTGCATTATCACAAAGTCGACGTGTTCGCCCGTCAGGCCGAGCTGGCGCAGCGCGAGCAAGCCTCGGTGGATGACATTCTGACCATTCCGCTGGCACCGAACACGGACTGGACGCCGGAAGAAATCCAGAACGAACTGGACAACAACGCGCAGGGCATTCTTGGTTATGTAGTGCGCTGGATTGATCAGGGCGTGGGGTGTTCGAAAGTACCGGACATCAACGACATCGGCCTGATGGAAGACCGCGCCACGCTGCGTATCTCCAGCCAGCACATGGCCAACTGGCTGCGTCATGGTGTCGTCAGCGAAACTCAGGTTCTGGAAAGCCTCAAGCGCATGGCCCCGGTGGTGGATCGCCAGAACGCCAACGACCCGCTGTATCGCCCGCTGGCACCCGACTTCGACAGCAACATCGCCTTCCAGGCGGCGGTCGAACTGGTCATCGAAGGTACCCGGCAGCCCAACGGCTACACCGAGCCGGTATTGCACCGCCGCCGTCGGGAGTTCAAGGCCATCAACGGCCTGTAACGCGCCGCACGCCCCCTTGCGGGTTCTGGTCCTTGCCGGACCAGAACCTGCAAGGGCTCACCGCCTCAACTTATCCCCAACTCCCGCTTGACCAGCTTCACCAACTGCTTGGTATTGAGCGGTTTGAGAAGGAAGTCCACCACGTTCAGGTGCATGGCATCGATGGCATCGCGCACGTTGGCGTCGCCGGACACGATGATGATCGGCAGTTCGGCACGATCCGACTCACGAACCTTGCGAATCAGATCCAGCCCGTCAAAAGGAGCCATCCGCAAGTCGGTGATCAGCAGTCCGATGGACTGACGCGAGTGGATCATCTGCAGCGCCGTATCGCCACCGGGCGCGGTCATGCAACTGATGTCATTGAGGCTCAGAATTTCGGCCAGCAGCTCGCGCGCGTCGCTGTCGTCATCAACGATCAGGACCCGTTGCGGGGCGTCACGTGCAGGCGTGAGCATGACCTCATGAAGGGCATCGCGCTCATCGTCGCTCAGAATATCGTGGTCAATCATTGCAGTCTCATCATTCCCTGAACTAATCCGACAGCAGATACGGGTCAATCTGCGATGCATTTCGTCGGCATCCTGGCCAATCTTCGCTCGCAATCCATTGCGCTCGTCAAATCAGTTATGCCGCAAGCAGCACGGCGGTGTCACGGGGTTCAAGGTAAGACTTACGTCCAATGGGCACCTGGCTGCAAGCGGCCGACCATGAGCACCAATAACAAGAACGCGGAACAGGCCATGAGCAAGGCAGATGCTTTCACCCAGGCAGGCAAGACAGCCGTGCTGCAGAACATACACGGCACCATGCAGTTTCTGCAAAAATTCCCGCCATTCAATCAGATGGAAAACGCCCATCTGGCGTATCTGGTCGAGCAGTGTCAGCTGCGCTTCTACGCGGCCGGTGAAAGCATCATCAAGCCTGGCGACGGACCGGTGGAGCACTTTTACATCGTCAAGCAGGGCCGCATCGTCGGCGAGCGCCCGCATTCTGCCAAAGGCGGTACGGAAACAACATTCGAAATAACCACGGGCGAGTGTTTTCCACTCGCCGCCCTGCTCGGCGAGCGCGCCACTCGCACCGAGCATCTGGCTGCCGAGGACACGTTCTGCCTGCAGCTGAACAAGCAGGCGTTCATCAAGCTGTTCGCGCTCTCCACAACCTTTCGCGACTTTGCCTTGCGCGGTGTCAGCAGCCTGCTCGATCAAGTCAATCAACAAGTCCAGCAGCGCGCCGTCGAAACCCTGGGCACGCAGTACTCTCTGAATACCCGGCTGGGTGAACTTGCCATGCGCCATCCGGTGATGTGCAGCCCGGAAACGCCCATGCGCGACGCCGTGCGGCTGATGCACGAGCAGCAGGTAGGCAGCATCGTGATTGTCGACGAGCGGCAGGCGCCGCTGGGCATCTTTACCCTGCGCGACCTGCGTGAGGCGGTTGCCGATGTGGATGCCGACTTCAGCGCACCGGTCAGGCACGCCATGAGCCTGTCACCGTTCCACCTGAGCCCGGACGCCAGTGCATTCGACGCCGCCATCGCCATGACCGGTCGCCATATCGCGCACGTCTGCCTGGTCCGGGACAGGCGGTTGTGTGGCGTGGTGTCGGAGCGGGATCTGTTTTCCCTGCAACGGGTCGACCTGGTGCACCTGGCGCGGACCATCCGCAACGCGCCACGCATCGAAGCGCTCGCCGGCTTGCGCGGCGATATTGTCCAGCTGGTCGATCGAATGCTCGCCCATGGCGCGTCTTCAACCCAGATAACCCAGATCATCACCCTGCTCAACGACCACACCGTATGCCGGGTGATCGAGCTGACGCTTGCAGAGAAAGGCGACCCCGGCATTGCCTTCAGCTGGCTGTGCTTTGGCAGCGAAGGCCGTCGCGAGCAGACGCTGCATACCGATCAGGACAACGCCATTCTGTTCGAGGCCCGAGATGCAGCAGAGGCAGAGCAGATTCGCCGATCACTGCTGCCGATCGCCGAACGCATCAATCAGGGTCTGGCGCAGTGCGGTTTTACCCTGTGCAAGGGCAACATCATGGCCGGCAACCCCGACCTGTGCCTGTCCCGACTCGAATGGTCGCAGCGCTTCTCGACGTTTATTCGCGAGGCGACACCGGAGAACCTGCTGGCCTCGAGTATCTATTTCGATCTGCGCGTGGTCTGGGGGGATGAAAGTGGCGTCGAGCAACTGCGCCGCAGCATTCTTGATCAGGTCGCAGACAACCGGCTGTTCCAGCGCATGATGGCCGACAACGCACTGCGCCAGCGTCCGCCAGTGGGGCGCTTCAAGGATTTCGTGCTGGCCCGCAAAGGCAGCGAAAAGGATACGCTGGACCTCAAGGTCGAAGGCCTGACGCCCTTCGTCGACGGTGCGCGCCTGCTGGCACTGGCCAACGGTATCGGCGTCAACAACACGCAGGAACGCCTGCGCCAACTGGTCGAGCGCGAAGTCATCGACCCGCTCGACGGTGCTGCGTATGAGGAGGCTTATCACTTCATCCAGCAGACTCGCATGCAGCAACATCAGCTGCAAAGTCGCCAGAATCTGGCTTATTCCAACCGCATCGACCCCGACACACTCAACCATCTGGACCGGCGCATTCTGCGCGAATCGTTTCGCCAGGCGCAGCGATTGCAAACCAGCCTGACCCTGCGTTATCAGCTATGAACCTGTTCGAATGGCTCAAACCACGGCCGAAAAAGACACCCTTGCACGCGCACCAACTGGAGCGCCTTAAACGACTGCCGGTGTGCGCGAACCTCAGTGACACGTCACTGCGTGAACAGCGCTGGGTCGTGCTGGACCTGGAAACCAGTGGCCTGAACATGAACCGCGATCAGGTGCTGTCCATTGGTGCGGTGGTGATTGAAGACGGCGCCATCGATCTGGGCCAGCAGTTCGAGCGCACGCTGTTGCGCGTCGACCACAAGATCAGTCCGGCCGTTCTGATTCATGGGCTGGCGCCCAGTGCGATTGCCGCTGGCAGTGAGCCGGTCGAGGCCTTGCTGGACTTCATGGAGTTCGTCGGAGACAGCCCGATTCTCGGCTTTCATGCGCCATTCGATCAGCACATGCTGTCGCGCGCCTTGAAGGAAAGCCTGGGCTATCGCTTGCAGCACGCGTTTTTCGACGCCGCCGAAATCGCCCCGATGCTCTGCGAGCACGCCAACCTGCGTCATGCCGGGCTGGATGACTGGACCCGTTTCTTTGGCCTGCATGCCGAACAACGTCACCACGCCAGCGCCGATGCGCTGGTCACCGCAGAACTGGCGCTGATTCTGTTCAGCCACGCCCGTCGTCAGCAGATCGACAACCCCTTGCGGCTGGAGGAAGCACTCGGGCAATGGCGCAGGCGCAGACAGTCGCATTCGTTCTGACTGCGACTTCGTCAGCGCCTCCCGTTCAGTTCGGGGCGATGGTCTTGGCGATCACATCCACCGTCGCTTCAACCTGCTCCCGGTAGCGCTTGAGCTCGACCTTGTGCAGTTGCTCGAGCTCGATCTGCTGTGAGCAGAGGTTCAGCGCTGCAAGGACCAGCAGACGGTCACCGATCAACGTCGGGTATTTGCGTTTGGTGTCGGCCAGCGACGCATTGAGCATCGCAGCGGCCTTCATGAGGGTCAGGTCTTCGCCAGCCGGCGCCTTGACCGAGTACTCATTGCCCAGAATGGTGAGAACGGTTACACCGCTGCCATCGACGTTCATGCGCCGACAGCACTTGCGCTGGTGGCGCGATCAACCAGTGCCTGGATACGCGCGGCAGTGCTGCCATGCTTCTCTTCCTGCTCCATCAGACTCAGTTGCAAGTTCTCGTTCTCGTCCTTGGCTTTTGCCAGCTCGGCGGCGAGCTGTGCATTTGTTTCCTGAAGGGCCTGGTTCTGCTGCACCAGATCGCCGACAAGTTGTTCCAATTGGCTAAGGGAGGCTTCCAACATTTTGATTTCTCGAGCAAATTTCAACGGGCGCGTACGATAAAGAAAAGTCGCTGCGCATACCAGCGCTCACCGCTCTGTCATCACATCGACACATCGATAACGTAGACGCGTAGGGGGCTTGTGACTCCTTATTCGGTATCCGGTTCCTGCTGTTCGTCAGACCGTCTGAAACTGCGACAAATGCGCGCAGGCAATGGGCAGACTGCCATCGTGAAAAAAGCATCCGCCTCGTCTTTTCAAAGGCTTGCGCCCGATCGGCGAAAGAAATGAAGAAATCGTCACGATTAAGTCACACGCAATACGTGCCTATCGGCTCAAGACTTTAGTCGCACGTCCGATAGGCACCCCACTTACGGCTTTATCTCCGTCTCTAAATCGCATGGAACGCGTAAATGACCCTGGAAGCTTTCTATGTCCCTGCGAAATATGAACATCGCGCCTCGAGCGTTTCTTGGATTTGCCATGATCGGCACCCTCATGCTGATTCTGGGCGTCTTTGCACTGTCACAGATGAGCAAGATCCGCAGCGCCACCGAGGTGCTGGCCGACAGCAACGTGCCCAGCATCAAGAGCCTCGATCGCTTCGCTGAAGTCAGCATTCGTCTGCGGGTGCTGTCCTATCGATTGCTGGTCAATCGCGATCCGGAAACCCAGCAGAAAACCATCGAGCTGATGGCGATGCGCAACAAGCAGATCACTGACGCTCAGGCCGTTTACGAGAAGCTGATCAGTACCCCCGACGAGCGCAACCTCTATAGCCAGTACGTGCAGTTGCTGGGCCAGTATCGCCAGCTTGAAGACCGCCTGAAAACGCTGACCCGTGCGAACAACATCGACGAATTGCAGGGCTTGCTCAACAACGAAATGGTCAGCAACTCCGACCAGATGAACGTTGTGCTGCGCAAGCTGGTGGATATCAATACGGCGCAGTTGAATGAGGTCAAGGAGCAGGCCTCCATCGAGTATGACTCGGCATTCAATATGGTGATCGGACTGCTGATCGCCGCCACCCTGCTGACCCTCGTGTTTGCCTGGATGCTGATCAAGAGCATTACCACACCGATTGCCACCGCACTGCTCGCAGCGGAGACCATCGCGCAAGGCAACCTGACCCGGCCGATCAGTATCGACGGCACCGATGAAGCCGGTCGTCTGCTGCTGGCCATGAAAACCATGCAGGACAAGCTGCGCGATACCTTGCAGGGTATTTCCGGCTCGGCCACGCAACTGGCTTCGGCAGCCGAAGAACTGAATGCCGTCACTGACGAAAGCGCACGCGGGCTGGTGCAGCAGAACGACGAAATAGAACAGGCTGCCACTGCGGTCAACCAGATGACCAGCGCCGTGGAAGAAGTGGCGCGCAACGCCACCAGCACCTCGCAGGCCTCGCGCAGCGCGGCGACCTCTGCGGGCGATGGCCGCGACCTGGTTCAGGAAACCGTCAGCGCCATCGAGCGTATGAGTGGCGACGTGCAAGGCACCGCCGAGCTGATCATCAGCCTGGCCAATGAGTCGCGTGATATCGGCAAGGTGCTCGACGTGATTCGCGGCCTGGCCGACCAGACCAACCTGCTGGCATTGAACGCCGCCATCGAAGCAGCGCGGGCCGGTGAAGCCGGACGTGGCTTTGCCGTCGTGGCCGACGAAGTCCGTGCCCTGGCCCATCGCACCCAGCAATCGACCAGCGAAATCGAACGCATGATCAGCAGCATTCAGACCGGCACGGAACAGGCCGTCAGCTCGATGCGCAACAGCACCGAACGCGCCGAATCGACGCTGAACATCGCCAAGGGCGCAGGCCAGGCCCTGAACACTATCAACAGCGCCGTGGAAGAGATCAACGAACGCAACATGGTCATCGCCAGCGCCGCCGAAGAACAGGCACAAGTCGCCCGCGAAGTGGACCGCAACCTGGTCAACATCCGCGACCTGTCGGCACAATCCACCAACGGCGCCAACCAGACCAGCGCAGCCAGCACCGAGCTGTCACGCCTGGCAATCGACCTCAACGGCATGGTGGCACGCTTCGCGCTTTGATGCTCGAAAACGGGCGTTTTATTTCCGGAAGCTATGTTGTGTGAAAGCCAGTCTTCGCGAACAAGTTCGCTCCTACGCCCTTCGGGCAGAAGCAAACCGTGATCCCTCAGCTTCTGGCCGCAGGCCGTAGGAGCGAACTTGTTCGCGAAAAATGCTCACACCCTTCGGGCAGAAGCAGACCGTGAGCCTTCAGCTTCTGGCCGCAGGCCGTAGGAGCGAACTTGTTCGCGAAAAATGCTCACGCCCTACGGGCAGAAGCAGACCGTGAGCCTTCAGCTTCTGGCCGCAGGCCGTAGGAGCGAACTTGTTCGCGAAAAATGCTCACACCCTTCGGGCAGAAGCAAACCGTGATCCCTCAGCTTCTGGCCGCAGGCCGTAGGAGCGAACTTGTTCGCGAAAAATGCTCACGCCCTACGGGCTAAAGCAGACTGCGATCCCTCAGCTTCTGGCCGCAGGCCGTAGGAGCGAACTTGTTCGCGAAAAATGCTCACACCCTTCGGGCAGAAGCAGACCGTGAGCCCCAGCTTCTGGCCGCAGGCCGTAGGAGCGAACTTGTTCGCGAAAGCTGCCCGTGCCTCAAACCCAGATAGCATCCCACAGCGGGTAATCCCCAAGCTTTTTAACCAAGCCCGCACGTAAAGGATTGGCCACGATATAACGGGCTATCGGCGCAATATCCTCTTCGTCGCGGATTGCTCTGTCGTGGTACCCGGATTGCCACAAAGCGTGAGGACGGACACACAGTTTTCCAACTGCAATCGAGCTTCGGGCCTTTAATTGTTTCATCAAGCTGGGCAAATCACCGGCCTTGAGTTCAAAAAGCCAGTGGAGATGGTCAGGCATGACTACCCATGCCATAGACTTGACCAGCCCCTGCTCTTCGCAACGCTTCATTTCTCGTACGAGCAGCCGTCCCAGCTGCATTTCGGCGAACACAGTTACACGGCCCTTCGTTACTGAAGTGACCATGTAAATCTGACCAACTGCCGAGTATCTGCCTTTGCGCAGGTGTCGTGTCGTTGCGCAATGAGGCATTCCATCGCCCTCCAGAACCGGTTCAACGTTGAACCTTAGCGTCTGTAGGGCGATGAGCAGAGCGAATGTTTTACAGCCTGTGAGAGATGCTTTCTCGTCGTGAGCATTTGCAAACCGGACGTTTTGTTACAGCCTCACACTCGCAAACGTCGACTCATTACGCGCCTGACTCAGGGCCGACATCGGCCCGGACAGCGGGGCGAGTACCAGGGCCTGCGGGATCGGCATCATCGCGACCTGCTGTGCGGTGTTGGACCCTACGCGCTCGTCACGTGGCGGGATGCCGAAGTATTCGCGGTAGCATTTGGAGAAGTGTGGTGTGGACACGAAGCCGCACACTGACGCCACTTCGATGATCGACATCGGGGTCTGCTTGAGCAGTTGCCGGGCGCGAATCAGGCGCAGTTTCAGGTAGTAGCGCGATGGCGAACAATGCAAATACTTCTGGAACAGCCGCTCCAGCTGCCTGCGCGAAACGGCGACATACACAGCCAGCTCGTCAAGGTCGATCGGCTCTTCAAGATTGGCTTCCATCAGCGCCACGATTTCCTGCAGCTTCGGCTGATTGGTACCGAGCATATGCTTGAGCGGCACGCGCTGGTGGTCCTGTTCGTTGCGAATGCGCTCGTAGACGAACATTTCGGAAATGGCTGCCGACAACTCGCGCCCATGATCACGACTGATCAGGTGCAGCATCATATCCAAAGGTGCGGTGCCACCCGAACTGGTGAAACGGTTGCGGTCCAGCGTGAACAGCCGGGTGCTCATCGACACGCGCGGAAAGGCTTCCTGCATCGACGCCAGACATTCCCAATGCACGCTGCACTCGAAACCATCCAGCAAACCCGCGCACGCCAGCGCCCAGCTGCCGGTGCACACAGCGCCCAGACGGCGCGACTGACGTGCCTGGCCCTGTAGCCAGCTGACGTGTTCACGCGTGACGGAGCGCTGAATACCGACACCGCCGCAGACGATGACCGTGTCGAGCAAAGGAGCCTTGTGCATCGCCGCATCCGGCGTGATCTGCAGACCATCGCTGGCCCAGACCTGGCCGCCGTCGACACTCAGCGTGGTCCAGCGATACAGCTCGCGGCCCGATAACTGATTGGCCATGCGAAGGGGTTCTACCGCCGATGCGAGGGAGATCAGGGTGAAGTTATCCAGCAGCAGAAAGCCGATGGACTGAGGCGCGCGGTTCTGGGGTTGAGTCCCTTGATTGAACGATGTCATCACACTATCTCCTCTCATATGGCAATGGTTGGCCCCAGGACAGGCTCTTCTTGTAGCCCTCGTTATTGCAGGGCTTGGTAATGACATCGCAAATCCCATGCCGGAATTTGATCGCTCATTCAAGAACACCTGAAAACGACGTCGCGAAGCGTCTACCCGGCTGCGACCCTCATACCTGTTTGCGACGGCGAGGCCGCCGCACGCGGAGTTCGATGAGCAGTTCGGTAGCACTTCAGGGAAACGATCGAGGGGCGTTCACACGCCGAGTGCTACTCAAGGCACATCCCGAGGCAGCCGTGCCGAGGGCAGGCGTTCGCGCTAAAAAGTGGCGGCCTGCAGGGCGCGTGATCGAAAAGCGCGCAGCCGCAAAAAAAGGGCACGCGACCTGGCATGACCACTGGCGGATCCGCCCCGATAATGAACTTGTCGGCGTTACTCCCCTCCAAAGCACCGCGTTCGCGCAGGCACCGACCTGCCAACCGACCGCTGCCGACCTGCGCAGCAACCGTGTAACGTACTGGCCGTTTTTTCGCAGTTCCGACACTGCAACCGGGCGTGCGTACGATGCAACGAATCTGTAAGCGACCTTGCGCGCACTGGATACGACGCCTCCTGCACTGGATACGACGCCCCCTGTAGGCGTTTGATTTTCCCTGTTACATGATCGGTTCCGACTCGATCGCCCGGCGCAGTGATGGAGCTTCGCGAAAAGCCTCGCCAACCCATAAGCCGCGTCAGCGTTCACCTGCTGATGACCAGAAGAAACTCACTGGAGTCCACCCCATGAAAGGTTCCAAATCGTTGCTGTTGGCCGCTACGCTCTGTATGCCGGTGCTAGCCCAGGCAGCCGAGCCAGAGGCCTGTCATACGGTCAACTTCTCCGATGTCGGCTGGACTGACATTACCGTCACTACTGCGGTAACCAGCGCCGTACTCGAGTCACTGGGTTACAAGACCAAAACCACCATGATTTCCGTACCGGTGACCTACAAGTCGCTGGCCGACGGCAAGAACATGGACGTGTTCCTCGGCAACTGGATGCCGACCATGGAAAACGACATCAAGCCCTATCGCGAAGCAGGGACCGTCGAAACCGTGCGTGCCAACCTGGAGAACGCCAAGTACACCCTGGCGGTCCCGGAAGCGCTTTACGACAAAGGCCTGCATGACTTCGCCGACATCGCCAAATTCAAGAAGGAACTGGGCGGCAAGATCTACGGTATCGAGCCTGGCAACGACGGTAATCGCCTGATCCAGAGCATGATCGACAAGAACGCCTTCGGCCTCAAAGACGCAGGCTTCAAGGTCGTTGAATCCAGCGAAGCCGCAATGCTTTCGCAGGTCGACCGCGCCGTGAAACGCAAAAACGATGTGGTGTTCCTCGGTTGGGAACCGCATCCGATGAACACCCGTTTCAAGATGAAATATCTGACTGGCGGCGATGACTTCTTCGGCCCCAACTACGGCCAGGCGACCATCTACACCAACACCCGCAAAGGCTACAGTCAGGAGTGCAGCAACGTAGGTCAGTTGCTCAAGAACCTGTCCTTCACGCTGAACATGGAAAGCACCCTGATGGGCAACGTGCTGGACGACAAGATGAAGCCTGATGCCGCCGCCAAGGCGTGGATCAAGAAAAACCCGCAAGTACTCGACACCTGGCTCGCAGGCGTAAACACCGTCGATGGCAAGCCAGGCCTGGAGGCAGCCAAAGCCAAGTTGACCCAGTAAGCCGACAGCAGGCGGGCCTGACCCGCCTGCTGCCCTCTTCACCTTCCGCAAGCGGACACCCGAAATCATGCTGACTGACCATAAAATCCCTCTGGGCGAGTACATCGCCGCATTTGTCGATTGGTTGACGGCCAACGGCGCCGATTACTTCGACGCGATAGCCTCGACACTGGAAATGATGATCCACGGGTTCACTTTCGCGCTGACCTGGTTCAATCCATTCGTACTGATCAGCCTTATCGCCGCCCTCGCGCACTTCATCCAGCGCAAGTGGGGCCTGACGGTTTTCGTCATCCTTTCGTTTCTGCTGATCCTCAACCTGCATTATTGGCAGGAGACCATGGAAACCCTGGCGCAGGTGCTCTTCGCCACGCTGGTCTGTGTCGTCATCGGCGTGCCGCTGGGCATCATTGCCGCGCACAAGCCGCTGTTCTACACCATCATCCGGCCGTTACTCGACCTGATGCAGACCGTGCCCACCTTCGTCTATCTGATTCCGACGCTCACGCTGTTCGGTCTGGGCGTGGTACCCGGCCTGATCTCGACGGTGGTTTTCGCCATTGCCGCGCCGATTCGCCTGACCTACCTGGGCATCCGTGATGTGCCTCAGGAGTTGCTGGATGCCGGCAAGGCCTTCGGCTCGTCACGCCGCCAGCTGCTGACACGCATTGAACTGCCCTACGCGATGCCCAGCATTGCAGCCGGCATTACCCAGTGCATCATGCTGTCGTTGTCGATGGTTGTTATCGCTGCCCTCGTCGGCGCCGACGGCCTCGGCAAACCGGTAGTCAACGCGCTGAACACAGCCGACATCGCGCTCGGTTTCGAAGCCGGTCTGGCAATCGTATTGCTGGCCATCATGCTCGACCGTATCTGCAAACAACCCGAAGCCAAGGTAGGGTCCGACGCATGAGTATCATCAAATTCGACAAGGTAGACGTCATCTTCTCCAAGGACCCGCGTGAAGCCCTCAAGCTGCTCGATGAAGGCCTCACGCGTGACCAGATCCTCAAGAAAACCGGACAGATCGTCGGCGTCGAGAACGCCAGTCTGGACATCGAGAAGGGCGAAATCTGCGTCCTGATGGGCCTGTCGGGCTCCGGCAAATCCAGCCTGTTGCGCTGTATCAACGGCCTCAACACCGTCAGCCGTGGCTCCCTGTTCGTCGAGCATGAAGGCTCGCAGATCAACATCGCCAACTGCAGCGCAGCCGAACTGAAAATGATGCGCACCAAGCGCATTGCCATGGTCTTTCAGAAGTTCGCCCTGATGCCCTGGCTGACGGTGCGCGAAAACATCAGCTTCGGCCTGGAAATGCAGGGTCGCCCCGAAAAGGAACGGCGCAAGCTGGTGGATGAAAAGCTCGAGCTGGTGGGCCTGACCCAGTGGCGCAACAAGAAGCCCGACGAACTGTCTGGCGGCATGCAGCAGCGAGTGGGCCTGGCGCGAGCATTGGCGATGGACGCCGACATCCTGCTCATGGACGAACCCTTCTCGGCGCTTGACCCGCTGATCCGCCAGGGTCTGCAGGACGAACTGCTTGCCCTGCAAACCAAACTGAGCAAGACCATTGTGTTCGTCAGCCACGATCTGGACGAAGCACTGAAGCTCGGTAGCCGGATCGCCATCATGAAGGATGGCCGCATCGTGCAATACAGCGTGCCGGAACAGATCGTTCTCAATCCGGCCGATGAATACGTGCGCACCTTCGTTGCACATACCAACCCACTGAACGTGCTGTGCGGTCGCAGCCTGATGCGTACCGTCGAGGAGTGCACCCACGTCAACGGTTCGGTGTGCCTGGACCCGAGTGGCGACTCATGGCTCGATCTGGCCGAAGGCAACGTGATCAAAGGTGCACGGCAAGGTGCCTCGGCCCTCGATCTGCAGAACTGGACCCCCGGCCAGGACGTCGCCTCCCTGGATCGACGCCCCACGCTTGTGCATTCCAACATCGGCATGCGCGACGCGCTGCAGATCCGCTACCAGACCGGCAACAAACTGGTCCTGCAGGACGGCAATAAAGTGGTCGGCATTCTGGGTGATACCGAGCTGTATCACGCGTTGCTGGGCAAAAACCACGGCTGACAAGGCCTGCAACCGACAAGCCCGCTCCACCGCGCTGGACTCATCCAGCCGGGAGCGGGCTTTTTTTCGTCCACAGCCTTCACCCGGGTAACTCCCCTGCCGCTATTTCTGCTCCCTCAGCCGCCATGTCGTAAACGCACCTTTGTGTGGCGTCCATAGGCATTTGGCGTCTTCGGTCCGGCCCTACCATCGCTCTCAGAGGGCTCTGTTGAGCCCGAACGACAAGTCAGGCGCCGCGCCGCCGCTGGGAGATCCGCGATGTTCAGCAAGCAAGACCAGATCCAGGGTTATGACGATGCACTATTGTCGGCGATGAACGCCGAGGAGCAGCGTCAGGAAGACCATATCGAGCTGATCGCCTCGGAGAACTACACCAGCAAACGCGTGATGCAGGCGCAGGGCAGCGGCCTGACCAACAAGTACGCAGAGGGCTATCCCGGCAAGCGTTACTACGGCGGTTGCGAGCACGTCGACAAGGTCGAGCAACTGGCCATCGAACGCGCCAGACAGTTGTTTGGTGCCGACTATGCCAACGTTCAGCCGCATTCCGGAAGTCAGGCCAACGCAGCGGTCTATCTGGCGCTGCTTCAGGCCGGCGATACCGTGTTGGGCATGAGCCTGGCGCACGGCGGTCACCTGACTCACGGCGCCAAGGTCAGCTTCTCGGGCAAACTCTATAACGCCGTGCAGTACGGCATCGACACCGCGACCGGGCTGATCGATTACGACGAAGTCGAGCGCATCGCCGTCGAGTGCCAGCCGAAAATGATCATCGCCGGGTTTTCAGCCTACTCCAAGACCCTCGACTTCCCGCGCTTCCGCGCAATCGCCGACAAGGTGGGCGCCTACCTGTTCGTCGACATGGCGCACGTCGCCGGTCTGGTTGCCGCCGGTCTTTACCCGAATCCGCTGCCCTACGCAGACGTAGTCACCACCACGACCCACAAGACCCTGCGCGGCCCACGCGGCGGCCTGATTCTGGCCAGGGCCAACGAAGAGCTGGAAAAGAAATTCAATTCCGCCGTCTTCCCCGGTGGTCAGGGCGGCCCGCTGATGCACGTCATCGCCGCCAAGGCCGTGTGTTTCAAGGAAGCCATGGAGCCCGCCTTCAAGGCCTATCAACAGCAGGTCATCGACAACGCGCAAGCGATGGCGCAGGTGTTCATCGAACGGGGCTTCGACGTGGTCTCCGGCGGCACCGACAACCATCTGTTTCTGGTCAGCCTGATCCGTCAGGGCCTGACCGGCAAGGACGCCGACGCCGCGCTGGGCCGTGCGCACATCACCGTCAACAAGAACTCGGTGCCCAACGACCCGCAGTCGCCGTTCGTGACGTCCGGCCTGCGCATCGGCACACCGGCCGTTACCACCCGCGGCTTCAAGGTGACCCAGTGCGTCGAGCTGGCCGGCTGGATCTGCGACATCCTCGACAACCTCGGTGATGCCGATGTCGAGGCCGACGTCGCCAGCCAGGTCGCCGCCCTGTGCGCCGATTTTCCGGTTTATCGCTGAGTCAGGAGTAGCCTCACATGCAGCATTACTCAGGCTTCGGCCTTCTCAAGCATTCCCTCAGCCACCATGAAAACTGGCAGCGCATGTGGCGCACGCCGACCCCGAAAAAGATCTACGACGTGGTCATTGTCGGCGGCGGCGGGCACGGTCTGGCGACGGCCTATTATCTGGCCAAGGAGCACGGCATCACCAACGTCGCCGTGGTCGAGAAAGGCTGGCTGGGCGGCGGCAACACTGCGCGCAACACCACCATCGTGCGCTCCAACTACCTGTGGGACGAGTCGGCCCACCTGTATGAACACGCGATGAAACTGTGGGAAGGCCTGTCCCAGGAACTGAACTACAACGTCATGTTCTCCCAGCGCGGCGTCTACAACCTGTGCCACACCCTGCAGGACATGCGCGACTCCGAGCGCCGCGTCAGCGCCAACCGGCTTAACGGCGTGGACGGCGAATTGCTCAACGGCCAGCAGGTCGCCGAGGAAATCCCGTACCTGGACTGCTCGAAAAACACCCGTTACCCGATCATCGGCGCAACCGTTCAGCGCCGTGGTGGCGTCGCCCGTCACGACGCGGTGGCCTGGGGCTTCGCCCGTGCGGCCGATGCGCTGGGCGTTGACCTGATTCAGCAGACCGAAGTCATCGGCTTTCGCAAGGAAAACGGCGTGTGCATCGGTGTGGAAACCAACAAGGGTTTCATCGGTGCCAAACGTGTCGGTGTGGTCACCGCCGGCAACTCCGGGCACATGGCCAGGCTGGCAGGCTTCCGTCTGCCCATCGAATCACATCCGTTGCAGGCACTGGTTTCCGAGCCGATCAAGCCGATTATCGACAGCGTCATCATGTCCAATGCAGTACACGGCTACATCAGCCAGTCCGACAAGGGCGACCTGGTGATCGGTGCCGGTATCGACAGTTGGGTCGGCTACGGCCAGCGCGGCTCGTACCCGGTGATCGAACACACCATCCAGGCCATCGTCGAGATGTTCCCGGTGCTGTCCCGCGTGCGCATGAACCGTCAGTGGGGCGGCATCGTCGACACCACGCCGGACGCCTGCCCGATCATTTCCAAGACCCCGGTGCCGAACATGTTCTTCAACTGCGGCTGGGGCACAGGCGGCTTCAAGGCCACGCCGGGCTCGGGCAACGTGTTTGCCGCCAGCCTGGCCAAAGGCGAGATGCATCCGCTGGCCAAACCGTTCTCCATCGACCGTTTCCACAACGGCGCACTCATCGACGAACACGGCGCTGCAGCCGTAGCCCACTAACAGGAGAACCCGACCATGCTGCATATCTTCTGTCCTCACTGTGGCGAACTGCGCTCCGAAGAGGAATTCCACCCGTCCGGTCAGGCGCACATCCCGCGCCCGCTGGACCCCGGTGCCTGCACCGATGAGCAATGGGGCGACTACATGTTCTTTCGCGATAACCCGCGCGGCCTGCATCACGAACTGTGGATACACGCCGCCGGTTGCCGCCAGTATTTCAACATGACGCGCAACACCGTGACCTACGAGATTCTCGAGACCTATCCGATCGGTACCAGACCGCAGTTCACGGATCAGGGAGACAAGGTATGAGCCAGACCCATCGCCTGCCCAACGGCGGCCGTATCAATCGCAGCAAGGTGCTCAACTTTACCTTCAACGGCCAGACCTACCAGGGCTTTGAAGGTGACTCGCTGGCCTCTGCCCTGCTCGCCAACGGTGTCGATATCATCGGCCGCAGCTTCAAATATTCCCGCCCGCGCGGCATCTTCGCAGCGGGTTCGGAAGAGCCCAATGCGGTGCTGCAGATCGGCGCGACCGAAGCGACGCAGATCCCCAACGTGCGCGCTACGCAACAGGCGCTGTACTCGGGACTGGTCGCAACCAGCACCAACGGCTGGCCGAGTGTGAACACCGATGTCATGGGCATTCTGGGCAAGGTCGGCGGCAAGCTGATGCCGCCGGGTTTTTACTACAAAACCTTCATGTACCCGCAATCGTTCTGGATGACTTACGAGAAGTACATCCGCAAGGCTGCCGGCCTGGGGCGCTCGCCGACCGAGAACGACCCGGACAGCTACGATGCGATGAACCAGCACTGCGACGTGTTGATCGTCGGTGCGGGCCCGGCAGGTCTGGCCGCAGCCCTGGCAGCAGGTCGCTCCGGTGCCCGCGTGATCATTGCCGATGAACAGGAAGAGTTCGGCGGCAGCCTGCTCGACAGCCGCGAAAGCCTGGACGGCAAACCGGCAGCCGAGTGGGTGTCGACAGTCGTCGCCGAGCTGAAAAGCCTGCACAACGTCACCCTGCTGCCGCGTGCCACGGTCAATGGTTACCACGATCATAATTTCCTGACCATCCACGAGCGCCTGACCGACCACCTGGGCGATCGCGCGCCAATCGGCATGGTCCGCCAGCGCATGCACCGGGTACGTGCCAAACGTGTGGTGCTGGCCGCCGGTACTCACGAGCGTCCGCTGGTCTATGGCAACAACGATGTGCCCGGCAACATGCTGGCCGGTGCCGTATCGACTTACGTCCGCCGTTATGGCGTGGCACCGGGCAAGAAACTGGTGCTTTCCACCAACAACGATCATGCCTATCGCGTCGCTCTGGACTGGCTCGACGCCAGCCTGCACGTGGTAGCGATTGCCGATGCACGGCATAACCCACGCGGTCCGCTGGTTGAAGAAGCGCGGGCCAAAGGCATTCGCATCCTGACCGGCAGCGCGGTCATCGAGGCCCGCGGCAGCAAGCGCGTGACGGCTGCCCGCGTTGCCGCCATCGACGTAAAGACGCACAGCGTGACCAGCCCCGGCGAATGGCTTGAATGCGATGTGGTTGCCAGCTCCGGCGGTTACAGCCCGATCGTGCACCTGGCCTCGCACTTGGGCGGCAAGCCGGTCTGGCGCGAGGACATCCTCGGCTTCGTACCAGGCGAGGCACCACAGAAACGTATCTGCGTAGGCGGCGTCAACGGCGTCTACAGCCTGGCTGACAGTCTTGCCGATGGCTTCGAAGGCGGCGTGCGCGCTGCCAGTGAAGCGGGCTTCAAGGTGGTCGAAGGCGTGATGCCCAAAGCCCTCAGCCGTGCTGAAGAGCCGACGCTGGCGTTGTTTCAGGTGCCCCATGAAAAAGGCACCGCTCGGGCACCCAAGCAGTTCGTTGATTTTCAGAACGACGTCACCGCCGCCGCCATTGAACTGGCAACGCGCGAGGGTTTCGAGTCGGTCGAGCACGTCAAGCGCTACACCGCGCTGGGCTTCGGCACCGATCAGGGCAAGCTGGGCAACGTCAACGGCCTGGCCATCGCCGCCCGTTCACTGAATGTGTCGATCCCGGAAATGGGCACCACCATGTTCCGTCCCAACTACACGCCGGTGACCTTCGGCGCGATAGCCGGACGTCATTGCAAACACATCTTCGAACCCGTGCGGTTCACCGCGCTGCATGCCTGGCATGTCAAAAACGGTGCCGAATTCGAGGACGTCGGCCAGTGGAAACGGCCGTGGTACTTCCCGAAAAACGGCGAAGACCTCCCCGCCGCCGTTGCTCGCGAATGCAAGGCGGTGCGCGACAGCGTCGGCCTGCTGGACGCATCGACACTGGGCAAGATCGATATTCAGGGCCCGGATGCACGCGAGTTCCTTAACCGTATCTACACCAACGCCTGGACCAAGCTGGACGTGGGCAAGGCGCGCTACGGCCTGATGTGCAAGGAAGACGGCATGGTCTTCGATGACGGGGTAACCGCCTGTCTCGCTGACAACCACTTCCTGATGACCACCACCACGGGCGGCGCAGCGCGCGTCCTGCAATGGCTGGAAATCTATCAACAGACCGAATGGCCGGACCTGAAAGTGTATTTCACCTCAGTGACCGATCACTGGGCGACCCTGACGCTGTCCGGTCCCAACAGCCGCAAGCTGCTCAGCGAAGTCACCGATATCGATCTGGGCCGTGAAGCCTTCCCGTTCATGACCTGGAAGGAAGGTCTGGTCGCCGGAGTGCCGGCCCGGGTATTCCGCATCTCGTTTACCGGCGAACTGTCCTACGAGGTCAACATTCAGGCCGACTACGCCATGGGCGTTCTGGAAAAGATCGCCGAGGCAGGCAAACAGTACAACCTGACGCCTTACGGCACCGAGACCATGCACGTGCTGCGCGCAGAGAAGGGTTTCATCATCGTCGGTCAGGACACTGACGGCTCGATGACGCCCGACGACCTGAACATGGGCTGGTGTGTCGGCCGTACCAAGCCGTTCTCCTGGATCGGCTGGCGCGGCATGAATCGCGAAGACTGCGTGCGTGAACAGCGCAAGCAACTGGTCGGCCTCAAGCCGGTGGACCCTGCCAAATGGCTGCCGGAAGGCGCGCAACTGGTCTTCGACACCAAACAGACGATTCCGATGAGCATGGTCGGCCACGTGACCTCCAGTTACGCGCACAACTCGCTGGGCTATTCGTTCGCGATGGGCGTGGTCAAAGGCGGCCTGGCGCGTATGGGTGAGCGGGTCTTCGCACCTCTGGCCGATGGCAGCGTGATCGAAGCCGAGATCGTTTCTTCGGTGTTCTTCGATCCGAAGGGCGAGCGGCAGAACGTCGAGTAGCACACGATGAGCCGATCATCCGCAGCACACAGAATTCAAGCAGGTGAATCATGAGCACAGCCAACGTTTACCAGCAGCGCCCGACCTCCGATGTCAAAGCCGAGTCGCCGCTGTTCCATGCAAACCTCGACAGCCTGATTGGCAAGGGGCGCGCCAGTCCGGGGGTTTTCCTGCGCGAGAAAAAGCTGCTGGGGCATCTGACGATTCGTGGCAATGCCCACGATCCGGCCTTCGCCGCTGGCGTCCACAAGGCGCTGGGCATGGAATTGCCCGCCGCGCTGATGCTGGTCATCAGCGGCGAGAGCTCGCTGCAGTGGCTTGGCCCGGACGAGTGGCTGCTGATCGTGCCGAGCGGCGAAGAGTTTGCGGCAGAACAGAAGCTACGCGACGAACTGAGCGGGCAGCACATCGCGATCGTCAATGTCAGCGGCGGGCAGTCGATTCTTGAACTGAGCGGGCCGAAGGTGCGCCAGGTACTGATGAAGTCGACCAGCTACGATGTGCACCCGGACAACTTCCCGGTGGGCAAGGCAGTCGGCACCGTGTTCGCCAAGTCGCAACTGGTAATCCGCCGGACCGGAGAAGAAACCTGGGAGCTGCTGGTCCGCCGCAGCTTCTCGGATTACTGGTGGCTGTGGCTGCAGGATGCGAGTGCCGAGTACGGGCTGAGCATTCAGGCGTGAAGCGCCCGGAACCGGCGCTGAAACCGCAGCGTCAGTCTTAATGGAGACTCCTGCGGGAGCATTTGCACGATAGCCGACACGATGATTATCGTCCCCACGCTCCGCGTGGGAATGCAGTTCCGGACGCTCTGCGTCCAGCTTGAGCAGGCTGGCTGACACTGTCAGTCAGATTTGCGGATAACGAATACTCTGGAGCATTCATTTAATGAGCCGCGCGCCCGACACATGGATTTTGACCGCCGACTGCCCCAGCATGCTGGGCACGGTAGACGCAGTGACGCGCTTTCTGTTCGAGCAGGGTTGCTACGTCACAGAACACCACTCCTTCGATGACCGCCTCTCGGGACGCTTCTTCATCCGTGTGGAGTTTCGTCAGCCCGAGGCTTTCGACGAACAGGCGTTCAGGGCCGGGCTGAGTGAGCGCGGCGAAACGTTTGGCATGATCTTCGAACTCACCGCGCCCAACTACCGGCCAAAAGTAGTGATCATGGTCTCGAAAGCCGATCATTGTCTCAATGACCTGCTCTATCGCCAGCGTATCAATCAACTGTCCATGGACGTGGTCGCGGTGGTGTCCAATCACCCTGATCTTGAGCCACTGGCTGGCTGGCACGGCATTACGTACTACCATTTCCCACTGGACCCGAACGACAAGCCCGCACAGGAAGCCAAAGTCTGGCAGGTCATCGAAGAGTCTGGTGCAGAACTGGTTATTCTTGCCCGTTACATGCAGGTCCTGTCGCCGGACCTGTGTCGCAAGCTGGACGGCAAGGCGATCAATATCCACCACTCGTTGCTGCCCGGTTTCAAGGGCGCCAAGCCCTACCATCAGGCGTACAACAAGGGGGTGAAGCTGGTCGGTGCCACGGCGCATTACATCAACAACGATCTGGACGAAGGCCCGATCATTGCCCAGGGCGTGGAAGTGGTCGATCACAGCCACTATCCCGAAGACCTGATCGCCAAGGGTCGAGACATCGAAGGGCTGACACTGGCCCGCGCGGTGGGTTATCACATCGAACGGCGGGTGTTCCTCAACGCCAACAGGACGGTGGTTTTATAGTCGCAAGCTGCAAGCGATCCGTATTTCATGCCGCTTGAAGCTTGCAACTGTTCTTCTCTGCTCTAAATCTGCTTCATCACAATAAAAGCGAGGTGACATGTATGTCTGGTAATCGCGGTGTAGTGTATCTCGGCGCTGGCAAGGTCGAAGTGCAATCAATTCCTTTCCCGAAAATGGAAGATCCACGCGGCAAGCGCATCGAACACGGCGTGATTCTGCGCGTGGTCTCCACCAACATTTGCGGCTCCGACCAGCACATGGTACGCGGCCGCACCACGGCGCAAACCGGGCTGGTGCTCGGTCATGAAATCACTGGCGAAGTACTGGAAGCCGGTCGTGACGTGGAACATCTGAAAGTCGGTGATCTGGTTTCTGTGCCATTCAACGTGGCGTGCGGCCGCTGCCGCAGCTGCAAGGAACAGAACACCGGCGTCTGCCTGACGGTCAATCCGGCGCGTCCTGGTGGTGCCTATGGTTATGTCGACATGGGCGATTGGGTCGGCGGCCAGGCTGAATACGTGCTGGTGCCTTACGCCGACTTCAACCTGCTCAAACTTCCGGACCGCGATGCGGCGATGGAAAAAATTCGCGACCTGACCTGCCTGTCCGACATCCTGCCCACCGGCTACCACGGCGCAGTGACTGCCGGGGTGGGGCCGGGCAGCACAGTCTACGTTGCAGGCGCTGGCCCGGTCGGCCTGGCTGCGGCGGCGTCAGCACGCTTGCTGGGCGCTGCGGTGGTGATCGTCGGCGACGTGAACCCAACGCGTCTGGTTCACGCCAAGGCCCAGGGCTTCGAAATTGCCGACCTGTCCCAGGACACCCCCTTGCACGAGCAGATCGCTGCCCTGCTCGGCGAACCTGAAGTGGATTGCGCCATCGACGCCGTAGGCTTCGAAGCACGCGGTCACGGCCATGCTGGCGCTCAGGCCGAAGCACCCGCCACCGTGCTCAACTCGTTGATGGGCGTAGTGCGCGTCGCCGGCAAGATCGGCATCCCCGGCCTGTACGTCACCGAAGACCCGGGAGCCGTTGACGCCGCCGCCAAAATGGGCAGCCTGAGCATTCGCTTCGGCCTGGGCTGGGCCAAATCCCACAGCTTCCACACCGGCCAGACCCCGGTCATGAAATACAACCGCCAACTGATGCAGGCGATCATGTGGGACCGCATCAAGATCGCCGACATAGTGGGTGTCGAGGTGATCAGTCTGGATGATGCTCCGCGGGGTTATGGCGAGTTTGATTCGGGCGTGCCGAAGAAGTTTGTGATTGATCCGCATGGGTTGTTTAGCGGGGCGTAGATCCATCTTCGATCTTTTAAAGCAGCGTAAAGCAGCGCACTTATGCAGGTGCGCTGTTTCCTGAGAGGTCAGTCGAATTTCCTTTCTAAAACCGCACGGCAATATTCACGGAAGACGTGGGATCTGACTGCCTGAAGTTAACACTTACTGAAATACTTTAAGAATGATCTCTCTGCAACATTTCCCCTCTTCTGATTACCTTCAAGGCACGTGCTTGAGAGCGTGAAAGTCTTGGATACTGATAAATTGTATCCATTGGCAGATCTCCAGTGAGCACACGCTGGAATGGCGTTGCGGGAAGCTCGATACGCTTTGGACGGCGCACCACTCCGCTTGGGAGGTGGTAGATATTACGAGGTGCTATTGAGGACTTAGGGGCGGCCCATCTTGTATGCAGCCGCGCGTCGCTTGGTACCGCAGGTAAACGCCGTCGAGTTTTTAAATGAGCCGGCACATTTTCAGGTTGGGCCAGTTTATTGATGAAATCTGGAACAGCTACGGGCCCTTTAGCCCCTGAAACGCCTCCTGTACGCGTTAAACGCGAGGAGGTTGGACTGCCAGGCACAAGAACGCTATGGCGGTGCTCAGTGACTTTTTTCGCAGCGACCAAAGCTTGTCTATTACGGAATATCAGTGCCAGTATTCGAGCATTAACGTGCCCCGTCGGATCAACCCGATTAACCGGATCCCCCCCACAATACCCATACGCATTCACCCCACCCTCACCAAACGGGCTCAGACTGTCCGGGCTGTTAAACCTCATCAGCACGGGGTTAAACGCCCGATACCCGTTACCCAGCAAATAGTGCCCCGTCACCGGATCAACCCGCTGGCCGGTAAAGCCCGGCAGGTTTGCGGTGCCTGAAGGATGACGATGCCCGTAAGGCGTGTAGGCAAACTCCAACCCCTGAGCGACGGTCACTGACTGCTGTTGATCCGTCGCCAACAACGCGCCGTCGCGCTGATTATTTTCTGCGCTCAGGCACGCCAGCAAATGCTCATCCGTGCGCATAAGCGTGTGCTGAACCTGCCCCTGAATCTGCGTAGCCAAGAGTGTCTTCTGATAAAAAAGGCGAGTGCTACCCTGCCCCGCAGGCGAACAATCGGCCAGGCGATCCAATGGATCGTAGCGATAGACACAGAGCACGGATTGCCCGGACGACGCCATGTTGTCACTCCTTTGAAGTCACCCTATGGCAGCCAGTCTGGGCTGACGCCCTGCTTCCGCCCAGCTAGCAGAACTACTAGGCTGTTCCGCCTGCGGGACAAAAAACGCTGGGGAAGCGCCCTACTCGCGCACAGCCCTCACCAATACCGAGTAGTAATGCTCCTGCACGTAGGCGTTGCTGTCAGGTTCCGGCGCCCCGCGCATGCTGTCGATTGACGGGAAAAGCCCCAGATTCCAGTTCCGTCTGGCCGACAATTGCGGCGTGACTCCGTCTTGATCAGGCTCACGTGCAGGCTCGGACAAATCCGAGGCCAGCACGCCGGTAACCTGCCCGTTCTGGTCCAGCACTTTCCCGGCCACGAACATGAAATGAAACGGGTAGTCCGATGACGGGTTGCTCTCCAGCCCCCCTCGCTCGATGAAACCGATACCTTCACCGATCTCGGGAAATGACTGCTCGCCGACGAAGTAATCAGAGTGGCCGCGTGCATTTATCCAGTCATCGAGCGCTGTTGTCGTGATATTCAGGCTCACCGGCTGACCATCCTGCAGGGCGACGACTTCGACATTGGGCACCACGGGCGTCGGATCGTTAAGGCTCTCGCCCTGGTAATCGAACGCGACTTGTCCACCGGCATATTTCGACACCAGAAACTCGGTGCTGGAGATGCAGCTTTCAGGCACCGCTGCCCTGGCTTCGAGCCTCACGTAGCCGTCACGATCCGCTGCGATGGAGTGGAACAGGCTTGATGGCACGTTAAGCTTGCCGGGCACCAGAACGTCGTCGTTCATGATGTGCAGGTCTTCATGGTGAACCTGAAGCGTTCCGCTTGCTGTGTCATGAGCGGAATGGGACTCGTGGGTTGCGAAGCTATCGGTCGGCCGCCGGGTGCGGATGCTGCAGATCATTTGATCGACGACATTGCCGCCCTTGAGCATTGGCCGGTTGATCAGCGTGAACTCATGCCCGCCGATGTGACGCACCCAGGGCAGTGCCAGGCTCTCGGCGCGCGACCTGCCCTGCGGCGGCACCAGCAGAAACACCCGGTTGCGCTCATCCCATTCGGCCCGGTAGATCCTGCCGTTATCCAGCTTGATGTAGTCACGCCCCTCAATCGAGTAACTGCCGCGCTTTGGCCCGCTGCTGATCGCCTCGGCACCGGTCAGGTCGACAGCCGCGCTGGCAATCCCCACACCTCGGGTTCGCTCGGGATAAAGGGCATCGTCGATGTGCAGTTGCAGTTGCGCACCGCTCAGATGTGCATGCTCGGCCGGCTGCTCCAGGCTGGTGACCGACTCATAGGTGTAGCCGCGCTGCGAGGAAAGAAAAATGCGTCGCGCATCGGTTTCCGAGACGTCATCGAGCGACAGCACGGCGATACTTGCAATTCTCGACGGGTCGCTAAAACAGGCTTCGACATGATCGATGAGCGACCCCGCATGACTCAGGTAAAACTCATCGTGCAGATGCCCCGCCAGCATACCGAGATGCCTGGCAGGCGAATGGGCGAACCAGGCTTTTTCCCCTGACTTCAGGCTGACTTCAGCCATCATCAGGTTGTTGCGGGCCAGCTTCTCCTGAAGCTGACTGACCAAGGCAGCTCGCTCGCTGGCGTGCGGCGGAATGTTTTCCTGCGCGGCCAGCAGCGGCCCGTTCAGACGAAGCTGTTTGAGGATATTTTCCCCCAGGCTTAACTCCCTGGACCTCGATGCCGCTCCCCATTCAATGGTATGGCCCAGCAAGGTATTGGCCAACGCCGCCTGGTTGCGCGCAGCAAAAAGAATGGCCAGTTCCTCGGGGGTATCGAGTACATAGTATGGATTTTCCACCGAGGTAATGGACGAGGGCAGCCGCGACTTGATTTTGGCCACGGCGTCGATGTTCCTGGCGACCCACTGAGGGTTGCGTGCATAGGCTTCGTTCGCCGCTTTCGCGCCATAGAACAGCTCCAGCGCAAAGTCATCATGGGCGATGCCGTCGCGATAATCCGACTGGTCGTGCCACAGGTGGGGCAACGCCCGTTTGGGATCGGCTTGCGTACTGATTTTCTGCAGGGTCAGGGCAACAGGCCGCTGGTCGTGCAACGTCTCGCCCGGCGCCAGCGCCAGGAAGTGCTCGATGGGCAGCGTGCCGCGATAGTGAACGCCGCGATCCGCTTCGATCACCAGTTCCTGCCCGCGGCCATCACTGAGCGTCGCCAGAACGCCGGCCACGGTTTTTCTGCCGACCAGACCTTGCAGCGTATCGCTTATCCGGACAGTCACGAACATGCCCTGAGCGGCAACAATCTGTGCCTGAATTTCAGGCTTGTAGGTCGGGATTGCGGGCAAGACCCTGGCGACGTCCATGCGGCTGCCGTCAGCGCGAATGAAGGCGGTCGTCTCAACATCGGTGCCCGCATGTTCGAGTACTTCGACATGACCCTTACGCTCGGTGACGTATTTGTGCTCGATCACGCCAAGCGCCACGCTCTGCTGGCTTGCCCTGCTATCTGCGTCGATGACCCGCACGGAGGCTGTTTCAAGTGCCACCACGCAGTTGTCATACCAGCTGACCGTGTTGGCGGGAGCCAGAAAACGCTCCGGTCGGCCGCTGAAGCCAAGCGGAAAATCTTCGGTGTGGGCAAAACGTGAAAGCTGCGGGGCGTCGACCGTTGACTGCGGATGCCTGCGCCATTGCCCTGCTTCCAGGTCCAGCGTATGCAGCGGTCGCAATTCCGTTCCCGCCAGCCCGCTGACCATCCGGCAGGCATAGCCGTTGAGCATGTAAATCTTCTCGCTTATCCCACCCAGCAGCACCGCCCGAGCACCGCCCTCGACCATCGCGTTGCCGTTCCAGTCGAGGCGCGTGACCTTTCTGCCCGTGGGCCTTTCGGATATCTGTCCATCCTCGGAGACCCGCCAGTGCGAGCTGCTTGTCGACGGCCGACGCCTCGCGAGGTGTTCGCCCTCGGCTTCGCGCTCGATGGCATCGCTGTGCTCAGGGTGTCGAGCCGTTTCGGTCAGATCAGACCTGTCAGACACGCCGTGCTCGCTGACGATCTGTTGATAATGCAGTGTCGCGGAGCGCAGCCCTTTCACCGCCGATATGCCGCAGTGCAGCGCCGAACGCAGACCGACCAGCAGAAAACCGAAGTTCTTCACCGACGCCTCGTAGTCGTTGGCCCTGATCGACTCGCCGAGGGCCTGGACCTGCTGGCTCATCGTCCAGCTGTTGGTGCCTTGCAGCATCAGCACACCCAGCACCCTGGGAGGGAGCGTGCGCAGCTTGCACAGCACCAGCTCGGCAATGATGTTGAGTGCATCCATCGCGATGCCTTCATCATTGCCGTCGTAAATATCGAACCCCAGGTTGATGAAGTTGCCCAGCACAGGAATCAGTCCGCCGACCTGATGCACCAGTTGCAGCACATGCTGCGCGCTGGTCGACATGTTCTGAATGTCATCATCGTTAGCTCGGGCACTCAACATCTGTCTGAACGCCAGAGCACTGGCTTCAAGGCGGACCTTCTCGTCGGCGCTCAATAACTCGATGCAATGAACCGGCCTGTCACTGTCCGACAGCGTGGCCCCTTCCAGAGATTGCAAGCGCTCGGCGGCAGTACCGGAGACCAGCACGAGCCGCTCGGCCTCCAGCGCCCGGTAGATTTCGGTCGCCTGGATGGCGTAGTTCTCGGCCTCGCGCTTGAACGCTGCTTGTGGTGCGGTCAGTCGAGCAGGCAGAAGGCTGTTGTTGACGAAGGCAATGTTCGCCTCGAATAAACCGGTCAGCTTCGCCTGCAACGCGTCCAGACTTGCGGTGTAACGGGTTTTATCGGCGAGCGCCTGAGCCAGCTGCCCGAGCCGTTCATCACGATTGTCGGCAAGCGCCAGCTCGCGGCGCAGGTCTTCGTCATACACCACACTCAGCAGGGTTCGATAACCAAGCGACTCTTCGTGCCTGAAGAACGTGCCGGTATTGATCCAGCCGGCCTGGTAACTGATATCGAACGAAGACCGCGCAATCACCGGCCAGCAGGATTCGTTCAGCCCCAGATAACGGCACAGTTCACGCGCCACGAACTCCGGCTGGGTCGGCTGCAGAACGACTTGCAGTCGCTGTTGGTCCTCGAGGTTCTGCGCAATCACGCTGTAATAGGCGTTGACGGAATCATTCAAGCGCCGGGTATAGGCCGCCTGACGCTGCGCGTGCGGCAACGCCGGCAGGTCCTCCTGGTAATGGGCCAGCAGATAACGGACCGCGCGCTGCAATGTCACAGCGCGGCCGGCGTCCCATTGCACCTCGCGCAGCTCCTCGGTCAGCGCCACAAACCGCGACCTGATGACGTCATAAGCGCCCAGTGCAAGCGGGTCTACGTACAGAAACGGAGGTTCTTTGCTGCGGATATCGAAGGCTTCGATGTCGATATCGCTCAGCGGATGACGACGCTGGACAGGATTGGGCACGATCACTTGCACGATCAGCCGTTCGATATTGATCGCCCCCTCGGCCTCGCCATAGCGAATGGTATTGATCATGTAAGACGACAGTTCCTGGCGCGCCACGTCGAAATATTCGGCAAGATCTTTCGCGCGCCAGGGATTGACGGTGTGCTGCTCCCGGTAGATATCCTGGTGGCCGTCGCTGTCGTAAACGACCAGTTTCAGGGTGATGCCACCGGCTTGCTGGAACATTGCCAGCAGCGCGTTTTCGTTGTCCTGCAGCGATGCACCGAAATGCCGGTAGCTGTTCAGCAAGGTGCGGCATCGACCCAGATGCCACTGCATCTCCTTCTCCAGCTCAAGGTCGATGACACCGTAATCGTCAGTGCCATGCGCCTGGACCTTGTGCTGCCGAAAGGTGTAGACCTGCGACGTATCGAGCATGAAACGCTGGTGTTCTGCCAGGGTGAAAGGCAACGCGGGCGCCATCACTGCGGGGTCGGCTTCGCGCTCTCCGGGCAACAGCGCAGTGATCGCCTGCAGCAGGTCGTCTCGGGTGGCAGCCAGGGGAATATCGACACCGTAGTAATCGAGCAGGCCGTGCAATGAGACGGTTCGATCGTCGCGAATGGCCAGAATGCACCTGGCATCTGCGGACTCCAGATGCGGCGCCAGCGGGGCCAGGCAGTCCGTGAAACGGATCACTCGCAGGTGCAGGTCTGACAGCGTGGCGTGTGCAGGTTGCCGGCCCTCGGAAATGCCCTGCAGTTGCAGCGAGTGAACCGGCCTGCCCTCATTCATCCTGACATGCAGCACACAGGTGAAAGGCTGCATGAAGTCCACCTGAGTCGTGTTGACCAGATCAAGAACGTAGCGCAGGTCTTTAAGGCGTACCCCGGGCAACAGATCTTCATCGATATCGCCAGCAGGGTCCACGCCGGCGATAGCCCGGAGCAACACCTTGAACTGCTGCACGATAGAACCGCCAAAAGCGACGCTCGCAAACAACGGCGAGTCATCGGCCACGGCCATGAACACTCTGTTGGTCGCACAGGTGCCGGTCGTCACGTCCCGTATTCGTGCCCGCAGCGTATTCAGCAACCTGCGGTAATCGCCCCGGGTACGATCGATGCGCTCGCTTCGGACACACGACGAATGTGACTCGCGCTGATGACTCTGCGCAATATCGAACGCCGCTTTGGCCAGTTCGTGCTCGGGGCCTTCCCCCGATGCCGGCGAAGCGACAGAACGGGTGACGCGTTCTGCGCTGTCGCTGAGGGCGTTCAGGTCGTCATCGAACAGCATTGATTTCAGGGTACTCAGGAGTTCGATGTCGTCGGCCCATCGCCCGAACGAGCTGGCAGCCCCAAGTACCTGGATCTCGTCCAGTAGCGTGAAACCTTCGGGTCGGGGACGTTGCAGAATGGCGGCCAGTTGCTCGTTACCTTCGGTTGCCAGTACGTGCTGAAGGCTTTCCCTGGTGGCAGCTGGCATGGAAGGAAGTGAGGTGTAGGTGTCGGTCATTGCTGATGCTCCGTGCATTCCAAATGACCGACACCATGCTGTTTCGCGGAAAAAGCGGGGTAATACATAGATGTTTCAGGACGACCCAGGTCCAGTCACCGAGCAAATACCGGACGTTGCCGTGGTTCGCGGCCTCGCCCCGGGAACAAGCTTCTGTTCCTCCAGTCAAATCCTCTGCTTCATCGCCCACTCACGGGCGGTTCGAGTTCGATAAAGGTGACGCAATGAAAACTGCACGCGCAATGGCTTTGGCAACGTTGATGGCTGTGGCGGCAAGCCCGGCATTTGCCTTCAATCTGAATGACGCCGCGAACGCGGTCTCCAATGCCACCAATGGCAATCAGAAAGCCACGGCGGCACCCGAAGTCGCGGGGCTGCTCAATACCCTGGGTACGCAGCTCAATGTCACCCCGGAACAGGCGGTTGGCGGGACGGGCGCATTGCTCGGGCTGGCGAAGAACAAACTGACCAGCACCGATTACTCGCAGTTGGCCAAATCGGTCCCGGGCCTGGAGCAAATGTCCGGCACGTCCGCGCTGGACAGTCTGGGCGGCGCCAACGGGCTGGGCAGTCTGCTGGGCGGCAAGTCAGGCAATAGTTCGATGCTCAACAGCGCACTGGGCAACGTGCAGAGCATGGGTGATGTGAACAATGCCTTCAAGGCGTTGGGCATGGACAGCACGATGGTCAGCCAGTTTGCCCCGCTGATTCTGCAATATCTGGGACAGCAAGGCGCCAGTGGTTCGGCGTTGCAGAGTCTGAGTGGGTTATGGGGTACCGGGCGCTGAGCCGGACCTTATACGCGTAGCGTTCCTCAATATATCTCCGCTCTTGTACTGCTTTTTTTGCATAGCGCCCGAGATCATCGCACCTGCTGAATTGAAGGCCGCACCCACCATGGCGGTGCTGCGGCCTTCAGGTAATTGTCGAGCCCATTTGAAAGCAGCCGCCCCAAACGCTGTCGAGTCGTTTTTTTTCCCGGAGTACACTTGCGACGCCAGTCTCGCGTAATACTCGGCCTGCTGAAAACTCAACCTTGAGTCTCCGTGACTGGCAAAATTGCGATTCACTTGACGGAGGTTTTTGATGAAGGAAGACTGGCTGTCATTGAATGGTTCAAGCGCGTCATCGAGCCATTTTCTACTGCCTTGCAGAGGCATCGGTGAGCTAGCAGCAGGGATTAAGCCTTTGAGGGTTGTTTCAATCACATCGCCAAATTGCTCGCTGATCAGTTTTACCGACTTTAGCGCACGCGGAATGAACACTGCCAAAACCATCTGAAATACTTGCCCCGTCGGATCGACGTTATTGACAGGGTCTCCTCCACAGTAGGCATAACCATTTATCCCGCCTTCACCAAACGGGCTCAGCGTATCCGGGCTGTTAAAGCGCATCAGCGTCGGGTTGAACGCGCGAAGTCCATTGCCCAGCAAGTAATGTCCAGTGATCGGATCAATCGTCTGCCCTGTAAAACCAGGTACACCCAGTGCGGCTGTTTGCAGGGATCGCCTGCCATAAGGGCTGTAGACAAACGCCTGATTGCGCATGGCATCAAGGCTGTGCAGCACCGAGCTGGCTTGATCTGTGGCAAGCAGATCGAACAGGATCTGAGTAGATTCCACACGGAGCAATGCCAGTAAAAGATCTTCTGTCTGAACGACAGACTGGCGGGAAGTGCCCTGTATTGCTGTAGTCAGGCGGTTGTTTCGATAGAAACGCCTGACGACCTCCTGCCCCGCTGGCACTATGCTTGCCAGTCGGTCCAGTCCGTCGTAACGGTATAAGCCGATCAGCGAAACATCGGGCGATGACATGAGAGCGGATTCCGGCAACATTAAAGGCCAGTCTCATCCGCCCGTTTCGCCTCGTCTACCTGTCAGAACTGTCAGTGCCCGGGCAACTCCAGCCGCAACGCCGCAATACGCGCGTCCTTTTCGTCCCAGAGCTGATTGACCCAGCCCTGCACTTTCTCGCGAAATACAGGGTCGTTTTCGTAATCGCCCTGCCACAGCGCCGGGTCCAGTTCACGGGTCTTGATATCGACGATCACTTTGGAGACCCGACCGCAGAGCATGTCCCAGAAACCGGGAATGCCTGAATCGGGATAGACGACCGTGACGTCCAGAATGGCATCGAGTTGCTCGCCCATTGCCGCCAGCACGAAGGCTACGCCGCCGGCCTTGGGTTTGAGCAGATGGGTGTAGGGAGAGCCCTGGGCGGCATGTTTGGCTGCAGTGAAGCGCGTGCCTTCCAGGTAGTTGACGATGGTCACCGGCTGGCGCTTGAACAGCTCGCAGGCAGCCTTGGTGATTTCCAGGTCCTTGCCCTTGAGCTGCGGATGCTTCGCCAGGAACGCCTTGCTGTAGCGCTTCATGAACGGGTAGTCCAGCCCCCACCATGCGAGGCCCAGCAGCGGTACCCAGATCAGTTCCTTTTTCAGGAAGAACTTGAAGAACGGCGTGCGCCGGTTGAGTGCCTGGACCAGCGCGGGAATATCCACCCACGACTGATGATTGCTGATGACCAGATAGGAGGTGTCACCACGCAGCCCCTCATCGCCACGAATGTCCCACTGCGTCGGTATGCAGGTGGCGAAGATGACCTTGTCGATCTCGGCCCAGGTTTCGGCGATCCACATCACCGCCGCTGAACAGCGATCGCGCATCCGGCCTCTGAACAACAGCTTGAGCAACGCAAAAATCAATAGCGGACCGATAAGCAGCAGCGTATTGATCAGTAACAGCAGGGCAACAAAACAGCCGGTGAACAGACGGCGCATGACGGACTCTTGAAGGTTCAGGGGCGGCAATAATAAAGATCCTCGCGTTTTACGCCAATTACACAGGTACTTACAAATGTTTCACGTCTCGGCCTTTATGCTGACGTCACATTTATTCTGACGAACCTACCGCAGGTTCGCTGTCTAAAACCGGGCGCCAATCAGGCGCTGACTATTGCGAGGAACCTCCCACGTGAAACCGATCCTGGCGCTATTGTCTTTGCTGGCCCTGCCGGTCATGGCCGCTGAACCGACGTTGTATGGTCGCTACGAGAACATCAAGGTTGCGGAAATAGGCCAGACCTTCAAGGCCAAGATGGACACCGGCGCACTGACCGCCTCGCTGTCGGCTAAGGACATCGAGTTGTTCAAGCGCGATGGTGATGACTGGGTACGTTTCCGCCTGGCAACCAAGGGTGCAGACAACAAAGTGTATGAGCACAAGGTGTCGCGGATCAGCAAGATCAAGGGGCGTGCAGAAGGTGACGACGATGACGACGAAAGCATCAACCCTGCCAAGCGCCCTGTCGTTGACCTGGAACTGTGCCTGGGCGACAAGAAGCGTACGGTCGAGGTCAACCTGGTGGACCGCAGCCACTTCAACTTCCCGCTGTTGATCGGTGCCAAGGCATTGCGTGAGTTCGACGCCGCAGTCAATCCGGCCCGTCGTTATACCGCTGACGAGCCTGATTGCTGAGGTTGTTCATAGTCCTCAGTATCGTGTGACGCTCCGCGCCCGATCCGGGACGTGCGGCGCAGCGTAGATCTGTGACGCAGAGCGTCACCCACGGCACTTCCACGCTGGAGCGTGAGGAACGATACCGCCCGCGAGAACACCATCGTACCCATGCTCCGCGTGGGTATGCATTTCTGGACGCTCTGCGTCCTGGCTTGACTGTGCAGCGCGGCGCAGATTGACTCAGACCGGCGGCTGGGTCGCGATCATCGATGGGCGTTGACTGATGTCCAGGTACCAGGCGGCCAGTCGCGGATAAGTGCTGCGCCAGTTCAGATCCGGCTGGCGGAAATCCAGGTAGCCGAGCGCCGCGGCGACGCTGATCGATGCGACATCGAAGGATGTGCTGAGCTCGGTGACCGCATCGCTTTCGAAGTAATGCAGCGAGCGTTCAATCTTCTGTTGCTGATTGTCCAGCCAATGGTCCCAGTGTTTTTCCTGCGGACGCAAGGCGGTTTCATAGCGGATCAGCACCGCTGCATCCAGCACCGCATCGGCCAGCGAGGCCAGGGTCATGCGCCTCCAGCGTGCCGAACCTTCCCGTGGGATCAGTGGCAGGCCCACGTGCTGATGGTCGAGGTAATCAAGAATCACCCGGCTGTCATGAATGACGTTGCCGTCGGCCAGCCTTAACGCGGGAAGTTTGCCGGCCGGGTTGTCTTCATTGAGCTCGGCAGACGGGCTGACCGGTGTCAGTACTGTGGTCTGCAACTCGACGCGATCGAGCTGAGCGGTTTCATGCAGCATCACCATCACCTTGCGGGCGAAGGGCGAAGCGGCGTTGAAGTACAACGTCATCGTGGGCGCTGACATGGGTATTCCTCGAATGAGACAGGATCCTAGACTAGTCAGCCTGTGCTGTGCCTGCAATCAGCACTTCAATCAACCGCGCCGTACCAGCAAGCCCTTGATACTCAACAGGGCAGCCGTCCCCATGCCCAGCCACGCCAGCGTATCCCACCAGCCGTCACCCAATAGCGCAGCGAACAGCCCGCCGCCGATAAGCAGCGCTATGACGGCGGGTATCGCAAAGGTCTTCCAGAATCGCGATGGCTTCGAACTCATTGCGCCACCTGAGCCTGAACAGCGCTCACCGAGCGCGCGGCACGACGCCTCACCCACCACAGATAAACGCCGCTGCCGAGTACGATGATGGTCAGCACGTCCAGCACCGCCCAGAGGATCTTCATCGGCATGCCGCCGTAATCGCCGAAATGCAGCGGTTGCGACATCCCCAGTGCGTCCATGTACCAGGGACGTTCGACCACGGCGGTGACGTGCAGGGTCTGGGCGTCGATCAGCACCGGTGTGGCGAGGTGCGCAGTCAAGTGTGTGTTGCCTTTGAGGAACACCGCGTAATGATGCTCGCTGGAGAAGCGCGTGCCGGGGAAGGCGATGAAATCGGCCTGCATGCCGGGCGCAGCGGATTCGGCAATTTCCAGCAATCGAGTCGCCGGGGCGCGCTGGGTCAATGGCGGCGCGTCCTTGTAGGGAGCGATCATGGTGGCCAGCGCATCATTGCGCCAGGAGGCAATCAGCAGATCGGCGCAGGCGCTGATCACCCCGGTCACGCCGACCACCAGCGCCCAGGTCAATGTCACTACGCCAATCAGGTTGTGCAGGTCCAGCCAGCGCGTACGCCTGGATTTATTGACCCGCACCTGACCGAACTCCAGCTTGCGCATGAACGGCGCATACAGCACAGTCCCGGAAACGATCGCCACTACGAACAGCAAGCCCATGAACGCCAGCAACAGTTTGCCGGGCAGATTGGCGTACATGTCTACGTGCAGGCGCAGCATGACCATCATGAAGCCGCCGTTGGCAGAAGGCATCTCCAGCGCCTCACCGGTGCGCGCATCGAGGGCGAAGGTGTGCGAGGAGTTGGGCTCGGTGCCGGCGGTTGCAGCGGTGATTGCCATGACGCCATTGGGGTCTTCATCGTCCCAGCCAAAATACTGCATCACCTCCCCGGGGCGATGCGCTTCGGCAGCCCTGGCCAGTTGCTCCAGGTCCAGGCGTGGCGTATCGGCAGGCATCTCTTTGTAATGCGGAGCGTCGCCGAGCAGATGATCGATTTCATGATGAAAGATCAGCGGCAGGCCGGTGACAGCCAGCATCAACAGGAACAGAGTGCAAATCAGGCTGCTCCAGGTATGCACGATGGACCAGCGGCGCACGGTTTGGCTTTTCATGGTTTATCCACAGACGAAGAGACGCAGCGCTGGGCGCGTCCCCGAAATGACTTGTAAGACTAAGCCGCTCGAAACCGAAAAAGTGTCAGGGCGATCCGTTGTCCGCATGAAAGGGTATGTTTCAGAGTTTTGCCGGAGGGGTGCCGGGCTGTTGATCCCTGGGCAGCACCGACACCCACCACGCGGTGTGTTGCTCGATCTGCACAGGCAAGGTCGGCAGCAGCGCCTTGAGTGCCAGGTCGGTATCGGTCAACGGGAAGGTGCCGGTGACGCGCAGACCGGCCACCTTCGGGTCAACGCCCAGATGTCCTGTCCGGTAACGCCCCAGTTCAGCGAGCATGTCCGCCAGCCGCGCGTTGTCCACCACCAGCATGCCGCGCGTCCAGGCGTCGACGCCGGAAGGCATGCCAAGCAACGGGCCAAGGCCGTTGCGGGTGAGCAGCACCTGTTGGCCCTCGCGCAGAACCTGTTCACCGGAAGCATTACGCGGGTGGGCGACAACCGCCGATTGCAACACGCTGAGCAGGGTTCCATCGGACTCGCGCCGGACCAGAAAACGCGTCCCCAGAGCGCGCATCTTTCCATCCGCCGTCTCGACGATGAAAGGCCGCGGGTCGTCATGATCGCCGGTCTGCACCAGTATTTCACCGTCCTGCAGAATGACCCGACGTTGCTGCGCATCGAAGCGCACATCGATTGCGCTGTGGGTGTTCAGACGAATCAGGGTGTTGTCCGCCAGACGCACGTCGCGCTGTTCACCGGTGGCGGTGCGCTGGTCGGCAAGCCAGTAATCGATCGGCAGATAGCGATCGCCGACGAACAATGCCAGGCCCAAGGCCATGAACACTCCGGCCAGACCGCCACCGAGCTTGCGCAACCTGTGCCGCAGGGCACCCGGTGACTGTTGCAACGCCTTGCGTGCCGGACCTGCGGGCAAAGCAAAGCGCTGATTGACCATGCCCAACTGGCTCCAGGCCCGGGCATGCTCTTCGTCGGCGGCCAGCCAGCGCGCCAGCTCGGCGTCATTGCCGCCGTTGCTGTCCATGTTCAGTTGCCACTCGATGGCCGCATCGAGCACACGGGCAGAGACCGGTCTGGTGTTCACGTCGGCTCACCGTAGAGCGCCACGTAGCACTGACGCATGGCCTGAGCCAGGTACTGCCTGACGCGCGAGACCGAAACGCCCAGCTGCTCGGCAATCTCGGCGTGACTCATGCCGTCGAGGCGACTGTACAGAAAAGCTGCACGCGCTTTGCTGGACAGTGTGCCGAGCATCCGGTCGATGGCCTTGAGGTCTTCCACAATCAGCAGCTGCTCTTCCGGAGAGGGCTGCTCGGCCTCGGGCACCTGCATCAATTCCCCGAGGTAAGCCTGCTCCAGCGCAGCGCGTCGGAAGTGATCGAACATCAACCCTTTGGCGACGGTTGCCAGGAAAGCACGCGGTTCTCTGGGCGCAAGCAATTCATGGCGCCCCAGCAAGCGCACGAACGTGTCCTGACTCAAATCCTGAGCACGTTGCGGGCAGGCGACATTGCGTCTGAGCCAGGCCAGCAGCCAGCCGCGATGATCGCGATACAGCGCACCAACGATCTCGCTATGAGTGCTTGGGACTGACGACACGAATGGCCTCGATGAGAAAGTTCTAACTAAAGAGAATCATTCGCGATTGTGGCAGAGCGGAGGGGTAGTGGCAATTCGCGTCTGTCGGGAGGAGGGTCTGAATCGAGCGGGTTCTCGTCCCCACGCGGGAGCGTGAGGAACGAGAATCTCGTAACTATCGTGCCAATGCTCCAGTGTGGACATGTATTCAACGCTGGAGCATGCACAACGCAAGGCGTCCCGGGAGGACGCCTGGTCGTCGGATCAGGCCTGGTGGCTGATCTCGCGCAGCGGCTTGCCACGTGCCGGCTTGTCGCCTGCGACGAAGTAGTCGGCCGTGCTGCGTGGCAGAGGCTGACGACCACGGATCTTGTCGGCGATTTTCTCGGCGATCATGATCGTCGGTGCATTCAGGTTACCGGTGGTGATGATCGGCATGATCGAGGCATCGACCACGCGCAGGCTTTGCAGGCCATGCACGCGACCCTGACCATCGACAACCGCCATCTCGTCGGTGCCCATCTTGCACGAGCAGGACGGGTGATAAGCCGTTTCGGCATGCTCACGCACGAACTGGTCCAGCGCCTCGTCGGACTGCACGTCGATGCCGGGGCTGATTTCGCGGCCACGGTACGGGTCCAGTGCCGGTTGCTGCATGATCTCGCGAGTCAGGCGGATGCCGTCACGGAACTCCTGCCAGTCCTGCTCGCTGGCCATGTAGTTGAACAGGATGCTCGGGTACTCGCGCGGGTCTTTGGATTTGACCTGCACACGACCACGGCTCGGCGAACGCATGGAGCCGACGTGAGCCTGGAAACCGTGCTCCTGAACGCCCTTGGTGCCGTTGTAGTTAATCGCCACCGGCAGGAAGTGGTACTGAATGTTCGGCCATTCGAACGCTTCGCTGGAGCGAATAAAACCACCGGCTTCAAACTGGTTGCTCGCGCCGATACCTGTACCGAGGACCATCCACTCGGCACCGATGGCCGGCTGGTTCCACCACTTCAGCGAAGGATACAGCGACACCGGCTGGGTGCAGGCGTACTGCAGGTACATCTCCAGGTGATCCTGAAGGTTCTGGCCAACGCCCGGCAGGTCATGAACCACCGGGATATCCAGCTTGTTCAGCACTTCGGCCGGGCCGACGCCGGAACGCTGGAGAATCTGTGGCGAAGCGATAGCGCCGCCACACAGCAGCACTTCCTTGCGGGCACGGGCCTGGATGCGCGTGTCGCTGTCGCCCACCAGGTAGGCCACGCCGACGGCACGCTTGCCTTCGAACAGAATGCGATCGGTCAGCGCGTGAGTGACGATGGTCAGGGTCGAGCGCTTCTTGGCCTCGTCCAGATAACCACGGGCGGTACTGGCGCGACGACCGTTAGGCGTCACGGTGCGGTCCATCGGACCGAAACCTTCCTGCTGATAACCGTTGAGGTCGTCAGTGCGCGGGAAACCGGCTTGCACGCCCGCCTCGACCATCGCGTGGAACAGCGGATTGTTGCCCGCCTTGGGCGTGGTCACGCTGACCGGACCTTCACCACCGTGGTAATCATTCGGGCCGATGTCGCGGGTTTCGGCCTTGCGGAAGTACGGCAGGCAGTCGAGGTAGCTCCAGTCTTCGAGACCTGGCTCCTTGGCCCAGCCGTCGTAGTCCATCGCGTTGCCGCGGATATAGCACATGCCGTTGATCAGCGATGAGCCGCCCAGGCCTTTGCCGCGACCGCATTCCATCCGGCGGTTGTTCATGTGCGGCTCTGGCTCGGTCTCGTAGGCCCAGTTGTAGCGACGGCCCTGCAGCGGGAATGCCAAGGCGGCAGGCATCTGGGTACGGAAATCCAGACGGTAGTCCGGGCCACCGGCTTCGAGCAGCAGAACGGTGACGCCTGCGTCTTCGGTGAGACGGGCTGCCAGGGTGTTACCGGCCGAGCCGGCACCAATGATGATGTAGTCGTATTCGGATTGAGTCGTCATAGAGGCTCCCTCATAGAGCTGCGAGTTTCAAGCCTTGGCCGCAAGCAGAAGCCGCCAGGCGATACTCGTGAAAATGGGGTGCGGCAGGCAGCTTTTGAGTGCGTCTGCTTGAGGCCTGCCGCGTGCCACTGAAACCGTGCTTAGAAAACCGAGGCGTAATCGCCCAGTTCGATCTGTACCGACTTGATGCGCGTGTACTGGGCCAGCGAGCTGATGCCGTTCTCACGACCGACGCCCGACTGCTTGTAACCGCCGACCGGCATTTGTGCCGCCGACTCGCCCCAGGCGTTGATCCAGCAGATACCGGCTTCCAGCAGATGAATCACACGGTGGGCGCGGTTCAGGTCACGGGTCACGATGCCTGCGGCCAGACCGAAGTCGGTGTCGTTGGCGCGGCGCACCACTTCATCTTCGGTGTCGTAACCGAGGATGCTCATCACCGGGCCGAAGATTTCTTCACGCACGATGGTCATCTCGTCGGTGCAGTCGGTGAACACGGTCGGCGCAACGAACGCGCCTTTGTCGAACACACCGCCGGTCAGGCGATCGCCGCCGCACAACAGACGTGCGCCCTGCTCTTTGCCCTTGGCGATATAGCCCAGCACGCTTTCCATGTGCTCGAAGCTGACCAGCGGGCCGAAATTGATGTTTTCGTCTTCCGGGTTACCGGCGCGGATGCGCTTCACACGCTCGAGGATCTTCGCTTCGAACTCGGCTTTCAGGGCATTCGGCACGAACACGCGGGTGCCGTTGGTGCAGACCTGGCCGGAGCTGTAGAAGTTGGCCATCATCGCGATGTCAGCGGCGCGATCCAGATCGGCATCGTCAAACACGATCAGCGGTGACTTGCCGCCCAGTTCCATGGTCACTTCCTTGAGCGACGAGCTCGAGGCGCTGGCCATGACTTTCTTGCCGGTGTCGGTGCCGCCGGTGAAGGAGACTTTCTCGATGCGCGGGTGCTCGGTGATCCAGGTGCCGACTTCACGGCCGCTGCCGGTCAGCACGTTGAATACGCCGTTCGGTACACCCGCTTCGGTGTAGATTTCTGCCAGCTTCAGGGTGGTCAGCGAAGTGACTTCACTCGGCTTGAAGATCATCGCATTGCCGGCCGCCAGCGCCGGGGCGGATTTCCACAGTGCGATCTGGATCGGGTAGTTCCAGGCGCCGATACCGGCTACCACACCCAGCGGCTCGCGGCGGGTGTACACGAAGGAGGAATCGCGCAGCGGGATCTGCTCGCCTTCGATGGCCGGCACCAGACCTGCGTAGTATTCCAGCACGTCGGCGCCGGTCACGATATCCACGTAGCGGGTTTCGGAGATGGCCTTGCCGGTATCCAGGGTTTCCAGAGCGGCCAGTTCATCGTTGCGCTCGCGCAGGATGTCGACGGCACGGCGCAGGATGCGCGAACGCTCGACCGCAGTCATGGCGGCCCAGATTTTCTGACCCTTTTCGGCCGCGACGACGGCGCGCTCGACATCGTCCTTGCCGGCGCGCTGGATCTGCGCCAGGACTTCGCCGTTCGCCGGGTTGATGGCGTCGAAGGTTTCAGGGTTGCTGGCATCGACATAACCGCCATCGATGTAAAGTTTCTGCAGTTCAAAACGGGCCATAAAGTCCTCGCAAATTCAGTGGGGGGCGATGACTGTTTTCAGTGTGCCGGGTTGGTTCGGCAACAGGCTTATACAGTCGCTCGGTGAGGAGCTTCGAAAGCTTCAGCTCGCCGATTTCGCCAATTGAAAGTCCATGTACTCGTAAGCGATCCGTTGCGCTTGCTCGGTGTCGAATGCATCGCCTGACAGCGCGCCTCTCAGCCACAACCCGTCTATCAGGGCTGCCAGCCCGCGGGCGGCGCTGCGTGCCTGTTCCAGTGGCAAGGTGCGGCGGAACTGACAGCACAGGTTCGAATACAAACGGTGGTCGTTGATACGCTGCAATCGGTGCAGCGAAGGGTGATGCATGCTGGTCGCCCAGAAGGCCAGCCAGGTTTTCATGGCCGGGCCGCTGACCTGACTGGCGTCGAAGTTGCCTTCGATGATCACTTGCAGATGAGCCCTGGGGCTGTCTTCGGTCAGCGCCTGACGGCGTTCGCGGACGTTCTGGATCAAGGCGTTCATCAGGTGCCGCATCGTGGCAGCGATCAGGCCGTTCTTATCCTGAAAATAGTGACTGATGATGCCGTTGGATACGCCTGCCAGTCGCGCAATCAAGGCAATGCTGGCGTCACCCATACCGACCTGATCGACCGCAGTCAGCGTGGCCTGGATCAACTGTTGGCGGCGGATGGGTTGCATTCCGACCTTGGGCATTGGCGCGATTCTCCCGGGTGTCTGCAGTGATCGTTGTATCGAAATGACGGGGCCAGTCTAAAGATTTTTTATTGAACGATCAATCAATAAAAAATAAGAAGCGCGTTTTCACTGCCTGTCGGACAGTCTGAATCCGTCCAGCCATCACTTTGCGGCAAGGCACAGATCTGTGACGCGGAGCGTCACGCAAGGCATTCCCACGCTGGAGCGTGCGGAACGATAGGATCTACAACTATCGTGCCCATGCTCCGCGTGGGTATGCCGTTCTGGACGCTCCGCGTCCTCCCTTGAGCAGGTGGCGCGGCTTGGATCTGTGACGCGCAGAGCGTCACGACAGGCATTCCCACGCTGGAGCGTGAGGAACGATGACCTCAACTATCGTGCGACGCTCCGCGTCGCATGCCGTTCTGGACGCTCTGCGTCCGCTCTTCAGAGCCGCAAGGGCTCAATCCTGCAACACCACATCCGCCAGCTCATCGATTGCTTCCTGCCTCTCGCCCTGATTTGGCTTCGGATGTGGGTTGAGCGTCGACCACTGCGGGTGGGCGCGGGCTCGGGAGAGGGGTTCGGGGATCTTGCCTTTGCGCCAGGTCTTGTCCTGCGGCGTGGTCAGTTCGATGCTGTGCAGCGCAGCATGGCCTCTGATACCCAGCGCCAGCAGCAAGTGACGCTGACGCAGGGCAAGCAGGCGCAGTACCGCATCGTCGACGGTCAGCTCTCTGCGCCCCTTGAGCTTGCCGAGCAACCGGCCGCCGTAGCTGCGCGCGGTGGATAACGCACCACCGGCAATCGCCCCGACCAGCGCCGCCGCACCCAGCGTCACGCCGCCAACCATCAGATCGACCCCTGCCCCGGCCGCCGCGCCAGCCGCCACGCCGCCGCCAACGCGCACGCCCATCAACTTCAGGGTTTCCGGGTTGAACAGGTCATCGCCCCAGCGGCCGTCCATCAACGGCAAATCGCTGCTGGATACATCATCCTTGCGAAACGCATACAGCTTGAGCAGCGCCTCGACGCACTGCTGCTCGCGCTGCCGAACCGCCTTGCGCAGCGCTTCCACCGCCTGCTGCTCCTGGTCGGCGGTGGTTTCGACACTGCGTCGGCACGCTGCGCAATCAATCAGCAGCTCGGCGATCAGGCGAGCAGCGCTGTGGCGTTTGGCCGAGCGCTGTTTTTCCTGATCATCAATCAGCCGTTCAAGCCGCGGCCGCGCGCTTTCCAGCAACAGCGCCAGGCTTTCATACAGACGACGACCGCCGTCTTCCGGGGGCGCTACGCTGTCGAAACGTACCAGCGCATGCAGGCCCAAGCGGGAAAGCGCCTCGCGCCATTCCGGCTCGCGGTGCTGCTGCGCACTGACGAAATTCAGCACCGGCAGCAGCGGCTTGCCACAGCTCGCCAATACCGCCAGCTCGTCACGGTATTTGGCCAGCACCGGCTCACGTGCATCGATCACATACAGACCTGCGTCCGAGTCGAGCAACTGGCGCATGACCTTGGCCTCTTGCTCAAAACGCTGGCGTGCCTCGCTGCCCTCCAGAAAACGCGCCAGTCGTGCCGGCCCGTCCAGACGCTCGCCGGGGCGGTCCAGGCGCTCCAGATAATCGAGCAGCGCAATGGCGTCTTCCAGACCCGGCGTGTCGTACAGCTCGACCACGGCCTGACCGTCCACAGAAAGGCGCGCGCCCTCGACATGGCGAGTCGTACTGGGACGATGGGACACTTCGCCGAAGCTGACATCACCGGTCAACGTACGCAGCAGCGAGGTCTTGCCGACATTGGTATGACCGACCACCGCCAGCTTGATCGCACGAGTGCCGTCTGCTTCAGTCATGGCCTGTCTCCAGCCAGTTCAAGGGCACAGTGTCGGCGTGCGGCAACTGCAATTGATCCAGCGCGACGTGCCAGTCGCCGAGGCGCTCAGGGTCAAGCCTCTGCCCGGCAGGCGCGGGCAACAGCCAGATGCGCGTTGCTCCGGCGCAGCGTGCCAGTTCGGCGATCAACGCCAGACTGCCACGGTCCGGCGAGCGGCGCGGGTCGCAGGCGATCAGCATGCGCGCAGGCGGATACTGGGTCAGTTGCTCCAGCAGTTTGTGGCGCGACTCACGGCTGTCGAGAATGCCTGCATCGGCCACACCCGACGGCAGCGCTGGCGGCCAGACCTGCTGATCATCCAGCTCGATGGCCACTAACAAGGCGCCATTGCTTTCAACAGCCCCCAGGCCGGACTGCACCTGATGCAGCGCAGCAGGTTCGGCATCGTTGACACCCAGGCGCTCGCTGCTGGGCATCAGGCGCTCACGCAATTCAAGGTATTCGGGCAAATCCAGATCGAGGCGCAGCGCCGCCCTGCCCTGCTTCCAGCGCCACAGGCAGAACCCGGCCAGCAACAGCCGCGGCACGATGCCATACACCAGCAGCACACCGACCAGCCAGGCCGCCCAGGCCTGACGCGCGTTCTCGATACTCATTGCGCCATTGCCGCTGGCACGAATCATGGTTTCGTCCGGCACGCTGAACCCCAGCCATGCCGGGACGGTACTGAGCGTCTGGGTAAGGCTGACAAACGTGTCGCTGCTCAGAATGGTGGTTTCCCAGACAAACCCGTAACGCCGGGTCGCCATCAGCATCAGCAGCAACAGCAGCGCAGTGAGTAACGCCAGCAGCCACAGGCTGTGAACCACCAGCCCGAGCGCCCAGCGATTCAGGCGCTGGCGTTGCAGCAGCAAAACCAGCGCGGGGGCGAGTTGCGCAGCCTGGGCGTCACGGGCGAGCTTTTCACTCAGCCACAGCCACACCCGGCCCAGCCCGGTATTACTGCGCCCGGCGAAGATCAGGCCCAGCGCCCAGGTCAGCAACAGCACAAGGTTCAGCCCAAGCAGGCTGCCCAGCGCCCAGAACACATTGACCGGTGCCTGCCCGTCGCCCATTGCGGCGAACGCCAGGCCCGCGCCACTGATGACCGCGAGCACCGCCAGCGCAATCAACGCCAGCCGTGCGCCCTGCTTCCAGTGATGCAGCGCGCCAAACATGCCGTCGCGCTGCGCCAGGCCGAGGGCGCGATGGGTAATGCGTGCAGTCAGGTCGCCTCCGGCAGCGCGGGCACGGCGATTGGCTTCCAGATCATCCAGCACGCCAGCCTGCTGTTCACGCAGGCGCACGGCTTCGGTCAGCCAAAGGGTATCGAGGGGGGTCAGTGCAGTCACACAGTGTCTCTTGATTGAATTCAGCGGTGAGCATAACCGCAGTCATGGGACTGAGCACGGCGCATGTCAGTTCATTCGCCTGCCCTGCGACCTCTGATATCCTCGCGGCATGAAAACTCATCTCCCCCTCAGCCTGATTGCCGCCCTCGGTGAAAACCGAGTGATTGGCGTCGACAATTCCATGCCCTGGCATTTGCCGGGGGATTTCAAATACTTCAAGGCCACGACGCTCGGCAAGCCGATCATCATGGGCCGCAAGACCTGGGATTCGTTGGGCCGCCCGCTGCCCGGCCGCCTCAACCTGGTGGTCAGCCGCCAGACTGACCTGCAGCTTGAAGGCGCGGAAGTCTTCGCTTCGCTGGACGCCGCCGTTGTGCGTGCCGAGCAGTGGGCGCAGGAACAGGGTGTCGACGAGGTGATGCTGATCGGCGGCGCGCAGCTTTACGCCCAAGGCCTCCCTCAGGCCGATCGCCTGTACCTGACTCGCGTGGCGCTGAGCCCTGATGGCGACGCGTGGTTTCCGGAGTTCGATACCGCGCAGTGGGCGCTGGTATCCAACACCGAAAACGCCGCCGTCGATGGCAAGCCTGCCTACAACTTCGAAGTCTGGGAACGCGTCTGATCAGCGGTTTTCGGCGCAACTGCAACCGATGACGAAAAACTGCAACAAAAGTGTCGTTTTTGGTTTCACCGTCGCAAATAAAGGGGCAAACGGCGTCATTTGGCCTTTTTCGGGTCGCTGAAGTACTTTTGCCTTCACAATAATTTGTTACGGTCTGCCCCTTCGTTTTTTCGACAAGGGGAAATCGCCTATGAAACTCGTGCCAAAACTGTTGGCCGCTGCCGTCTGCTTCGGGCTTGCCAGCCAGGCTATCGCGGCCACCGAACTGAAGCATTGGCCCGAGCCTGCCGCCAAGGCGCTCGACGCAATGATTGCGGCGAATGCCAACAAGGGCAATTACGCGGTCTTCGACATGGACAACACCAGCTATCGCTTCGACCTCGAAGAAGCGTTGTTGCCGTACATGGAAAACAAAGGCCTGATCACCCGCGAAACACTCGATCCCTCGCTGAAGCTGATCCCCTTCAAAGACACCGCCGAGCACAAGGAAAGCCTGTTCAGTTACTACTATCGTCTTTGCGAAATAGACGACATGGTCTGCTACCCGTGGGTCGCGCAGGTGTTTTCCGGCTTTACGCTTCAGGAGCTCAAGGGCTACGTCGATGAGCTGATGGCGCTGAAAAAGCCGATCCCTGCGACCTACTACGAAGGCGACACCGTCAAGCAAATCAACGTCGAGCCGCCGCGGGTATTCACCGGGCAGGCCGAGCTGTACAACAAGCTGATGGAAAACGGCATCGAGGTGTATGTGATGACCGCGGCGTCCGAAGAGCTGGTACGCATGGTCGCTGCCGATCCGAAGTACGGCTACAACGTCAAACCACAGAATGTGATCGGCGTGAGCACACTGCTCAAGGACCGCAAGACCGGCGAGCTGACCACCGCACGCAAGCAGATCACGGCGGGTAAGTATGATCCGAAAAGCAATATGGGCCTGGAGCTGACGCCTTATCTGTGGACCCCGGCGACCTGGATGGCCGGCAAGCAGGCGGCCATTCTGACTTACATCGATCAGTGGAAAAAACCGGTCCTGGTCGGCGGCGACACCCCGACCAGCGACGGCTACATGCTGTTCCACAGCGTCGACGTGAGCAAGGGCGGCGTGCACTTGTGGATCAACCGCAAGGACAAATACATGACCCAGCTGAACGGCATGATCAAGGACAATGCCGAAGCTCAGGCCAGGGAGAAACTGCCGGTTACGGCGGACAAGAACTGGGTGATCGTCAAGCCGGACGAGATTCAGTAAGCGGCACAACATTGCGGGATTGCGGGTTGTTACCAACCCGCAATCCCGGTCAGTCGACTTTTTCGAACTTCAGATCCCAGACGCCGTGCCCGAGCTTCTCGCCACGGCGCTCGAACTTGGTGATCGGCCGTTCCGCAGGGCGCGGGACGTACTGGTTGTCTTCAGCCTGGTTGCGATAACCGGGCGCCACGCTCATCACTTCCAGCATGTATTCCGCGTAAGGCCCCCAATCGGTGGCCATGTGGAACACCCCGCCGACCTTCAGCTTGCTGCGCACCAGTGCGGCGAATTCAGGCTGCACGATGCGGCGCTTGTGGTGACGACTCTTGTGCCACGGGTCCGGGAAGAACAGCATCAGACGATCCAGGCTGTTGTCCGCAACGCAGCGGTTCAGCACTTCAATGGCGTCGCAATCGTAGACGCGCACATTGGTCAGCCCCTGGGTCAGGACGCCGTTGAGCAGCGCGCCTACGCCTGGAGAGTGCACCTCGACACCGATGAAGTCGTGCTCGGGAGCGGCAGCCGCCATTTCCAGCAGCGAGTGGCCCATGCCGAAGCCGATTTCCAGCGTGCGCGGCGCAGAGCGGCCGAACACCTGATCGAAATCCACCGGCGTGTCAGTCAGCGACAGGCCATACAACGGGAGGCCTTGATCGAGGCCGCGCTGCTGACCTTCGGTCATGCGGCCGGCTCGCATCACGAAACTCTTGATGCGGCGGTGCGGGCGCTCTTCGCCTTCTTCGACAGCAGGCGACTCTGGGTGCGGAACGTGCGAATCAGTCATCAACGGGCTCTTACTTGATCAGGCCATCCAGCGGCGAAGACGCGCTGGCATAGAGTTTTCGTGGCATGCGCCCGGCGAGGTAGGCCAGACGACCGGCAATTACGGCGTGTTTCATGGCTTCAGCCATCATCACCGGCTGCTGGGCGTGGGCGATGGCCGAGTTCATCAATACGGCTTCACAGCCCAGCTCCATCGCGATGGTGGCGTCGGAGGCAGTACCGACACCGGCATCGACCAGCACCGGCACTTTGGTTTCTTCGAGAATGATCTGCAGGTTGTACGGGTTGCAGATGCCCAGACCGCTGCCGATCAGGCCGGCCAGCGGCATGATCGCGATACAGCCGATTTCGGCCAGCTGGCGGGCGATGATCGGGTCATCACTGGTGTAGACCATCACGTCGAAGCCGTCCTTGACCAGGATCTCGGCGGCCTTGAGGGTTTCGATCACATTCGGAAACAGGGTTTTCTGATCGGCCAGCACTTCGAGCTTGACCAGATTGCGGCCGTCGAGCAATTCCCGGGACAGGCGGCAGGTGCGCACGGCCTCGGTCGCATCGAAGCAGCCAGCGGTGTTCGGCAAAATGGTGTAGCGATCAGGCGGCAGCACGTCCAGCAGGTTCGGCTCGCCGGGGTTCTGGCCCAGGTTGGTGCGGCGCACGGCAACGGTGACGATCTCGGCGCCCGAGGCTTCGATGGCCAGACGGGTCTGTTCCATATCGATGTACTTGCCGGTGCCCACCAGCAGGCGCGACTCGAAAGTCCGACCGGCCAGGACGAAAGGCTTGTCGCTGCGAACATTGCTCATCGGAAATCCTCATAACGTGCAGATGGGGTTGGGCGCAGTGCGGATTGCGAACTAGCCACCGCCAATGGCATGCACCACTTCGACCTGATCGCCTTCGCTCAGGACGGTCGTCACATGCTGACTGCGCGGCACGATATCCAGGTTCAGTTCCACCGCGACCCGGCGCCCTGCAAGGTCCAGACGGGTCAGCAATGCCGCGACGGTTTCGCCATCGGGCAATTCAAAGGGTTCGCCGTTCAACTGAATGTGCATGCGAGAGCAGCCATCATTTTTGGGGGGCCAGCATTCTAGCCCGATCAGCCGGTATGACCAAGGCAAAGCCACGCCATTCGTCTCATGCGCGCCTGCTTTGCGGGGAGCAGATACTCAAGGAGGCGAACCCAGCCTCCAGGCCGCCAGCCCGAGCATCGACCAGCCGAACAGAAAGGCCAGACCACCGAACGGCGTGATGATGCCCAGCTTGCTGAAACCGGTGAGGGTCAGGGCGTAGAGGCTGCCGGAAAACAGCAGAATACCGACCGCGAAGGAGAATCCGGCCCAGGTGACCAGGCGTCCGGGGATGTGCGTTGCCAGTATCGCCACGCCGAGCAGGGCCAGCGCGTGAATCAGCTGATAAAGCACTCCCGTGTGGAACACCGCCAGGTACTCGGCACTCAGGCGTTCCTTGAGGCCGTGGGCGGCAAACGCGCCAAGGGCCACACCGGTGAAGCCGAAGAAGGCGGCCAGCATCAAAAAGCTACGAAGCATCAGGGACTCCAGGGAAAAATCGTCGAAAGGCGCACGGTCTGTATAATGGCCCGCTCAACGGGTTCGGCCAAGCCATCTCTATGCTGCAGTCTATTCTTCGTCGCATCGTCAAAGCCCTGCTGTGGTTCGCCGCAGGCAGTGTTCTCGTGGTTCTGGTTCTGCGCTGGGTGCCGCCACCGGGCACGGCGCTGATGGTCGAACGCAAGGTGGAATCCTGGTTCGACGGCGAGCCTATCGACCTGCAACGCGACTGGGAACCGTTGGACAAAATCTCCGACAATCTGAAAATCGCGGTCATTGCCGGCGAAGACCAGAAATTCGCCGAGCACTGGGGTTTCGACGTCGACGCGATTCAAGCGGCCATTCTGCATAACGAGCGTGGCGGCTCGATACGCGGCGCCAGCACGCTCAGCCAGCAGGTGTCGAAAAACCTGTTCCTGTGGTCCGGCCGCAGCTACCTGCGCAAGGGACTGGAAGCCTGGTTCACCATGCTGATCGAGCTACTGTGGTCCAAGGAGCGCATCCTCGAGGTGTACCTCAACAGTGTCGAGTGGGACGAAGGCGTATTCGGTGCCCAGGCTGCGGCGCAACACCACTTCCGCACCAACGCCAGCGCGCTTTCCGCCCAGCAGGCCAGCTACCTCGCCGCCGTCCTGCCCAACCCGCGCCAGTGGAGCGCCAGCCACCCGAGCAGCTACGTCTCGCGCCGCGCAGGCTGGATTCGGCAGCAGATGCGTCAGTTGGGTGGGGATGAGTACCTGCAGGGGCTGAACAGCAGCCGTCGGTGGTGATGTTTGCACTCGGTTTCAATGGCCTCTCGCTACCTACGTTCGAGCATGAGAACGGGCCTTTGTAGGAGCGAACTTGTTCGCGAAGGCATTGTTTCAAACGACGAATCTTTTGCGACTGTACGGGCCCTTTCGCGAACAAGTTCGCTCCTACGTTCGGGCATGAGAACGGGCCTTTGTAGGAGCGAACTTGTTCGCGAAGGCTTTGTTTTGAACGCCAAATCTTCCGCGACTGTACGGGCCCTTTCGCGAACAAGTTCGCTCCTACGTTTGGGCATGGGAGCCGGATGGCTTTTGTAGGAGCGAACTTGTTCGCGAAGGCATTGTTCCGAACGCCAAATCTTCTGCGACTGTACGGGCCCTTTCGCGAACAAGTTCGCTCCTACGTTTGGACATGGGAGCCGGAAGGCTTTTGTAGGAGCGAACTTGTTCGCGAAGGCATTGTTTCAAACGACGAATCTTTTGCGACTGTACGGGCCCTTTCGCGAACAAGTTCGCTCCTACGTTTGGGCATGAGAGCCGGATGGCTTTTGTAGGAGCGAACTTGTTCGCGAAGGCATTGTTTCGAACGACAAATCCTCTGCGACTATACGGGCCCTTTCGCGAACAAGTTCGCTCCTACGTTTGGGCATGAGAACGGGCCTTTGTAGGAGCGAACTTGTTCGCGAAGGCATTGTTTCCAACGCCAAATCTTCTGCGCCTGTACGNAACGACAAATCCTCTGCGACTATACGGGCCCTTTCGCGAACAAGTTCGCTCCTACAAAACTATGCAGTTCGTGACGCTCTGCGTCACAAAGAGGACGCAGAGCGCCGCACGATAGCTGATACACAAACAAAAACGCCCCGATCATCTCGGGGCGTTTTTCGTTGCCGGGTAGCCTTACGCGGCGATCGACGTCTTGAGCTTGTTCATCGCGCTTTTTTCCAGCTGACGAATACGCTCCGCGGAGACGTTGTACTTCTGCGCCAGGTCGTGCAGCGTGGCTTTTTCTTCTGCCAGCCAGCGCTGGTAGAGAATGTCGCGGCTGCGTTCGTCCAGCACGTCCAGCGCCTGATGCAGATTGGCGGTGGAGTTGTCGGTCCAGTCGGAATCTTCCAGTTGACGCGCCGGGTCGTAGCGGTGGTCTTCCAGATAATTGGCCGGCGACTGGAACGCGCTGTCGTCATCCGCTTCGGCGGCCGGGTCAAAGGCCATGTCATGGCCGGTCAGACGGCTTTCCATCTCCCGCACTTCACGCGGTTCGACGCCCAGGCTTTCCGCGACGCGATGCACTTCATCGTTGTTCAGCCAGGCCAGACGCTTCTTCTGGCTGCGCAGGTTGAAGAACAATTTGCGCTGTGCCTTGGTCGTGGCGACCTTGACGATGCGCCAGTTGCGCAGGATGAACTCGTGAATTTCGGCCTTGATCCAGTGCACGGCAAAAGACACCAGACGCACGCCCATTTCCGGGTTGAAACGCTTCACGGCCTTCATCAGACCGACATTACCTTCCTGGATCAGGTCAGCCTGAGCCAGACCGTAACCCGAATAACTGCGAGCGATGTGCACGACAAAGCGCAGGTGGGCGAGGACCATTTGTCGGGCCGCGTCCAGATCCTGCTCATAGTAGAGACTCTCAGCCAGTTCACGCTCCCGCTCGGGCGTCAGCAATGGAATGCTGTTGACCGTTTGCACATAGGCCTCGAGGTTTGCACCCGGGACTAAAGCATAAGCAGGTTGCAAAGAAGTGGTCATACGAAAAAACCTCCAGCGCACAGGTTATGTGCAGTTCAGCATTAGCCAGATTGACCCGGAACCGCTAACCAAGTTCCTTGATTTTCAGAGGCCAGTCTGGTGAAACAATAATGTGGCTCTACCGGGGCGCCAGTTCACGAAGATGTCGGGCCACCGCAATCCAGGCACCGATATACCCTAACAGAACCGCTCCAAGCAAGAGGGAAAGACCATCACCCATCGGCACACCGGCCAGCGCGAAGTCACTGCCATAGAGACCTGCCAGCCCGACGACCGCGCCGTTCAGCCAGTTCAGGCCATAAGCCAGAACGCCCCAGGACAGGATGCCTGCCCCGAAGCCGTACAGCGCGCCCATATAAAGGAAGGGCCTGCGCACGTAGCTGTCGGTACCGCCCACCAGCTTGATGACTTCGATTTCGATGCGGCGGTTTTCAATGTGTAGACGAATTGTGTTACCAATTACTAACAGCAAAGCCGAGACCAGCAAAACCGTCAAGCCGAAAACGAACCGATCACCCAGTTTGAGGATCGCGGCCAGTCTTTCGACCCAGACCAGGTCCAGCTGCGCCTGCTCTACTTTAGGCAATTGGGCCAGTCGCGTACGCAAGGCTTCCAGCGCAGGCTTGTCCACTTCGTCCGGCGTCACCAGCACCACGCCCGGAAGCGGGTTCTCCGGCAATTCCTTGAGCGCCTCGCCCAGCCCGGACTGTTGCTTGAACTCGCCCAACGCCTGTTCGCTGCTGATGTACTCAGCATCTGCCACGCCGGGCATCGCCTTGATTTCATCGCGCAGGCGAGTGCCATCAGCGGTGCTGGCATCCAGGTTCAGGTAGATCGAAATCTGCGCCGCGCGCTGCCACGAACCTCCCAGACGCTCGACATTGCTCAGCAGCAACGACAAGCCCATCGGCAGGCTCAAGGCAATCGCCATGACCAGACAGGTAAAGAAGCTGCCAATCGGTTGCTTGCCCAGGCGGCGCAGGCTGTCCAGCAGACTGGAGCGATGGCTTTCCAGCCAGGCGGACAACAGCGCGCTGAAATCAGGGCCGTCGTCATCGTGGTCGTGGCGCTGCTTTTTCTGTTTCGGCGGCACTGGATCGGCGGCTTTGGGCGCGACGCGCTCTGAAACCTTGGGGCTGCGTGTGGCACTCATACTCCGGCCTCCCCGTCACCGATCAGACGACCGCGCTGCAGGGTCAGCATGCGATGGCGCATGCGGGCGATCAATGCAAGGTCGTGACTGGCAATCAGCACGCTGGTCCCCAGTCGGTTGATATCTTCAAAAACACCCATGATTTCCGCTGCCAGGCGTGGGTCGAGGTTACCGGTCGGTTCATCGGCGAGCAGCAGGGCCGGGCGGTGAACGATAGCCCGGGCAATGCCGACACGCTGTTGCTGACCGGTAGAGAGGTCACCGGGGTACAGCTCGGCCTTGTCGGACAACGCCACCCGCTCAAGCGCCGAGTCGACCCGCTTGGCGATCTCGGGCTTGGACAGGCCGAGGATCTGCAAGGGCAACGCGATGTTGTTGAACACCGTGCGATCGAACAGCAACTGATGATTCTGGAACACCACGCCGATCTGGCGACGCAGAAACGGGATTTGTGCGTTGCTGATTTGCCCAAGGTCCTGACCGGCCAGCATCAGTTTGCCGGTGGTCGGACGCTCCATGGCCAGCAACAGGCGCAGCAGCGTGCTTTTGCCGGCACCGGAATGACCGGTGACGAACAAAAACTCGCCGCGACGTACTCGAAAGCTCAGTTCATGCAACCCGACGTGTCCATTCGGGTAGCGCTTACCGACCTGCTCGAATCGAATCATGGACGCTCCCGCTCCGCAAACAGTGCCTGAACAAAGGGTTCGGCCTCGAAGGTACGCAGATCATCGATACCTTCACCGACGCCGATATAGCGAATTGGCAAGCCGAACTGCTTGGCCAGGGCGAAAATCACGCCGCCCTTGGCGGTGCCATCCAGCTTGGTCAGCGCCAGCCCGGTCAGCGTGACGGTCTGGTTGAACTGCTTGGCCTGATTGATAGCGTTCTGCCCGGTGCCAGCATCGAGGACCAGCAGGACTTCGTGAGGAGCGTCTGCGTCCAGCTTGCCGATCACGCGGCGAACCTTCTTCAACTCCTCCATCAGGTTGTCCTTGGTGTGCAGACGGCCAGCGGTGTCGGCGATCAGGACGTCGATGCCACGAGCCTTGGCGGCCTGCACGGCGTCGAAGATGACAGAAGCCGAGTCGGCACCGGTGTGCTGGGCGATGACCGGTATGTGATTACGCTCACCCCAGACCTGCAATTGCTCGACGGCTGCAGCACGGAATGTGTCGCCCGCCGCCAGCATGACCTTCTTGCCTTCCAGTTGCAGCTTCTTGGCCAGCTTGCCAATGGTCGTGGTCTTGCCCGCGCCATTGACGCCGACCACCAGAATCACGAACGGCTTGTGTTCGGCCTTGATCACCAGCGGTTGCTCGACAGGCTTGAGCATCGCGGCCAACTCACCCTGCAACGAGGTGTACAGTGCCTGGGCGTCGGTCAACTGCTTGCGCGCGACCTTCTGGGTCAGGCTCTTGATGATGACCGAGGTGGCTTCAACGCCGACATCGGCGGTCAGCAGACGGGTTTCGATTTCTTCGAGCAGGTCGTCATCGATGGCCTTCTTGCCCAGAAACAGGCTGGCCATGCCTTCGCCGATGCTGGCACTGGTCTTCGACAAGCCCTGCTTGAGGCGTGCAAAGAAGCCGACCTTGCCGGTTTCTGGCTCGGGTGCCGGAGCAGGCACTGCAAGCGCCTGCGCAGCAGGCTGAACCGGTTGCGGCACTGCCTGCGCGACGACTGGCTCTGGCTCTGGCTCTGCAACAGGCTGAACCAGCACCGGCTCAGGCATCCCGAGCGGCACGATATCCGCCACAGGCTCCGCTACGACGGGTTCAGGCTCCAGCGGCTCGGGCGCAACAGGGGCATGGCTTTGTTCAGGGATGGCCGGCGTGACATGCGGCTCGCGCTCGTCGCTCAAGGCCACCGGCTCTTCGGTCACCGGCAAGGTCAGCCAGGGCTGAGGCGAAGGCGCGCCGGGCTCCACATGCAGTTGCGATGCAGGCGCAGCTGCTTCGACAGTGACTTCAGGCACCGATTGCGAGGCAACATGAGGCTCAACCTGCGGCGTCGCGGCAACCTGATCGGCGATCGGGTCGGGTTGCGTCGGGGATGATTCTGCTGGCTTCGGCTCGGTTTGCTGCGGCTTCTTGCGCAGCCATCCGAACAGGCCTTTCTTCTCTCCAGCCTCGGCTGGGGTCTTCTTGTCGTCGTTGGAACCAAACATGGATGACGGCTATCTCAAGGTTGCGGGGCGCCAGAGGGCGACCCGGAAAATTCTGACATGCAAAACAGACTGCGTTTAGGACTTCTTGTTCACTCAACGGCCGCTTGTGCAGCTACCTTTACCTGCGTTTCAGACAGGTTTCACTCGCAATCGGCCAGTGAAGGCTGTCTCTGAAGCAAACGGATCAGTATCCTAACACCCCCGCGCCCGCCGACGCTAAGTTCACGCGGGCCGTCCTACAGGTTCAAACTACGAATGAATGCTTTAGCCCGCCGCGCCGCAGGCCTGCTGCTCAGCACAATTTGTCTGCCTTTGACAGCATTGGCTGCCGATCCGCAACCGACTCACGAATTCACCCTCGACAATGGCCTGAAAGTTGTTGTCCGCGAAGACCACCGCGCTCCGGTGGTGGTTTCGCAGATCTGGTACAAGGTCGGCTCCAGCTACGAAACGCCGGGCCAGACCGGTCTGTCCCACGCACTTGAACACATGATGTTCAAAGGCAGCAGCAAAACCGGACCGGGCGAGTCTTCGCTGATTCTGCGCGATCTGGGCGCTGAAGAGAATGCGTTCACCAGCGACGACTACACCGCCTATTACCAGGTACTGGCGCGTGACCGCCTGAGCGTCGCGCTGGAGCTGGAAGCCGATCGCATGGCAACCCTGAAATTGCCCGCCGACGAGTTCAGCCGCGAGATCGAGGTCATCAAGGAGGAACGTCGCCTGCGTACCGATGACCAGCCAATGGGCAAGGCGTTCGAGCGCTTCAAGGCGATGGCCTACCCTGCCAGCGGCTATCACACGCCGACCATCGGCTGGATGGCGGACCTGGAGCGCATGAAGGTCGAAGAACTGCGCCACTGGTACGAATCCTGGTATGCGCCGAACAACGCCACGCTGGTGGTGGTCGGCGATGTGCTGCCGGACGACGTCAAAGCCCTGGCAGAACGATTCTTCGGATCGATCCCGCGCCGCGCTGTACCGCCTTCGAAAAAACCGCTTGAACTGGCCGAACCTGGCGAGCGCAAGATCACCCTACACGTCAAAACCCAGTTGCCGAGCCTGATCTACGGCTTCAACGTACCGAGTGTCGCAACCGCTGAAGATCCACGTTCGGCGAACGCCCTGCGCCTTATCGCAGCGCTGCTCGACGGTGGTTACAGCGCACGCATTCCCGCACGCCTGGAACGTGGCGAAGAGCTGGTCTCCGGTGCCTCGTCGCGTTACGACGCGTTCGCTCGCGGCGACAGCCTGTTCATGATCAGCGCCACACCCAACCAGCAGAAGAAGAAAACCCTGGCCGATGTGGAAGCCGGGATCTGGCGCTTGCTCGATGAGCTGAAAACCAAGGCACCGTCCGCCGAGGAGCTGGAGCGTGTCCGGGCTCAGGTCATTGCCGGTGTGGTCTATGAGCGCGACTCGATCACCAGCCAGGCGACCATGATCGGAGAGCTGGAAACCGTCGGTCTGTCCTGGAAGCTGATGGACAATGAACTGGAGGCGCTGCAGAGCGTGACCCCACAAGACATCCAGAAAGCTGCCAACACCTATTTCACCCGTGAGCGCCTCAGCGTTGCACACGTTCTGCCTGAGGAGAAAGCCAAATGATCACGTGCAATGCTCCACGTCATGCGCTGCTTGGCCTGATCCTGGCCGGTTCGCTCGGTGCCTTTTTCGCACTGCCGGCCCTGGCCGACGACGCCCCTGCCGAGCAGGGCCAGGCCGCTCCCGCGCTGGGCAGCAACCTGCAGACCCTCAAGGAACTGGACGGCAAGGCTCCGGCCCGTCGCGCCCTGAATATCCAGACCTGGAATACCGCCGAGGGCGCCCGCGTGCTGTTCGTGGAATCCCGCGAATTGCCGATGTTCGACATGCGCCTGACGTTCGCCGCCGGCAGCAGCCAGGACCAGAAATCGCCCGGCATTGCCCTGCTGACCAACGCCATGCTCAACGAGGGCATCAAAGGCAAGGACGTCAACGCCATCGCCCAGGGATTCGAAGGCCTGGGCGCCGACTTCAGCAACGGGTCCTACCGCGACATGGCGGTGGCCTCGCTGCGCAGCCTGAGTGCTGCGGACAAGCGCGATCCGGCCCTGAAGCTGTTCAGTGAGGTGGTGGGCAAGCCCACCTTCCCTGCCGACTCCCTGGCCCGCATCAAGAACCAGTTGATCGCCAGCTTCGAGACTCAGAAACAGAGCCCCGGCGCTATCGCCAGCAAGGAGCTGTTCAATCGTCTGTACGGCGATCACCCCTACGCTCATCCGAGCGAAGGCGACGCCAAGAGCGTCAACGCCATTACCCTGGCTCAGCTCAAGGCATTCCACGCCAAAGGCTACGCGGCGGGCAATGCGGTGATTGCCCTGGTCGGTGACCTGTCGCGAGACGAAGCGCAGGCCATCGCGGCACAGGTCTCGGCCTCGTTGCCCAAAGGCCCGGCGCTGGCCAAGGTCGCTGACCCGGTCGAGCCCAAGGCCGGCACCACGCACATCGAATTTGCCTCCAACCAGACGCACCTGATGCTCGCGCAGTTGGGTGTCGATCGCAACGACCCCGACTATGCAGCACTGACCGTGGGTAACTCGGTACTGGGCGGTGGCGGCTTCGGCAGCCGGCTGATGACCGAAGTCCGGGAAAAACGCGGCCTGACCTACGGCGTGTCTTCCGGCTTCACCGCCATGCAGGTGGCGGGGCCGTTCATGATCGGCCTGCAGACGCGTGCGGAAATGAGCGAAAACACCCTCAAGCTGGTGCAGGACATCGTTCGCGACTTCCTCGCCAACGGTCCCACGCAGAAAGAAGTCGACGATGTGAAGCGCGAACTGACCGGCAGCTTCCCGCTGACCGCAGCCAGCAATTCGGCCATCGTGGGTCAGTTGGGTGCCATCGGCTTCTACAACCTGCCGCTGACCTACCTCGAGGACTACATGGCCGCCGCCCAGAACGTGACCGTCGAACAGGTGAAAGCAGCCATGAGCAAGCACCTGAGCGCCGACAAGATGGTCATCGTCACCGTGGGTCCTACCGTTGAGCAAAAACCATTGCCGGCGCCGACCGACAAACCCGTCCGCCAACCTGCAGGGGTCCCGGAACACTGATGGCCAATCCACGTCCGAAGGGCCACAACGGCCTGGGTCAGCTTCGTATCATCGGCGGAGAATGGGGCAGCCGCCGCCTGACCTTCCCCGACGCACCCGGCTTGCGCCCGACGCCGGACCGCGTGCGCGAAACCCTGTTCAACTGGCTCGCGCCTTACATTGCCGGCGCCAGGGTACTGGATGTCTTCACCGGCAGCGGCGCGCTGTTTTTCGAGGCCCTGTCGCGTGGTGCCAGCATGGGCCTGGCGCTGGACAGCAACGCCGCGGCCATCGCCAGCCTGCGCCAGAACCTCAATGCCCTGAACTGCACCAGCGGCCAGGTCTCCCAGACCGACGCCCTGCGCCATCTGGAAACCGCCGCTGCTTCACCCTTCGACGTCGTGTTCCTCGACCCGCCCTTCCATCAGGGCCTGCTGGCTTCAGCCTGCAACCTGCTGGAAAGCCACGGCTGGCTGGCCGACACCGCCTGGATCTACACCGAAAGCGAAACCCCGCCATCGACCACCGGCTTGCCGGGCAGCTGGCGATTGCACCGCGAGAAAAAGGCCGGGCAGGTGTATTACGCGTTGTGGCAGCGGGGCTAGGCCTGACAGCTCACGTACCAATGCTCCGCGTTTGGCATGCAGTTCTGGACGCTCCGCGTCCTCTTGACGACGCAGAGCGTCATGAACGGCGTTCCCACGCTGGAGCGTGCGGAACGAGACTCTTGTAACTATCGTGCCGATGCTCTGCGTCGGCATGCAGTTCTGGACGCTCCGCGTCCTCGTGGTCATGCAGAGTGTCATGAATACATTCCGGCGCTTCCCCCTTACATCCCGGACAGCTTAGTGGCAACGTATAGCCAGTCACCCCTGAATTGATCGTTGAGCAAGCACGTGCCCACACGCCCTACCTTTGTGTCCCATGCCAATCCATTCGTCCCGGCCGTCGGCATGGGCAATCCGCATTTGCAGACGCTTTGGGGGCCGCTGCTGCGCAAGCCGACGTTGCTGGCGCGCACGCGCGAGCGGTTGTGGTTGCAGGACGGGGACTTTCTGGACATGGACTGGCATGGTCCGGATGAGCCCGATAAACCCTTGGTGCTGGTACTGCACGGCCTGACCGGGTCGTCCAACTCGCCCTATGTCGCCGGTCTGCAAAAAGCCATGGCGGCGCAGGGCTGGCCGAGTGTGGCGTTGAACTGGCGCGGTTGCTCGGGAGAGCCCAACCTGCTGTCGCGCAGTTATCACTCCGGGGCGAGCGAGGATCTGGCCGAGGTGATCGCCCATTTGCGTTCGCTGCGGCCATTGGCTCCGATTTATGCGGTGGGGTATTCGCTGGGCGGCAATGTGTTGCTCAAGTACCTGGGTGAATCCGGCGCCAACAGTGATTTGCGGGGGGCCGTGGCGGTGTCCGTGCCGTTTCGTCTGGACGAATGCGCCAACCGTATCGGCCAAGGCTTCTCGCGGGTTTATCAGCGGCACTTCATGCGCGAAATGCTGGCTTATATCCGTGACAAGCAGCATCGGTTCCAGCATGAAGGCATCAGCGAGGGGCTGGCCGAACTCGCCGCGCTGGGTTCACTGGAGAACATGCGCACCTTCTGGGACTTCGATGGCCGGGTGACTGCACCACTGCACGGCTTTACCGATGCCACGGATTATTACCGCAGGGCGTCCAGCCGCTACTACCTGGGCCAGATTCAGACGCCGACGCTGATCATCCAGTCCAGCGACGACCCGTTCGTGTTCCCCCACAGCCTGCCCGAACCCAGCGAGCTATCGTCCTGCACCGAATTCGAACTGCACACCAAAGGCGGGCATGTCGGCTTCGTCGAAGGCTCGCTTCGCACTCCGCGTTACTACCTCGAACGTCGCATCCCGTTGTGGTTATGCGCCGCTCAGGAGCGCGAAGGCTCGCCCACGATTGGATAACGAATCAGGCGCCCGTGGCGATTTCACGCTCAGGATCGGTGATCCACTCGCTCCACGACCCCGCATACAGCGTAGCCAGCGGATAGCCAGCCAGACACAGGGCGAACAGGTTGTGGCAGGCGGTGACACCTGAACCGCAATAGGACACCAGACTCTCCGGCGGGCGATCCTGCAGCTTTTCGGCGAAACGCTGCCTGAGCTGCCCGGGTGGCAAAAAGCGTCCATCCGCGCCAAGGTTGTCAGTGCAGGCCACACACTGCGCACCGGGAATATGCCCGGCCACCGGATCCAGAGGTTCTACATCGCCTCGAAAGCGGGCTTCGGCGCGCGCGTCGATCAAGGTCATTTCCGGGCGCCCCAGACGACCCTGCAAGCGACTGCCGCTGAGCACCATGGACATGTCCGGCTCACCGCTGAAATGACCGGATTCACGATTCGGCGCATCAAGGCTCAACGGCAGCCCCGCCGCGTGCCAGGCCTTCAGCCCGCCATCGAGCAGGTAGACGCCTTCACGCTTGCCCATCCACGCCAGTAACCACCAGGCCCGTGCGGCATACATTCCCGGCCCATCGTCATACAGCACCACATCGCTGTCGGCGTTGATGCCCCATGCCTGAAAGCATTGCAGCAAAGCGGCGGGATCGGGCAGTGGATGACGTCCGGTCTTGCCCTTGATCACAGTCCCGCTGAGGTCGCGCTTCAGATCGGCAAAAGACGCGCCTTCGATATGCCCCTGGGCGTAACTGCGTTGACCGTAGTCGGAATCTTCGAGCGCGTAACGGCAATCGAGAATCACCAGGCCTGGAGTTTTCTGGCGTTCAGCCAGTTGCTCAGGGTTGATCAGTTGCGCAATGGACATGACACACTCCTGTGGCAGGGAACCAACAAGCAGGCTGCTCGTCGGTCCCGGAATTCACATCAGAACCTCGGGCAGCGACGCGTGAAACGTTTCGCACAGTGTATCGAACGCTTCGCGAGCCTGAGGCGCGACAAAAACAGATTCGAGCATAAGTACCTGATAGACGCCACGTCGAATAGCCGACTGGTTGATCTGCGTGGAGTTTTCCCGGTTGGTGCACAGAAAACGCACCCACGACGTGAGGACGATCCAGGTGTTGAGACTGGTCCACTCGATCTGCGACTCATCCATCTTCAGGATGCCTGCCTTGATGAATCCCCGATAGATGGTCATCGCCTGCATCAGACAGCGGTATGAGAAACGCCGATAGCGCCGCGCCAGCTCCTCATCCGACGTCAGCAGGTGCTCAAGGTCACGGTGCAGAAAACGGTAGCGCCACATGGCGTCGATGATCGCCAGGAAGTAATCGCGCTTGTCCTCGATGGTCGGCGCACGATCAGCTGGCAAGGTCAGGAAACTGCCGATCAGCACCTCGTACTCGGAGAACAGTTCGGCGATGATCGCCTGCTTGTTGGCGAAGTGGTAATAGAGATTGCCGGGCGAGATTTCCATATGCGCAGCGATGTGATTGGTGGTCACACTACGCTCACCCTGCTGATTGAACAGTTCCAGACTTGTTTGCACGATTCGTTCACGGGTTTTGGTACGCGGTGCCATGCTGGGCCAGACCACTCTATGCTGATCAGATGATGGCAATCTTAGCGCAGGCTGATGCTGCAATGGTGGCAGAATCGTCGCGGTGAGAGTGTCATGTCGACGCTGGCATACAGACCTCGGCCGACACCCGGACGAACCGAAATTCCGCATGACACCTCGCTCATCAACCAGCGCCATCCTTACAAACTTTTTCATACGCCGACCAGGCGCTGTGACTGCGCCAAATAGCCCAAAAATCAGGGATTTCAGTAGAAACATGGCCGATAATCGGCGCAATACGACGTTTGATACCTGCCGCACAGCTTGGCCCATCGGGAAGGCTGCGATACCATCCGAGTCCCACAACGGACTCCGACCAGGACGACGCGATGAACCGAGTGTTGTACCCAGGCACCTTCGACCCGATTACCAAGGGCCATGGAGATCTGGTCGAGCGCGCCTCGCGCCTGTTCGACCAAGTGGTCATTGCGGTTGCCGCCAGCCCGAAGAAAAACCCGCTGTTCCCTCTGGAGCAACGCGTCGAGCTGGCCCGCGAAGTCACCAAGCACTTGCCCAATGTGGAAGTGGTGGGTTTTTCGACCCTGCTGGCGCATTTTGCCAAGGAACAGAATGCCAATGTCTTTCTGCGCGGACTTCGTGCCGTCTCGGACTTCGAATACGAGTTTCAGTTGGCCAACATGAATCGTCAGTTGGCACCGGACGTCGAAAGCCTGTTCCTCACGCCGTCGGAGCGCTACTCGTTCATTTCCTCGACGTTAGTGCGTGAAATCGCCGCGTTGGGCGGTGATATCACCAAGTTCGTTCACCCTGCAGTTGCCCAGGCGCTGACCGAACGCTTCAAGCGCTAGACGCGCTGCATGTGAAGGTGCATCCCGAAGCCTAATGCGGCACAATTCGCCGCATTGGTTTTAATGTGCCCCGGCGTCGGCCGCGGCAGGAGCAATTCATGTCCCTTATTATCACTGACGATTGCATCAACTGCGACGTCTGCGAACCCGAGTGCCCAAACGAGGCGATTTCACAAGGTGAGGAGATCTACGTGATCAACCCGAACCTGTGTACAGAATGCGTCGGTCACTACGACGAGCCTCAATGTCAGCAGGTTTGCCCGGTCGACTGCATCCCCCTGGATGAGAATCACGTCGAGAGCAAAGAGCAGTTGATGGACAAATACCGGATCATCACCAGCAAGGCCTGATAACGGTCTTTACTGCTGTTTGCCGTAACCGTCGCCCGTGCAGCCAAGGCAACGCACGAAGGCTGCCTTGCCCGGATCCACCACCAGCGCCTTGCCCGTTGCCCCGAGGTTGCCGCCTGCCGCGGCAAAAGGCGCAGCGATCACGAACAGTCCCGTGCCGATGACGGTGGCCGCGATCAGCAAAGGGCGGGCAATCAGCAAGTCACCGATCATGGCAAACGCCGGCGGGTTCTGGATGGTGTAGACCGGATCGCCGCTGCCTGTGGTGACATCGGCGGCAACCGCCGGCAGCGCCTGCAGGCCGATGAACAATGCCAGCGTGGCAGCGAGAATACGAAACGGGCTCATGGCTTGATCCTTCAGGCGTAGCAAATAGTTAAGGTGCCATCACTATAAACAGGGCTGTGGGTTAAGCAAATGGCCCAGAGCCCCTGTCATGCGTATTTCAGCGCTGGCATTTCGGGCAATACACGCTGGCGCGCTGGCCGAGTTTGACCTCACGCAGCGTCGTACCGCACACCTTGCATGGCTGGCCGCCACGCCCATACGCAAACAATTCCTGCTGGAAATACCCTGGCTTGCCGTCACCGCCGATGAAGTCACGCAGGGTGGTGCCGCCACGCTCTATGGCGTAGGCCAGAATACGTTTGATCTCGATGGCCAGCTTCAGGTAACGCGCCCGGGACACACTCCCCGCTTCGCGGCGCGGGTCGATGCCGGCGGCGAACAGCGCTTCGGTCGCATAGATATTGCCCACCCCGACCACAACGGCGTTGTCCATGACGAACGGCTTGACCGCGATCGACTTGCCACGCGAACGCTCGTAAAGACGCTCGCCATCGAACAGATCGGTCAGCGGCTCCGGCCCCAGGCGGATCAACAGTTCGTGGTTATGCGGATCAAGACTCCAGAGCATCGCGCCGAAGCGACGCGGGTCGGTATAACGCAAGGCCAGCCCGGACTCCAGTTCGATATCGACATGCTCATGTTTGAGCGCCGGAAGCCCGGCCTCGACCAGACGCAGATTCCCGGACATGCCCAAGTGGCTGATCAGGGTGCCCACCTCGGCCTGGATCAGCAGGTACTTGGCGCGCCTGTCCACCTGCACGATGCGCTGGCCGGACAGGCGCACGTCCAGGTCTTCGGGAATGGGCCAGCGCAAGCGGCTGTCGCGCACGATCACGCGGCTGACGCGCTGACCTTCGAGATGCGGCGCAATGCCACGACGGGTGGTTTCGACTTCAGGTAATTCAGGCATGGACAACTCGGTCGTGCAGAAAGGACAGGCCGGGGCGGCGCCGGATCAGCGCGCGCCCAGCTCGCGAATGCTTTCCCTCAGGTATTCAAAGTCATATTCGGACAAACCCACGTAGTCCAGCACCAGTGCACCGATGGATTCCCACTCGTGGTCCTCGTCCTGGTTGCCCAATACCCGATAGGACTGGCAGATATGCTCGGCCATTTTCAGGGGCGCCAGGAGGTTCTTGAGCGTGGCATTACGACTGGTATCGTCCTGAAAGATCGCCAATGCGTTGTGATGGTTGGCAATCGCGTCGGTAATGTGCGCAGGCAGACGCCAGGATTTGGCCGTGTAATAGCCAACCACCGAATGGTTGGTGTCGAAGGCGCTGTTTTCAGTATCGACGATGCGGCAATCGGGCCCCGCGTTGGCGTAGGCCTCTTCCAGCACTGGCATGTAGTTGGGGAAACGCTTGAGCATCAATGGAATGCCGCAGTCGTGAAACAGGCCCAGAGCATAGGACTCGTCCGCCGTCTGCGAGCCGATGCGCTTGGCCAGGGTCAGACTGGTCATGGCGACATCCTGCGCCGTATCCCAGAAGCGGTTGAGCGCGACGATGGTTTCATCGGTCATCTCGCCCCTGATCGACTGCGCGTTGATCAGGTTGATCACCGTCCGACTGCCCAGCAGGTTTACCGCCTTGTCGATGGAGGCAATCTTGTTGGACAGGCCGTAATGGGCGGAGTTGACGATCTTCAACAGCGCCCCGGACAACCCGGGATCCTGCGCGATCAATCGCGCAATCGCCCCCAGGTCCGGGTCGGGCATGTATTGCTCCATCTGCAGGTCCACCATGATTTGCGGCTGCGGGGGCACACTGATGCCCTGCAACGCTTGCTGGATCTGTTCTGGGCTTAGCTCTTCGGACATAGGAATTTACTCACGGTGATGACTGGATTCTGACCCCTTGCGGAGAAACGGTCCATCATCCGAGACGAAGATATTCTCGGAACTTTGCCTGGTACGAAGCTTCGGACTCTGTGTTAACGGCGTGAACGGCGGCTGCAAAACGGCCTGCCAGACGCTACTTTTAAGCCCGACACTGGAGGATCCCATGTCTAAAGCATTGACTGGCAAACGCATAGCAATTCTTGTAACCGACGGTTTCGAACAGGTTGAACTGACCGGTCCGAAAGAAGCGCTGGAGCAAGCAGGCGCCACCGTGGAAATCCTTTCCGCTGAAGAGGGCAAGGTCAAAGGCTGGAATCACGACAAACCGGCCGATGACTTCAAGATTGATGGCACCTTCAAGGCTGCCAATGCCAGTGACTACCACGGTGTGGTGCTGCCGGGCGGAGTACAGAACTCCGACACCATCCGCATAGACAGCGACGCGCAGAAGATCGTCAAAGACATCGAGGCCGCGGGCAAGCCGGTGGCGGTTATCTGCCATGGCAGCTGGCTGTTGATCTCGGCAGGACTGGTAAAAGGTAAAACCCTGACCAGCTTCAAGACGCTGAAAGATGACCTGGTCAACGCTGGCGCGAAATGGGTCGATCAGGAAGTCGTCACCGACGGCAAACTGATCAGCAGCCGTCAACCCGACGACATCCCCGCGTTCAACAGCAAACTGATCGAAGCACTGTCTGCCTGACAGATTCCGTCAGTTAATTGCAGTCATCCCGGCCCAGCGCCGGGATGACGCGCTATAATCCCGCTCTTTTTTCAGGAGCGACGTCATGTCCCTGCCTAGCTTGCGCCTCAAAGCCAACGCCGACCGCCGCCTGCGCGCCGGTCATCTGTGGGTCTACAGCAACGAGATCGATGTAGCCGCCACCCCACTGCATGGTTTTGCAGCCGGTGACCAGGCCATCCTCGAAGCTGCGGGCGGCAAGCCGCTGGGCATCGTCGCCATGAGCCCCAACAACCTGATCTGCGCACGCCTGCTGTCGCGCGACATCAAGCTGCCGCTCGACAAGTCTCTGCTCGTCCATCGCCTCAACGTTGCGCTGTCGCTGCGTGAGCGCCTGTTCGACAAGCCCTTCTACCGCCTGGTCTACGGTGACTCCGACCTGCTGCCGGGTCTGGTGGTCGATCGTTTCGGTGACATTCTGGTCGTTCAGCTGGCCTCGGCCACGATGGAAAACCACAAGGAAGACATCATTGCGGCGCTGGTTCAGGTCATCAAGCCAAGCGGCATCCTGTTCAAGAACGATTCGGCGGCTCGCGATGCGGAAGGCCTGAATCGTTACGTCGAGACTGTTTTCGGTCTGGTACCGGAATGGGTCGCACTGGAAGAGAACGGTGTGAAGTTCGAAGCACCGGTCATGGCCGGGCAAAAAACCGGCTGGTTCTATGACCACCGCATGAACCGCGCGCGCATCGCTCCTTACGTCAAAGGCAAGCGTGTGCTGGACCTGTACAGCTATATCGGCGGCTGGGGGATTCAGGCAGCGGCGTTCGGTGCCAGCGACGTCACCTGCGTCGACGCGTCGTCCTTCGCCCTCGATGGCGTGGAGCGCAACGCAGCCCTGAACGGCTTTGCAGAAAAAATGACCTGCATCGAAGGCGATGTCTTCGAAGCGCTCAAGGAACTGAAAGCCGCTGAAGAGCGTTTCGACGTGATCGTCGCTGATCCGCCTGCGTTCATCAAACGCAAGAAAGACATGAAAAACGGTGAAGGCGCCTACCGCCGCCTGAACGAGCAAGCCATGCGCCTGCTCAGCAAGGACGGCATTCTGGTCAGCGCGTCGTGCTCGATGCACCTGCCGGAAGACGACCTGCAAAACATCCTCCTGACCAGCGCCCGCCATCTGGACCGTAACATCCAGCTGCTGGAACGCGGCGGCCAGGGCCCGGACCATCCGGTACACCCGGCGATCGCCGAAACGCGCTACATCAAAAGCATCACCTGCCGGTTGCTGCCCAACAGCTGATACCGAAGCGCCCCGACCTCTTCGCTCCTGCAAGAGCTCGCTGTTCCTGACTATGACTATCGTGCCAATGCTCTGCGTTGGCACGATAGTCAAGACCGCAGCCACTGCCGCAAAAGTGCTTTTCTCCCACGGTGGCGCTGACGACGCAGAGTGCGACGTTAGTGACGGCTGAGTCCTGGCGCTGATCCGGGGGTAGCCTGGCAGGAGCCAGGCTAGCCGCACCGGGCCATGGAGGGCCCGTTGCGGCGACCCCCGGATCAGTGACAGGGCGAAGGAACCCGACGAAGTCGGGCCGGAAACCGGAGCGAGGACTTTGCTCACTTTGGTCCCTCAAAGTGAGTCGCCGAGAGGCGAAAAGGTGACCTGAGCCGCCCCCCCCCCATCCACCTGACATCGCAGAACCCCTGTGTGACGCAGAGCGTCACGAACTGCATTCCCACGCGGAGCGTGAGGAACGAGAAGTGTGTGAGGACGCACTGCACACTCCCGATCAACCCCTGCCCAACACCATCCGCAACCCCAGCAACAGCAGAAAGTGCAGCGGGTAGATCGCGTAGGCCCAGCGCCGCATGGGAATCACTGCGAACCCGGGCTTCGCCCGCAGCAGCGCGATGCCCAGCACAGGCGCCAACACGCAGGCGACTATCGAACCGATGGAAATCGGATCGCCCCAGCTCGCACCGGCAAACATCTGCGACCACGCATTACCCGCCAGACAAAAGACCGCCGGGAACACCGCATACCAGAGCCGCTTTTCCAGCACCAGCACAAAGACCAGCGGCAGCAGCACGCCGGCAAAGCCAAACATCAGGTATTTCTGGAAGATCGCCGTCAGCAGCAGTGCGACAAGGGCCATCACTCGCGTCGTCGGATTGCGCTGCTGCCAGCCCTGAGCAATCACCAGCCCCAGCAGCAGGGTCGGCATCACATTCAGCACCGTCGCGTCAGCCATGAACAGCCGATACGGAATCTCCGCCAGCCCGGCAAATGCCAGCAGCCAGCCCAGATAACGCCATTGCACCCGTGGGGCCACAATCGCTGCGCTGCGCCGGGAAAGATTCACGGCGATGGCCAGGCAGAACCAGGGAAAGGCAAAACGCCCCGGCACGTAAAGAAAATCGACTGACCAGCCCACATAGCGAAGGTGGTCAAGCACCATACTCAACATCGCCAGCCACTTGAGCAGGTCCAGCGCCTTGTTGCGTCCGGGCAGAAAAGGCGGGTTGGAAAGATCCATAGTGCTCCTGAACGGGGAATTGCGTCATGCAGCCAACACATGACCGAACCTTATATTGTCGCTACAGTGCGCACCATAATCGCCCATAAGGAATCGGCCATGACAGACCAAAGCCAACAGTTCGCCAGCGACAACTATTCCGGTATCTGCCCTGAAGCCTGGGCAGCCATGGAGCAGGCGAACAAGGGCCATCAACGCGCTTATGGTGACGATCAATGGACTGCCCGCGCTTCGGATGATTTCCGCCGACTGTTCGAAACCGACTGCGAAGTATTTTTTGCCTTCAACGGCACGGCGGCCAACTCGCTGGCGCTGTCCTCGCTGTGCCAGAGTTACCACAGTGTCATCTGTTCGGAAACGGCTCACGTCGAAACCGATGAATGCGGTGCGCCGGAGTTTTTCTCCAACGGTTCCAAACTGCTGACGGCACGCAGCGCGGGCGGCAAACTGACCCCGGAATCGATTCGTGAAGTGGCGCTCAAGCGTCAGGACATTCACTACCCCAAGCCGCGCGTCGTGACCCTCACCCAGGCCACCGAGGTGGGCGGCGTCTATCAGCCGGAAGAACTCAAGGCAATCAGCGCGACCTGCAAGGAACTGGGCCTGCACCTGCACATGGACGGTGCCCGCTTCTCCAATGCCTGCGCCTTTCTGGAGGCTTCCCCGGCTGAACTGACCTGGAAGTCCGGCGTTGACGTGTTGTGCTTCGGCGGCACCAAAAACGGTATGGCGGTGGGCGAAGCGATTCTGTTTTTCGACCATGATCTGGCTGAAGACTTCGACTATCGCTGCAAGCAGGCCGGGCAACTGGCGTCGAAGATGCGCTTCCTGTCTGCACCGTGGGTCGGCCTGCTGGAAAACGACGCCTGGCTCAAACACGCCCGTCACGCCAACCGCTGTGCGCAACTACTCGCCGAACTGGTCAAGGACATTCCTGGCGTGGAGCTGATGTTCCCGGTGCAGGCCAATGGCGTGTTCCTGCAGCTGTCGGAGCCGGCCATTGCTGCATTGACCGCCCGCGGCTGGCGCTTCTACACCTTCATCGGCAACGGCGGCGCCCGTTTCATGTGCTCGTGGGACACCGAAGAAGAGCGCGTGCGTGAACTGGCCGCCGATATCAGGCTGGTGATGCAGGGCTGAAGCGTCTAAATCAAGCTTGCAGGTGCAGCCTGACGAGCGACGGGTTAATCTCCTTCTTGACGGCAAACGGCCCACAAGGCCGTCCGGACTTTACCGACCGCCCTCAAGAAGGAGCTTGTCTGCATGTTCGATTTCTCCGCCCGGCTCAAGCAGCATTTCGCTGCCCTGCAGAGTGAAGCGCAATTCTTTTCCGTACGTTACGTGCACCGCACCGGCCAGCGCCTGTGCGTGCGCAAGAATGTGGCCGAGCCGCCGTCACTGATCAGCGACGAGGGTGCCATGCTGACCGTGCGTCTGAACGGCGTTGAAGCCTACGCCGCCACCAACGACATCTCCCTGAAGGGTTTGCAGGCGGCCTTGCAGCAGGCCGAAACGCTGGCCCGCCGTCTGGCACCGCATGCGCTGCTGGACCTGAGCGATCAAGCTGTCTCGAGCGCCAAGGCTGACTACCTGTCGCCAAACATGGATCGAGCCTTCCCGCCGCTGAGCGACTGCATCGGCCTGTTGATGGCCGAATCCAGCGCGGTCCCGGCAGACGAACGCCTGGTCAACTGGCAGGCCATACTGGACCTGGAAACCGTCGAGCAAATCTACCTCAACAGCGCGGGCGCAGAATTGCGTCAGGCACAGCGCTTCGTGTTTCCCGGCATGAGCGTGACGGCCTACGACGGTCGCGACAGCCAGACGCGCACCCTGGGCGGGCATAACTTCGGCCAGCAAGGTGGCATCGAAGTGCTGAGCAGTTGCGGCCTGATCGGGTCTGCCGCCACTGTTGCCGACGAGGCCTTGCAGCTGATCCTCGCCCCCAACACACCATCAGGCCCACGCGACCTGCTGCTGATGCCCGATCAGATGGTCCTGCAGATTCACGAGTCCATCGGCCACCCCCTGGAGCTGGACCGGATTCTCGGTGACGAGCGCAATTACGCAGGCACCAGTTTCGTCAAAACGACTGACTTCGGCACCCTGCAATACGGTTCCAGCCTGCTCAACGTAACCTTCGACCCGGAGATTCCCGAGCAACTGGCCAGCTACGCGCACGATGACGACGGCACGTCAGCCAGCAAGCAGTTCCTGATTCGTGACGGCCTGCTGCAGCGCCCGCTCGGTGGTGCCCTGTCGCAATACCGCAGCGGTCTGGCAGGCGTCGCCAACAGCCGCGCCTCCAGCTGGAACCGTGCACCCATCGATCGCATGGCCAACCTGAACATCGAACCGGGTGACCAGTCGCTGGACAGTCTGATCGGCAACATCGAGCACGGCATTCTGATGTCGAGCAATCGCTCCTGGTCCATTGATGACGCACGCAACAAATTCCAGTTCGGCTGCGAATGGGGCCAGCTGATCGAGAACGGCGAGCTCAAGGGCGTGGTGAAAAATCCTAATTACCGGGCGATCTCCGCGCAATTCTGGAAAAACCTCAGCGCCGTAGGTGATGCCAGCACGTTCAAAGTGCTGGGCACGCCGAACTGCGGCAAGGGCGAACCCAACCAGGTGATCCGCGTAGGTCATGCCTCTCCGGCGTGTGTGTTTGCCAATGTCGATGTGTTTGGAGGAGATGCCTGATGTCGCACCAACAGCAGTTCGAGGCGCTGGTCGCCGTGCTCAAGGCTGCCATCAGCCCGACGGAACACTTCACTCTGGCCTACGACGCCGAGGCGTCTGACTTCATCCGGTTCAACCACGGCCAAGTTCGACAGGCCGGGAGCGTCCAGCAGGTCATCGCCACGTTCAAACTGATCGATGACGGCCGGCATGCCAATCTGGAACTGACCTTGTCCGGCGACGCCGAGACCGACCAGCAGCGCCTTGTCGACGCCCTGCAAAAATTGCGCGAAACACTGCCGTCGCTGGCCAGGGATCCCTATCTGTTGCCGAACACGACTGCCTGGCAAAGCAGCAACGTTCAAGACTTGCCGCTGCCGGACAGCGCCCGGGTTGTCGAGCAGATCAGCGAACTGGCAGGCGATCTGGACCTGGTAGGCTTTTATGCCGCAGGCCCGCTTTACCGCGGCTTCGCCAGTTCCTGGGGGGCGCTGGGCTGGCATCAGGCCAACAGCTTCAATTTCGACTGGAGCCTGTTTCACGAAAACGGCCAGGCCGTGAAAGCCAACTACGCCGGTCACCACTGGAGCGACGAAGCCTTCGTGCAGCGTTTTCAGCAGGCCCGCGAACAGCTGGAATTTCTCGGCCGCCCGCTGCATGCGCTCAAGCCCGGACAATACCGCGCGTACCTGGCGCCAGCGGCTCTGGACGAAGTCATCGGCATGCTCACCTGGGGCGGATTTTCCGCGCAGTCACTGGCCAGTAAACGCAGCCCGTTGCAAAGGCTGTATGACGGCGAGACGCCTTTCAGCCCGTTGGTCAACTTCGACGAAAAAGTCAGCGGTTCACTCTCGCCGGCGTTTTCACGCGAAGGGTACCCGCGCAAGGACCTGAAACTGATCGTCGACGGGCAAGCCCGCGACCGACTGGTGGATTCGAGCAGCGCTGCCGAATACGACCTGCCTGCCAACGGCGCGGATTATGGCGAAGGTCCAAGCGCGTTGAGCATTGCCGGCGGTTCACTGGAGCTGGATCAGATCCTCGCCAGGCTCGGCACCGGGCTTTACATCAGTAACCTCTGGTATCTGAACTTCTCCGACCGCGCCGCTGCGCGCCTCACCGGAATGACACGTTTCGCAACGTTCTGGGTCGAAGAGGGCAAGATCGTCGCGCCGGTGAGCACCATGCGTTTCGATGACAGCGCCTACAGCCTGCTGGGCAGCGCACTGGAGGACCTGACCAAAGAGAGGGAACTGATTCTCCAATCGAGTACCTACAGTCAGCGCCAGACCGGTTCAATACAGTTGCCTGGCGCATTGATCAGCCGACTCACCCTCACGCTATAGCAGGAGCCTATGCAGAACTCAGCAGCGCCGATCATGGACGAAAAGACCCTGCGCTGGATGCCCTGGGTCATCGCCATCGCATTCTTCATGCAAAGCCTGGACGGCACGATTCTCAACACCGCCTTGCCGTCCATGGCCCGCTCACTGGCAGAAGACCCGTTGCGCATGCAGTCGGTGGTCATCGCCTACATGCTGACCATTGCGCTGCTGATCCCGGCTTCGGGCTGGATCGCCGACCGGTTCGGGATCAAGCGCATCTTCTTCAGCGCCATCCTGCTGTTCAGCTTCGGATCATTGCTGTGCGCGCTGTCCTGGTCACTGAACGTGCTGGTGGCCGCCCGGGTGATTCAGGGGCTGGGGGGCGCGCTGATGCTGCCCATCGGGCGCCTGATCGTATTGCGCGCCTATCCGCGCTCGGAGCTGGTGCGAATCATGGGTTTTATCACCGTGCCGGGCCTTTTGGGCCCATTGCTGGGCCCGACGCTTGGCGGCTGGATGGTGGAGTACCTGAGCTGGCACTGGATTTTCCTGATCAACATTCCGGTCGGCATCCTCGGTTGCTATGCCGTCAAACACTTCATCCCTGATCTTCCGGGAGGCGGTCGAACCCGGTTTGACGGCGTCGGCTTCATCCTGTTTGGCGCGGCGATGATACTGATCACCATTGCCCTGGAGGGCCTGGGCGAGCTGCACCTGCCACACATGCGCGTGGTACTGCTGCTGTTTGCCGGAATGGGCTGTCTGGCAGCGTATTGGCTGCGTGCCGGGCACATCGAATCGCCGTTGTTTGCCCCTTCATTGTTCCGTACCCGAACGTTTGCGGTCGGCATCATGGGCAACCTGTTCGCCCGCCTGGGCAGCGGCGCGCTGCCCTTCCTGGTGCCATTGCTGCTGCAAGTGGCCCTGGGGTATTCGCCGTCTCAGGCGGGTATGAGCATGTTGCCGCTGGCCGCCGCTGGCATGTTCGCCAAGACTGTCGCCCGCTGGCTGATCGAGCGGCTGGGCTATCGCATGATTCTGACCGGCAACACACTGCTGCTGGGCATCCTGCTGGCCAGCCTGGCGCTGGTCGATGTGCAAACCCCATATTGGGTGTTGCTGGTGCATCTGGGGCTGCTCGGCGCGGTCAACTCCTTGCAGTTCACGGCGATGAATACGGTCACCCTGATCGATCTGGACGATGCCAGTGCAGCGAGTGGCAACAGCCTGCTCTCGGTGGTGGCGCAGCTGTCCCTGAGTCTTGGCGTGGCAAGCGCAGCAGCCTTGCTGGGTGGTTTCAGCGAAGAAGTAGCCACCGGCGAGGTCAGCAGCATGCTGGGGGCGTTCCAGATGACCTTCCTGAGTGTCGGGGTGCTGGCCATGTTTGCAGCAGGTATTTTCCTGCAATTGCCCGCGAAGGAGCCCAGGATGGCCAAAGCCTGATTGACAACGGCTCGTGACTGGAGCACATCTGCAAAGCGAATTCCCCTGGAAAACGGGGGTTTCGCCCGAAAAATCAACGAATTTGAGTATCCGACCAGATACACTGAAGAACCTGGACAACCGGCCGACACTTTTATAGCACTAAGCCACTGTGGTCTCTTGTAAGCACGGGCCGCATGATGCAACCTTGCCATACGCGAAAGTGGGGTTTACCCCTGTCGCGACTAGTATTCCGGAAGCGAGTTTGTTCATGAAAAGCCAAACCGATGCTGCCGGTAGATCCGCAGCCGAGGTAGTGACGCAATTGCCAGTGCCCTCGCGCCTGGGCATGCTGCGTTTCGAGCGGCTGAATGAAGCCAATTGGGCGCTATTGTTTCTCGATCCAAATTGCGAAAGGCAGTTCGGACTGGCAGCCGTTGACCTTTGCGCCTTGATTGGATCCCCTTATGCCAGCCTCATGGAGCCGGAAGCTCGTTATCAACTGCACGATGACATCCAGCTGCAACTGGCCTCTTCCCCGAATTACCTGATTCGTTACACCCTTCACAGCCCCAAAGGCCCGCTTGGCCTGCTGGAAATCGGCGAAGCCTACAAACAGCACAACCGCCATCTGTTACGTGGTTATTTTCTGATCGTCGAAGGCCTTGTCACGACTGGCGAACCGGTCACGGACTCCGATCTGGAAACCCGCAACCTGCGATTGCAGATTGCCCTGGAACTCAACCAGCGCGCCCAGCGCGATCAGTTTGCCCATCTGGAGCGCGTGCGCGCCCAGCAGGATCTGATCCTGCGCCTGACCCGACATCGCTACACCACGGCCAATACCCTGCTCGAAGCGGCAGAGCTGATCACCAAAAGCGCCTGTGATATCTACGATGTCGATCATGTCAGCATCTGGAACCTCAACGACAAGCGCCTGGAGCCGATCACCGACTACAGCCGTGAAACCGGCGACTATCAGTCACGCACGCCGGTGGATATCAGCCCCTACCCTACCTATCTGCAAGCGCTGAATACCAGCAGGGCGATCGACGCCAGCAATATCCAGACTGACCCGCGCACCTGCGAAATGGCCAAAAGCCTGAATCCTGGAGAAACCAGGGCGGTGCTCGATGCCAGTATTCGTATCGATGGGCAGGTGATCGGCGTGCTGTGCCTGGAAGAGTCCGGCTCGACGCGCGAATGGCAGTCCGACGAGATCGCCTTCGCCGGCGAGCTGGCGGACCAGTTTGCCCAGGTCATCAACAACCATAACCGTCGGGCTGCGACCAACGCACTGCACCTGTTCCAGCGCGCGGTCGAACAAAGCGCCAACGCCTTTCTGCTGGTCAACTGCAACGGTGTGGTCGAATACGTAAACCCGAGTTTCACGGCGATCACCCAGTACAGCTCGGAGGAAGTCTCCGGGCACAAGCTGTCGGAATTGCCCGCGCTGGAAAACCTCAACCAGTTGCTGCTGGAAGCCAACTCCAGCCTGACCAACAGCAACAGCTGGCAGGGCGAGTTCAAAAGCCGGCGCAAGAACCTCGAACCCTATTGGGGCCAGCTGTCGATTTCCAAGGTGTACGGCGACAACCGCGAGTTGACGCACTATATCGGCATCTACGAAGACATCACCCAGAGCAAGCTGGCCCAGCAGCGCATCGAGCGCCTGGCGTACACCGACAACCTGACCAACCTGGGCAACCGTCCGGCCTTTATCCGCAATCTGGACGAACGCTTTGCCCGCGACACCGATACGCCGATGAGCCTGTTGCTGGTCGACATCGATAACTTCAAGCGCATCAACGACAGCCTTGGCCACCAGACTGGTGACAAACTGCTGATCAGCCTGGCGCGGCGCCTGCGCAATACCTTGAGCCCGTCCGACATACTGGCGCGCTTTGCCAGTAACGAATTTGCCGTGCTGATCGACAACACCGATCAGGAAGCCGGGCACGCCACCGCCACCCAGGTGCTGGCCACGCTGGACAAGCCGATGTTCGTCGACAATCAGCTGATCAGCGTCACCGGCTCGGTGGGCCTCGCCTGCGCGCCACTGCACGGTCGTGACCCGCAGACCCTGATGAAAAACGCCGGTCTGGCCCTGCACAAGGCCAAAGCCAATGGCAAACATCAGGTTCAGGTGTTTACCGAAGCATTGAATGCCGAGGCCAGCTACAAGCTGTTCGTGGAAAACAACCTGCGCCGCGCCCTGACCCAGAACGAGCTGGAGGTGTTCTATCAGCCCAAGCTGTGCCTGCTGACCGGTCGCCTGCTGGGCATGGAGGCGCTGTTGCGCTGGAATCATCCTGAAAAAGGCATGATCCGACCGGACCAGTTCATCAGCGTGGCCGAAGAGACCGGCCTGATCATCCCCATCGGTAAATGGGTCGCGCGTCAGTCCTGTCGCATGAGCAAGGACCTGACCGCCGCCGGGTTCGGCAACCTGCAAGTGGCCATCAATGTATCGCCCAAGCAGTTTTCCGACCCGGAACTGGTGTCATCGATTGCCGCCATCCTCAAAGAGGAAGAGCTTGACCCCTCGTTGCTGGAACTGGAGCTGACCGAAGGCCTGCTACTGGAAGCGACAGAAGATACCCGCCAACAACTCGACTCGTTGAAAAAACTCGGCCTGTCGCTGGCCATGGACGACTTCGGCACCGGTTACTCGTCGTTCAGTTACCTGAAGAAATTTCCCATCGATGTGATCAAGATCGATCGCAGCTTCATCCGCGATATTCCGGATGATGAAGACGACATGGAAATCACCTCCGCGGTCATCGCCATGGCTCACAACCTCAAGCTAAAAGTGGTCGCCGAAGGCATTGAAACTGCGGCTCAGCTGGCTTTCCTGCGACGCCATCGCTGCGATGTCGGCCAGGGCTATCTGTTCGACAGGCCTATCCCAGGCCAAGAGCTGATCGAGAAACTGAAGCGCTACCCTCGTCGCCCATCCGCCTGACAACCTTCCCAGCACCCCGCTCTCTCGGGCACACTGTCAGTCTGTTATTACACGGCAGCATTTGTTTCTGCGTGTAACGGGACCTATGTAATTGCATTCATCCGTCCTGGCCCCTGCTGCCTGTCTCTAAACGAGAGGATATGGTTCATGACTTTGCGCTCGGAAATTCTAGTGAACAAAAATGTACTGCCTACCGCCGAACAAGCATTGCCGGGTCGTGAAACACCTATGGCGCTTCCGGAATTTCATTTCGTCAACGGCAATCCGCTGCTGGGGCCGTTTTCGAGCAATGTCGAATTCGCCATCTTCGGCATGGGTTGCTTCTGGGGCGCAGAACGCCGTCTGTGGCAACAGGAAGGTGTGGTGAGCACTGTCGCCGGCTACGCAGGCGGATTTACCCCGAACCCGACCTACGAAGAAGTCTGCTCCGGGCTGACCGGCCACACCGAGGTGGTGCTGGTAGTCTACGAGCCAGCAAAAATCAGCTACGAAGAACTGCTCAAGGTGTTCTGGGAAGTGCACAACCCGACTCAGGGCATGCGCCAGGGCAACGACATCGGCACTCAGTATCGCTCGGTGATCTACTGCACGACGCCCGAACAGCTCGACGCTGCCAAAGCCAGTGCCGAAACGTTCCAGGCGCAATTGAACAAAGCCGGCAAGGGCACCATCACCACCGAAATCGAGCAGGCACCGACGGTTTACTTTGCCGAGGCCTACCACCAGCAATACCTGGCCAAGAACCCACAGGGCTACTGCGGGCTGGGCGGCACGGGCGTGTGCATGCCGGCTTGATTCGCGCCTAGCGGCCCGAAAACAGCGTTTTTCAGGCTTCTGCCCGCAGGGCGTAGGAGCGAACTTGTTCGCGAAGATAGTAGTTCAGGTGACGCATTTTCGCCGAATATACTGGCCCTTTCGCGAACAAGTTCGCTCCTACGACCTACGGTCAGAATCGAAAGCGGGCTTATGTATAACGCTGAGCTCTGCGTGGGAATGCAGTTCTGGACGCTCTGCGTCCGCTAGGCAGCGCAACTCGGCCTGGCTATGAACACGCCTACTCGGCAATCAACCAGTCCATCTTCCAGCCGCCCTGGGTCTGGCCCAGTTTCTGGGCGAGGTACGGCATCAATTCGCGCAGTTCTTCTTCCAGGCCCCATGGCGGGTTGGCGATGGCCAGGCCTGAACCGTTGAGGCTGGCCGGGGTGTCCAGCGGGTGGACGAACAGTTCGACGCGCAGCAGCTTGGGCGCGCCGGTTTCTGCCAGGTCCTGATAGAAGCGGCGCAGCAGGCGGGTATCCTTGATCGGATACCAGATCGCCGCCACTGTCTGACGCATGCGGCCGATGGCTTCCTGGAGCGCGACCGCGCAACGCTTCATTTCATCGAGCTGCTCGAATGGCGGGTCGATGAGCATCACGGCGCGCTTTTCGGCCACGGGCAGCAAGGCGCGCGGGACATGCCAGCCTTCCCCGAGATGCACCGCCACGCGGCGGTCGCCCTTCATGTTCTCCTTGAGCAGACGCCCGTCTTCGGGATGCTTCTCGTTGAGCAGCACACGCTCGCGCTCACGGGTCAGGCGGCGAGCCAGTTCCGGCGAACCGGGGTAGTAGCGCAGCTCGCCATCCGGGTTCATGTCGTGCAGCACTTGCAGATAGTCGGACGCCAGCGCAGGCAGGTCGGTGGCGTTCCACAGACGGCCGATACCTTCCAGCCATTCTCCGGTGCGCGTGGCCTGATCGCCTTTGAGGTCGTACAGGCCGAGCCCGGCGTGGGTGTCGAGATAGGCGAACGGCTGCTCCTTGCGCGCCATGAGGGCGATCAGGCGAGTCAGGGTCAGGTGTTTGAAGACGTCGGCGTGGTTGCCGGCATGGTAGGCGTGACGGTAATTCATGGCAGCTCCTGGCAAGCTGCGCAGTTTAGCAAACCTGAGCAATGAACAAGAATTTGTAACGAATTTGCGGGACTCGTCTCTTTCGCTTGAAGGAAATTTCCGAGAAACTCCCGGCCCCTTGTGCCTGCCTGTTTCGATCTCTACTCTGCGCCCGTCGCTGCATATTCAGCGGTGAGGATTAGTAGCCCTCGTTATCCAGGCGCATTGCGCCACCTTGTGCAGGTGCCCTTTCACGGCCTGCGCTTTTATGGTGGTCGTGCGTGGGGCATCTTTGGATGCACCGGGGTTCCTGGACCGGGCTACTACCTGCGCATGATCACCACCCTCGATTAGTAGCCGACGGTGATGGTCTTCTAAAACTTCAGGAGATACATCACATGCTAAAAATCGTCCCCGATCCGCCCCTCTTCACCGCCAACCCCAACGTCAGCCATGAAGACGCCCTGATGCATGCCAGCGACCTGCTGCGCTGCGCCGCCACCAGCGCCTGTGAATTCAGCGACAGCATGACCGGCACCCAGCGCGACATGACGCTGTCGATCATGCACCTGGTGGAAATGGCCAAGGTCATGGTCGACAGAACCATAGACAACCTGCAAGCCGAATGACCCCATGAACTGAAAACGACGCACTTGTAGCCAATCCTGCCACTCACGACAGGCAGGGGTTGCCCGCAGGCGGTTGTCCTTCCAGAATCGGAAAAAGCCCGTTCAAAGGAACAGACGTCATGATGCACGCGGATTTGATTGACCAGGAAGACCTGCTCGGCCAGCTCAGAGCCCTGGGCTTCGAAGCACCCGGCGGCGCAACCGCTGAACAAGCCTGCGCAAACGCCGTCTGCGGCCTCAACGCCGAACGCGCGACCGCCTTGCGGCGCCTGGTAGAACAACTCCTCACCGGCAGCGCCACCCTCCTCCCCGCCGTCCGCCAGGCCATCGACCGGCAACTGCTGCCCGCGCTGGCGGCTTACAAGCAGAGTCACAGTGGATCTTAGCCGGTAGGCGCCCTCAAGAACGTCTATCGTACCCATGCTCCGCGTGGGTATGCCTTTCCGGACGCTCTGCGTCCTGCCTTGAGCGTGTAGCGCGTCACATAGCGTCAGGCGTGCTCAATACTCAATCCGCACATCACCCTTCGGCACGCTGCAGCAGGACAGGATGTATCCCTCTGCAACATCCTCGTCGGTGATGCCGCCGTTGTGCTCCATCTCGACTTCACCGCTCAGCTTCATAACCTTGCAGGTCCCGCAGATGCCCATCCCGCAGGCCTTGGGGATCATCAGGCCGAGTTTCGCGGCGGCGGCGTGCACGGTTTCGCCCGGTCCCACACGGATGCTCTTGCCGGTGTCGGTGAATTCCACCTGATGCAGGTCGGCGATATCGACGTCGGGCGCGTCGGCAGCGATTTCGGCCTGTTCGACGGCATCGGCCCTGGCCTCGGGCGGTGTCGCACCAAACGATTCTTCATGGTACTGCGCCATGTTGAAGCCGTTTTCCTGCAACAGACGCTTGACCGCGGTCATGTACGGTGTCGGCCCGCAGCAGAACACCTCGCGCTCTATGAAGTCCGGGGCCATCAGTTCAAGCATTTTCTGGTTCAGGTAACCGCGATAACCCGCCCACGGCTCGCCCAGCCCGTGTTTTTCACAGACCAGATGCAGGTTGAAGTTGTCGATCCGCGACGCCATGTGCTCCAGCTCGCGGTGGTAGATGATGTCCTTGGGCGAGCGGGCGCTGTGCACGAAGACCATGTCGACATTGGCGTTGGTGTCGTAGAACCAGCGCGCCATGGACATCACCGGCGTGATACCGACACCGCCGCTGAGGTAGAGAATCTTCGGGTTCGGGAAGTCGATGGCATTGAACAGCCCGACCGGCCCGTGTACCGCCAGCTCCTGCCCTTCAATCAGGGTGTCATGCAGGTAGTTGGAAACCCTGCCGCCCGGCACGCGCTTGACGGTGATCGAAAAACTGTACGGCACCGATGGCGAGCTGGAGATGGTGTAGGAACGCATGATCGGCAGGCCGTCGATCTCCAGCTCCAGGGTCACGAACTGGCCCGGCTTGAAGAAGAACATGATCGGCTGGTCGGCCATGAAGCAGAACGTGCGCACGTCCCAGGTTTCCTGGATGACTTTGACGACACGTACCAGGTGACGCCCGTTGGCCCATGTCTGGGTCGTGACCGGGCTCAGGAAACTTTGGGACATACTCGATCTCCACGGCCGACTGTCGGCCTCTCATGCTGCGGATTCTGCGTAACGCGCGAGGCGGCCATTTACCTATCAACGACATTCACGTACTTACCGCGACCAGCCCCGTCCAACAAGGCCTGTCGCGTCGGGAACGGATGCGGCCATGTCGCCCATGGATAAGGTTCGCTGAGCGCCCGGCTCCACACTCGCCACCAAGGGTCATAAGCATGATCGACTGATCTATCGTCATGCGTGAAACGCGATCACACCCGTATCAGCCATATTCGCAGGCCGCCCATGCCGCGGTCATGAGGGATTTAATCGATGGACGTCACCGCAACCTTGAGCCTGGGCGATCCGCTGGAACCTGCACGCAAGGCCACTGCCGAGATGCTGCAGAATCGCGAGCGCACGTACTCGCTGCCGCAGCCTTTCTACAGTGATGAGCGACTGTTTGAAATCGACATGCAGGAAATCTTTCACAAGGAGTGGCTGATTGCCGGGATGACGTGCGAAATCCCGACCAAGGGCAATTACCTGACGCTGCAGATCGGCAAGAACCCGATCCTGGTCGTGCGCGGCCCGGACGGTGCCGTCAACGCGTTCCACAATGTGTGCCGCCATCGCGGCTCGCGCCTGTGCACAGCCGAAAAAGGCAAGGTCGCCAAACTGGTTTGCCACTATCACCAGTGGACGTATGAGCTGGACGGTCGCCTGCTGTATGCCGGTACCGAGATGGGCGACGACTTCGACATGAAGCAGTTCGGCCTCAAACCGGTCCACGTCAAGACTGCGGGCGGCTACATTTTCATCAGCCTGGCAGAAAACCCGCCGGCCATCGACGAGTTCCTCTCGACGCTGCGCCACTACATGGAACCCTACGATATGGAGAACACCAAGGTGGCGGTGCAAACCACCTTGATGGAGAAGGCCAACTGGAAGCTGGTGCTGGAAAACAACCGCGAGTGCTACCACTGCAGTGGCTCGCACCCGGAATTGCTCAAGACGCTGCTGGAATGGGACGACGTCACCGATCCCCGCGCCGATCAGACCTTCAAGGATCATGTCGCCGCGTCCGCCGCTGCCTGGGACGCAGAGAAAATTCCCTACGCCCACGCCAGCTTCGGCCTGCGCAACCGTATCGTGCGCATGCCACTGCTTAAAGGCACAGTGTCGATGACCATGGACGGCAAGGTCGGCTGCAAGAAACTGATGGGCCGTATCCAGAACCCTGACCTGGGCTCGATGCGCATTCTGCATTTGCCGCACTCCTGGAACCACTGCATGGGCGATCACATCATCGTCTTCACGGTGTGGCCGATCAGCGCGCAGGAAACCATGGTCACCACCAAGTGGATTGTCCACAAGGATGCGGTCGAAGGCGTCGATTACGACGTCGAGCGTATGCGCCAGGTCTGGGACGCTACCAATGATCAGGACCGTCGTCTGGCCGAGGAAAACCAGCGAGGCATCAACTCCAGCGCCTATCAACCCGGCCCTTACTCGAAAACCTATGAGTTCGGCGTGGTCAACTTCGTCGACTGGTACAGCTCGCGCATGCTGGAAAACCTCGGCGCGGAGCCTGCACCGTATTTGAAGGGCGTGGCGGTCAATCACGAGTAGCGTTTACCCCGCCAACGCGATACGTCAGGGCTGACTCACTTCACGCACGAAGCGAGTCAGCCCTGAAGTATCGCCGACACAAAAGCCTTCCCGCCGATACCGTCATTTCTGACAGTTACGTGAAAAAACCTTTCGTGATCAACTCCCGTTGCAGTCAATCCAACGGACGGAGACACGAATCATGCTCAACCCAAAAATCATCACTCAATACAAAAACAAGAAGGTCGACGCCGCATCGACCATGACGGATATATCAGGGAAAAATATCCTCATGGGCTTCTGGCATAACTGGCCCTCGGAATCAGGTCAGGGCTACCAGCAGGGAATGTTTGCCGAAATGCCGCTGACAGGCATAGATAAGGCCTACAACGTCATTGCAGTGGCTTTCATGAAAGGCGCCGGCATACCGACCTTCAAGCCTTATAACCTGAGTGATGAGGCGTTTCGCGCTCAGGTAGCGGAACTGAATGCCCAGGGCCGGGCGGTGCTGATCTCGCTTGGCGGGGCTGATGCGCATATCGAGCTGCATGCCGGCCAGGAAGAAGCGCTGGCCTACGAGATTATCCGGCTGGTCGAAGTCTATGGCTTTGACGGCCTGGATATCGATCTCGAACAGGCCGCCATTACCTTTGCCGATAACCGCACCGTATTACCCGCCGCACTGAGAATGGTGCGCGAGCATTACGAGACCGAAGGCAAGCATTTCATTATCAGCATGGCTCCGGAGTTTCCTTATCTGCGATCGGCTGCCCGCGATACGCCACTGCTGAAAGAAATCACCACCTACTTTCCGTTTCTGAAAGAAGCCGTCGCCTTCCTCACGTCCTTCAGAAGTGGCGGCGCGTACCTCGCTTATATCGAGGCGCTTGAGGACCTCTATGACTTTATCGCCCCCCAATACTACAACCAGGGTGGCGACGGCATATGGGTCGACGAGCTCAACCTGTGGGTGACGCAAAACAATGATGCCCGCAAGAAGGAATTTCTCTATTACCTGACCGACAGCCTGATCCACGGCACGCGCGGCTTTACCAAAATCCCGGCGAACCGGCTTGCGATCGGCTTGCCCACCAATAATGACGCCGCCGCGACAGGTTATGTGATCAACCCGGACGACGTGAAATACGCCCTGGACACCCTGCAGGCCGACGGCAACCCGATTCGCGGTCTGATGACCTGGTCGGTCAACTGGGACAATGGCACGCCCAAGGTTGGCGAAGCCTATAAATGGGAGTTTGCCAAACGCTACGGTTATCTCACCGGCGGCGAAACGCCCGTACCTGACAAGCCTTCAGTACCCACTGGCCTCAGGTCAACCGAACAAACCCCAACGTCGGTGAAACTCGTCTGGTCGCTGTCGGCAGGCCAGAACCCGGTACTGCGCTATGAACTGCGCCGCGACAACAGCGTGTCGTTATTTGCGGACAGCCCTTCGTATGAAGACACCGGCCTTCAGTCCGGTATCACTTACAGTTACCAGGTACGTGCCATTGATGTCATGGGCAACACCTCGGCATTCTCTCCAGCGATCAGCGTGAGTACCCAGGCAGGAGGCGGCGGTGCGGCGAACCCGACACCACCAGTCTTGAGCCTGGCAGGCGTCACCGATAGAAGTGTATCGCTGGAATGGACACAGTCCAGCAGCGAAGCTGGACTCCTCGAGTATCAAATTGCCCGGGATGGCTGGCCTTTTGTGAAGGTCCCTGCTGACCAACCACGCGTCTATACCGATGAGAACCTCACAGCGGGCAGAACGTATACCTACTTCGTTATTGCAAAAGATATACAGGGTAAGTGGTCGGAGATCAGCAACGAGCTGGAAGTCCCAACCGATCTGGAACCCTATAGACCTTCAGTGCCTGTCGACTTCAGGTCAACCGGGCGGACCACCACATCGATAACGCTGGACTGGAGTGTTTCGACGGATGCCAGCGGTCCGTTTGACTATGAGCTGTTCCGCGAGGGTGTTTCGATAGGCAAGGGCAAGGTTCCTCCCTTCACCGACGAAGGCCTTCTGCAAAGCCGCCTTTATGGTTATCACATCATCGCGACCGACAGTCTGGGCAACAGCTCAGGACTCTCTGAAGAACTTCTGGCCACTACAGAATCCGAGGCGTCCAATGATCGACCTGCGCCACCCGGCAACTTGCGTCAGACAGGTGCGACCCCCACCAGTGTTTCACTGGCATGGGATGCACCTACCGGGGGTACTGCCGTTGACGTCTACCATATCTACAGTTTCGACGCGCCTACTGTGACCGTCGACTCAACCGTACTGACTTATACCGTCAGAGGCCTGACCCCAAGCAAGACCTATCAGTATCTGGTCGGCGCACGCGATAAAGATTCAGAACTGTCCGGGCCCAGCAACGTTGTGCAGGCCTCGACCAGCGCCGCATTGCTTGAATGGAAAACAAATACTGACTACGTGAAGGGGGATAAGGTGATGTATGCCGGTGCCTCTTACATCTGCCTCAATCCTCACCATTCACAAACAGACTGGTACCCAGGCGGTGCGCCGACGCTATGGGCACCCTGGACCGAGCAAGCAGGCGGCAGAGGTTTCCGCGACTGGCCGAAAGAATGGCAGTGAACCTCGCGAGTACCTGCCCTGGCTCATAAACAGACGGTGACGGTGTAATGACTGAACGACTTATCCACAGCGCCCAAAAAGCGTTTATGGATAAGTCGTTTTTTCGTAGGCTCGGAAATAGCTCGGGCAACAACGACTTACCGTGGAACACCTCAATCACAAAGCCTGTATGTTTTTTAACCAACTCTCTGCAGAGCTTAATTTCATTGGGCTACAGACGAGCACGAACACCTTATCCACAGAAGCGCCAACAGACTTTGGGTACAACTTGGTCCAGATAACCCATCCGCTGTGGACAACGTCTGAAATGGCCAAAAAAACCTCGCCGTCAGGATGATTTCGCGCGCAACCTACCATCCTGATCATTTTTTGAACAACAGCTCAAGACCCTTTAAATATATGGCCTGCAGACAACCACAAACAAGTTGTCCACAGTCACACCAACAGAGATTGTGGGCAAAGTGAGTGACTGACAGGTAGCGCCTGAATGCTTATCCACAAAAAGCCCAATGGAAATAACCACTTAGATTGATCAATTTTTGATCGCTACGTCACACGCCACGTCCAGCAAGAGCTTCAGCGATTAACGAACACTTTATCCACAGGCACGCGCACAGGGATTGTGTGTAAGTCCATCACGGCTGCCACGTCCACCTATCAGTTTTGCGAGTATCTCGACGCGTGGCACGCGCATAGGCTCTTTTCAGCGCTCCTTGATTAATCAAAGAGGCAATTCCGAGCCACTGTGAATGGACGCACCGGTGCCATGAAAAAATACCAAAGGACTGTATTGTCAGTGGCGTTCATCACAGGCCTGCTATTGGCCTGGCTCGTCAGTGCGGCTCCAGACCAGGGACCTTCTTCTCTGCCAGCGCCAGCGGTGTCGATTGCGCAAGTGTCGACCGTCAGCAGGGAAGTGAATGCGGGCACCTTCGAACAACCACGACTGGCCGGAGAACCCGCTTTCGAGGGAGCCGTGTTCTCCGCCCACACGGGCCAGTCCGTCGCGTTCTACATCGCAGCCTTCGACAGCCAGCCTGATCAGCTCGATCCAGCCCTTCCCGACACACCCCATTCGACGGACTTCTGGACCTACGCCGGCCAGCATTCAGGTCTGGGACCTGACCTTAAGCCATTCGACGAGCCAACCCGCGAGGGGGCGCTGCACCTGGCGATGATCGAAGGCAAAAACGCCTTGCTGAGCTCGAAAATCACCGGCATGCCCGGTCCGCAAACGCCCTATCCAACCACAGCGCAAAGCAATGACTTCTGGGACTTCATCGGCTTTTTTGACAAGCCCGGTACACCTGAAGCGATGAAAACCGATCAGGATCTGGTCTGGCCTGGCGTCTTCGTCTATTTCGAGCAGACCAAGGCCGTTTATCTGGCGCAGCACACCGGACGCCCAAGCGTCGATGCATGGCCTGCACCCGGCACAGAGCGCGGCGCCGGGTACTGGACGTTTGCGGGGACGCTGTCAGGCATTCAGACCTCCCTCCCCAAACCCTGGACCGACCTGAGCACGTCGAAAGGCTCTTATTATCGCAACCCGCTGACGCCGCTACGCAGTGACTACTACGCCTCCACCTTTATCGGATTCGCGCCCCTTCTGAATGCACAATTCCCGAGCGGCGCGCAGAGCAATCAGTACTGGGATTATCGCGGCGTCCATGAAGGCTCATACACCGACCAGAAAGCCTTCGGAGAAAACACCGCGCTCGAAAAACTGCATCGCGCCAAACTGCAGGGCAAGTGGGTTTCGTTTGCGGCGCACTTCTCAGGGGCAGTTGAACAGCCTTACCCGACCTCGCCCACCAACACCACTTATTGGGGAGTGCGCCACATCACCCAGAATGCCGGAACCTGGCAGGACCCCAGGACTGACCTGGACACCGAGACGTGGGTCGGCGCTATCCATTCGGTACAGCAGGGCCAGGGAAAAGCGCTGTACCGTGCGCTGAAATCCTGGACCGCGCCGCCAACCGGCTGGGATTACAGCCAGACCGACGAGTTTGAGTTATTGGGGACCTCCCTCCATGCAGGAACAGTGGCCGCCCCCAAAACCCAACAGGAATTTACCTGGCCCGGCGCAGTGCACGAAACGCTGATCGACGACAACCCGGTGTATTTCGTCTCGCTGGCGGAAGGCTTTCCCTCCAAGCATGACTGGCCGCTACCAGCCACACCAGAAAGCAACGAGCACTGGTCGTATATTCCAGAGATACCACCGCTGGGTACCTTCGAAGCCCCGAGACGATTCGATGACTACAGCCAGGCAGGTTCGGTGTACGTGGATGGCACCGTTCCAGGCGCGCGCACGTTCTATGTTTCCAGCTACGAAGGCTATCCCGCCAACGATCTCGACAGCTTCTCGACGGTGGGCATCGTCGATCCTTATTGGGTCTACGCAGGCCGGCACGCAGGCACATGGAGCGACTTCAAGCCCTTCGATGACATCACCCGGATCGGCGCACTGCATGAAGCCTCGATCAAGGGGCAGCGTGTAGTGCTGCGCTCACTGTTCGACGGCATGCCCTCTACAGCGACGCCTTACCCAAGTGATCTTGCCAGTAACACCCACTGGGAATTCGTCACAGTGTTCAAACATGCCGGTACGGCAGACGACCTCAAAGGCCGTGATGACGCCACATGGCCAGGCGCACTGCACCTGGATGACGATCAGCACATCATTTTCGCGGCCCGGCAGCAGGCTCAACCGGTTGCAGGGGGATGGGTTTATCCGGTGGGTGAAACAAGCGATGAGCAGTGGAGCTACGTGACCTCACTCAACGGCGGCACTGCCGAAACGCCACGCGAACGTAACGACATCAACACCCCCGGCGCAATCTTTGCCGACCAGCTTGGCCTGACCCGTCAAAAACTTTTTCGCACCAGGTTTTCCGGATTTGCCCAGGATGTGGGTGCCGTCTATCCCTCAGGTGAAGAATCCAACACGTTCTATGAGTACGCCGGAGAACATGCCGGCACCTTCTCGGACCCAAAACCCTTCACCGATCCTACCTGGCCGGATGCGATACACGTGGCCACCATCAATGGCCAACGGGCGTTCCTCAAATCGAAGATGACCGGAAAGCCCACTTCGCAAACACCTTACCCGCAAGACCCCACAAGTACAGACTTCTGGGAGTTCATGTTTACCTCAGATCAGGCAGGCACTTACGCCGACCCCAAATCAATGAGCGGCGAGACCTGGATTGGCGCTGTTCACGAGTACAGCTCATCAGGCAGGCGTCAGCTTTACATCGCTCAGCAGTCGGGAAACCCGATCGCCGACAATTGGCCCCTCCCGACTTCGGGCGACACACAGTATTGGAAAGTGCTGGGCCTGGTCCGGCACAAAGGCACGTTTGCCGATCCGAAAGACTTCGATGAAATGACCAGCCAGGGACTGATTCACGCCACCATCGTTGAAGGGCAGCGCGTCTATTATCGCGCCCTCGCACGAGGTGTTCCTCAAGCCAATGACTGGAGTTACCCCGCGCCCGGAACCCACAACGAGCACTGGGAGTATCTGGGCACAAACCTTCCCATGGGCACCTGGGCCGATCCGAAAGGCGACTCCGGCTTTACCACGCCGGGCAGCATTCACGCGATGCAAGCCAGAGACCGTACTCTGTATCTGCTTTCCAAAGTCGATGGACTGCTTGCCGAGCACGACTGGCCGATTCCGCTGGTCGGAGAAAATGATTACTGGACAGTGGTCGGGGAATCCCGGCATTCGGGCGAGATCATCGACCCCAAGGATCAGCAGGAAGTGACCTGGACCGGGGCGATTCATATGCGCCAGGTCGACAACACCAGGCGTTATTACCGCTCGAAGATTACGGGCAATCTCGCGGTCATCGGCATCGATCACCCGCTGCCGCTGGAGGCAACCGACAACGCCTGGTGGGAGTTCGCGGGGCAGTCCTCTCACCAAGGCACACTGACTGATCCAGTGCAGACGGGGGAGATGATCAGGCCCGGAGACACTGTCAAGGTTATCCATACTGCGGACGAGTATTACCAGGCTCGCTTTGCCGGTGTTTTCAATACCGGGCATCCGCTGCCTGACTCACAGCAAAGCAATGACAACTGGTTTTATGTGGGTAAAAGTGCCTTTGCAGGCACCTTGCAATCGCCCAAGGACGCTTACGAAATCACCTGGCCCGGTGCGATTCACCGCTTTGAAGTTGATGGAAAGGCTTACTTCGCAAGGGCCCTCATCGATGGCGCTCCCGGCCAGGAAGGATGGCACTATCCGGCACCGCCTGACAGTAACGAGCAGTGGTCTTACCTGGACATGGGCATTCACGCGGGCAGTTGGCTCGATCCGAAACCTCAATCCGATGCGACCTGGCCAGGCGCGCTGCACGTGGTGAAGATCCCCACCGGCATCGGCGAAAGTTTCACCCGATGGTTCTACAGATCAAAAATCTGGGGGCATGTAGCGGATGATGAAGAGGGTTACGCGAACGAAAACAACTTTGATCGTGTGGGCTTTTCGATTTACCAGGGCACGCTGAACAGTCCCAAGCTTTTCGATCAGCCCACCTGGGTGGGCGCCATCCATCTGGACCGGGGAACGCAGTTTCTGTTTGAAGCCAGAAAATCCGGCGAAATGGGTATAGATGTAGGCGAGCGGCCAATGACGCCGACGGATAACGAATCCTGGCACTTCCTGGGTATCAGCAAGCACTTCGGCACCCAGAACGATCCCAAGGAATGGGATGAATACACCTGGCCCGGACGTCTGCATCGCTATGAGCATGACGGCAAAACACTCTATTTTCATGCACAGATGACAGGGACACCCTCAACCAACAACTGGTACTACCCGACCGATGAAAGCAGCACCGAGCAGTGGGCCTATTACGGTACAACATCCCATGCAGGCACTTTTGCCGACCCTCATATACCTGACGAAGTTACGTGGAGGGGAGCGATCCATCGCGTAGAAAAAGACGGCATACGGTTCTATTTCAAAGCCAGAAGCGCTGGCATACCCGAGCAGCAGAACTGGACCTACCCCACGGACGCGACGAACAATGAGCATTTCATCTACGTAGCGACCGAAAGACACGCCGGCACGCTCAGCGATCCCAAGGATGAGAAGGAGCCCGTCGTACCGGGCGATTATGTAAAAACACCCCATGAGGGCATTGATCTTTATTTCATCGCAAAAAACAGCGGCGTTCCTTCATTGAATGACTGGCCGTTCCCCTTCGACATGCGAGACACCGAAAACTGGGTTTTCTATGGCATCTCCAGAAACGCAGGCACCCTCGATGCCCCCAAGGAGTGGGACGAAGTCAGCTGGCGCGGCGCCGTGCATGTGCACAACGTCAGCGGGATGCGTTTATTGTTTAGCGTGAACTCCGACAAGGAGGGCATTCCAGAACAGGACAAGTGGACGCTGCCTCCGAACGCGCCACTGGATGCGGACGAAGAAAAGAAGCCTCCGGCTCTGGTCGAAAAGTCACCGGCCTGGAAGTTTCTTCAGGTCACGCACCTCAACGGAACACGCGAACAGCCCAAAAGCGTAGCTGACTGGACGCAGAACGGGCTCGTCCACCAGACCACCATCGACTATCAGCGCATGCTGTTCAGGTCGAAGTTCACAGGGAAGAACGACTACCCCAAGGGGCAGCCCGCAAAAGATGACCCCGTTGCCCCCAAGAGTTCTACATGGTGGGAGTTCTTCAGCAAGGGACGGGGCACCCTCCAAGTGCCCAATACCTGGAACGACTACGCCTACCCGGATGATATCTACAGCTACGACTACCAGGGCGAACGGTTGTTATTCCGCGCAGAAAAAGAGGGTCGTCCTTCTGAAAAAGGCTGGTACTTTCCGACCTCGGAATACAGCACGTCAGACTGGACATACCTCTACAAAAATGAAGGTAACTACGCCGATCCCAAAACGTGGAACGAATTTACGCGTGTGGGGGAAATCCATCGTTCCGATCACGACGGCCAGACGTGGTTCTTCAAAGCCTTGCAGGAGGGCAGCCCTGCCAGACACAACTGGTATTACCCTGCTGGTGCCGCAGACAATGGTTTCTGGACCTATGCCGGCAAGCATGCAGGCACCTGGCAGGACCCGAAGGAATGGAACGAGCCTACTTATCCTGGCGCCATTCACTCGCTGAATAACATCACTTTTTACCGTTCGAAATTTTCCGGTAACGCGGCGACGCACTATTGGTACTACCCGACCGCCGAAACAGAAAACGCCTACTGGATCAAGGTCAGCAAGGACGCTTATGCAGCGCCGGGCATCAATGATTTTACCAGGCCATTCGATCAGTACACATGGGTCACCGCGCACAACGCCTATCTGGACGCCATTACCCCGCAACTGGAGCGTGGGATCAGAGGGTTCATGCTGGATATCCACATGGATGTGGGCGATTACAACGGGCAAAAACGGGTTCGGGTATGCCATCTGCCGGCGATCGGTGCATGCTGGGCGGACGCGCCCTTGTTAAGCGACGTACTCAGAGAGTTTGTTGCCTATATGCAGAAAGACCGAAATGCCGTCATTTCCCTGCTGTTCGAATCGACGCTGAGCTCAGACGAACTGCGTCCGGTGCTGGAGCAAGTGCCGGAATTGGCAGATTACAGCCATGTGTCCAATGGATACAGCTGGCCAACGCTTAGGGAAATGATCGACAGTAACAAACGCCTCGTCATGTTATCGAACGGAGAAGTGGCCAAAAGGTACACGCTGGCCGGCAAGCAGGCCGAGGTTCTTTGGGCACCCGATACAGAAGTCGAGAACACCTATAACCTGGGTATAACGTCGCTGGTGCATGACTGGCAGTGCAAAAGCCGCTACGGTTACATGGACCTTTCGTTACGCACCCGGGACGGCGGCCTGCCGCGGTTATTTGTCCTCAATCAATTCCATTCCTGGGGCAGTACTACGCTGCATGCAGGGGACGTGGATAACAACCTGACCTGGTTGCAGCGCAGGGTAGAAAACCATTGCGGTGAAGCGACCGGTTGGCGCAAACCCAACTATCTGGGCATTGATTTCAACCAGGTGGGTGACGCACTGCCCTATGCCGCGACGCTTTCTCAAGGCGGTCTTTATTTCTACGAACGCAACAATGCCGATCGTGGAGGCGACGCCTCCTGCGTGTTGCCGGTCAATCAGAGCGGGGGCAGCAGCGGCGTTCAATATGATCTGAAGCTTGCCTCACGCGGGTGTGAGAACGACGAACTCAGGTCAATGGAACTTGAAGGTGTTCGAGCGGGCACGCGTATCGAACTGTACGACAACCCCAACGGTGACCGGCAAGATGACTTCACGATCATAGACGTCAAACAATCGGTCCCCATGGGCAAAAGGGTGCGAATCGATTCATTCGAGGGCACGACCGATACGTTCTATTACCGTAAGCTCGCCTCTCGCAATAACGGGCTCGACGGTAAGGTTTCACGAATAAGAGTGCTTAACAAGCCAGACGATAACGACATCAGCGACGCAAGCATTGTGTTTTATGAAGGCAATGGGGCCACACAGAATATTGTCTGCACGGTGCCCTTCAATGTGGACAGACAATTCAAAATGGGCAACGGCAACAACAGCTTTGGCTGCGACAACGATGAAATACGCTCAGCCAAAATACTCAAGGCGGGCAAGGGATCAGTGTTCTCGGTTACCGGCAGGCCGGACGGCGGCTTTGGTCAAGGTCGTACAGGCGTGACATTCAAACGGACCATTTTGTTACCCATCACGATTTCCAGTTTCAACCGCAGTTACGAAAACGCGGATGTCAAAGTCGAGGTCAGCAATGGCGGCGGTCTGGACGGGAGCATTTCCTATGCCTACTTCCGGCCGGCCTCCGAACAGAAAGGCAAACCGCCTATCAAAGAGGGCAGCACAGGACCCTAGGGTTACCTTACAACGCCCTCATCGATCAACAGCTTCAGAATCGCGGCTGCGCCCTCTTCAGGGCGCAGCCCCTTGAGCACCTGCCCCCCGCCACCACTGGCCTTGGCGGTGGCGGCTTTCATGCGATCAGCGCCGCTCTTGGCCTTGATCACTTTCAGGCGTTTGGGTCGCGGTCTGGCTGGCTGCAGCGCTTGGTCGGTCAATAACTCATCGGTAACTGCCTGAACGATTTCGGTGTCCAGCGTGCCACGCTGTGCAGGCCCGAACGCGCTCTGCCGGGGTTTGGGAGCTGCGTTATCCACAGTGGCCAGAAACGGCAGACGAACCTTCAGCCGGCGACGCTGGCCGCGAGGCAGAGCCTGCAACACCAGCGCGCTGCCGTTATTCAGCGATTCGACTTCAGCCAGACCGGTCACCAGTGGCCAGCCCAGCCTCTCAGCCAACAGAAAGGGCAGCATGCCCGACCCTTCACCGGCTTCAGCCTGACTGCCGGCCAACACCACCTGTGCGGCAGAATCGCGAAGGTAGTCAGTCAACGCAACCAGCGCATCGGCGCCCTCGGGTTGCTCCAGCACATGCAGCTCGTTGAGCCCCATGCCAAGGTAAGCGCGCAGCGCCGGTTCTTCGGCATTGCCGGCGTGCAGCACCTGCAAGTTATCCCCAGCCAGTTGCAAACCGAGCTCGACGGCCCGCGCATCCTGTTCGGCGCGGCGCGCACGACCTGATGTCGGGTGCGCCCCGATGGACACCAGACTGATGATCTGTACCGCATGCTTATCCACAGACACTTCAGGCTGCATCGCGCTTACCTCCGCTACGCCAGGCTCGCACTGCGGCGATCAACGCCGTGAGCACTTCGGCACTCTCGCCGATGACCGATAGATCAGCGCGCTTGACCATGTCGCAGCCCGCATCCAGATTGATCGCAATGACCTTGTCACAGGCGCCGATGCCCTGCAGATGCTGGATGGCCCCGGAAATACCGACGGCCACATAGACCCTTGCGGTCACCCAGGTGCCACTCGCGCCTACTTGACGCTCGCGGCCCATGAAACCATCGTCCACTGCCACCCGCGACGCCCCTTCGGTAGCCCCGAGTGCCGCAGCGGCTTGATGAAACAGGTCCCAGTCCCTGACGCCATTGCCGCCAGACAGAATGAATTCGGCTTCAGCCATGGGGATAACGCCGGGATCGACGGCTACCGCCCCCAGGTCTTCGATACGCGGCAGGCTGCGCGCCACGCCTGTGGACAACTCGACCGGCAATGCCTCGTGGCGGGTTTCGCTGACCGGTTCGGCGCACTCCACAGCGGCCAGAATCAGGCGCGCCAGAGGCCGAACCAGGTCTTCGCGGCCTGCACCTGCGCGGCTTATGCACAGCTGGTCCTTGACCTGCCAGACCCGCGTTGCGGGTCGCTCGCCGATGCTGGCGGCAAAACGTCTTCCCAGCTCGCCACCGCCGCTGCGGCTGTCCGGCAGCAGCCAGTGGCGCGGGTTGAACTGGTTATCCACAGCCCGCAGCCCTTGCACACGCTGTTCAGGTGAATAACCGTCGAACTCGGCACCGTCGATAATCAACAGCCGATCCGCGCCAGCGGTGTCGAAGGCAGTTTCCTTGTGCTCGCCGAACACCACCGCCAGCACGGCGCCCTCGACCCCCGCCAGCTGACGCGCCAGGCCCAGCAAATCACGGTCATGGCTGCTCAAGCGGCCGCCGACCATATCGGGCACCACGGTGATATAGAACCCTGGCTCGACGAGGGTATGCAGCGGTAGCTGCACCTCGACAGCGGCCGATCGCTTGACCGCGCCGCCCTGCTGCGCGCCGCTGCGGTCAATACGCTTGATGCCGTTGGGGCCGATAAATCCCTGACCATGCAGGTTTTTGCGCATCAGGCCATTCGGCCCCATCCAGCTGTTCTGTACGGGCTGCATGGCCGCGTGCAACGGATGCAGTCGATTGCGGGCGATCCACTCGGCGCGTGGATCACGGCGGATAAGGTCGCTCATCAGTGCACCTCCGCAGGTTCACGTTTGGCCGGTGCTGGCGTGCTGGGGATAACTTCCTCGATCAACGCATCGGCCACCAGCTCGGCGATGTCCTTGATCAGCGGTCGCGGTTCGACAACGCCTTCGAGCATGGCTGTGCACTGTGGACAACCCACGGCCACCAGTTCGGCAGCCGTTTCACGAATGTCGTCCATGCGCATGTCGGGAATCCGCTGTCTGCCGGGAATATCCGTGATCGGCGCGCCACCGCCGCCACCGCAGCAGCGGGAACGGAAGCCCGAGCGCTGCATTTCCCTGATCTCGATCCCCAGTGCCCGCAGCACTTCACGCGGCGCCTCGTATTCGCCGTTGTAACGGCCCAGATAACACGGGTCGTGATAGGTCACGCTGGCGCCTTTGTGCTGACTCAGATTCAGGGCGCCGCTGCGCACCAGCTCGGCCATGAAGGTGCTGTGATGCTGCACCTGATAGTCACCGCCAAAAGCGCCATATTCGTTTTTCAGTACATGAAAGCTGTGCGGGTCGCAGGTCACGATGCGTTGGACACTGTACCGGGACAGGGTCTGAATGTTGCGCCGGGCGAGCGTCTGGAAGGTCGCTTCATCACCCAAACGTCGCGCCACGTCGCCGCTGTCGCGTTCTTCGAGGCCCAGCACGGCAAAATCCACACCGGCCGCCTTGAGGACTTTGACGAACGCGCGCAGGGTACGCTGGTTACGCATATCGAACGCGCCGTCACCGACCCAGAACAGCACATCCACGGTTTTTTTCTCGCTGAGCAGCGTCAGGTTCAGATCGGCCGCCCAGTTCATTCGCCCGCCCGGCGCAAACCCGCCGGGGTTGTCGGTAGCAATCAGGTTGTCCAGCACTTCAGCGCCCTTGTTCGGCGTAGCGCCCTTTTCGAGAGTCAGGTGGCGGCGCATGTCGACGATGGCGTCGACGTGCTCGATCATCATCGGACACTCTTCGACGCAGGCCCGGCATGTGGTGCAGGACCACAGCGTTTCGGCGTCCACCAGCCCGTTGACGATGGGCTGATGCGGATTGCCGCCATGCTCGCCCAGCGGTTTGCCTTTACCGTCCAGCGATGGATACGGACTGCCCGCAAATTTTGCGTCGGTGCCACCGGCAAGGCCGACCACCATGTCCTGAATCAGCTTTTTGGGGTTGAGCGGCTGGCCCGCCGCAAACGCCGGGCAGGCCGCTTCGCACTTGCCGCACTGCACGCAGGCGTCGAAGCCCAGCAGTTGATTCCAGGTGAAGTCCTGGGGCTTTTCTACACCCAACGGCGCGCTGCGATCGGCCAGGTCCAGCGGTTTCAAGCCCGTGGAACGTCCGCCACCAAAACGCTCGGCCCGGCGATGCCAGGCCAGGTGCAGCGCCCCGGCGAAGGCATGCTTCATCGGCCCGCCCCAGGTCATGCCGAAAAACAGTTCGCTCACGCCCCACAGCACGCCCAGCCCAAGGACGGCCACCAGCACCCAGCCACCGAAGTGCTCGGGAAGAATGCCGGCCACCGGCAGCGTGACCAGAAAGAAGCTCGCGGAAAACGCCATGAGGCTTTTCGGCAGGCGCATCCATGGGCCTTTCGACAGACGCGCAGGAGGGTTCAGACGACGACGATAGACAAACACCGCGCCGACAAACATCACCGCCGTCATCAGCAGCAGCGCATAGCCAAGCACGCGATTATGCAGACCGAAACCGTGCACCAGAATCGCCAGCACAATCGAGGCCACCGCACCGCCCGCTGTGGCCACGTGGGTATTGGCGATGTATTTGTCGCGTGCGACCACATGATGCAGATCGACCATATAACGCTTGGGCATAGCCAGCAGGCCACCCAGCCAATCGACTTTCGAGGACCGACCGTTGCGCCACAGGGTTACCCGCCGCCAGGCGCCCAGCGCCGCAAGGGCCAGGGCGCTGAACAGCAGGATGGGAAGAAGAGTGTCTAGCATCATGTCGCTCTCAAGGCAAAAGCCTCAAGCTGCAAGCTACAAGCTTCAAGAAAAAGCACGGAACAGAAGCGCTTACTTGCCGCTTGAAGCTAACAACTTGCAGCTGCTCTCAGAAATCCTTACACAGCCGCAAGCCGTCATAGATCGCCGCGTGGGTATTACGCTGCGCCACGCAATCGCCTATACGAAACAGCAGGTAACCGTCACCCGGCTGGCTCAACGATGGCTGTGGCTGAATGGCGAACAGCGCGTCGATGTCGATCTGGCCTTTGTTGCGCGAGCCTTCCTTGAGCGCGTAGTAGATCGCTTCGTCCGGACGCACACCGTTTTCCACCACCACCTGATCGACCACCCGCTCTTCCTTGGCGCCGGTGTATTCGTTTTCCAGCACCGCTACCAGCTTGTCGCCCTCGCGATAGACCTTTTCCAGCATCATGTCGCCGGTCATGATCACTTCCTTGGGGTACATGCTGCGGTAGTAGGTCGGGAACGAGGTTCCGCCAATCGCCACGCCCGGTTTGATGTCATCGGTGACGATTTCGACCTGGCAGCCCTTGTCGGCCAGAAAGTCGGCCACCGACATACCGGTGAACTCGCAGATGGTGTCGTAGACCAGCACGTTCTTGCCTGGCGCCACCTTGCCGTCCAGCACGTCCCAACTGCTGACCACCAGGCCTTCCGCCGCCCCCCAGTGTTCGTTCTGCTCCAGAAACGGATGACCGCCGACCGCCAGCACCACGATGTCCGGGCGCAGGTCGAGAATGGTTGCCGCATCCGCGGCGGTCCCCAGACGCAGGTCGACTTTCAGGCGCGCCAGCTCCAGCTGGAACCAGCGGGTGATGCCGGCGATCTGGTCGCGCTGCGGTGCCTTCGATGCCGTGGTGATCTGCCCGCCGATGAAGTCCTTCTTCTCGAACAGGGTCACGTCATGGCCGCGTTCGGCGGAGACCCGCGCCGCTTCCATGCCGGCAGGACCGGCACCGACCACCACGACCTTGCGCTTCGGCCCGGCGGATTTCTCGATAATGTGCGGCACGCCCATGTATTCGCGGGAGGTCGCGGCGTTCTGGATGCACAGCACGTCCAGGCCCTGATACTGACGATCGATGCAGTAGTTGGCACCGACGCACTGTTTGATCTGATCGATCTGGCCCATTTTGATCTTGGCGATCAGGTGCGGGTCGGCAATGTGCGCGCGGGTCATGCCGACCATGTCGACATAGCCGCCTTCCAGAATTCGCGTTGCCTGGTTCGGGTCCTTGATGTTCTGCGCATGCAGCACCGGGGCCTTGACCACTTCCTTGATGCCGGCCGCCAGGTGCAGGAACGGCTCCGGTGGATAACTCATGTTCGGAATGACGTTGGCCAGGGTGTTGTGGGTGTCACAGCCCGAGCCCACCACGCCGATGAAATCGATCATGCCGGTGTCGTCGTAATACCTGGCGATCTGTTTCATGTCCTCGTGGCTGAGGCCGTCCGGGTGAAACTCGTCGCCACAGATGCGCAACCCCACACAGAAGTCGGGGCCGACTTCCTTGCGCACCGCCTTGATCACTTCGAGGCCGAAGCGCATGCGGTTCTCGAAACTGCCGCCCCATTCATCGGTGCGCTTGTTGACGCGTGGGCTCCAGAACTGGTCGATCATGTGCTGATGCACCGCCGACAACTCGACGCCATCCAGACCACCGGCCTTGGCACGCGCCGCAGCGCTGGCGTAGTTGCCGATTACCCGCCAGATTTCTTCCGGCTCGATGGTTTTACAGGTTGCCCGGTGTACCGGCTCGCGAATGCCCGACGGCGACAGCAGGGTCGGCCAGTGATCGCCATCCCAACGCGAGCGACGGCCCATGTGGGTAATCTGGATCATGATCTTGGCGCCGTGCTTGTGCATGGCGTCGGCGAGGTTCTGGAAGTGCGGGATGATTCTGTCGGTCGCCAGGTTGACCGATTTCCACCAGCCTTGCGGGCTGTCGATGGCCACGCTTGAAGAGCCGCCACAAATGGCCAGACCGATACCGCCCTTGGCTTTCTCCTCGTAGTACTTCACGTAACGATCCGTGGTCATGCCGCCGTCGGTGGCGTAGACCTCAGCGTGCGCGGTGCTCAGCACGCGATTGCGGATGGTGAGTTTGCCGATCTGGATCGGCTGGAACATCGCTTCGAAAGCCATAACCCGATCCTCGATTTACAGCGGCTTGACGACGAACAGACCGTCGTCATGACCTTCTTCGGAACCACCGTAAACCTGCTCGGCAACCGTGCGCACAGGGCTGCCGCTGGCAGCGAGGATCTGGTCCATGGCCCCGGCGAACCAGCCGGTGAACATGTAATCGACCTTGCGCCCGACCTTGCCGTAGACGTACACGAAACAGGAGTGCTCCAGCTTCACGCTGGCAGTGCCTTTCTCGACGTCGATGTCCTGGATCTTGAACAGGCCCCAGCCACGCTGCGACAGGCGCTTCATGTAGTGCTCGAACACCGCAACGCCTTGCAGACCATGGCATTCGGCTTCCTTTTCGCACCAGTGCCAGGCGGATTTGTAACCCGCCTTGTAGAGGATGTCAGCGTAGGCATCGGCGCCCAGCACTTCTTCGATGCCCATATGGTTGTTGACGAAAAAGTGCCGGGGCACGTACAGCATCGGCAACGCATCGGAGGTCCAGACGCCGGTTTCGCTGTCGACTTCGATGGGCAGTTGCGGGGCGATTTTAGCCATGGCGGTCAAACTCCAGATGATTCGGGCTACACCCACCGCTCGAAGGGCCGTGGGGGTTCAATTCGATAAGGTATGGCGGGCGGTTTACTCGCCCCAGACGTCGGCCAGAACGTTGACCCAGTTCTCGCCCATGATCTTGCGCACCACGCGTTCGGAGTGACCGCGCTTGAGCAACGTTTCAGTCAGATTGGGAAACTCCCCGACGGTGCGGATGCCCAGCGGGTTGATGATCTTGCCGAAGTTGGTCAGGCGGCGGGCGTAGCCCTTGTCGTGGGTCAGGTACTCGAAAAATTCCTGACCGTGACCCTGGGTGAAGTCAGTACCAATGCCGATGGCGTCTTCGCCGACGATGTTCATCACGTATTCGATGGCTTCGGCGTAATCGTCGATGGTCGACTCGATGCCCTTGGCCAGGAACGGCGCGAACATGGTCACGCCGACAAACCCGCCATGGTCGGCGATGAACTTCAGTTCGGCGTCGGACTTGTTGCGCGGGTGTTCCTTGAGGCCGGATGGCAGACAGTGGGAATAGCAGACCGGCTTTTTCGATTCGAGAATGACTTCTTCCGAGGTTTTCGAGCCGACATGGGACAGGTCGCACATCACCCCGACACGGTTCATTTCAGCGACGATCTCACGACCGAAGCCCGACAGCCCGCCGTCGCGCTCGTAGCAGCCGGTGCCCACCAGATTCTGGGTGTTGTAGCACAGCTGCACGATGCCGACGCCGAGCTTCTTGAAGATCTCGACGTAGCCGATCTGGTCTTCATAGGCGTGCGCGTTCTGGAAGCCGAACAGGATGCCGGTCTTGCCCAGTTCCTTGGCCTTGCGGATATCGGCAGTGGTGTGCACCGGCATGACCAGGTCGCTGTTCTCGCGCATCAGTTTCTGGCTGGTGCAGATGCTGTTGATGGTCGCCTGAAAGCCTTCCCACACCGACACGGTGCAGTTGGCCATGGTCAGGCCGCCCTTGCGCATGTCTTCAAACAGCTCGCGGTTCCACTTGGCGATGATCAGCCCGTCAATAACGATGCTGTCAGCGTGTAATTCGGCTGGGCTCATCAGGCTGTCCCCTTTTTTGATTCCGGTGCGCCGAATCGGCTGTCGGCGCTAATGGGGTCAGCATATGCCGGAGGGTCAGGGGAACCGGGTGCAAAAACGACAGGGGGTTTGCCGAAAGCGTCAAGATGCGACGAAGGGGTACGGCGCGTGGTCGTGCGATGTCGTAAACCTGTTCAATGTCTCGCGCTTGAGACAGAATCGAGCCTATCAATGGATCGGAGCGACTCGATGAAAACGTTTTTGCTGACCCTGGCCCTTATGACGACAGCTGTGACAGGCGTACATGCTGCTCAGAATCCGGACGCGTCGCCCTGCGACGGTGTCGAGGACGACAAGCAGACACTGGAATGCTCGGCCTACAGCCGTACCACTGCCGAACAGTTGCTCAAGGAGAACTTCGACAATCTGCTCAAGCGGGTTCAGTCCCAGTTCGTTGCCAATAAGACGCAGTTCAACGACTTTACCAGCAAACTCAAAACCGCCCAGCAAGCCTGGGAGAAGCTGCGTGACGCCGACTGCGCGGTGGAAGTCTTTCCTTCTGCAGCAGGCAGCAAGGCCTTCACCATCAGCGAAAACGACTGCATTGCACGCATGAGTGACGAGCGCTCGGAGTATCTGGAGTCGATAGCGCAGGAATAACGTCTACGATGAGATAACCTGCCTCTTTATATGAACGAGCTCATCAGGTTTTCTCATGATTATTTGCGGTGTAGAAATCAAAGGCAGCGAAGCCATCTTCGCCCTCGCCACACGGCAGAGCAGCGGCCTCGCCCACCTGCCGCTGGCCACGAAAAAGATCGCGCTGGAGGACGATGAAGAGCCTGCCAACGTCAAGGCTTTCGCCACGCAAATCGCAGGCTTCGTGCGTGAAAACGGCGTCAGCCACATCGCCATCAAGAAGCGCAGCAAGAAAGGCGAATTCGCTGGCGGCCCGACCACCTTCAAGATCGAAACCATCTTTCAACTGATGTCCGATTGCGACGTGGTGCTGATCTCGCCGCAAACCATCAACGCACAGAACAAGAAACACACCTTCGCCCTGCCTGACACCCTGAACAAGTACCAGCACGAAGCGTACAAGGCGGCGTGTGCAGGGTTGATGAAGAGCGTTTAGACGCTTCAAGAGCGTCCGGAACCGCATGCCCACGCGGAGTACCCATCGTTACGCACAAGTCCGCTTTTGATTCTGGCCGAAGGCCGTGGGAGCGAACTTGTTCGCGAAGACGGTCGTTCATAAAATGCATTTTTGGAGAATGTACCGGCCCTTTCGCGAACAAGTTCGCTCCTACGCCCGCCGCGCAGAAGCGAGATGTTCAGGCTCTTCAGTACTTGTGTCTAACCATGAGCGCGGAGCATTCATTCACCCGGCAGGTGCTTTTGACCGGACATAAAAAAACCCGCATTTCTGCGGGTTTCTTCAATGCTCAGTCAACTCAGTTGACCTTGGCATCCAGTTCGCCACGCGCGTAGCGTTCGAACATGGCGTCCAGGGAGATCGGCTTGATCTTCGAGGCGTTGCCAGCGGTGCCGAATGCTTCGTAACGAGCGATACATACATCACGCATGGCCGAAACGGTCTTGGCCAGGTACTTGCGCGGGTCAAACTCGCTCGGGTTTTTGGCCATGAATTCGCGGATGGCACCGGTCGACGCCAGACGCAGGTCGGTGTCGATGTTGACCTTGCGCACGCCGTGCTTGATGCCTTCAACGATTTCTTCGACCGGCACACCGTAGGTTTCTTTGATGTCGCCGCCGAACTCGTTGATGATCTTCAGCCATTCCTGTGGAACGGACGAAGAACCGTGCATCACCAGGTGAGTATTGGGGATGCGCTTGTGGATCTCTTTGATCCGCTCGATCGCCAGGATGTCGCCGGTAGGCGGCTTGGTGAACTTGTAAGCGCCGTGGCTGGTGCCGATGGCGATGGCCAGGGCATCGACCTGAGTGCGCTTGACGAAGTCAGCGGCCTCTTCCGGGTCGGTCAGCATCTGGCTGTGATCCAGAACGCCTTCCGCACCAACGCCGTCTTCTTCACCGGCCATGCCGGTTTCCAGCGAACCCAGCACGCCCAGCTCGCCTTCCACGGAAACGCCGCAGGCGTGAGCGAAGGACACCACGCGACGGGTAACGTCGACGTTGTAGTCGTAATCGGCCGGGGACTTGCCGTCTTCACGCAGCGAGCCGTCCATCATGACCGAGCTGAAACCCAGCTGGATCGAGCGCTGGCAGATGTCAGGGCTGGTGCCGTGGTCCTGGTGCATGACCACCGGGATGTGCGGGAATTCTTCGATCGCGGCGAGGATCAGGTGACGCAGAAACGGCGCACCGGCGTATTTGCGGGCACCGGCAGAAGCCTGGACGATCACCGGGGAGTCGGTCTTGTCGGCCGCTTCCATAATGGCGCGCATCTGTTCCAGGTTGTTTACGTTGAAGGCTGGAACGCCGTAGCCGAATTCGGCTGCGTGGTCCAACATCTGGCGCATGCTGATAAGTGCCATTGTCTGTGTCTCTCCCGGTAGGGTCGTTAGTCGAGCAAGCCTGCCGTAGTGGCGGCTGCCATTCAAGTTATAAGCTCAGCCGCGAGGCCGTGCGTGTGTGCCCGAGATCCGACTTATCTGGCCTTGCAGCCGCGACCGATCAGATCGTTGGTAGCGTCCCAGTAGATCAGGCCCTCGCTACCCTTGTTGACGAATGCCAACACATTGTTGCTGTACAGCGTTCCGCTGGCAGCGCCGGGTTCGGCCTTGAGCCTGAACACCTGATCGCTCTGATTCAGACGCACATCGACTTCCTTTTTGGCCGAGTCGATGTAGCGCCAGTTGACCTCAGCATTGCTGTCGCATACCCAGCGATTCCAGGGGTCATTCTGCTGCGGTGAACTCATGCTCGAACAACCGCCAAGCACTGCCAAAACCCCGAGGGCAATCACGCCTTTCATTACGTCTCCTGGCTGCCCTGCGAAACGCGGCGTGTGCCGGCCGTTTCAACTGTCAGGGGCAGTTCTGTTCCTGTTTTCGGTCATCGGCCGGCTCACCGGTCACATGCGCCTCGACCCGTTGACTGTTTTCGGTCGTCGGGACATTCACGTCGGCCGGGCTGAATATCTGACAGGTCTTGGCACGCGAGCCAGAACCGGTACAACCAGCCAGTACAATGCAGCTCATCAGAGCCAGAGCAGCGATCTTCATGGCGAAACTCCTTTCGCGGAAAAATATCCACCCTTTACAGACCACTGACGCCCGTCAATGTTGCCAACGGGTTTCAGACCTGGCTCACAGACAACCTACATTGCCGGTCCGCGGCATGAATTCGTAACGATCCCATACGTCCGGGCCGCCGCGCTTGTAGACCACCGGCACCGTTTCGGCCTGCCAGCCCGCCTGATAGCAGCTCAGCTGGAGCGGTTGCGTCGGGGAGTCGCTCTCCACCTCTTCAGCCGCAGGCTTGCCCGCGCAACCGGCCAGTAAACCTGCGATGAGAAACCACGGTAACGCCCTGACCATTGACCACTCCTTGTCCAAAGCTTTCACTCAAGCCTTGGCGCGTTGTTCGAGCACTTCCACCGCTGGCAGGACCTTGCCTTCCACGAACTCGAGGAACGCACCGCCACCGGTCGAAATGTAGGAAATCTGTTGTGCAACACCATACTTGTCGATGGCCGCCAGTGTGTCACCACCGCCCGCGATGGAGAACGCCTGGCTTTCAGCAATGGCCTTGGCCAGCGTTTTGGTGCCTTCACCGAACTGATCGAACTCAAATACGCCGACCGGACCGTTCCACAGGATAGTCCCGGAAGATTTCAGTAATTCGGCGAAATGTGCAGCAGTTTGCGGGCCAATATCGAGAATCATGTCGTCATCGGCGACATCGGCAATCAGCTTGACGGTAGCGGCAGCGCTCTCGGCGAACTCCTTGGCAACCACCACGTCAGTTGGCAGTGGCACGCTGACCTTGGCGGCGATGGCGCGGGCGGTGTCGAGCAGATCAGGTTCGTACAGCGATTTGCCGACCTTGTGACCGGCTGCAGCCAGGAAGGTGTTGGCAATGCCGCCGCCGACGATCAACTGATTGCAGATGCCGCTCAGGCTGTTGAGCACATCCAGCTTGGTGGAGACCTTGGAGCCGGCAACGATGGCGGTCATCGGCTGGGCCGGAGCGCCCAGGGCCTTGCCCAGTGCTTCGAGCTCGGCCGCCAGCAAAGGACCCGCCGCCGCCACCTTGGCGAATTTGGCCACGCCGTGAGTAGAACCCTCGGCACGGTGCGCGGTGCCGAAGGCATCCATCACGAACACGTCGCACAGCGCTGCGTATTGCTGCGCCAGCTCGTCGGCGTTCTTTTTCTCGCCCTTGTTGAAGCGAACGTTCTCGAACAGGACCACATCACCGGCCTTCACGTCGACGCCGTCCAGGTAATCGGCAACCAGCGGAACGTCACGACCCAGCGCCTTGCTCAGGTAGTCGGCAACCGGCTTGAGACTGTTCTCGGCAGAAAACTCACCTTCTGTCGGGCGGCCAAGGTGCGAGCAGACCATGACGGCCGCGCCCTTTTCCAGCGCCAGCCTGATGGTCGGCAGCGAAGCGAGGATACGTGCATCACTGCTGACCACGCCGTCCTTTACCGGGACGTTGAGGTCTTCGCGAATCAGTACACGTTTACCTTGCAGATCGAGGTCGGTCATCTTCAAGACGGTCATGAGCATTCCTGTTTTTTTACTGTTATTGGTCAGCGACGCGCAGAAAGTGATCGGCGACGTCGAGCATTCGATTGGCAAAGCCCCACTCGTTGTCGAACCAGGCCAGCAGATTGACCAGCCGGGGTCCGGAAACGCGGGTCTGACTCGCATCGACAATGGCCGAATGCGGGTCATGGTTGAAATCGCAACTGGCGTGCGGCAATTCAGTGTAGGCCAGCAGTCCCTTGAGCGGACCGCTGGTGGCGGCCTCACGCAGGATACGGTTGATCTCCACGGCATCGGTGTCTCGCGACATCTGCAACGTAATGTCCAGACAGGACACATTCACGGTCGGCACGCGAACAGCTTTGGCCTGAATTCGGCCGGCAAGTTCCGGAAGCAGCCGTTCGATTCCTCGCGCCAGACCGGTGGACACCGGGATGATCGACTGGAAGGCCGAGCGGGTACGGCGCAGATCCTCGTGATGATAAGCGTCGATCACCGGTTGATCGTTCATCGCCGAGTGGATGGTGGTAATGGTCATGTATTCCAGGCCGATGGCCTGATCCAGCAAGCGCAGCAGCGGCACACTGCAGTTGGTGGTGCACGACGCGGCAGAGACCAGCAGCTCGCGGCCGGTCAGCTTGTGCTGGTTGATGCCGAACACCACGGTGGCATCGACATCCCGTTCGCTGACCATCGGCTGGGAAAACAGCACCCGCGGCGCGCCGGCATCCAGAAAGCGCTGGCCATCTTCGCGAGTGTTGTAGACACCGGAACACTCAAGCACCAGATCGACTTCCAGAGCGGCCCAGTCGATACCTTCCGGCGTCGCACTGCGCAGCACCTTGATCCGGTGGTCATTGATGTGCAGGTATTGCCCTTCGACCCGCACTTCGCCGGGGAACCGGCCATGTGTGGAGTCAAAGCGCGTGAGGTATTCGAGACTGGCCATGTCGGCCAGATCATTGATGGCAACCACTTCAAACCCGGCCTTGGCCCCTCGCTCGCACAGCGCGCGAACGACGCAACGACCAATACGGCCGTAACCGTTCAGAGCAACTTTGTAAGGGCGGGGCTGGGGCATGAAGTTTTCGCCAGGGAGAAACAATCATGTGGGAGCGAAGCGTCGCCCGGTCCGCTCCCACAACATCAACATCACATAGCTGATCAGTCTTCCAGCAGCTCTTCAGCAGTGCTCAGGACGTTTTCCAGCGTGAAGCCGAACTCTTCGAACAGCGCTGGCGCAGGGGCCGACTCGCCGAAGGTGGTCATGCCGATCACGCGCCCTTCCAGACCAACGTATTTGTACCAGTAGTCGGCGTGAGCCGCTTCGATGGCAATACGCGCGCTGACCTGCAACGGCAGCACCGCCTGCTTGTACGCAGCATCCTGAGCTTCGAAAATGCTGGTGCATGGCATGGACACCACGCGCACGTTGCGACCCTGCTCGGTCAGCTTGTCGTACGCCTGCACAGCCAGACCGACTTCCGAACCGGTTGCGATCAGGATCAGTTCAGGCTCGGCAGCACAGTCACGCAGCACGTAGCCGCCACGCGCGATGTAGGACAGTTGCTTCTCGTCACGCGCCTGATGGGTCAGATTCTGACGGGAGAAGATCAGTGCCGACGGGCCATCGTCACGCTCGATCGCGTGTTTCCAGGCTACGGCCGACTCCACGGCATCCGCAGGACGCCAGGTGTCCAGGTTCGGCGTGGTACGCAGACTGGTCAATTGCTCGATCGGCTGGTGAGTCGGACCGTCTTCGCCCAGACCGATGGAGTCGTGGGTGAATACGTAGATCACGCGCTTCTTCATCAACGAGGCCATACGCACCGCGTTGCGCGCGTATTCCATGAAGATCAGGAAGGTGGCGCCGTAAGGCACGAAGCCGCCGTGCAAGGCGATGCCGTTCATCATGGCGCCCATGCCGAACTCGCGAACACCGTAGTGCAGGTAGTTGCCGTTAGGGTCTTCGCCGGTGATGCTCTTGCAGCCTTTCCAGATGGTCAGGTTGGACCCGGCAAGGTCAGCCGAACCTCCCAGAATTTCAGGCAGCAACGGGCCCAGTGCTCCCAGCGCGTTCTGGCTGGCCTTGCGGCTGGCGATGGTTTCGCCCTTTGCGTTGACTTCGGCGACATAAGCCGCTGATTTGTCAGCAAAATCAGCAGGCAATTGCCCGCTCATGCGACGAATGAAGTCATTGGCCAGTTCCGGGAACGCGGCGGAATAGTCAGCAAAGCGCTGGTCCCACTCGGCTTCGGCAGCCAGGCCTTTTTCCTTCCCGTTCCACTCGGCATAGATATCAGCCGGGATTTCGAAAGGACCGTAGTTCCACTTCAGTGCAGCACGGGTCAGGGCGATTTCGTCAGCACCCAGCGGCGCACCGTGGGACTCTTCCTTGCCCTGTTTGTTCGGCGAACCGAAACCGATGGTGGTCTTGCAGCAGATCAGCGTCGGCTGATCGCTCTTGCGAGCGGTCTCGATGGCCGTCTTGATTTCTTCAGGATCATGACCGTCGACATTGCGGATCACCAGCCAGCCGTAGGACTCGAAACGCTTCGGCGTGTCGTCGGTAAACCAGCCTTCCACTTCGCCATCGATGGAGATGCCGTTGTCGTCGTAGAACGCGATCAGCTTGTTCAACTGCAACGTACCGGCCAGCGAGGCCGCTTCGTGGGAAATACCTTCCATCATGCAGCCATCACCCATGAACACGTAGGTATGGTGATCGACGATGGAGTGGCCTGGGCGGTTGAACTGCGCGGCGAGCGTCTTCTCGGCAGCAGCGAAACCGACAGCGTTGGCAAAGCCCTGGCCCAGCGGACCGGTGGTGGTCTCGATGCCAGGCGTGTAACCGTATTCCGGGTGGCCCGGTGTACGGCTGTGCAATTGACGGAAGCTTTTCAGGTCGTCGATGGACAGGTCGTAGCCGGTCAGGTGCAGCAGCGAATAGACCAGCATCGAGCCGTGGCCGTTGGACATGATGAAACGGTCACGGTCGGCAAACGAAGGGTTTGCCGGGTTGTGCTTCAGATAATCGCGCCAAAGAACCTCGGCGATATCCGCCATGCCCATGGGGGCACCCGGATGGCCGCTGTTGGCTTTTTGCACGGCATCCATGCTGAGGGCACGAATAGCGTTGGCACGCTCACGACGGCTTGGCATCGCTGATCTCCTGGGAATTAAGAAATAGGATTGAGAAAAAGAAGGCCATTTTCCCTCACGGACAGGCCGGGGGCAATCACAGATAGACGACCATAGGCTTTTTTCCGGGGTTGCGGACATTATTTGCCACGCAAAGACTGGATCACCCGCCTGCACGACAAGTTCACAACGCCTGACCGACGCCATCCATCCCGCAATATCAAAACTTTTTGATATTGGCCTTGCGACACTCCGGATCGCTCTCTAGACTGCGCAGCTATGAACCTGCGTGTACCTGCCATTCGCCACGATGCATGCGACGACCTCTCTGCATTGTGCAAGGCCGGCGGAGATCCCTTGCGGCTGAACGTGCTGCGTGTGCTGACCAATGACTCGTTCGGCGTGCTGGAACTGGCGCAGATTTTCGCCATCGGCCAGTCCGGCATGAGCCACCACCTCAAGGTGCTGGCGCAGGCTGATCTGGTCGCGACACGGCGTGAAGGCAACGCGATTTTCTACCGCCGCGCCCTGCCCCACACCGAATTACCGGGCGGCAGGCTGCATGCGGCGCTGCTCGATGAAGTGGATACGCTGGACTTGCCGGACGACGTACAAAGCCGTATCGGCCTGGTGCATCGGCAACGGGCATTGGCCAGTCAGGATTTTTTCGCCCGCACCGCAGAAAAGTTTCGCGCCCAGCAGGACCTGATCGCCGGTTTGGCGCAGTACAGCGAAAGCCTGCTGACCTTGCTCGACAAACTGAGCTTCGGCGCGCAAGCGACCGCTCTGGAAGTAGGCCCCGGCGACGGCGGCTTCCTTCCAGAGCTGGCGCGACGCTTCGGTCAGGTGATCGCGATGGACAACAGCCCGGTCATGCTGGACCTGGCACGCGGCGTCTGCGAGCGCAAGGCACTGGCTAACGTTGAGCTCAGACTGGCCGATGCACTGACCGACGCTAAAGTCAGTGCCGATTGCGTCGTCCTCAACATGGTGCTGCATCATTTCGCGGTACCGGCCGAAGCCTTGAGGCAACTGGCCGAACATGTAAAACCCGGCGGTAGCCTGCTGGTAACAGAATTGTGTAGTCATGACCAGAGTTGGGCCAGGGAGGCCTGTGGCGATCTCTGGTTAGGTTTCGAGCAGGAAGACCTGGCCCGTTGGGCCATCGCTGCGGGGCTAGTTCCCGGGGAAAGCCTCTATGTAGGCTTACGTAATGGTTTCCAGATCCAGGTTCGCCATTTTCAGCGACCGGCTGGCGACACTCACCATCGGTAAAATGAAGGAAACCCGTAGAGATGAGCGAATACTCACTTTTCACCTCCGAGTCCGTGTCCGAAGGGCATCCGGACAAGATCGCCGACCAGATTTCCGACGCGGTTCTGGACGCCATCATCGCTGAAGACAAATACGCCCGTGTAGCGTGCGAAACACTGGTCAAGACCGGTGTGGCGATCATCGCTGGCGAAGTGTCGACTTCGGCCTGGGTCGATCTGGAAGACATCGTGCGTAACGTCATCCTCGACATCGGCTACAACAGCTCCGACGTCGGTTTCGACGGCGCGACCTGCGGCGTGATGAACATCATCGGCAAGCAGTCGGTAGACATCGCCCAGGGCGTTGACCGCAGCAAGCCTGAAGATCAGGGCGCTGGCGACCAGGGCCTGATGTTCGGCTACGCCAGCAACGAGACCGACGTGCTGATGCCAGCGCCGATCACCTTCTCCCACCAGCTGGTGCAGCGTCAGGCCGAAGCGCGTAAATCCGGCCTGCTGCCGTGGCTGCGCCCGGATGCCAAATCCCAGGTCACCTGCCGTTACGAAAACGGCAAGGTGGTCGGCGTCGACGCTATCGTACTGTCGACCCAGCACAACCCGGATGTGTCGTACAAGGACCTGCGCGAAGGCGTGATGGAGCTGATCGTCAAGCACGTCATCCCTGCGCACCTGCTGCACAAGGACACCCAGTTCCACATCAACCCGACCGGCAACTTCATCATCGGTGGCCCGGTAGGCGACTGCGGTCTGACCGGCCGCAAGATCATCGTCGACACCTACGGCGGCATGGCCCGTCACGGCGGCGGTGCTTTCTCCGGCAAGGACCCATCGAAGGTTGACCGTTCGGCTGCCTACGCCGGTCGCTACGTCGCCAAGAACATCGTCGCTGCCGGCCTGGCCGAGCGTTGCGAGATTCAGGTGTCCTACGCCATCGGCGTCGCTCAACCGACTTCGATCTCGCTGAACACGTTCGGCACCGGCAAGCTGTCCGATGACAAGATCATCAAGCTGGTCCGCGACAACTTCGACCTGCGTCCTTACGCAATCACCACCATGCTCGACCTGCTGCACCCGATGTACCAGGCCACTGCAGCCTACGGCCACTTCGGTCGTATCCCGGTCGAAATGACCGTTGGCGATGACACCTTCACCGCCTTCACCTGGGAAAAAACCGACCGCGCCGACGCCCTGCGCGCAGCTGCCGGTCTGTAAAAACCCAGAAAAAAGCCCCGGACGACCTGGTCGTTTCGGGGCTTTTTTTCGTCTGCGCGGCAGTCATTCCACGTTCACACTTCAAGCCCGCCGCGACACCAGCAGTACCGACGCAGCGCTTGCCAACAACCCCGCGCATACCCTGTTGAACAACCGCTTGCCACTGGGTCTGGCCAACAGGCGACGAGCATGGATCCCCATCGCGGCATACAACGCGATCGCTACGTACTCCAGTACCAGAAACAGACCACCCAGCACCGCGAACTGACCTGACACATCACTTTGCTGATCCACAAACTGCGGAAGAAAAGCAGTGAACAGCAGGATCGCTTTCGGATTACCAATAGCCACCAGAAACTCTTGACGCGCAAGGCTGCCAGCGTTGGCTGTTGTGATCTCTGCCTGGTTCTGAATAGCCGGGTCGGCGCGCCATAGCTGCACCGCGAGATAAAACAGATACGCTGCGCCGACGACCTTGATCACATGAAACAACCATTCGGACGTATGCAACACAGCAGTCAGTCCTGCGCCGGCCAAGGCGATCATGATGACAAACGCCAGCAAGCGCCCCGCTCCGCCGACGCAAGAGCTGGAGAAGCCGTAGCGGGTAGCGTTACTGATCGACAGAAGATTGTTCGGACCGGGCGCCATGTTCAGCGCAAAGCAGGCCGGAATGAATACAGCGAGTGTCGAGATGTCCATTGGCTCCAATCCCTGAGTTGAGTCAGCTATTCAGTCTGGCTTTTTTTAATGAACGGTCAAGACACAGCTGCGCCGTGAAATGCGGCCGGGCTGCAGCGGCAAGGCCATGCGTACCCAGCCTTTGTGGGAGCTTGCTCACGAAGGGGCAGGTGCAGGCGCGACTATCGTGCGGCGCTCTGCGTCGCATGCCTTTCTGGACGCTCCGCGTCCTCTTGACGACGCAGAGCGTCGAGAACTGCGTTCCCACGCTGGAGTGGTGTGACCCCCGAAGGTTGGACAATTATCCACCTACGCTGCCTTGGCGGCCTGCATTCTGTATTCCACAGGACTCAGG
>NZ_JAGPYS010000014.1:0-133806 GCF_020312195.1 Pseudomonas sp. P129 | reverse complement strand
CCTCGCGCTCAAGGCGTCGGCTTGACTGGATACGGTTGAGATAGCCGTAGATGTAGATCTTCAGCATGACTGCAGGATGGTAGGCCGGTCGGCCCGTTTCAGCGGGGACAGCGCTTTCAAAACCCAAGGTGATCAGGTCGAGCTCATCCACAAAGACATCGACAACGCGCACCGGATTGGTGTCGCTGACGTAATCATCGAGACTCTCGGGAAGCAAGGTACTTTGACCTCTGTGTTCACCTTGAATGAAGCGTTTCATGGGCAACCCTTGCAATGAAATCCTGGGGAATCATAGCAAAGGTTTACCTTGGGTTTTTACACAGTCTGGGCCATGGATGGCCCGNAGGAACCCGACGAAGTCGGGCCGGAAACAGGAGCGAAGGACTTTGCTCACTTTGGTCCCTCAAAGTGAGTCGCCGAGGGGCGAAAAGGTGACTTGAGTCGAACCCCAATCTACCTGACATCACAGAACCGCTGTGTGACGCGGAGCGTCATGAACTGCATGCCGACGCGGAGCGTCGGCACGATATTCAAAGTGAGCAACGTTACAGCTGTCAGGCTCATCCAGAGGCTCAGCGCACCGCCGGATCAGGCGGCACATCGCCATCTGCGCTGGTGTCGATGCTCACGACCACCGACATCCCTGGCCGCAGGTGCTCAAGCATGGGCTGATCGGCATCGACCACGATGCGTACCGGGATACGCTGGGAAATCTTCACGAAGTTGCCGGTGGCATTGTCGGCGGGCAGCAGGCTGAATTCAGAGCCGGCAGCGGGCGAAATTCTTTGTACGTGGCCGTGCATCTCGTGGCCATCGAGCGCATCGACGGTAAAGCTCACCGGCTGGCCCAGGCGCACGTTGGCCATCTGGGTTTCTTTCATGTTCGCCACGATCCAGCGCTGCTCGGGTACCAGCGCCATCAACTGCGCGCCCGAATTGACATAGGCACCCAGACGTACGCCAATCTGCCCCAACTGCCCGTCCCGCGGGGCAACGATACGGGTGTTGTCCAGGTCTATGCGCGCCAGCTCGATCGCCGCCTGCGCGTTGGCGACCGAGGCTTCCAGCGAGCCACGGTTGACGATGACGGTCTGCAGGTCCTCACGGGCGATCTGCAAGACTGCCCTGGCTTCGGCAACGGCGGCGTTTGCCTGCGCATCGGCGGCACGCGTGACATCCAGCTCGCTTTTCGAAACCGAACCGTCGGTCACCAGCGCCTGATTGCGCCGCAGATCGGCGGCGCTCTTGCGGCTCTGGGCGATGCTGTTCTGCAGTTCGGCCTGACGCTGGCCGATGGTGGCTTCGGCACTGCGCCGTTGTTGCAGATTATTGGCCAGCGAGGCCTTCTGCACAGCCAGTTGTGCAATGGCCTGATCCAGGCGCTGACGATAGATACGGTCATCCAGACGCACCAGCAAATCACCGGCCTTGACGAACTGGAAGTCCTGCACCGGCACTTCGTAAACATACCCACTCAGTTGCGGCCCGATCAGCGTGGTCTGGCCCTTGACCTGCGCGTTCTCGGTGCTCTCGATCGGGCTGGCAAACGGAGGCAGTTGCCAGGCGTACAGCACCACCAGCACCCCGGCCAGGGCGACGGCGCCAAAAATCACGGAAGACACGACACGCTTGCGGGTCGAGCGCGGCTTGTTGGTCACCGGGGACGTCAACGGTGCCGGTGGCGGCGAGTTGCGCGGGGCTTCGGTATCTGGGGTCTTGGATTCGGTCATGAAGATTTAACGCCGGAGTTGGATACGGAGGGCGAAGCAGCAGGTGCAACGGGTGCCAGCGCCAGAGGTTGAGTGGTCATTTTCAGCCACAGGACCCGGGCTGAAATCCAGATCATGGTCAGCACGGCAATCAGCGCGATCAGCATGAACACATCGTTGTAGGCCAGCACATTGGCCTCCCGGGTCGCTGCCGTGGCCATCGCGCGGATGCCCTGACTGTTGCGCAATGAAGGGTCGGCGAGCACCGAGCTGTAACTGGCGCTGTAGCTCTGCAGTCGCGCCTGAACCAGCGGATCGATGAGGGTCAGGTGTTCAACGATGTAACTGGAATGAAATTTCTCGCGCACCACCTGAAAGGTGCCCAATGCAGCAGACCCGATCAGCCCGCCGATGTTCTGGGTGATCCCGAACAACACCGAAAAGCTGACCATGTTGCGCGGGTTCGCCAACACCCCGCTGATCCCCAGCACCAGGGTGGGCCCGAGGAAAAACGTGCCGCCGAACGCCAACAGAAACTGGCTGAGGTACATGTTCGATTGGCGGGTCAGGTTGGTGGAATGACTGTCCATCCAGGCCCCCACTGCCATCATCGCCAGAGAGATCAGCAAGGGTTTGATCAGATGCGCCGGGTTGATGGTCAGGGCACTGACCGCCAGCCCCGAGACGCTGCCGAGCAACATCACCAGATACAAGGTGTGCAGCTGCTGACTGCCCATGTTCAGCGCTTGAAGAAAACCGACAGCACCGACCGACTGTTCGGACAGCACCACGCGAAACAGGATAACCGCCAGGCCCAGACGCAGGATCGCCCCACTGCCCAGCCAGCGCGTGATCAGCAACGGATTGCTGCGGTTATGTTCGATGGCCAGCCCGGCGCAGATCAGCGCAATCGATGCCGCTGAGGCGATACCCAGCCATTGCGCTTCCAGCCACCACTCTATACGCCCCAGCGACAGCACCGCACAGAACAGCGCAAAGCCGCTGGCCAGCAAGCCGAAGGTCAGGAAGTCGAGCTTCTCGAACGCCTTGAAGCGATCGCCCGGCGGCAGTTTGAGCAGCAGCACGCAGCCCAGCGAGAGCAGCGCCATGCCCAGTTCGAACAGATACAGGCCACGCCATTGGGCAATCTGCAGCAAGTCTTCCGACACCAGCCGGGCCAGCGGCGTTGCCAGCTGGGCGGTGCCAATCCCCAATACCAGCGCCTTGAGCCGCCACTTCTGCGGGAAAGCCTGAATCATGTAATACAGGCCCAGAGTGCTGAGCGCAGCGCCGACCATACCGTGTGCCGCACGTACAGCGATGGCCGAATCGATGTCGTTGACGAACAGATGTGCCAGCGTCACCAGCGCATACAGCACCAGAAACAGCTCGGTGAACGCACGCAGACCAAATTGCTGGCGAAACTTCACCAGCAGCAGATTCATCGACACGTTAGTCATGATGTAGGCCGCCGGCAGCCAGGCGATGTCCTGCGATGTCGCCCCCAGCGCGCCCTGCAAATACGGCAGGTTGGCGACTACCAGCGCATTACCGAGGCCGCCGGTCAGCGCGACGATCACCCCCACGATAGCAAACGCCCAACGCCGTGCAGTCGAATGCAGTGGCGTCGACGGCGAGCCGGGCATGGTCGGACGCTCGTGGGCGGCCCACTCGCGCGGGGCATACTTATCGCTCATAAACGACTGGCACGGGGACTTTCATGGGGTACACCTGAGGAATTCCCTTTTGTGACATTAATGACACTCATAATACTCATCCGCCAGGCAATGATTCGTATCGGTCAGTCCAATACCGCAACGCTCAGGCACTTGCGAAGGCGTTAAACAGTGGCTATCTGAAACTTCAGACTATGCTTAAACGCAGTTTTGCTTTGCACATTTGCGCTGCTACGATCTTCTGCGACGCTCGAATGCTCGAATAAGAAAAAAGCGCAACCGAACAAGGAGTTCAGAATGAGTTCACAGGTTTCATCCGCCCGCCCGGTTCGACCGTCCGCCAGCCGGGATTCGATCGTTGTCGACGTGCGTAACCACATCGGACACTTGACCCTCAATCGTCCGGAAGGCCTGAACGCAATCGATCTGGACATGGTCCGCACACTTCGCCAGCAACTTGAGCGCTGGGCCGACGACCCCTCGGTTCATGCCGTGGTCCTGCGCGGCGCAGGCGGCAAGGCGTTCTGCGCCGGTGGCGATATCCGTTCGCTGTATGAAAGCCACCAGAGCGGCCAGGATCTGCACCACACGTTTTTTGCCGAAGAGTACGAGCTGGACCTGGCCATTCACCGCTACCGCAAGCCGGTACTGGCCCTGATGGATGGCCTGGTGCTGGGTGGCGGCATGGGGCTGGTCCAGGGAGCCGACCTGCGCGTGGTCACCGAACGCAGCCGCCTCGGCATGCCGGAGGTCGCCATCGGTTATTTCCCTGATGTCGGCGGCAGTTATTTTCTCTCGCGGCTGCCCGGCGAACTCGGGACCTGGCTGGGCGTGACCGGGTCGCAGATCGGTGCTGCCGACGCGTTGTACTGCGGCCTTGCCAACTGGTCCATGAACAGCGAACTGCTGCCGCGCCTCGACCACATGCTCGATCATCTGAAATGGAAGTCGACCCCGCTCAAGGACCTGCAGGGTGCGCTGGCCAAGCTGGCGACCCAGCGTCTGCCCTCCCCGCCGCTGGAAGCCCTGCGCCACGCCATCGACCACTTTTTCGGGCTGCCGGATGTTCCCAGCATGCTTGAGCAACTGCAACAGGTGGTCATCGGCGACACCCGCGAGTGGGCGCTGGATACCGTAGCCCGAATGAAAGCTCACTCACCGCTGGGCATGGCGGTGACCCTGGAAATGCTGCGCCGTGGCCGTCATCTGTCGCTGCCGGCCTGCTTCGCCATGGAGTTGCACCTGGACCGCCAATGGTTCGAACGCGGTGACCTGATCGAGGGCATACGTGCGCTGATCATCGATAAAGACAAGAAGCCGCAATGGAAACACGCCAGCGCGCAGGACGTCAGTGCCGCGCAGGTGCAGAGTTTCTTCAGCGGTCTGGAGAATTGAGCCGTGCACGACCTTGAATTGAGTGAAGAGCAGGTAATGATTCGCGACATGGCGCGCGACTTTGCGCGTAATGAAATCGCGCCGTATGCCCAGGCCTGGGAAAAGGCCGGCTGGATCGATGACGCACTGGTTGCCAAGCTCGGCGAACTGGGCCTGCTGGGCATGGTGGTGCCGGAGCAATGGGGTGGCACCTACATCGATTACGTCGCCTACGCCCTGGCGGTTGAGGAAATCTCCGCTGCCGACGCGGCCACCGGCACATTGATGAGCGTTCACAGCTCGGTGGGCTGCGGGCCGGTTCTCAACTACGGCACCGACGAGCAGAAACATGCCTGGCTGGAAAAACTGGCCACGGGCCGGGCCATCGGCTGTTTCTGCCTGACCGAACCACATGCAGGCTCTGAAGCCCACAACCTGCGGACTCGTGCCGAGTTACAGGGCGATGAGTGGGTGATCAACGGCGCCAAGCAGTTCGTCAGCAACGGCAAGCGGGCACAACTGGCTATCGTGTTTGCGGTGACCGATCCGGCGCTTGGCAAAAAGGGCCTGTCAGCCTTTCTGGTGCCGACCGAAAACCCCGGTTTCGTGGTGGATCGCAGCGAACACAAGATGGGCATCCGCGCATCGGACACCTGCGCGGTCACCTTGAACAACTGCCGCATCCCGGCTGCCAACCTGCTGGGTGAGCGCGGCAAGGGCTTGTCGATCGCCCTCTCCAACCTGGAAGGCGGCCGCATCGGCATCGCCGCGCAGGCGCTGGGTATCGCCCGCGCCGCCTTCGAAGCTGCGCTGGCGTATGCGCGGGAACGTGTGCAGTTCGACAAACCGATCATCGAACATCAAAGCATTGCCAATCTGCTGGCCGACATGCACACCCGCATCAATGCCGCCCGCCTGCTGACCCTGCACGCCGCGCGGCTGCGCAGCGCCGGGCAAGCGTGCCTGTCGGAAGCCTCTCAGGCCAAGCTGTTCGCGTCGGAAATGGCCGAGTGGGTGTGCTCCAAGGCGATCCAGATTCATGGTGGCTATGGCTATCTGGAGGACTACCCGGTCGAGCGTTACTACCGGGACGCGCGCATCACCCAGATATACGAAGGCTCCAGCGAGATCCAGCGCCTGTTGATCGCCCGTGAATTGCGCCATTATCTGGTCTGACAGGCACGAATGCCCCGGTGACGTCGGTCGCCGGAGCATGCCCTCAGCGCCTCACAAAGCGCTCGCGCCCCAGCAATGTCACCAGCAACGCCACGGAATCCGCATTTTTGAGCATGACGTCGGTACGTTTGTGGACGTCCTGGTAAAACACATCACGCGCTTCTTCGAGGGTCTTCTTGCCGCAGATACGCAGAATCGTCTGCTTGCCGTTACCGTCCATTCGCCGCAAATCGCGCCACGTTTCTTCATCCAGTTGTTTGAACAGCTTGTCGCGGTCAGTCTGGTAGGACAGGGTTTTCTGCTGCTGGGTAATCAGTTCATTCCTGATGCGCAATCGATACGTGGGGGTATCCTCGATCAGGTCAACGAACGGGGCCTGAGAGTCGACATAGGCAATGTCGTCGGTCTTGAGCACCATATGCGATAACTCGTGAATCAGAATGGCAGCGCGATAATGCGGAGCATGCTTGAATTCACCTGAGCGAATGGCGCTGAGCTTGAAACGGTAAGTAGGTACACGAAAGAACTGTTCAGTCAGGAACACCCGCCTCAACGGATCCGCCTCGAAGATGAATGCGCTGGAGGCCTCATTGCCCATCCGGTTGATACCCACCACATAACGCTGAGAGTCGATGGGCGACATCGAAGGGTTCATCAATTCCTGATAAATATCGGTAATTGTCTTTTTAGTGACGTCGTACAATCGGTCGTCCGGATTCTTCTGACCAAAGAAATCGGCGATGATTTTTTCCGTGCGTGGTTCGACTGCTTTGGCGGATACGGGTATCGCCAGGTTGGCCAGGCTGTTTTCCAGATAGTACTGCGCCTGCTTGTGCGCGTCCTCGATGGCCAGGGCCATTTCCCGGTATGAGTGGCGGATCTCGGACATCCCCCGGGCGTTTACAACCATTATGTCGTCAACCAGGTCGTCGACAAGGCTGCCCTCCATACGCGTCAGCGCGCCCCCTCCGCCCCTCAGCCCGCCCTGGATATCAAGCTTCCATTGCTGGTCCGCATCAAGACTGACCGGGGGCCCTACCATGGTTCCCGAGACGATGAACCAGCCGTTAGCATCAGACTTCAATTCGTAGATCTTGCCACCAATGGCTGCATACTCTCTATTTGGGAGCGGATCGTGGTAGGTACTCAACAACTCATCTCTTTGCAGCGTGTTCAAGGCAACATCATGCACTTCGAATTGGCGCAGCCGCTCTCGTATCTGCTGGGTCAGTGAGCTGTTGCTCCAGGAAAACTCGGGCACATCGGCGTCGTCATCCAGCTGTACAAGCGGGTCAGACAGGACAGCTTCCTCCGCTGTCATGTTGACCTCGTCAACCGCCCGTGACGGGAATGCCGAGGGCGCCTGTCCAGAAGAAATCATCACACTCAGAGCAGCCATGAACTCCGAAAAAGCCTTGCCCCAGCTCTGATCCCCGGCCGAGATGACCGACATATTCAGCAGCGTCTGCCCCTGGATAATGCCGATCAACGCACCCACCCTCCCCGGCATGAGCGCCATGACTTGCTCGGCGCCCAGCGTGAACAGGTAGCGGGACGTAGCACGGTGCTGTTCGGCATTGGTAACGCTGTGCTGTTGCACCTGTAATTTCAGGATATCGAGGGCGCCCCTGAACATCAGCAGCAGACAGTTTCCCTCATACGGGTCGATTTGCAGGGTGACCGGTGCAGGTGTTTCAAAAGGAAAATCAAACGAAGACTCTGCACTGAAAGGCAGGTGCGGCTCCATAAAGCCACCGTTGTCGTAGAGCTTGCGCACATCGGGATCAACACGATCCAGAATGTATTGTTGAAGAAACGCAGAGGTGTGTATGTCATGCAACAGCGCGGCCCGATCCGGGTATTCCTTGAAAACGAAATCTTCATGCAGCGGCGCGTAAAGCACCCACGGTCCCGGCTGGTTGTCCATCGGCCCCATCAGATACGTATTCAGTACGACAGTCGGCTCCCAGCCCTCTTTGGCAGGGAGCAATTGCAAGGGGCTCAGCACCACTTTGCAGCCGTTGACAGGAAGTCGCGCGAGGGCATCAGGCATGCTCAGCACATTTTCAATCACTTGGTAGGCTTGCTCGCTGAGCTCATTTTTAAGCCGGAGCGCAAACGCTTGCAGAATATCGAGAGAGGGGACCTGTTCGACGAACAGCCTGCGTCGCTCCGGATAATCCGCAGCCGTCACGGCCAGCCGCGAGTCCAGCAGGCTCCGGTAACCTGCGGCAATGTCCAGCGACTTCACCAGCTCACGCACATAAGCCGGCGTCAGCGACGCGTTCAGCGGCTGATCATCTCGTGACGAGAGAAGAATGACGCCGTCCTGCCTGGACAGGAAACGGTTGATGGCAAACTCCGCCAGGTTTTCACTGACTGCGTCCGTGGCCGCCGGTATCGATTGAGGCGTCTGCCCCGGCGCGACTGGAGCGGGAACAAAATGCTTCAGGGTAACCCGGATGTTTTCAGGATCCGGACGAGGCTCGGTGAAATCGGTCTGGAACCTGAGCCTCAGTTGTTCACAGGAGTATTCGTAGAGGCTGGGAATATCAAATAGAAAGTCCTTCTTTCCAGCACAGGTCACATAGAAACGCCGTAGGGCATCAATCAGCATAACCTGATCGGCCCTGGACGCTTCGCGGACCCATGAGGGCACGATGGCTTTGTAGATGATGAACTGAATGGCGACCCCCAGATGGCTGAGATTCTGGCGATTTCGGTCATCCCGCTCCCCTGCCCCCAACAGGTTGACAAACAGTTCTGACGGCACCCGCCAGGTCACGGCCTGCTGATAAAGTTCTGCCATCGTGCGCCGCTGACGCTCTATCTCGTCGTGTTGCAAGGCCTCGATGAAATGCCCTTCGATGCGCTGCAATACGACCTTGAGGGTGAGAGCACCCTTCCGGGCACGATAGTCGAGCAACGTCTGCCGGTCAGGCTCGGCAAGAACGCCGGGCAAGTGCGATCCCAGTTCTTTGCCGGTAAACCGCTCAGCAACATACTGTTCCAGTACCTGCAGGGTTTCGAAACATATGAGCCCCTTGTTCACTATCCACAGAGCGGGCTTGTTGCCGGGCAACCTGTTATTGATCACGAATGCATTGGGCACTTTGATCGCGGCTGATTGCGGGTCGTACTCGACCGAGACGGTAAAAGCATCGACACGCGCCTCGCCCAGCGCAGCCCTGAGCGCTGGTAACGGTCTGTCCAGTACTTGCTGGACGTTCGCGATGACCGAATCAGGAAGCGTAGCGATGCGTTTTTCAACCAGCAGTTCCAGACGCAGCGAGTACTCCCGAATCAGACCGCACATCACGTCGGGCCGTAATCGGGTATCCAGATGACGTATCGAGCGTGAATAGAATTCGCTTATCTGCTCGTTGAAGCGGCGAGGGAAATCCACCTGGACGCAGGACAGAATCTGCTCGATCAATGCCAAGGGCAAACGTTGCACCGGTTGATCCATAACCGGCTTCAGCAGCCCGGCAAGAACCACGCCGCCTGACAGCGGTGCCGGTGCATAACCGCAAACGCGGTCAAGCGCCAACGAAAGCAGGCGCACGGGCGGCGCATCGATGGCATCCGGTAACACCCAGAGCATCCATGCATCAAGATGCGGGCCGCCAATCACTGCCAGATAGCGGTTCAGCGCAAGACGCATGCAGCTGTCCACGCCCGTATGCAGGGCATCAACGCGCTCAAGCATCCAGTCGAGCTTTTTCAGTTTGCTGACCCAGTTATAGGACGGCTCGGGAATGAGGCTCGGCTGCACACTGGTGGTTTGCACAGAGGCACCCCAGGCCTGATCAAAGGTCAGACGTTCCGAGCGCCAGCGTCCTGAGTCGTGCAGATTCAGCAATCGGCCGTCCAGCAGCCCCCGAATATCCAGCGCATCATCAACCCGGACGGGAATTTTTGCCGCATCGATGGCCGGCAACGCCAGCGCGTAACGCAGATTGCGCTTTTGCAGGGCGATGAGCGACCCGACGAAATCACTGAAAAACTCCGTGGCGAGCGTATCCTGACGCACCTCCACGGGTCCTTGCATCCGGATGGAAACATGATCGTCCAGCGAAGAATAAAACAGCATTCCGTTACGTGAAGGGTCGCTCAGGACGTGCTCGATGGCGTTGGCCGAATCGCTGAAGCGCAGCAAACCCGATAACGAGGAGTAAAGGTATACACCCGCCAGTTCGTCCGCCGGGAACTCGATCAGGGCCACACCGACCAGCTTGACCGGCTCCTGCCCCGCCACAGACACCGACAACCGTCGGACCCTGATCGATTGTGCATCGATCGCTTCAGGGGATGAAGGCAACAGGGTGAGCAAATGGCGGTACTCCGCGTCCGTCATCGCGCCATGTGCCCGGCTCGACAGCAGGTGCTGACGAAAGCACTCTGCCAAGGCGCGAGTGGCGAAGTCCTTCACGGTCCGGCCGTCGGGCCTTAGGGACGTCCAGTAGTCAACCAGCAATTGCTCGTAGGCAGCGCTGACTGCGGAAACCGAGTCAGACAATGCTTGCTCGAAGAGCGTTGACTGGGCCTGGGACAGGATATCCCCCCTGGCATCCAGAAACTGCCGCGTCAGACCTGTCGGAATCAACTCGCCGATGAAGACCTGCACAGCGGCATCGACCAGGTATTGGGTGCCCACGACCGATGGCAGTCCCGGGTCGGCAGCAGGGGACATTTCCAGGATCTGCACGATCTGGGTGAAAACGTCGATGCCGTCTCCCGCCCACCGCGCCAACAGAACCGTCTGCAAAGCCTTGCCACAGGCTGAATACAGATCAGGCAAGTCCTGTAACAGTGTCCACAGGTCTTCCAGGTACCGGGCTTGCTGGCGTATCACCGCAAGACTGCGCGCTTCGAACAACGCATCTTCGACACGATCGGCTTCGACAATCGACACGTCGCTGACCTCGGCCAACCGCTGCTGCAATCCGGCGAGTAGCAAACTACGGCTCGCAAATCGCTCGATCCCGAACGCCAACGTACTCAGAAAAACAGGAGCGTCAGCGTTATCGGGATCACTGATGAACAATGCTCCGGCCAGCTCGGCATTGCCTGCAGAGCCGTCTTCAATTGTCAGCCTGTCGACTCTCGGGAAGGTCGTGCCGGAATCTGCTGAAGTGTCTGTAGCGACCAGTGACCTTAGCCACCGTCCTTCGTCGCTGGTAATTCGAGCCTCATCCGTTGCGTACTGGATGTCCTGTGTAAATCTGCTCCGCAGAGCCTCACTGAAGAAATACGGCAGTGCTGCTGACATGTACTGTTTCCCTTGGATAACTCCTCGTAGCGCATTGCGCGTGAGCGCATGGCCGAGGAAAAAAGGAAACAGCTTATTGAGGTAGCGCGAAGCGCCTGCGTTAGATAAAGCAATTTATCCGCAGACGCGCTTCGTCAGCGTCAGTTGGCGGAGACTTTGCCGTTCTTTTCGACCCAGGCGGCAAAGGCATCGATGAACTTCTGCAGGAAAGGCCTGGTTTTATCGGACAATGCGCCGGACTCGTCGAAAAAGCTCCCGGCACCGCCCAGGTAGGCTTCGGGCTGCTGGAGACACAGCACGTCCAGAAATACCAGCGACTGGCGCAGGTGATGGTTGGCACCAAAGCCACCGACAGCACCCGGCGAGGCACTGATCACTGCGCCCGGCTTGCCGCTGAAGGCACTTTTGCCATAGGGACGCGAGCCCACATCAATGGCGTTCTTCAGGGCACCCGGCACCGAGCGGTTGTATTCCGGGGTGACAAACAGCACGCCGTCGGCAGCGCCCAGCTGCTCGCGAAAGGTAGTGTATGCAGGCGGCGGTGAGTCGCCATCAATGTCTTCGTTGTACAACGGCAAGTCACCAATCTCGACTATATTCAGTTTCAGGCTGGCAGGTGCCAGTTCTGCCAGAGCAAGCGCGATCTTGCGGTTGATGGACTCTTTTCGCAGACTGCCGACCAATACGGCAATGGTATGAACCTGGCTCATGGAAATATCCGTCATCTGATTCAAGGGAAGGTTAGGTATAGAACAGAAGCCGGGTTTAGACGACCTTTGCGCCGGTCAATTCCCTACGCGCTGGAACAGCAGGGATTATTTTTTCCCTCAAAGGCAAACTCACCTATAGATCAGTGGTCTACTAGCCTCGATGGATTCGTAAACCAGCAGTTATATTCAGTTTCAGAGGTTACAGAGCAAATGGCTTCAGTTCTCGTCGGACAATTTCATGCCAGGGACGCCGAAGGTCGCGTTTATCCGGTTCATGAGTTCCAGGAATCGCAGCCGGATGAGGCGCAGGGCGGGCAGCCGGTGATCACCTACAGGCTGGCAATCGGCGACCGGGTCAAGCATCTGGGTGGTGAGGACTTCGAGCTGGTGCAATCGGGCATAAAAATTACCCGCACCCCCACGTAATACCGGCAGCATTCCCGCTTTGGCTGCACGGCCAGCGGGAAGCTGTTAATCCGAAAAGATCAGATACCAGAAAATCGCCGTTTCACGAGTGCTCGGATCGATGCCGCGATAGCGCATGTGATCCACCCCGCCGACCACGTACCCGCAACTCTCGTACAGCCTGCAGGCTCCCAGATTATTGTTCTGGGTTTCCAGAACGATGCCCGGCAGATCGCGCTTGCGAGTCCAGAATTGTGCGGCGTCGAGCAATGAACGTGCGACGCCATGACGGCGCGCCCACTCGTCTACCGCCAGTTCATCAATGTAGGCGAAGCCGCTCCAGTGAGTGCTCATCACGATATGGCCGACGGGGTGGTCATCCAGCCAGGCAACCATCACCGAACTGGTGGCGGCGTCACGATGATCGGCGAACTCCTGAGAGTCGATGCCATAATTCTTGCTGTACGGCTCGACCAACTCGACCGGCCATGAATCCACGGGCTCGCCGATGCGCGGTTGGGCGTAGCCAAGCACTGTAAACGTGAATTCGCTATTGAGGATGTAGTCCTCGAAGCATTCGTCTGCAACCCGAATGCTCAAAGCAGGATGTGCCACGTTCAGTTCACCTTTGCCGCTTGCTGTCAGGAAGATGCCTGTGCTCCGGCTTCCAGCATCTGTACCCAGAGCGGAGGAGCACCGCAAGCCTTGGCGATGGTGCTCATACGCACTTCGTGCTCGGCCAGTTCACTTTCAGAAGCGCGAATGATGCGGCAAGGCTTGCGATCGGCCGGCAGGCGGCGAATTTCGCTGCCACGGTTGCCGGAGCCTTCGCCCGAACCATTGCCATCGGAAGCATTGCCGGCCAGCGACAGGCTGGTCTGCCCGCCGGTCATCGCCAGGTAGACGTCAGCCAGAATCTCGGAGTCGAGCAATGCGCCGTGCAACTCACGGCCCGAGTTGTCGACGCCATAGCGCTTGCACAGTGCATCCAGGCTGTTGCGCTGACCCGGGTGGCGCTCTCGCGCCATCATCAGGGTATCGAGAATCGAACAGTGCTGGGTGATATCAGCCCTGTCCTGCGAACCCATCAAGGCAAATTCGTTGTTGATGAAGCCAACGTCGAACGCTGCGTTGTGAATGATCAGCTGCGCGCCCTTGATGAACTCGAAGAATTCATCGGCGACTTCGGCAAACCGCGGCTTGCCGACCAGAAATTCGTTGGTGATACCGTGAACACCGATCGCGCCTTCGTCACTTTCGCGATCGGGTTGCAGGTAAACGTGAAAATGCCGCCCGGTCAGGCGGCGACCGATCAACTCGACACAACCGATCTCGATGATGCGGTGACCATCCGTCACCGGCATACCGGTGGTTTCGGTATCGAGGACGATCGATCTGTTATCCAGGTTTTGCAATGCCATTGACTGTTGCCTCATGTACAGGCCGCGATTCTAGCACGCAGCGGCCGTTGCGAGCCCGTGCGCGTCTAGCCGTGCCGGATGCCGCGCACTTCGTCGACGCCACGGTTGGCGAGCTGGTCGGCACGCTCGTTGCCAGGGTGGCCGATGTGCCCACGCACCCACTGCCATTTCACCGTGTGGCGACTGACCTGTTCATCCAGAAGCTGCCACAGGTCGGCATTTTTGACCGGCTCCTTGGCAGCGGTTTTCCAGCCGCGCTTCTTCCAGTTGACCATCCACTCGGTAATGCCTTTCATCACGTACTGAGAGTCGGTCACCAGCGTCACTTCGCAGGGGCGCTTGAGTTCTTCAAGCCCGCGAATCGCACCGGTCAGTTCCATCCGGTTGTTGGTGGTATTGGCTTCGCCACCCCACAACTCTTTTTCGACGCCCTTGCACACCAGCAGGGCTCCCCACCCGCCCGGGCCAGGATTACCCTTGCAGGCACCGTCGGTGAAGAGTTCAACGCTATCGCTCATTACGACCTTTCCAGAATGATGGGCTTCATTTGCGGCATGGCATTGCTCAAGCCTGATCCTGAGTATTGCGGCTGACCTTGGCCATCGGCATGGGAATCAGCTTGCCGATCGGGTCACGGCGCACTTGGCGCAAAGGCCTGAGGCCTACCACCAGTTTGCGCGCCACCAGTACATAGAAGCCGCCACCGGGGCTCTGACGTCCCTCGCCAAGGCGTTCAAGCCCTGCAAGACGCGACTGCCATGCTGCTGAAGCAAGGGGCGGACGATAGCATCCGAAGCGTCGTTTCTCCAGCGCGAAGCCCAGCAGATTCAGCCAGTCAGCGACCCGCGAGGATGAAATGCAGCGTGCCTTGCGCAGCGCATCCCGGGCGAATACATGGCGTATGCCCCAGGTGCTCCAGGGGTTGATACCGATAATCAGCAAGTGCCCGCCCGGTCGCACGCTGCTGGCCGCTTCGCGCAGCAGGCCGTGGGGCGACAGGCAGAAATCCAGGCCGTGTTGCAGTACCACGACATCGGCCGCGTGCTCACTCAATGGCCACGCCTGTTCTTCACAGACGATCTCGACACCCGGCAATGGCGCACCAAGGCGTACATTGCGCTGCACCTGGGGAGCCACCGGAGGGCTTTGCGCCGACGGGCCGTAATGCACCAGATAGCCACCGAAATACCGCCCCAGTTCCTCGTCGAGAATGCGCCGCTCCTCTTCGAGCAGAAGCTGCCCGAGCGGCCCGGAAAGCCATTCGCGGGCAGCGCGGATCAATGCAAGCCACTCAGGATCAGCCTGAGCGAACGCTTCATCGGTCATGAGTTCTCCTCCAGAGGTGCTCGCATACAGCGGCAACAGACTCTAAGATGCACCATTGTCCGCCGCTATGCGAACTGCGCCATGATACAGATCCACGCCCTTCCTGCTTTCAATGACAACTACATATGGTTGTTACAAGACCTTTCGAGCCAGCAGTGCGCTGTCGTCGATCCGGGCGACGCAAAGCCGGTGCTGGGCTGGCTGGCGCAGAATCCCGACTACCGGCTGACCGATATCCTGATCACGCACCACCACAATGATCATGTGGGCGGTGTTGCGGAACTCAAGCAGTCGACCGCGGCGCGGGTGCTGGGCCCAGCGGCCGAGACCATACCGGCGCGCGATATCGCGCTGGTCGACAATGACCGGCTGACCGTGCTGGGCCTGGAATTTGTGGTGCATGCGGTTCCAGGCCACACGCTGGGGCATATCGCGTTTTATCATGAGGACGCCACGACGCCCCTGCTGTTCAGCGGCGACACGCTGTTTGCCGCCGGCTGTGGACGGCTGTTCGAGGGCACGCCACAACAGATGCACGATTCTCTCGGCCGCCTGGCCAAACTGCCGGACAGCACACTGATCTACTGCGCTCACGAATACACGCTGAGCAACCTTCGCTTTGCACAGGCCGTCGAGCCCGCCAATGTCGATATTGCCGAACGCCTGGCCGAAGTGACGCGCTGGCGCAGCGAAAATCGCATCAGTCTTCCTTCGAATATGGCACTGGAAAAACGCACCAACCCCTTCCTGCGTACCGGGGAAACATCCGTTAAAGAAAAAGCGGACGAACGGAGCGACGCGCAAAACACCTCGCAGAGTGCGGTCTTTGCAAGCCTGAGGGCATGGAAAGATAAGTTCTGACCCGACCCTAAAACCGCAATAAAATTCTGAAAGGTTGACCGACGGCAGGCTGCTTCCTAGAATCGCCCGACATTTTCGTCTGGATGTACCCCCCGAACAATGTCGTCATCTACCAGCAAGCCTTCACATTCGGACGCATTGACTCGGTTGGCTCAGGCCATGGCCGTCACCGCGAGTGCCCTTCTGGCCGGTTGCCAGAGCACCGCCAGCGTCGACCCGGCCAGCAATCATCGCGCGCCTAACCTGGCCGCCGGAATCAAGCAAAAACCGATTTTTCTGTCACACAAGCCTGCCACCCCTCTCGCACCTCCACAGGATGTCTGGGAGCGCATGCGTCAGGGCTTTCAACTGCAACAAGGCAACGATCAGAACCCCCGCATCGATCAACAGCGCCTGTGGTTCGCCAACAACCCTTCCTTTCTGGAAAACGCTGGCGAGCGCGGCAGCCTGTACATGCACTACATCGTCGAGCGCCTTGAAGAACGCAACATGCCGCTGGAACTGGCCCTGCTTCCGGTTATCGAAAGCGCCTACAACCCGATGGCCGTTTCACGCAGCCAGGCGGTCGGCCTCTGGCAGTTCATCCCGTCGACCGGGCGTTACTTCAACCTGCGCCAGACCAGCTTTTATGACGGACGTCGCGACATCCAGGCCTCGACTGTTGCGGCACTGGATTACCTGACCCGCCTGCACGACATGTTCAACGGTGACTGGCTGCTGGCCCTGGCAGCCTACAATGCCGGCGAAGGTACGGTGAGCCGCGCCATCGAGCGCAATGACAAGCTCAACCTGCCGACCGACTACTGGAACCTGCCGCTGCCGCAGGAAACCCGCGATTACGTGCCCAAGCTGCTGGCCCTGTCTCAGGTTGTATTGTCGCCGGAAGCTTATGGCGTCAATCTGAACCCGATCGCCAACCAGCCTTACTTCGAAGTCGTCGAGCTCAACAAGCGTGTCGACCTGTCCAAAGTGGCCAGCGCCGCCGACATCGACGAAGACGAGCTTATCCAGCTCAACCCCGCCTACAAGAAGCGCCTGACCGTCGATGGCCCCCAGCACCTGCTGGTGCCCACCTCCAAGGCGCAACTGCTGACGGCCAGCCTGCTGACCATGAAACAGGAAGAACTCGTCGCCTGGCAGCCTTACCGGGTGCGCAAGGGCGACACTCTGGAAAGCCTGGCAAGTCGTTATCAGGTCACGGTCAGCTCGCTCAAGGGCAATAACAAGCTGTCCGGCAACCGCCTGAAGGTCGGTCAGTCGCTGAGCATACCGGTCAAGCCGGGCATGCAGAATTCACAGCCTGTGTTCGAAGCGCTGGCCAGCAACGACAAGCCGTCACGTACCCGCAGCTACAAAGTGCGCAGCGGTGACAACCTGACCAACATCGCGCAAGCCAACAAGGTTGACGTCGAAGACTTGCAACGCTGGAACAAGCTGACCGGCAAGAAGCTCAAGGTCGGCCAGACGCTGGTCATGCAGGACACCAGCAAACCTGCCGGTAAAGCCGCCAGCAAGGCGGTCGCCAGCACCAGCGCCAAGGATGGCGAAAAGAAATCCATGCAGTACAAGATCCAGAAAGGTGACTCGATGTACCTGGTCGCCAAGCGCTTCAACGTCGAGATGCAACATCTCAAGCGCTGGAATCCACGTAGCGGGCAGGCCCTCAAACCCGGCCAGACCCTGACCGTTTACCTGCCACATTGATGAGCTCGGCCACTTGCCCTTCGATAACCTTGGGGCGGGTGGCCGATGCAGCCCCGGCGACGCCATCACCTGCAGTCTTTTTCCAGCTGGAACAAGCTGTTACTGTTAGCGACCCGAAAGCCCAAGCCGCCTGGATCGTGATACGTCCCTTCCTGCTAACCCTCAGCCTGGCCTTGAGCTTCTGCGCCAACGCAGCCATCACTGAAAGTCATGGTTACGCGCAGTTTGGTGTTCTCAAGTACCCGGCCAGCTTCACTCATTTCGACTGGGTCAATCCCGAGGCGCCGAAAGGTGGCACCCTGAGAATGATGGCCTTCGGCACGTTCGACACGCTCAACCCCTACACATTCAAGGGCAGCAGCCCGGTCTCGACCGGCAACTTCCTGCAATATGGCGTCAACGAGCTGAATGAACCGCTAATGGTCGGCACGGGCCAGTACGACCCGTCCGGCGATGAACCGACCTCCAGTTACGGGCTGATCGCCCAGTCCGTGGAATACAGCGAGGACCGCAGCTGGGTGGTGTTCAACCTGCGCCCACAGGCGCGCTTCCATGACGGCAAGCCCATCACCGCCTACGACGTGGCGTTTTCCTACCGGACACTGCTCAAGGACGGTCACCCTCAATACCGCACCGCCCTGCAGGAAGTGCAGCGCGTCGACATCCTCAATCGTCATCGCATCCGCTTTGTCTTCAAGCGCTCCGGCAACCCGTTGCTGATCCTGCGCCTGGGCGAACTGCCGGTGTTGCCGCAGCATTACTGGAAAGACAGGGATTTCAAGGCGACCACCTTCGAGCCGCCGCTGGGCAGTGGTCCCTACCGCATCACCCGCGTGCAGCCGGGTCGGCAACTGGTGTTCGAGCGGGTCAAGGATTACTGGGGCAAGGACTTGCCGGTCAACCGCGGCAAATACAATTTCGACCGCGTCGAGGTCGAGTTCTACCGCGACAGCGACGTGGCGTTCGAAGCGTTCAAGGCGGGTGAATTCGACATCTACATCGAGCATCAGGCCAAGAACTGGGCCAATGGCTATGACTTCCCTGCAGTCGCCAACGGTCAGGTGATCAAGGCGCAGATTCCGCACCGCATACCGACCCAGACCCAGGGCCTGTTCATGAACACGCGGCGCGCCGCCTTCGCCGACATCCGCGTGCGCGAAGCCCTGGGGCTGCTGTTCAATTTCGAATGGACCAACCGCACGCTGTTCAGCGACGCCTATGACCGCTCGACCAGTTACTACCCCAACAGCGAATTTTCCGCGACGGGCCTGCCGACCGGGGCTGAATGGCTGCTCCTGGCGCCCTACCGTGATCAGTTGCCTGCCAGCCTGTTCACCCAGCCGTTCGCCCCGTCGAAAACCGATGGCGGCGGGATCCCGCGCGAGACCTTGCGCAAGGCCCTGAAGCTGCTTGCCGAGGCAGGCTGGACGCTCTCGGACAAGGGTTTGCTCAATGCCGACAAGCAACCGTTGCGCTTCGAGATTCTGCTGGTCAACCCCAACCTTGAACGCATTCTGCAACCCTACATCGAAGACCTGCGCCGCCTGGGAATCAATGCAGGACTGCGTACCGTCGACCGCGCCCAATACAAGCAACGCCTGGACCGTTTCGATTTCGACATGATTCTGATGACCCTGCAACAGACCCTGAGCCCCGGTCTGGAGCAGTGGCAATACTTCCATTCCAGTCAGGCCGCGATCAACGGCAGCAAGAACTACGCGGGTATCGCCAACCCCGTGGTCGATGCCCTGCTGAACAAACTGCTGGCCGCGCAGACCCGCGACGATCAGGTCGCCGCGGCGCGGGCGCTGGACCGCGTACTGCTGTCTCAGCACTACAGCATTCCCAACTGGTATCTGAACAATCATCGGCTTGCCTATCGCAACCGATTCGCCATGGTCACTACCCCGCCCTATACCCTGGGGCTGCGTGCGTGGTGGCTCAAGACTCTGGAGAAGCCCCGATGAACCCTCTGCACTCCCTGCGCTCGCAGGCAGCCGGCCTGCTGCTGGCCAGCCTCGCCTGCACGGTACAGGCTGCGCCTCAGCATGGCGTGACGCTGTACGACGAAGCGCCGAAATACCCGGCTGATTTCAAGCATTTCGACTACGTGAACCCGGATGCCCCCAAGGGCGGCACGCTGCGCCAGGCAGGCTTCGGCGGTTTCGACAGTCTCAACCCGTTCATCAACAAGGGCGTACCGGCAGACGACATTGGTCTGATCTACGACACCCTGGCCCGCGCTAGCCTGGACGAACCCTTCAGTGAATACGGGCTGGTTGCCGGCAAAATCGAGAAAGCGCCGGACAACAGCTGGGTGCGCTTCTACCTGCGGCCTGAAGCACGCTTCCATGACGGCCACCCGATCCGCGCCGAAGATGTGGAATTCAGCTTCAAGACCCTGATGGAACACGGCTCGCCCATGTACAAGGGCTACTACGCCGACGTCGATCAGGTCGTCGTCGAAGACCCGCTGCGGGTGCTGTTCAAATTCAAGCACAAGGGCAGCCGCGAAATGCCGCTGATTCTTGGCCAGTTGCCCGTGCTGCCCAAGCACTTCTGGGCCGACCGCGACTTCAGCAAAGGCAACCTGGACTTCCCGCTGGGCAGCGGGCCGTACAAGGTGGTCGATGTAAAAGCCGGGCGCTCGGTGAGTTATGAGCGGGTCAAGGATTACTGGGCAAAGGATTTGCCGATCAACAAGGGTTTCTACAACTTCGATGTACTGACCACCGACTACTACCGCGACAACACAGTAGCGCTGGAGGCCGGCAAGGCCGGGCAGTTCGACTACTGGATAGAGACCAGCGCCAAGAACTGGGCGACCGCCTACAACACCCCGGCAGTTCGCGATGGCAGGCTGGTCAAGGAAGAGCTGCCCAACGGTAACCCGACCGGTATGCAGGGGTTCGTTTTCAACTTGCGCAAACCGGTATTCCAGGACGCGCGGGTGCGCGAAGCGCTGACCTTGCTGCTGGATTTCGAGTGGACCAACAAACAGCTTTTCAACGGTGCCTACAGCCGTACCAAAAGTTATTTCGACAACTCGGAAATGGCCTCAAGCGGCCTGCCCTCTGCCGAGGAACTGAAAATCCTCGAACCGCTGCGCGGCAAGATTCCGGATCGGGTATTCACCGAGGCTTTTCAGTTACCGGTTAACGACGGCAGCGGCATGATTCGCCCACAACAACGTCGGGCATTCCAGCTGTTGCAGGAAGCGGGCTGGAAGATCGTCGACGACAAGATGGTCGACGCGCAGGGCAACCCGGTAAAACTGGAGTTTCTGATCGCCCAGACCGAGTTCGAGCGCATTCTGCTGCCTTACAAGCGCAACCTGAGTGACCTGGGTATTGAACTGGTGATCCGCCGGGCCGACGTGTCGCAATACATCAACCGCCTGCGCTCGCGGGACTACGACATGATCGTCACGGGCTATCCGCAGTCCAGCTCGCCCGGTAACGAACAGCGCGTGTACTTCGACTCCTCCAGCGCCGACAACCCGGGCAGCCGCAACTTCATGGGCCTCAAGGACCCTGCGGTGGACTCTCTCGTCAACGGCCTGATCAACGCCGACTCACGGCAAAGCCTGATCACCCATACCAAGGCGCTGGACCGCGTGCTGCTGTGGGGCTTTTACGTCGTCCCGAACTGGCACATCAAGACTTGGCGGGTGGCTTACTGGAATCACCTCGACCATCCCAAGGCCGAAGCGCTTTCCGATATCGGCCTGATGACCTGGTGGGCCAAGCCGGATGTCAAACCGGTGACCGCGACCCCGTCAGCCCCTGATCAGGCCAAGCCTGCGAACGCGGAGCAATAAACATGCTGGCTTATATTCTGCGACGGCTGCTGCTGATCATCCCTACCCTGCTGGGCATCCTGATCATCAACTTCGTCATCATTCAGGCCGCCCCCGGTGGCCCGGTCGAACAGATGATCGCCAAGATCGAAGGCTTCGATGGCGCCACCAGCCGGATTGCCGGAGGCGGCGCCGAAGTATCGGTGGCAGGCTCCAACTACCGCGGCGCGCAAGGCCTGGACCCGGCACTGATCAAGGAAATCGAACGCATGTACGGTTTCGACAAGTCGGCGCCGGAACGTCTGTGGATCATGATCAAGAACTACGCCACGCTGGATTTCGGCGACAGCTTCTTTCGTGATGCCAAGGTCATCGACCTGATTGTCGAGAAGATGCCGGTGTCCATTTCCCTCGGGTTGTGGAGCACCCTGATCATGTACCTGGTGTCGATCCCGCTGGGGATTGCCAAGGCCACCCGCCACGGCAGCCAGTTCGACGTATGGACCAGTTCGGCGATCATTGTCGGCTATGCCATCCCGGCGTTCCTGTTCGCCATTCTGCTGATCGTGGTGTTTGCCGGGGGCAGTTACTTCAACTGGTTCCCGCTGCGTGGGCTGACCTCCAACAACTACGACGAACTGAGCACGCTGGGCAAGGTATTCGATTACTTCTGGCATCTGGTATTGCCGGTCACCGCGCTGGTGATCGGCAACTTTGCCACCATGACGCTGCTGACCAAGAACAGCTTTCTCGACGAAATCAGCAAGCAATACGTGACCACGGCCAAAGCCAAGGGTCTGAGCAACCACAAGGTGCTCTACGGCCATGTGTTTCGCAACGCCATGCTGCTGGTCATCGCTGGCTTCCCGTCGGCGTTCATCGGCATCTTCTTCACCGGCTCGCTGCTGGTGGAAGTGATCTTTTCGCTGGACGGCCTGGGCCTGATGAGCTTTGAAGCCGCGATCAACCGCGACTATCCGGTGGTGTTCGGCACGCTGTTCATCTTCACCCTGCTGGGGCTGGTGGTGAAGCTGATCGGCGATATCACCTACACCCTCGTAGACCCGCGCATCGACTTCGAAAGCAGGAAGCATTGATATGAAGCTGTCTCCTCTCAATCGCCGTCGCTTCGAACGCTTCAAGGCCAACAGGCGTGGCTGGTGGTCATTGTGGCTGTTCCTGATTCTGTTCGGTCTGAGCCTGGGCGCCGAACTGATCGCCAACGACAAACCACTGGCCGTGCGTTATGACGGCAGCTGGTACTTCCCGGTATTCGAGCGTTACCCGGAAACCACCTTCGGTGGCGAATTCCCGCTGGAGGCCAACTACAAGAGCCCGTACATCAAGGAACTGCTCGCCGCGAAGGATGGCTGGACCCTGTGGGCGCCCATCCCGTTCAGCTACCAGAGCATCAACTACGACCTGAAAGTCCCTGCCCCGGCGCCACCTTCACGGGAGAACCTGCTGGGCACCGATGATCAGGGCCGAGACGTACTGGCACGGGTGATCTACGGTTTCAGGATTTCGGTACTGTTCGCCCTGACCCTGACCATCCTCAGCTCGATCATCGGCGTCATCGCCGGTGCCTTGCAGGGCTTCTATGGCGGCTGGGTCGACCTGCTGGGCCAGCGCTTCCTCGAGATCTGGTCGGGCCTGCCGGTACTGTATCTGCTGATCATCCTCGCCAGCTTCGTACAACCCAACTTCTGGTGGTTGCTGGGCATCATGCTGCTGTTTTCCTGGATGAGCCTGGTGGACGTGGTACGCGCCGAGTTCCTGCGTGGCCGCAATCTGGAATACGTAAGGGCCGCGCGGGCGCTGGGCATGGAAAACGGCGCGATCATGTTCCGCCATATCCTGCCCAACGCCATGGTGTCGACCATGACCTTCCTGCCGTTCATTCTCACCGGGGCCATCGGCACCCTGACGGCGCTGGACTTTCTGGGCTTCGGCCTGCCCGCCGGCTCACCGTCACTGGGCGAGCTGGTAGCGCAGGGCAAATCCAACCTGCAGGCGCCCTGGCTGGGCATCAGCGCCTTCGCTGTACTGGCCATCATGCTGAGCCTGCTGGTGTTCATCGGCGAGTCCGCCCGCGATGCTTTCGACCCAAGGAAATAAGATGAACAATGACAATCTGATCGAAATCCGCGATCTGGCGGTCGAGTTCGTGACGGGCGACTCGCGGCAACGCGTGGTCGAGAACATCAGCTTCGATATTCGTCGCGGTGAAACGCTTGCGCTGGTCGGCGAAAGCGGTTCGGGCAAGTCCGTCACCGCGCACTCGATCCTGCGCCTGCTGCCCTACCCCATCGCCAGCCACCCGAGCGGCACGATTCACTACGCGGGTGAGGACCTGCTGAAAGTGGAAGAGAAAAAACTGCGCACGATCCGTGGCAACCGGATCGCCATGATCTTCCAGGAGCCGATGACCTCGCTCAATCCGCTGCATTCGGTGGAAAAACAGATCAACGAGGTGCTGGGCCTGCACAAGGGCCTGACCGGCAAGGCGGCCACCGAGCGCACGCTGGAGCTGCTCGATCTGGTCGGCATCCCTGAGCCGCACAAACGCCTCAAAGCATTGCCACACGAGCTGTCAGGCGGCCAGCGGCAGCGGGTCATGATCGCCATGGCCCTGGCCAACGAACCTGAGCTGCTGATTGCCGATGAGCCGACCACCGCGCTGGATGTGACGGTACAGCTGAAAATCCTCGAATTGCTCAAGCAGTTGCAGGCTCGCCTGGGCATGGCACTGCTGCTGATCAGCCACGATCTGAACGTCGTAAGGCAAATAGCCAACCGAGTATGTGTCATGCAGCGCGGTTGCATCGTCGAACAGGCATCGTGCGAAGAATTGTTCCGTTCGCCGCAACATCCTTACACCAAAGTGCTGCTCAGCGCCGAGCCCAGCGGCGGTCCTTCGACCAACCCCGCAGGTGCTCCGCTGCTTGAAATCGAGGACCTGAAAGTCTGGTTCCCGATCAAAAAAGGCCTGCTCAAGCGCACCGTCGACCACGTCAAAGCGGTGGACGGCATACGTTTCAGCCTGCCGCAAGGGCAAACACTGGGTATTGTGGGTGAAAGCGGGTCGGGCAAATCGACGCTGGGCCTGGCGATTCTTCGACTGATCGGCAGTCAGGGCACCATACGGTTCAAGGGCAACGCGCTAGAATCCCTGTCGCAACAGCAGATCCGTCCGCTGCGCAGGCAGATGCAAGTGGTTTTCCAGGACCCGTTTGGCAGTTTGAGCCCGCGCATGTCAGTGGCTGAAATCGTTGGCGAAGGCTTGCGAATCCACGGCATGGGTACGCCCGCCGAACAGCAGACGGCGATCATCGAAGCACTCAGGGAGGTTGGTCTGGACCCGGATACCCGGCACCGCTACCCTCACGAGTTCTCCGGTGGCCAGCGCCAGCGGATCGCCATTGCACGTGCGCTGGTCTTGAAGCCGGCGCTGATTTTGCTGGACGAGCCGACCTCGGCCCTCGACCGGACCGTACAGCGTCAGGTCGTCGAGCTGCTTCGCTCGCTGCAAACCAAGTACAACCTGACGTATTTGTTTATCAGCCATGACCTGGCTGTCGTCAAAGCGCTGAGCCACCAGTTGATGGTGGTCAAGCAAGGCCAAGTGGTCGAACAGGGTGCAGCGCAGGATATCTTCGCCGCACCGCAACATCCTTATACACAGCAGCTGCTGGAGGCCGCCTTCTTGGCGCCGGTAGCTGTCGATTAACCTGAAGAGGAACAACACATGGGTTTTCTCGCCGGTAAGCGCGTCCTGATCGTCGGTGTCGCCAGTAAACTGTCCATCGCATCCGGTATTGCCGCCGCCATGCATCGTGAAGGCGCAGAGCTTGCCTTCACCTATCAGAACGACAAACTCAAGGGTCGTGTCGAAGAGTTCGCCGCAGGCTGGGGTTCAGGCCCTGAGCTGTGCTTCCCTTGCGACGTGGCCAGCGACGAAGAGATCAACAAGGTCTTCGAAGAGCTGAGCAAGAAGTGGGACGGCCTGGACGTGATCGTTCACTCGGTGGGCTTCGCGCCTGGCGACCAGCTCGATGGCGACTTCACCGAAGCCACCACGCGCGAAGGTTTCCGCATCGCTCATGACATCAGCGCCTACAGCTTCGTGGCCCTGGCCAAGGCCGGTCGCGAAATGATGAAAGACCGTAACGGCAGCCTGCTGACCCTGTCGTACCTGGGCGCAGAGCGCACCATGCCCAACTACAACGTCATGGGCATGGCCAAGGCCAGCCTGGAAGCCGGCGTTCGTTACCTGGCCGGCAGCCTCGGCCCGGAAGGTACTCGCGTCAATGCTGTATCGGCCGGCCCGATCCGCACCTTGGCGGCGTCAGGCATCAAGAACTTCCGCAAGATGCTGGCTGCCAACGAAGCGCAGACCCCTCTGCGCCGCAACGTCACCATCGACGAAGTCGGCAACGCCGGCGCGTTCCTGTGTTCCGACCTGGCGTCGGGCATCAGCGGTGAAATCATGTACGTCGACGGCGGCTTCAACACCACCGCGATGGGCAGCATGGACGAGTAATACGGTAAACGCCGCTCCTCGCGAGCGGCACTTTCCCGGACTTAAAAAGAAGGCCGCTCAATGAGCGGCCTTTTTGTTGTCCTGAATTATCCGACTGCTTCGCCTTGCCCTTTCACGCTTTGGCAAAAATGGATGAAACTCCACATCAGCTATGAAAATGCCCTTTCGCTGATCCGCGATATCGCTGGAACCTCTGCTGTGATCATTAACCGATTTCCAGTGCACTGATCAGTCCGTCAGTCACTGCGAAGCTGAACCTCACCACGGCAGGGCTTCCAGGAAATGTTCCGCTAAGCCTTACCTTCACGATAACCAGTCCATCGCTTTCCAGGCTCTCGACAGGCTCGACGGTATATTGATATTTGTGTTTCGCCGCTCGCTTCCACGCCTTGATCGCTTCAATCCCGCAGACCGTCACTCCCTCGTCAGTGACGCGGGCGTCATGGGTGAACAGGTCCTCCAGCACGTCCACGGCTGTGCCTGCTTCGCTGGCAAAATATGCTTCAATGACCGGGTACCGAGTGATATTCATCGAGATGCCTCATTATCAAATGACGAGACACTCATGATCATCGCCAAGGGGTAACCCCACAAGAACGCACGAAAAAGTAAGTGACAGCAATGAGCCATCGAACGTTGTATACACCGGACTCTGCTGCCGAAGACGTCAACAGCGTACTCGCGCTGTTGCGCGGCAGGTGGAAACTGGTGATTTTGTTCCACCTGTTCGACGGGAAGATTCAGCGCTTTTCAGATCTCGAACGCCGAGTGACAGGCATATCGCAAAAAATGCTCGCTCAACAATTACGTAGCCTGGAAAGCGATGGGCTGGTCATTCGAACCCTCCACGACTTCAAACCCCCTCAGGTTGATTATCGCCTTACGCCATGGGGACAACGGCTTTGTCCAGTGCTGGACAGCATGCTTGGATGGTCAGAGTCTCGTGAGTGAATACGAGTCATGACTTACCCTGACGCAGGTACGTAACTGGCCCACCGCCATCCAAAAAAAAGGCCGCTCAATGAGCGGCCTTCTTTGTTTGCGCGTTTCGAGATTAGAACTTCTCGATCTTCGCCTTGCTTTCCAACTGTGCACGGTACGCCGCGAAATCCTGTTGCCCCTCACGCGAGGAGAGGAAGCGACGGTATTGCGCCTTCTCGGCGTCAGTCGGTGCAGCCGCCTGATTGACGCCATTGAGACGGACGATCACGAAGCTGCCATCCGAAGCAGTGATGCTGGCGAATTCCGGCTTGTCCTTACCTGTCGGCTTGGGCATGCGGAACAGCGTCTGCAGCACTTGAGGGTCAACCCCTTCCTGACTGCGCGTGACCGCTTCCATCACCTTCCAGTCACGACCTTCCTGCTTGGCAGCCAACGGGATCTTGCCGTCACGCAGACCGGCCAGCAGCGCCTCGCCCTTGGCCTTGGCAGCGGCCGAAGCATGTTCCTTGACCAGTTGAGCGCGAATCGAGCTGGCAACGCTCTCAAGTGGCAACTGCTGCGGCTGCAGGTGCTCTTTGGAGCGCACCACCACAACGGTTTCCGGATCCAGCTCCAGCGTATTGCTGTTGGCGCCCTCTTCCAACACTTCAGGGCTGAATGCCGCCTGGATGACCGCACGGTTGGCCGTCAGGCCTTCGCCGCCTTCACGACCGAACGGTGCAGTGGTCTGAACCTTCAGGCCCAGGTCCTGTGCCGGCTGGGACAGGTCGGACGATTCGAACGCCGAGTCTTCCAGTTGCTTGGTCACTTCGACAAACTTCTGCTCGACCAGCTGCGATTTCAAATCGTTGGTCAGCTTGCCTTTCAGACTGGCAAAGCTCGGCACCGAAGGTGCTTCAACGCCCAGCAGCTTGATCAGGTGCCAGCCGAAGTCGGTGCGCACCGGCTGCGAAACCTGGTCCTTGTTCAAGGCATACAGCGCCTCTTCGAAAGCCGGGTCATAGACACCCTTGCCTGCGTAGCCCAGATCACCGCCCTTGTTCGACGAACCAGGGTCCTGCGAGTATTCCTTGGCCAGTGCCGCGAAATCCTCACCCTTGGCCAGACGCTGTTGAATTTCTTCAATCTTCGCCTTGGCCTGCTCGTCATTCAGCTTGTCGTTCACTTCGATCAGGATGTGTGCTGCACGACGCTGTTCGGACAGATTGGCGATTTCCTTCTGATAAGCCGCCTGCAAGTCCTCGTCCTTGACCTGCACCTTGTCGAAGAAGGACGACTTCTTCAATTCGATGTAGTCGAGTACGACCTGCTCAGGGCTCATGAACTCCTTGGCATGCTCGTCATAGTGAGCCTTGACTTCGTCATCGGTCACTTTGACCGCCGAGGTATCGGCAGGCAGGGTCAGCGAAGCGAAATCACGGGTCTGCTTTTCGAGGCGTGCAAAGGCTTCAACCTGTGCGTCGGTTACAAAGGCGCTGCCGGCAACACCAGCACGCACCTGACCGATGAGCATTTCCTGACCCAGCATCTGGCGGAACTGCAGACGGCTGTAGCCTAGCTGGCGAATCACCTGATCGAAACGGTCTGCGTTGAATTTGCCATCCACCTGAAACTCAGGCGTCTGCAAAAGCTGCTGATCCAGTGCCGCGTCGGAAAACGAGAACCTGGCATCCGCCGCGCCTTGCAGCAGCAGCTTGCGGTCGATCAGGCCTTTGAGGGCTGATTCGCGCAACAGTTTCTCATCCAGCATGGCCGGATCGAAATCCTTGCCCAGCTGTTGCGAGAGCTGTTGAGCCAACTGACGGCGCTGCATGTCCACGGCCTGGCTCAACTCATTCTGAGAGATGTCCTCGCCGTTGACTTCAGCTGCGTTCTGTTTGTTGCTGGTAGCGGTAAACATCGCTTCGATGCCGGTGAAGGCCATCAAGGCGATGATGAGTCCGATAATTGTCTTGGCAATCCAGCCTTGTGAATTGTCCCTGATGTTCTGCAGCATTGCGTCCCCCAAAACGGTTGTACTGACTAACCAACCGCGGAGCGTGGGTAGAAAGCGGATAGAAGAAAGGCGCATCCGAGGATGCGCCTTCTCGTAACTGACGAAGCGGTAGGGCTCGAACCCCTCGGTGTCGCAACCGAATGCACCACCGCTCCGCTACTGGATCAGGACAGGCCCGATCCAGCGGGCAAAGGCATCGAGAGGCTTAGTTGACAGCTTCTTTAAGGGCTTTACCGGCTTTGAAACCTGGTTTCTTGGCAGCAGCGATTTCCAGCGTCTTGCCAGTCTGAGGGTTGCGACCGATGCGAGCGGGACGATCAGTCACGGAGAACGTACCAAAGCCAACCAAAACAACCGAGTCGCCAGCCTTCAGAGCGCCAGTGACGGATTCGATCACTGCGTCCAGCGCACGGCCAGCAGCAGCTTTCGGGATATCAGCAGATGCAGCGATAGCATCAATCAGTTCCGACTTGTTCACTCTAAGTCCCCTTATCTCTATATTGAGTATGTTTCTAAGTTTTAGGTGTTAAGCAAAACGAGCGCTGGAAGGCTTGCCGGTGATTGCTTTAAAGAGCCGCTTTATAACAAGGGCTCCAAAAAGCTGTCAAGGAAGCCTGCCCAGACTTAATGCGTGCTAATTCTGTCCTTAGAGTCAGACTCGCGCTTTTCTTCCTTGGCGACCAGATCTGTAGCCACGTCCGGCAAAGGCTCCGGCGCGTATTGCAGCGCAATTTGCAGGACTTCGTCAATCCATTTAACGGGCTTGATCTGCAGATCCTGCTTGATATTGTCAGGAATCTCCTTCAAATCACGCACGTTTTCTTCTGGAATGATCACCGTCTTGATTCCACCACGGTGTGCGGCCAGAAGTTTTTCCTTCAAACCACCAATCGCCAGCACTTGACCACGAAGGGTAATTTCGCCCGTCATTGCCACATCTGCCCGCACCGGAATCTGTGTAAGCGCCGAGACAAGTGCAGTGCACATGCCCACGCCAGCACTCGGCCCATCCTTCGGCGTAGCACCTTCCGGCATGTGGATATGCGTGTCGTGCTTCTCGTGGAAATCAGCTGGAATGCCCAGGCTGCGCGCACGGCTGCGAACCACGGTCTGGGCTGCGGTAATGGATTCGACCATCACATCACCCAGCGAACCGGTCTTGATCAACTGGCCCTTACCCGATACGACAGCCGCTTCGATGGTCAGCAATTCACCGCCCACCTGGGTCCACGCCAGACCGGTCACCTGACCAATCTGATCCTGCTGCTCTGCCAGCCCGTAGCGGAACTTGCGCACGCCCAGGAAGTGCTCGAGCATGTCGGCCGTGACCTGCACCGCAAAACGTTTTTCCATCGCGTGCTCTTTGACCGCCTTGCGGCAGACCTTGGCAATCTGACGCTCAAGCCCGCGCACGCCCGCTTCACGGGTGTAGTAACGAATGATGTCGCGGATCGCTTCCTCGTCAAAGCTGATCTCGCCTTTCTTCAAGCCATTGGCCTGAATCTGCTTGGGCGAGAGGTATTTGACCGCGATGTTGATCTTTTCGTCTTCGGTGTAGCCCGGCAGGCGAATGACTTCCATCCGGTCCAGCAACGCTGGCGGAATGTTCATCGAGTTCGACGTGCAGAGGAACATCACGTCCGAAAGATCGTAGTCGACCTCAAGGTAGTGATCGTTGAAATTGTGGTTCTGCTCGGGATCAAGCACCTCGAGCAACGCCGACGCCGGGTCGCCACGCATGTCGCTGCCCATCTTGTCGATTTCGTCAAGCAGGAACAGCGGGTTGCGAACGCCCACCTTTGTCATCTTTTGTATCAATCTTCCTGGCATCGAACCGATGTAAGTCCGGCGGTGACCACGAATTTCAGCCTCGTCACGCACGCCACCGAGTGCCATACGCACGAATTTGCGATTGGTCGCGTTGGCGATGGACTCGGCCAGGGAGGTTTTACCCACCCCCGGCGGACCTACCAGACACAGCACAGGGCCGCGAATCTTCTTCACGCGCTTCTGCACGGCGAGGTATTCGAGGATGCGTTCCTTGACCTCGTCCAGACCATAGTGGTCGGCATCGAGAATCGCTTCGGCACGCGCAAGGTCCAGACGTACTTTGCTCTGCGCCTTCCACGGCACCTGAACCAGCCAGTCGATGTAGGAGCGCACCACGGTCGCTTCAGCCGACATCGGCGACATTTGCTTGAGCTTGTTCAGCTCGGCATTCGCCTTGGTCAGAGCATCCTTGGGCAGGCCCGCAGCGTCGATACGCTTTTTCAGCTCTTCGATTTCGTTGTGGCCTTCGTCGCCATCGCCGAGCTCCTTCTGAATGGCCTTCATCTGCTCATTCAGGTAGTACTCGCGCTGGCTGCGCTCCATTTGCTTTTTCACACGACCGCGAATGCGCTTTTCGACCTGCAGCAGGTCGATTTCGGCATCCAGCAAGGCCAGCACGTGCTCGACACGGGCTGACAGGTCGATAATCTCGAGGATTTCCTGCTTCTGCTCGATTTTGAGCGCCATGTGCGCAGCCATGGTGTCAACCAGGCGACCCGGCTCATCAATGCTGTTAAGCGACGACAGGACCTCTGCGGGGACTTTCTTGCCCAGTTGCACGTACTGCTCGAACTGAGCCAGCAGGCTGCGCACGAAGACTTCGGATTCACGGTCCGGCGCATCGATTTCTTCGATCAGCGCGACGTCTGCGCGGTAGTGGCCATCGACTTCGATGAAACGCTCTACCGAACCGCGCTGCTCGCCTTCGACCAGCACCTTGACGGTGCCATCGGGCAGCTTGAGCAACTGCAATACGGTGGCGATGGTGCCGACGCTGTACAGAGCCTTTTCATCAGGATCGTCGTCAGCCGGGTTTCTTTGCGCGAGCAGCAGGATCTGCTTGTCGCCTGTCATTGCCGCTTCAAGGGCTTCGATAGACTTCTCGCGCCCCACGAACAGCGGGATCACCATGTGCGGATAAACCACGACATCACGCAATGGCAAGAGAGGCAATTCAATAGTGGTCTTCATGATTTCGCCTCTACGGCGGCCCATTGGCCGGGACAGATGGAATTAGCTTGAAGCCAAGATGGGGGTAGCGTCCAAAAAAAACAAGCTCTAGAGGCGCGACCCGCCAAGATCAGTTTCTTCATACCAAACGAATGAACGACTTAAAAATGCAAAAGGGGACCAAAAAGGCCCCCTTCAGTATTACTTCACACGCCTATGAACATGCGTTTATGCGTCGGGAGCAACCTTGGCAGGCGGCTCGCTGTTTTCGTATATCAACAGCGGCTTGGACGTGCCATCGATGACGCTTTCGTCGATCACCACCTTGCTCACATCGCTCTGCGACGGGATTTCATACATGGTGTCGAGCAGCACGCCTTCCAGAATCGAACGCAGGCCACGGGCACCGGTCTTGCGCTCCAGCGCGCGACGGGCGACCGATTTCAGCGCATCGGTCCGGAACTCGAGGTCCACACCTTCCATCTCGAACAGCTTGGCATACTGCTTGGTCAGTGCGTTCTTCGGCTCGGTGAGGATCTGTATCAAAGCAGCCTCATCCAGCTCGTCCAGCGTTGCCAGCACCGGCAGACGGCCCACGAACTCGGGGATCAGACCGAACTTGACCAGATCGTCAGGCTCGACTTCACGCAGCGACTCGCCAACCTTCTTGCCCTCCTCCTTGCTGCGAACCTCGGCGTTGAAGCCGATGCCGCCACGGGTGGAGCGGTTCTGAATGACCTTTTCCAGGCCCGAGAAGGCGCCACCGCAGATAAAGAGGATATTACGCGTGTCCACCTGCAGGAATTCCTGCTGCGGGTGCTTGCGACCACCTTGCGGCGGAACGGAAGCCACGGTGCCCTCGATCAGTTTCAGCAAGGCTTGCTGCACGCCTTCACCGGACACGTCACGAGTGATCGAAGGGTTGTCGGATTTGCGCGAAATCTTGTCGATTTCGTCGATGTAGACAATACCCATCTGGGCCTTCTCTACATCGTAATCACATTTCTGCAACAGCTTCTGGATAATGTTTTCGACGTCCTCACCCACATAACCGGCTTCGGTCAGGGTGGTGGCGTCAGCGATGGTGAACGGTACGTTGAGCAGGCGGGCCAGTGTTTCGGCCAGCAGCGTCTTGCCGGAGCCCGTAGGGCCGATCAGCAGGATGTTGCTCTTGCCCAACTCCACATCGTCGTTCTTCTTGTCACGCTGGTTCAGACGCTTGTAGTGGTTGTACACCGCTACTGCGAGAACCTTCTTGGCACGTTCCTGACCGATTACGTACTGGTCAAGGATGCCGCTGATTTCTTTGGGCGAAGGCAATTTATGCGCGCTGCTTTCGGCCTGGGCTTCCTGCACCTCCTCACGGATGATGTCATTGCACAGGTCGACGCACTCGTCGCAGATAAAGACCGAGGGGCCGGCAATCAATTTGCGCACTTCATGCTGGCTTTTGCCACAGAAGGAGCAATAGAGCAATTTGCCGTTGTCCTCGCCGTTGCGGGTGTCAGTCATTCGATCGATCCAATCCGGTAGGCTTGCAACACAAGATGAAGGCTATTGCGGGCTTTTTCAAGTCCGCAGGCGGTCGGTTGTGCCGACCCCCTACATTTTGAGCCGCTTAGGCAGGCATTTGACGCTTGTTGATCACCGAGTCGATCAGGCCGTATTCGGCTGCACGCTCTGCGCTCATGAAGTTGTCACGCTCGGTATCGCGCTCGATGGTTTCGAGGCTCTGGCCGGTGTGATGCGCCAGCAGCGAGTTGAGGCGATGACGAATGTGCAGGATTTCCTTGGCATGGATGTCGATGTCCGACGCCTGACCCTGGAAACCGCCCAGCGGCTGGTGAATCATCATCCGCGAGTTGGGCAGGCAATGACGCTTGCCTTCTGCACCGCCGGCCAGCAGGAATGCACCCATGCTGCAGGCCTGACCGATACAGATGGTCGAAACGTCCGGCTTGATGAACTGCATGGTGTCGTAGATCGACATGCCAGCAGTCACCGAACCGCCCGGCGAGTTGATGTAGAGATGGATATCCTTGTCCGGGTTTTCCGCTTCAAGGAAAAGCAGTTGCGCCGCGATAAGGTTGGCCATGTAGTCCTCTACCGGACCAACCATAAAGATGACTCGCTCCTTGAGAAGGCGCGAATAGATGTCATAGGCGCGTTCGCCACGGGCGGACTGCTCGATAACCATCGGGACCAGGCCGCCAGCGGCCTGGATGTCAGAGTTCTGCTGAATATAAGAATTGCGGGACATGTCCTGCATTCACTCCCAAATAGTCGAGTCTTGAATACGCACAAGCCAGCGCGAAGGCTGGCTTGTGGGTGTTTTCGCACGAAAAGAGAAATCAGTCGGCTTTTGGAGCTTCCACCGGCTTGACAGCTTCTTCGTAGGAGACCGATTTGTCGGTCACGCTAGCTTTCTGCAAAACAGTATCTACAACTTGCTCTTCAAGCACAACAGAACGTACCTCGTTCATTTGCTGCTCGTTCTTGTAGTACCAGGCTACGACCTGCTCAGGCTCCTGATAGGCGGAGGCCATTTCCTGAATCATTTCGCGAACGCGAGCATCATCAGGCTTGAGGTCGAACTGCTTGACGACCTCGGCAACGATCAGACCCAGCTCGACGCGACGCTTGGCCTGCTCTTCGAACAGCTCTGCCGGCAGCTGGTCAGGCTTGATGTTGCCGCCGAACTGCTGAACGGCCTGCACACGCAGACGGTTGACTTCGTTTTCCAGCAGCGCTTTAGGCACTTCGATCGGGTTGGCGGCCAGCAGACCGTCCATGACCTGATTCTTGACCTTGGACTTGATCGCCTGACGCAGCTCGCGCTCCATGTTCTTGCGAACTTCGGTGCGGAAGCCTTCGATACCGGTTTCCTTGATACCGAACTGCTTGAAGAACTCTTCGTTCAGCTCAGGCAGCTTTGGTTCGGACACGGTGTTGACGGTCACGGTGAACTCGGCAGCCTTGCCGGCCAGCTCGAGGTTCTGATAGTCCTCAGGGAAGGTCACGTTCAGAACGCGCTCTTCACCGGCCTTGGCGCCAACCAGACCGTCTTCGAAACCAGGGATCATGCGGCCGGAACCCAGAACCAGCTGAGTGCCGGTAGCGGAACCGCCAGCGAACACTTCACCGTCGACCTTGCCGACGAAATCGATGTTCAGCTGGTCTTCGTTCTGGGCAGCACGATCAGCCACTTCGAAACGAACGTTCTGCTTGCGCAGCACTTCAAGCATGTTGTCCAGATCGCTGTCGGCCACATCGGCAGACAGGCGCTCTACGGAGATGCTATCGAAGCCGGCAACGGTGAATTCCGGGAATACTTCGAACGTAGCCACGTATTCCAGATCTTTGCCTTTTTCGAACGACTTGGGCTCTACAGCAGGAGCACCGGCCGGGTTCAGCTTCTGCTCAACCACAGCTTCATAGAAAGTAGCCTGAATCAGATCGCCCAGTGCTTCCTGACGTGCGCCGTCCTCGTAACGCTGACGAATCACGCTCATCGGCACCTTGCCAGGGCGGAAGCCCGGGATCTTGGCTTTGCGCGCGGTCTGTTGCAGACGCTTGTTGACTTCAGTCTCGATGCGCTCGGCAGGTACGCCAATGGTCATGCGGCGCTCAAGAGCGGAAGTGTTTTCAACAGAAACTTGCATGGATATTCCTCGTTGCACAGACGTTAGCCGGCCGTTTCCGACCCCAGAATCAAGGGCATGCATTCTAGTGGGTCAAACTCAAGAAGTCACCCTACTGAAAAAGGGCGGGTTAACAAGAAGGAATCGGCCTACAGCCGGAGGAGAAAGGAAAACACCTCGCATCACTCGCGACGTGTCTGGCACGGCCCCTATATAAGGAAGCATCTGCACCGGACGATGACCGAATCCATCTGCATAGCACGCCTCACTCGACCGGCGGCAACAAGGTCGCCGGACCCGCGAGGCGATGGAACGAATACGCCAAAACAGAAAAAGCCGCACTAGGCGGCTTTCTTTTGTAGCTTTTTGCAACCGAAGCATTGATAGTCGGCTACATTTATCCTGGTGCGGACGGAGAGACTCGAACTCTCACACCTTTCGGCGCTGGAACCTAAATCCAGTGTGTCTACCAATTCCACCACATCCGCATTTCAGACTTTTAAAGCAAAGGCGCCAGACTATGAATCTGGCGCCCTTCTTAATATGGGGTGGACGATGGGGTTCGAACCCACGACCGCAGGAGTCACAATCCTGTGCTCTACCAACTGAGCTACGCCCACCATATTGCATGTGACGGTACAACTTACTTGCTGTGCCAAAGCTGCCTTGAATGGCGCACCCGGCAGGACTCGAACCTGCGACCATCCGCTTAGAAGGCGGATGCTCTATCCAGCTGAGCTACGGGCACTTATATAATTTGTATTCTTGCGATAACAAACTAAAAGGCTTTCAATCGATCACACCGAGCTGATTTGCAACTCTGCCTGACCGAATCAACCAGTGCTAGCTTAACCAGTGCAGGGCTCTGCCCGGCAAGTGCGACGAATCTTATAGACGGCCCCTGAGGTCGTCAACCTTTTTTTGAAAAAAATTCAGCTAGATAAAGGAGTTAGCTGAATATGCAAAGCAATCGCCTTTGCCCTCGCGCCATGTCATGAGAGAATGCGCGCTCATTTTTTTCCTCTCGATGGTTAATCACGCGTCATGACTGCAAAACTAATCGACGGCAAGGCGATCGCCGCCAGCCTGCGCCAGCAGATCGCCAAACGTGTCGCCGAACGTAGCCAGCAAGGTCTGCGTACGCCGGGCCTCGCGGTGATTCTGGTCGGCAGCGACCCCGCCTCCCAAGTCTATGTCTCTCACAAGCGCAAGGACTGCGAGGAAGTCGGCTTTATCTCCCAGGCTTACGACTTGCCCGCTGATACCACTCAGGCAGCACTGACCGATCTGATCGACCGCCTCAATGAAGATGCCGCCGTCGACGGCGTCCTGCTGCAACTGCCCTTGCCCGCGCACCTCGACGCTTCGCTGCTGCTGGAGCGCATTCGCCCGGACAAGGACGTGGACGGCTTCCATCCTTATAACGTGGGTCGCCTCGCTCAACGCATTCCGCTGCTGCGCCCGTGCACTCCCAAAGGCATCATGACCCTGCTGGAAAGCACCGGTGTCGACCTGTACGGCCTGGATGCCGTCGTCGTCGGCGCATCCAACATCGTCGGCCGCCCGATGGCAATGGAACTGCTGCTGGCGGGCTGCACCGTCACGGTGACCCATCGTTTCACCAGGGATCTGGCAGGCCACGTGGGTCGTGCCGATCTGGTGGTGGTTGCCGCCGGCAAGCCGGGCCTTGTCAAAGGCGAATGGATCAAGCCGGGCGCGATCGTCATCGACGTCGGCATCAACCGCCAGGAAGACGGCAAGCTGGTAGGCGATGTGGTTTACGAGACCGCCCTGCCCCGCGCTGGCTGGATCACTCCGGTTCCGGGCGGCGTCGGCCCCATGACCCGCGCCTGCCTGCTGGAAAACACGCTGTACGCGGCAGAAACCCTGCACGACTGATCAGGCTGTTCTGCTCCCATAAAAAACGGCACCTGAGGTGCCGTTTTTTCATTCCCGAAAAAACTTACTTCCTGGCTGCTTCCCAGCTTTTCAGCAAGTCCGCATAGGCGATGGTTTCACCCTTGGGTTTCTCGTTGGCCAGCTTGCGCTGTGGCGCGAGGAACTCGCCGTTGCTCTCTTCGGCCTTCTTGTACCAGACTTCCGCAGTGGTTTCCTTATTCATCTTCGGTGCACATTTGCTGGGTTCCTGCACCTCAGAACGCTGGATGCGCATCATGATCGCATCCTGGTCCTTGGCCAGACCGTCGAGGGCCTCCTGCGCAGTCTTCTCGCCAGTGACCGCCTCGGCCACATGGCTCCACCACAGCTGTGCCAGCTTCGGATAGTCAGGCACGTTGGTGCCGGTAGGCGACCATTGCACGCGGGCCGGGCTGCGATAGAACTCCACCAGACCACCCAGCTTGGGCGCCAGCGCGGTCATTTCCTTGGAGTTGATGTCCGACTCGCGAATCGGCGTCAGGCCGACGATGGTTTTCTTCAGTGAAACGCTCTTCGAAGTCACGAATTGCGCATACAGCCACGCCGCCAGACGCTTTTTCTCGTCAGACGACTTCAGGAAGGTCCACGAACCCACGTCCTGATAGCCGAGCTTCATGCCTTCTTTCCAGTAAGGGCCTTTTGGCGACGGTGCCATGCGCCATTTCGGCGTGCCATCGGCGTTCATGACAGGCAGACCCGGCTTGGTCATGTCGGCAGTAAAGGCGGTATACCAAAAGATCTGCTGCGCAACGTTACCCTGCGAAGGCACCGGACCGGATTCGGAGAAGGTCATGCCCGCCGCTTCCGGCGGTGCATAGGCTTTCAGCCAGTCGATGTATTTCTGCGTGGCGAACACTGCCGCTGGCCCGTTGGTGTCACCACCGCGGGTGATGCTGGAACCGACCGGATGGCAGTCTTCGACGCGAATACCCCACTCGTCCACCGGCAGACCGTTAGGCAAACCCTTGTCGCCGCTGCCCGCCATGGAGAACCAGGCATCGGTGAAACGCCAGCCCAGTGACGGGTCTTTCTTGCCATAGTCCATGTGCCCGAAGACTTTCTTGCCGTCGATCTCCTTGACGTCTTCGCTGAAGAATTTGGCGATGTCTTCATAAGCCGACCAGTTGACCGGAACACCCAGCTCGTAACCGTATTTGTCCTTGAATTTCTTTTTCAGATCAGGACGCTCGAACCAGTCGGCACGGAACCAGTACAGGTTGGCGAACTGCTGATCGGGCAATTGGTAAAGCTTGCCGTCTGGAGCAGTGGTAAACGAAGTGCCGATGAAGTCTTTCAGGTCCAGCGTCGGCGAGGTGACTTTACTGCCTTCCGGACTGGCCATCAGGTCGGTCAGAGACAGGGCCTTGCCGTAGCGGAAGTGCGTACCGATCAGGTCCGAGTCGTTGACCCAGCCGTCGTAGATGCTTTTGTCAGACTGCATGGCGGTCTGCAGCTTCTCGATGACATCACCTTCCTGCAGCAAGTCATGGGTGACTTTGATACCGGTGATTTCGGTGAACGCCTTGGCCAGGGTCTTGGACTCGTATTCATGAGTGGTCAGAGTTTCCGACACCACCTTGATGTCCATGCCACGAAACGGCTTGGCCGCTTCGATGAACCACTCCAGCTCTTTCAACTGCTCGGCATCGGAGAGCGTGCTCGGCTTGAACTCGCTCGCCGCCCACTTCTTCGCCGCATCTTCGTACTGATCCGCCCATGCCGACACACTCAACCCGCTGAGCATGATCATGGTTGCCAGCGTCACGCTATGTTGCAGCTTGTTTTTCTTATTGAACATAGTCATCTCCAGGTTGCTTTCATGTAGTCCCGCTTTTTCAATACTGCCGACCGGATCACCCCGGCAACCACGCCCGGCCGCTCTCTACCCCCAACGCATCACCACCAACAGCCACACCAGGGAAGCCCCCGAAGCGATCCAGATGCTCCAGTCCGTCGCGCCGATCACCAGCAGATGCAGATAAGCGCTGCCTAGAAGCCCGATGAAAAGACGGTCGCCACGCGTGGTGGCAATCGGCAGAAAACCGCGACGCTCGATGCTCGCCGAGCGCAATTCCCATACCGTCATACCCACCAGCAACAACCCGATACTGATGAAGAACGCCGCAGTGGGCAGTGTCCAGGACATCCACTCCATTTTTTCGACTCCTCAGACACGACCAAGAGCAAAGCCCTTGACCACATGGTTGCGAACGAACCAGATCACCAGCATGCCCGGCAGAATGGTCAACACCCCTGCCGCCGCCAGCACCCCCCAATCGATACCCGATGCCGACACGGTGCGGGTCATCACCGCAGCGATCGGCTTGGCGTTCACCGAAGTCAGGGTGCGCGCCAGCAATAGCTCGACCCAGGAGAACATGAAGCAGAAAAAGGCGGTGACACCGATACCCGAGCCAATCAGTGGAATGAAAATCTTCACGAAAAACTTGGGAAAGCTGTAACCGTCGATGTAGGCCGTTTCATCGATCTCCTTCGGAACGCCGGACATGAAGCCCTCCAGAATCCATACGGCCAGCGGAACGTTGAACAGACAGTGCGCCAGTGCCACGGCGATGTGCGTGTCAAACAGGCCGATGGACGAATACAGCTGGAAAAACGGCAGCAGGAATACTGCCGGTGGCGCCATGCGGTTGGTCAGCAGCCAGAAGAACAGGTGCTTGTCGCCGAGAAAACGATAGCGTGAAAACGCGTAGGCTGCCGGCAGTGCGACGCTCAGCGATATCACGGTATTGAGGCACACGTAATACAACGAGTTGAGGTAGCCGCTGTACCAGCTTTCGTCGGTGAAGATCACCTTGTAATTGGCCAGGGTGAAATCCTGCGGCCACAGGGTCAGACCACCGAGGATCTCGGTATTGGTCTTGAACGACATGTTGATCAGCCAGTAGATCGGCACCAGCAGAAACAACAGGTAAATCCACAGCGGTATGATTTTGCGCAGACTCATGACCAGCCCCTCAATTCTTTTCGCTGTGAGTCATGGCGGTGTAGAACACCCATGACACCAACAGAATGATCAGGAAATACACCAGCGAGAACGCCGCCGCAGGCCCCAGGTCGAACTGCCCGAGCGCCATGGTGGTCAGGGTCTGACTGAGGAAGGTGGTGGAGTTGCCCGGCCCGCCACCGGTCAGTACGAACGGCTCGGTGTAGATCATGAAGCTGTCCATGAAGCGCAACATCACCGCAATCAGCAGCACGCTTTTCATCTTCGGCAACTGGATATGCCGGAAGATCGCCCAGCCGGACGCCCGATCGATGCGTGCCGCCTGGTAATACACATCCGGAATCGCCCGCAGCCCCGAATAGCAGAGCAAGGCCACCAGCGAGGTCCAGTGCCAGACGTCGATGACCAGCACCGTCACCCAGGCGTCCGAGGCATTGGCGGCGTAGTTGTAGTTGATGCCCAGCACGTTGTTCAGCGTGTAACCCAGCAAGCCGATATCACCGCGGCCGAAGATCTGCCAGATCGTGCCGACCACGTTCCACGGGATCAGCAGTGGAATGGTCATCACGATCAGGCACAGCGACGACCAGCGGCCCTTGGTCGGCATGGTCAGGGCAATCGCGATACCCAGCGGGATCTCGATCAGCAGTACACAGCCCGAATAAATGAACTGACGCAGCAGCGAGTCGTGCAGACGCGGGTCCTGCAGGACCTGCCGGAACCAGTCGGTGCCGACGAAATAGCGACTGGACTGGTCGAAGATGTCCTGCACCGAATAGTTGACCACGGTCATCATCGGGATAATCGCGCTGAATGCCACCAGCAGAAACACCGGCATCACCAGCCACCAGGCCTTGTTGTTCTGAACCTTACGCATGGGACACCTCACTGGCAGGGCCGGCTTCGAGCAGGTAATCATCTGCATAGAGCATCAGCCATTGCCCCGGAAAGCTGATCCAGGCCTGGCCTTGCGGTACCGGTTTGTCTTCCTGCAGACGCACCTTCAGCAGTTGTCCGGCCAGTTTCAGAGTGATGATCTTGTAGGTGCCGAGGTCTTCCACATAGGTCACGTCGGCGCACATCGCATCGTCGTAAGGTCCGTCCCAGACATGCACGAACTCAGGACGAATACCCACTTTCAGAGTTTTCCACGGCGTATTGGCCAGTTTTTGCTGCAACGACTCAGGCAACGGCAGGTGAATATCGGAAAAACCGACACCGCCCGGCTGCGGCGTAACGTCAATCAGATTCATCCCCGGGCTGCCGATGAAATAGCCGACAAAAGTGTGCGACGGCTTTTCGAACAGCTCCCGCGGCGTGCCGAACTGGACGATCTGTCCGCCATACATCACGGCGATCTTGTCGGCGAAGGTCGACGCCTCCAGTTGATCGTGGGTGACGTAAACCATGGTGATATTGAACTGCTCGTGGATCTGCTTGAGCTTGCGCCGCAGTTTCCACTTCAGGTGCGGATCGATCACGGTCAGCGGTTCGTCGAAGAGGATCGCCGACACGTCATCGCGCACCAGCCCGCGACCCATGGAGACTTTCTGCTTTTCATCCGCGCTGAGGTTGCGCGCCTTCTTTTTCAGCAGCGGCTGCAGGTCCAGGACATCGGCAATTTCGTTGACCTTGATGAGAATCCGCGCCTCGTCCATGCCCTGATTGCGCAGCGGAAAGGCCAGATTGTCGAACACGGTCATGGTGTCGTAGATCACCGGAAACTGGAAAACCTGAGCGATGTTACGGCGTTCCGGGGGCAGCTCATTGACGACTTTCGAGTCGAACAGCACCTGGCCCTGCGACGGACTGAGCAGACCGGAAATGATGTTGAGCAGGGTTGACTTGCCACACCCGGAAGGCCCGAGCAGCGCGTAAGCACCACCCTGCTCCCAGACGTGGCTCATCTCGCGAATTGCATAGTCGTCAGGACCAGGCTTGGTACTGTAGCTGTGCGCAAGGTTCTGCAAGCGGATCTCGGCCATCAGGCAACCCTCGCCATACGCAGGCCCGGCGCCTGAATCAGGCCGCCCTGCTGATCGAATACAAACAATTTGTGGGTCGGGATGTACACCCGAATCGCCGCATCGACGTCATAGGCATGCACGCCTGGCAGATGCAGGACCAGCGAGAACAGCTCGTTGCGCACATGCAGGAAGGTTTCCGAGCCGCTGATTTCCGCCAGTTCGACAGTAACCGCCAGTTCCAGGTCGTCATCGTTGGACGGCACCAGGCTCAAATGGCTGGGGCGCACGCCGAAACGATACTCGCCATCGCCGACGGCCCGCAGGTCGACGTTGAGCGGGAAATGCACGAAGTTGGCGAAGCTGACTTCATTGCCTTCTATACGGCCCGGCATGAGGTTGATCGGCGGTTCGGAGAACAACTCGGCGGCCAGCACAGTCGCGGGTCGATGATAAACCTCGGGGGTCTTGCCGCTCTGCACCACCCGCCCTTCATGCAGGATGGTGGTGGTGCCGCCCAGCGCCAGCGCTTCATTGGGCTCGGTAGTCGCGTAGATAGCGATGGTATGGCGCGCGGCAAACAGCTCGCGCATTTCCTGGCGCAGCTCTTCGCGCAGCTTGTAATCGAGGTTGACCAACGGTTCGTCGAAGAGGATCAGTTCGGCGTCCTTGACCAGCGCCCTGGCCATCGCGGTGCGCTGCTGCTGCCCGCCGGACAGTTCGAGGGGGTGGCGTTGCAGGAATTTTTCGATGCGCAGCATCTTCGCGGTTTCCTGCACCCGGCTGTGGATCACGTCTTTGGAAAGACCCGCCTGACGCAGCGGCGAAGCGATGTTTTCGAACACCGTCATGCTCGGGTAATTGATGAACTGCTGATAAACCATCGAGACGTTGCGCAGGCGAACCGGACGATGGGTGACATCGACCCCGTTCATCAGCACTCGCCCGCTGTCCGGCTTGTCCAGCCCGGCCATCAGGCGCATCAGGCTGGTTTTGCCGGACAGGGTGCGCCCCAGCAGAACGTTGAATGATCCCGGCTCAAAGCTCAGGGAAGCGTCGTCGATCCAGACCTGGCCATCGACGGCGCGACTGACATGCTCCAGCGTGAGTGACATGGCGTGCCCTTTGTTGTTTTTTTCTTAAGGGTGAATGCGTGACTGTTTGCAGATAGCGACATTCGTGCCAGCTCAGCCAGCTTGCCGGTGAAGCCCGGGACAGAGCGTTCGCCCGTATTCAGGGGACGAAACGCCTTTCACAGCTGAACAATAATGAACAGAAAATACTGAACACTTGAACAAAATGAACATTGACTTTGAACACAACTGAACGACACTGGACTGACGTTGCGGGCAAGGATGGTCACGCCGACGGGACCTAAAAACAAAAACAATACGTCACATTCGCAGGCATCCTCATGTCTCAAACCAGCGCTTCGCTTGCTCACGACATCATCATTCAGGATTCATGGACCCGCTGCCGGGACTTCGGCCTCAATCATCAGACGCGCCCCTCATTCGGCCAATTGCCGGGGACGGAGGTTTCCAGGCTGCTGGAGCGCCATCACGGACTGGTACAGACCACCCATCAGGAGGTCCTGCCGGTCTACGAAAACATTCTCAGCAACTCCAGCTGTCTGATTCTGCTGGCCGACCCTCAAGGTCAGTTGCTCAAGTCATGGGGTGCACAACGCTTCGTCGAATCGTCCCAGGCTCAAGGCTTCATGCCAGGTGCCAGCTGGAACGAACGCGGCACGGGCACCAACGCCATCGGCACGGCGCTGGCCTGCGAAGAGGCCATCCATATTGAACCGGACGAGCATTTCCTCAAGGCCAACCGTTTCATGACCGGTTCGGCCTCACCGATCTTCGACGCAGACAGGCGCATCATCGCCGTGCTGGATGTGTCCAGCGACAGCTTCCTGCCACCCTCGCACACGCTGGGCATGGTCAAAATGATGAGCCAGTCGGTGGAAAACCGCCTGATCCTCGACCAGTTTCGCGATTCCCACTTCCAGCTGATCTTCAATACCGGCCTGAACAACCTCGACAGCCAATGGGCTGGCCTGCTGATTTTTGACGAAAGCGGCCAGATCCTGTGCGCCAATCGGCGTGCCGACGCCTTGCTGGGGACGACTCCGGCCGGTGCCAGCATCGAGACGCTGTTCAAGTGTCCGATCCTGCAACTGCTCAGCGAGACCGAAGCGCGTCCGTTTGCGCTGCATGCATTTGGCAACAATCGCTTTCAGTGCCTGCTCAAACGCCCGACTCGCAAACCATTGAAGCTGCATTGCGTCCAGGCTGCGCAGGTGCCTGCAGCACCATCACGAAACCTTGACCTGCAGGCCATCAGCATGGGCGATGCGAAAGTCGAGAAGGCTGTGCGTCAGGCCCAACGGCTGCTGGAAAAAGACATCCCGCTGCTCATTCATGGTGAAACCGGGGTCGGCAAGGAAGTGTTTGTCAAAGCCCTGCATCAGGCCAGTGTGCGCGCCAGCCAGCCGCTGATCGCGGTCAACTGTGCAGCGATCCCGGCCGACCTGGTCGAGGCCGAGCTGTTTGGCTATGAAAGAGGCGCCTTCACCGGGGCCAACCAGAAAGGCAGCATCGGCCTGATCCGCAAGGCCGACAAAGGCACGCTGTTTCTCGACGAAGTGGGCGACATGCCGATGCCGGTACAGGCGCGACTGCTGCGTGTGCTGCAAGAGCGCTGCGTTCAGCCATTGGGCAGCAGCGAGCTGTATCCGGTCGATATACGGCTGATTTCAGCCACCAACCGGGGCCTGCGCGATCAGGTCCAGGCGGGGCTTTTTCGCCAGGATCTTTATTATCGGATCAGCGGCCTGAGCATCGAACTCCCGCCCCTGCGCGAGCGGACTGACAAACATGCGCTGATCCAGCGAATCTGGGAGCGGCACCGTGATGCTCACCAGCGCGCGGGCTTTTCCAGAGAAGTGCTTGAATTATTCGAGCATCACCCCTGGCCGGGCAACCTGCGTCAGCTCAACAGCGTGATTCAGGTGGCGCTGGCACTGGCCGACGAACAGCCGATCGGCACTGACCATCTGCCCGAGGACTTTCTGCTCGACGCTCACGCGGATGAGGAATGCCGTGCCCCGGTCAGGACTCAGGAGTCGGCCACGCGCCTTCACTCGAGCGAAGACCTCGGCCAATTGTTTCAAGCGGCAGGCGGGAATATTTCACAGCTGGCCAAACGTCTGGGCGTCAGCCGTAACACGCTGTACAAGCGGTTGCGGGAGCAGCGGATCGTTTAGTGTTTGACGCTCGGCAGGCAGCACATCATCGAGGACAGGACGCGGAGCGTCCAGAACAGCATGCCCATGCGGAGCATGGGCACAATAGTGTTTCAGGAACAGTCCTTGATCAGTCCGCCAGACGCCAGGTCGTGCCGCCCTTGCCGTCTTCCAGAAGCACACCCATGGCAGTGATCTGGTCGCGGATACGGTCGGACTCGGCCCAGTCTTTTGCGGCACGCGCCGCCAGACGCGCTTGAATCAGCGCCTCCACTTCAGCCGCATCGACCCGTCCTTCCGCGCCAGCGCGCAAAAAGTCGTCGGCTTCGAGCTGCAGAACACCCAGCACGCTGGCCAGTTGCTTCAAACGTGCCGCCAGACCCGCCGCCGCTGCGACATCGGATTCGCGCAGACGATTGATCTCGCGAACCATCTCGAACAGCACCGCACAAGCTTCAGGCGTACCGAAGTCATCGTTCATCGCCGTGCTGAAACGCTCGACGAACGCCTCGCCACCCGCAGGTTCGGCGACCGGCAGGCCCTTGAGCGCGTGATAGAAACGCTCCAGTGCCGCCTTCGACTCACGCAGGCTGTCTTCGGAATAGTTGATCGCGCTGCGGTAGTGACTCGATACCAGCAGGTAACGCACCACTTCCGGGTGGTATTTCTCCAGCACGTCGCGAATAGTGAAGAAGTTGTTCAGGGACTTGGACATCTTCTCGCCATTGATACGAATCATGCCGCAGTGCAACCAGGCATTGGCGTAGGTCTTGCCGGTGGCCGCTTCGCTCTGGGCGATTTCGTTTTCATGGTGCGGAAACTCCAGATCGCTGCCGCCCCCATGAATATCGAAAGTCTCGCCCAGGCAGCAGGTCGACATCACCGAGCACTCGATATGCCAGCCTGGACGCCCTGCACCCCAGGGCGATTCCCAGCTCGGCTCGCCCGGCTTGACGCCTTTCCAGAGGACGAAGTCCAGCGGATCTTCCTTGGACTCGTCCACTTCGATACGTGCGCCGATGCGCAGGTCTTCGATCTTCTTGCGCGACAGCTTGCCGTAACCCTGAAACTTGCCGACCCGGTAATACACATCGCCGTTACCCGGCGCGTAGGCATAGCCCTTGTCGATCAGGGTCTGGATCATGGCGTGCATGCCAGGGATATGGTCGGTGGCACGCGGCTCCATGTCCGGCTTGAGGATGTTGAGGCGCGCCTCGTCCTCGTGCATGGCCTCGATCATGCGCGCGGTCAGTGCGTCGAACGACTCACCGTTTTCCCGCGCCCGGTTGATGATCTTGTCGTCGATATCGGTAATGTTGCGCACATAGGTCAGTTCATAACCGCTGAAGCGCAGCCAGCGCGTCACCAGATCGAACGCAACCATACTGCGGCCATGGCCCAGGTGGCAGTAGTCGTACACGGTCATCCCGCAGACGTACATGCGCACCTTGTTGCCATCCAGCGGCTTGAAAACTTCTTTGCTCTTGGTGAGCGTGTTGTAGATAGAAAGCACGTGCTCCCCCTCAAACGTACAGCATCAGGTCCAGGAATCCCGCAACGTCACGGTGCGGTTGAAGACAGGTCGACCGGGTCTGGAGTCCTTGATGTCCGCGCAGAAATAACCTTCGCGTTCGAACTGGAAACGGTCTTCCGGTTGCGCTTGCGCCAATGAAGGCTCGGCGCGACAACCGGTCAGTACTTGCAGGGAGTCCGGGTTGATGTTGTCCAGAAAGCTTGCGCCCTCTTCGGCTTTTTCAGGGTTCGGCGAACGGAACAGACGATCGTACAAACGCACTTCGCACTCTACGCTCTCGGCTGCCGGCACCCAGTGCACGACGCCCTTGACCTTGCGGCCTTCAGGGTTCTTGCCCAACGTTTCCGGGTCGTAGGAGCAACGCAGCTCGACGATGTTGCCGTCGGCATCCTTGATCGCTTCATCGGCACGGATCACATAGCTGCCACGCAAACGCACTTCGCCGTTGGGCTCAAGACGCTTGTAGCCCTTCGGCGGCTCTTCCATGTAATCGTCGCGATCGATGTAAAGCTCCCGCGAGAACGGCAGCTCGCGCATGCCCAGGTCTTCTTTCGGGTGGCGCGGCAGCTCCAGCTTCTCGACCTGGCCTTCCGGGTAGTTGGTGATGACCACTTTCAGCGGGCGCAGCACGCACATGGCGCGCGGCGCGCTGTGGTCCAGGTCGTCGCGGATGCTGAATTCGAGCATGCCGAAATCGACAACGCCGTCAGAGCGGTTGGTGCCGATCATTTCGCAGAAATTGCGAATCGATTTCGGCGTGTAGCCACGGCGACGGAAGCCCGACAGCGTCGACATGCGTGGGTCATCCCAGCCATTGACGTGTTTCTCGTCAACCAGTTGCTTGAGCTTGCGCTTGCTGGTGATGGTGTAGTTCAGGTTCAGGCGCGAGAACTCATACTGACGCGGCTTGCACGGCACCGGCAGGTTGTCGAGAAACCAGTCGTACAGCGGACGATGGCTTTCGAACTCCAGGGTGCAGATCGAGTGGGTGATGCCTTCGAGGGCATCCGACTGACCGTGGGTGAAGTCATAGATCGGATAGATGCACCACTTGTCGCCGGTCTGATGGTGATGCGCATGGCGAATGCGGTAGATGATCGGGTCACGCAGGTTCATGTTCGGCGAGGCCATGTCGATTTTGGCGCGCAGTACGCGAGCGCCATCCTCGAACTCACCGGCTTTCATGCGCGCGAACAGGTCGAGGTTTTCCTCGACGCTACGCTCGCGGAACGGACTGTTCTTGCCCGGCTCGGTCAGGGTGCCGCGATATTCGCGCGCCTGCTCGGGGGTCAGATCGTCCACATAGGCCTTGCCTGCCTTGATCAGCTCGACCGCCCAGTCGTGCAACTGGTCGAAATACTGCGAGGCGTAGCGCACTTCGCCCGCCCACTCGAAGCCCAGCCACTTGACGTCACTCATGATGGCGTCGATGTATTCCTGGTCTTCCTTGGCCGGGTTGGTGTCATCGAAACGCAGGTGCGTATCGCCACCGAACTCCTGGGCCAGACCGAAGTTCACGCAGATCGACTTGGCGTGACCGATGTGCAGGTAGCCGTTGGGCTCCGGCGGAAAGCGGGTCACGATTTTGCTGTGCTTGCCCGAGTCCAGGTCTGCCTGCACGATAGGACGCAGGAAATTGGTCGGTACGGCTGGACCTGCCTTTGAATGGGCAGCGGGTTCTGGAGTGGGCTTGCTCATAGGATCCTTGGACATACGTGCGCGGCCAGGGTAGGCCGACTAAATCAAAGCGCTTATCATAGCCGAAGCTGTCAAGTCCCTGACAACAGACTGCGTATTTGAAGGCATAAAAGCTGCAAAAGCGCTGAAAAATGTAACCTCGTCTGTAAACTGCGCGTCAGGGTCATAATCCGCCCATTCATGCATGACTAGAGAGCGACTTCCCAAATGCCTAATGTAAAGCTGACTACCAACCACGGCGACATCGTGCTGCAACTGAACGAAGAAAAAGCGCCGCTGACCGTTGCCAACTTCATCGAATACGTTAAAGCCGGCCACTACGAAAACACGGTTTTCCACCGTGTGATCGGCAATTTCATGGTTCAGGGCGGCGGTTTCGAGCCTGGCATGAAAGAAAAGAAAGACAAGCGCCCGAGCATCCAGAACGAAGCCGACAACGGTCTGCCGAACAAGAAGTACAGCGTCGCCATGGCCCGTACCATGGAACCGCATTCGGCCTCTGCGCAGTTCTTCATCAACGTCGCTGACAACGCCTTTCTGAACCACAGCGCCAAGACCGTTCAGGGCTGGGGTTACGCTGTGTTCGGTGAAGTGATCGAAGGCACCGACGTGGTCGACAAGATCAAAGGCGTGGCGACTTCCAGCAAGGCCGGCCATCAGGACGTCCCGGTAGAAGACGTGATCATCGAGAAAGCCGAGATCGTTGAGTGATACTGCTGATCTCCGATCTGCATCTTGAACAGGAGCGCCCGGACATTACCCGGGCGTTTCTGGATCTGCTCGCAGGACGCGCTCGCGAAGCCGAGTCGCTGTATATCCTCGGGGATTTCTTTGAAGTCTGGATCGGTGACGACGCGATGTCGCCGTTCCAGCTTTCGATCTGCAAGGCCCTGCGCGAATTGAGCGACAGCGGCACACGAATTTTTCTGATGCACGGCAACCGTGATTTCATGCTCGGCAAGGGTTTCTGCAAGGCAGCGGGCTGCACGCTGCTGAGCGACCCGAGCGTTGTGCAACTGAACGGTGAGCCGGTGCTGCTGATGCACGGCGACAGTCTGTGCACCCGCGATGAAGGCTATATCCGGATGCGCCGCTATCTGCGCCATCCGCTGACGCTGTTTATTTTGCGCCATTTGCCGCTGGGTACTCGGCACAAGCTGGCGCGCAAGTTGCGCAATGAAAGCCGTGCACAAACCCGTATGAAGGCCAATGATATTGTCGATGTGACGCCGGACGAGGTGCCGCGGATCATGCAGCAGTTCGGTGTGCGTACGTTGGTCCACGGCCACACTCATCGTCCGGCTATTCATAAGTTGCAGATTGGCGATCAGGCGGCCAGGCGCATTGTGCTGGGTGACTGGGATCGTCAGGGCTGGGTGTTGCAGGTGGATGAGCAGGGTTTTAATCTGAGTTCGTTCGACTTTGTGCCCGAGACGGTCGCGCTGTTGAATTGATGGTGCGGGATCGCGTGAACTGACCCCGAAAAGCTGGACGGTTGACTATCGTTCCAACGCTCCGCGTGGGAATGCAGTTCGTGACGCTCTGCGTCACACAGCGGTTCTGCGATGTCAGGTGGATTGGGGTTCGGCTCAGGTCACCTTTGGATTGGGGCTCGACACAGACTCTCGTTCCCACGCTCCGCGTGGTAATGCCTTTCGTGACGCTCTGCGTCACACGGCGGTTCTGCGATATCAGGTAGATTGGCAGTAGGCTCAGGTCACCTTTTCGCCCCTCGGCGACTCACTTTGAGGGACCAAAGTGAGCAAAGTCCCCGCTCCTGTTTCCGGCCCGACTTCGTCGGGTTCCTTCGTCCTGACACTGATCCGGGGGTCGCTGCAACGGGCCATCCCTGGCCCGGTGCAGCTAACTCGGCATCCTTGCCGAGTTTCCCCCGGATCAATGTCAGGACTCAGCCGTCACTTACGTCGCAATCTGTGTCGTCAGTGCCATCGTGGTTGAAAAACACTTTTGCGGCAGTGGCTGCGGGTAAGGCATGAGATTGTTTTGACTATCGTTCCCACGCTCCGCGTGGTAATGCCTTTCGTGACGCTCTGCGTCACACGGCGGTTCTGCGTCGTCTGTGCCATCGTGGTTGAAAAAGCACTTTAGAGCAGTTTGGCCATAGACACGGTTCAGATAGGCGCACAAGAAACTAGTGCCCGCCGCCTGCCGCAGGCCCGGCCTTGGCGGCGAATGGGGGTTTGGCCAGCCAGACGAGCAGGATCAGTCCGGCGAATATCCAGCCCAGCAGGTAGAAGTAATCCACGGTGGACATCATGTAGGCCTGTGCGTTGAGGGTCTGCTCCAGTTGCGCGTAGGCTTGCGGGCTGGCGCCGCCCAGGCTGTCGAGGGCGTGGCGGGTGGCGGGGTCGAAGGTGCTGATGTTTTCGCTCAGGTAGGCATGATGCTGGTTGGCGCGGCGGATCCAGATCCAGGTGGTCAGCGATGCTGCGAAGCTGCCGCCCAGGGTGCGCAGGAAGGTTGCCAGTCCGGAACCATCGGCGATCTGATCAGGCGGCAGGTCGGACAGCAGAATGCTCAGGGTCGGCATGAAGAACAGTGCCACGCCGATGCCCATGAACAACTGCACCATCGCCACGTGTTCGAAATCCACATCGGTGTTGAAGCCCGCACGCATGAAGCAGCTCAGCCCCATCGCCAGAAACGCCAGCCCGGCCAGCAGACGCAGGTCGAACTTGTGCGCGTACTTGCCGACAAAGGGCGACATCAGTACCGGCAGGATGCCAATCGGCGCGACAGCCAGCCCCGCCCAGGTCGCGGTATAGCCCATCTGGGTCTGCAACCACTGCGGCAATATCAGGTTGATGCCGAAGAAGCCGGAATAGCCGCCGATCATGACCAGCGTGCCGATGCGGAAATTGCGGTAGGCAAACAGGCGCAGATTGACGATCGGGTGCTTGTCGGTCATTTCCCAGATGACGAAGAAAACCAGCGCCACCAGCGAAATTAGCGAGCCGAAGATGATGAAGTTCGACTCGAACCAGTCCAGATCATTACCCTTGTCGAGGACTATCTGCAGCGCACCCACACCGACGATCAGCGCCAGCAGGCCAATGTAGTCCAGCGGTTGGCGAGCCGTGCTGACCGGTCTCTTGGCCAGCTGCGTACGCACTACCAGCACAGCGAACAGACCGATGGGAATGTTGATGAAGAAGATCCACGGCCAGCTGTAACTGTCGGTAATCCAGCCACCGAGGATCGGCCCGGCAATGGGTGCAACTACCGTCACCATCGCCAGCAATGCCAGAGCCATGCCCCTTTTGGCGGGCGGGTACACCGCAATCAGCAGAGTCTGACTCATCGGGTACAGCGGCCCGGCGACCATGCCCTGCAGCGCCCGGAAGCCCACCAGTTCCGGCATGGACTGGGAAATGCCGCACAGAAACGAAGCGATCACGAACAGAATGGTGGCCCACAGGAACAGCTTGACCTCACCGAAGCGGCGACTGAGCCAGCCGGTCAGTGGCAAGGCAATCGCGTTGCTGACCGCAAACGAGGTGATCACCCAGGTGCTCTGCTCTGAACTGACTCCCAGGTTGCCGGCGATGGTCGGCAGCGCCACGTTGGCAATCGTGGTATCGAGCACCTGCATGAAGGTCGCCAGCGACAGACCGATGGTGCACAGCAACAGACTTGGCGGGGTAAAAGAAGCGGGGGCGTTGTTGCTCATCGCGAATCCCTGAAGACGAATGCGACACCCCGGCCAGCAGGCCGGGGCTCACGGATTGGCGGTTCAGCGCTGAACGGCAGTCTTGCCACCGGGCGCACTGTTCTCGTGAATCAGGCGGGCGATCAGCGCGTCGGCGTCAGCCAGTTGCTCGGTGTACACCTGAGTGCTGAAAGCGGCCTGCTTGCGCGGCTGTTGCGCCAGGACCGGACCGCTCTGGTCGTGCAGGTTGACCTCAACCGTGGTCGACAGGCCGATGCGCAACGGGTACTTCGCCAGCTCTTCAGGATTGATGTGCACCCGCACCGGCACACGCTGGACAATCTTGATCCAGTTGCCAGTGGCGTTCTGCGCCGGCAGCAACGCAAAGGCACTGCCGGTACCGGCCCCCAGGCTGTCGATGGTGCCGCTGTACTTCACATCGCTGCCATACAGGTCGGAGCTGATCTCCACCGGCTGACCGATGCGCATCTTGCCCAACTGGGTCTCCTTGAAGTTGGCATCGATCCACAACTGATCCAGCGGGATGACCGCCATGGTAGCGGTGCCCGGCTGAATGCGTTGCCCCAGTTGCACGGTGCGCTTGGCCACGTAGCCGGTGACCGGTGCCACGAGTGTTGAACGTGCGTTGGTCAGGTAGGCCTGACGCAACTGCGCAGCCGCTGCCTTGACGTCCGGGTGCGAGGACACCACGGTGTCATCGACCAGCGCCACGCTGGTGCTCAATTGCTGCTGAATATTGTTCAGGGCGCTCTGCGCGCTGGTCAGGCTGTCCCTGGCGTGCGACAGCTCTTCCTGGGAAATCGCCCCGCCGGCTGCGAGGCTGCGACGGCGGTTATAGTTGTCCTGAGCGGTCTGCACGGCAGCACGCTGCGCGGCCAGTTGCGCCCTCATGCCATCGACATTGCTATAGAGGCCACGTACCTGGCGCACGACCTTGCCCAGATTGGCCTCGGCGCTTTGCAGCGAGACTTCGGCATCGCTCGGGTCGAACTTGAGCAGAACCTGCCCTTCGTGCACCAGATCACCATCGTCCGCACCAATACTGATGACGGTTCCGGTGACCAGCGGGGTGATTTCGACCACGTTGCCATTCACATAGGCGTCGTCGGTCTCTTCGCTCCATTGGCCGTAGATCTCGTACCAGGCCCAGATGCCCAGTGCGAGGATCACCACGACAATGGCAAGCCCGATCAGCATGAACGTGCGCTTGCCGGACTTCGGCTCCTGTTCAGGAGCCGGGGCAGATGTGTTTTCAGCGGCAGCAGTGGCCATGGCAGTTACCTTTAATCAGCGAAGCGACGGAACGACGGCGATCAGGCTCACGCCTGCCAACACGTCGGCCGCTCAGCGTTTAGCTTTGGGGTTGAAGCTCAAACGAGTCAGAGTGATGTGGTCATCAGCAGCCACCAGCACTTTGGTGAGAATTCTTTTCAGGCTCTCGACCTCTTCACTGTCGAGCGCCGCGAACGTGTCGTTCATCGCGTCCGCGCCAATCTGCGGCAGCAGATCGGAGAGCGCCTGCCCCTGCTCGGTCAGCGCCAGACGCACCTGACGGCGATCGGTCGCGGAGCGCTGGCGCACCACCAGCCCCTTCTGTTCCAGGCGATCGAGCATGCGGGTCATCGAACCACTGTCCAGCGACAGGTGCCGACACAATTCCACGGGGGTATCGGTAGAAAACTGGGCAATGATGATCAGCACCTTGAATTGCGCGAACGTTACGTCATAGGGCAGCAGGTACTTGTCGAGCATGCGGTCTTTGAGCGCATTGGTACGACCGACCAGCAGCCCGATGAGGCTGGATTCAAAATTGTCGGGGCTGAAATGTTTCATGGATTGACCCAGATAGCTGCCTAGGCAGTGATTGCAAAATATTACTGCCTAGGCAGCCGTTGTCAAAGCATTTATTAGCTTGCTTACTAAATGCCCATAAAAAAACGACCGCTGGCAAGGCGGTCGTTTTGGAGGGAACGCGAGAGCAATCAGGCGGCGACAGGTACGCCACTGTGAAAGCGGAACTCTTCGTCAGGGCTTTCGATCAGCTCACGCTCGGCCAGACGGATCTCCTCGATCTTGGCATCGACATCAGCCTTGTCGCCGTAGCTGTAAGCCAGCTTGAGGTAGTCCTGAAAGTGCCGCGCTTCGGACTTCAGCAGGCCGCCATAGAACTTGGCCAGCTCTTCGTCCAGATGCGGCACCAGCGCGGCGAAGCGTTCGCAGGAACGCGCCTCGACGATGGCACCGACGATCAGCGCATCGGTCAGCCGGTACGGGTTGTGATTGCGCACCAGCTTGCGCAGCGCTCCGGCATAACGGGCCGAGCTGATATTGGCCATGGGGATCTGGCGCTTTCTGATGATGCTGATGACTTGCTCGAAATGGCGCAGTTCTTCCCGGGCCAGACGTGACATCTTGCTCAACAGGTCGAACTTGTCGTTGTACTGAAACATGAACTGGAACGCGGCCCCGGCGGCCTTCTTCTCGTTGTTCGCATGGTCGATCAGCAGGATGTCCAGATTGCGCAGCGCGGCCTGGACCCAGCTGTCGGGGGTGCGGCAAAGCAGGAAGGCTTCGATTTCAGGGATCGGGTACATAGGCTCACAGAATGACGGAGAGGCACGGCCGGGCATTATACGAGCAGCAACGATGCCCCGCGACACAAAAGCATGCCGGGTTTGTCAGGCGCCGAAGGCGTCGCGCAAAAAGCCTGGCGCGATGTAACGCTGATAGTGCGCCTCGGACAGCAGGAAAAACTCGCGGTCGATCGCATCGCGCAGTTCCGGCAGCGTCCAGTCGCGGAACTCCGGCAACAGCACAAAACCATAGGCCTCGACCTGGCTGATGACCCGGGCACCACGGGCGATCAACTGGTAAGCCCAGCAATATTCGGACTGGTGCGGCACAAAGCGGATCTTGCGCTGGATGAGCTGCGCACGCAGCCTGTCGGCATCGAAGACTTCGAGCTTGGCAGTCATAACCTGGACCAGCAGTTGCTCCAGACGCAGCCAGACGGCTCTTTTTTCGTCTTCGTTATAGCCGTTCCAGTGGATGACCTCGTGGTGGAACCGCTTGCAGCCACGGCACACCAGATCCCCGTAAACAGTGGAGCAGAGGCCGACGCAGGGAGTTTTGATAATGTAATCGGGCATGTCAGGCAGGACTGCGGAAGGCGAAACAGGGACTCATGTTAGCCCTTTGTCTAAGCAAGTTCACCCCCGAAGATGTAGGGGCTAACTTACCTTTGGCAAAGTTTTGGCGTAGAATCAGCGAGCCTTTTAAGGCGCCAATGTCCGTTGGAAGCTGTTTTCAAAGCGTCACGAGCACAGTCAAGTTAATCCCGCAGTGCGGCGTCGACAGGCCATTCCCTCATCACGAATGGCCGTGTCGACCGCCACTCCCCCCGCCCTGCAGGCGTAAAACTTTGAAAACAGCTTCTGTTAGGAATCACCGATACCCTGCCAACAAGGCTCAATAAGCCTTGCGTGGGTACGGGCGATTTCTGGATGAGCGTCCCGGACACCCATTTGGGACCACTGATGAGGGTTAATACTGTGCTTGAAGCCTACCGTAAACATATCGAAGAGCGTGCCGCCCAGGGCATCGTGCCCCAGCCGCTTAACGCCGAACAAACTGCAGGCCTGGTCGAACTGCTGAAGAATCCCCCGGCTGGCGAAGAAGCTTTCCTTGTCGATCTGATCACCAATCGCGTTCCGCCAGGCGTTGACGAAGCTGCCTACGTCAAGGCCGGTTTCCTGTCTGCCCTGGCCAAGGGCGAAGCCACTTCTCCCCTGATCGACAAAAAACGCGCTACCGAACTGCTCGGCACCATGCAAGGTGGCTACAACATCGTCACCCTGGTTGAACTGCTCGACGACGCCACCCTCGCGCCAGTCGCTGCCGAACAACTCAAGCACACCCTGCTGATGTTCGACGCCTTCCACGACGTGGCCGAAAAAGCCAAGAACGGCAATGCCCACGCCAAGGCTGTGCTGCAGTCCTGGGCTGACGGCGAGTGGTTCAAGAAGCGCCCGACGCTGGCCGACAAGATCAGCCTGCGCGTCTTCAAGGTCACCGGCGAAACCAACACCGACGACCTGTCCCCTGCCCCTGATGCCTGGTCGCGTCCGGACATCCCGCTGCACGCCCTGGCCATGCTGAAAATGGCCCGTGACGGCATCGTCCCTGACGTTCAGGGCGCAATCGGCCCGATGAAGCAGATCGAAGAAATGCGCGGTCAGGGCTTCCCGATTGCCTACGTCGGTGACGTGGTCGGTACCGGTTCCTCGCGTAAATCGGCAACCAACTCGGTACTCTGGTTCTTCGGCGACGACGTCCCTTACGTCCCGAACAAGCGTGCCGGCGGTTTCTGCTTCGGCAGCAAAATTGCTCCGATCTTCTACAACACCATGGAAGATGCCGGCGCTCTGCCAATCGAATTCGATGTCTCGAACATCAACATGGGTGACGTGATCGACGTCTACCCCTACGCCGGCAAGGTCTGCAAGCACGACAGCGACGAAGTCATCACCACCTTCGAAATGAAGACCCCGGTGCTGCTCGACGAAGTCCGCGCTGGCGGCCGTATTCCGCTGATCATCGGTCGTGGCCTGACCAGCAAGGCGCGCGCCGAACTGGGCCTGCCGGAGTTCGACCTGTTCAAGACCCCTGACCAGCCAGCCGAAAGCACCAAGGGTTACACCCTGGCGCAGAAGATGGTCGGCAAGGCGTGCGGCGTAGCGGGCGTTCGTCCGGGCACCTACTGCGAACCGAAGATGACCACCGTCGGTTCCCAGGACACCACTGGCCCGATGACCCGCGACGAACTGAAAGACCTGGCGTGCCTGGGCTTCTCGACCGATCTGGTCATGCAGTCGTTCTGCCACACCGCGGCCTATCCGAAGCCGATCGACGTCAAGACGCACCACACGCTGCCTGACTTCATCATGACCCGCGGCGGCGTTTCCCTGCGTCCGGGCGACGGCATCATCCACAGCTGGCTGAACCGCATGCTGCTGCCCGACACCGTCGGCACCGGTGGCGACTCGCACACCCGCTTCCCGATCGGTATCTCCTTCCCGGCCGGTTCCGGCCTGGTGGCGTTCGCTGCTGCAACGGGCGTCATGCCGCTGGACATGCCTGAATCGATCCTGGTTCGCTTCAAGGGCAAGATGCAACCTGGCATCACCCTGCGCGACCTGGTTCACGCCATTCCTTACTACGCGATTCAGGCTGGCCTGCTGACCGTAGAGAAGAAAGGCAAGAAGAACGCATTCTCCGGTCGCATCCTGGAGATCGAAGGCCTCGACAACCTGAGCATCGAACAGGCTTTCGAGCTGTCCGACGCCTCTGCCGAGCGTTCGGCTGCCGGTTGCACCATCAAGCTGGCCAAAGAGCCAATCATCGAATACCTGAATTCGAACATCACCCTGCTGCGCTGGATGATCGAACAGGGTTACGGTGATCCTCGCACCCTGGAGCGTCGTGCTCAGGCGATGGAAGCCTGGGTTGCCAACCCGGAGCTGCTGGAAGCCGACAAGGACGCCGAGTACGCCGAAATCATCGAAATCGATCTGGCCGACGTCAAGGAGCCTGTGCTCTGCGCGCCGAACGACCCGGACGATGCCCGCCTGCTGTCTTCGGTACAGGGCGAGAAGATCGACGAAGTGTTCATCGGTTCCTGCATGACCAACATCGGCCACTTCCGCGCTGCGGGCAAGTTGCTGGATCAGGTCAAGGGCCAGCTGCCAACGCGTCTGTGGCTGTCGCCACCGACCAAGATGGATGCTCACCAACTGACCGAAGAAGGCTACTACGGCATCTATGGCAAGGCTGGCGCACGCATGGAAATGCCGGGCTGCTCGCTGTGCATGGGTAACCAGGCACGCGTCGAACCGAACGCGACCGTGGTGTCGACCTCGACCCGTAACTTCCCGAACCGTCTGGGTGACGGCGCGAACGTCTACCTGGCCTCGGCCGAGCTGGCGTCCGTTGCCTCGATTCTGGGTCGTCTGCCGACGGTCGAAGAGTACATGGGCTACGCCAACCAGATCGACACCATGGCAGCGGACGTGTACCGCTACCTGAGCTTCGATCAAATCGCCGAGTTCCGTGAAGCCGCAGCGAACGCCAACATCCCGGCCGTTCAAGTGTAAGCACGAAAGCAGGCATCAGAAGAACCCCATCCTCGTGATGGGGTTTTTTTGCTTTCGAGCATGCCCGTACATATATTTTTCACATTCACATGGCTATAGTGGCGGCCCTTGTTGGGGAGTAGCCTGCTCGTGACTCCGGTCACAGAGCGTTCGTATCAACATTCTCGGCAGCATGCCGTGGTGCGAACACCTTCTGGTTGGCGAGACCAACGATGCATCCATGCCTAAAGTCGGGCGTGTGGTTGCGTCGTTGACTCATAGCCCGACTGGATATAACCGTGAACCCGATTTCCCTCCTCTTTCTCGCGCTTGCCATGTCCACGGACGCCTTTGCTGCGGCCCTTGGTAAAGGAGCAAGCCTGCATAAACCGCGCTTTCTCGAAGCGTTGCGCACGGGCCTCATATTCGGCGCCATCGAAACCATCACGCCGGTCATCGGCTGGGGCATTGGCCAGGTGGCTGCGCGCTTCGCCGAGAGCTGGGATCACTGGATCGCCTTCACCCTGTTGCTGGTGCTAGGCCTGCACATGATCTACAACGGCATCAAGCACGACGATGACGAAGAGCAGGAAAAGCCGGGGCAGCATTCTTTCTGGATTCTCGCCGTCACCGCATTCGCCACCAGTATCGATGCACTGGCGGTCGGCGTAGGCCTGGCGTTTGTCGACGTCAATATCGTGGTTGCCGCCCTGGCCATCGGCCTGGCGACCACGGTCATGGTCACCATCGGCGTGATGCTGGGCCGGGTGCTGGGCACCATGGTCGGCAAACGCGCTGAAATCATTGGCGGTATCGTGTTGATCGTGGTGGGTGCGACGATTCTTTATGAGCACCTGTCTGCGGCGGCCTGATTGACGGCCCGAGACCTATAAACGCAGAATCGAGTAGGGGGCGGGTTCACACCCGCCGTCCTCTCACACCACCTTCCCCCCCACGGCCAGCCAGACTCTTTCAGGCACTAAGATTTGCTACCACTACGACGATGTCACCCACCACAGCCAGAAATATAGATGAGATCCCGATCAGATTCTCAGGGCACCACGCGAAAATTAAGACTTCTCCTACAGACCGCCTTTCACGTCTCCGATAGCCTCCCATCCGTCAATTAAACGCTGATTATTGTCAACGGATCAAAGACACAAGGACGGCCTGCAATGATTTCTTCAGCTCGATTGGGCGACAAGCACGCCTGCCCATTGCCGGGTCACGGTACAACGCCGATCGCTTCTGCATCCGGTGACGTCAACATCAACGGCATGGGCGCGGCACGCGTGGGTGATACCTGTGGGTGCGGGGCGGTCATCACTTCAGGTTTCCCATCTATTCAGGTGAATGGCCGTCCTATGGCCCACTTGGGAAGCCCAACCAGTCACGGCGGGACAATCATCACGGGCTCCAGTAATGTCGGTGGCGGCTTCGTCATGGGTGACCCTGGTGGCGCGACCATTATTAACTTCATGGCGCTGGGGGCCTTCCGGCCAGACGGTTCCGTGGACGACGAGAAGATGGCGACCTTGTTGGCTGACCCGAAGCTCACGGAGAAAGCCTTGGCGGCAAACGCTTTGGTAAATCCAAATGCGGCCCGTGAGAAACCTGAAGAGGAAGCTGTACCAAATGATGGACCTGAAGGCTGTACGCATCCGAACATGATGGAGAAGCTGGCGACCTACATCGCAGACGAGATGAACAACAATATCCACCACTCCTCCGTCTTGAAGATGAATGAGCTGCTCAGCTATGACGTTGCGGAAGAGACTCGTAAAAAAATGGACCTGCCTTGGTACGCCCAAATAGGGAACACCAGCCCTCAAGCTATCGGCGCTTCAAACATGGCGGCAGCCATGATCCTTTGGACTGAGCGAGTAGGCCAGGGTCGTGATTGGGACCACAAACCAAAGATCCACGCGAAGTTTGGCAGGTATCGCCATAGGCAAGGCAAGTACGACTACTACTACGATATTTGGTCCAACATTCATTACGGCTATGTGGGCATGGCCGGAGGACTCAGTGAGAGCGTCCTTTTAGACGGCGCGGGTGTCGAGCAGATTGTTTCAGATCAATTACGACGGTGGGGAGAGCAGATATTCGAAGCCAAAGAAGATCAGAGACTCAAAGGACCTCATGCCACTGAGGGCGTGGAAGGGATGCGCGCATGGGATGACGTCCCGGATCGGATTTCTATTAGCATTGGCGTTAAACTCTTCTATGAGAATCCAAACGGAGGCGTCACGGCAAGAATGATCATGGACAAAGTACTCGCGGTCACACCGTCAGAATGGGGAGATGGCGCCAGTGTCCATGTCTGTGAAAAATATTAAGGCCCGGTATCTTATTGGGGCATTCATAATTCTTCCAGCGCTGTTCTGGTACGTGGCGACCCCTATCGTTCGTGTCCATTATTCTAAAGAAGCTACAGACGAGCTTCGTGTGATCTGGAACACCCAGCACAACACTCATAAAGAAGGAATGCTTCCGGGTCAAGGCACATACGATATCGGGCATATCTTCCCCAATGAGAAGTTTTTTATGAACTTTGATTGGTGGAATGAAAAGAGTCTGCGGAGGTGTATAGCAATTACGCCAAAATGGGGCAGCGTGATAGACATCTACCTCGATGACAGAGGCCGCATCGAAACTGCTAAAACTGGCCCTGACGTTATTGCTCGCTTGAAGAGATGTGAGGGTGACGCTGATCCTTTCCGGCCTTAAGGTGCCCAACCAGCCGCTCAAGAATAGGTAGCACATGTTATTGAGCACAAATGCAAAGAAAATTAAGGCCCGTTACTTGTTCCTTTTCCTATTGATAGCTCCGCTGGTGGCTTGGTACCTTGCTGCTCCAGGCGTAATTGTCCACTACCCTAAAGAAGCCACGGACGAACTGCGCTTAATTTGGAACACTCACGACCAGATTACACGGCAGCGAATGCTACCGGGGGAAGCGACATCGGAGTTTGGTCATGTATTCCCTGATGAGAACTTCTTCATGGTGTTCTTTTGGTGGACCGACAGAGGTTTACGAAAATGCATGGACATCACACCTAAGCGCTGGGCAACGATAGACATCTACCTTGATAGGGCTGGTAGGGTCGATATCGAAAAAACATCTCCTAAGGTTATTGCCCGGTTGAAGCAATGCGTGGGTGAATCTGCCCCCTTTCGGTCCTAAAGCGCCCTGCCAGCAACACAAAAAAGACAATCAGCACGGCCACCATGCAGACCGAGACGACTTACTTACGGAAACATTACGCACGACGGCAACAAGTGAGTTTCTTGCAATAACGCGAGGAGAATGGGGGGGAAAGGCACCAGTGAAAAAAAGGCGAATAACGCTAAGTTCAGATATGGCCGATGGGTGCTTGGCGCCTTATTAGTCTGCCCAATTGCATTTTGGTACTTGGCATCTCCAGTCGTAGCTGTCAATTTTTCACATGAAGGAAAGGAAGAATTTCGGTACATCTGGAACACGCAGCATCGAATCTATAAGGGTGACATGCCCAAAGGGGGCGGTTCAGCCGTTGAGTTCAGCTACATATTCCCTGACAAGGACTTTTTCATGATGTTCGATTGGTGGACCGACAAGGGTTTTCAGAGGTGCATCGACATCACGCCTGAATGGGGAAGTACGATAGACATCTATCTTGATGATATCGGCAGGATCGACACAGCCAAAACAGCGCCTGACGTCATTGCTCGTCTGAAACAGTGTGTGGGGCGACCAGCCCCCTTCCGACCTTAACCGGCACTCCAGAACCGCAAGTGTCAAACGTTATGGTCCCCGAGGCGTGCCCATAGCCCCGAATTCACTGGGTTAGCCTGCGTCTTCCACAAGTATCCGGACACCGATTCCACGGCCATCCGGACGCTTTCAGGCAGGCAGCAACGCAGGATTATTCATTACCATCGACCTCTTTTATAGCCGGCAGCCACCAAGTAGCACGCAGACCACATCCTAAAGGAAGCGTCACGGCCAAGATGATCATGGACGAAGTGCTTACAGTACCGCCCCAGACATGGGGTGAAGGCCTACTGGCGGCATAACCTGTTCAGCCCTTGATGACGGGGTTATTCGTCACTTAATAGGCTTCAGCTGACTCCTGCACGCTCATCCCGTCGCCTCTCGACGCTCGGTAGCACAATGGCAAGCGTGCAGATCTCCCAAGGTAATTCGCGCGACCTTTCTGCTTGTGCCTGTCGGAGTCACAGCGTCCGTGCAAGTATCGGGCTTTGACGATTGTGGCCGCCTTACCCCGCTGTGCCGCCCCATCCGCCTCCTGTTCATCAGGCCAGCATTTTGCCTCGGGCTTCCTTCAGATTCGCAGTCACCCGCGACACCCTTGCCTCCGACTAACACTTCCCCTTGCCGGGTGTGTAGAGAACTTGCACCTTAAAGTCACCAGCGTGGTCACCACAGCCAAGCTGGTTGCGCTTAGGCGCAACGCGCCATGCTTGGCGCACCACAAAAAAACCGCATCTCTCGATGCGGTTTTTTATGGATCAACCTGTTACAAGCGGATCAGACCGTGATGCCCTGCCCGCTCATAGCCAGGTCCAGCAGTTCGCGGTTGGCAACGGCGTACATGGCGTAATCCGTGCCGCTTGCCGCACGCAGCTCGACCAGCATGGCACGCCAGCGCTCGACCATCAGTGTGTGCTGCTCCAGCCACAGAGCCAGACGCGCATCGATTTCCGAAGGACCGTCGGCCATCTGCAGAACCGACACGGTGATTGCCCGCTGTTGCCAGTCGACATCGTCACGGAACGCTTCACGTGCCAACGCCTGCCAGTTGTTTTCCACCGGCAGACTGCTGATCTGCTGCAGGTACCAGGTGATGTCCAGCGCGCTGCCGACGGCGAAGTACGCCTTGGCCACGTCCGCAGCGTTCTGCCCGGTGACGTCGGAGGCTTCGATGATCGGCAACAGCGTATACAGATGCGTCGTACCGGCGACCATGCGCGCCAGCAGTTCCGGCACACCGGCTTCGACGTACGCCTGATAACGCGTTTGCCAGATCTCGCGGGTCGGGCCTTCCAGCAGTTCGTCAAGCTTGAGACCCAGTGCAGCGAGGTGCGGACCGAAGTGCGCCACGTCACGACCAGCGTCCAGCTCGTTGCGACGGCTGCGCAGGAACCAGCGTGTGGCACGACGCCCCAGGCGCATGAGCTCATCCATCAGCGCCAGCTGGATTTCGGCCGAAACCTTGTAGTCCAGCGCCTCGATCTGACGGAACCAGTGCGGCAGGTGGAAGATGTCACGCACGATCACGTAGGCACCGGCCACCGCAGCAGCGCTCATGCCGGTCGACTCCTTGAGCCGCTGCACGAAGGTAATGCCCATGTGGTTGACCAGATCGTTGGCGATCTGCGTGCTGACGATCTCGCGCTTCAGGCGATGGCCGCGCATGGCCGTGGAAAACTTGGCGCCCAGCGACGGCGGGAACGCGGTTTCCATGTCTCGCGCCAGATAATCGTCATCCGGCACACGGGATTCCAGCAACGCTTCCTTGAGGTCGATCTTGCTGTACGAGATCAACACCGACAGCTCGGCACGACTCAAGCCCTGCTTGGCCGCAATCCGCTCGGCAATCTGCTCTTCAGCAGGCAGGAACTCAATGGCACGATCAAGCTTGCCACGCGCCTCCAGGTCACTCATCAGGCGCTTGTATTCGGCAATCCGCTCGTAAGCACGACGGGCTGCCAGCGACAACGCCTGGGTCTGTTTGTAGTTGTTGCCCAGCACCAGGTGGCCGACTTCGTCGGTCATACTTTCGAGCAGCTGATTGCGCTGCTTCTCGGTCATGTCACCGGCCTGCACCACTTCGTTGAGCAGGATCTTGATGTTCACTTCGTGGTCGGAACAGTCCACACCGCCTGCGTTGTCGATGAAGTCGGTGTTGGTCGCGCCGCCATTGAGGCCGAACTCGACACGGCCCAGTTGGGTCATGCCCAGGTTGCCGCCCTCGCCCACCACCTTGCAACGCAGCTCGTTGCCGTCGACGCGCAGCGCATCGTTGGCCTTGTCGCCTACATCGGCGTGCGACTCTTCGCTGGACTTCACGTAGGTGCCGATACCGCCGTTCCACAACAGATCGACCGGTGCCTTGAGCAGCGCATGCAGCAGTTCGGTCGGGGTCAGCTTGTCGGCCTTGATGTCGAAGCGCGCCTTCATCTGTTCGGTGATGGCAATGCTCTTCAGGCTGCGCGGGAAGATCCCGCCGCCGGCGGACATGATGCTGGTGTCGTAGTCGGTCCAGGACGAGCGCGGCAGATTGAACAGGCGCTGACGCTCTGCAAAGCTGCTGGCCGGGTCCGGGTTCGGATCGATAAAGATGTGCAGGTGGTTGAATGCTGCGACCAGTTGCAGCTTGTCAGACATCAACAGGCCGTTGCCGAACACGTCACCGGCCATGTCGCCGATACCGATCACGCTGATGCTGTCCTGCTGCACATTGATGTCGCGTTCGCGGAAGTGACGCTGCACGCCCACCCATGCGCCCTTGGCGGTGATGCCCATCTTCTTGTGGTCGTAACCGGCAGAACCACCGGAAGCGAAGGCGTCACCCAGCCAGAAGCCGTAGTCGATGGCAATGCCGTTGGCGATGTCGGAGAACGTCGCCGTGCCCTTGTCGGCGGCCACCACCAGATACGGGTCATCATCGTCATGACGCACGACGTTGACCGGCGGCACCAGTGCGCCTTCCTTGAGGTTGTCGGTGATGTCCAGCAGCCCGGAGATGAAGATGCGGTAGCAGGCGATTGCCTCGGCCTGCACTTCGTCGCGGTTGCCGGTGGTCGGCAGGCGACGCGGCACGAAGCCGCCCTTGGCACCTACCGGCACAATCACCGAGTTCTTCACCTGCTGGGCTTTTACCAGGCCCAGCACTTCGGTACGGAAGTCTTCCTCGCGGTCCGACCAGCGCAGGCCGCCACGCGCCACATTGCCGAAGCGCAGATGCACGCCTTCGACACGCGGCGAATAAACGAAGATTTCAAACTTGGGCACCGGCTTGGGCAGTTCGGGAATCAGGCGCGGGTTGAACTTGAAACTGAAGTAGCTCTTGCTCTGCCCGTTGGCATCGGACTGATAGAAGTTGGTCCGCAGCGTGGCTTTGATCAGGTCCAGATAGCGACGCAGGATGCGGTCTTCGTTGAGCACCTGCACGTCATCCAGCGCAGTCAGAATCGCCTGCTCCAGACGCAACTGCTTGTCGTCGAGATCGTCGGAACCCAGCTTGCGCGCCAGATAGAACCGGGTCTTGAACAGACGCGTCAGCTCGCGGGCGATGTCGGTGTGGTTGTTCAGTGTGGTGGCGATGTAGCCCAGGTCAAAGCCCAGACGAATCTGCTTCAGATAACGCGCATAGGCACGCAGCAGCGCCACGTCGCGCCACGGCAGGCCGGCGGTGAGTACCAGACGGTTGAACGCATCGTTTTCGGCATCACCGCGCACGATGTGCACGAACGCATCCTGCAGGGTGTCGTTGAGCTGCTGGATATCGAGGCTCAGGCCTTCGCCGTAGGTGAAGGCGAAATCGTGAATCCAGAACTCGCGACCATTAGCATGGTGCAAGCGGTACGGGAACTCGCCCAGCACGCGCAGGCCGAGGTTTTCCAGAATCGGCAACACGTCGGACAGGGCCAGCGGTGTATCGGCGTGATACAGCTTGCAATGCAATTGCTGGCGGCCACCGGCCAGTGGCTGGTAGAAGCTCATCACCAGCGGATTGGCTTCGCTGAGGCTCAGCACGTGCTGCATGTCGACGACTGCCGAATGCGCCGCAAAGCGCTCGCGGTAGCCGGCCGGGAAACCTTTCGGGAAGTCGGCCAGCACGTTGGTGCCGTGCGCTTCACCGAAGCTTTCGACGACCAGACTGGCGTAGTCGTCCTTCCACGAACGGCACGCCTGAATGACTTCGTTTTCCAGCTGGGCGACGTCGATGTCCAGATTGATCTTCGGGTCCACGCGCAGAATCAACTGCACCCGCGCCAGCACCGATTCGGAGAAGAACGTCCAGAACTCGCAATCGCTGGCCTTGAGGCGGTCCATCAGGACCTGCTGAATCTTCTGGCGTACTTCGGTGGAATATACGTCGCGTGGCACATAGGCCAGGCAGTAGCAGAAGCGGCCGTACGGGTCCTTGCGCAGGAACACGCGAATCTTGTTGCGCTCCTGAATCTGCACGATGGACATGACCGTGGTGAACAATTCGTCCACCGGCGTCTGGAACAGGTCGTCACGTGGCAGCACTTCGACCACCTGCGCCAGCTCCTTGCCCAGGTGCGCCTTGGCGTCGAAGCCGGAGCGACGCTCGACCTCGGCGACCTTGCGACGGATGTACGGAATCTGCCGCACGCTCTCGCCATACACCGACGAGGTGTACAGGCCCATGAAGCGACATTCCTTGATGACCTTGCCCGACGCGTCGATCTGCCGGATCGAAACGTAATCCGGATAAGCCGGGCGGTGCACGCGGCTTGGATGCGCCGCCTTGGCAAACGAAAGCAGCACCGGTTCCTGCAGGTATTTCACCGCGTAGTCTTCGATGTGCAGTTCTTCGCGGGTAAGGCCGGGGCGCAGCAGTCGGGTCAGCCCCAGGAAAGACGACTCGTCGTAGACCAGCTGGCCGCCTTCGGCGTCGTTGCGCACTTCGAACTCTTCGTAGCCGAGGAAGGTGAAGTGGTTGTCTACCAGCCATTGCAGGAAGACCTTGATCTCGGCCTTTTCCTCGACATCGGTGTTCGACTCGTTGGCATCGATACTGGCCAGCAGTTCGTGCAGACGCGCTTTCATCGGCCCGAAATCTTCGACGACGGCGCGTACTTCGCCAAGCACCTGCTCCAGCTCGCGCGCCAGCACGTTCAACTCGCTGACATTGGCGCAGCGGTCGATCTCCAGGTACATCAGCGATTCCTGCAGCACGTCTTCGCCGGTGGTGCCTTTGGGCAGCAGCTCGAGCAATTCGCCAGCAGCGCCGCGACGCACGCTCAGCACGGTGGTCTGCAGGGTGTGGATGCTGTAGCCGCGGCGGTTCAGCTCGGTACGTACGGAGTCGACCAGAAACGGCAGGTCATGATGCAGCACTTCAACGGCAGTATGAGTCGATTGCCAGCCGTGGCGCTCGTAATCGGGGTTGTAGACACGGACCTGCGGGTGAGCATGTTCGAAACGCTCCAGCAGGCGCCACGCGGACAAGGTGCAGCCTGCCAGGTCGGAAAGCCGCCGCTGGGTGAGTTCGTCGAGGGAAATGATGCCGAAGAATTGCTCGGCGAACAGCGCCACTTGTGGCAGTGCCTGTTCGCTGATGTGCTGAGCCAGTGCCGCTTGCAGTTGATGCTGGAAGTCGGCCTTGCTGGCTGCGGTGAAGAACGCCATCTGTGGTACTCCGCTTTGGCTTTTATTGGGGAGGCTTGAAGAAGGTGTTGAAACCGGTGTGCCCTTGCAGTCAATCGCGTGGGCATCACCTGATCGAGTGTAAAGCTAAAGTAGTAACGCGCGCTGTGTCAGGGTAGTCACATTTGTATATCGTGGTGAAAAAACGCTACGCGCACCCGACACCGTACACCACTCGTCTGTCATGCAGCTTAACGAGAGCTGAGCGCACACTGCTTACGAGGCTGCGACATATTCGGTCATCAGGTCGCGATACACTGCGTACGATGGTGCCAATATCGCCCGACATAATTTGCCCGGGACTGGCAAAATCCCCTCACGCCTTACCTGGACAGACCCGGAGCCACCCATGCAAATCAAGACCGCCAGCCTCATCGCCAACCCGTGCGACGACGAATACGACGATATGGCACTGCTCTGCTGCCACGCAGAAAACGGCATGCTGTTTTCCCTGACCCGTTTCCCGGACGAGAACGAAGTGGAAATCACCGTCAGCGACGACAAGTCACTGAACGTGTCCAGCCTGAAGGTCACCTTCAGTGCCGAGCGCCTGCTGGTGGAAATCGAACCGCAGGACGCCAAGCAGCTCGATGGCCACCATCAGTACGAAATTCTCCATGCCACCGACGCAGGCGAGTTGCAGGACGTTCACCAGACGTTACAGATCATTCTCGAAAACGTCGGTGAGTACACCAGCACAATCAGCTGATGGGCAAAAAGCGCTAAAGTGAGCACTTCGCCAAACAGGAGTGTGTCATGAACCGCATTTTCGACGCCCACTGCCACATCATCGATCCTGGTTTCCCGCTGATCGCCAATAACGGTTATCTGCCGGAGCCGTTCGCTGTCAGTGACTACCTTGCGACGGTCCAGCCGCTGGGCGTTCAGGGCGGCGCGGTGGTATCGGGCTCCTTTCAGGGTTTTGATCAGGGCTATCTGCTTCAGGCGCTGCGTCTGCTGGGACCGGGCTTCGTCGGTGTCACGCAATTGCCCGCCAGCGTCACCGATGCGGAACTGGACACCCTGAATGCCGCAGGCGTGCGCGCCTTGCGCTTCAACCTCAAGCGCGGCGGCTCAGAGCAGCTCGACCAGCTGGAGGCCCTGGCCGTGCGTGTCCATGAGCACGCAGGCTGGCACTCCGAGCTGTACATCGACTCGCGGGAACTGGCGCCCATCGAAACACGCCTGCGCAAACTCCCGGCCATCAGTATCGATCACCTGGGGCTGAGTGCCGAAGGGCTGCCCGTGGTCCTGCGCCTTGCCGAGCACGGCGTAAGAATCAAGGCCTGTGGTTTCGGGCGTGTGGACTTTCCGGTGCGCGAGGCCCTCAGGGATATCCACGCCGCCAACCCGAATGCCCTGATGTTCGGCACCGACCTGCCGTCGACCCGCGCACCCCGCCCCTTCCGGCCCGACGATATCGACCTGTTGATCGACGCACTGGGCGAAAGCGGCGCTCGTCAGGCGCTGTGGGATAACGCGGCGAGCTTCTATCGACTCTGACGCCGCGGCTCCGGGAGCCCGAGCCAGTCGTCCTACATGGACACCCATGGATCATGTAGGACAATACCTGCATAAATGACAGGCACTTCTCTAAATGCAATAAAAAACGCGGGAGTCGTTAGTCGATACCTGCCTGGATGGATTAAAGTATCGCCCCCAGCTCAGCAGTCATCAGACACCGCTGTTCGCCCTGCCAGGAACCGTCACCGATGGAACATCGTGAAGCGCTGATTGCGCTGCGAACTTTTCTTTCAACGCAGATCCTTGGCCAGGAAAAGCTGATCGAACGTCTGCTCATCGCCCTGCTTGCCGACGGCCACATGCTGGTCGAAGGCGCTCCCGGCCTGGCCAAGACCAAGGCGATCAAGGAGCTGGCAGAAGGTATCGAAGCCCAGTTCCACCGCATTCAATTCACCCCCGACCTGCTGCCTGCCGACATCACCGGTACGGAAATCTATCGCCCGGAAACCGGCAGCTTCGTGTTCCAGCAAGGGCCGATCTTCCACAACCTGGTGCTGGCCGACGAAATCAACCGTGCGCCGGCCAAGGTCCAGTCGGCGCTGCTCGAGGCCATGGCCGAACGGCAGGTCAGTGTCGGGCGCAGCACCTACGACCTGTCGCCGCTGTTTCTGGTCATGGCGACCCAGAACCCTATCGAGCAGGAAGGCACCTACCCGCTGCCCGAAGCCCAGCTCGACCGCTTTCTGATGCACGTCAAGATCGGCTTCCCGGATGCCGCCGTCGAACGCAAGATCCTTCAACAGGCACGGGGCGAAGCCTTGAATGGCGAAACCAAGCCGGAGCGCCGCGTCAGCCAGCAGGCGATCTTCGCCGCACGCAAGGAAATCCTTGGCCTGTACATGGCCGATGCGGTCGAGGAATACCTGGTGCAACTGGTCATGGCCACCCGCACCCCGGCCAAGTTCGACCCGGAACTGGCCGAATGGATTGCCTACGGTGCCAGCCCGCGGGGCTCCATCTCGCTGGACCGCTGCGCCCGTGCGCATGCCTGGCTGGCCGGACGCGACTTCGTCAGCCCCGAAGACATTCAGGCAGTGCTGTTCGATGTCTTGCGCCACCGGGTCATTCTGTCGTTCGAGGCCGAAGCTGCCGGTATCGATCAGGATCGCGTGATTCAGCGCATCCTCGACGTCGTGGCCGTCGCCTGACCCCATGCAACCCTACCTGATCCCCCAGCCGGGCATCCGCGTCAGCCTCAGCGAGCTGATCGAGATGCGTCATCGGGTGCGGGAAGTGCAGCTGTTTTCCACCCCGAGCCAGCGCAGCCCGCTGATCGGCCTGCACCATTCCAAGCTGCGCGGGCGTGGCGTGGATTTCGATCAGGTGCGGGTCTATCAGGCCGGTGACGACGTGCGCAGCATCGACTGGCGCGTGACGGCACGTACGCAGGAGCCGCACACCAAGCTGTTCCATGAGGAACGCGAACGGCCCATTTTCATCCTGGTGGAACAGAGCCGACGGCTGTTCTTCGGCTCCGGCCTGATGTTCAAGTCGGTACTCGCCGCTCAGGCGGCGGCGCTGATCGGCTGGGCGGCGCTGGAACACAATGACCGGGTCGGCGGGTTGGTGTTCGGCGATAACGAACACTACGAGATCAAGCCCCGGCGCAGCAAACAAAGCCTGCTGCAACTGCTCAACCGGCTGGTGCGGGTCAATCAGTCGTTGCATACCGAGATTCCGCCAGACCGCGATGCGTTCGGCACTGCGCTGCGTCGTGCCCGGGAAGTGCTGCGCCCCGGCAGTCTGGTCATCGTCCTGTGCGACGAGCGCGCCCTGTCCGATGCCGCCGAACAACAACTGAGCCTGCTGTCACGCCACAGCGACCTGCTGTTGCTGCCGCTGTCCGACCCACTGGACCGCGCCCTGCCCGCTGCCGGTCTGCTGCGCTTTGCCGAGCGCGGCGCGCAACTGGAGATCGACACCCTCAACCCCGAACTGCGCCGCGCCTACCGGCAACAGGGCGAGGAGCGCACGGCGCGTTGGGAGTTGCTGGCGCAGAAGCTGCGGGTATTGCTCATGCCCTTGAGCACCCAGGCGGAGCTGGTCGAACAACTGCGCGAATACCTCAATGCGCGTCGTCCGGTAAAGCGCAAATGAATCCCCTCGATCAGCTGGAGCCGCTGATTGCGCCCGAAGCGATCGGCTTCTGGCCGCTTGCGCCGGGCTGGTGGCTGCTGCTGTTGCTGATCCCCGTGGCGGGCTGGGGCCTGTGGCGCTTGCGCAAACTGCTGCCGGCCAAAGCCCCCAAAGTGCGCAGCGAACAGCCGCTGGACCCGGTTCGCCTCGCCGCGCTGGCAGAGCTGGCGAGCCTGCCGAAACCCTACGACGGCGCGCCGGCCGGTGCCTGGCTGCAGCAGATCAACGGCCTGCTCAAGCGCCTGTGCCGTAACCATTACCCGCACAGCCAGAGCCATACCCTCAACGGCCGCAAATGGCTGGCGTTCCTCGACAACCGCTGCCCGGCTGCCGGTCTGACGCGCTGGATGATCCTGGTCGAAGGCGCTTACAAGCCCGAGTGCAAACTGGACGACAAGGCCATCACCGGCCTGACTCAGGCGGTCGATACCTGGATTCGCAAACATGTTTGAGTTCGCCTGGCCGTGGGCTTTCGTGCTGCTGCCTTTGCCGTGGCTGATGCGCGCCCTGCTGCCCATGGCCGACAGCGGCGAGCCGGCGCTCAAGGTCAGCTTTCTCAGTGAACTCGAAGGCCTGAGCGGTCGCCGCGCCAAAGCCAATCTGCCGGTCTGGAGACAGCGTGCGCCGTTTCTGTTGATCTGGCTGTTGCTGCTGATCACCACAGCGCGACCGCAGTGGCTGGGCGAGCCACTGCCGGTCGCCGCCAGTGGCCGCGACCTGCTGGTGGCGGTCGACGTGTCCGGCTCGATGGACTACCCGGACATGCAATGGAAAAGCGATGAAGTCAGCCGGCTGGTGCTGGTGCAACAACTGCTCGGTGATTTTCTCGAAGGCCGCAAGGGCGACAGGGTCGGCCTGATCCTGTTCGGCACCCAGGCGTTTGTCCAGGCGCCACTCACCTATGACCGCCGCACCGTGCGCGTCTGGCTCGACGAGGCGAGGATAGGCATTGCCGGCAAGAACACTGCGCTGGGCGATGCGATCGGCCTGGCCCTGAAACGTCTGCGTATGCGTCCGGCCACCAGTCGTGCGCTGGTGCTGGTCACCGACGGCGCCAACAACGCCGGTCAGATCGATCCGATCACCGCCGCACGGCTGGCTGCCGAAGAAGGCGTGAAAATCTACGCCATCGGCATCGGCTCGGACCCGGACAAGGACGCGCTGCAAAGCGTGTTGGGCCTCAACCCCAGCCTTGATCTGGACGAACCGACGCTCAAGGAAATCGCCAGCCTCAGCGGTGGCCAGTATTTCCGCGCGCGCGATGGCGACCAGCTGGAAAAGATCCGCGCCACCCTCGATGCCTTGGAGCCGGTTGCACAGCAGCCCACCCAGGCGCGCCCGGCGCAAGCGCTTTATCAATGGCCACTGGCGACAGCCCTGTTGTTGAGTGTGCTGCTGGTGCTGCGCGAGTTATGGCCGAACAACGCACTGCAACGCCTGCTGGCGGTGGTGCGTTCCATCAACTGGCGCGAGCGCTGCAAAAGCCTGTGGAGGTCGCGATGATCAGCGGACTCTGGCCGCACTGGTTTCGCCCGGAATGGCTGCTGATCACGCCCTTGCTGGCGCTGCTGATCTGGCGACTCTGGCACCGGCAGAAACGCGCCGGACGCTGGCAAATGCTGCTGCCCACTCACTTTCATGAGGTGTTGCTCAACGGCGGGCGCGGCAGCAACAGCAAACTGCCATGGATCGCGCTGGGGCTCGCCTGGTTGCTGGCCCTTTTCGCCTTGCTGGGCCCCAGTTGGCAGCGCGTCGAACAGATCAGCCAGAAACCGGTCGATCCGTTGGTGGTGATTCTCGAGCTCACCCCGCAGATGCTCGCCACCGACACGCCGCCTACCCGCCTGGAACAGGCCAGACGCAAGCTGCTGGACCTGTTGCAAAAACGCAGCGATGCACAGACCGCCATCGTCGTCTACGCAGGCAGCGCACACACCCTGGTGCCGCTGTCCGATGATCTGGTCACCAGCCACAACCTGCTGGAAGCCATCAGACCGTCGATCATGCCGGTGACCGGCCAGCGCGCCGATCTGGCCGTGCAGAAAGCGCTGCACCTGCTCAAACAGGGCGCATTGGGTCAGGGGCGGATTCTGCTGATCACCTCGTCGCTGAGCGAACAGGAACGTCAGGGCATCCGCGCCGCGTTGCGCGGGCAATCGCCGCCGCTGTTGATTCTCGGGGTCGGCACAGCGGAAGGCGCACCGGTCACGCAGGAAAACGGCAGCCTGCTCAAGGATGATCAAGGTGCGATTCTGGTGCCGCGTCTGGACAGTACCAGCCTCAACGACTTCGCCGATCAGGTGGGTGGCAGCTATCGTCAGGCACGCGGCGATGAAGAAGACTTGCGCAGCCTCGGTCTGCTGGCCAGCCCCCGACACATGACCCGCGACGGTCAGGTCGTGCAGCTCGACACTTGGGCTGACCAGGGCCACTGGTTGCTGCTGCCGCTGTTGCTGATCGCGGCACTGGCCGGCCGGCGCGGCTGGCTGTTCTGCCTGCCGCTGCTGTTCATGTTTCCGCAGAACAGCCAGGCGTTCGAGTTTCAGGACCTGTGGCTGCGTCCCGACCAACAGGGCCAGCGCCTGCTGGAACAGCATCGGCCGGCCGAGGCCGCGCAGCGCTTCGAAGACTCGCGCTGGAAAGGCGTGGCGTTGTACCAGGCGCAAGACTACGCCAGCGCCGCCCGGCAGTTTGCCGAAGGCAACAGCGCCGCCGACCACTACAATCGTGGTAACGCTCTGGCCCGCGGCGGTGAGCTGGCAGCGGCACTGGATGCCTACGAGCAGGCCCTGGACCGGCAGCCCGACTTCCCTGCGGCGCAAACCAATCGGGCACTGGTGCAAGGCCTGCTGGATCAGGCCGATGAGCAGAAGCCTGCCCAGGATGAACAGAACAAGGCCGATCAGGGCGAAGAAGGTCAACAGGCGTCGCAAGACCCCAACAGCAGCGCATCACCCGCCGAGCAGAACCCGTCCCGATCGGATCAACCCGGCACCAGCGAAAGCCTGCCGCCAGACACCAGTGGTAAGGCCACCTCGGGCGAGTCGACCGACGACGAACAGACCACCCGCCCGCCGCTACAGTCCGCCGACAGCCCCATGACCGGCGAGCGGCGTCAGGAACTGGAGCAGTGGCTGAGGCAGATTCCGGATGATCCGGGCGAACTGTTGCGGCGCAAATTTCGCTACGAACAGCAACATCAGGAAAAGACCCGATGAGTCGCGTGTACACCTTATTGATCAGCCTGCTGCTGAGCCTGGTCACCTTGTCGCTGCAGGCTGCGCAACTGACCGCCAGCGTTGACCGCACGCGCCTCAACGCCGGGGAAACCGTCGAACTGACGCTGGAAACAGACGATGTGACGCAGTTCGGCAAACCGGACATGAGCGCGCTGGAAAGCAGTTTCGAGGTGCGTGACACGCGTCAGCTCAACAGCCTGAAAACCCTGGATGGCAGCAGCCAGGCCACGACGCGCTGGATCGTCACTCTGCTGCCCCGCGAGACCGGAAGCGTGTTGATTCCGTCGCTGCAACTGGGCGAACTGAAAAGCCAGCCGCTGACCCTGCAGGTCCTGCAGAGCGAACCCCAGGAGCCAGGCAACCATCTGGCATCGATCTTCATCGAAGCGAGCCTGGATCAGGACAGCGTGTATGTTCAGGCCCAGGCCGTGCTGACCCTGCGCGTCTACCACTCGGTGTCACTGTTCGACGACAGCAGCCTGAGCCCTCTGCAAGTGCCGGACGCACGGGTCGAAAAACTGGGTGATTCGCGCACCTACGAAAAGCTGATCAACGGTGTGCGCCATGGGGTGATCGAGACACGCTACGCGATCTACCCGCAGCAGAGCGGCGTACTGAAGATACCGGCGCAAGTGTTCAGTGCCACGCTGGTGCAGACGCCTGCCGAGGGTTCGCAAGCCCAGGACGCCAATCCGTTCGGCCCGCAGCCGGGCCGGTCGGTGCGGGTCAAATCCGCCGAAGTGCCGTTGACCGTCAAGCCCAAGCCTGCCGACTACCCGGCCGATGTCGCCTGGCTGCCGGCACGCAGTATCAATCTGGAAGAAAACTGGAGCCCGGAGCCCGGCACTACGCAGGTCGGCGATTCGCTGACCCGCACCCTGACGCTCAAGGCCGAAGGGCTGGCCGGCGCGCAGCTGCCCCCCTTGCCGCCCACAGAAGTACCCGGCCTGCGGCGTTACCCGGATCAGCCACAACTGCGCAACCTGCCCAGCGAACGCGGCCTGATCGGCACGCGCGAAGAACGCGAGGCCCTGGTGCCCGCCCGCGCCGGCGCAATCGACCTGCCTGCGGTTGAAGTTACCTGGTGGAACACCCGCGAAGATCATCTGGAGCACAGCAGCCTGCCCGCGCGCACCCTGCAGATCAGCAGCAACCCCGGTCTGGCGGTGGACACACCGGTGAACAACGACATGAGCGGTGTGACCGTGATCGGCCCGCCAGTCTGGCCGTGGCAGATGAGCACATTGCTGCTGGCCTGCACCACTCTGCTCGGTTTCGGCCTGTGGTGGCGCGCCCGTGGACAGCCGGCAATCGCCCGGGCCGTGCAGACCGGGCCCAGCCCGCGTACCGTACTGGATGACCTCAAACGCGCCTGCCTGGCCAACGACCCGCAGGGCACCCGTCAGGCGCTCGACGCCTGGGCACGTCAGCAGCCGGAAACCCTGGCCGAAATGGCCGCGCGTTTCGTGCCGCTGTCCGATGCTCTGGACGGTCTCAACGGTGCGCTGTACAGCGAAACCGGCAAGCTGTGGCTGGGCGAGGACCTCTGGCGCGCGGTGCGCAAACTGCCCGCCGCCGAACATATTCAGGACCCGGCAGGTGATGCCGGGTTGCCGCCGCTGTATCCCAAATAAGGATGCAGCTCAGGCAACACCCCTACACGACAAGGTAAACCAATGCGTCTGTTTCACACCTCTGACTGGCACCTGGGTCAGAACCTGCACGGCCAGGAGCGGGATTTCGAACACGCCTGCTTCCTGACCTGGCTGCTGGCCCGTCTGGCCGACCGTAAACCGGATGTACTGTTGATCGCGGGCGACATCTTCGACACCGTCAACCCGCCGGTCAAAGCGCAGGAGCGCCTGTACGACTTCATCGTCAACGCCCACGAACAGCAGCCATTGCTGACCATCGTGATGATCGCCGGCAACCATGACTCCGGCTCGCGTATCGAACTTCCCGCCCCGCTGATGCGCCGCTTGCGCACTCACGCGCTGGGCCGGGTGATGTGGCTGGACGACGGCGTACTGGATGCCGAACGCCTGCTGTTGCCATTGCCAGACGCCAATGGCGACATCAAGGCCTGGTGCCTGGCGCTGCCCTTCCTGCGTCCCGCCGAAGTCACCGGCCCGACCCTGGGCGATGACTACCTGCGTGGCATCGGCCGGGTGCATGAGCTACTGATCGCGGCGGCTGACCTCAAGCGCCAGCCCGGTCAGGCATTGATCGCCATCAGTCACGCCCACATGGCAGGGGGCTCGGTCTCGGAAGACTCCGAGCGCAGCCTGATCATCGGCAACGCCGAAGCCCTGCCGGCCAGCCTGTTCGGGCCGAGCATCACCTATGTTGCGCTGGGCCACCTGCACAAACCGCAGCGCGTCAACGGCGAAGAGCGCATTCGCTACAGCGGCTCGCCGATCCCGCTGTCCTTTTCGGAAATCAGCTACCAGCACCAGATTCTGGAGATCAATTGCGACGGCGAGACGCTGACCAGTGTCGAACCGTTGCTGATCCCTCGCGCCGTCAACCTGCAACGCCTCGGGCCTGCGCCATTGGCCGACCTGCTGGTGCAGCTCAAGGCGCTGCCGGACATCGACCTGCTTGCCGATCCGGATCGCCAGCCGTGGCTGGAAGTGCGCGTGCGTCTGGATGAACCCCAGCCGGACCTGCGCAACCAGATCGAAAACGCCCTACAGGGCAAGGCCGTGCGGCTGGTGCGCATCGGTGCCGAATACGCCGGCAAAGGCAGCGCGGACGGCAGCGAGGGTGACGCCACGCTGATCGAACTGGACCAGCTCACGCCTCAGGAACTGTTCAGCCGTGCCTGGCAGGACAACTTCGGCAGCGAGGTCGACGAACAGACGCTGACCGATTTCGCCACGCTGCTGCGTGAAGTCCAGCAGGAGAGCGAGCAGCCATGAAAATTCTCGCCATTCGCCTGAAAAACCTGGCCTCGCTGGCCGGACCCTTTGAAATCGATTTCACTGCCGAGCCGCTGGCCAGCGCCGGACTGTTTGCCATCACCGGCCCGACTGGCGCGGGCAAAAGCACGCTGCTCGATGCCCTGTGCCTGGCGCTGTTCGGGGCGATTCCGCGGCTGAGTAATATTGGTCAGTCCAAGGTCCCGGACATCGACGGCGACATCACCACCAGCGACCCACGTACCCTGCTGCGCCGCGGCACGGGCAGCGGTTACGCCGAGGTGGACTTCATCGGCATTGATCAGCGGCGTTATCGCGCGCGCTGGGAAACCAATCGCGCGCGCGACAATGCGACCAAAAAGCTGCAGGCCAGCCGCCAGACCCTGACCGATCTGGACAGCGAGCAAATCCTCAGCAACCAGAGCAAACGCGAATTCGAGCAACTGATCGAAAACCGCCTGGGCCTGAACTTCGAGCAGTTCACCCGTGCCGTAATGCTTGCCCAGAGTGAGTTCAGCGCATTCCTCAAGGCGGATGACAAGGAACGCAGCGAACTGCTGGAAAAGCTCACCAACACCGCGATCTACAGCCAGCTCGGTCGACGCGCCTACAGTAAAAGCAAGGAAGCCGAAGACGCCCTGAAAACCCTGACCGCGCAGGCCAGCAACATCATCCCGCTGGCCCCGGAACTGCTGGCTGAACTGGAACAACGCCTGAGCGACGCACAGCAGCAGCTAAAGGCCCATCAGACACAACAACGGCAACTGGAAATCAAACAGCAGTGGCTGACCGAGCTGCACCGTCTGCGTGACGAACAGCTCGCTGCCCAGGAAGCCCTGAACAGTGCGCAACAGGCCTGGGACGAGCACAGCGGTGCACGCCAGACCCTCGGCCAGCTGGAACGCCTGGGCCCGCAGCGCCATCGCTTCGCGCGTCGGGTAACACTGAACGCTCAGCTTGATCCGCTGGCTGAACAGATTCGCCAGCATCAGCAACAGCAGACCTCGCTGCACGACCAGCAGCAACAGCTGGAAAGCCGCCGTACTCAGGCGCAGACCAGTCTGCTGGAAGCACAGCAAGCGCACAGCAGCGCCAAACCGCTGTTGCTGCAGGCTTTCGAAGCACAGAACACTCTGAACCACCTGGCCCAGGAACTGGCCAAGGCGTCCGACCTGCACCAGCAGAGCGAGCAGCTCTGCATCCAGGGCCAGACCAGCCTGCAAACCCTGCTCGATCAGCAACAGCAGGTGGCTCAACGTCTGGAGCGTATTGCCGGGCAACTGCAGCACAGCAGCGAACTGGCACCGCTGGCTCAGGCCTGGAACGCGTGGCGTGACCGGCTGAAATCCCTCACGCTGATCGCCAATCGTCTCAAGCACGGCCACAGTGAGCTGCCGGCGCTGCAGCAGCGTGCCAGCACTGCCGATCAGCAGTTGACCGAGCAACGCAGCGCGCTGGAGTTGCTGTACCGCGAAGCCGATTGCGAAGTAGAGGCAGTGGCCGAGCAGGTGCAGATTCTCGGCAGCCTGTTGCAGGACAACCGCAAACAGCAACGTGCATTCGAGGAGCTGGCCCGTCTATGGGCCAGTCAGCAAGACGTCGACCGCCAGCTTGCCGACCTCTCCCAGCAACAGCAGAGCGCCCAGCAGCAACGCGAACAGCTCAACAGCGAAGGCCTTCGCGTTCGTGATGAACTGACCGTCGCCGAGCAGACCCTGACCGTCACCCGGCAACTGCTGGAGCGCCAGCGGCTGGCCCGCAGCGCCAGTGTCGAGGAGTTACGCGTGCAGTTGCAGGACGACCAGCCCTGCCCGGTCTGTGGCAGCATTGAACACCCCTGGCATCAGCCGGAGGCGCTGCTCGAAAGCCTCACGCAACACGACGACAACGAGCAGGCCAGCGCGCAGAAAGCCGTGGACCTGCTGACCGAGCAACGCAATCAGTTGCGTGAACAGGTCGGCGGCGTAATCGCCCGGCAGAAAGAGCTGCTGCGCCAGCATGAGCAGCTCACAGTGCGCCATCAGGCTTTGGCACCGGACCTGGAGTCACACCCCCTCGCCGCCCAATTGCTCGACCGCGACGCCGACAAGCGCGACGGCTGGTTGAGTCAGCAATTGAGTCAACTGAGCGAAGTCATCAGCCGTGACGAGCAACGTCAGCAAGCCTTGTTGACCCTGCAAAAAGACGCTGCGCGCCTGCAGCAGCAGCTTCAGGCGGCGACCGAAGCCAGCCAGACCGCTGCGGGTCATGTTGCCGAGCAGCTCAAACAACTGGAGGCCGACGGGCAGCGACTGGAAGAAGAACTGACGGCATTCACGCCGCTGGTATCACCGCAGGTGCTTGAAGGGCTGCGCAATGATGCATCGGCGACCGTGCTGCAGCTCGAACAGCAGGTGACCCAGCGTCTCGATCAGCTGGAGCAGCAACACGAAGAGCAGCAAGAGCAAACCGAGCGTCAGCAGAAGATCGAGAAGCAGCAGGTCGAGCAGCAGACGCGTCTGCACCGCCAGACCGAACTGGCGCAGGAACTCACCCGGCTCGGCGAGCAACAGCAGACCAGTCAGCAGACGCTTGCCGGTCTGCTGGGCGACCACGCCAGCGCAGAGCAATGGCAGCAGACGCTGGAGCAGACCATCGAGCAGGCCAGGCAGGCGGAAAGTCTGGCGGCGCAGGCGCTGCAGGACATCCACAATCAGCTGATTCAACTGGCTGCCGAACTCAAGTCCGGACAGCAACAACAGCAGTCCCTGCAACAGGAACTGGCTGAACTTGATGTGCAGATCAGCGAATGGCGCGCTCAGCATCCTCAGCTGGACGATAGCGCGCTGGACACCTTGCTGACCTACGACGATGCGCATGTCGAGCAACTGCGTGTGCAATTGAATAGCACCGACAAGGCGCTGGAACAGGCAAAAGTGTTGCTGCAGGAACGCGATCAGCGTCTGCAACAGCATCAGGCGCAACACAGTGACCTGACCGACAGTGCGCAACTGGCGACAGCGCTGCAACAGGCCCTTGAACAGTCGGCGCTCAGCGAGCAGCACTGCGCCGACCTGCGGGCCGAGCTCAGTGAAGATCAGCGCCGCAGCAACGCCAACAGCGAACTGCAGGCGCGCATCGCCGACGCCAACAGCGAATACCTGCGCTGGGCACGTCTGGCCTCATTGATCGGCTCGGCAGAAGGCGACAGGTTTCGCAAAATCGCCCAGGCCTACAACCTCGACTTGCTGGTCCATCACGCCAATGCGCAGCTCAGGCAACTGGTGCGCCGCTACCGCCTGAAACGCGGCGGCAGCATGCTCGGTCTACTGGTCATGGACACGGAAATGGGCGACGAACTGCGCTCGGTTCACTCGCTGTCCGGCGGGGAAACCTTCCTTGTCTCGCTGGCACTGGCGCTGGGCCTCGCTTCCATGGCATCCAGCACCTTGCGCATCGAGTCACTGTTCATCGACGAAGGTTTCGGCAGCCTCGACCCGGAGTCGCTGCAACTGGCGATGGACGCTCTCGACGGCTTGCAGGCACAGGGTCGCAAGGTCGGCGTGATCTCCCACGTCCAGGAAATGCACGAACGAATCCCGGTGCAGATCAAGGTGCGTCGTCAGGGCAATGGATTGAGCACCATCGAGGTGGGGCACTGAGAGACCTGTGACGCAGAACGTGAGGCACGGCAGTTGACTATCGTTCCTCACGCTCCGCGTGGGAATGCCGTTCTGGACGCTCTGCGTCCGCTCTTGAATGTTGTGCCATCAGCGCTTTCGCGAACAGGCTCGCCTGACAGTCTTCAGCTTTTGATTCTGCCCGGGAGGGCGTAGGAGTGGACCGGGCGACGCTTCGCTTGTTCGCGAAAGGGACGTTAAATTCAGAGAAAATGTAGCGCCCGAAGTACCGCCTTCGCGAACAAGTTCGCTCCTACGCCCGCTGGGCAGAAGCCTTGTTTCCAGGCGCGGATGTGCCGCCATCAGCGCTTTCGCGAACAGGCTCGCCTGACATTCCATGCTTGGTCTGCCGCGCATTGGGCAGTAAGTCGCAGGGACCTGTGTGGGCGAACATGCTCGCGAAAGCGTGACGGCTGATCAATCATTGAGCGGATTTGTGGTCCAGCGCTGCGTAGAAATTAGCGCTCTGTTGCAGGTATTTGGTGGTGTAGGTCTGAGTCGAGTGGGCTTTCTTGTCGTTCACTTCGACGCTGGCGCTGGCCGGGAGAGCGACGCTTGCCGAGATTGCAGATGCAGCGATGATGGAGAAAAGATTGAAATTCATGTCGGTCACCCCTCTTGTCTGTCTGTACGCTGGTTTGAAGTCCTGACCGTTATGGCCGTGACTCAAACTTACGCCCGAGGGTGGTTCAGCAGAAATCTTTTGTAGCACTAACCCATATCATCAAGAATGATAACGGCCCCAGCCCTTGTATCGTGCGGGCTGGAGCCAAAGCGTATTACTTGTCGGTCAGAAAACGCAGGTAAGAAGGTGCATCTGCATCGAATTTCTGTACCGTTTCACCGATCTTGCCGCTCTGCGGATCACGGCGTACGGTCACGATCTGGTTGCTCTTCTGATTGGCGAACAGCATGAACTGGCCGGTCGGATCGAAAGCGAACTCGCGGGGCTCCTTGCCTTCCAGGGAACGACGCTGAATTTCTTCAAGCTTGCCGCTGGCCTGATCGATGCGGAACACCACGACCTGATTCGCGTCACCCCGATTGGTCACGTACAGAAATTTGCCATCCGGTGAAGTGTGCAAGGCGCCACCACCGTTTTTCTCGTCCACGCCCTTGTTCTTCATGTCGACCAGTTGGGTCTGCTTGAAGACGCCGTCGTGGTAGTCGAACACCACGACCTGAGCCGTCATTTCCAGCACCAGCCAGGCATGCTTGCCATCAGCGCTGAAGAGCGTATGACGGGGTCCGGAGCCGCCCGGCAACTGCACGAACGGCACCTTGGCTGGCTGCAATGGCTTGGCTTGGCTCGCGTCGTAGTGATAAACGAACAGCTTGTCAGCGCCCAGGTCGGCAGTCACTACGTACTTGTCATCCGGCGTCGGCACGGCCAGGTGCACATGTGAGGACATCTGCCGCTCACTGTTGACCTTGCTTCCAGGCCCCAGCGGCAGGACCTGAACGGCTTCGCTCAAGGTGCCGTCCTTGCCTACCGGCACCACGGTCAGCGCGCCGCCCGGGTCAGGGTTTACTGCGTAGTTGGCCACGAACAGGTAGCGGCCGTCGTAGCTCAGGCTGGAGTGCGTCGGTTCTTCACCGCGGCTTTGAACCTGATTGATCGGCGTGATCTGACGGGTTTTCGGGTCGATCGCAAAGCTGCTGACCTTACCGACCACGTCTTTCTGTCCGGGGCCGTTTTCATTGACTGCGAACAGATAGCGCTGGTCTCTGGAGACGGTCAGCCACGACGGGTTTTCGGCTTTGACCACTTGCAGCGGCTTGGCGCCGATCATTCCGGTTTCGCTGTCGAAGGCAAAACGATAGATCCCTTCACTCTTGCCTTGCGTGTAGGAACCGATCAGCAATTCAGTATCTGGCATGGCTTGGGCCTGCAGGGTAAATGTGCTCATGGCACTGGCAATCGCCAGCCACGGCAGAAATTTATGGGGCATGGGGGCATCCATCTTGTTGAGGTTATTGATGCCTGTTACGGCACGGTCGGGTCTATGACAGCGCCAGCCCGCATTTACTCAATCCTGCGCGGAATCATCTTCATCGGAGGGGGTAAAGGCATCCAGGCAGCAGATGATCCGGTGATCGGCGTTGCCGTCATTGATCACCCAGCTTTGCAGGGATTCATCGAAGGTCGCAGCGTCGATTTGCGCCGTGGTGAAACGCCATACCTTGCGCTCGCGGCCGTCCATGCATTCGACGTTCAGTTCCTCGCCCAGAGAGAAGTCCCAGGCGTGCAGGCCGTCGATTTCCAGCATGGTGGTGGCTTCGAGGGCGGCGAGCAGTGTGGTGGGTATGGTAGTCATGAAATTCATCCGGCCAGCAAAAGCGCGAATGATAGGGCAAAAGGCAGGCGCAGATACAGTCGGAGCGCAAGTAGAGCCGTACCAGCGCCGAGCGCTGGCACGGTGAGCAATCAAACAGGTATGGCGCGTCTGCGCTTACAGCTTGCCGATGCCGCCCGGCTGAAACACCGGCTCGCTCGATGCCAGGCCGTTGACCAGCGGCTGACCGAACTCGGCCTGACTGATCTCGAAACGATCGCCCGGCTGGGTGCGCACGCCATCGGCGAACGACAGGGTGGCGGTGCCGAAGAAATGCACATGCACGTCACCCGGCCTGAGGAATTGCGCGTACTTGAAGTGGTGGTATTCAAGGTTTTCCAGGCTGTGGCACATGTTCGCTTCGCCACTGAGGAACTCTTTCTCCCACAGCACCTTGCCATCGCGCCAGACCCGACTGGTGCCCGACAGGCTTTGCGGCAAGTCGCCCACGCGCAACTCCGGCCCGAACGAACAGGCGCGCAGTTTCGAATGCGCCAGATACAGGTAGTTGCGACGCTCCATGACGTGATCGGAGTATTCATTACCGATGGCGAAGCCCAGGCGATAAGGCTTGCGATCATGACCGATCACATACAGGCCGCTCAGCTCGGGCTCTTCCCCGCCGTCTTCGGCAAAGGGCGGCAGCGAAAACGAATGTCCGGGACGCACGACAATGCTGCCGTCACCCTTGTAGAACCACTCGGGCTGAACACCGGCCTGCCCCGCCGTCGGCTTGCCGCCTTCGACGCCCCATTTGAAGATACGCATGGTGTCGGTCATCGTGGCTTCGTCGCCGGACTGCTGGTGCATCTTGTCGCGTGCCGACGCACTGCCCAGATGTGTCAGCCCGGTGCCGCTGACCAGCAGGTGCGCCGGATCAGGATGGTCGAGCGGCGGCAGGATCCGCAACTCCTCAAGCAACTGCAAATAGTCGTGCGTCTCGCCAACGCCACGCTGCTCGACCTGATGCGCCAGAGCCGACCCTGCCTCGATAGCCACCAGCGCCAGCTCGCGAACACTTTCGACACCCTGGACCTCACGCACCTGATCACCATCGACCAGCCCGACCCGGCGCTGACCGTCGCTCAATTCAAACTGTACTAACCGCATGAAATTCTCCTTCCAGATAATGGGCCGCTGAAAACCTATCTCGCCCTGGCACTCGCCGCGAAGTCGGACGCTGGCAGCGCATGCTTGCGCTCCAGCACGTGATAAACGATGCCGGTCAGCAGCAGCCCGAAGACCATGACGCCCGACAGGAAATACAGGCCTGATGCCAGACTGCCGGTGATTTCCTTCAACGCGCCGATCACGAACGGACCGATGTAGCCGCCCAGGTTGCCGACCGAATTGATCAGCGCGATACCGGCTGCGGCACTGGCACCGGCGAAGAACCGCCCCGGCAAGGTCCAGAACACCGCCGTGCAGGAAAACAGCGCGAACGCCACGACGCACAATGCAGCCAGCTGCGCCACCGGCATGGTCAGCCAGGCGCTGCAGAACAGGCCGATGGCCCCCAGCACATAAAGCACGGCCAGATGCCCGTAACGGTCGTTGAGGCGATCGGAACTGCGCGGCACGATCAGCAGGCCGATGATGCCGAAAATGTAAGGCACCGATGACACGAAGCCGGTGGTCAGGTCACTGCCGCCAAACTGTTTGATCAGCGTCGGCAGCCACAGGCCAAGACCGTAAATGCTCAAGGTCACCGGCAGGTAGAACAGCGCCAGAAGCAACACACGCTTGTCTTTCAAGGCATGCAACGGATTGCCGTGGCGAGTCTGGCCGTACTCTTCAAGGTCCTTTTTCAGCTCACCGGTCAGCCAGTCCTTCTCGGCCTGGTCCATCCATTTGACCTGCTGCGGACCATCCGGCAACCAGCGCAACACCGGCCAGGTCAGCAGAATCGCCGGCGTGCCGATGACGATGAACAGCCATTGCCAGCCATGCAGGCCGAGTATGCCGTCCATGCCCAGCAAACCGCCGGACACGGGCCCGGTGATCATCATGGCGATGGGTTGCGAGAGGATGAAAAGGCCAAGGATCTTGCCGCGATGGCGCACCGGAAACCACTGGGTGATGTAGTACAGCACACCGGGAAAGAAGCCCGCCTCGGCAGCGCCCAGCAAAAACCTCATCACATAGAAGCTGTGCGGCCCCTGGACGAAGGCCATGCCGATGGTGATCGCGCCCCAGGTGATCATGATCCGCGCGAACCAGCGACGTGCGCCGAAACGCTCGAGCATCAGGTTGCTGGGGATCTCCAGCAGGAAGTAACCGATAAAGAACAGCCCGGCACCCAAACCATAGGCCGCGTCGCCGATACCGATGTCCGCGCCCATGTGCAGCTTGGCGAAGCCCACGGCAGAGCGGTCTACATAAGCGATCAGGTACAGCAGGATGAGGAAAGGAATCAGTTTGAACGTGATGCGGCGTATAAGCCGCAGTTCCTGGCTCATGTAGGCGGTCTCCCATTGTTTTTGTTATGGAACCTGCGGGGATCGCCTCTGTGCCTGGGGGCTGAATAACACTGCACATGCGCCAGGATGATCCCTCGTCTACGACCGACTATATAGTAATACTATTTAAACTGACAACTCTTCCAATACGCGTTTTTTAGGCTTACCTTAGCCAGCAGTATCGCCATTAAGTCTTACAATAAGAGAGCCGATCATGTCTGACTCCGATAAAAAACCGACCCTCCGTTCTGCCCAGTGGTTTGGCACTGCCGACAAGAATGGCTTCATGTACCGCAGCTGGATGAAGAATCAGGGTATTGCCGACCACCAGTTTCAGGGCAAGCCGATCATCGGCATCTGCAATACCTGGTCGGAGTTGACCCCCTGCAACGCGCATTTCCGGCAGATCGCCGAGCATGTCAAACGTGGCGTGATCGAAGCAGGCGGCTGGCCGGTCGAGTTTCCGGTGTTTTCCAACGGCGAATCCAACCTGCGCCCTACCGCAATGTTCACCCGCAACCTGGCGAGCATGGACGTTGAAGAAGCGATTCGCGGCAACCCTATCGATGGGGTCGTGCTGTTGACCGGTTGTGACAAGACCACCCCTGCCCTGTTGATGGGGGCTGCCAGCTGTGACATCCCCGCCATCGTCGTCACCGGCGGACCGATGCTCAACGGCAAGCATGAAGGCAAGGATATCGGCGCCGGCACCATCGTCTGGCAGATGCACGAGTCCTACAAGGCCGGGACCATCAGCCTGGATGAATTCCTGTCCGCCGAAGCAGGCATGTCGCGCTCGGCAGGCACCTGCAACACCATGGGCACGGCCTCGACCATGGCCTGCATGGCCGAAGCGCTGGGCACTTCGCTGCCGCACAACGCGGCCATTCCGGCGGTGGATTCGCGACGTTACGTGCTGGCGCACATGTCCGGCATGCGCGCCGTCGATATGGTCCGTGAAGACCTGCGCCTGTCGAAGATTCTCACCAAGGCCGCATTCGAAAACGCCATCCGGGTCAACGCGGCCATCGGTGGCTCGACCAACGCCGTGATTCACCTGAAGGCCATCGCCGGACGCATCGGCGTCGACCTGGACCTGGATGACTGGTCACGCATGGGCCGTGGCATGCCGACGATTGTCGACCTGCAACCTTCGGGGCGCTTCCTGATGGAAGAGTTTTATTACGCCGGTGGCCTGCCCGCCGTGCTGCGGCGCATGAACGAAGCCAGGCTGCTGCCCAACCCGGATGCCTTGACCGTCAATGGCAAAAGCATCGGTGAAAACACCTGCAACTCCCCCATCTATGGCGAAGATCAGGTGATCCGCGCGCTGGACAACCCGATCCGCGCCGACGGCGGGATTTGCGTGCTGCGCGGCAACCTCGCGCCGCTGGGTGCCGTGCTCAAGCCCTCGGCCGCGACGCCGGCGCTGATGCAGCACCGTGGACGCGCAGTGGTGTTCGAGAATTTCGAGATGTACAAGTCACGGATCAACGATCCGGATCTGGACATCGATGCCAACTCGGTCATGGTGCTGAAGAACTGCGGCCCCAAGGGTTATCCGGGCATGGCCGAGGTCGGCAACATGGGCTTGCCAGCCAAGCTGCTGGCGCAGGGCGTGACTGACATGGTGCGCATTTCCGATGCGCGCATGAGCGGCACAGCTTACGGCACCGTGGTTCTGCATGTGGCGCCGGAAGCCGCAGCGGGCGGACCGCTGGCGGTGGTCAAGGAAGGCGACTGGATCGAGCTGGACTGCGCTGGCGGGCGTCTGCATCTGGACATCCCGGAAGCCGAACTGGCATCGCGCCTCGCCGACTGGCAGGCACCGCAGCAGCTGTTGCTCGGTGGCTACCGTCAACTGTACGTAGACCGGGTGATGCAGGCGGATCAGGGCTGTGATTTCGACTTCCTGGTCGGCTGCAGAGGTTCCGAAGTGCCCCGCCACTCGCACTGACCAAAGCGGCGGTTTGCCTGACGCAGGCAGCCGCCGCAAGTGTTACGCAATGGTATGATGCCCAGCAATTACCGCCAGGACCGACCAGCGTTCCCATGGATTATCGAAAGCCTTCCGACCGAAAAAGCATGCACGCCCGTATTGTCCAGGAACTGGGCATGCAAATCGTGTCCGGCCGTTTCAAGCCTGACGAAAAGCTGCCTGCCGAAGCGTTGCTCTGCGAAGAGTATGCCGTCAGCCGCCCGGTCCTGCGTGAAGCCACGCGGGTTCTGGTGGCCAAGGGTCTGGTTTATTCGCGGCCGCGTGTCGGCACGGTGGTCAAGGCGCGTCGCGAATGGCATCTGCTGGACCCGGACGTACTGCACTGGGTCATGCAAAGCTCGCCGCAGAATGATTTCTTCAATCTGCTGACCAGCGTACGCGCTGTCATCGAACCAGCAGTTGCAGCACTGGCCGCGCAGCATGCCACCGACGCAGAGATCGAGTCGATCCACGAAGCCTACCTGCGCATGGAAGCCGCACCGACGCCGGAAGACCTGTTGCAACCCGATCTCGACTTCCACAGCCGCATCGCCGACGCCACCCACAACGACTTGCTGGCGCACCTGTGCAACATGCTGTCACTGGCGTTGCGCGAAGCGCTCAAATACTCCAACAAGCGTCCCAACCTGCACGAACTGGCCATGCCGCGTCACAAGGCGATCCTCACCGCCATCCAGAACCGCGACGCGCTGGGCGCACGCCACGCCTCGCTGGTGCAACTGGACGATGCACGCAACGCGCTGAGTGTGGTGCTCGGCGGAGGCTGATGGGTTACCAGCGCGAGGATCAACTGTTCCAGGCGGCTGAAGTTCTCCCCCTCTGGATGCAGCCTATCGCCAGCACGTACATCAACAGGCTGACCAGAAAGGGAGCGCCCAGCCACAGGACATGCTGGCCTGAGCCAACGTTACCCGCAAATATCAGGGCGCCAATCACTGGCGCTACACCGCCCACCAGACTCAACAGAGATGTCAGCCCGCCCTGCAACTCGCCCTGATGCCCTGCACTGGCATGACGCGAGAGCTCACTGCGCAATGCCGGCTCGGCGATCAGTCCGACAGCATGGAAACACATGCCCACCACCGTCAGCCAGACGCTTGCAGCAGCCGTATAGAAACCATAACCCAGCAGGCAACAGGCATAACCTGTAACGATGATCCGCTGGTTGGACATGATTGGCGTCAGCTTGCGTACCAGTACGCGCTGCGCGAACGCCATGCCCAGAGCGAGTGCCGCCAATGCGTACGACACTTCAAGCATGCTCCAGCCATAACGCATCTGATTGGCCAGCACAAAGCAGCTTTGAAATATCCCGTAGGCGAACCAGGAGCACGTCGCAGCCAGCAGATACGGCCGCAGGCCTTGCGTACTCCAGAGTCCTCGCAGGCTGCCAAACGGGTTGGTTCGCCGCCATTCGAAGGCACGCCGATGCTCGGCCGCAAGGCTTTCCGGCAACCTCATGTAGCCATACAGCAGGTTGATTGCCGCCAGGCCGCCAGCGACCAGAAAGGGCAAGTGCGGTCCGTAAGACGCAAGTCCCCCGCCTATGACCGGGCCGAAAACAAGCGCTATGGCGATGACACTGCCCGCTGCACCGTAGAAATGCGTGCGCTGCTCACCCTCACTGATGTCCGCAATATAGGCCATCGCAGTGGCGATATTGGCGGCAGTGATTCCTGCGATGGCACGGCCTATCAGCAAGACCGTCAGGCTGCCGGCGAAGCCAGCCATCAGATTGCCCAGGCACATGCCGGCCAGCGCCAGAAGCAATATCGGTCGACGCCCATGGCAGTCGCTCAGCGCCCCCAGCAGCGGCGCACACAGAAACTGCATCGCTGAATAAAGTGTCAACGCCACACCCAGCGCCAACGAGACATGCTCGGTAGACGATGGCCAGATAGTCGCGATCAGCGTCGGCATGACAGGGATCGCCAGACCGATGCCAAGCACATCGAGCCCCAATATCAGAAGAATGAAGCGCATGGGTGGACGGGTGTCACCTTTTGAGTAACCTCCAGACATATGTAGACCTCAGACTGATTAATGTAGGCGAGCAGGCGCTGAGCCTGCTCGCCATGTTCCGCAAAGAACGGGTTATCGATCACACTCGGCGAGTTGCTCGATCAATACATCGGCAATTTGCCGGGCGTGGACGGACAGGCAGGTAAAGTGGTCTCCCGAGACATCGACCGTTCTTACCTTCGCCGCACTGAACGACTCCCAGCCCCAGGCATCCGTGTCGCGGATCTCGGGCAGGTTGATGCCGGAGGGCATCGAGTCGACCGCGCGAAACAGCACCAGCGAGGCATCAAGCGCAACTTTGGGCGGGTCATAGCGCATACCGAATGCGGCAGCAGCCTTGTACACGTTGAACAGCCCCCGGATGCTTCCCTCATCGCCACGCGCATCCAGCAACCCGTGACTTTCCAGTGTGTCTTTCAGGTAGCGGATCTTTTCCTCATCATCCAGATGCTCGAGCGCCTGCAACTCCTCGCGGCTAAGCTTGATCGGCTTGTCGAAGTAATGCCCGAAGATACTCAGCAGCGAACCCAGTACCTGAGCATCAGTGGGCACCTGCATTTGCGTATAGGGAGGTGCCGCCGAGTCGAACAGCGCCAGCAAGCCCACCTGGTCGCCACGCGCTTCGAGACGCCTGGCGATTTCATACGCTACTTTTCCGCCAAGTGAATGCCCGCCCAACAGATACGGCCCGTGCGCCTGAACCGATTTCATGCAGCGAATATAGTGTTCGGCCATATCCTCGACGCTGAGGTGAGGCTCAGCCTTGCCATCGAGCCCAAGGCATTGCAGACCGTAAAAAGGCCGCTGCGTACCCATGGCCTTGGCCAACCCAAGCACTTGATTGACGTTGCCCCCCATGCCCGGCAGACAGAAGAATGGTCTCCCCTCGCCGTTTCGCTGCACCGGCACCAGACAGTAGCGGACGGCGGCTTCATCGGCATCGATGGGCGTATCGTCGGCGCCACTGCCCAATGAACGGGCGATTCGCTCGATGGTCGGCTCATCGAGAAACTCGGCCAACGTCAGGCACTGCTGAAAGCGCGAACGAATTCGCGAAATAAGCTGGGAGCCCAACAGCGAGTGCCCGCCCAGATCGAAGAAGTTATCCAGCACACCCGGCATATCGCCGCCTAGCAGCTCTTGCCACAACTGCGCGACTTCCTGTTCCACCGCATTGCGTGGCGCAACACGCTCGGCCCCGGAGTCGAACAGCGGTGTTGCACGGCCAGCCGATGTCGCGCCGCCGCGCTGCAGTTGCTCGATCAGTTGTTGCAGATCCTGCGCCTTGCTCACGATGACCTGAGCCGTGTTCTGCGCCAGGGCCAGCTCGAACAACTGGCAACCTTCTGCGTTGGTCAGCCCGCGCACATCGTCAATCGGCGCCTGCTCGGGGTGTGCCCTGTCATAGGCAACACGCATACCTGCCTGCGCCCATGCATCCCAGTTGAGCGAAACCACAGGTATGCCCTCCTGACGACACGCCTGCGCCCGAGCATCCAGGTAAGCGTTGGCGGCGGCGTAATCCGCCTGGCCCAGACCACCCAGCACCGACGCCAACGACGAACACAGGAATATGAAATCGACAGGTTCCTGGCGCAAAACCTCTATCAGCACATCGGTGCCGACTACCTTGCTGCCCATGACCTGTGCCCATGCAGTTGCCTGGCTCAGTTGAATGAGACCGCTGGCTTGCACGCCTGCCGCGTGTATGGCTCCAGAGATACGTCCATGCTGAAGTCTGACCTGGTGCAGCGCTGCAGTGAAAGCCTCGCGATCAGCGCAATCGACCGCCATGTGTTGAATCCGCGCGCCCTGCTGTTCCAACGCCTGCAGCGCTTGCCCGACCTCATCCGTGACTGTCGCAGAACGGGACATCAGGACTAACGTGACGGCTTTTGCCTTCGCAGCCAGATGACTGGCCAGCGCAAGCCCCATGCCGCCCAGACCACCGGTAACCACGTAGGTCCCGCCCTCCTCGAACGGCTGCGAAGGTGGCGAGACTTGCAGCGCTCGCAGGCAAGGCTCATGGAACGTCTGTTTGCGCAACGCCAGGGTCGAAGCAAGCGGAGATGCCTGGTCTGGATCGATGTGCTGGAGTGCCTGAAGCAGCAGCGTCTCGTTCTCCGCCGCATTGGCAAGCGGCAGATCGAAATGACGGCACTGAATCTGTGGCAGCTCCCACGCAAGTGTGCGAACCACACCAGACAAGGTCGCTACACAGCTGTTGACCGGCTCATCGTCATCCACCTGGCAGGCACCTTCGGTCACCAGTGACAACACAGTGGTGTTTGCGGCATGAGGGATGTACGCCTGTACCAGCGACATAAGATCGGTAAACAGCCTGATGGCAGCGTGTTCGCCGTGCGTCGGTTGCGCCTGACCAGCCATGTAAATGATCTGACTCGGCAAGGCATCTTGCGCCGCCAGTGTATTGAACAGTTGCTCATACGCCTGAGCATCGCCGCGAGCAATTGTCGCGACCGCAGTGCCGGAATCACCGGCATCTGCTATGCAGACACTGTCCGGCGGCAGCGAGAAGAGCATGCTGTTATCGGCTGCAACGCCGCGCATCACAACCAGCCAGGGCCCTTGTAATGGCGAGTCGCTCCTCGGCGGCAATGCCGGGCGCCATGCAGGCGCCTGGCACCAGTCCAGGGGCTCAGTGCGCTGTGCTTCCGATGCCACTCGCTCCTCGCGCAAAGTGAAGCCTGTCACCTCGGCCAGCAGCGCCCCGACTCCGCCGTCGCTGTCGACTTCGAACAGTTGCACATCATAAACATTACTGCGGACCCGCCGTGCGTGGCTGTAAAGCCGGGAGCGCAGTGGTGCATGAATAGTCAGGCGCTGGTAATGGAACGGCAATCTGCGGGCGCGGTTTTCCATGATCGAGAGAAAACCAGTCGCCATGTCGAGCAACGCCGGATGCAGCGCAAAGTGCTCAACATCAGCGGCAAACGCCTGATCGAGTTCCAGGAGCGCCAACCCCTCATCCTCACTAAGCCAGATAGAACGAAAGCACTTCCAGCGAGGCCCGAACAAGCCGAGACGCGTGTTCAATGCCGCATGTTCGACTTCATCGGCAAGACAGTCAGCATGGTCGGCCTGAAGCTGCATCAACGCTGTGGGTACGGAACGCTCCCGGTCGTGGCGCTTGATGAAGCCCTGGGCGTGCAGCATCGTGCGCTGCTGCGGACCGTTACCCTCGTCCGATACCGACTCGAGGAAAAACTCGGTGCTCTCGGCGTGATCCTTGAACGTAATCAGCACGCGTTGCGAGGCCTGCTCATCTTCCAGAACCAGAGGTGTCGGGAAGTAAACATCACTCAGCTCGATCGACTCGACACCTTCCATACGCGCATAGGCATTGCGCACCAGTTCGACGCATCCGGTGCCGGAAAGCACTGGCCTTCCTTCGAAAACCCGGTGTTCGTCCACCAGCCAGAGTTGCGGCGAAAGGCTCAACCGGAACTGCCGGCGATTACCATTCATACGCTGCCAATGCAGGAACAACGGTGCCTCGTGCTGCGCTGAAGAAGCCGTCCCGGCAGCCTCGATCCAGTGGCTGTCCCGCGCGAACGGATAGGTCGGCAGCGGCACGCGTGCGCCGTCTGTACACCCTGTGGCCTGCGCCCAACCGAAACGTGCCCCCTGCCTCCACAATGACGCGATGCCTTGCGCCAATGCCGCCTCGTCCGACCGGCTGTCCCGTGCATGCCGAGTGCAACCAAGCACGCACAAGGGCTCAGCATAGGATTTCAGTGCACTCTGAAGAGCACGGCCCGGGCCGACTTCGAGAAAAATCGGGTCTTCCAGTTCGTCGGCAAGCAGCCCGATACCGTCAGAAAAGCGCACGGTTTCCAGCAGATGAGACGCCCAATAATCACTCTGGCTGCTCGAATCGATCGAGAACCAACCACCGTTGTGGTTGGACACGAGCGCGATAGTCGGGGGCTGAACAGAGAACCCGTTAACAACGGCCTTCAACGCGTGCGCAGCTGGAGCCATCATGCGGGAATGAAAAGCGTGCGAGGTATCCAGTACACGCCCTACGAGCCCTTCCTCGGCCAGTTGTCGCTCGACCCGCGCAATGGCTTCAAAATCACCCGCCAGGACACATTGCAGCGGCCCATTGACGGTAGCCAGCTCCACGCCGGGCTCCAGAAAACGCGCGCAGTCTGCTTCCGAGAGGCCAACGGCAAGCATCGCACCGGGCGCTTGACGTTGCATCAGGCGGCCCCGCTCGACAACCAGTTTCAAGCTGTCTTCAACACTGTAGACCCCGGCAAAACAGGCAGCCACCAGCTCCCCAAGGCTATGGCCTATGAGCGCCTGCGGGTGGATACCGCGGCTTTGCAACAACAGGGCGCACGCGTACTCGACCACAAAAAGTGCCGGCTGCGCGATCTCCGTCCGGCTCAGGGCGTCGCCTGTTTTGCTACCCGCTGGCGGGTACAGACAGGCCAGAATGTCGACGCCATAACGCTGCAATATGACTGCACAGCGGTCAACTGTCTGCCGAAATACTGCCTCACTGTCGTAGAGGCCCTTGAACATTCCCGCGTACTGGCTGCCCTGCCCGGAGAACATGAACACGATCGGACGGTCCTGCCTGCGTTCCATTAGCGCTGTGGACGAAGGCGCCTGCAGCGCGTGCAAGGCTCCGGCAATACTCTGGCTGACGACGCTGTCCCTGAAGGCAAAACGTGTACGACCCTCTCCCAGCGTGAAGGCGATATCGCGTAGATCGGCTGCGGGATTCTGCAGACAGGTGATCAGTTGCCGACGCTGATGATCCAGCGCTGCTGCGGAGCGTGCAGAGAACGGCAGTATGTACCAGCGTTCGCTATCGTCATGCGGGCGTACCGACGGTTGAGGAGGTTCCTCGACAATGACATGCGCATTGGTCCCGCCGATGCCGAAGGAGCTGACGCCTGCCCGACGTGGCGAGGCCGCTGCCGGCCACGGCCTGGAGGTCGTGTTGACATAAAACGGGCTGTCGCTGAAATCGATTTCGGGATTGGCCCGCGTGAAGTTCAGGCTTGCAGGCAGCACGTTGTGTTGCACGGCAAGTATGGCTTTGACCAGCCCGGCGATGCCTGAGGCCGCATCAAGATGACCGATGTTGCTCTTCAACGAACCAAGGGCACAAAAGCCCGGCGTGAAATGTGGCAAAGCGCTGGTATAGGCCTGCGTCAGCGCACGGACTTCTACCGGGTCACCCAGACGAGTGCCGGTGCCATGCGCCTCGACGTAACCAATGGAATCTGCGCTGATATTCGCTGCATCGAGTGCAGCGCTCACCACCTGGGCCTGCCCATGAACACTGGGCGCGGTGTAACTGACCTTACTGGAGCCATCGTTATTGATCGCCCCGCCCTTGATCAAGGCATGAATATGGTCGCGATCTTCGATTGCCCTGTCAGCCAGTTTGAGGACCAACACTGCACAACCGCTGCCGCCAGTGGTGCCACTGGCCTGGGCATCGAACGGCCGGCAATGGCCATCGACGGAAATGATGCTGCCCGGTGCCGCCTGGTAACCGTAGTATTGAGCTTCGACCGAAGCACCGCCGACGATCACCATATCCGACTCGCCTCGCAGCAAGCTTTCGCAGGCCATCTGGACCGCCACCAGTGACGAGGAGCAAGCCGTTTCGACGGTAATCGCAGGTCCCGCGAGATTGAGTTTGTAAGCCACACGCGAAGCCATGAAATCGCGGCCATTACCCAACAACCACTGGATGTTCTCCAGTTGCAGCTCCTGGCGCCTCGGGTAAACGTGATCGAGCAGGTAATGGCTGGTGCTCGCGCTTGCAAATACGCCCACACGCAAATCGTTCAGAGCGCCGCCGTAACCGGCGGCTTCCATCGCGGCCCACGCGCATTGAAGAAAGATACGCTGCTGAGGATCCATCAGCTGTGCTTCACGCGGTGAAAAGCCGAAGAACTCGGCATCGAACTTGTCGACGTCCTCGAGACGATTGCCACACTTGACGAAATCGGCACGCTCCAGCAGATCAGGGTTTACGCCATGCGCGAGCATGACCTCATCACTGAAGTAAAGAGTCGACTCCACCCCTTCGGTGATGTTCTGCCAGAACTCGCTCAGGTCGGCGGCGCCCGGAAAGCGCCCGGCCATGCCGACGACCGCCAGCGTGCGATTCCCTGGATCAATGGCAGGTGATGCCTCGCTGGCTTGGCCAACCTCCGGCAGCGGCCCATGCAAGCGTTCCAGGTGAGCGACCAGACCACGCAGCGTCGGGTATTCGAAAAGGTCTGTCATGGCCACGGGCGCCTGCAAAAGCTCGCTCAAACGTTTTTGCGTCTCGACGATGCGTAACGAGTGGCCACCGAGATCGAAAAAATTGTCGTCCGAATCGATTTCCTGGCAATCGAGCACTTCCTGCCAGATCGTTCTGACCGTGTTGTGCAGACGTTTTCCAGCAGGCCTGACGGCTGCAGGAAGGGTCGCCGGCGTCCCGACCGCAGTGCCTTCCTGAGCGCGCTGATCAACGCGATTTTCGAGCGACTTGCGATCGACTTTGCCAGTACGGCTAAGCGGCAGCTCGGGCAAGCAGACAAGACGCTCCGGCACACTATGTGCCGGCAGCACCCTGGCCAGCTCTGCACGTACCTGTGCCACGCTCGGTGTGCCGACGTAATACCCCACCAGAGCCTTGTGCCCCTGGTCATCCTGTTTGACCACCACGACCGCCTGCTCCAGCCCGGCTATCGCGTTCAAGCGCGTTTCGACGTCGCCCAGCTCAATGCGAAAACCGCGAATCTTGACCTGATTATCGATACGCCCGACATAGCTCAGGCTTCCGTTGAACTGACGCACGACAAAGTCGCCAGTGCGGTACAGCCGCGCCTCGGGCGAAACGCCGTATGGGTCGGGAAGAAACGCTTGCGCGGTGCGCTCATCCAGATTCAGATAACCCTGTGCCACCCCGCTCCCGCCAATGTAAAGCTCGCCGGGTACACCGCAGGGAAGAGGGTTCAGATACCGGTCAAGGACATACATTCTGACGTTGTCCAGAGGCCGCAATACCAAGGCACCTCGTTCATCCCAGTAATCCCGGGCAGATGCATACACCGTGGTTTCGGTCGGACCGTAACCATTGAGGAAACGTCTGCCGGCTGCCCAGGTCTGGGCGACATTGGCCGGACAGGCTTCACCGGCGCTGATGATGACTTTCAGTTCGGCAAGCTCGGCATGGGGGAGCAAGCGCAGGGCCGTCGGCGTGATCTGCAGATGGGTGATACGTTGCTCGCGCAGAAGCGTCACCAGATCCGGCCCCGGGAGCAGCTGTTCAGAGGCTGCAAATACCAGTGTGGCGCCGCTGATCAGTACCGGAAACACCTCGCCACAAACCCCGTCGAAGACTGGCGAAAAGTACTGCAGCTGGCGCGACTGACCAGTCAGTTCCAGTGTTCGCGCAAATGCATTCGCAGTGTTATCGATATTGCGCTGCGAAACCATTACCCCCTTGGGCTGCCCGGTCGAGCCAGAGGTGTAAAGAATGTAGGCCAGATCCTGAGGCTCACGCTGGCAGGCCGGAGCAGACCATTCGCCCTGGTCACCTTCGAAGTCGTCGACCAGCAACGTCTCCAGCCCCAGAGCGGCAAGCTCGTGTGCCAAGCCTCGATGACCCACCACGCGGTGCAATGCTGCGTCTTTGATCATGTAGCCCAGCGCACCTTCCATCGAATCCTGCGGATTCAAGGGGACAAAGGCACAGCGCGCCTTGAGGATGCCAAGCATGCCTGCCACCAGATAGGGATGCCGTCCAGTGAACAGGCCGATGTGCTCACCGGCTTGCACACCCTTCTTTATCAACGCGTGGGCGATGCCGTTGGCTAACCGGTCCAGTTCGGCGTATGTCCAGCAGCGTTGTTGCAACTGAAGGGCAATAGCCTGGGGAGTCTGACGTACACGCTGTTCAAAACGGCTGACGACATCGCCATCGCCAAAGTCGCGCGCCGTATCGTTGAACTGGCTGATCAGCCTCTGCTGTTCGGTTGCAGACAGCATCTTCACCTGCGCGACGGTCTGCTCGTCATTAGCCAGCATATTTTCCAGCAGACACTGGAAATGCCCTGCCATGCCCGAGATAACAGAACGCTCGAACAGCGACGTGCGATATTTGAATACCCCACTCACCCCTTCGCCTTTGACAGCACGCAACTCCAGCATCAGGTCCAGCTTCACCTCAGTGGAGGCCAAGGAGATTTCTTCCGATTTCACGTGCGGCAAGCTAAGCGGTACGGCCGTCGTACTCTGCACCACCAGGCCTGCCTGGAAAAAAGGATGCTTGCCCGGCAGCCGCTGCGGGTTGAGCACTTGCGCCAGGTAATCGATCGGCACCGACTGATTTGCCTCGGCGGCAAGCAGGGCCTGACGACTCTGTTCGATAACCTGCGCCACACGCAGAGGGCCTCGCAAACGCAGCCGTAACGGAAGCAGGTTAACGAAAAACCCGATCAGGTTCGTACTTTCATCATGGTCCCTTCCCGAGAATGGCATGCCGATCAAAATGTCGTCCTGCCCGGTGTAGCGATGCAACAGCAGCGCGAACGCGGCGTGCATGACCATGGCCGGCGTGCATTGCAGACGCAGGCAAAGCTGATCGAGCCTTGCCGAGCAGTCGCCAGGCAGAGTCAGCGCAACGTAGTCGCCAGCCAACGGATTTCCTTCTCGCGGACTGGAACGTACAGGCAGTACCAGAGGCGGCGGCAAGTCCTGCAGCGATGCCTTCCAGGCATCGATTTGAGTCGTGAAGGCCCCGGTTTCGAGTTGATTTCGTTGCCAGGCCGCATAGTCCTGATACTGAGCCTCCAGTGGGCTCAGTGTGATGCGCTCACCTTGCGTCAAGTGCCGATAGAACACTGCCAGCTCCTGACGAAGCAAGGCACTCGACCAGCCGTCGTAGGCGATGTGATGCAGCGTCAGGCACAGAACATGCTCATCCGACGCCGTCTGCAGAAGCAACGCGCGTATCGGCAGTTCCTTGTCCAGCACGAACGGCGTGTGCACCTCCACCTCCAGCGCAGCCGTGAGCGCTTCGCGAGCGATGGTTTGCAGCCTGAACGGTACACGTGCGCTGTCAGCGTGGCTTGTCACAACCAACGGCTCTTTCTGCGTGACGCCCTGCGTGTCTACAAACGTTTCAAGCTCACGGGTGAAATGCGTGCGCAAGACTTCATGGCGCTCAAGCAGCAGATTCAATGCACCTTCCAGCGCAGGAATATCCAGTTGCCCGGTCAGCCGGCATATTTCCGGCATGTTGTAGGCAGTGCCCGGTTCACTGTGCTGGGTCAACCACAGTCGGCGTTGGGCAAACGACAGACGTTGACGCTCGATACCGCTGCTGCGACCGATCGCCGCCGGCCTGGAAGCGACACTGGCCCCTTGGGAGATCTGGATCATACTCAGCATAATCTTTTCGGCGACCTGGGCGACGGTAGGCCCTTCGAACAGGTTGGCAATGCTGAGCGCCACACCAAAGCGTTTTTTGATCTGCGCAATGACCTGGGTGACCAGCAGAGAATGCCCGCCACTCTCGAAAAAATTGTCGTCAATGCCCACACGCGGCACGTTGAGCAGGTGTTGCCAGTCTTCGACAAGCTGCTCTTCCAGACTGTTACGCGGTGCGGCATAGGCGCGTGAGTCCTGCGTCCAGTCGGGCTCCGGCAGGCTCTTGCGATCGATCTTGCCGTTTGCGGTCAAGGGCAGTGCCGCCAGGACCACCAACAGGCGCGGCACCATGTGGCCCGGCAGGCGCTCGCCAAGGTAGGCATTGAGTTGCTGCGCTGTAGCGCGGGTTTGTACATAACCGATCAGCTCGGCCTCAGCGCCTGGTGACTGGCGGGTCACCACCGCGCATTCATTCACGTCCGGATGGTCGGCAAGTACGCTCTCGACTTCCCCCAACTCGATGCGGAAGCCACGAATCTTGACCTGGTTGTCACTGCGGCCCAGAAACTCGATGGTGCCGTCGCGCATGTGCCGACACAGATCGCCGGTGCGATAGAACCGCTGCTCGCCGACGCCAGGTAAAAACCGTCCGCTGGCCGAGAACGAACCTGTCAGGAAGCTTTTCTCGTTCAGTTCAGGGCGATTCATGTAACCGGACGCCACTGCGCCGCCACCAATCAACAATTCGCCGGGGACAGTGCGCGGTACCAGATTCAGCGTTGCGTCGACCAGGTACAGGGACGTGTTCGGCAACGGACCGCCGATTGGCAAGCTGCGCTCAGGGTCATACCACCCCGCATCGGGCTCGAACGTAGCGCTTTCGCAGGTTGCCTCGGTGACTCCGTAAACACTGACAACCCTGGTCTGCGGTCCACACAGCGTCTGCATTTTCCGATACTCGTGGACGAACCAGACATCCGCGCCACAGGTCAGCGTACGCAGGGTATCCAGACGCCGTCCCGTCTCTTCCAGGTAACGTATCATCTGCCGCAGGACCGCCGGCACGAACTCGAGCAACGTCACCCGTTCAGCCGTGATCAGCTCATAGAGTTGTTCAGGGTCAGCCAGACTCTGCCGCGGGCACATTATCAACCGTGCGCCAACCGCCAGCGCGCGGACCACATCGCTCATGAATACGTCAAACGTGAAATTGGCCATCTGCAAAATGCCGGTGACACCTGGCTCGGTCTGACCGTAAGTCTGCTCCAGCGCCTGGAGCAGACTTACCCAACTGCCGTGGGAGACACTGACGCCCTTGGGACGCCCGGTAGAACCGGAGGTAAAAATAATGTAAGCGATGTCTTCCGGCTGTGTGTTGCGCCCCTCGAATTCGTTCTCGTGCAGTGTGCCGGTGGCCTGCGGCAAATCATCCTGCACAAGGCATGGATAACCCCTCAGTTGCTCCTGACAGGCGCTCAGTGTGAGCACCAGTCTGGGCTCGATGTCCTTGAGCAGATCAGCATGACGGGCATCGTCGATCGCCAGCGGCACATAAATGCCCCCGACCTGATTCACCGCCAGTAACGCGATGATGACCTCTGGCCCATAGCGTTGCACCACTGCAACCCGGTCACCACGCCGAACGCCGGCAGCATGCAGGTGGCCCGCCAGTACCCGGGCCTCTGCATCCAGTTGCGCATAGCTGTAACGACGGTTTTCATAGACCAGCGCATCCGCCTCGCCCCACTGCGCGGCACTGCGTTTGAACCATTGATGAAAAGGTGCAAAGGGCGCCTGCGGCGCTGCGGGCTGATGATTGGCCAGGCGCAACGCCTGCTCCACAGCTTCGCACGACAGTAGCGAAAAATCGTCAATGGCCCCGTCCGGGTTGCGCGACACCTGCTCCATAATGATCAGCAGGCTATCAATCATCCCCTGCACTGCGCGCTCATCCAGCAATGCGGTGTCATACTCGATTGCGCCGCTCATGCCGCGCGCCGTCAGTGCCAGGGTAAGACTCAGGTCATATTTGGCGGTACAGGAGTCGAGCGTATAAACACGAGTGCGCAGGTTTTCCAGCTCGACCGAAAAATCTTCGTTGGCCATATCGAACAGCACCTGAAACACCGGCGCATGGCTCAGGGAACGTGGGGGCTGAATGGCCTCGACAATCTGATCGAAGGGCACATGGGCATGCTCGAACGTATCGAGCACCGAGGCACGAACTCTTTTGAGCAACTCGACGAAAGAAGGAGAACCCGATGCATCGATCCGGTTTGGCAGCGTATTGACGAAGAAACCGATCACGCCTTCCAGGTCAGAGGACTGCCGATTCGACATCGGCGATCCGATGACCAGATCCGCCTCTTGCGTATAGCGATACAGCAGCACGGAAAAGGCCGCGAGCCCTACCATATAGGGCGTGACGCGACACTCCCTTGCCAGGTTTTTCAGCGCGTCCGAGACGGCTTCAGGCACTTGAAAATGACAACGCTGGCCTGCGTAACGCTGAACGGCCGGACGCTTGTTATCCAGCGGTAATGGCAATACCGGCGGCGCACCGGCCAATCGCCGCTGCCAGTGGTCGATATCGGGAGCCCGTTCAGCGTTCGATGGGCTCAGACTCAAATAATCGCCAAAGTCGAAGTTCAACGGCTCCGCGTTTACCTCGCTGCCCCGCACCAGCGCCGAATAGGCTGAGGCCACTTCGGAGAGGAAGATCTGCATCGACCAACCGTCGAAAACGATGTGATGAACATTGATCAACAGAACATGCTCGTCGGTCGCACAGTGCAGCAACGTCGCGCGCAGAAGCGCTTCATGCTCAAGATCGAAAACATAACGCGCTTCGCTTTGCTCGAACGCTTTCAGCGCGGCTTCGCTGTCCGGTTCGGCTCGCAGGTCAACCTTGCGAATCAGCAGTTGCTCATCGACAAGGCGAATCACCGGCTGCCCATCGATACAGGGAAAACGATAGCGCAGTGCACTCTGGCGCTGATAGACACTGTCCACTGCCCGCTCGAGGGCCGCGCGATCCAGTGCCCCGTCAATACGCAGCGCAAAAGGCACATTGTACGTGGCGCTGGCATCTTCCATCTGGTGCATGAACCAGAGGCTTTTTTGCGCAGGCGATAAATTCAGGAACCCCCCGGCTGCCGGGGTCGGCATCCTGACAGCGGACTCGGTGGTTGAAGTGACCGGCTTTTTTTGAGACATGACCATCTCCACCTCGACAGCGACCGATGTCGCTGCGAGGAAGGTAAATTGGGAGGCTGAGAGGTGAGAAAGCGCGTGGGGGTGCTGTTGCTACCCACCACGCGCCTGAAAAACGGTCAGGCCGTCAACGGCTCGGCCGAGCGTTCGATAGCACCTGCAAGCGTCTCGACGCTGGGATACTCGAAGAGCAGATTCAGCGACAGACGAGTGCCAAATTGCTTGCTCAGCCTCGACATGATCCGCATACCGGCCAACGAGTGTCCGCCGATGGAGAAGAAGTCTTCATTTCTACCCACGTCCGGCACGTTGAGGATGTGCGCCCAGACCTCGGCAATGGATTTTTCCAGAGCCGTCGACGGTCGCTCGCTGGTAACCCTTGCACGGCCGTTTTGAGTCGCCAGTTCAAGCAAGGCACGCTTGTCGACCTTGCCGCTCGCATTGACCGGCAGTTGCTCGATCACATGCACTTCGGCAGGCACCATGTAGTCGGGCAGGCATTCTCTCAACGCCACACGAATCTGTTGCTCATCCAGTGCAACGCTTCCGTCCAGACTGACGAAGGCGACCAGCTGTTTGTCCAGGTTCAATGTGCGCAGAATCAGTGAGCACGCTGTGACACCCGGCAATTGACGTATCGCCTGCTCGACCTCACCCGGTTCTATACGCAAGCCACGGATCTTTATCTGACTGTCACTGCGTCCAAGGAACTCGATACCGCGGCCCGGGGTCCAGCGCGCCAGATCACCGGTGCGGAAGAGTGTTTTGCCGGGGAACCGCTCCAGCGTCACAAACCGCTCCTGGCTCAGTTCCGGACGCTTGAGGTAGGCACCGGTGATCCCTGTGCCGCCGATGAATAACTCCCCTGGAACACCGGGCTCGGCAAGCTGCCCGAAAACATCCACGATGTAGGCATCGGCCTGTGCAATCGGCCATCCGATCAAGGGTTTGTCAGTCACTTGTTCGACCTTGTCCATGCTGTAGGCCGTGGTAAAGACCGTGCCTTCAGTCGGGCCGTAACAGATGGTGAGCGTCCCGGTGGAGCGTGCCAGCAAACTGCGCATGCTTTGCGGCGAAACAACGTCACCGCCGGTCAGTACATGCCTGACGCCAGCCATCGCCTGAGGATATTGATCGACCATCTCCTGGAACAATGCGGACGTCAGCCAGAGCACACTGACCTGCTGATTTTCCAGTGTGTGTGCCAGGTCATCCAGTCCGCCGGCTTCGCCAGGCTGAACCACCAACTGCGCGCCGTTCAGCAAGGCGCCCCAGATTTCAAAGGTCGACGCATCGAACGCGAGGGGCGCGAAAAACAGGAAGCGGTCGTCACCCTTGATATCGATATAGTCCGTACCCTTGACCAGACTCACCACCGCGCGGTGGGTACTGGCCGTGGCCTTCGGAGTGCCCGTGGAACCCGATGTAAACATGTAATAGCAGCGAGCATCCGCGCTGATGACAGGTTTGGCCAGCGGCGACACGCGTGGGTCGTCCTGCTCATTCACCAACTGCCCTATCAACAGTGTTGAGGTTGCATCACGTAAAGCCGGAGCACTCTCATCGATCAGTGCCCACTTGACGTCCGCCTCCTCCAGAAGCCAATTACGACGCTCTGCAGGCAATGCACAGTCGATCGAGAGGTAGCATGCACCGGCCTTGAGCACGCCCAACAGCGCCGCAACCAGCAATTCGGAGCGCATCATGCAGATGCCCACGACGTCACCCGGCTGCACGCCCTTGCGAAGCAATGTGTCGGCAACTTTGTCGGCGGATTCATTGAGCTGAGCGTACGTCAGCACTGCATCGCCGCACCGCACAGCGATGGCCTCGGGCTGTGTGGCCGCAAAGGCCTCGACGATGGCGTGCAGGGACGTTTCAGGATAGCTTGAGTCAAGCCCTTCACACTGTGTCTGAATGGCAGCCTGGTGCTGGGCCGATAGACTTTGCGCCAGCGTTTCGTCCAGTGATTCGCTGGCCTTTTCCAGCAACTGGACGTAATGCCCGGCCATTGAAGTGGCTGTTTCCTGAGCGAACAGATCAGCAGCATAGCCGAGTGACAACGAGGCCTTTGTGCTGGAACGGTCCAGGACGAATTCGAGAGGCGAGTGCAGACTGCCCGACGCGCCTCCCTGCTCTGCACGCGCGGAAACACCGTCGCAGAATACCGACTGTATCAATGACTGCGGCGCTCTTCCCGAGGCCGCAACACTGTCATCAAGCGCTTGTTCCAGACCCTGGGCAGAAGATTTGTGCCAGTGACGAGCCTGCTCGCAGTGCTGTTGTGCGCGCAGGAAGACATCGGCAAACGTGTCATGCGCAGCGAGCGTCAACTTGAGTGGCAACGGTATGGCCAGACGCTGTCCATCGGCAGCAGTACCCAGACCGGCCACGACGGTTTGATGCCCGCCATAACGAGCCATGGTTACGGCATAGAGAGAAAAAAGCGCTGCCTCAGGTTCAATGTTGCGCTGCTCACACGCTTGAAACAGGCGCGCAAGGCTTTCATCCGGAAGAGGGATTTCATGACGCGCAAGCGGCCCGCTGACTGCGCGATTAAGCGCATGGTCAGGCAGAAGCCCCGAAGCTTCGAGGTCGAGTGATTGTTTCCAGAATTCCACACCAGGATTGACAGAAGAACTGCCTGACGGCGCGGCCAGCACAGCAGCCTTGCGTACATTGGCGAGACTTTCTGCAGGTTGCTCGAGCCAGGCGCCAGCCAGGTGAAGAAAATCGGCCATCAGCGCTCTGACATCTGCCTCTTTGGCGACAGCGGTGGAGTACTCAAGCATGAAGCGACCACCAGCGGCCGGGTTCACTTCGTCATCGAAAACGCAAATGACGTTGAGGTCGAATTTCGCAGAACCGTTTGCCAGCCCTTCCACCACCTCGACATCAATGTCCGCAAAGTCCAGGGTGCGGGACATGGAGTTATGAAAGCTGAAAGCAACCTGGATGTACGGCAATTGCTGAGTGACACGATCCGGACTCAGATCGGCAACCATTGTTGAAAACGGTACATGCGACTGCAGGCAAGCCGTGCGGATTTCTTCTTTCACGGCTGCCAGTAAAGGCGCCCAGGACGTATTCGCATCAATGTCGATGCGCAGCGGCAACATGTTGACCAGCATACCGATGGTGTTTTCGATGCCCGGCAAGTCACGGTTGGCGACGGCGGTGCCTATCAGCTGTTGCGTCTGACCCGAACGCGCCGCTACCACGCAGGCAAACAGCGAAAACATGGTCTCGAACAGGGTGGATTTATTTTCCGACCCATACGCCTGCAGTGCGCTGATCAACTTACCCGGCAGCGGCACCGACACCGAACTTCCGACAAAATCCAATGCGGCTTGCGCGTCCTTCTCTGCCGGAAACGGCGAATGCGTGTAGGCCGGCCAGGTTTCAAGACGTCCGTACCAGAAGTCTCGGCCTTGACGGCCTTCAGCCGAATCCAGCCAGTCGCGCTCCCATTGGCAGTAATCGATGAACTGGATCACCGGCTCAAGGGGCTCCTGATTCGCGCGGCCCTTTTCTTCATTGTAAAAATGATTCAGCTCTTTGAGAAACAGCCGGAATGACCAGCCGTCATGAATGAGGTGGTGTTCGATATGCAGCAATACGTGGAACTGATCGCTGAATTTGAACAGTACCCAGCGAATCAGCGGAAGTTTCGCCACTTCGATCTTCTGGGCAATTTCAGCTTTCACAATAGAATTCATGTAGGTCTGCCGTACCGCTTCACTGCTGGCAGACAGGTCAACGATCGGAATGTTCACGGACCAGGCGTCCTGGATAGTTTGCCGTGGTTCTCCGTCAACCTCATCAAAAACAGTGGACAGTGACTGATGGCGTTCAACCACCCTGTTCAGCGCACGTTCAAGCACGTTGATATCAAGGTTGCCGCGAATGTTCAGCATGGCCTGAAAGTTATAAGCAATACTCTCTGGTACTAACGTCTCAAGAAACCAGGCTTGTTCCTGAGACATGGAGAGTGGCCCTTCAGTACCGGTTATATGCTGTGCGCCGGCCCGCATAGCGAGATCTTGAGAGCGTGACGGTGCGGTATTATTTTTCTCAAAACTGTTCATGACGGCCTCGGATAACATATTGATCAGGTGACATCAACCTCGTAAAAAAACCGGTGTATCCGTTTTTGTTAGCGGTGATTGACTTCTTTAAAAAGACCACACGCCACCGCCAACTGTCTACCTGTAAAAAATAGCAGCTTACGCGGCTCCCCGCCCCTCTCTAGTCTATATAACGCCCTAATTACCAACGCATTGCAGAGCACAACCTGTCGAGGTAAACGATGCAGACCGTCCAACGATTTCACTGTACAAATGCACTAAAACTTGAACTGACGTGTCTTTATAAAAAGAATAACTGGCGATGGCTATTGGGTTGGTCGGGGGATGTTCTTGTCATTGCTTCCGCTGTCGCACTTACCCAATGGTCATTGTATGCTTACCCCCTCAGTGTGCTGATTATCGGTTCACGGCAACGCGCCCTTGCCTCTCTCGTTCATGAAGCAGCCCATTTAACCCTGACCCAAAGCCGCCGCCTCAATTATGCCATTGGCCACTACCTGACCGGATTACCCATCTTTCAGGATTACGAGGCTTATCGACATTCGCATGTGCACATGCATCACCATCATCTCGGTGACGCCGACAAGGACCCGGACTATCGTTACTATATTGAATCCGGGCTGCAGGCGACCGAAGATCGATTCGACTTCATGTTCAACCACCTGCTTAGAACCGTGCTGTTTCTGAATATATTCAGCTACCTGCGCTACCTCGTCATTCATCGGTTGGGCGCACTGTTGAAATCCCCTCGCAAAGCCCTGACACTGATCGCGGTACACGCTGTTTTATTCTCGCTTTTCTATGCCACCACGGGCGTGTACGGTTACTTGATGTTCTGGCTCGTTCCTTATCTGACGGCCTTTCAGGTCATCGGCTGGCTGTCGGAAGTTTCTGAACATTTTGGATTATTCGGCAGGGAGCAGGAGGCCTTGCGTATCACCCGCAACCGTTTTCCCTCCTGGTGGGAGAGGCTGTTTATCGGCATGCACGGGGACAACCTGCACCTGACCCATCACCTGTTCGCAGGCATCCCCTACTGGAACCTGCACAAGGCACACTCCATTCTCCTGCAAGACCCTGACTATGCCGAAGCCAATCTGGCCAAGGGTGGCATCATCTCGGGTCGTCGCGATACGCAATCGGTCATGCGCCAGATACTGAGTATTTATCGCCTGCAAAACAGACGTCATTCGCCATACGGCACTGCACCGCAGACACTGTGCGAACAGTCGGCACGAGAAGGTACGCAGACCACGAATGGCGATGACCGATAGCCATCGCGCGGGCATCCAGATGGGGTCAATGAGCATTCCGATCGGCCTCGCGCTGTGTCGGAATCGCACAAGAAGAATCCAGGCTCACTCAACGCGTTGACTGCCTTGGCGCCCGCCACTCAACCCAGTCGTCATGGGTTCCAAAAACCCCTTACAAAATTCCCATCTTGGTCAGTTGTATGCAGGCCTGGAGTTTGGTTCTGACACCCAACTTCGAGATGACATTGGAAATATGAAAATCTACCGTTCTTTTGGATATATTTAGAATGACGGCAATTTCATTACAGGTCTTGCCGATGGCTGTCCATATGTACACCTCCTTTTCACGGTCCGTAATAGTGAAGTTTTCGTCCGACTCATTGACGCCCATGACCAGGCCCGTCAACTTATGATGAAACTCACGAACTAGCGACTTCACCTCTGCCGCAAGACTGTACTCGCCTTGCGTACTTCCTGTTCCGGTTTCTTTATTTGCAAACCGCAGTAAACTGAATGCCTTCTCTTCGCCGAGGTAGAACGCCGTCATCCCGTCAGAGGTGGTACCGGCGTCGATCATTTCGCCGCGGTCATTTGATGATGTCGGCCTGTTCAGTAAACCGGTAAATAGTGGCTCAGAGCAAGCAACGTCCCAAATCGCATCCGCGACGTCCTGCCGCTCTGCGCAATGACTATTATTTTTCCCTGCCTCCGGAACGCTGATCAGAACAAAGCCATGTTGCTGTACCGCTGGCGCGTGATGATAAAAAAAATAGGTATAGTGATGAACACCCCGCTCACTTGCACTCTGTTCGAACTCCCATTCCAGCTTTTGTCTGCCGGTGCTTTTTTCATGGCCAACCGTATCACCGCGCAATGAAAGTGCCATCACTCTACTCCATGAACTACTTGAAATGGCTAACTCTCAAGTGAGAAGCCCATGCAAATTATGATAACTATGCACCACCCTTCACGCAACTTAAGTAACTCTCAGACTTTAAATACCGGCACATTGCCCCACACTATCACTCGCTTTGCGCGATTATAGTATTTCTTACGACATCTTATTAAGCCGCACACTAATAGCCCCGCCCGACAGAACAATATCTTGATGTTTCTGATAGGCGTCTCATAAAAACCTTAACTCTATCACCCTAAAAACTCTATTTTTCGCCCTTTTTTTCACCCCCTTGTCCCCCTTTTCCAGTGCAAGGCAACCTTGACCCGACACAAGCCGTTCAGCAAAGCAACCGCGCGCTGCGAAACGTTCAGCACAGAGCGAAGACACGTCACCAAGAAGAGGATGGATAACCTCATGTGTGTCTCAATGTGAAAACAACGAATTCCCCACCTTCCCCGCCATCTTCTCCGGCCTGATCAGAAACCGCGCCAGCGCAGGCAGCAGCCACAGTGCGCCGAACATGTTCCACAGCAGCATGAAGGTCAGCATCAGGCCCATGTCGGCCTGGAACTTGATCGCCGAGAAGATCCAGGTGCACACACCGATGGCCAGACACAGGCCAGTGAACAGCACGGCCTTGCCGGTGGATTTGAGGGTTTCGTAATAGGCTTCCTGCAATGGCAGTCCGGCGCGCAGGAAACTCTCGAGACGGCTGTAAATGTAGATGCCGTAATCGACGCCGATGCCAACGCCCAGCGCCACCACCGGCAGGGTCGCGACCTTGACACCGATGCCTATGAAGGCCATCAGGGCGTTGCCCAGCACCGAGGTCAGCACCAGCGGCAGGACGATGCACAGCGTGGCGGCCCATGAGCGGAAGGTGATCATGCACATCGCGGCCACGCAGAGGTAGACCAGCAGCAGAATAACCCACTCGGACTGCTTGATCACTTCGTTGGTCGCGGCCTCGATGCCGGCGTTGCCGGCGGCCAGCAGAAATTGCCGGTCCGGCGTATCGTTCTGTCTGGCGAAGTCCTGCACTGCATGCACCGCCCGGTGGAGGGTTTCGGCTTTATGGTCGTTGAGGAACACCAGCAGCGGCGCCAGCGAACAATCGGTGTTGTACAGGCCGTCGGCGCGGGCGATGGAGTTGTTCAGCACGTCTTTGTTACGCGACAGACTCTCCCATTTCAGGTTGCCCTCGTTCATGCCCTTGATCATCTGTCTCGACACCGTGACCAGGGAAATGGCCGACTGCACGCCCTGGGTGTTCTCCATCTTCCAGGCCAGCTCGTTGATCGCTGACATTGTCGAATACGCCGAGCAACCCTCGGGGCCTGTCTTGACCATGACCACCAGCACATCGGAACTGGTCGAGTAATGGTTGATGATGAACGCGTTGTCCCTGTTGTAACGCGAGTCGGGGCGCAGTTCGGGCGCGCCCTGATCCAGGTCGCCGATCTTCAGGTTCTGGCTGTACCAAAGCCCCCCTCCGAAGGCCAGCAGCGCCAGCACAATCGACACCGGCGCGACTCTGGCGCTGGCAAAGTTCGCCAGCAATCGCCAGAAAGGATGCTCGGAGACCGCATCCTGCTTGCTGCGGCTCACTGCCTTTTTGCTGATGCCCACGTAGGAAATCGCCACCGGCAGCAGGATCAGGTTGGTGAACACGATCACCGCCACACCAATGGAAGCGCCGATGGCCAGCTCGCGGATCACCCCGATGTCGATAATCAGCAGCGTGATAAAGCCCACCGCATCGGCCAGAATCGCAATCATGCCGGGCAGAAACAGCTGACGAAACGTCCGCCGCGCAGCGGTCAGGGCGTTGTCGGCCTCGCTGGATTGCAGGGCAATACCGTTGATTTTCTGCACACCGTGAGAGATGCCGATGGCGAAAATCAGAAACGGCACCAGCATCGAATACGGGTCGATACCGAAGCCGACCACATGCATCAGCCCCAATTGCCAGATCACCGCGATCAGCGTGGTGCTCAGTACTGCCACCGTGCTGCGGATACACCGGGTGAACCAGATCAGCAGCACCAGCGTGATCAGAAAGGCGATGCCAAAGAACATCACCACCATGAACAGACCGTCGATCAGGTCGCCGACCTTCTTGGCGAAGCCGACGATGTGAATCCTGATGTCGGGGTTTTGCGCCTGATACTTGTCGCGGATCTTTTCTTCGAGCTGGTGGGAGAATTGCTGATAGTCCAGCGCCAGTAATTTGCCCTGGTCTGCCGGGTCCGGGTAGGACTCCTGCAGCGGAACATCAATGATGCTCGACCTGAAATCATTGGCGACCAGGCGCCCGACCTGTCCGGACTTGAGCACGTTGTTGCGCAACTGGTCCAGACTGGCCTCCGAGCCGTCGTAGCTCTGCGGGATCACCTCGCCTCCCGCAAAGCCCTCTTCCGTCACTTCGGTCCAGCGCACGCTGGGGCTCCACAGCGACTTGAGCCCGGAGCGGTCCACGCCGGGGACGTAAAACACTTCGTCGCTGATCTGGCGCAGGGTCTCCATGTACTCCTTGGAGAAGATGTCGCCGTCCACCGCTTCGACCGATATGCGCACCGTGTTACCAAGGTTCGCCAGATCGTTACGATGCTTGAGCATGTTCTGAACGAACGGATGAGACAGCGGGATCATCTTCTCGAAACTGGTGGAAGGCCGCACCTGCGTGGCCTGCCAGAACAGAAACAGGCTGGCCAGCAGGCAGAGGAGAATCACTGCCGGGCGATGGTTGAAAATCAGGCGTTCAAGGAAGGTTGCTTTTTCATCCGGATCTTGCGCGTGCTGGTGCGTGCTCATGCCTGAATATCCCGCCCTGAAAGGTCTTATTGTTGGGTCGTATCGGCGCTCGTCGACGAGGTGAGGCGAACGCCGCCCTGTCCTACCAGAATCAGATTGCCCTGAGAATTGCCGGTAACCCCGGCCAGCGAGATGCGATCAGGTCGATTGAAGACCGCGAATGTTTCCCCGTCATCGGTGCTGCGCATGACACTGCCGCCATTGCCGACCAGCACCAGCGAGCCATCGGCCAGCAGCGTAGCGCTGGCCAGGCCGAACTCGAGCGGCCCGCGCGCGCCCTTCAGTTCGATCGGCTGCCAGCTGTCACCAAAATCGCTGGAGCGAAACAGATTGCCGCGCAGACCATAGGCCAGCAACGTGGACGGCTGAGCCGTGCCGATCACGCCGAATAACGAGCCTTGATACAGGCCGTCGATTTTCTCCCAGGTCTGCCCCTCGTCGCGGGAGCGAAACATGCTGCCCGCTTCGCCGACAATGAACAGGCCGGCATCCTTTACCTGAGCAATGCCGTTCAGGTGGTATTGATCCTCGTTGTCCAGCCGGTCGCTGACATCTTCCCAGTGCTGCCCGCCATCGGCCGTGCTCAGCAGCAGGCCGTAGGCACCGATGGCCAGGCCGTTGTCGAGGTCCTTGAACCAGACATCCAGCAGCGGAGCCTCGCGCTTCAAGTCCTCGAACTGCTTGTTCCAGCTCTTGCCCCCATCGCTGCTGGCCAGTACCTGCGCGTCGTGACCGACCGCCCAGCCATGCTGTTCATCCACAAAAAATACGGCCGTCAACAACTGCCGGGTAGGCACGCGGGCCTGACTCCAGGTCTTGCCCTGATCATCGGAAAGCAGAATATGCCCATGGTCACCCACCACGACCAGCCGCGCCCCCGCATGGGCGACGTCCAGCAACAACGTGCGAGAGGCTTTGGCCGACTCGATGGCGTAAACAGGCGTATCTGCAGCGGCGGCAGGGGCTGGCGCCTCGGAACCGGCCATGGCTGGCAGCGCAAACACGGATGACGCAACGGCAGCCAGAAACATGCCCGCGCATAACCGGGTGCGACGATGGAAAGACTCACGCATGGACTTTTCCGCTCTTATTATTATCAGGTGGCTGTTATCGGGTGCGGGTGCCGGATAACTCATATCGATGTCGACGCCCGCAGCGCTATGGCGTTACCTGTCTGGAAGCTCGGCCATCCTAGGCAGCTTTGCAAATGCCTGACAATCGACATGTCGTTATCTTTTGTTAAGCGTGCTGAATGTGATTGATGAAACATAACGACGGTTGATCGGACAGATTGACCAGACGCCGGTCAGCGAATGCTCCTGCGCCGCAAGGCCGCTGGTTTGAAGGCGTTCACGCTGGGTACCGGCTGAGAGAAGTCACTGGTGCCAGGCTCCTGATTGTCGAGGTTCTGCACGTGATAACGCCGCGCCTGCAAGTCATGGAAAACGTCCAGTGCGGACCAGGTGGTCGGCAGTTCGTAATAGTTCTTCAGGTACGCCATGGAGACGCGCCACAACTGCCCCCGAGCGTCGTACTGATCGACGATTGCAGCCTGCCAACTGTCCTCGTCCAGGTACAGCGTGCGTCTTGAATAGACATGACGCGCGGTCGGTTTGAGCGTGCCCTCCACCACCCATACGCGATGCAGCTCATGGCGCGTATAGGCCGGGTTAAGATGCCCTACCTGCAATAATTGGCGATAGGTAATGTCAGGACTGGAAATCCGGTAGTTGTTGTAGGGAATATAGACCTCGCGTTTGCCCAGTAACCTCCAGTCGTAACGATCCGGCGAGCCATTGAACATGTCGGTGTCGTCGGCCGTGCGCAAGCCTTCAGAGGCCGGGATCGGCATGTCGTAAGCCAGACTCGGCGCGCGGCGTACCCGACGCTGCCGCGCACTGTAGGTCCACGCCTGCCGCGGCTCCTGGATCTGGTCCAGTGTTTCGTGGACCAGCACGGCAGAACCGGCCATGCGCGTCGGGCACTGGATAAACGACAGGTAATAGAACAGCACGTTATCCAGACTGGCAAAGCTGCCCGCAGGATCATAGAAACGAAACAGCACTTCCTGACGCGAAGTGTTCAGTTTGAAACTGCCGTCGCGCTGTATGGCAACTTCCGAAGTACGTCGCACCGCATAATGGCCGCGATACCGTGCAATGTGGTTCCACACGGCCTGAATGCCCTTTTCCGGAAGCGGAAATGGAATGCCGCCGTAGGCATCGACAAAACCGTTGCCGCCGCCGATCAACCGGGCTTTCTGCGCATTGCGGCGGGTGTTGTCGTAGACCCATTGCGGCGCCGATCCGGAACGTCGCGTGGGGTATACCGGCATCCGGTAGCTGTCGGGGTAGGTGTCGAACATCGCTACCTGCCCAGGCGTCAGGCGCGTGCGGTAGTGCTGCATATTGGCGTGAGTAATGGTGAACAGGGGTTTGTCAGCGGAATACGGATCGACATGCCGAGTGCCCGAGCCTTTGTACCCGGGCGGGGGCCGGGTGATTCCGCCTGTCCAGGGTGGAATGGTCCCCGTGGCATTACCTGCCATCTCGCCTCCCAGTGGGGTCAAACGACTCCCGAGCAACGTGGCATCCACTGCCTGGCAGGTGTCGATCGCGAACAGCAGCGTCAGCGCGCCGCCCAGCCGAAGTTTCATGAGCATGTGGGCTCTCCTTGCATGGCCACGTCGGGACGCGTGTCTGGCGTCCAGGCCGGGAATAGTTCCGTGTAAACGGCAGGTTGTAAGGGCGACACGGTTATTGACGTTCGGCCAATAACCGTTTGTTTAACAGGCAAACCGAATTGCCCACGTATTCTTACCGCGAACAGGTTATCTATCGGGAATATGTCTGTAGGAAACTTCACAGAACAAGAAGAATCGACAACGCGCTGTTAAACACCAATGAAGCAGGCACCCGGAATAGCCCACAGTAATGCAACGTGAATGCCAACAGGCGATAAAGAACAGATCACACCTTATATAAGGTACAGATCTGAAACGTCGTGCCCCCGCGTTATGACCAGGATTAAAAACAACAACATCGTCTGTTTGATTGTCAGACAGCACACTCATAAAACCACTTATTATCGCTGCTTGATGGCGGGTATATGAACGTGTGGTAACAACAAGAGTGTTACTTGCTTCAAGCCAGTAACACCGGGTGATGACAGGCAGGGCTCAGTCGATGACGACGTGTGGCAGGAAGCGGCTGGTGTCCTTGGTGATCAGGCTGTCGTCTTCACGAATGCCGATCCCGGACGCAAGATCGCCGATGACCCAGGAGCCGATCAGCGTGTAGCTGTCGCCGAATCGCGGAAGCGGCGAGTACGCCTGCAGAATGTAGGGCGCATCGGTGTAGGGCCCATCGACCGAGATCACCTGATCGCCAGGCGTGCGCATTTCGATATTGGCGCCCTCACGGGAAAAGTACGGTTTGCGTACCCAGCCTTTGGGGACCGCTTTGTTCGCGTCCTGGTCGACATGCGCGGGCAGCAGGTTCGGATGGCCTTCGTTGAACTGCCACAACAACGGCAGAATACCCTTGTTGCTGAGAATCGCCTTCCACGCCGGTTCGACAAACTGAGTGCCGCTCGCTGACACGTGCTGACCGAATTCCTCGTGAAAGATATGCTCCCACGCGTGCAGCTTGAACAAGCGCTCGATCCAGCGCCCGTCCAGATCGACAAAACGCCCGTCAGCGCCGAGCCCGATGTCTTCGATATCGATATGCCTCGCATCGATGCCGACGTGTGCCGCCATACGCCGCAGAAAATCGGTGGTGCCCCGGTCTTCGATGGAACCGGACATCGCCGAGAAGTAGAACGGAGTCGTGCCGGGAAACTCGGCAAAGGCCCGAACCAGATCCTCGGCAATCGAGTTGAACTGGGTGGCATGCGCAGGCAGCACGCCGCGCGCCATCTGCTCTTCCAGCCAGAGCAGTTGCACCGCCCCGGCTTCCATCAGACTGGTCGGCGTATCGGCATTGATTTCGTACATCTTTGCCGGGCCCGTGCCGTCGTAGGCAAAATCGAAGCGTCCGTACAGATGCGGATGTCCCTCCTTCCATGAGCTCTGGATCAGGTCGAAGAACGCTTCCGGGATCGCCAGTTGATGGAGCAGCGCTTCGCTGTCCACCACTCGCGCCACGGCATCCATGCACATCTGGTGAAGCTCCTGGGTGGGCGCTTCAAGATCGCGGGTAATCTGCTGTTCGCTGAACAGGTAATACCCGCGCTCGTCCCAGTAACGCTCGCCATCGATGGTGTGAAAGTTGAACCCTTCACGCTCGGCGGTGGTGCGCCAGTCCGGACGTTCCTCGATGCTGATCTTTTTCATGCCGCGAACCGTCAGCCTCCGAAACTGCTGCTGCCACTGCTGCTCTTGCCGCCCCAGCCACTGCGTGCCGAGGCCTGGCTGCCGAAGCCGCCGCGCGAGATGGTCGATGACACCGAAGACGAGCCGGAACCCGAGCTGCCCAGGTTGCGCCCCAGGGTGCTCTTGCCGTAGCTGCGATCCGGGCTGGATTGCGCCTGGGTCGAGCGCCCGAAGGTCTTGCCGCGATCGATCTGACTCGGCAGGGACGAGCTGTAATAACCGCCCCGGTCATCGCGCGTCTGGTAAATGGGCTGCGAGTAATAGCGGTTATTGCCGAAGCCGTTGCTGAGCAGATTGCCGATCAGCAGGCCGGCCATCAGGCCGGTGGTGCCGCTCATGCCCGACGGAGCAGACTGGGTGACTTCCTGATTGGCGCGGTCCAGCGCCTCTTTCGGCACTTGCCCGGAAAAGCCCAGTTCGAAGCCGCCGAGTTTAGGCATGTACTTGCCGTCAGAGGTGACCTGGCAATAATCCGGGACGAAGTCCGCGTCGCAGGACGCCTTGTCATCATAGGTCGGCGCAATGCGGCGATGGTCGGACAGCGCCTGCATGTAGGCATCCGAACAGATATTCACCGGCACCTTGGCATCGACGCATTCCTGCACCGAACTGAAGTTGGCCTTGGCGTTGACGGTGTCCTTTTTCTCGGACGGACCGCAACCGGCAAGGGCCAGCGGCAGCGCACCGGCGAGTACCAGTTTTACTGAACTACGTCTCATCGTGAGTCTCCTTGTTCAAGGCTGCCGTCAGACCGACGGGGTCATGCAGGCCGCGTTGAGAAGACCGACGCTGATCGCGACGCTGGCCGAATAGATGGCCGCCGCCATTTCACCCTTGGCGATACGCGTCGACAGGCCCTTGAGCACCAGGCTGGTAGCGCCGAACGCCAGCAGTTGCACGACGGCGGCGATCACTGCCCAGACGACCACGTCCAGAATGCTGATGCTGTAGCTGATAATGTTACTGGCCGGCAGCGCGAAACCGATCAGCGAGCCACCGAGGGCAACTGCCGCTGCGCTGTTATTCTCGCGAATCAGCGCAAATTCCTTGTGCGGCGTGATCCGGCTGTAGATGAACTGGAACAGCGCGAACAGAATCGCCGCCACCAGGATGTACATGACGAAGCCGAATACAGCAGTGGCATTGAGCGACATACGCAGCGCGTCGATCATGAGGATTTCCTTGTCAAAGAACGTTGATATCAGTGGATTGCAGCGTTATGCCGACCGCCGTGGTGAGCGTGATGCTGCCCTCCTCGTCTTCCTCTACGGAAAACAGCAGAAACTCACGGCGGTTGATCAGTCCTGTTTCGCGGGCGTACAGCATGCTCAGGTGCTTGACACGATAAGTCGCGTCAGGACTGACGATGTTTTCATCGAGTGGCGTCAGCTCGGTCTGGCCGGGTGAAGTCCCCCATTGCCGCTCGAAGACCTCGCCATCGTGCTCGTAGGTCGGCAGGCCGATCTTCGACGACGGGCCGGTCAGGCGCAGCAACTCATCCTTGCTGGTGATCGGCTCGGCGCCGTAGTAGCCGAACAGGATGATGTCCTGTACGTCTTCCGGGTTGGGGCCAGTGCTGACCACTTGCAGAAAATAGTCCTCGTTATCGAGGTAGAAACGATGCAGCGCCATGGACTGGCCGAGATCGATATGCCCCACGGACCAGACCTTTTCATCGCCCGGAACGACCACTTCCGAGTGACCGTCGAGCAACAGTTTCAGCGAACTGTCCAGGCACAGCATCCGTCCGGAGGCCAGCCCCAGCGGACTGACCGTGCTGACCGGTTGTGTGCCGTCCCGGCCTGATGCCTTGGGGGCTTCCAGGCCCATGGCCCGTTTGAACCAACTCATAATCCGTTTCCTTGCAGTGACGGGTGACGATATATAACGCTCTTCAAGCGCAACAGGCGCACTGCCTGCAAGCGCGAGACTGACTCATTTCTGCGCCAGCAATGCCCTGGAATGCATCAGCCAGGCCACACAAACGCCTGCAAGTGCACCCGCGATATGTGATTCGAACGACACACCGGCCACCGGAACGAAGCCGAACACCAGCCCGCTATAAGCGGCCAGCACCAGCAGCGCGATCAGCACACTGGCGATACTGCGCTGATACCACGCCCGCGCCAGCAGATAAGCCCACAAACCAAAAATCAGACCACTTGCGCCGACATGAATATTGCTGCGACCGAAGCTCCAGACCAGCAGTCCGCCCAGCAGGCAAACCAGCCCGGCGACCCATGCATAACGCCTGACACCCTCGGTCGCCACCAGCCAGCTCAGCACAATGAACGGCAACAGATTGCTGAGCAAGTGCTGAATCGACCCGTGCAAAAAGGGGGCAAACACAATGCCGCGCAACCCGGTGAGGCTGCGCGGCATGATACCGAACTGCAGCAGACTGTTGCTGGTCATCGAGTTGAATGCCTGTACCGCAATCAACACGGCCGACAGGACGAGGATGACCTTGAGTCGTCGGGAAAACGCCATGCACCACCCTCGCCTGCCTTGTTGCAGCGCTTACTGAGCCGGCGTCTGACTTTTGGCTTTCAGGCGCGCCAGTACATCTTGCGCACCGCCGCTTTTAGCACCGATTCCGGCATCCTGCAGACGACGCTCCAGATCGCTGCCGCTGGACTGGGTGGCCAGTTCTTCAGCTGCTTCGAGCTTGGCGTCCTGTTCATCCTGGCGCTGCTTGAGACGTGCCAGCGAGCCGACTGCGGTTTCGACGGCGCCACTGGCACCACCGGTTGCAGTAGCCGTTGCAACGCGGGCCTTTTGCACGGTTTCACGGGCCTTGGCCATCTCGACCTGCTGCTTGAGGCTCTTGATTCGCGATTCGGCCTTGATCACCTGATCCTGCAGCAGGTTGACCTGCTTGCTGAACTGGTCGGCCAGTTCCTGCTCCTGATCACGCAGGGCTTCGATTTCGGCGATCTTGTTCGCGCATTCTACGGCCAGGGCTTCTTCACCCTTGTTCAGGGCCTGCATGGCGCGGCCTTCCCAGTTGGCAATGCTGGTAGCGTGCTCTTCAAGACGCTGTGCCGAAAGTTTGTGCTTGGCCTTGATGGTGATCAGCCCGTCGCGGGCCTTGACCAGCGCGTTCTCGGCGTCGCGGATTTCCTGGTCCAGAATGCGGATGGCATTGGCGTCGGCAATCGACTCGCCCACTTCGGAAGCGCCGCCACGAACAGCGGTCACCAGTTTTTTCCAGATACTTGTAGTCATGAATGTTCTCCGCCTGACAGCGCTGTTCAGTAGATGAAATGATCTTCAAAAGCATCGGCCGCACGGATCACGTTGTCCGCGAGGGTGAGAATTTCCTGCACCACGACCGTGAGCGACGATGCCGCGCTCAATGCGCCGAACAGGCAGTAGACTTCCTGACCGCCGCCCAGCTTTTCGATGCCGACCGACGACAGCGGAAACAGGTCGCGGCTGCGCAGGACAACGTCGTTGAACGCTTGCACGTTCTTGATCTTGTTCACTTCGATCAAGGTCGCGTCGGCGAGAATCTGCTCGCCTTCTACGGCGATGTAGATCGGCAGGTCGCCGTAGTCAGCCATGGTCAGCCTGATCCCCGAGGCATCGCCCTCGGTCACGTCGAGCTCGATCTTGCCGTTCGTCACCAGTTCCAGTTCGCTGAGTGCCTTCTGCAGAGAGCTGATGGTCCAGTGGGTATTCTCGGTCATGAAGTCCTCCAGTTTTATTCTGTCGCCCAAAAAGGGCTGTCTTAAGGCTTTTTCGATACCCCGCAGGGCATCGACATTTTCCGGCCGGATCCAGAATTCGCGCTTCACCAGCCCCGCCTCCTTGAGCCGCAGGCGCATTTCACGCATGTAATCGGTGGAACTCTTGGAAACCTTGGCCGGGACCGCTGCGTTATCGCCCTGGGTTTTACGAGGCATTGGCGCTTCCCCTTGCTGCTGGCCGTGAATCAGGTAAGCAACGTAGCAGATGTTTCTGAAGATAGATATGCATCACATGTGAGATTTTTTATAGGAAGGACCGTCCTTTTTGAATAGCACTACGCCGCAGCACTCTGTACGTGCTGATTGATCGCGAGGAGGTAAAGCCCTGACCGTGCAACTGCTGACCGCAGGCACCCGTATTGGCAACTTATTTCAGCGCCAACGTCATTTGAAAACGCCCGAGCGGGCGGAAGGTTCGAACAAGGTTAGAGACAGGAAGGCGGGGAAGAAAAGACCTTCCTGTCGATGGTGTGACCCAGCCTGGTCGTTAACGGACTTGGGGTATCCAGTCGTTGATAGCGGCATTCTTATTGTGAACCTGCATACCTACCGATTCGCCACGAATAAGAAATGCCTCGGCCCCCATAAGCGAGACGATATTATTCTTGAACGTGTTCAGTGCCTGCTGCCTCTCGTTGATGGAAGTGTTGGCTTTATCAAGAAAACCGCCGAGGTACATTTCAATATTACTCACGTACATTCCGGATACGCCATGCGGGGCCAGCCCGGCCAACTCTGTTGCGCTGTCACTGGCCATATCTGCCTGGACGATGCTGACGCCTCCGCGATGCAGGCGCTGCTTTAACGAGTCGAATGACAGATGCTCCTGATTGCGTTGTATCAATAGTTCAAGATGATCTGCATAGCCGGACTTATGCTGGCGTTTCACCTCTCTCAACCATGCCTCTTGACTGCCAGATGATTGAGCAATTGCGAGGACTGATTGCACGCCGGCAAGGTGTGCCTTATCCAGGTCGGCGACAATAACATTACCGTGCCCTTGCCCCATTGCAGCAAGGACTGCCATTGAGTTTGCTACGGATATAACGTCGCCCTGGAACGTCGCGTTGCTTAGAAGGCAAGGAATCTGATTGGCGGCCTTGGTACCCACATAATCAGTGACCTTTGTGGTGTTGGCCCTTACATTTAAATTATCATGCAAACCATACGATTTTACGCCCTCAGAACCTTCATAGGATGCGGAACTTTGAACATTATATGACGACGATCCGGTATTGATCCTGAACACTTTTCACCTTATTTAAAGTCAGTTTAACGGGAGTGAGCGAAAGTACTTTTTCCGCACCAGGCACCGCTGAAAACAGACCTCCGTGATCTTGATTACTTTCAAGACAGGACGGCCTCTACAGCGCTGCCAACACTGTGTGGCCTTGTCCCGAAGACGGTTCCATTACCTAAATTTCATCTAAAAAGACTTATTTTTTGTCCATGAGCCATAAGAACTTTAGCGAGTGCTGAATAAGGCGTGATGCGCGGATAGCAGACAATCGCCCCCCCCATCAACGGGACGCAAAAAAGGCGCTGTCCGCATCAGCAGACAGCGCCTTTATCACCCATGCAGTTCAGGCAATAGGCACAGCACAAACCCTCATTCAGCCAGGCTTTTGCTCACCACTTCATACACGTCCGCCGACAGTTTTCCGGAGGCGAGGATGCGTTCCAGCTCGGCTTTCATCCGCGCCTGACGGGCGCTGTCGTATTTGCGCCAGCGGGTCAGTGGTGCCAATTGACGAGAAGCGATCTGCGGGTTCAGCGCGTTCAGCTCGATCACCAGGTCTGCCAGGAAGCGATAGCCGGAGCCATCTGCCGCATGGAAGTTGACCAGGTTCTGCCCGGCAAAGGCACCGATCAAGGCACGCACCTTGTTCGGATTCTTGATGCTGAAGGCTGGGTGCTTCATGAGTTCCTGAACACGCTGCAGGCCGCCCGGCAACGTGCTCGCCGCCTGAACGCTGAACCACTGATCCATGACCAGCGCATTGCTCTTGAAGTTCTCGGCAAACACGTCAAGCGCCTTGTCGCGCTCGGCAGTGAACGGCGAATTGACCAGCACGGCCAGCGCGGTGAGGCGCTCGGTCATGTTGTCGCTGGTGTCGAACTGGTCGATAGTGGCTGCCAGTACCTCCGGCTTGCCGCTGAGCATCAGGTACGACAGCGCGATGTTCTGCAGGGCACGACGGGCGAAGTGCGCGGCTTCGGCCACATAAGGCGTGACCTTCGACACTTCGCGGTTGGCCTGATAGCGCGCCAGCAGCCCATCGAACAGCCCCTCTGCGAGCTGCTGACGGGCAAATTCGCGAGCGGCGTGAATCGCATCGACATCGGCCACTTCGCTGATTTCGGTCAGATAAGCCTCGCCCGGCAACGACAGCATTTCTGCGACCATCGCCTGATCCAGGCCATCATCCGCCAGCACGGTGCCCAGCGCAGTGATCAGGCGCTGATCCATGAGCAGCGCCTGGCCTTGCTGATGCTGGCCGATCAGTTCCTGTAACACCTGAACCGACAGTTGCTGGCCCGCATCCCAACGGTTGAAGCCGTCGCTGTCGTGCTGCATCAGGAACATCAACTGATCGCGGTCGTACGGGAAGCTCAGCTTGACCGGTGCCGAGAAGCCACGCAGCAAGGACGGCAGTGGCTTTTCAGCGACATCGACAAAGGTGAACGTCTGCTCGGCCTCAGTCACCGAAAGCACCCGCGTGCTGCCGGTTGCGGCGGTTTCGTTGGCCAGACGCAGGGCGATCTCGCCACCTTTGCTGTCAAGCAAGCCCAGCTCGACCGGAATCACGAAAGGCTGTTTCTGATCACCAGGCTGGCCCGGTGTGGTCGGGCAGCTCTGGCGGAAGGTCAGGCTGTAGGTCTTGGCCGCAGCGTCGTACGACTCGCTGACCGCCAGACGCGGCGTGCCCGCCTGACTGTACCAGCGCTTGAACTGAGTCAGATCGACGCCATTGGCGTCTTCCATGGCCTTGATGAAGTCATCGCAGGTCACGGCCTGGCCGTCGTGGCGCTCGAAATACAGATCGCTGCCCTTGCGGAAGCCTTCAGCCCCCAGCAGGGTGTGAAGCATGCCGACCACTTCCGAGCCCTTTTCGTACACGGTCAGGGTGTAGAAGTTGGAGATTTCGATAAAGCTGTCCGGGCGCACAGCGTGAGCCATCGGCCCCGCATCTTCGGCGAACTGGTGAGTACGCAGATAGGCAACGTCCTGGATACGCTTGACCGTGGCCGAGTTCATGTCGGCCGAGAAACCGGCGTCGCGGTACACCGTGAAGCCTTCCTTGAGCGACAGCTGGAACCAGTCACGGCAGGTCACGCGGTTGCCCGACCAGTTGTGGAAGTATTCGTGGGCGACGATCGCTTCGACACGCTGGTGTGCGGCATCGGTCGCCGTCTCGGCACGCGCCAGCACGGCACTGGAGTTGAAGATGTTGAGGCCCTTGTTTTCCATCGCCCCCATGTTGAAGTCGTTGACCGCGACAATCATGAAGATGTCCAGGTCGTACTCGCGACCGTAGGTCTCTTCGTCCCAGCGCATGGACTTCTTCAGGCTGGTCATGGCGTGCTGGCACTTGTCGATGTTTTCCGGCTCGACGTAGATACGCAGGGTCACGTTCCGCTCATTCATAGTGGTGAACGTGTCTTCGATACACCACAGATCGCCGGCCACCAGCGCAAACAGGTAGGCCGGTTTCATGAACGGATCTTCCCACGTCGCCCAGTGCCGGCCATCCTCTTCTTCGCCGCTGGCCACCGGGTTGCCGTTAGACAGCAGGATCGGGAAGCCCTGCTTGTCGGCGCTGACGGTGGTGGTGAACTTGCTCATCACGTCAGGACGGTCGAGGTAATAGGTGATCTTGCGGAAGCCTTCGGCCTCGCACTGGGTGCAGAACATGCCGCTGGACTTGTACAGCCCTTCCAGTGCGGTGTTGGATTCCGGATGGATGCGCACGGTGCTGTCGACCGTAAAGCTGTCAGCCTGCGGGTGCAGGGTCAGGTGGTCGTCGGTCAGCTGATAATCGGCAGCGCCAAGCTCCACATCGCTCAGCTTGACCGAGATCAGTTCCAGATTCTGGCCGTCGAGCACCAGCGCTGGCAGGCCTGCGCCACGCTCTGGGTTGCGGCGCATGACCAGCTGCGCGTGGACCAGCGAGTGGTCGTCGAACAGTTCGAAGGTCAGGTTCGTCTCATCGATGAGGTACTCGGGAGCCTGGTAATCCTTCAGGTAGATCATTTTCGGTTGTTCGGTGCGCATGCTGGAATCCTTCTACTGATGCACGGCCAACTGATAGGCCGTGTACTTGCGAATATTGATCACGCCCGTGTCGAAAATCAGGTATTGGCCCTTGATCCCCAGCAGCGTGCCTTCGGCAATCGGGTTCTTGTCCAGATTGAAGCTGACAATCTTGGTCGGATACGCCTCGACCGGGTAACGAAACTCGACAGGCTCGGCGTCATGTAGCAATTGGATGGCCTGCAGGCCGAATCGTTCTTGCAATCCCAACAGCCCTGCGCCGCAACTGTCGAACAGCTCCCGGCGAATGGCCTTGAGGTCAACGGGTTGAGCGTCGCCCTTGAGCAAGGCACGCCAGTTGGTACGATCGGCCACCTGGCTGCGCAGCAGATCTTCGACGAAGCCGGACTGCTGACGGGTTGCCACGCGCAGGATCGGCAGTGCCTGGCTTGCGCCCTGGTCCAGCCAGCGGGTCGGCAACTGCGTGGAGCGGGTAATGCCGACCTTCACGCCTGATGAGTTGGCCAGGTAGACGATGTGATCGGTCATGCAGAACTGCTCGCCCCACGCCGGATCACGGCAGGTGCCCTGATCGTGATGGCATTTCTCCGGGCTCATGATGCACAGGTCGCACTGCGCCAGCTTGAGCATGCACGGGTAGCAGTAACCCTGGCTGTAACTGGACTTGGTCTTGCGCCCGCAATGACTGCAATGAATGGCGCCGAGAAACTCCAGACGCAGCGTCTTGCCGATCAGCGGGTTGACCGCGATCTCGGTGTCGCCCAGGCGAAAAGCGTATTGCACACACGACGTGTCATCCTGACGCGCCGACATTTTGTTGACTGCTCCGCGACCAATTTCGATCAATGAATTGCATCCGATTTGAACAGGATATTGGGCACCGGGGCCGATTTGGAGGCGCATTCCTGCGGCCCCATGTAGCCGGTGCGCTGGTCTTCCGGCAGGTTCTGCACTTCCCAGGCGATCAGCGCCTGCAGGGACAGCTCACGTTGTTCCTGAGTGAGCTTGCGACCGTCGGACCATTTGCCGATTTCCACAGCCAGTTTCAGGCTCTCGTAGATATCCGGGGTGATGTTTTCGATCATTTCTATAAAAGACGACATGGCGCACTCCAGAAAATAGCGGGTAATTCTAGGCCTTGCGGCGCGCAATCGCACCACCCAGCAGCCCGGTGACACAACCGATGATCAGCCCGCCGACATGCGCACCGTTGGCGATTTCGCCGAAGCCGAGCATGCTCACCAGACCGGACAGGCACAGCGCCAGCCAGACCAGCATCATGATCAACACGCCGCGCGGCAGGCGGTAGACCGGGTTGGGCGCCAGCATCTGGAAAATCCAGCAATGCCCGAGCAGGCCATACAGCACGCCGGACAGTCCGCCAAACAGGCTTGGGCCGCTGAACAGGTATTGCACGTAATTTGAAACCGACGAGAACAGCAGGGTCAGCAACAGCAGCGACAGGCTGCCCTGACGAATTTCAATCCGCCGCCCCAGCTCCCAGAACCACATGCCATTCATGGCCAGGTGCAGGATGCCGAAGTGGATCAGCATGGGCGAGATGATCCGCCACCACTGCCCGGACGCCAGGTTTTCGGACAACGGCAGAAACGTTGCGTACTCGCCATTGATGCGGAAATCCTGAAAGGTCAGCCAGCGGACGGCTTCGAGGTTATCGCCCAGCAGCGTCAGCCCCGCCACCAGCAAGGTGACCAGCAACACCAGGGCCGTCACCGGACTGCTGCGTAACTGCTCGATAAGGCCGGGCGGCTTGTAGGTGGCGCTTCCGCTGTCCTGCGCCAGTTGAACGTGCTCGTCGCCTTCGGGAAAGCGCGTGTACAACTCGCGCACTTCTTCGACCAGTCGCGGCGCGTCCGGCACCCACAGGACTTGCTCGCCAGCCTCTTCACTGACCCGGTGAGGAATCTGCAAGCGCAGCAACAGCCTGACAAAACCGCTCAGGTCGGTGGTCAGCGGCAAACGCAGGACAGCTACAGGACTCATTATCAAACCTCGGGACGCTGCACGTCGACCCAGACGAATTTGTCCGGATCGATCTGTGTTTCCTGGTCAAGCCGATAGGCGACCAGTTTGCCGTAGAGCACGGCGCTGTAATCCAGACAGGCCAGGTTCGGCCGGATAGGCGCAGGGATGCCGCTGCGCCAGTAATGACCGACAAACAGCAGCGGCTCATCGATGCCATACCGCAGCAAGGCGTTCTTTTCCGACGTGGTCAATGGCGTCTTGGCAACCCCTTCGGGCAAGGCGTCCGGCTGAAAGACCACGTCGCCGTAAGTCTGCGGATCATCCTCCCAGAACTTGGTGCGGAAGAATTCGCGGGTCAGGCCATCACCGCCAGTCAGGGTCAGGCCGTGCGGCAGGCGCATGTCGGTGCCACGCAGCAGACGATTGAAGACATTGCTGGCGAAGCTGCCGGGCACTGCCGATGCCTGGACGAAATGCTTGTCGATACACCCCGTACCATGCAGGCCACGCAGCGGATCGATCAGGGTCGCATCCCAGCAGGCGTGCACCACCCTGAAGCGACCGGCATCGAGGTACAGCGGTAACTCGTAGAACCAGTTGACGAACTCGCTCCACTCATCCGGATATTGCTCGAACTGCGCCAGGGTATCGCCGATCAGCCGCGCATGACGCGGGGTGTGCTCGCGCACGAACTGATGACCGCTTTCGGACAGGGCCGGTGTCACCCAGCCCAGCGCGTTGAACTCATGGTTGCCCATGATGCACAACGCCTGACCGGCCTGGACCATGTCGCGCACGATGTGCAGCGATTCGCGGATACGCGGGCCGCGGTCGATGATGTCGCCGAGGAAAATGACGATGCGCTCGGGATGGCGCCACACGCCAGCCTGCAGACGGTAACCGAGAAGCTCCAGCAAGTGCTCGAGGGTATGGGCACACCCGTGCACGTCACCGATCAGATCATAGCCACGCGCCGGATCGAGCATTAATCGCCCCCGCCGCCGAGCTTGCTGCCCCAGCCGAGCTTGGTGCGGCAGACCTCGTAATAGTTGTGATCCAGCGGATGGATCAGACGCAGTTTCTGCGGTTTCTTGCTGACCGTAATGGTGTCACCCGGCGCGCAGGTGAAGTGATTCTGGCCGTCGCACGACACTTGCGGGTAAATGGTCATGTCCTTGGACACCACGATTTTCAGCTCGCTGTTGCCGTCGACCACGATGGGCCGCCCGGACAAGGTATGCGGGTACATCGGCACGATGACGATGGCATCGAGCTTGGGGTGCATGATCGGCCCGCCTGCCGACAGCGCGTAGGCGGTCGAACCGGTTGGCGTGGCGACGATCAGGCCGTCGGCCTTCTGACTGCACACGAACTGACCGTCGATGTAGATCTCGAACTCGATCATGCGCGTGGACTTGCCGGGGTGCAGCACCACGTCGTTGAGCGCATCGCCCTGACCGATGGCCTCGCCGTGGCGACGCACTTCGGCCTGGAGCAGAAAGCGGTTTTCCACCAGGTAATGCCCGTCGAGCACTTCGGCGCATTTGACCTCCAGCTCGTCGGGGCGGATGTCGGTCAGAAAGCCCAGGCTGCCACGGTTGATGCCCAGCACCGGAACGTTATGCCGGGCCAGTGCCCGCGCCGCGCCCAGCAGACTGCCGTCGCCACCGACCACAATGACCATGTCGCAGACCTCGCCGAGCATCTTGCGCGATGAGGTCTGCAGGCCATGACCGGGCAGGACCTCGGCGATCGTCTCTTCGAGAATGACGTGCAGGTGGCGGTCCAGCAGGAATCTCTTGAGTCGGCGAACGGTCTCGAGCACCTGAACACTGCCCAGGCGACCGATGATGCCGATATTGCGAAATTGCTCCATGAGGCTCCTGCTGCGGGTTCGATACGACTTTAAAAACGTGATTATGGGCGAAAGGGCCTGACAGCAGCAAACCGGGGTTTAAAAAGGGTTTCGCGGACCTTACAACAGGGTACGGGCGGCGCGATGAAGTCCGATGGCCGCCTATCGTGTCAGGGCGCGGGTTTTGTCGCATTCCACACTCCCGTGCGCCTGCTGGCCGCCTATCTGCGCACCTCGCCAGAATGCCCGGTCCTTGCCGCCCCGCTTGGCCTTATACAAATTGATGTCGGCGGTCTTGAGCACTGCCGAGCTGTCCGCTGCCGCAGGGATGTCGGCCAGCCCGGCACTGCAGGTCAGCGGGCTGACAGCGAGGGATTTTCTGATGCACTCCAACAGGTCCAGCACATAATCCCGAGCGTCGTCTTCACTGCACATTGGCAGGATCACGCCGAACTCCTCTCCGCCCATGCGTCCGAAGGCGAGACTGCCCACGGTCTTTTGCAGGCAGCCAGCCATCACCCGAAGCGCCTGATCACCGGCGTCGTGGCCGAATTGATCATTGATGGTTTTGAAGTCATCAATGTCGAGCATCAGAAAATAACCCGCGGAGTTATTCAGCACATGATTATCCAGTGCCTGCATCAGTGCCCGGCGATTCAATATAGCGGTCAGGTCATCGGTCATCGACAATTCGCGAAACTGATGTTCCAGACTCAATACCGTACGAAGTGTGCGCGTGTAAGTATGATTCAGCACACTGCCCAGACTGACCGACGTGATAAAGAACAGTGTCATGAACAGCGTCGCGACACTGTCGGTATCGACCCCCTGAGCGGGAGAGAGAATACACCAGGCGAGTACCGCCACCAGCAGATAATCCCGGGTATACACCACTAACAATGTCGAACACAGAATAATCATTACGGCGACCGAGAGTGACCAGTTGATGTCCGTCGCGGTGCGTAAATGGCCCGCCCTTGAAAAGCACAGTGCCACAATGATCACGAAGGCCATGCCCATACATCGCCAGACTCTGAAGTCGACCGCGCGGCATTGCCAGGCGCACGCGCCCAGCAGGCCAAGGGTCAGTAGCACTTCCAGCAGACCGAATTGCAGATACGGCGTAACCGACAGAACAACCAGCCAACAAACGATGGCAATACATTGCACGCGTGCAATGGCGGGTGAGAGCAGTTGTTTTATCCGGGTCTGCATGTCACCGTTCATAGAAAACTCCAGGCATCCGATTTGCCGAGTCGAATATCCGCCGCATGAAGACCACCTATATAAAGCAGCCCACGAGTCGACCGACTGATTGAATGACATTCACCACACGGTGACCACCATTGAGACACACCGGCCAATGAACATCCTTGACTGGCGCCTGAACTGTTTGACGCCAACAATATACTGGATATGAATGACAGTTTGCACAAAGAGAAGGCGCCTGATAATTCTCAATAACCTTTTTATATTCGATGATCATCCTGTCGCACATCGTACGTCATACGTTGTCGTCGAAAGCAAAAACACCGGCGTGCATATGCTGTTTGCGCAACACGCTGTTTGTCGGCGGCGACTCACGCTATCCTCGACACATGACTCTATTCCCCGACCTGATCGATCTCCCCCGCCAATTGCGGCATTCCGAAGTGCGCGACCTTGCCTGGGTGATCCTCGCGCCGCCCATGCTTGAAACCGCGCCCTGGCCGCAGCGCCATCCACTGGCGGGCAGCGACTGGGTAAAAGCGCCACAGCAACTGGCGGACTTTCTCTGGCAACTGGACCGCGACAGCCGCCCGCTCGAAGACTGGCTGGCGCAGGCAACCACACGAAGACTGGGCCGCTATTACGAACGGCTCTGGCAATTCGCCCTGCAGCATGCGCCGGGGGTGGAAATAATCGCCGCCAACCTGCCGATCAGGCTTGGCAGCCAGACCCTGGGCGAGCTGGACATGCTGCTGCGCGATGGTGAAGGCGTGCACCACGTCGAACTGGCGATCAAGCTCTACCTGGGGCCGCAGGACGGCGATGGTAGCGACCCGGCGCACTGGCTGGGGCCTGGCTGTCAGGACCGGCTGGACCGCAAGCTGACGCATCTGAGCCAGCATCAGTTGCCGATGTCGGCACGCCCGGAAAGCCGGGCGACGCTGGCAGCGCTGGGGGTCGAAGCGTTCACTGCGCGGTTGTGGCTGGGCGGCTACCTGTTGTATCCGTGGCCAGGCTCATGCCAGTCCCCTGCCGGCGTTCATCCGCAGCACCTCAAGGGTCGCTGGCTACATCAACGTGACTGGAAGTCGTTCCTGGCGCAAAGCCAACCGGGACGTTGGCAGCCCCTGCCGCGCCATGCCTGGCTGGCGCCGGCACTCTATAACGAGGCATGGAGCGATCAACAGTTGCACGAATGGCTGAGTGAACTCGACCCGCTGGCCCCGGCGCAGCTATTGGTGCGCCTCAGGGAGAATGCCGAGGGCCACTGGGAAGAAGCCGAACGGCTGTTTCTGGTGTCGGACATGTGGCCGAACCTCGCCGATACCAGTCATCCGCTCAACTCAACCGCAATGCCAGCGCAGCCAGTGTGACCAGCAGGACAGGCACGGTCAGCACGATACCGACCTTGAAGTAGTAGCCCCAGCTGATAGTGATGCCCTTGCGCTGCAGCACATGCAGCCAGAGCAGCGTGGCCAGACTCCCGATGGGGGTGATTTTCGGGCCGAGGTCACTGCCGATCACGTTGGCGTAGATCATGGCTTCCTGGATCGCACCGCTGGCATGACTCGCGTCGATGGACAGCAGCCCGATGAGTACCGTGGGCATGTTGTTCATGATCGAAGACAGGAACGCGGTCATCACGCCGGTGCCCATCGCCGCGCCCCAGATGCCATAGCCCGCGAACCAGTCCAGCAGATTGGCCAGGTAATCGGTCAGCCCGGCGTTACGCAGGCCATAGACCACCAGGTACATACCCAGCGAAAAGACCACGATGTGCCACGGTGCTTCTTTCATCACCTTGCGCGTCTTGATCGTATGCCCTTTGGCGGCGATGCCCAGCAGCAACACTGCGCACACCGACGAGATCGCACTGATCGGGATGCCCAGCGGCTCAAGGGCAAAACAGCCCACCAGCAGAATCACCAGCACCGCCCAACCGGCCAGAAACGTGGCGCGGTCATGGATAACCGTTTCCGGCTTGTCCAGCTGCTCGGGCTCGAACTCGGCGGGAATATCCCGACGGAAGTACCACATCAGCACGGCCAGGGTGGCGGCGACACTGGCCAGATTCACCGGCACCATGACGGCTGCGTAACGGTTGAAACCGATCTTGAAGTAATCCGCCGACACGATGTTCACCAGGTTCGAGACCACCAGCGGCAGGCTGGCCGTATCGGCGATGAAACCGGCCGCCATGACGAACGCCAGCGTCGACGCAGGCGAGAAACGCAACGCCAGCATCATGGCAATGACGATCGGGGTGAGGATCAGCACCGCGCCATCGTTGGCGAACAAGGCGGACACCAGCGCACCGAACAGCACGAACAGGGCAAACAAACGGCGCCCGTTGCCCTTGCCCCAGCGCGCCACATGCAGCGCTGCCCAGGCGAAGAAACCGGCCTCATCGAGCAGCAGCGTGATGATGATCAGCGAAATGAACGTCGCCGTGGCATTCCAGATGATGCCCCACACCACAGCGATGTCACTGACGTGCACGACGCCTGTCAGCAACGCCAGAATTGCCCCCAATACGGCACTCCAGCCTACGCCAAGGCCCTTGGGTTGCCAGATGACCAGCGTGATGGTGAACAGGAAAATCAGCGTTGCTATCAGCATTATTTGGTCCGAGGCAGAAGAATCGCGAGGATACCGAGCAGCGGCAGGTACGAGCACAGCGTGTAGACGAACAGGATGCCGTGGCTGTCAGCCAGATAACCGAGCAAGGCAGCGCCAATGCCGCCGAAGCCGAACATCAGGCCGAAGAACAGCCCGGCGATCATGCCCACGTTGCCAGGCACCAGCTCCTGGGCGTAGACCACGATGGCGGAAAACGCCGAGGCCAGGACGAAGCCAATGATCACACTGAGTACGCTGGTCCAGAACAGATCCGCATAGGGCAGCGCCAGGGTGAACGGCGCGGCACCAAGAATCGAGAACCAGATCACCGCCTTGCGGCCAATGCGGTCACCGATCGGCCCGCCGAAAAAGGTCCCCGCCGCCACGGCGCCCAGAAACAGGAACAGGTGCAACTGCGAGCTGGCGACCGACAGGCCAAATTTCTCGATCAGGTAGAAGGTGAAATAGCTGGTCAGGCTGGTCATGTAGAAGAACTTGGAAAACACCAGGAATGCCAGCACTGCCAACGAGGCAATCACGCGTTTTCTGGACAGACCATGAGTGGCTGCCTGACCGGCCTTGAGCTTGAACAGGTTGAGGTGCGTGCGATACCAGCGGCTGATCGCATACAGCAGCCCCAGCGAGAACAACGCAAACAGGCCGATCCAGGCGACATTGCCCTGGCCGAACGGGATGATGATCGCCGCCGCCAGCAACGGTCCGAATGCCGTGCCTGTGTTGCCACCGACCTGAAAGGTCGATTGCGCGAGCCCGTAACGACCACCGGAGGCCAGCCGCGCGATACGCGAGGCTTCCGGGTGGAACGTTGACGAGCCGATGCCGATCAGCGCGGCGGCCAGCAGGATCAAGGGGAAGCTGCCGACCATCGACATCATGACGATGCCGATCAGCGTGCAGATCGATCCGACGGGCAGTACCAGCGGGTTAGGATGGCGGTCAGTGTAATAACCGACCCAGGGCTGCAGCAGCGAGGCCGTGATCTGAAATGTCAGGGTAATCAGGCCGATCTGGGTGAAACTCAGGTCGTAGCTGGCCTTGAGCATCGGGTAGATCGACGGGAGGATGGCTTGAATCAGGTCGTTGACCAGGTGCGCGAGGGCAACAGCACCGATGATGCGCATCACCAGCGGGCTGGCTTGAGGGGTGGTCGAGGCCTTCGCCGTCGCGGGCGGAGCACTGGTCGCCATGGTATTTATCCGTAAAAGGGTTCGCGGGCCGCCCGGTACGAATGATTACAAGATGTGTCACGCGTACCGGGGCGCGCCAATGTGCCATTTTTCGGGGCGACTGTGCCACGTTTTGTTGCATTTTTGCTGACGGAAATGCCTTTCGTGACGCTCTGCGTCACACGGCGGTTCTGCGACATCAGCTGGATTGAGGTTCGGCTCAGATTCTCGTTCCCACGCTCCGCGTGGTAATGCCTTTCGTGACGCTCTGCGTCACACAGCGGTTCTGCGACATCAGCTGGATTGGCGTTCGACTCAGATTCTCGTTCCCACGCTCTGGTGTGACCCCCGAAGGTTGGACAATTATCCACCTACGCTGCCTTGGCGGCCTGCATTCTGTATTCCACAGGACTCAGGCCGTTAAGCTTCAG
>NZ_JAGPYS010000013.1:0-146355 GCF_020312195.1 Pseudomonas sp. P129 | reverse complement strand
AGCGATGGCAGGACTTTCAGGCGTTCCGGCTAGCCAAGTATCGTCTGCGCTACGCGCAGCCGATACTTGGGCTGGTTTTTACACACTCTGGGCCCGGTGCGGCTAGCCTGGCGTCCTGCCAGGCTACCCCCGGATCAGCGCCAGGACTCAGCCGTCACTAACGTCGCACTCTGCGTCGTCAGTGCCATCGCGCTCGAAAAGCACTTCGTTGGGAGCGGCTGATGGGTAACTCATAGCATTGTTTCGCATCAGAGATTGCTAACGCAGAGCGTCACGAACTGCATGCCGACGCAGAGCGTCGGCACGATAGTCAAAGCGGGGGCGGGCGCAGCAGGCATCAGAACAGCTTGCTGAACACCCAATACAACGAACCTGACAAGAGGATCGCCGCCGGCAGGGTCAGTACCCAGGCAGTGGCCAGATTACGCAGGGTACGCATTTGCAGCCCCGAGCCATTGGCGACCATCGAACCGGCCACGCCGGACGACAGCACATGCGTAGTGGATACCGGCAGCCCATACATGTCCGCCGCGCCGATCGTGAACATCGCCACAACCTCTGCCGACGCGCCCTGGGCGTAAGTCATGTGCGTCTTGCCGATGCGCTCGCCCACCGTCACCACGATACGCTTCCAGCCGACCATCGTGCCCAGACCCAGGGCGATGGCCACGACAATCTTGACCCAGGTCGGAATGAACCGCGTGGCACTGTCGATCTGCCCCTTGAACGCCTCAAGCTTGGTCTTGGTATTTGCGTCGAAATCGCCGACCTTGTTTTTCTCCATCAGGCGGATGGTTTCCGAGGTCAGGTACATGTCGTTACGCACGTTGGTCACGGCTTCGGCAGGCACCTTCGACAGCGAGCCATAACTGGCGACCTGATCGCCGATCTTGCCAGCCATCACCGCCAGCGCAGGGATCAGTTCAGGGCTCGCTTCCTTGCTGACCAGGTAATCCGACAGCGTCTTGCGCGCATCTCCCGGGGCCGGTTGAGGGACGCTGCGGATCAACGCCTGCTGGGTTACTTCAGCCACAGCAGCGAACTGGGTAGCCTGTTCGGCGGGCATGGTGCGGTTCAGCGCGTAAGCCATCGGCAGTGTGCCGACCAGAATCAGCATGATCAGGCCCATGCCTTTCTGCCCATCGTTGGAGCCATGCGCGAACGACACGCCCGTGCAGGTCACGATCAGCATGGCGCGAATCCACAACGGTGGCGGCGCGTTGCCTTCCGGAGCCTTGTACAGCGCGCGGTTCTTGATGAACATGCGCATGGCCAGCAACAGCAACGCCGCACAGCCGAAACCCACCAGGGGCGAGAGCAACAGTGAGTAACCGATCTTGGTGGCCTGCGACCAGTCCACGCCGCTGGTGCCGTCTCGCCCGTGCATCAGGGCGTTGGCGATGCCGACCCCGATGATCGAACCGATCAGCGTGTGTGACGAGGACGCCGGCAGACCCAGCCACCAGGTGCCGAGGTTCCAGATGATCGCCGCGATCAACAGCGCGAAGATCATCGCGAAGCCCGCCGATGAGCCGGTTTGCAGGATCAGTTCCACCGGCAGCAGGGCAATGATGCCGAATGCCACCGCGCCGCTGGAAAACATCACGCCGAGAAAATTGAAGAAGCCTGACCAGACCACTGCAAAGCCGGGCGGCAGGGAGTGGGTGTAGATCACGGTGGCGACCGCGTTGGCCGTGTCATGAAAGCCGTTGACGAACTCGAAGCCCAAGGCGATCAGCAACGCTACGCCCAACAGCACGAACGGGGTCCAGGTGGTGACCACCGTGCCCATGTCGTCAACGTCCTGTTTGAGGCTGTAGCCGGTGAACAGCAAGCCTGCGATGAGTATCGTGAAGAAAAGTATCATGGTCATTCGGCTGGGCTTGCGACCGAATTGACTCGCTGACAGGCTCGCCTTGCCGAGAGCGTCTGGAGACAGTGCGTTTGTAGCCATGTTCGCAATCCTGGATTGAAAGAATATTGACATGGTCATTGCAAAATGTGACAGCGGTGAGACATGTAACAATTGATTGCGCTTTTGCGCCGGTTTTCTGACAACCGGCGGGTGCGGGTGCTGATTCAGTAATCGCCGCGTTTGCGGAATGCCCAGCGCCCGGCGACCAGCGTGAAGGTCGCGACCAGCGCTACCAGAATCCAGAAGCCCTCAGGGTCAGAGGCCAGCGGTACGCCGCCCACGTTCATGCCGAAAAAGCCGGCGACGATGTTGATCGGCAAGGCCAGAACAGTCACCACGGTCAGGGTAAACAGGGTTCTGCTGCTCTGTTCGTTGAGGTTGGCGGCAATTTCTTCCTGCAACAGTTTGATGCGCTCGCCCAGCGCCGTAAGGTCGTTGATCACCAGTGAGGACTCTTCGATGGACTGACGCAACGCCTGGACATCCTGTTCGCGCAGCCATTGCGGAGGTTTGTGCAACAGGCGCATCAACGAACCGGGTTCCAGCGCCAGCAGGCGTTGCAGACGGACCAGCACCCGGCGCATGGCGCCGAGTTCGGAGCGATTGTTGCTCAGTCGCTGCGAAAGCAACTGGTCTTCGATGCGGTCGACGTTGACGCTGGTCTTGCGCAGGAACTGCGTCAGTACTTCGCCCTGATCGCTCAGCAGGTGGGCGAGGAGCTCCAGCGGTGAGTCGAATTGCTCGCCGCGCTTGACCGCCGAGCGCAGCTTGTCCACCGAACGCAGCGGCTGCAGCCGGGCGGTGATCAGCAAACGCTGGCGGGCACAGACCCACAGGGTGGAAATATCCGTCGAGAGCCTGTTGAAGTCGAACACCACATCGTTGACGACCGCCAGCAGCGTGGTATCCACGTGCTCGATCCGCGTCGAACGCGAGCCCTCGTGCAATGCTTCGAAAAACTCTTCCGGAAGGTCCAGCTGCGCTTTCATCCAGCGTTCGCAGGCCGCGTGCGAGAGGTTCAGGTGCAGCCAGATGAAGCCGTTTTCTTCGGGAGGGTTTTGCAGGTAATCCAGCGCGGCGGCCGAACCGATTTCCTGGCCACTTTCACCATGGCGAAAACGGAAGCCGTAGAGCAGACCGAAAAGGTCGGAGTCCTGATGGTGGTGAGCGATACTGTGGTTCATGGCTGTCCACGTGCGGCCTGGCCCGGGCAGGGGAGGCGAAGGCCGCATGATGACAAGGCGTTATTTCATATTTGTGACAGCTTGTTGCCGGGTGTGACATCCGCCAGATCGAGAAACGACTGCATGGGCAGCCGTTCAGTCAATCGACAGCTCGCTACCGCCTCGACAGCGGTCAGACCATCGCCAGTGGCACCTTGCGAGTCGGCGCAGGCCATGCCAGATCGATATCGGCCAGATCGCGCTCGGTCAGGCGAATCTGCTCGGCAGCGATGTTCAGACGGATGTGTTCCGGGTTGGTCGCCTTGGGAATGGCGATCATGTTGTCCTGGCGAAGCACCCACGCCAGGGAAATCTGCGCCGGTGTTGCATCGTGGCGTTTGGCGATTTCGTGCAGGGCAGGGTGGTAGAGCAGATCGCCAGCCTGGCCGATCGGGCAGTAAGCCATCAAGGGCAGATGACGGTCTGCGCTCCACAGCATCAGGTCGAACTCGATGCCGCGCTGCTCCGGGTTGTAGAGCACCTGATTGGTGGCACAACGCGGGTTGTTGAGCTCGATCATGTCCGGCACATCAAAGTTGGACACACCCCAGGCACCGATTTTGCCCGCTTCACGCAGACGCTCGAATGCCTCGACCGTCTCGGTCAGCGGGTACTGGCCTGGCCAGTGCAGCAAGTACAGATCGATGTAGTCGGTGTTCATGCGCCGCAGGCTGGCCTCGCACGCGGTTGGAATACCGGCGCGGCTGGCGTTGTGCGGGTAGACCTTGCTGACCACGAATACCTTGTCCCGCTGTCCGGCAATGGCTTGCCCGACGATTTCCTCGGCAGCGCCATCGGCGTACATCTCGGCGGTGTCGATCAGGGTCAGGCCCTGTTCGATACCGAGGCACAGGCCGGCGATTTCTGCCGAGCGCTGATGCCCTTTTTCACCCATGTGCCAGGTGCCCTGACCCAGCACTGGTACGGTTCTGCCTGCCAGTTCCAGTGTGCGCATGTGACCCCCTGCAATTAAATAAGCAGCTAATGAGCGGTTGAATAAGCAGGTCTCAGGCAACAAGAGGCGCACGAGGTTCCGTGACACCCCAATGACAATGCAGATTTAAACCCGGAACTGCTTCAGCAAGGTGTTCAACTCTTCGCTCAACCCGCGCAGGTGCAGACTGGCCGAAGTCGATTGTTCGGCGGCCAGTGCGGTGCTCTGGGACAGTTGCGCGGCCTGGGTGACGTTCTGGTTGATGTCATCCACCACGTGCGTCTGCTGCAGGGTGGCGCTGGCGATCGATGCATTCAGGCTGTTGAGGTTGCGCAGCGCCTGACTGATGGAGGTCAGGCTCTGGCCGGCCTGATTGGCCTGCTCGATGGTCAACTGCGAAGAGCGGCTGCTGTCACCGATCACCTTGACCGCTGCATCGGAATGCTTTTGCAGGCGTTCGATCATTGACTGGATTTCTGCGGTCGATTTCTGCGTGCGCTGGGCCAGCAGACGCACTTCGTCGGCCACTACGGCAAAGCCGCGGCCCTGTTCGCCGGCACGCGCTGCCTCGATGGCGGCGTTCAGCGCCAGCAGGTTGGTCTGCTCGGCAATCGAACTGATCACTTCCAGTACGCTGCCGATCTGCGTGCTCTCGCTGGCCAGGCTCTGCATCACTTGCACGGCCTGACCGATGGTGCTGGAGAGGTGTTCGATCTGGCGCAGGCTGTTATCGATATTGATTTGACCCTGCTGTGCCTGTGACTCGGCATCGCGCATTTCGCTGGCGGCATGTTCAGCGTTCTTGGCCACGTCCTGCACGCCGTAGGTCACTTCGTTGATCGCAGTGGCAACCAGGTCCATCTGTTGCGATTGTTGCTCGCTGCGGCTCTGCGCCTGTTCAGCGTCGCTGCCCAGATCGGTCGAGGCCTGGCCCAGCGCCACGGCCGAGTGCTGCAACTGTCCGACGACATTGCGCAGCTTGGCGACAAAGGCATTGAAGTGCGTACCCAGCTCGGTTATTTCATCCTTGCCGTGGGTTTCCAGCGTGCGGGTCAGATCGCTCTCGCCACTGGCAATGCTGGCCATCGCACCGACCGCCGCTCTGAGAGGGCGCACAATGCTGCGTACGATCGTGACCAGCAGCAACACCATGATCAGCACGATGCCGGCGATGAACATCCCGGCGTTCCACAGTTGGGTCTTGAACTCCGCCGCTACGTCATCCACGTAAACGCCGGACCCCAGAATCCAGCCCCATGGTTGAAACAGCTGCACGTAGGAGGTCTTTTTCACCGGCTCGCTGGCACCGGGCTTGGGCCAGCGATAATTGACCATCCCGGCACCCTGGGCTTTGACCAGCGTGACCATTTCATTGAACACCGCAAAGCCGTCCGGGTCCTTGATGGTCGATAGATCCTGGCCTTCGAGCTTGGCGTTGGTGGGGTGCATGATCATCACCGGGCGCAGGTCGTTGATCCAGAAGTAGTCGCTCTGGCTGTAACGCAGGCTCTTTATCTCTTTCAAGGCTTGCTGTTGCGCAGCCTCGCGGGTCATGCCGCCGGCGGCTTCAAGCCCTTGATAGAAGGAGAGGATGCCGCTGGCCGTCTGCACCACATGCATGGTTTTCTCGGCCTTGGCCTGATACAGGTCATTATGCAGTTGCCTGAGCAGCGTCGCCGAAAGGACGAAGAGCATCAGTACTGAAACGACAAGAATCAGCCACAGACGGCGGCTGATGGACAAACTGCGCATACTCATGATCGGCATCCCATGCATTATTTTTTTTCTTCTGATGACACTGACCCGCGCTGCGCGCGATTCAGGGCCTTTTAAGCATCTCGGCGCGTCATGATCAAACATGAGCGGTCGGTCACACTTTTTAGCGGCGTACACGGGTATGGCGAAAGGCTTACAGCAACAGACGCGATTGGCTCTATCGACTGACCCTCAGTGAATGTAGGATCCAATTCAACAGCTGCAGCGAAGGAACGCCGCAGTGATCAGGGAGGATCGACCATTGCCAGGAGGCTACTGACAGGATGTCGGAATGGTCATGTTGCAAAACCACCCGCTTCGGCGGGTTTTTTGCGTCTGCAGGAAGGCAGGGTGGGTTCAGCGGTCCGGCTCGCAGCCTTTGAGCACCAGCCTGAGGATGGTCCGGGTGGCCGCCTCGTAATCGGCATCCTGCAGTTTTGCCTTGCCGGTGACCGTTGCGATCTGCCAGTCGAAATCGGCGTAGGTCTGGGTCGCGGCCCAGATGGTGAACATCAGGTGATGAGGATCGAGCGGGGCGATCTGTCCGCTGTCGATCCAGGCCTGGATGCATTCGATGTTGTGCCGTGCCTGGCCATTGAGCTGTTCGATCTGCTGCGCTGTCAGGTGCGGGGCGCCATGCATGATCTCGCTGGCGAACACTTTCGAGGCGAAGGGCAGATCACGGGAAATCTGGATTTTCGAACGGATATAGCGGCTGAGGACTTCGGCAGGCACGCCTTCGGGGTTGAAGGGCGTCGACGCACGCAGAATGGGCTCGATGATGCTTTCCAGCACCTCGCGATAGAGGTTTTCCTTGGATTTGAAGTAGTAATAGACGTTGGGCTTGGGGACACCGGCTTTGGCCGCGATATCGCTGGTCTTGCTGGCGGCGAAGCCCTTGTCGGCGAATTCCTCGCTGGCAGCGCGCAGGATGAGTTCTTTGTTGCGCTCGCGGATACTGCTCATGACCCGGTTGTTCCCTTGCCTGCATGGCGGTCGCGCATGTTAGCACCGGGTTTGCGCAGCGCTCAATGTTGACGGCCCGGGGCAGGGTTGCACCGGGCCGTTTACTCAGGCACCCATCAGTTCCTGGACTCTGGCTGCCAACGCTTCAATCGCAAACGGCTTGGTCAGTACGCGCATTCCTGGACCGAGCTGTTCGTCACCGATGGCAGCGTTTTCCGCGTAGCCGGTGATGAACAGGGTCTTCAGATGCGGGCGGACCTCGCGTCCGGCATCGGCCATTTGTCGTCCGTTCATGCCGCCCGGCAAGCCCACGTCAGTGATAAGCAGGTCGATATGCACATCCGAACGCAGCAGCTTTAGGCCAGCCAGGCTGTCGGCGGCTTCGATCAGCGTATAGCCCAGGTCGCCGAGGGCGTCGGTGAGCAGCATGCGCACCGTGGGTTCGTCGTCCACGATCAGGATGGTTTCCCCGGACTGGGTGAACTCGAACGGTGTCTTGTGCACATCGCCTTCGTCTCTGGCCGCAGTGCCGTCGTAGCGGGGCAGGTACAGGGATATCGCGGTTCCCTTGCCGACCTCTGACTGAATACGCACCCGTCCGCCAGACTGATTGGCGAACCCGTAAATCATCGACAGACCCAGCCCGGTGCCCTGGCCAATGGGCTTGGTGGTGAAGAACGGGTCGAATGCCTTGGCGATGACATCAGGCGTCATGCCGGTACCGGTATCGGTGACGCACAGCGACAGATAGTGGCCCTCAGGCATATCGTGTGCGCGTGCCACATCGCCGTCTATCCAGCGGTTGCTCGCCTCGATGGTGATGCGTCCGCCGTCCGGCATGGCATCGCGGGCGTTGATGCACAGGTTCAGCAGCGCGTTTTCCAGCTGGCTGGCGTCGACCAGTGTCGGCCACAGCCCCGTGGCACCCAGGGTCTCGACCACGATGCTGGGGCCGACGGTGCGCTGGATCAGGTCGGTCATGCCTTTCATCAGCCTGTTCACGTCAGTCGGCTGCGGGTCCAGGGTCTGGCGTCGAGAGAAGGCCAGCAGCCGGTGCGTCAGAGCCGCGGCACGTTTGGCCGCGCCCTGGGCCGTCACGATGTACTTGTCGACCTCGCCCCAGCGCCCTTGCTCGATCCGGGTGCCCATCAGTTCCAGAGCCCCGGAAATGCCTGCCAGCAGGTTGTTGAAGTCGTGGGCGAGGCCACCGGTCAGTTGCCCGACCGCTTCCATTTTCTGCGACTGGCGCAGCTTCTCTTCGGCCTGCATGAGCTCGGTGGTGCGCGCTGCCACGCGTTGCTCAAGCGTGTCGTTGAGGGCACGCAGCGCGGCAGTGGCACGGTCGCGTTCTGCCGCCACGGCGCGTCGTTCGTCAACGTTGATGAGCACGCCGGGAAAGCTCAATGGTGTGCCATCCTCGGCCCGATCGACCCGGCCGTTGGCTTCGATCCAGTAGTAGATGCCATCAGTACGACGAACGCGGTACTGGTGGGCGTAAACACGCCCGTTGGTGATGACCGCATTGATCGCAGTGATCAGGCCTTGCTTGTCTTCCGGGTGAACAGTGGCAATGACTTGCTCAAGACTCAGGCCTTCACGGCCCAGCGCGGGGTCCAGACCGAAGGCCTTGGCGAAGGCTTCGTCGACGGTGAAGCGATCGGTCGGCAAGTCCCAGTGCCAGGTGCCGATGATTGCACCGGCGGCCAGGGCGAGCTGAACGCGGTCGATGTTTTCGCGTGCGACGGCCTCGCTGGTGCGCAAGCGCTCCTCGGCATCGCGTCGCGCCGTCACATCGCTGAAGATCACCGCAATCTGCCGATCAGCCGGTTCACCGACACGCACCGCCTTGACTTCGAACCAGCGCTCGAACGCCTTGGCATAGTTCTCGAAGCTGGCAGGCTCGCCGGTTTTGGCGACGTGCCCATAGGCTTCGAACCAGAACCGCTCCAGGTCCGGCGCGAACTCGGTCACCCACTTGCCGCGCAAATCGACACCGGCCTGACGTTCAAAGGCAGGGTTGGCCTCGATGAAGCGGTAGTCCACCGGGCTGTCATCGGCATCGAACCTGACCTGAATGATGGCGAATGCGGCTTCGATGGTCTCCAGCATGGCCCTCGAGCGCTCTTCGCTCTGGCGCAGCGCCGTCTCGGCCTTGCGCATCTGCGACATGTCGAGCATTGCGCCGATCATGCGCACCGCCTGGCCGTCGATATCGCGTATCACATGACCGCGGTCCAGTACGTCGGCATAGGACCCGTCCAGACGACGAAAGCGGTATTCATCCGTCCAGGCAGTACCATTGCCGTCGATCACGGCATGAATGGAGTTGTATACGCGGGTGCGGTCGTCGGGATGGATCTGGCCGATCCACCAGTCACCGGAGTTGTCCAGGGTTGCCAGCGGGTGGCCGTAAGCCTCTTCCAGTGCGTCGTTCCAGAGCACCAGATTGGTTGCAAAGTCCCAGTCCCAGATCGAGTCATTGGTCGCCTTGGCGGCCAGCCGGTAACGTTCCTGGGCTTCTTCGGTCGCGCGGCCGGCCAGATGCTCGCGGGTGCGGTCGCGCAGGATTTTCACGAAACCGAGGTGGGTATTGTTGCCATCGTAGAGCGGCATCATCTCGCCTGATGCCCAGAACAGCTGGCCGTCCTTACGCAGGTGCCAGCGCTCGTCCGACGCCCTGCCTACGCTCAGCGCAAGGTGCATTTCATGCTCGATCCGGTCGTTGGCCACGTCCTCGGGCGTAAAGAAACGTTCGGCGCTCTGGCCAATCATCTCATCCTGGGTCCAGCCCAGAACCTGTTCTGCGCCCGGGTTCCAGTCGGTGATGATGCCCTTGCAGTCGGTCAGGATCATGGCGAAATCCATCGCGCTGTCAAAGACTGCGCGCTGGCGTGCCGCCCGGGCGACGGCTGCGGGTCGACAGGTATTTGTTGCGGCGTCGATGCCGGCTTCTTCAAGCGTTCTGCGCAGGTCCACGATCTGCGCCTCCAGCTCTTCTCTTGTCAGGTCTTTCAGAGCGCCTCCCGCTCACACGTTATGTTTGGCATGGGCGGAAACTTGCCGATGGCCTGCTTTGCACGGTCTGCTTTCCCTCGGCAGGCAGTGCCTGATGGGCGTCTTTCTATGGCGACCACCATACAGTCATTGCCGCGCCTGAGCTCACGTCCTGCCGTGACTGCAGCGCAGTGGCTGCGTCAGTGGACACCTGCCGACGAATCGGGTTTCGAAGGATCAGAATTTAAAACAGCCATTGTGTCCTGCGCTGGTTCCGGGGACATGTTCAAAGGCGCAGCGATTTTCCCGGGTATTCATCGGCCTGGGGGCGGCTTTCTTTAGAGAATGTCAGGCCTGGGTAACAACTTTGTTTGCAGGCTGCACACATTGCTCATTACCTGATGCGGGTGGGGCTTTCGAGTCAGCCTTTTTTCGGGGTTCTTCGGAACGCGTGCTAGGATTTACCCTTTCGTTATGCGAAACGTGCCCTTCGTATGTCCATCGATGCAAACAGTTCCGCTACTCCTGCACCCACCAAGCGTCGCCTGCCGAAGGGCGAGGTGCGCAAGGCCGAAATCATCAAGGCGGCCATGACCCTTTTCGCTCGGGATGGGTATGCCGGCGCCTCGCTGACCAACATTGCCAAGGTGGCGGGTCTCTCTCAGGTCGGCCTGCTGCACCACTTCCCGACCAAACTGGTGCTGCTGCAAGCTGTTCTCGAACATCGCGACCAGTACATTGCCGGCCGGCTGCAGGATGCCGATCAGGTCGCTTCTCTGCAGGGGTTCCTGTCGTTTCTGAAGCAGGTCATGAGTTTCAGTATCGAAGACGCCGCGGTCAGCCAGGCGCTGATGATCATCAACACTGAAAGTCTGTCGGTCACGCATCCTGCACACCGCTGGTTCAGCGAGCGTTTTGCGATTGTGCACGGCCATCTTCAGGCGCATCTGAAGTTGCTGGTCGAGGCAGGCGAAATTCGGGCGGATATCGACGCAAGGCAGATCAGCCTGGAGATAGCCGCCATGATGGATGGCATGCAGATTCAATGGCTTCGATCGCCAGGGGATGTGCAGATAGAGGAGGGGTTTGCCAGGTTTCTCGAGCGACTGGCGCGGGATCTGGCGGCACGCTGAGCTGCGAGCATTTACCAGACAGGCATCGGTGGTCCTGTCGACCACCGATGCCTTTGGCGTGTGATGAATGTTGCTTGGGACGACTATTGCTTAGTAGGCCTGTTCTGCCTTGACCTGTACGGCCTTGCGCAGGGGGATCGGCAGCGGGTTGGAGTCGCGAGTGGTCAATTGCTCCGGGTACAGCGCTACAACCGTGCGGTCGAGCGTCAGGTTTTCCGAGTCCTTGCCCACCAGCACCTTGAACTTGCCAGGGTCAACGTTCCAGCTCACCGAGTTGGCTGAGTAGTACGCGAACGAGCGCGAGTCCAGCGCAATGGTCACGGTCTTGCTTTCGCCAGGCTTCAGGTAAACCTTGGAAAAGCCCTTCAGCTCTTTCTCTGGACGATCAACCAGCGGCTTTGAAGGCTGCACGTACAACTGAGCCACTTCAAAACCGGCCTTGTCACCCGTGTTGGTCACCGTGAACGACGCCTGAATGGTCGCGCCCGGTGCCAGCACGTTGCTCGACAGCTTCAGATCGCTGTACGCATAGGTGGTATACGAAAGCCCGAAACCGAATGGGTAGAGCGGTTTGGTGTGCTTCTTGTCGTAACCGCGATAGCCCAGGTACAGGCCTTCGCTGTAGCTCATCTCGACAGGCGGATTAGGGCTGCTGAAATAGTACGGCACCGGGTTCGAGTACGATGCATAGCTCGGATTGTCCTGCGCCTTCTTGTCCAGCGTGATCGGCAGCTTGCCCGACGGATTGACCTTGCCGAACAGTATCTCAGCCAGTGCCTGACCGCCCTGTTGCCCTGGATACCAGGCGTGCAGAGACGCGGCTACCTTGTCAGCCCACGGCTGCATGTCCATGCCACCGCCACCGTGCAGTACCACGATGGTTTTCGGGTTGGCTTTCTGAATGAAACCGATCAGCTCGGACTGGAATTGCGGCAGTTCGAACGGACGATCGAGCGACTCACCCTCGTATTCGAAGTTATTGCCGGCGGCTACCACGACAGCGTCGTAATCCCCCAGATTCTTCGGTGGTCGCAACGCTGCCCAGCTCATCTGTACGCCGTTCATGCCGCCCAGTACCGGAGTGAAGTTGCCCTTGAGCCGGCGGTATTCGAGGCGCACGTTGTATTCGCTGCCAGCCTTGAGATTCGGTGTCTTGACGGTGCGCGGCACGACTGGGATCAGGTCGAACGAGACTTGCGCGCCTTCATCTTCAAGCACCAGCTCATCGTTGATCCAGAGTTTATAGGCACCGTCCGCACGGACCTTGAACACCTGCGGCCCGGTGATCGTCGGTTTGATCTTGCCAGTGAAACGGGCCGAGAACGAACCGGCTGAAGGGCTGTAGCCGTTGACCGCGCTGCTGCCGTAATCAGTGACGTTGGTGTTGGTAATCCAGTCCAGGTTGACGCCCGGCTCGATGCGAGTTGCCACCGGGTCGCCGGACAGCGAGGTGTTGGCGTAGTACTCGGCTTTTACGCCGGTATTGCTGATCGCCTTCTGGTCACTGCCTGGCTGATACCAGACCGACGATTTAGGGTTGAGGCTCATCTGTGGCAGGTAGTCCACGTTGGACGGGTCAGACGCCAGTTGCTTGAGTCCGCTCACTTCGGTGACATAACTGGCCGGCGCCGAATAGGCAGTACCGAACGGCGCGGTCGGCGGCTGCATGGCCATGTCGCCAATGACGGCGATCTTCGCGTTTCTCGGCAACGGCAGTAGAGGTTTCTGCCCGTCCACTGGCTCGTTGCGCAGCAGGACGATCGATTCTCTGGCCACGTTCAAGGCCGCCAGTTGACCGTATTCACGATGCTCCAGTGGCTGCGCCTTGTTGATCCCCTTGTCAAAACCGTAGCTGACCAGCGCTCTCAGGTTCCTGCGCACCTTGTCGTCGATTACGTTCTGGTGCAACTGACCGTTCCAGACATAAGGCAGCAGTTTGGCTTCGGTAAACTGAAGGCCGCTGGGCATGTCGATATCGGTGCCGGCCCAGGCGCCTTTGAAGGCGTCCTGAACCGAGTTGAAATCGCTCATGACGTTACCCTGAAAGCCCCACTGGCCTTTGAGGATATCGGTGATGAGGTGATGGTTTTCACACGCGTATTCGCCGTTGATCTTGTTGTAGCCGCACATGATCGAGGCGATATTCGAGTTCTTGACCAGCGATTCGAAGCCCGGCAGGTACAGCTCCTGCATCGCTCGTTCGTCTATCTTCACATCCAGATAATGACGGTTCGCTTCCTGCTCGTTCATCAGGTAATGCTTGGCGGCCGCCTGGACGCCTTGAACCTGGATACCGTTGGTGACGGCTGGTGCCAGTACTGCGCCGAGAAACGGATCTTCGCCGCTCATGTACTCAGCCGCCCGACCGTTGAAAGGCGTGCGGTACAGGTTGATGGCTGGCGACAGCATCTGCTGACCGCCTGCGATGCGGGTTTCGTAGCCAATGGCCAGACCGAATTCCTTGGCCCGGTTAATGCTCCAGGTGGCCGCGAGTGCTGACGGGGAAGGGTACTGCGCACCGAACGTCTTGCCGCCGACCAGTACGCCCATCGCCGAGTCATAGGCGACCGTACCCTGCAGGTTGAACTTGTCCAGCTTGGGAATCATGCGGCCGTCGTCAACGCGCGAAAAATTGATTTTTTCCGATTGCGTCATGTTGTCCAGCATCGCGCCTACGCGCGCTTCCACTTCATTGCCGGTCATCGGCGTGACAGCGAATACGCTGCCTGCCTGGGCGATACCGAGCGCCAACAGGCTCAGGCCCAGGCCTTGTTTGATCATGGACACGGAGTTATTCCTTACGTCATTCATTGATTGATCGGTTGCAGTCAGTGGGTCACTCAGTGGTCTTCATTGCCGGCAGGGGCGTCAGCAGTGTCGATCGGTGCATCCACCACCGTTTGCGCGCCGTTGGGCGTTTTCTGTACGGCAGCGTCGGCACCCGTGATCTGCTCACGCTGGGCGTCGACCTCTGCGCGGCGCTCGCTCGACGTGGATGGCAGCGGGTTCTGCCCGTCAGCGGCAGACACCGGGAGGGCGGCAAGGGACATCAGTAAAGTGGCAACAACAGGCAGCAGGGGGCTGGCCATCGGGAGAATCTCCAAACAGAAATATGAAACAGGCAGACAGGCAAGTCAGCAGCTCAGGGCCGCTGACAGTTCATTCAAGGCGTGCGTGACAAACAGAAAATTGCTGAAAGGTAAAATACACGAATGTAATTTTATATAGTTGAGGTTGGGTAAAATTCAATGGCAGCTATTTGGTTTTAGTATTACTTTAATTTCAAAATATAAATTTAATACGCAATATTTTTATGGTTTTTGTGTTTTTACAGAAATTAATCTTCTTTTTAAAAAGCAGAGTGATCGCTCTGTTTTTGGCGGTTTAGATGGTTTTCATGGGGTCGCGTGCTGATGAGCGCAAGTATTGCTGACGCCTGAATACTGGCAGTGAGTGTCAGTATCATCACGTCGCTGTCCGGCCCGTCGAATAAAGTCCGGACGCCACCGAAGAATGCCTACGCCTGTCTGGACTGGAGTGAGTGTCTCCTCACATCGGCGGCGCTGCTGGAACTGATGCTCAAGCGTGGGTGGGTAAGTCGACATCTTGATTCCAGAGCGTTGAAGCTGACGCCCAAAGGGGCAGGCGGGATGGCGAAGGCGTTTGGTCTGGAAGGCGGTGCGTAAACGCTCAGATAACCACGCCGCTATCGGGTATGCCCGGTAGCAGCGTGGCTCAGGTTCAGAAGCTGTACTTGGCCGTCAACGCATAACTGCGCGGGTTGCCGTAGACGTCGGTGGAGCCCCAGACCGAGCTGGCGCCAATCGCCGTGTAGTAGGTGCGGTCGAATATGTTGTTGGCGTTCAGTTGCAGGTCGAGGTTCTTGCTCACCTGATACCCCGCCATCAGGTCGGCGACGGCGTAGCTGCCCTGTTCCAGGCGATAGCTGCCATCGGTGAGCGCGATGTCGTTGTACATGCGGCTTTGCCAGTAGACGTTGCCGCCGACGCGCATTTTCTCCAGTGCACCCTGCAGGCGATAGACCGTCGATACCTTGAACAGATGCTCGGGCGTGTCGGTGTTGAATTGCTGGTTCTTGTTCGCCGGATCGGCATCCTTGAGGTAGTGGGTGCGGGCGTAGGTGTAGCCGGCGCCGACTTGCCAGTTCTCGGTCAACGCGCCTTGCAGCTCCATCTCGATGCCCTGACTGCGTACCAGGCCTGCAGCGTCGTAACAGGTCAGGACCGCGCAGCCTGCCTGGGTCGGTGACTGGGTCTTGAGGTTTTTCTGGTCGATCTGGAACACCGCCAGGGAGGTGTTGAGGGCGCCGTTGAAGTATTCACCCTTGATACCGACTTCATAGTTTTCGCCGACCACCGGCTTGAGCACCTTGCCGGACAGGTCCTGTGCGCTCTGCGGCTGAAAGACGTCGGTGTAGCTGGTGTACAGCGAGTGGTGTTCATCCAGCTTATAGATCAGCCCTGCGTAACGCGTCAGGTTACGGGTGACTTTGTAGTCTTCATCGCCGACGCGGTCATCGTAGTCGTACCAGTCCAGACGGCCGCCGAGGATCAGGGTCAGCGGATCGGCCAGGCTCAGGCGTGTGGTGAGATAGACCGCGTCCTGGGTGGCGATGCTGTGCGTCTTGCCATTGCGAACGAAGTCCGGCTTTGGCGCGGCAATGGGCAGACCGGTGTCGTAGGGGCTGTACTCCTTGCTGGTCTGGTCGTACACGCGCCGGCTGGTGCCGACCACCACTTCATGAGTGCGGCCGAAGGCTTCGACCGGCCCACTGGCGTAGACATCGAAGGCGCTCTGCTGCTCTTCCGGCCTCGACTGGTAGGCCGTGGTTTCCAGCGGGCCGTTGTAGCGAGACAGGTAGGTCCCCGAAAACAGGCCGTCCAGCGACGAGCTCGAGCCTGCTACGCGCAATTTCCAGTCGTTGTCGAAACGGTGCTCCAGCTCACCGAACACGGTGTCTATCTGGATTTTCTTGTTTTCCCAATCCGAGCCGGAATAGGTGGAGCGCGGCAGGTTCAGGTGGTGACCATCGACGCCCAAGGGCAGGCCGCCCCAGAAGTAGTTGGTCTGGTCTTCCTGACGAGACAGGCCCAGGGTGGCGGTCGTCGCGTCGCTCAGATCGGCTTCGACCACCCCGTAGAACACGCCGTGATCGCTCTTTTCCTTGTCGCGGAAGCTGTTGGCATCCTGGTAGGAACCGACTATGCGGCCGCGAACCGTGCGGCTGTCGTTCAGTGGGCCGGACGCATCGAAGACGCCACGGTAATCGTCCCAGCTCCCGACCGTGCCGGTGAGGGTGACCTGTGGCACGGCGGTAGGGCGTTTGCGCACCATATTGATCGCTGCCGAAGGATTGCCAGACCCTGTCGCCAGGCCAGTCGCGCCCCTGATCACCTCGACATGATCGAACATGGCCAGATTGGGTTGAACGCCAGCCGTGTAGCCCGAGTACGAGGCGGGCAGGCCGTCGTACATGATGTTGTCGATGTCGAAACCGCGCGACGTGTAGGTTTGCCGACCCGGTCCGCTGGACTGGTCCAAAAACAGTCCCGGCGTATACCTGACCACGTCATTGATGCTGGTCATGGCCTGATCGTCCATGCGTTGGCGGGTGACGACCGTCACGGCCTGCGGCGTTTCACGAATGGTCAGCGGCAACTTGGTCGCGGTCTGCATCGGGCCGGTGGTGTAGGACTGACTGCCCTCGGTTGTGGAGCCAAGTTGATCACTGCTGATCTGCGTGGCGCCCAGCTCCATGGTCGTGGCGGGCTGTTCTTCAGCGCCAAGGGCTGCCTGTGTAGTGGCAGCCCAGATGCCCATGGCCAGCAGACCCGGTGTGAAACGATTACGGCTTTGCGATTGTTGCCCCGACATGAACCCGACACTCCCTGATGCCCTCCATGGCAGGATGATAATAATGTTGATAATGGTTCGCATTAGTGTGACAGGTTGTTTCGGTCAGAAAAAGACACTGCGAACAAATAGTTAACAAAATTTTCACATTTGAGTGTCTGGATAAGCGTGGAAAGCCAATGCAAGCGCTGCAGAGGCTTGAAAGGGGAATGCTGTCTTCGGTAAGCACACGCGTCGATTTGACTGAAAGGCGTTTTACAGGAGGACGCGTGTCAAGCGAAGCACGGCTTGTCGCGCAAGCCGCGCACGCTATTTACCGAGTGTTGGCATAAGCCAAGGCTAAACGCCGACGCAGAGTTTTATTTTTTCCACATACCCTCTATGGTTTGTCGAATCTTTTCCGGACTTTGCGTACCGAAATTGATGGGTGGATTATCGCTCGCGAAATATTGACTGAACCCTGCATGCAGGAACGAACCGTCTTTGTCGTCGATAACCTGCATATTTTCGAAGCTTCGTCGAACGGATTGAGAGTCAAGGTTGTAAGTCCCGGTCATTACTTCCGCATTGCCGTCAGCTTTGAGGACACCGAACAGTTTGCCATGGTCCTTGAAGCCCTTGTCTTCAAATCGACTTGGCCAGCCGCGTTGCTCCCCGATGTCGACGAGATGTGACTCTCTGTTAAAAATTCGTACATCGATATTTGCCAATGCGCTCTGCTTGTCGGCCTCACTTCCTTTAAGGTTTTTGAGAATCTGTTCGCGAAGGTAATTGATCTGATTAAACCCATCCGCTAGACTCGTGAGAATTTGCAGCTTTGCACCTTTCTGCGCAGCGTTGGCCAATAACTTACAGACGCCTTCATCAAACCGTCGGCTGCTGCCGTTACGGATGCAGACTTTTTCGCCGGGGGCGACGTTTGTCAGCATCGTTTTGAGTGCTTTGCCAATAGGCCGTTCAAACCCGCCGCTGGTGTCATTCGAACCTTTGTTTTTAATCCAGGCGATACTTTTTTTCTTTGAGTGACCCAGGTCAAAGCCTTGAGCATTGAATATATCTTTGAAGAACTGCTCCTGCGCTGTGCCATTGGTTGTGTTGATGGCATTTAATTTTTTGCCAGCGTTTTCGACAACGATTGGCATGAGGGCGCTGTAAATATCTCGCGATTCTATCGCTGCTCGCTGCACAACGCGACCCTCGAGGTTGTCCAGTTTTGCACAGTGGTTTTCTCTCTTGTTAAAGAGGCTTCCTTTGATCGCTGTCTCAGACTGATTGTCGAGAAAGTTAGTAAGCTGCTCAGAAGCCAGAGAGTTACTCAGCGTCACGCAGCCTGAGTCCATCCAGTTAGGTTTCGCAATATTGCCAAGTGATGCCCCCATGGTTACGCAAAGCCCATTATCATTGACAATGAATTTGTCATGGTGCGATCCGGCAAATCCTTTGGGCTCTCCTGCCAGGAAAAAGAGGTTCGCTTGAATGTTTTCCAGCTTCGGACCTTCGAGTTCGCCACGTTCCACTGCCGCATTGAAAAGTGTAACTACCTTTGCCCAGTCGTTTTCCTTGATGCTGATATTGGTGCGCTTATCCTCGGTGTAGTAGTTCTGAATAGCATCGCTTTTCTGGTAGAAAAACACACCGGTAAAGTCTTTGTCGTGCTGCTTGCTGGCAAAACCTTGCAGCACGGAAGCTATGGTCGGCGACAGGGCATCGCTTTTTGGAGCTCCTAGCGGCTTGATTCCGTAGCTGGTTACCACGCATACCTTGTCAGCCGATGCGAATGCACTGCGTACCACTTGACACTGCTCGGCTTCAGTCAAAATGTCATGGTCGGAAATTCGCGCAACGGGGTCGAATGAGCAGTCGCTGCTGTCAAGTCCCATGACCATTTTATAGGTCAGTGGCTTGCGTGCCGCAAGATCGATCATCGCTGTCAGCGCTTCAGTGTTTTGCAGGCAAGCGTGCACCCGCTGTTGTTGCGTCTCTTCGAAACGGGGTTGTCTATAAACTCCCGAAGCAGCAACAGCAAGTTTTGCGACGTCTTCGTCGACGTTATACTGATGGCTCGCCTGTGCAATAAAGTTTTGTATCGCCTGCTTTTTTTGCTGATTTAACGAAACAGTTGATAGCTTGTTTTTTAACCAGGAAAAGCTGTTTTTTTCTTCGGTGCCCGCGTTACCTTTCAAGTGGTTAGCCGTTTTCGAGATATCAACCACTGCCGAATAGTTAGCGGGGACGCGAGTCGGTGCTATTCTTTCTGTTGATGACGACGACAAGGGAGGCACGGGGGCTGAGCACTGCGCTCTGAAAAGCTTATTGAGCGTTGATTTTATTGAGGGTGCTGAAGGTTGCGCTGCGGGCACGGCGGTTGCGTGGTTTGATGGAGCCGATCGGATGTCCATATTAGAACACTCTTCTGGGGTGGTGGAGTTGGGTTGATTCGATTGTTGCCGCTGGAACAGGTTGAGATTGAAGTGCCGATCTCAGCTCTTGTGTGAGCGCTACGAAGTTGTCCAGTGTTTGCCACAGCCCTACACGATCTAATGACTCCAAGATCGCTGTATGGTGCACGAACAGCTCTTGGTTCTCCGTATTGAGTGCAATGACACTTCCCCTGAGTACATTTTTCTGAGCGTTGATGGCCAGTGCTGAAGCGAGCACTCGACCATCAACTGCGGGCTGCAGCTGAAGCAAAGTGCCGTACAAATGAAGACTTGAAAACGCGTCCGGAACCGCCAACTGGAACGGGTTGCCCTCTCTATCAGTGAACGCGCCGTGACCATCCTGATCGACGTCACCTGCAGGATGCTTGATGCAAGCGGCTGTTTTTAGCCATTCGTTAATATCGTTTCGAGCCTGATTACGGTTCATTTTTCTCCACGCACTGTTGATGTCGGACCTGAAAATTCACCGTTTACGTGGTCATGAGCTTGCGAAGAGTTCCATGCCTGTAGCGTTCGACGAACTCGAAGAAAAGGCGCTTGCTCGGCAACACAGAAGGGGCCGTTAAAAAAATCTGTCAAATTTTGCGCCTGAACTACATTGGTACGAATTTTAAGGCTGTCCGCTCGTCTCAAGGCTAAGATCCTCGTCTTCGTTCGAGTCAGCGATGTTCCATTTTCGTGTTGCACAGGCTTTTCAGACATATTTCCTGGCCAACACCCATACGCTTGCTCGCACCTGAATTACTGAAGTGTTTTAAGCAGACTTTATACTCAGAGACTCCGCCTCATGACCCAATCCCACCGCCTCCACCTCGTCCTCGGCGACCAGCTTTCCTTCGATCTCGCATCCTTGGCGGGTCTGATCCCCGAGCGCGACACGGTCCTGATGGTCGAGGTCATGGAAGAGGCGAGTCATGTGCCGCATCATCCGCAGAAGATCGTGCTGATCTTCAGTGCCATGCGTCATTTTGCTGAGGCGCTGCGTGAGCGTGGTGTTCGGGTGCAGTACGTCATGCTCGATGATCCGCAGAACACAGGGTCGGTGCCGGGTGAGTTACAGCGCTGGCAGGCCCTGTTGCGAGCAGAAGAGTTGCACATCACCGAGTGCGGCGACTGGCGTCTGGAACAGTCGATCAAGGACTGCGGGTTGCCCATCCAGTGGCACGCCGATACGCGCTTTCTTTGTTCCCGCGACGAGTTCTCGTCGTGGGCGCACGGCAAGAAGCAGTTGCGCATGGAGTTCTTCTATAGGGAGATGCGCCGCAAAAGCAGGCTGCTGTTGAACGGCGACGGTACGCCGGTCGGTGGTGCCTGGAACTTTGATGCCGAGAACCGCAAGGCGCTGCCCAAGGGCGTGGCAGCGCCTTATCCGCTGCGCTTTTCCGCCGACACCATTACCCGCCAGGTACTGAAACTGGTAGGCGAGCGCTTTGCCAGCCATTACGGCTCGCTGGATAATTTCGACTATCCGGTTACGCATGCCGATGCCCAGGCGCTGTGGGAGTACTTTCTGGATTACGGCCTGGCCGGTTTCGGCGATTATCAGGACGCGATGGCCACTGATGAGCCTTTTCTGTTTCATGCGCGCATCAGTGCTGCGTTGAACATCGGCCTGCTGGATTTACGCCAGGTGTGCAGTGACGTTGAGTCCGCGTACTGGGCGGGCAGGGTGGGGCTGAATGCTGCCGAAGGTTTCATTCGCCAACTGATCGGCTGGCGGGAGTATGTGCGTGGCGTCTATTGGCTGAAAATGCCTGATTACGCGAGCGGCAATCTGTTCGGTAACAGCCGGCCGCTGCCCGAGTTTTACTGGACCGGCGAAACGCAGATGAACTGCATGAGTCAGGCCATCGGCCAGAGCCTGAAGCATGCCTACGCCCACCACATTCAGCGCCTGATGGTCACCGGCAACTTTGCCCTGCTTGCCGGGATAGTGCCGGAGCAGATCTGCGAGTGGTACCTGGCGATCTACATGGATGCCTTCGACTGGGTCGAGCTGCCCAATACGCTGGGCATGGTCATGCATGCCGATGGCGGCTATCTGGGCTCCAAACCCTATTGCGCCAGCGGCCAGTACATCAAGCGCATGTCTGACTATTGCCGCGGCTGTGCGTACAAGGTCACTGAAAGCACCACTGAGGATGCCTGTCCGTTCAATGCGCTGTACTGGCATTTCCTGATGCGCCATGGCGACCTGTTGCGTCGCAATCAGCGCATGGCGATTATCTATAAAAACCTTGATCGCATGGCTGAGCCCAAACAGCAGGCGCTGTGGGCGCGTGGCGAGCATCTGCTGGCCAGGCTCGATGCCGGAGAGGCGCTTTGAAAAAAGCCGAGCTGCCAGTCAAAACCTGTGTGGTCTGCGGGCTGCCGTTCACTTGGCGCAAGAAGTGGGCGCGCTGCTGGGATGAGGTGCTTTATTGCTCTGAGCGTTGCCGGCGAAACAAGCGCACGGCAAGCCAGTAGCGTTTTCAAAATATTTCGAAATGAAAAGCGCTGAACTATCGCTTGCTCAGCATGATCCTTCCTTATGCGCATTCAGCGCGACCCCGACCTGCCAGCGCATCCGCACTGAGTGTTGATCCAGGGTCGCCGAACGAAAAGGAGCCGTCATGACCGTAACCACCTATCCCGTCTACCGCTACACGCCAGGCCCGCTACATGCGACCTTGCTTGCCGGAACCGTGCCTTTGTTTCTCGGCGGCTTGCTGAGTGATATTGCCTATTACCAGACCTTTCAGGTTCAGTGGAGCAACTTTGCCGCCTGGCTGATTGCCGGAGGCCTGTTGTTCTGCGGGCTGGCGTTGCTGTTCGCGTTGGTCAATCTGGTTCGCGCCGATCACAAGGCTGGTCGTCCCGTGGTGTACTTCCTGTTGTTGCTGGTCACCTGGGTGCTGGGTCTGGTCAATGCCTTCGAGCATGCGAAAGACGCTTGGGCGGTCATGCCGTCGGGCTTGATCCTGTCGGTCATCGTCACCGTTCTGGCCTGCGTTGCGACGTGGACCGGGCTTACTAGCCTGCGTTCCGGAGGTGCAGAATGAGAAATATCCACGCATTGACTGCATTGAGCATGGCGCTGCTGCTGAGCGCCTGCGGTGGTGAAGCCGACAGCACTCAGGCGCGCGGACCGGACCCGAAGCTGCCGGATCCGCAACGCGGCCTGTTGCCGAGCATGAAGATTGCAGAACCCACCGCATGGGGCGATCAAAAGCCTGCCGTGCCTGAGGGTTTCAGCATCACGGCGATTGCCAGCGATCTGAATATTCCACGTCAGTCCATCGTTTTGCCCAACGGCGACATCATCGTTGCCGAAGGGCGCGGCGGCAGCGCCGCCAAGCTCAAGCCCAAGGACGTGATTGCCAGCGTCATCAAGGCCAAGGGCAACACCAAGGTCAAAAGCGGTAATCGTCTGACACTGTTGCGAGACGCCGATGGCGACGGCAAGTACGAGCTGAAGACGGTGTTTGCCGAGAACCTCAATGCGCCTTATGGCCTGGCCTTCGCGAACGGCAAGCTGTACGTGGCCAATCAGGATGCGCTGGTCAGCTTCGATTATCAGGAAGGCCAGACCAAGGCCAGTGGTGAACCGACCAAGGTCACCGACTTGCCTGCAGCGATCAACCACCACTGGACCAAGTCGCTGACCGTCAGCCCTGATGGCCGTTTCCTGTACGTGGGCATCGGCTCGAACAGTAACGTGACCGAGCGCGGCATGGAGGTCGAGATCGATCGGGCAATGGTCTGGCAGATCGACGCCGCCACCGGTGCCCACAAGCCTTATGCGACCGGTCTGCGCAACCCGACGGCACTGGCGATTCAGCCGGGCACCGGGCAACTGTGGACAGTGGTCAACGAGCGTGACGAACTCGGGCCTGATCTGGTTCCGGACTACCTGACCTCGGTGAAGGAGGGGGCGTTTTACGGCTGGCCTTACAGCTATTGGGGCCAGAATGTCGACACGCGTGCCCAGCCGCAGAATCCGGCCAAAGTCGCTGCGGCGATCAAGCCTGATTACAGCCTTGGTTCGCACGTCGCCGCACTGGGCGTGTCGTTCTCGATCCCGGCCATGGGCGACAAGTTTGCCGACGGCGTGTTCGTTGGCGAGCACGGCAGTTGGAACCGCGATAACCCGGTGGGCTACAAGGTGATCTTCGTGCCGTTCAGCAATGGGCGTCCTGCGGGCGAGCCTGTGGACTTCGCAACCGGTTTCCGCGGAGCTGACGGCAAGACGCGCGGCCGGCCAGTGGGCGTGACGGTTGATCCGAAAGGCGCACTCATCATCGCTGACGACCTGGCAAACACCGTCTGGAGAGTGACCCGCAACAAGTAGGTCACGATGGCCTGAGGTCGTTGTTGAGTAATCGTTCCCAAGCTCTGCTTGGGAACGCCGTTCTTGACCCAGAGCGTCGGCACGATAGCCGATGATTGATCGTTCCCATGCGCCGCGTGGGAATGCCGTTCGTGACGCTCCGCGTCACCGATGCCACCTCGACCCGGAGCATCACCCTGATGGCCCGTCTTCGCGGGACCTACCTCGCGTTATCCACACAAAATTCTTTCGCAAGGTGGCTTCGATGCGCGCTTACACGTTAGGGTTGGCCGCTTCCACGCGCTGGCCTGAGCGGCCGGTCGCTGACATCCCTGAATTCTGGAACCGCTGTGAGTCGCTTTGAAACCGCTGGAAACGTACGAACAAAACCCGCTTCATGGTGGGCCGTTGGCAGCGTATCGCTTGGGTCGTTCGCCACCGTCACCACTGAATTTCTGCCGGTCGGGCTGCTGCCCGATATCGCTCGCGACCTGGGAACCAGCATCAGCCAGACAGGCTTGATGATGGCCGTCCCCGGCATCCTTGCGGCCATCTCGGCGCCGTCCTGTATTGCCCTGTTCAGTCATGTCGACCGCAAGCGCCTGCTGCTCGGGCTGCTGTCGATATTGCTGGCCTCCAACCTGATCGTCGCGTTGTCCACGCACTTCTGGCTGACTTTGGCGGGCAGGGTCCTGCTCGGCTTCGCGCTGGGGGGATTCTGGACGATTGCCGGGTCACTCGGGCCGCGTTTGAGGCCCGGCAAGGAGGGCGTCAAGGCCACCGCGTATGTGCTGGCGGGCGTCTCGATCGGCACTGTCGCGGGGATTCCGGCCGGCACGTTGATCGGTGAAGCCTTTGGCTGGCGTGCTGCGTTTGAAACAGCGGCAGTGGTCACGGTTGCCGTGGGGGTGTTGATTGCAACCTTCCTGCCTGCGTTGCCGGGCGAGCGCTCTGCCGGCATCAGCCAGATGTTGTCGCTGGCTGGCGAGCAGCGCATTCGTCGCATGTTCGCTGCCGCACTGTTGATCTATGTGGGGCACTTCGCGGCTTACACTTACCTCGCGCCCTTCGTGCAGGAATTCGCGCATATTCAGGGTCAGGCCCTGGGCGCATTGCTCTTCGCCTTCGGCCTGGCGGCGGTTGCAGGTAATCTGGCCGGTGGAGCTCTGGCGGCCAGGAGCGCACCGTCCTCGGTGCTGATCATGACCCTGCTGATGCTGGGTTCGCTGACCGCGCTGCTGATGTTCGTCGGTAACCCGTGGCTGCTCTGGCCGGTGATTCTGGTCTGGGGGTTCGCGTTCGGGATGATCCCCATCACCACGCAGATCTGGTGCTTCGAGGCCTCCAATGATCGGGTCGAAGGCGTTCAGGCGTTGCTGGTCTGTGTGGTGAATCTGTCGATTGGCGGCGGGGCGTTCATTGGCGGTGTGGTGTCCGGTCGGGCCGGCTTTACCGCTGCCATCGTGATCGGTGCGGTATGTGCTGCGCTGTCCATGCTCACCGTGATGCTGGCGATGCGCAACTCAAAGCCGGTCAGTTGCACCGACTGATCTGCCAATAATGAGAGACCGCGGCGACGCTGAATCCATCGCCGCGATACCTCATCACACCTTCGTCACACCCTCAGCCTGCCTTGAAAAACGCGACCTTGCGGGTCAGGCGATCCGCGAGCTGCGCCAGTTCCTCACTGGCGGTCGCCACTTGCTGCGATCCATTGGCAGATTTGAGTGTCGAGTCGTGAATGCTGGTGATGTTCATCGCAACGTCTTCTGCCACCGCACTCTGTTGAACCGACGCGCTGGCGATCTGCGCGTTCATGTGATTGATCGCACTCACTTCCTGATTGATTCTCGACAAGGCGCTTTGGGCATTGCGTGTCTGTTCCACGGCACGATTGACCAGTTCACAGCTGTCGCGCATGTTCTGTGCCGCAGTTTCCGTACCACCCTGCAGCGTGCTGATCATGTTCTGAATCTCCTGGGTCGACAGCTGGGTGCGATTGGCCAGCGAACGAACCTCATCGGCGACCACCGCAAAACCTCTGCCATGCTCGCCCGCGCGGGCGGCTTCAATGGCCGCGTTGAGCGCCAGCAGGTTGGTTTGTGAGGCAATCGAGTTGATCACCTCGATCACCTTTTCGATCTCCTCGCCATGCCGTGAGACCTGCTCCACGGTGCTGGTCGTTTCAGTCAGCGTGGCCGCCAGTTGTTCGATGGCAGTGGTCGTACCTTCAACGAGGCTGTTGCCGCTCGCCACCTCACTGTCAGCCAGGCGCGCGGCATCCGCGGCCTGTGAGGCATAGCCCGAGACTTCACTGACCGTCGCGGCCATCTCGCTGATGGCGGTGGCCACCTGTTCGGCTTCACGGGTCTGCACCATGATCTGGGCATTGTTGGCGGAGGAGGCCGCCGACAGCACGCTAGAGGACTGGCTGACCTCCTGAGCGGCCATTCGTACGTCGGTGATGGTTTCCGAAAGACGGCTCAGCGCTGTTCTCAGCACGCCCATGACGCTGTCGGGATACGCCGTGGTGATGGTTTGCTGCAGATCGCCCGCCGCCAGTCGGCGAATGGCCTCGGCAACGTCGACCGGCTCTGCGCCAAGGGTCTTTTTCACGAAGCGGATGATGAACGCCGACAGTACGATGCTCAGCAGCACAGCGAACGCAGTGGCCAGCAGCATCAGGCCGCGGAACTGGCTGGCGGTCGCCTGCACATTATCCAGCTGGACCCTGATCGAGGCTTCCTCATGGTCGATGAGCGCGTTGATGCGCTTCAGCCATTCACTGTAGTTACCGGAGGTCTGGCTCAGCAACAGGGCCTGCGCACCGGCGATGTCTCCGGCACGGCGCAAGGCAATCACGCTCTTGGTAGAGCTGAGCGTTTGCTGTTCGATTTCCTTGATGCCACGCAGCAACTGGCGTTCTTCGGCACTGACGTTGGGCTTGGTGAACAACTGCTCCATCGGTACGGCCGAGTCGACATAGTCCTTTTCAAGACGGGTCATCTCTGCCAGATGCAGCGCCATGTCCTGGTCGTTGTTGACCAGCACGGCGTCGCGCAGAGCGATCGCACGGTTATGCACGCTGCCCCGGAAGTTGATCGCATAGCGTTGCACCTTGGCGGCATTTTCGCCTACGTCTTCCAGGGTACTGTCGATGAAGCCGACCCGCTGAATGCCAACGGCTGTGATCAAGATGAGCAGCGAGACGACAGCGGCGAATCCCAAGCCGATGCGCGTAGCCAGAGAAACCTGATTTTTCATGAAATGAACCCGAGCGAGGCAAGAGAAGAAGTCGGATGAAATAATGGCGAAGAGCCTTTATTCAGAATGGCCTGACAATACCGTCCAGTCGACTCGCTGCCCAATAGATATTTGCGCACGGTGACATAGACAGGTGTTATTTCAGAACTGTATGACAGTTACGAAAGCGTGGGGTGCGATCTTTAGGGTCCTCGTCGTCGCTCTGTGCCGCGGGTAACCGGCGACGCTCATGTCGTTCGCCGGTTACGGGGGGGGTTGCTGCGTCGGTCAGACGAAACCGGTCACTGCATGGGGCACGTACGGAGCCTCGAGACGTTTGATGTCCTCATCACTGAGCACCAGTTGCAGCGCTGCGATGGCATCGTCCAGTTGCGTGGCCTTGGAGGCGCCGACGATGGGCGCGGATACACCGCGCTTGGCCAATACCCAGGCCAGTGCGATTTGCGCCATCGGCACCCCGCGCTCTGCGGCCAGCTGTTCCACGGCATCGATCACGCGACCGTCTTCCTTTTCCGTCGCCTCGTAAAACGACTGGCCGGATACGTCGGTTCTGGTCCGCTCGGTCTGTTGACCATGGGGCCTGGTCAGCCTGCCGCGTGCCATCGGGCTCCACGGCATCAGGCCGACCCCCTGATCGATACACAGCGGGATCATCTCGCGCTCTTCTTCGCGATAGACCAGGTTCAGGTAGTTCTGCATCGAGACGAATCTGCTCCAGCCATGCGCGGTCGCGACCTGCTGGGCCTTGGCGAACTGCCATGCGTACATGGAAGACGCGCCGATGTACCTGGCCTTGCCGGCCTTGACCACATCGTGCAGGGCTTCCATGGTTTCTTCGATGGGCGTGTCATAGTCCCAGCGATGGATCTGGTACAGGTCGACATAGTCAGTGCCGAGCCGGGTCAGGCTCGCGTCGATACTGGACATGATGGCCTTGCGCGAGAGCCCCTTTTCGTTGGGGCGGGTCGAGCCTTCCCACATGTTTGCCGGAAAGAACACCTTCGTTGCGATCACGGTCTCGTCGCGACGTGTGAACTCTTTGAGCAATTTACCGACGATGGTTTCCGAAGTACCTGCCGAGTAGCTGTTGGCCGTGTCAAAAAAATTGATGCCTTGCTCGACGGCGTGTTTGATGATCGGTCTGCTTGCTTCTTCGCCCAGTGTCCAGGGATGCGTTCCGGCATCGGGCTCGCCGAATGTCATGCATCCCAGGCACAGTCTGGAAATATCCAGTCCTGTGTTGCCAAGCTTTACGTAGTCCATGAATCCTCCGTCTATCGTTGATTGAGCAGCCGCCGAGCCGTTTCGCGTCTACAGTTGGGCAACGTCTGCCCGGAGCAACTCGCTTTGACGCGATTGGTTCTATAGTTCTAGATCTGTAGAACTATAAGCGACTGTGCACGATTCGGGAGAGCAATATGGCCAGGCTGGAACAGATAGGGTTTCTCGGTTTCGATGTATTCGGCACCGTTGTCGACTGGCGAAACGGCGTGGCGCGGGCCGCTGCGCCATTTCTGCAGCGGCATGGCGTGGACGTCGATCCCCTTGATTTTGCCGATCAGTGGCGGGGTCTTTATCAGCCTTCCATGCAGCGCGTGCGTGCGGGTGAGCGCCCGTACGTGACACTCGACGTGCTCAACCGGGAGAGTCTCGAAACAGTGCTGGCGCGCCATGAGGTGGATTTCGGCAGCATCCCCGACGCCGAGCTCGTCGAGCTCAACAAGGCCTGGGAGCGGCTCGATCCATGGCCTGACTCGGTCGCCGGCCTGAGCCGATTAAAGCGCAGGTTCTCGATCGGTACGCTATCGAACGGACACATCGCCGGAATGCTCAACCTGGCGAAATTCGGCGGACTGCCCTGGGACGTTATCGTCGGTGCGGAGATCGCCGGCACTTACAAACCGATGCCCCAGACCTACCTGAAGTCTGCAAAAGCAGTAGGCCTGGAACCGCATTGCGTCGCCATGGTGGCTGCGCATAACGCCGACCTGACTGCCGCTCGTGCGAATGGCTTCAAGACCGTTTTCGTCCGACGTCCCGCCGAGCACGGGCCAGGCCAGACGTCTGACCTGAGCGCCGAACAGGACTGGGACGTGATCGTCGATTCCCTGACCGAAGCGGCTGACGCGCTCGATTGCTGAAGCGCCCGTTATCCAGGTGCGCCGGTCACCCGCGCAAGTCTTTCCACATATGCACCTTGGCGACGAACCCGGTGCCTACAGCAACTGCAAGGGGTTCGAGGCCAAAGGTCACGAAGCCCATGCGCTCGTACAGTCCGACTGCTTCGGCGTTGCCCTGCGTGACAGTAAGCTGCACGACCAGAAGCTCTGCGCGGGTTCCGGCATGGTCGAGCACGTTGCGCACCAATCGAGCGCCGATGCCCCTGTTCCTGTGCGCCAGTGGCACATACATGCCGAACAGGGTCGATTTGTGTCGGGCCTTTTTTCGGGTTTCGACGCAGAGGCCGGCTACGCCCAACAAATGACCGTCTTCAACGGCGGCAAACACCATTTCGGTTGCGCCAGCGCTGTCATCGAGCCTTTTCTCCCACCACGCCAAAGGCAGCACTTCGCGCTCCGTCACGTCAGAGGTAAAGGCGTCTGGATGACGGTCATAGGCCTCGAGCATCAAGGCGCGATAGGCAGGCGCATCGGCCGGGGTCAGTTGTCGATAGATGAGGGTCATGGAGGCCGTGGTCGTGTGAGTCAGGTTTCGAGTATTGCATTGCGTGCCGGGAAAAGTCGCCGCCCGACGCTGAAATTTCAAACGGCTCTCCCGCCGCGACAGCAGTGCCGTTTGACGGACACTTTCGCGGTTTGTAACTTTTTGTTTGCCTCACCGCCAAAAATCGTGGTTATTATCCCCGGCGCTCAGGGCCAAAAACCCAGCGCCAATGACTGTCACGGGTTCACAGACTCCGCAGTCACAGCCGATCGGGTCCACCCTGGCGCTGACACCCCGGCGCAGGCCGTTCCCCGTCGTTGACCCTCGAACGGAAGATGAGGTTTCAATTGGTCACGCGGTATGCAAACGTCAGTTCCAAGGGCAGAGCGATCAGTCTCGTCAACGAGCCAGCCACCCCCCTTTCTGTAGGCGAGTCGCGCCGTGCCGCGTTCGTCTGTCATCCCTCTGCGATCCCCCCGAGTGCTTGCATGTCAGGTCATGACATGAGCCCGAGAGCCCGCGCCGCACCTTCTCCCTGAGTCTCGATGTTCATCCGGCATTGCTTATGCCGTGCCTGACGGGCTTGCCGCTCTGCGCTCCCGTCTGCTCATGAAAAAATAATCTGCTCACGGACGGTGATTCCTGATGGTCGACAAATCTTCCTCGCGCGGGACGGGCTTCGCTCATCCTGATACAGAGCAACCCTTTGACCAAAACCAATGTGTTCATGGTCTTTTCGAAGCCCAGGCGCAGCGCAATCCTGACGCCATAGCGGCACGCTTCGAACTGGACACGCTTGACTATGCGACGCTCAATACCCAGGCCAACCGCCTGGCCCATTACCTGCGCAGCCTTGGTGTCGGGCCGGATGTGCGTGTCGGGATTTGCCTGGAGCGCTCGCTGGACATGCTGGTCGGTGTGCTCGCGGTACTCAAGGCGGGCGGTGCCTACCTGCCGCTGGACCCCGCGTACCCGAAAGCCCGTCTGGCACACATGCTGGCAGACAGCGCGCCACGCGTGCTGCTGAGCCACGCTCCGGCGCGCGCGGCGTTGCTGGCGGCGCTGGAGGAGGGTGAGGTTGCAACGCAGGTGCTTGATCTGGCCGATACCCGCCTATGGGCAGCGCAGCCGATGCACAACCCTGACCCGCGTGCGGTCGGTCTGACGTCCCGCCATCTGGCTTACGTGATCTACACCTCGGGCTCCACCGGTATGCCCAAGGGTGTCATGGTCGAGCACCGTGGGCTGATCGCGGTGAGCGCTGCCTGGGAGCCGTTGTACGCGCTGCACAACCCCCTCAATCACCTGCAAATGGCCGGGTTTTCCTTCGATGTGTTCAGCGCCGACCTGATCCGCGCACTGGGTTTTGGCGGCACGCTCGTGCTCTGCCCGCGTGACACGCTGATGGACCCGCCTGCGCTGTATCGCCTGTTGAGCGAGGCGCGCATCGATTTTGCGGACTTCGTGCCGGCGGTGCTCAACCCTTTGCTGGTCTGGGCGCAGGAGGCGGGGCGCGACCTGTCGTTCATGAGCACGGTGGTTTGCGGCTCGGACATCTGGACGGCGCACAGCGCGCGCCAACTGCGTGGGTTGTGTGGCGAGCAGACGCAGATCGTCCAGGCCTACGGTGTTACCGAAGCGAGCATCGACAGCACCTGTTTCGAGTTCGAACCCGACAGCCATGTCGACGCGGTGCTGCCCATCGGGCGGGCATTGGCCAATACGCGGATTTACCTGCTCGATGCTGCTGGCGATAGGGTTCCCCAGGGCGTGACCGGCGAACTGTACATCGGCGGCGCGGGGGTTGCGCGTGGCTACCTGAATTTGCCGGAATTGACCCGCGAGCGCTTCATTGACAGCCCGTTTGTGGCCGGTGAGCGGTTGTACCGTACTGGCGATCTGGCCCGCTATCGGGCTGACGGCCATCTGGAGTTCCTCGGTCGCAACGACTCGCAGGCCAAGCTGCGCGGCCTGCGCCTGGAACTGGGGGAAATCGAGGCACGCCTGGCCGAGGTTGCCGGTGTGCGGGACAACGTGGTGGTACTGCGCGAGGACGGCGCGGGCGTGCCCAGGCTGATTGCCTACTTTCGCGAACAGACCGGCGCAGCGCTGACGCCCAAAGGCCTGCGCCAGCATCTGCAGCTCAGCCTGCCGGACTACATGATTCCTGCTGCGTTCGTGCGCATGGACGCGCTGCCGCTGACCGCCAATGGCAAGCTGGACCGCATCGCATTGCCCGAGCCGGGGGATGACGCGTTCGATCGGCATGTCTTCGAAGCCGCGCAAGGCGCGCTGGAAGTCTCACTTGCGGCCATCTGGGCCGAGGTGCTGGGTGTCGAGCGAGTCGGTCGCCAGGATCACTTTTTTGCACTCGGCGGCCACTCGCTGCTGGTGATGCGCGTGCTGGCCAAGGTTCGGCAGACGCTGCATCTGGAGGTGTCACCCTCAGCCCTGTTTACCGCCCCTGTGCTGCAGCAGTTCGCCGAACGACTGAGCACCGCTCGGCAGGGCAGCCCCCGCCTACCAATCACGGCTGTAGCGCGTAGCGAGGCACACACGTTGTCGTCGGCCCAGCAACGCCTGTGGTTTCTGGCGCAGATGGACGGCGGCAATGCGGCTTACCACATGCCCTTGAACCTGCGCCTGCGCGGGCCGTTGCAGGTGGCCGCGCTGGAGCGCAGTTTCAATCAACTGGTGACCCGCCACGAGGCGCTGCGCACCACATTTTTCGCGGTCGAGGGCGAGGGGCGGCAGCGTGTTGCGGCGGCGGGCGCGATCATGCCGTTGCCAGTCATTGACCTGCGCGACGAGCACGATGCCCAGGCGCGTCTGCTGGCGCTGATCGACGCAGAGGGCAGCAAGCCGTTCGATCTGGCGGTGGGGCCGTTGATGCGCATCAGCCTGGTCAAGCTGGCCGACGACGATCACGTGTTGCTGCTGACCCAGCACCACATCGTCTCGGATGGCTGGTCGATGGGCGTGCTGACCCGTGAGCTGAGGCTGCTCTACGAGGCGGCTATTCAGCAACCGGCCGCGCACGGGCAGTCTTTGCCACTGCCGCCGCTGGCCGTTCAGTATGTGGACTACGCGGCTTGGCAACGCCAGTGGCTGTGCGGCGAGGTGCTGGATGCGCAGCGGCGCTACTGGCGTGAAACCCTGAGCGGTGCGCCGCTACTGCTGGAGTTGCCCACCGATCACAAACGTCCGGCGGCCCAGGATTACCGCGGCGGCTTCGTGCCGCTGGTCTTTGACCGTGCGCTGACAGCACGGCTCCGAGTGTTGGCTACGCAGCAGGGCACCACGTTGTTCATGAACCTGCTGGCGGCCTGGTCGCTGCTGTTGATGCGCCTGTCGGGGCAGGATGACGTGGTCATCGGTGTGCCCTCGGCGAACCGCAGCCAGCAGGAGCTGGAAGGGTTGATCGGGTTCTTCGTCAATACCCTGGCGCTGCGCATGACCCGCTCCGGCAGCCCGACGGTGGCCAGTTGGCTGCAACAGGCGCGCAGCGTTGCGCTTGCCGCTCAGGAACATCAGGACTTGCCGTTCGATCAAGTGGTGGAGTTGCTCAATCCGCCGCGCAGTCTGGCTTACAGCCCGGTGTTTCAGGTGCTGTTCGCCTGGGAGCAGCATCAGGATTCGGATCTGGAATTGTCCGGGCTCGACGTCAGCGTGCTGCAAAGCGTACAGCCAGTGGCTAAATTCGACCTGCAACTGGCACTCAGCGAACGTGACGGACAAATCGTCGGCGGCCTGGAATACGCGTCGGGGCTGTTCGAGCCGGAGACCGTGGTGCAGATGGGCGAATACCTGCGCCGCATCCTCACGCAGATGGTCGAGGACAGCGAACAGCCGCTGGCGACGCTCGACCTGCTCAACGCCGAGCAGCACCGACGGATCGTCTACGACTGGAACCGCACCGAACGCGATACCTCGGCGCAGCCCGATTGCGTCAAGCGCTTCGAGGCCGTGGCGCAGCGCACACCTGACGCTGTGGCGTTGCTGGCCGATGAGCGAGCGCTGACTTACGCCGAACTCAATCAGTCTGCCAACCGCCTGGCGAACTACCTGATCGAGCAGGGCGTGAGGCCTGAGCAGTGCGTGGGGCTGTGCCTGGAGCGCTCGCCGCAGATGGTCATCGGCCTGCTGGCCATTCTCAAGACCGGCGCCGCTTACGTGCCGTTCGATCCGGCATACCCGGCAGAGCGTCTGGCGTTCATGTTCGCGGATGCCGCACCGAGCCTGCTGCTGACCCAGACTGCACTGCGTGCCGGTCTGCCGCCGTTGCCCGACACGCTGCCGATCTGCTGCCTCGACGTGCAGGCGCGGCGCTGGTCTGGGTATTCCGAGGCCAACCCGCAAGTACCCGTCAGCCCCGGTAACCTGGCTTACGTGCTCTACACCTCCGGTTCGACCGGGCGGCCCAAGGGCGTGGCGCACAGTCGTGCGGCGCTGGATAACCTGATCGCCTGGCAACTGGAGCAAACGCCTGTTTCACAACGCGTGCTGCAATTCGCATCGTTGAATTTCGACGTGTCGTTTCAGGAAATCTGCAGCACGTTGTGCCAAGGCGGCAGCCTGGTGCTGATGAGCGAAGCCGGTCGCAAAGACCTCGCCGCGCTGCGTCCGACGCTGGTGGCCGAGGGCGTACAACGGGCGTTTCTGCCGTTCGCCGTGCTTCAGCAACTGGCCAGTTTCACTGAAACCGACGCGTCGGTGCCGATGCCCTTGCAAAAGGGCGGCTGCGAAGTCATCACCGCTGGCGAGGCGTTGCTCGTCAACGACGAACTGCGTGCCTTTGTCTGCGGCCTTGGCGGTGTACAACTGCACAACCAGTACGGCCCTACCGAAACCCACGTGGTCAGCCAGTTCAGCCTGAACTGTGACGCCGCCGGGCAGTGGCCGGACGCACCGCCGATTGGCCGGCCCATCGCCAATGCGCGTCTGTATGTGCTGGACGGCGACCTGAACCCGGTACCGGTCGGCGTGGCGGGCGAGTTGTATATCGCCGGTGCTTGCCTGGCTCGTGGTTATCTGAATCGTCCGGACTTGAGCGCCGAACGCTTCCTGCCGGACCCGTTCAACCCGCAGCCCGGTGCGCGTATGTACCGCAGCGGTGACCTGGCGCGATTTGCGGCCGACGGCAATGTGCACTACCTGGGACGCATCGACCAGCAGGTCAAGTTGCGCGGCTTTCGCGTCGAACTGGGCGAGATCGACAGCCTTCTGCACCAGCAACCCGGTGTGCGGGAAGCGGTGGTGCTGTTGCGCGAAGATGTGCCGGGCGACAAGCGCTTGGTGGCTTATGTGGTGGGGCCTGCAACCGCCGAAACACTGCGTGCCGAGCTGCACCGCCACCTGCCGGAACACATGGTGCCGACGGCCTGGGTGGCGCTGGCGCAGTTGCCGCTGACCCGTAACGGCAAGCTCGACCGTCAGGCGCTGCCGGTACCAGAGCGGCAGGCCGCCAGTGCCTATGTGGCACCGCGCGACGAGACCGAGCGGCAGATGGTGTGTATCTGGGCCGATGTGCTCAAGTGCCAGCAGGTCGGCATCCACGACAACTTTTTCGAACTGGGCGGGCACTCGCTGCTGGCCACGCGGATGATCTACATGATCAACCAGCGCATGGGCGCGCAGCTGTCCCTGAGCAGTCTGTTCAAGACGCCGGTGCTGATGGACCTGGCCGAGCAGGTGCGGCTCGGGCGGGGTGACGGGCCTTCGCTCGACACACCCTTTGCCCCGATTGAAGCCGATCGCAGCGCACGTTACGCGCCGTTTCCTCTGACCGATATCCAGCAGGCGTACTGGTTTGGCCGCGAAGCGTCGGTCAGCCTCGGCGGGGTCAGTGCCCATGGCTATGAAGAACTGCGCATCCCCGGCCTCGACGTGCCACGTTTCGAGCAGGCGCTGAACCGCATGATCCAGCGGCACGACATGCTGCGCGTGGTGTTCCTTGGCGACGGCACGCAGCAGGTCCTCGACAGCGTGCCTATCTATCACCTGCCACGCAACGATCTGCGCGGCCTGTCTGCCGGCGCCGCGCAGCAGGCCCTGCAAGTCACCCGTGAGCGTCAGTCCCATCAGGTGCTGGACGCCAGTCGCTGGCCGTTGTTCGAGTTCAGTCTGTCGTTGCTCGATGAGGGCATCAGCCATCTGCACATCAGCCTTGACGCACTGATCGTCGACGCCGCGAGTACGCAGATTCTGGCGCGCGAACTGATGGCCTTTTATGCCGACCCGCAGTTGCAACTGCCCGAACCGGGTCTGACCTTTCGCGATTACGTGCTGGCCGAGCAGCGCTTGCGCAATGACAGCCGCTACGCACAGGCGCTGGACTACTGGCGCGAGAAGGTTGCCACGCTGGCACCTGCACCGGACCTGCCGCTGGTGTGCCAGCCGGAAAGTATCAGCCAGCCGCACTTTACCCGCCGCGACCGCGAGCTTTCAGCGTTGCAGTGGTCACGGCTCAAGGAACTCGCCAGGCAATTTGCCGTGACGCCATCGGTGATGCTGCTGACCGCGTTCAGCGAGGTGCTGGCGCTGTGGAGTCGACAGCCGCGCTTCACGCTGAGTCTGCCGCTGTTCAACCGCATGCCGCTGCACCCGGATGTCGATGAGATCATCGGTGACTTCACTTCGCTGGTCTTGCTTGAAGTCAATCTGGACGGGGCCGCGAGCTTCATCGACAAGGCGCGTGCCGTGCAGGCACGGTTGTGGCAAGACATCGACCATTCGGTGGTCAGCGGCGTGCGGGTGCTGCGTGAACTGTCCCAGGCCCGAGGCGTGCAGCAGACCGCCATGCCGATCGTGTTCAACAGCACCCTGTCGGAAGCTGCGCCGGAACTGGCCGAATTCAACCTTGCCGACGCGTTGAATGCCGAGCACATGCACAGCATCACCCAGACCCCGCAGGTCTGGCTTGACCACACGCTGCTGGAGCTGGAAGGGCGCCTGCTGTTCAACTGGGACAGCATCGACGAATTGTTTCCGCAAGGCCTGATCGAGCAGATGTTCGTCGCCTACAACGCGCTGCTGGATCGCCTGCTGCAGGCCGATGCCTGGAACGCCGGCACGGTGGACCTGATACCGCTGGCACGCTTGCCGGTGCCCGAGGCCAGCCCCGCTGACTCGGCGCTGATGCACGAACTGTTTGATCGCCAGGCACTCGCTGCCCCGGATGCGCTGGCGGTCATCGGCACCCAGCGGCAGTTGAGTTATCGCCAGCTGCGAGCCGAAGCGCGGCAACTGGCGGCGCTGCTTCAGCGTCGCGGCGTGGTGCCCAATCAACTGGTCGCGGTGGTCATGGAACGTGGCTGGGAACAGGTCGTCGCGACGCTGGCGATCCAGTACGCCGGCGGGGCCTACCTGCCGCTCGACCCGGCACTGCCGGTCGAGCGCCTGGAGCATATTCTGCAACGTGCCGAAGCCAGCCTGGCGCTGACCCAGCCGGCACTGCTGCAACGTGTCGAGTGGCCCGCGCAGGTCCAGGTCATCAGCGTGAGCGACCCGATCATTGCCGATGCTGGCCGTTCCGATCAGGCCGAATTAAACGCCGTGCACCTCACCCCGGACGATCTGGCCTATGTGATCTACACCTCGGGCTCGACCGGCATGCCCAAGGGCGTGGTCATCGATCATCGCGGTGCGGTGAATACGCTGCTCGACATCAACCGGCGCTTTGCCGTCGGCGCTGCGGACCGGGTGCTGGCGGTTTCATCGCTGAGTTTCGACCTGTCGGTCTATGACTTCTTCGGCACGCTGGCCGCTGGCGCTGCAGTGGTGCTGCTCGAACCGCAGCAGGCCCTCGACCCGGCGCACTGGCTGACGCTGATCGAGCGGCATCAGGTCAGCCTGTGGAATTCGGTGCCGGCCTTGTTCGGCATGCTGCTGGAGTATGTGCAAAGCGAGCGCAGCGTGTTGCCGTCGTGCCTGCGCGTGGCGATGCTGTCAGGCGACTGGATTCCCCTGACGCTGCCCGAGAGTGCCTGGGCGCTGCAGCCGGCGCTGCAACTGATCAGCCTTGGCGGGGCGACCGAAGCGTCCATCTGGTCGATCCAGTATCCGCTGCAACAGGTCGACCCCGCGTGGCGCAGTATTCCCTACGGCAAGGCGCTGGATCACCAGCGCTTCTATGTGCTGGATGACGCCTTGCAGGTTCGCCCGACCTGGGTGGCTGGCCAGTTGTATATCGGCGGTATCGGCCTGGCCAAGGGCTATTGGCGTGATGAAGCCCTGAGTGCCGGCAGTTTCTTCGCTCACCCGCTGACCGGCGAACGTCTGTATCGGACCGGCGACCTGGGGCGCTGGCTGCCCGACGGCAATATCGAGTTTCTCGGGCGGGAAGACACCCAGGTCAAGGTCCAGGGGCACCGTATCGAGCTGGGCGAGATCGAAGCGGCGCTCAATCGCCATCCCGGCGTACAGAGCGCCGTGGTGCGGGTGCTCGGCGAAGCGCTGGGCGAGAAGCGGCTTGCGGGCTACGTACTCAAGGCCGATCCCTCGTTGCAGGCCAGTGATTTTGCCCAGTACCTGGCAGACAAACTGCCAGCCTACATGGTGCCGACGTCGTTTACCTTCGTGCAGGAATGGCCACTGTCGGCCAACGGCAAGGTCGACAAGAAGCGCCTGCCGGAGCCGTCGCAGGTTCAGGATGCCGGCCCCGCGCTGGAAGTGCAGGGGCCACAGGAGCAACAACTGGTGATGATCGTGCAGAACGTGCTCAAGCGTGCTTCGATCGCTGCCGACGCCAATTTGCTCAACCTGGGCGCCACCTCGATCGACATTGTCAGGATCAGCAATGCGCTGTCCGGCGAACTGCAATTTCGTCCCAACGTTGCGCAACTGCTGGCGCAACCGACGCTGCTCAACCTGCTCGGCATGTACCGCCGGAATCTGGCCAATGGCAGCATGGTCGACAGCGTTCGTCAGCACGCGGGTTCGCCCGAGCAGGTGATTGAAGATCCACAGCAGCGGGCGCGCTTCAAGGCCGATCAGCGCGGGCGGCGGACCTTCGCCCCGCAGGTTGTGGCGCTGGACCTTGCGCGTCCGGATGACCCCGCGTTCGCGCGGCGCTTCAGCGACTATCGCTCGGTACGCCAATTCGCCGACCGACCCGTTCCCACCGAGGCGTTTGCCGGGTTACTGGCCAGCCTGGCGCAGGGGCAACTGCACGGCGAGGTCAAATATCAGTTCCCGTCCGCAGGTGGCCTGTACCCGATCCAGTGCTACCTGTACGTCAAACCGCAGCGGGTGACCGGCGTTGCTGCCGGTGCCTATTACTACGACCCGGTTGAGCACCGCCTGCTGATGCTCGACAGCGATCCGCTCGACCCCGACACCTACGATTATTTCGTCAACCGCCCGGTGTATGAAGACGCCGCCTTCTCGCTGTTCTTCATCGCCGACATGGCCGCGATCCGGCCGCTGTATGGCGAGCGCAGTCGCGACTTCTGTCATATCGAAGCCGGGGGCATGGCGCAATTGCTGAGCATGACGGCGGTGGAGCAGGGCCTTGGCCTGTGTGGCATGGGCTCGCTCGAAGAGCAGCAATTGTCGGCCCTGTTCGACCTGGGACCGAATCATCAGTTGATCTACTCGATGGTGGGCGGCCTGCGCACTGCCGACGAACAACGCCGCGCGCAGGTCGAGGCGTTCGCTTCTGCTGCGGATCAAACGGACGACGCCAGCGACATGGAGGAGATAGAGATATGAATGCCTATCAATTGCTGGAGTTGTTCGGTCGTCACGCTGTGGTGCTTGAAGTGGACGGCGAGAAACTGCGCTGCAAGGCGCCGCGCGGGTTTCTGAATGACGAGATGCTGCAGGCGCTCAAGCAACACAAGGCAGAACTGATTGCCTTGCTGAGCGGCACCGACCCGGCCGCGATCCCTCGGCGTGCTGCCGGGCAAACGGCTGTTGCGCTGTCGTTTTCACAACGCCAGCTGTGGTTTCTCGATCAGATGGAACCGGGCAATGCGTTCTATAACGTGCCCACTGCGGTGCTGCTGAAAGGCGTGCTGGATGTGTCGGCGCTGGAGCGGGCGCTGAACGAATTGATCATGCGCCATGAAATATTGCGCACCACCTTTGCCAGCGTGGATGGCGAGCCACGGCAGATCGTGCACCCGGCGATGCCGCTGGTGATGCCAGGTGTCGACCTGCGTGACCTGTCGCCGACGGCGCGCCAAGCGCACGTCAGCATGGCGGTGGAGCAGCAGGCCAAGGCGCCGTTTGACCTGGCCAGCGGCCCGTTGCTGCGGGCCTCGCTGCTGCGTTTGGCGGATGAGGAATATCTCTGGCTGTACAGCGTGCACCACATCATTGCCGATGGCTGGTCGATGGGCGTGATCCTTCAGGAAGTGACCGCCTTGTATGGCGATTTTCTGTGCGGTCGGGGGTCCAGTCTGGCGCCGCTGGCGGTGCAGTACGCCGATTACGCCTGCTGGCAGCAACAGCGTCTGGGTGATGAGGCGCTGGCCGGGCAGCTGGACTTCTGGAAGCGCACGCTGGCCGACGCGCCGCCGCTGCTCGACATGCCTGCCGACCGGCCACGTCCGACCGTGCAGCGCTACGTCGGGGCGACCTTCAGCTCGACGGTCGACGGCACCACCCTGCGTGCGCTCAACGCGCTGGCCAGACAGACCCAGGGCACGCTGTTCAACGTGCTGATCGGCGCGCTGTCGGTCCTGCTCTGGCGCCACAGCGGTCAGCGGGATCTGTGCATAGGTACACCGTTCGCCAACCGCAGCCGTCCCGAAATCGAGCCGCTGATCGGCCATTTCGTCAACACTCAGGTGATTCGCCAGCGTCTCGATCCGCAGCAGACCTTTGCCGAGCTGTTGCGCGAAGTGCGCGCCACTCTGCTGGATGTTCACGCGCATCAGGATGTGCCTTTCGACCGCGTGGTGGAGGCCGTCAACCCGCCGCGCGATACCGCGTATTCGCCTCTGTTTCAGGTGATGATGGTGTTGCAGAACACCCCGGGCAACGCCGCACAGATGCCGGGCCTGAGCATGACCCCATACGGCACCGGGAGCGCCACGGCCAAGTTCGACCTGGCGTTCGAATGGGTCGAGCGCGACGGTGTGCTGAGCCTGCTGGTGGAATACAACACTGATCTGTTTGACCAGACCAGCATCGAGCGCCTGAGCGGGCACTATCGTCAGTTGCTGGAGCAGGTGGCGCTGAACCCCAAGCAGCCTGTGGGTGCACTGACGCTGATCAGCGATGCCGAACGCGCACAGATACTGCATGAGTGGAATAGCCCGGCACCGCTGGCTCAGCCCGTCGACTGCGTGCATCGCCTGATCGAAGCTCAGGTCACGCGTCGGCAGGCCGAGTGTGCGGTCATCTTCGAGGGTCGATCGCTGAGCTACAGCCAGCTCAACACTCAGGCCAACCGCCTGGCGCATCACTTGCTCACCCTCGGCGTCGGCCCGGATGTGCGCGTGGCGGTCTGTATCGAGCGCTCGCTGGAACTGCCCGTGGCCTTGCTGGCGGTGCTCAAGGCCGGGGGCGCCTATGTGCCGCTGGACCCGGATTATCCATCGGGACGCCTGCGGCATATTCTCGATGACACGTCCCCCGTGGTGCTGCTTGCCCAAGGGCCGACGCGCAAGATCCTGCGCGAAGCTTTACAAGGAGCGGACTGCGAAGTGCCGATCCTCGACGTGCAGGCCGATGCCGTGCTCTGGGCCGAGTGCCCGTCGGACAATCCGCAGACGCAGCGTGTCGGTGTGAACGCCGACCACCTGGCGTATGTGCTTTACACCTCCGGCACCACGGGGCTGCCCAAGGGGGCGATGGTCACGCATCGCGGCCTGAGCAACCTGCTGTTGTGGTGTCAGCAGTTCTGCGGCGAATGTGGAAGCATGTTGCACAAGATCCCATTCGGTTTCGACGCCTCGGCCTGGGAGATCTTCTGGCCGTTGCTTACCGGTGGCAGGCTGGTCATCGCCCGTCCCGGCGGGCATTTCGAACCCGGTTACCTGGCGCAGGTGGTGCGCGAACAAAGCGTTACCGCGATGGTGTTCGTGCCAGCCATGTTGCAACTGTTTCTGGAGGTCGAAGAGGTCAGCGCCTGTCACACCCTCAAGGATGTGTTCAGTGGCGGCGGGGAGCTGTCGCCCGCAGTGGCCAGGCTGTTTCAGCAGCGTCTGCCGCATGCCCGCCTGCACAACGTCTATGGTCCGACCGAAACCACAGTGATCAGCAGTGTCTGGACGCTGCAGCCCGGTGCCGACGTCCCGCCGCGCCAATTGCCCATCGGACGGCCCATCGCCAACACCCGTTTTTACGTGCTCGACGAGCGTGATGCGCCGGTGCCGGCCGGGGTCACCGGTCAGTTGCACATTGGTGGTGCCGGCGTTGCACGGGGTTATCTGGGGCTCGACGAGCTGACTGCCGAACGGTTTATCGACAACCCGTTCGTTGCCGGTGACCGGCTGTACCGCAGCGGCGACCTGGCGCGTTATCGTCCGGACGGTCAGTTGGAGTTTATCGGTCGCAACGACTTTCAGGTCAAGTTGCGTGGCATTCGCCTGGAACTGAGTGAAATCGAAGCGCGGCTGGACCTGTTCCCCGGTATTCGCACCAGTGTGGCATTGATCGTCGGTGATACTGCGCAGAACCAGCGCCTGGTGGCGTGCTGCGTCACCGATAGCCCAGTGGATGAATCCGCACTGCGTGCGCATCTGGCAACGACCCTGTCCAGCGCCGTCATGCCCAGCGCTTATCTGTGGCTGGACGCCTTGCCGTTGACGGTCAACGGCAAGGTCGACCGTGCAGCGCTCGCGGCACAGGCCGATCAGGATCTGGCCGACCGGCAGGTCAATCTCGGCAGTCCCCGGGACCATATCGAGCTGACCCTGTATCAGATCTGGAAAGACCTGCTGCTGGTGCCGCAGATCGGCATTCGCGACAACTTCTTCAACGTCGGCGGGACATCGATTGCGGCGATCAAGATGGCCTACGAAATTGGCCGGGCGTTCAGCGTCGAGGTGCCTGTGCGCGTGATCCTCGGCCATCCGACCATCGAGGCGCTGGGCGGCTGGCTGCGTAGCGGGGCCAGCCTGGCCGCGGCACAGGACAACCTGATCGAATTCCGGCGCGGTGCCGGGCAGCGCAACGTGGTGTGCATTCACCCGGCGGGGGGCACGGCGTTCTGCTACCTGTCACTGGCCAAGGAACTGCCGGAAAGCATCGGTGTGTACGGTGTGCAATCGCCAGGGTTGAACCCCGGAGAAAGCACCGAGCCGAGCGTCGAAGCGATGGCCGACGCCTATTTGCGGCGGATCGCGGCGTTGACCTCACAACCGCTGGTGCTCACCGGGCTGTCGTTCGGTGGCCTGGTGGCGTACGAAATGGCCCGCCGCCTGACGGCTGCCGGCCATCGTCAGGTGACGGTGGTGCTGCTCGATACCCAGGGCTCGGATGACCCGGGGTTTCGGCAACAGATCGGGACCGTGGACATGGCGGAGTTTCGCGACAAGCTGGTGCGTTTCAACGGCATGTACCCCGGCATCGAAGACGCGCAGGTCGAGCGGTATTTCCATCTTTACAACCACAACCGTCTGGCCATGGCCGCGTACGAGTGCGCGCCGCAAGCCGGGCGCATCGTGCTGATTCAGGCTCGCGAAGGCTTTACCCGCACGCAGTTGCATGAGCTGCGCAGCTTCTGGCGTCGTCGCGCGGGTAACGGTTACAAGGCCCGGCTGGTAAATGGCGGGCACTGGGACATGCTGGAAAGCGCCGAGGTGCATCGGGTCTCGCAGACGCTCAGGCAAGAGCTGCAACGTTTCGACACGCAGGAGGCGCAATGATGAACCGGCACGAGGAGAATATCGCCCGCAACCCCCAGACCCTGCTGTCGCGTTTTGCCGAGCAGGTACGCCGTGATCCCCAGGCGCTGGCCGTGGTCGATCGACAGGTACGGCTGACCTACGCGCAACTGGCCAGCGCCAGTGAACGCATCGCCAAAGGGCTGCTGGCACAAGGCGCAAGCCCTGCGGAGCCGATTGCCCTGTGCATGCCGCGCTGCTGGCAATGGGTCGCCACGATACTGGCCGTGCTGAAAGTCGGGGCTGTGGTGGTGCCGCTGGATCGGGCCAGCCCGGCCCGGCGTCGACAATTGATGCTCGACGACGCAGGCTGCGTCGGGCTGGTGACCCTCGGCGAAGACGCGGACAGTTTGGCAGCGCCACAACACGGCTGGTACGTCAGCGTCGAAGCCCTGCTGGAATTCCCCGATCAGCCTGCACTGCGGCTGCCCGAGGATTTTGCCGTGTCGAGCTTCCTGTTCTACACCTCGGGTACCACCGGCACCCCGAAAGCCGTGGACGTGGGCGAGCGTGGCCTGTTGCGTCTGGCCCGGACCGACGGCTGCCTGGATATTCGCGCAGGCGAGCGCGTGGCCTGTTTGTCCAACCCGGCGTTCGACGCCTGTAACTTCGAACTGTGGGCACCGCTGCTCAACGGCGGTTGTTGCGTCATCATTGCCGACGCAGACCTGCAGGACGCACAGCAACTGGCCAGGGTTCTGGAAACGCAGCAGGTCGATAGCCTGTTCATGACCGTTTCGTTGTTCAACACCTTGAGCGCAGATAACCCCGCCTGTTTCGCCAGCCTGCGCCAGGTGCTGATCGGCGGTGAGCAGGTCAGCGCCGCAGCGGTGCGGGCCTGGTATCAGGCCAATCCCGACAGCCGCTGCCGGATTTTCAACGCCTACGGACCTACTGAATGCACCACCTTCGCCGTGTGCTACCCGATCCCCCGCGATTTTGCCGGCGACGCGGTGCCGATTGGTCGGCCATTGCCTGACACTGGCGTGCAGGTGCTTGACCCGCAACAGCGGCCGGTTGCGAGCGGCGAGGCGGGTGAGCTTTACCTGAGCGGCAGCGGGGTCGCACGCGGTTACCGTAACCGTTGTGCAGAGACCGCACAGCGTTTCCTGCGCCTGCCGACAACCGATGCCGGGGACGTGCTGCATTACCGAACCGGCGATCAGGTGCGGGTCAATGCCGACGGGCTGATCGAGTACCTGGGGCGGATTGATCGTCAGGTGAAGGTCCGCGGTTTTCGCATCGAGCCTGGCGAGGTCGAGCAGCGTATTCTGGAGCACCCGCAGGTGGCGCAGGTGCATGTCTGTACCCGTCGCCAGGCGGCTGAAGACCACCAGTTGCTGGCCTTCATCGTGCCGCGCGAGGCGCTGGACTATCGCGATTTCGATCAGCATCTGCGCGACAACCTGGCGGTATGGATGCGCCCGCATCAACTGTTTGTGCTGCAGCGCCTGCCGTTGACCAGCAATGGCAAGATCGATCAGCGTGCGCTGCTGGAGCAGCCCTTGAAACCGTGGCGCCCGCAGGCGGGTTCGCGCGCAGGCGAGCAACACTCGCCCGCGTTGGACTGGCTGCTGAGCCATGCCCGCAGGCTGTTGGCGCAACCTGAGCTGAACGGCGAGGATGACTGGCTGGGCAGCGGCGGCGACTCGCTCAAGGCCATGCGTTTGCGCTCTGCAATCCGCACCCACTGGCGGCGGGAAATCACGCTGGGTGCGGTGCTGAGCGAATCGTTTTCGGCACTGGCCGAGCGACTCGGTGATGAGCAGGGTGAGGCGTCGGCCTATCCGCCTGCGCCGCCCGTCAACCGTTCAGGGCGTGCGCCAGCGACGGCCGAGCAAAGTCGCCTGTGGCTGATGCAGCAGCGCACGCCGCAGGCGACCGCCTACAACGTGCCGCTCATCCTGCACCTGGCGGCGGGTGTTCAACTCTCCGCACTGGTCGACGCCGTGCAGCGTCTGTTGACTCGGCACAGCGGGCTGCGCACGGCGTTCGTGTCCGCTGCCGACGGGCTGCATCAGCAGGTTCACCAACGGGACGCGGTGTGCCAGACCTTTGCCACAGGAGCGTTCAGTGAACAGACCTGGCGCAGCTTTGCAGCCCTGGTCTTCGACACACCTTTCGATCTGGCGACATCGGCCCTGTGCAAGGCCTGGCTGTTGCCGTTTGCCGATGGCAGCTGTCGCTTGCTGCTGAACCTGCACCACGTGGCCATCGATGGCTGGTCGATGAACCTGTTGTTCGATGACCTGGTGCAACTGTACGACGATGCGCTGCAGGGGCGGCCGAGTGCCGAGCCTTCGCCGGGTCTGGGCACGCTGGAGTTTGCGCTCTGGCAACGGCAATGGCGGGTCGACCCGCGTTACCGCGATCAGCGTCGCGCGCTGGCCGGGTTGCACCGTCAGCACCCGGCGTCTTCGCCCGCGCTGCTGCCGGTTCGCGAGCCTGGACCGCAGGCACGGCTCTATCGTCAGCCGCTGGGAGCCACGCGCAGTGCTGCACTGGATCGGTTTTGCAGCCGCCAGCGCGTCACTCGTTATGAGGTGCTGTTCAGCGTCTATGCCTGGAGCATTTACGCCCTGACCGGCTGTGAACGGCCACGCATCGCCAGCCCGGTATCCAACCGTCCGCTGAGCGAATTCGAAGACGCCATCGGGATGTTCGCCAATACCGTGCTGATCCCCACGGCGTTCGACCGCGACAAGGCGCTTGACCAGCAGCTGCATCAGCAGACCGCCACTGTGCGTGAGGTGCTGGCCTTGCAGGACGTCGCGCTGGCGGACCTGGTGGAAGACCTGCGGTTGTCGTCGAGCAGTGCGCTGTTCGATTTCATGTTTGTGCTGGAAAACACCGACTACGCCAGGCTGGCCCAAACCGGCCTGCGCGCCACGCTGGAATTCAACGAGACCGTGCAGGCCAAATGCCCGCTGACCTTGCTGGTGGTCGATGCCGGGTCACAGCTGGAATGCTGGTGGGAGTACCAGTGCAGTTATTTCGATGCGGGCCAAATGGTCGCCGTCAATCAGCTCTTGCAGCAGGGGCTTGATCTGCTGCTGGAGAAGCCGTCGGCGACCCTCGATGCGCTGCTCACGCCTTACCGCTTCAGCCTGCCGCCCGCCAGTCAGGGCGACAGCGCTGAGCCGCCGTTCAACACCGTGGCCGACTGGTTCGCCTATCAGGTGAGTTGCACGCCGGATGCTCCGGCACTGATCGATGATCAGCAGTGCATCAGCTACGCCGAACTGGATGCACTGGCCGATACGCTGGCGGCCACCCTGGTCGAGCAGTGTCCGCTGCCGGAGGAAAATAGTGCGCCGCTGCAAGTGGTCCTGTACCTCGAGGCGTCGGTCGAGCACATCGTGGCCTTGCTGGCGCTGGCCAGGCTCAATCTGACGGCGGTGCCCCTCGATCCTGGCTATCCGCTGGCGGTGCAGCGTCAGGTCATGCAGCAGGCGCAGCCCGGCTGTGTGCTGTACAGCGCGGCCACCGAGGCAGCACTGGAGCAGTTAAGCGCAGACCCACGAGTCTGTCATCGCGTCGACCTGAGCGCTGCCGCACGGCCGTTCGAACGTCGCCGTCATGCGGGCGAACGACCGTTGTACACGCTGTTCACGTCCGGCTCGACGGGAACGCCGAAAGGGGTTCAGGTGCCGGACCGGACCCTTTGCAATCTGTTGCACTGGCAGCGCAACGAGGGGCAGTTGCCCGCGAAGTCAGTGACCCTGCAATTCTCCATGCTGTCGTTCGATGTGTCGTTTCAGGAGATTTTCAGCACCCTCTGCGGCGGAGGCTGTTACCACCTGATCAACCCGCGCTGGCGGCAGGATGCCCAGGCATTACTGAGCTATCTGGTGCAGACGCGCATCGAACGGCTGTTCCTGCCGTGTGTGGCCTTGCAGCATCTGGCGCAGACTGCTGTCAGCCAGGGCGTGTATCCGCAGGCGTTGCGCGAGGTAATCACGGCGGGCGAGCAACTGCTGTGCACCGAGGCATTGCGCAACTGGTTTGGCGGCATGCCGCAGGCACGGCTGTTCAATCATTACGGCCCGACCGAAACCCACGTGGTCAGCGCCTGGCGTTTGCCTGCGGCGGTTCACGACTGGCCGCTGCGCGCGCCGATCGGGCGCGCAGTGAGCAATGCACGCCTGCTGCTGGTGGACGAACACGACCGACCGGTGCCGAGTGGCAGCCAGGGCTATCTGCTGGTGGCAGGGCCGATGATTTCGCGCTGCTACCTCGCTGACCCGGCGCTGAATGCCGCGCGTTTTGTCGAGTTGCCGCAGCCTGAGGGCCTGACCCTGTTCTATCGCACCGGCGACCTGGCGCGGGCTGATGCAAACGCCTGCCTGCACTACCTGGGCCGGGACGATCAGCAGATCAAGATCAGTGGTCAGCGTCTTGAGTTGGGGCAGATCGAGGCCGCGCTGATGCAAGTCGCTCAGGTGAGCAACGCGGTGGTGGCCATGCAGGCTGAGCCGCCCCGGCTGGTGGCCTGGTTGCACAGCGAGGGTACGCTGCCCGATGCACAGCAGCTTGACCGACAGATCAGCCTGCACCTGCCATCGCATGTGCGTATCGACGAGTACCGGCGGGTCGACGCCTGGCCGCGTACGCCGAGCGGCAAGATCGATCGCAGGGCGCTGGGAGATCTGGGCGAGGTGCTGCAACGGCAACGCTCCGGGCTGCCTGCGGCACCGTTGAGCGCACTTGAGCAGCAACTGAGCGAGTTGTTCGTGGCGGTCATCGGTCGCGACATCGAGCCTGATCAGACCTTCTTCGAAGCCGGCGCCACCAGCCTCGGCCTGATGCGCCTGCATGCCCGCTACAACGAGGCACTGGCGCAGCCAGTGGCCATGGCCGCCTTGTTCGAGCATGTCAGCGTGCGCCGTCTTGCGCAGCATCTCTCCGGACCGGCAGGGCAAACGCCCGGTGCAGGGAAGGGCAATGAGCGAGGCGCCAAGGCTGGCGAACAACCCATGGCGATCATCGGCATGTCGGTGAATGTGGCCGGCGCGAGCAACCTCGCCGAGTTCTGGGCGATGGTTCAAGGAAATGGCTTGGGCATCGAGCGGTTTGACGCTGCCGATGGGCTGGTCGGTGCGCGCAGTCAACTGAGCGGCCTGCTGGATTTCGATCCCGAGTATTTCGGCATCAGCCTGCAGGAAGCACGGCTGATGGACCCGCAACAGCGGCATCTGCTGATGGGCTGCGTGCAGGCACTGCAACATGCGGGGCTCACGCCCGCAGCCGACGGGCCGCGCATCGGCCTGATCGCCAGTTGCGGCGAAACCACGTATTTCCAGCAAATGCTGCGCGAAACCGCCGAGGGCGATCTGCCGGACGGCTTTCAGATGGCGCTGCACCACGACAAGGACTTTCTGGCCACCAAGGCGGCTTACCACCTCGACCTCGGCGGTCCGGCACTCAGCGTTCAGGCGGCGTGCGGCAGCTCGCTGATTGCCGTGCACCTGGCGGCGGCGATGCTGCGTCAGGGCGACAGTGACGTGATGCTGGCCGCCGGGGTGTTGATCGACCCGACTCTGACCGATGGCTATCGTTATCGCCCGCAGCACATTTTTTCCCGCGACGGGCTGTGCCGTCCGTTCAGTGACGACGCCAGCGGCACCATCGGTGCCAGCGGTTACGGGGTGGTGGTACTCAAGCCGCTGGAGCGCGCCCAGGCCGACGGCGACCGGATCTACGCACTGGTCGAAGCCTCTGCGCTGAACAACGATGGCCGCGCCAAGATGAGTTACACCGCGCCATCGGTGGCGGGGCAGAGCGCGGTGATCAGCGAGGCGCTGCGCAAGGCCGGTATCAATGGCGCCGACATGGGCTACATCGAGGCCCACGGTACCGGCACGTTGTTGGGCGACCCGATTGAAGTGGCTGCATTGACCAAGGCGTTCGGCGCGGCACCAGCCGCCCGTTGCGCGCTGGCCTCAGTGAAAAGCCAGGTGGGTCATCTGGGCGCGGCTGCCGGCGTGGTCGGGCTGATTCGCGCGACGCTTGCCGTGTTTCACGGGGTGATCCCGCCCAACCTGGGCTTTGCCCGGATCAATCCGCAAATCGACCTAGAGCACTCGCCGTTCTACATTCCCACCACCTCACGGCCCTGGCCCGAGGGGCGTCGGCGTCTGGCCGGGGTCAGCAGTTTCGGCATCGGTGGCACCAACGCGCATGTGATTGTCGGCGCCGCGCCGCAGCAGACAGACCGCGTCGAGGATTGCCCGGCGTGCCTGCTGCTGTCGGCGCACAGCCGTACTGCCCTGGAGCGGGACATGCTGGCGATTGAAGCCTGGCTCAACGCCTTTCCCGAGCAGCAGGCTGCGCTGCTGCGTTACCTGCAAAACGGTCGACGCGCGTTGCCCTGGCGCTTCGCGATGATCTGCCAGCCCGGTCAGACACCGCGCCTGCAAGCCGCGTCGATCAAGCAGGTGACGCTTTCGGACGTGCGAGTGAACGCCAGCGAGCATTCGCCCCAGGCCCTGCTGGACGCCTGGTATGCGGGGGCCAGCATCGAAGGGGCGACCGGTTCGACGCCGCCACCCTGGGACTTGCCTCCCTCGGCATTCGATCTGCAGACCTTCCGCTTCAAACCGGCCGTTCGTACCGAACTGCAGAAGTCGTCAGCCGTCGAGCGCCAGCCGCTGGCAGACTGGTTTTATCAGCGTCAGTGGCAGCGGGTAAACCGTCTGCGTACACAACCGACTGGTGAGGGTCGTGACGTGCTGGTGGTGTGTAGCCATGAGCGTCTGGATGCCACCACGCTTGGCAGTCTGCAGGGTGTCTATCGGCATGTCATCGAGGTGCAGGCCGGCAATGGCTACCAGCAGCTTGGCCCGAATCGTTATGAGCTCGACCCGCTGGACCCTGTGGCGTTTGGTCGATTGATCGCCACGCTCGATCAGAATGGGCAGACGGCGAGCGAACTGGACTGGCTGCATGCCTTGCCGCTGTCGGTGGGCGGGTCGGTTGACGAGCAAAGCCTTGCGGCCGCGCAATGGGCCTGTCTGGATACGCTCAGCGCGTTATTGCAGGCCTGGGGACAGAACGTACAGAAGACCGCCCTGCGGCTCTGGCTGCTGTCCTGGCAAGCGTGCCCGGTGAACGGCCAGGTCATGCGTCCGGAACTGGCGGCGCTGGCCGGTATCACCGAAGTGGCGCCGCAGGAATACCCGATACGCTGTCACTGGCTGGACCTGCCCACGGCGCAGTTGAGCGTTCAGGCTCTGCACCTCGCGGCGCTGCTGGCCGAACCGGCGTCGCTGCCGCGGCGCATGGCCATTCGTGACGGTTATCTGTGGCAGCCACAGCTGCTGCCCAGTCCGCTGCCCAGTCCGCTGGCGACTCCGACGGCTGGTTCGAATCTGCTGCCGGCGAACGGCACGTTGCTGGTGCTCGGCGGTACAGGCGGCATCGGGCGCACCTTGTGTGAACACCTGCTGCAATCCAGCCAGCGGCGGATAGTGCTGCTGTCGCGAGGTGGCGAGTGTCCGAAACAACTGGACGCCTACGCTTCGCGCATCGATAGCATCGCTGCGGATATCGCCGACCTGGCGCGCTGGCCCACGGTGCTTGAACAGTTGCGTGAGCGTTATGGGCACTTTGACGGCGTGATTCACGCGGCCGGCACCGGAGCGGGCAGCCTGATCCGTCAGCGCGATGCTCACGTGCTGTCTGAGGCGATGGCCAGCAAGACCCGCGGCATGCTGGCGGTCGAAGCGTTGATCGAGCAGATGAACCCGGGGTTCGTCCTGTATTGCTCTTCGATGTCGGCACTGTTCGGCGGCGCCGGGCACCTGGACTACGCCGCCGCCAGTGCCATGCTTGACGGTTTTACCCACTACCGGCCGCATGCCGAAAATGGCTGTGTGCGTCTGGGCATCAACTGGGACATCTGGCGCGATGTCGGCATGGCCGCTGCCAGTGGCGTCGGGGATGACGCGCACCAGCGGCATCTGGCGGTCGGCATGTCGGCGCAGGAGGGCTGCCGGGTATTCGATGCGGCCATGACGGCTCAACTGCCGCAGTTGCTGATCTCGACCACCGATCCGGACACGGCGCGACAGTTTTACCCGGTTCGCCACAGTGCAGTGGCGACGCTGGCTGATACTGCGCCAGCCTTGGCGGCAGACACTGAAGCGCCGGACCGTCTGCCCGGGCATCTGCATGACTGCCTGTGCAAATGGCTTGGTGTGAATGTTCTGCAGCCGGATGCCTCGCTCTATGAGCTGGGCGCCGATTCTCTGACCCTGCTGGACCTGATCGATGAACTGCAGGCCGCGACCGGCGTGGTCTTCCAGTTGTCGCAGTTCAGCCACAAGGTCAGCCTGACCGAGGTCTTGGCGCTGGTGCAGGCGTCAGCGGCCGGAACGGCTGCGGACGAAGACCAATGGGCCGATGCGGTGAGGATCGGTCAGTGGCATGCGGGCGCGGGCCGCGAGCGCCTGTATCTGATTCACCCGGTGGGTGGCGACGTGCAGGCGTACCGCGAGCTGGCCTCGGCGCTGCACCCTGATCTGGGCGTGTGGGTGATCGCCGATCCGGCCTTGCGCCTGCCCGAATTGCCGAACATCAGCGTGGATGAGCGCGCGCAACTGTATCTCAAGGCGTTGCAGGCCCATCACCCCGACGGCACGGCATGGCGTCTGGCCGGCTGGTCGTTCGGCGCGTGGGTGACGCAGGCGATGTGCAGCCTGCTGATGGAGGATTGCGAGCAGCCATTGTTGTACCTGATCGATCCCCCCGCGCCGGATGCGGGCACCGAGCTGGCGCAGATCGGCGAAGCGCAGATTCAGCAGGTCTTCCAGCGCGAGTTTTCTGCACGGCGCGGCCTCAACACGACCACCAGCGCGGCCAGCGAAGACACGCCGCGTTACCTGCAAAGCCTGATTGTCTGCTGCCAGAACAATATGGCGAGCATGGCGGGCCACCAGCCCGTGACGCTGGCGCGCACTCCAGTGCGGCTGTTCATTGCCACGCAGCCCAATCCTTACGGCATGGGCAGCGCCTGGCGGATCGCCGATCTGCAGCGCGCCTGGCAAAGGCTGTTGCCGCACATGTCGAGCTGGCAAGCACTGGACACCGACCACTACGGCATTGTCGCAGCGCCCTGGGCGCAGGTGATTGCCGAGATGATCAATGCGGACCTGTCGGCGGCGCAGGGCTGAACGTAACGGCAGGCTTTTCAGGCGGGGCTGACGTCCCCGCAAACGAACCACGGGCATGGTGATCGGCCATGCCAACAACCTGAAGGTGAGGGATCATGGATCAAATGGCACTCAAGGCCATAGAAGGCATCGCAGGCGCCGTGCGTGCGCCGTATCAGAGCATCACGGTCAACCGCCTGACACCGATCATCGGTGCCCAGGTCGGCGGTGTCGATCTGTCGCAGCCACCCAGTGCGGAGCAGTTGACGGAAATCCGCCGGGCCTTTCTGGAAAATCACGTGCTGGTGTTTCGCGACCAGCACCTGACGGTCGAGCAGCACAAGGCATTCGGCCGACTGTTTGGTCCGTTGCGCGCCTTGCCGGTGGACAGCATCGATGGCGATGACCCGGAACTGGTCGTGGTGCGCGCCAACGCCCAATCGCGTTTCGCTGCGGGCGAGCTATGGCACACCGACGGCACCGCTGATCTGGAGCCGTCGATGGGCTCGATGCTGTACGTCAAGGAGACACCCGCCATCGGCACCGGCGGCGACACGCTGTTTGCCAACATGCACCTGGCCATTGAAATGCTCTCGCCGGCGATGCAGCAGTTTCTCGGCGGGCTGACAGCCATTCACGATGGCGAGATTCCGTGGAAGGGCTATCAGCCACCTCCCGGCCTCCCGAAAAGCGAGCACCCGGTGGTGGTTCGCCACCCCGAAACCAGACGTCGCAGCCTGTTCGTCAATTCCGGGTTCACCTCGCATATCGTGCAACTCTCGCCCGGCGAGAGCCGCACCGTGCTGAGTATGCTGTTCGATCTGATCGCCCGCGAACCTTGCCTCAGTTGTCGCGTGCGCTGGGAACCGAACACGCTGGTGTTCTGGGATAACCGTTGCACCCAGCATCACGCGGTGTGGGATTACTTCCCGCACTCGCGCTATGGCGAGCGGGTGACGATTCTCGGAGGGCGGCCTCAGGCCTGAAGGCGCTTGCGGATTGACCGGCGAACACCGTTCAGCTGCTTCATCAGCGCAGTGGCAGGTGGTATATCAGGTCGTCGAACCACTGATCGCCGATCTGATAGGCCTGCGGGACGCGGCGCTCGAAGGTGAAGCCGCATTTCTCCAGGACCTTGCAGGAGGCGATGTTGCCGTCGGTCACGGTCGATTCCAGTGAATCCAGGCCGATGGCAGCGGCGTAGTCGATGATTGCCCGGCGTGACTCGGTGCCGAAGCCCTTGCCTTGATGTTCCGGCAGTAACAGACAGCCCACTTCGGCATGACCCGGCGACAGGATGCGAAAGCCACTGACCCCCAGCTCTGCATCGTTTTGTGTGTGTGTTACCACCAGGCACAGCCAGTGATCGGACGCCGGCGTCCACTCGGGGAGGCGATGATCGAAGCCTTTACGGATCTGCGCCTCTTCGATTTCTCCGAATACGTAGCGCATGGTCTCGGGCTCGGAATGCAGCCTCAAAAACAGTGGCCAGTCGCTGGCGAGCAGGGTTCGCAGATAAAGTCGTTCGGTGTGTAGTTCCAGCATCCGTTGCTCCCAGGACAATCAAAAAAGGCACAGGGTTTTGTACTCGGCCTGCGGTCAATGATCAATAATGCACGCGCATTTCATCGCCATTGCTCACGGTAATCGTGACGCAACCAGGCAGGGTCATATCCTTCGGCAGGTCAGGGACGAGTCAATGGCATTTCGCGTATTGGTCATCGGTGGCTACGGTAACTTCGGCAGCCTCATCTGTAATCATCTGGTGATGATGCCGCACATCGATCTGGTCATTTCCGGTCGTGACCCGCGCAAACTGGCGGAAAAGGTCGCCGCACTGCAAACGCTGGGGGGCAGGTTCTGCGAGAGCTGGTGCGTGGACATCATGCAGGACGGCGCGGGCACTGAGCTGGGTGGATTGGGCATTGATCTGCTTATCCACACCGCGGGGCCTTTTCAGGGGCAGTCGTATGCTGTGGCCCGGCATTGCATCGAAGCGGGCGTGAATTATTGCGACCTGGCCGATTGCCGGACGTTTGTCGCCGGTATCGCTACCCTCGATGCCCAGGCGCGTGAGGCAGGTGTCAGCGTGCTGAGCGGGTGCAGCTCGGTGCCGACGCTTTCGGCCGCCATCATCGATCAGCATCGGCAGCGTTTTCTGCGTATCGATTCGATAGAGCATGGCATCTCCTCGGCAGCGAAAATGCCCGGTCTGTCGACTGTGCGCGGCGTGCTGGCCAATGCCGGACGACCGATCAGGCAACTGCGCAACGGCAAGGTCCACGACGTTTACGGCTGGATGGGCCTGACCCTGCGCCGGATGCACGGCATGGGCACGCGGCTGGTGGCCAATGTCGACGTCCCGGACCTGGATGTATTCGCGACACGCTACGCCGCGCAGAACCTGAGCTTCAAGGCCGGTTCCGCGCTCAAGGCCGGCGGCATCGCGACCTGGCTGCTGGCGCTGGCGATTCGCTGCGGGCTGCTGCGCGATCCTGCGCCGTGGGCCGAGCGCCTGTACCGTTGGGGCGCGCGCTTTGAACACTGGGGTGATCGAAAGAGCGCGATGTACATCGATGTCGATGGCCTCGACCTCGGCGGCCAGCCGTTGCACATGCGTGCGCAATTGACTGCACTGAACGACAAGGGGCCGGAGATTCCCGGCAGTGCCGCCGTCGCGCTGAGCAGCAAAATGGCCGGTGGCTATCGTCCACAACCGGGCGCTCGGGCCTGCGTCGGAGAAATCACTGCGGACGAGTACCTGGCGGCAATCGATGAGCCGGAAAACATCCGGCTGGATGTTCATTTCACGAACCATAACGTCTGACACTGCTGTAGATGTCCGATGGCTCTGTACAGGCTGCTGATGTGGCTTTTTAGTGGCACTTTCTTGCTGTTTTCTACAGCACCAATCATCGGAAAATTCTGCTCATGCAACTTAAATAAATCTTAATCATCGATCCCTGAGCCCGTAATTCATGGGGGTGCGAGGTCCTCTCTCTCGACCGGTCCGTTATTCCAGACACATTAACTATCAAGTTAACTCTTTCAGCGCCGACTCACGGGTATTCCGGAAAAATTAAAGGCACACACGTAATGAGCGCAAAATGGTTGGACAATCTGAAAGTCAGCAAGAAGCTCGGGCTGGGCTTTGCCGCTATTTTGCTCGGGGTACTGACCGTTACCGTGATCGGTTACTCCAGCACCAACCTGCTGATCGAGCGCATGGGCAAAAGCAGCAAGGTCGCCGAGATCAAGGCTGACGTTCTGAATGCCCGGATCGCTGCGCAAGCCTATGCGACCGGCCCTACCGCCGCAGGTGTGCAGAATTACGCCAGCGCGCTGGATACCTTGAGCCGCAGTGTCGATCAGGGCCTGCAGGTGTTCGTGATCTCGAGCAACCTGGCCAAGCTGCGCGAGATCAAGGAGCAGGTGGGCGGTCTGAAGCAGACGTTCGACCAGCTGGTCGGCATCAATCAGAAAGTCGATGAAGCGTTGAAACCGATCATCAAGGTGTCCGATGACGTCAGCGCGACCTTCGAGAATCTGCTGAACAAGACCATTGACGACACCTTGCGCGCGCCGAATGAAACCGGCATCAGGCAGGTCAAGATCGCTGGCGACCTGCGTAACGGCATGACCAATTTCCGTCTGGTGTTTCGCCGCTACCTGAGCGTTCCGAATGCCGACAACCGTCAGGCCACCTATAAGGCCGCCGACGCCCTGATTGCGCAAGTGGATGCCGCTCGCAGCCAGTTGCCTGTCGAGGCAAATGCCGCAGTGGATGCCGCGCTGGTGGCGTTGAAACAGTACAAAGTGCTGATGACGTCGATTTCGGACATGCTTCAGCAGACCGAGCAGATCCGCAATGACCTGCAACAGCAATCCGTAGCGACCGCAGCCCGTGCCGATGATCTGGCGGCGCTGCAGGTCATCAGTGCCAAGAAAGAACAACAAACCGCTGTGGTGCAATTGCTCAGCGTAGCGCTGGTCGTGCTGCTGGTCGGCATCTTTGCTGCGTTCCTGATCACGCGTCAGATTACCGTGCCGTTGAACAGCACCGTGATTGCGGCGCGCCGTATTGCCGACGGTGATCTGACCCATGACAGCAGCACCACCCGCCAGGACGAACTGGGCCTGCTGCAGAACACCATGCAACACATGACCGTTTCGCTGCGCGGTCTGATCGGTGGCATCGGCAACGGTGTGACGCAGATCGCCACGGCGGCCGAGCAGTTGTCTGCGGTCAGCGAGCAGACCAGCGCGGGTGTCACCCTGCAGAAAAACGAAGTCGATCAGGTCGCCACCGCCATGAACGAAATGGCCTCTACCGTACAGGAAGTGGCGCGCAACACCGAAGACGCTTCGCAAGCCGCCAAGCAGGCCAGCGAGCGCGCCGCGCACGGTAGCAGTGTGGTGCAGCATGCCACGCGCGAAATCGGTCAACTGGCCGGTGAAGTACAGCAACTGGGTGAAGCCATGCAGCGCCTGACCGAAGACAGCGGCAAAATCGGCAGCGTGATTGACGTGATCAAGGCGGTCGCCGAGCAGACCAACCTGCTGGCGCTCAACGCAGCCATCGAGGCTGCACGGGCAGGCGAGCAGGGTCGCGGTTTTGCCGTGGTGGCTGACGAAGTCCGCTCGCTGGCTCAGCGTACGCAGAACTCCACAACCGAAATCGAAGCGCTGATCCAGGCGTTGCAAAAAGGTACAGGCGCCGCCTCGGGCCTGATGGACGCCAGCCTGCAGCGCACTGAAGGCACCGTGGTGCTCGCTCGTCAGGCTGAACAGGCGCTGGTGGAAATCAACCAGTCCATTGGCACCATTGAACAGATGAGTCAGCAGATTTCCACCGCGGCCGAGCAACAGAGCGCCGTGACCGAAGAAATCAACCGCAGCGTACTCAGTGTTCGCGACATTGCCGATCAGTCCGCTTCGGCCACCGAGCAAAGCGCAGCATCGACCGTCGAGCTGGCCCGTCTGGGCAGCGATTTGCAGAGCATGGTCGCGCGTTTCAAGATTTAATCTGCGCCAGGCCAAGTCGGCCTCCTGACCCCATCAAGAGGCCGACTGCCGTTGTTCCGCCCGCACCACCATCCACACGCCGATACCTGACACCGCCATGCCTGACGCCATCTGCCAGGACAGCGGTTCGTCGAACATCGCCCAGGCCCAGAGCATCGTCACCGGTGGGCTGAGGTACAGCACACTGGCGACGCGGGTGGCTGACGCGCGGCGCAGACACACCCAATACAGTCCGTACCCGCCCAGGGTTGCCAGCCCCACCGTCCATAGCACGCTCAGCGCAAAGCCGGTGCTGGCTACAGGCGCCAGGCTGCCCTGTGTGCCTTGAATGATCGCGAAGGCGACGCTGGAGACAGCGCATTGCAGCCACAGGTTGGGCAGCAGTGCCATGGGTTGCGCGGTACCGGATTTTTTCTGCCACAACGTCGCAATGGCCAGCGAAAACATACCCAGCAGCGGCAGGCCGTAGGCCCACAGCGGTGCGTCACCCACCGCCAGCGCGCTGTAGGTCACCAGCACTACACCGATCAGCCCGACAAACAGCCCTGCCCAGATTGGCCAGGCCAGCCGTTGGCCGAGCACTACTGCCGCCAGGAGTGCCATGCCCATCGGCAACAAATCGGCAAACAGCGCAGCGAGGCCGGCAGGCACACCCAGCGCAATGCCCTGCGTGACCCCGGCGACGTAGCCGGTCATGGCCAGCAAGCCGATACCTGCGTTTTTCAGCAGCGTGGCAGCCGGGATCGACCTCAGTTGCCTGGCGACAAAAGGCAGCAGGATCAGGGTGACCACCACACAACGCCAGAACACCACCAGCAGCGGCGGCGCGTGGTCAAGGGAAAAGCGTGCGCCGACGAAGCCCGAACTCCAGGTCAGAACCAGCGCAGCTTCCAGCAGGGGCAGAGGAATGGCCTGGTGCCAGGCAGGCCGCGAGACGCTCGGAGCAATCGACAGGTATGGGTTCATGGACACAGGTTACGAAACCGGCGTAGTCTAATAAATCAAAATTAACTGCATGAGTTATTCAGGAATTCTGAATCATGACGGCCATTCTCGACATCGAACTGGTGCGCACCTTTCATGCGGTGGCGCGGATAGGAAAGTTTTCCGCAGCCGCCGAGCAACTTCATAAAAGCCCGGCAGCGGTGAGTGTGCATATCCAGCGCCTTGAGGCCGTGGCAGGCGGGCGCTTGCTCAATCGGGACAACCAGGCAGTGTCGCTGACGGCGCTGGGCAAGCGCCTGCTGTTGTCGACGACAGAGCTGCTGTCCACGCACGACCGGGTGCTGGCGGATCTGCAAGGCACTCATCTGGCCGGACGCATCACGCTGGGGGTTCCGGATGAGTACGCCGTGCATGTCATTCGCGACATCCTGCCAGTGTTCGCGGCCGCGTGGCCCAATGTCGTGCTGGAGTTGAAATCCGCACCCAGCTACGCCCTGCGCGAGCAGGTTGCGCGTGGCAAGTTGCAGACAGCAGTGATCGCGCAACCCAAAGGGCAGCTGAGTGCTGATGCGCAGTTTCTGGTATCGACCAAGCCGGTCTGGGTCGGGCCGGCCAGCGTTGCACTGGCATCCGCTGACCCGGTGCCGCTGGCCGTTCACGCAGCGCAATGTCCTTATCGTGAAGCCATGCTGGCCTCACTCAAAGACAATGGCCGCAAAATCCGTGTAGTCCTCGAAAGCCCGTCCAATCAGGCGATCAAGGCCTGTGTGGAAGCGGGCCTGGCGATCAGCCTCATCGATCGGAGCGGGGTCACGCAAGCCATGCAGATTCTCGATGACCTGCCTGAAATACCCGAGCACGAAATCGTCTTCCTGCGCTCGCCGTCGTCACAGAACGACGAGGCGGTGAGCCTGCTGGCGCAGGCCCTGCAGAAGTATTTTCGGGTTTAGCCGGGAACACTGCAGCCGAAGTGTGTTATCGACTGCAGGAACGCTTTCGGCTCAACCGTCCTTGAACAGAAAGCTGTAGGCATTCAGCGCCGGCACGCCGCCCAGGTGGGCGTAGAGCACTTTCGAGCCTTCGGGGAATTCGCCATTGCGCACCATGTCGATCATGCCGTGCATGGATTTGCCTTCGTAGACCGGGTCGGTCAACACGCCTTCCAGGCGGGCGCAGAGGCGGATGGCTTCGAGGGTGCCATCGTTCGGCAGGCCGTATTCCGGGTAGGCGTAGCGGGTGTCGAGCACCACGTCTTCGGCGGTGATTTCGCGGCCTAGCTCCACCAGTTTTGCAGTGTTCTGAGCGATACGCAGGACCTGCGCGCGGGTCTTTTCCGGTTTCGCCGACGCGTCGATACCAATCACACGCTGTGCCCGGCCATCGGCAGCGAAGCCGACGAGCATGCCTGCGTGAGTGCTGCCGGTCACCGAGCAGACCACGATGTAGTCGAATTTGAAGCCCAGCTCTTCTTCCTGCTGGCGCACTTCATCGGCAAAACGCACGAACCCCAGGCCGCCATAAGGGTGTTCCGAGCAGCCCGCTGGAATCGGGAACGGTTTGCCGCCGCCTTCCTCGACGTCGGCCATGGCCTTTTCCCAGCTCGGGCGAATGCCGATATCGAAGCCTGCCGAATCCAGGCGCACATCGGCGCCCATGATGCGCGACATCTCGATATTGCCGACCCGGTCGTACAACGCGTCGGAATAGTTGACCCAATTCTCCTGAACCAGCACGCACTTCATGCCCAGATGCGCCGCCACGGCTGCCACCTGACGGGTCTGGTTGGACTGGATGCCACCGATCGATACCAGTGTGTCGTAGCCGCCGTCGATGGCTTCCGGCACCAGGTATTCCAGTTTGCGGGTCTTGTTGCCGCCGAAAGCCAGACCGCTGTTGCAATCCTCGCGCTTGGCATACAACTCGACCTTGCCGCCCAAATGCTCACTCAGGCGTTTCAGTGGGGTAATGGGCGAGGGGCCGAAGGTCAGAGGGTAGCGCTTGAACTTGCTCAGGTTCATATCGGGTCTCCGTTGATAAGTTGATCCGGGCATTGAAGGTAGGGCTCGATGTGTTTATCGAGCGGCCCGGCATGGCTCCCATCATAGGAAAACTGCGAATAATCGTGGTTGCAAAGAATTGTCTATCTACAAAATAAGCGTTAGCCTGAATGCAACTAAACAGACTTTTATTGTGTGAATTTCATTATGAAAGCAATAAATGAACGCACTAAAAAGTCCGGTGCCGATGTAACGCCGCTGCTGGACAGGATTGACCGCGCCATCCTCAAGACCCTGCAACGTGACGCGTCCATTTCCAATGTGGCACTTGCCGAGAAGGTCAAACTGAGTCCGCCTGCGTGCCTGCGGCGCGTCGAGCGGCTGAAAGAGGCGGGCGTGATCAAGGGCGTGGTGGCGCTGCTCAATGGCGATGTTCTGGACGCGGGCATGGTGGTGCTGATCGGTGTCGTGCTGGACCGCTCGACACCGGATTCATTTGCGCAATTCGAAGCCGCCGCGCAGAAGGTTTCCGGCTGCATGGAGTTTCATGTCGTCACCGGCGAGTTCGACTACTTCATGTTGCTGCGCACCCGGGACAGTCAAAGCTTCAACCGCCTGCACGCTGAACAGTTACTGTACTTGCCCGGTGTCAGGCAGATCCGTTCGTTCATGGGGCTGCGTCAGGTTGTTTCCACGACACAATTACCTCTCTGACGGGGTTCGGCGTGGCCTGTTTGCTGCATGCAGCGTCAAACGTTCACGTCTGACCAAGGTCAGAGTTGCTGACTGCCACACGATTGACTCTGGCGCATGATTCAATCAGTGCCTCTCTCTTTTTTACTTGCTCAAGGATTTTCATTTTGGCTGCTGGAAGCTTGCTTACCCTGCTTGACGATATTGCGACGCTGCTCGATGACGTGGCGCTGGCCACGAAGAAGACAGCGGGTGTGCTGGGTGATGATCTGGCGCTCAATGCCCAGCAGGTCACCGGTGTTTCGGCGGATCGCGAGTTGCCGGTTGTCTGGGCCGTGGCCAAGGGGTCGCTGCTCAACAAGGCCATTCTGGTTCCGGCAGCGTTGCTGATCAGTGCTTTCGCACCCTGGGCGATTCTGCCGTTGCTGATGATCGGCGGTGCGTTTCTGTGCTTCGAGGGCTTCGAGAAAATCGCCCATAAATGGCTGCATCCCGAAACCGGCGAAGAGCATGAGCAGCGCAAGCAGGCGTCGACGGATGCGTCCGTGGACATGGTGGCGTTCGAAAAGGAGCGCGTAAAAGGCGCGATTCGTACGGACTTCATTCTTTCTGCGGAAATCATCGTGCTCGCACTGGGTGTGGTCTCGGCCAGACCCTTCATGGATCAGGTCGGTGTGCTGGTCATCGTTGCAGTGCTGATCACCGTCGGTGTCTACGGGCTGGTGGCCGGTATCGTCAAACTCGATGACCTGGGCCTGTACCTGAAGAAAAGCGCAGCTTCGGCGTCACAAAAGATCGGTGCCGGCCTGCTGTGGCTGGCACCTGTATTGATGAAAGTGCTGTCGATCGTCGGTACGGCTGCGATGTTCATGGTCGGCGGCGGGATTCTGGTCCACGGCCTGCCGTTCGCTCATCATTGGGTCGAAGGCGTGACCGAAGCGGCAGCGGGGGCGGTAGGCGGTCTGTCGATGATCGTCCCGACCCTGATCGATGCGCTCGCCGGGATCATTGCCGGTGCCGTGCTGGTGTTGGTCGTGACGCTGATTGGCAAGGTCTGGAAAGCTGCGAAGGAGTGATTGAGGCGGTCATCCACACTTCTGATCCAAGGCCGTGAAGGCGAGCCGGGCGACGCTTCGCTTGCTCGCGAAGGGGTTGGTACAGCCAACCAAGGGTGGCTGAAACACCGCCTTCGCGAGCAAGCTCGCTCCCACAGAATTCCGGAGTGAGCGTCATCACCGTCAAACAACGTGCTTAGAAGAACACCTTGACCAGCAAACTCGCGGTGTTCTGATCGGTGTCGAAGGAGCTGGTGTCCTTGATGCCGTATTTGTTGGTCCAGTAGTCGTATTCGATACCCACGTACAGCTGCCGCTCCGGGTAATTCAATGCCTTGCCCAGGTCATACTTGATCTGCGGGTTGAAGTGCAGGTTGGAGTGGTAAGTGCCACGCGAGGTCTTGTCGTTGTCGACCACCCAGTCCATGAAACCGTCGATCAGCACATCCGATTTGCCCACCGGAATGGTGTAGGACCACACCGGAGTGATCTGCCACACGCCGTCGCCCGGGCGATTGCCTTCGGTCTGGCGCTGGTAGAAGTTGAGCTGGAAGTAGTCGAAACCCGGGATCTTCAAGTCGAACGCCGGACCGATCAGGTACGACTCGTTATCGCCCTCACCGAACTCGTAAGTTGCGGCAATCAACACATCGCTGATCGGCCCGAACTCGAACTTCTGGCCGAAGATCTTGCCCAGCGACAGGCGTGGCGAGAACTCGCCGTAATAGGTGTTATCGCCAGCGGTAGCGTCTTTCTTGCCGTTGTAGAAGATCTTGTCGACGAAGAAGAAGTTGTCGCCGTACTTCCAGCTGTCCGCGTGCTCAAAGGTAAAGGTCTGCTGATTTTCCGGGTTGACAGCAAAGTCTCGTCCATTGAGATAGGTCAGGCTATTACTCTGCCACTGGAAAATATCCCCTGCCATGGCGGGTGCAGCAGCCAGCAGACTGCTGGCCAGTAATGCACTGGAAATCGTACGGTTCATGCGGTGAGCCCCTTGATGTAGATCGTGATTTTTTCGGACTGGCGTTCTATGCGTGACGCCTTGTCGGTGGTTGCAATAATTTGTCTGTCTGGTCAGCTTTGTGTTGTTAGCAAGAGCTGCGCCAATCAGTGAAAAAAAGTTTAAGTAACCCTTCAAATCGATATCCAGGTGTCGATTTCAGGTCATTTTTTTCAATGGGCAGCGTTCTGAGTGCCGTTCAGCCAGTGGGCCGCCCGGTCAGGTTCAGCTATCGGCAAAGAGAGGGGCGCGTTGGCAGCGGCGGCGGAGGATACTGACTCGCGTCGCCGTGCTCAAGTGCTCCAGAGCAGGGCGTCCGGAGCGAAAACAGGGCAATGCCCGTTGCCTCAGTTGATGTGTGCGCCCTGATCGATCCAGGCGCCTACCAGATCACGTTCCTGCTGGGTCATCTGGGTGATATTGCCCAGCGGCATGATCGGCGCGGTGATTGCCTGCGCCTTGATGCGCGGCGCCTGTTGCTGGATCTGTTCAGGCGTATCGAACATCACACCGGCCGGAGCGACGCTGAACAGCTGGCTGGTAGGCGTGGCCGAGTGACAGACCGAACAACGTTGCCGGATGACGTCGTGCACCTTGTTGAAGTCTGCACCTGCCACCTTGGCAGGCTCGGGCTGAGCAGGCGCTGCCTGGGCAGGCGCAGCGGCGGGTTGCGCAGGTTGCTCATCAGCCCGATGACCGCCGACCGCCGTACCGGGCAGTGGCTGATAGACGATCTTGGCTGGCGGTTGCGCAGGGCCGGTGACATACGCCAGGCACAGCATGCCCAGTGCCGCGACCGGCAGGGTCCAGGCGAATCGATGGCTGTTGTGTCGTGTATTGAAGTAATGGCGCACCAGCACGGCCAGCAGCGCGATGCCGGCGAGAATCAGCCAGTTGTACTCACTGCCGTAGGTGCTTGGAAAGTGATTGCTGATCATGATGAACAGCACGGGCAGGGTGAAGTAGTTGTTGTGTCGTGAACGCAACAGGCCTTTTGCCGGCAGGCTTGGGTCCGGCGTACGGTTCTCGGCAATCGCGGCCACCAGCGCGCGCTGGGCCGGCATGATGACGCGGAACACGTTGCCGACCATGATGGTGCCCATGATCGCGCCCACATGCAGGTAGGCACCGCGACCGCTGAATACTTTGCTGAACCCGTACGCCGCCGCCACCAGCAGCACGAACAGGACCACGCCCAACAGGGCAGGGCGCTTGCCCAGTGGCGAGTCACACAGAAAACTGTAGATGAACCAGCCGACGAACAACGAACCCAGGCCGATGTGCACACCCTCGGCGCCACTCAGGCTGCTGCCCGGTGCCAGCAGGTACAGCGTCGGGTTGGCGTAGAACACCACGCACAACAGCGCGACCCCTGATAGCCAGGTCGAATAGGCTTCCCATTTGAACCAGTGCAGATTCTCCGGCATGGTCGGTGGTGCGAGCTTGTACTTCTCCAGGTGGTAGATGCCGCCGCCGTGGATCGCCCACAGATCACCCGACAGGCCTTCACGCGGGTTGCTGCGGTTGAGGTTGTTCTCCAGCCAGACGAAGTAGAACGATGCGCCGATCCAGGCGACGCCGACAATCATGTGAATCCAGCGCACGCCCAGATTCAGCCATTCCATCATATGTGCCAGCACGGTGTTTACCCTTCCAGTGGGTGGGGATCGAGAACCAGCAACTGGCTCTCGGCAAAGTAATGCTCGTCGCAGTTGTTGCCTTCGCCACTGCGATCAACCACCAGGAAGTCATCCCGCTTTTCGATCGTCAGCACCGGATGGTGCCAGACGCCGCGATGGTAATTGACACCCTGCCTGCCGTTCGACACGAAGGCGCGGGTCGCCTCTGATTCAGGCACATCGCCGACCGGCGCGACCACGATCAGAAAGGGGTTGCCGAGCAGCGGCACGAACGCCTGACTGCCCAGCGGATGACGCTCCAGCATGCCGATGGTCAACGGCATCGGCAGCGCTTCGGCGCGGAAGATGCTGATGATCGCCTTGTCCTCCGGCTGCGCGGTCTGCACGTCAGCCAGACGATGAAAGCGCATGGTCGAGCCGTTGTTGATCATGAAGTGATCGCTGCCGTCGGTTTCGATCACATCACCGAATGGCGCAAAGGCTTCCTTGGTCAGTGGCTCGATTATCAGTTTGCGCATGCGGGTTCTTCTTCAATAGTTTTGAGGGTGCGCTCATCGTTATACACAAATCCGCTTTGGATTCTGGCCGGAGGCCGTAGGAGCGGACCGGGCGACGCTTCGCTTGTTCGCGAAAGGGCCGGTACATTCTCCAAAAATGCGTCGTCTGAAACACCGTCTTCGCGAACAAGCGAAGCGTCGCCCGGTCCGCTCCTACGCCCTTCGGGCAGAAGCCTGGCAGCCTTTTATTCAGGGCGCTCCAGGACTTATGTATATGATGAGCGCCGAACGTAGGAACGAGAGTTTATGCGTTGTTACCTGGCTACCTTGCCCAGCACTCGCAGGCGGCTCACGCCACCGTCCGGGAATACGTTCAGGCGGATGTGGGTGATCGGGCCGATCGCCTTGATCTGCTCGGCGAACTCGTGTTCGGCGTGCATGGTCAGCTTCTGGCTGGGCAGCAACTCGCGCCAGAACAGGCTCTGGGTTTCGATCTGGCTGTCGGTGCCACCCTTGACCAGGGCGCCCTGGATCGAGCAACTGTCCGGGTAGTTACCTTTGAAGTGCAGGGTATCGACGATGACTTTCTCGACTTCGCCCTGGTGCCCGAGCGCCACGATCACCCAGTCGTTGCCGGGCGTGCGGCGCCGCGCGGTTTCCCAGCCGTCGCCCATGTTCACGCCGCGACCAGGGTTGAGGATGTTGCTCATGCTGCCGTAGTGTTCATCGGAGCAGGCAATCGATCGGCCGCCATTGAGTGCTGCAACCAGATCGATCTGCTCGTCCGCGCTGACTTTCGACCAGTCGCGATGCGGCACACCGTATACGCGCAGACGCGCGACACCGCCGTCCGGGTAGATGTTGAAGCGCAGGTGGCTGAACGCTTGATCGCTGCTGATCTCATGGTAATGATGGCTGTTGCCTTGCAGCTCCACAGACGGCAGCACTTCGGTCCAGGCGGTGTTTTCATCGGGCTCGCCCGACGCCAGGAAGCACGCTTCCAGCGATGCGGAAGGCGGGAAGTTACCGGTGAAAAACGAGGTGTCGATGTCCACACCCTTGATGGTTCCCGCCACACCGAGGCGAATCACCGCGCTGTCGTACCCTTCGAAACGCTTGCGGCGTGACTCCCAGCCGTCCATCCACTTGCCGTTGTCGTCGAACACGCCTTCTTTCCAGACGGCCGGGGTCGGCTGGAACAGCCGGTTGGCGTCGGCGAACCAGTCATCGGTGACCGAAAGGATCTTGGTGCCCAGACGCGCGTCGGCCAGGTTCACGAACTTCTCGAACGGTGCGGCGTAAACTTTCATGCTCTTTGTCTGCCTTCTGAATACGGTTATGACTGCGACGCTCAAAGCGCCTGTAGACGAAACAGTGCGATCTTGTTGATCTCGGCCAGGGCGCAAGCGAACTCGGCCTCGGGCGAGTGGTGAATGCGTTGCTCGAACGCCGCCAGAATCTTATGCCTGTCGCTGCCCTTGACCGCCATGATGAACGGAAAGCCGAAGCGGGCCTTGTAAGCCTCGTTCAACTCGGTAAAGCGCTGAAACTCTTCAGGCGTGCAGTGGTGGATACCGGCGCCGGCCTGTTCATCGGTACTGGCCTGAGTCAGCTCGCCCCGAACGGCAGCCTTGCCCGCCAGGTCCGGGTGGGCATTGATCAGTGCCAGTTGTTGCTCGGGTGTGGCACCCAGCAGAATCTCGCTCATGCGAGCGTGCAGGGTCTCGAGCTGATCGAGTTGCGCGCCTGTGCTTTGGTCGAACGCTTGCTGCGCGACCCACGGTGAGTGTTCGTAGATATCGGCGAAGGTCGCGATGAACGCATCCCTGCCCAGGCTTGAAGGTGTCAGTGTCTTGAACGTGCTCATTGCTCGGCCTTGCCGGTAAATGGATGCTCAGTGTGCCAGTGCCGGGCGATATCGACACGACGTGCAAACCACACCTGCTCATGGCCTTTGGCGTACTCGATGAAGCGCTTGAGTGCGGCGAGGCGGGCGGGGCGGCCGATCAGGCGGCAATGCAGGCCGATGGAAAGCATCTTCGGCGCGTCTTCGCCTTCGGCATACAGCACGTCGAACGCATCCTTGAGGTACTGAAAGAACTGCTCGCCGTTGTTGAAGCCCTGCACCTGGGTGAAACGCATGTCGTTGGTGTCCAGGGTGTACGGAATCACCAGATGCGGCTTGCCGGTCGGGTTGTTCGGCTCCCAGTACGGCAGGTCATCGTCATAGGTGTCGCAATCATAGAGAAAACCGCCTTCCTCCATGACCAGACGACGGGTGTTGGGGCCGGTGCGCCCGGTGTACCAGCCCAGCGGCCGTTCGCCGCTGATTTCGGTGAGGATCTGGATCGCCTGGCGCATGTGCTCACGCTCCTGGGCTTCGTCCATGTTCTGGTAGTCGATCCAGCGATAGCCGTGGCTGCAGATCTCATGACCTTCGGCGACCATGGCGCGGATCACCTCCGGGTGACGCTGCGCGGCCATGGCGACGGCGAAAATGGTCAGGGGGATATCGAACTGCCTGAACAGCTTGAGAATGCGCCACACACCGGCGCGGCTGCCGTACTCGTACAGCGACTCCATGCTCATGTTGCGCTGGCTCTGGAGTGGCTGCGCGGCAACCATCTCGGACAGAAAGGCTTCTGATTCCTTGTCGCCATGCAGAATATTGCGCTCGCCACCTTCCTCGTAATTCAGCACGAAAGACAAGGCAATGCGCGCATTGCCCGGCCAGCGTGGGTGAGGCGGGTTGTTGCCGTAACCGATCAGGTCGCGTGGGTAGTCAGCGCTCACTGCAAGCTTCCTTCTTGTCCATGGGGTGCGTTGGTTGCGTTAAGTCAGGTGCAATGCCAGGCGCGGTCGAGGCATTGCTGGGTCAAGATTGTATACAATTTTATTTTCAGCTTGTAACCCTGTACGTTTCTGCACCGAAGCGTGTCGGCAAGAGTAAAACAAGCAAGAAACCTGCCTGACTGGTCAGCTAATCATAAAAAACCTGATATTTTTCCTCTGCTTCCTCAAGGTTCGGCCCATCCCGTGCCCAGCCACCCTCTTGAATACGGGCTGTTGGTCGATCAGGAATTTATTGTGTACAGGTTTTCCCGAAAGTGTCTTAATCGGTCGCAATCGCACGATGTAGAGCACTTCATTGGTGCACTGCGTCACCATGGCCGGATGTGAGGAGTGAAGTTTTGGGAAAATTGACCACACACGTACTGGACGCCGCTCACGGCTGCCCGGGCAGCGCCATCCGCATCGAGTTGTACCGGGTCGAAGACCAGCAGTTGCTGCACATTGTCAGTGCGCTTACCAACAGCGATGGGCGCTGCGATGCACCCCTGCTGCAGGGCGAGGCCTATCAATCCGGCGTCTATCAATTGCACTTCAAGGCTGGCGATTATTACCGCGCGCGGGGCGTGGTCCTGAATGAGCCCGCCTTTCTCGATGAGGTGGTGCTGCGCTTCGGCATTGATGCAGGTCAGGAACACTTTCATGTGCCGCTGTTAATCTCGCCGTACAGCTACTCGACGTACAGGGGCAGCTGAATACCTCTTGCCCGCCCCACACTGCGGGCTTTTTTTTGCGCGTATCTGCGCTTTTGCCCTGTGTACAATGCGCCAGTCCCGACGCCGCCATCCACCTGCGCACGAGTGCCCATGAACGACCAGTCCCTGCCTCTCAAGAAACAGCCGCGCAGCCTTGGCTCAAGCCGTAACGTCACGCAGGACGATGTCGTTTACGAACATGTTTTCGATGCCATTCTGGAACAGCGGCTGGCGCCGGGCACCAAACTGAGTGAGGAGGCGCTGGGCGAGATTTTCGGTGTCAGCCGCACCATCATTCGTCGCGCCCTGTCGCGGTTGGGCCATGAGGGCGTCGTGCTGTTGCGCCCCAACCGTGGTGCGGTGGTTGCCAGCCCCAGCGTCGAAGAGGCGCGTCAGGTGTTTTTCGCGCGGCGCATGATCGAGAAGGCAATCACTGAACTGGCGGTCGAGCACGCCACTGCCGAGCAACTGGCCGAGCTGCGCCAGATGGTCAGCGACGAGCGCGACAGCTTTGCTCGCGGTGATCGGGGCGCCGGTATTCGTCTGTCCGGCGAGTTTCACCTCCAGTTGGCCGTGGCCGCGAGGAACGCGCCGCTGATCAGCTTCCAGCGCAGCCTGGTGTCGCAGACCTCACTGATCATTGCCCAGTACGAAACCGGCAATCGCACGCATTGTTCCTACGATGAGCACAACCAGCTGATCGACGCCATCGAAGCCCGCAATGCAGCGCTGGCCGTCGAACTGATGATGCATCACATGGACCACATCGACAGCAAGCTCAACCTTGACGAAGACAGCGCCTCGGATGATTTGCATGCGGTGTTCTCGCACGTCATGGGCCGGAAAAAGCCGGTGCGTTGAGGGTGTCTGGATAATTCAATCTCTTGACGACGCAGAGCGTCGTGAACTGCATTCCCACGCTGGAGCGTGGGGAACGATAATCTTAACTTCGTGCTGAAGCTCTGCGTCGTAATTCAACTATCGTGCGACGCTCCGCGTCGTCATGCCGTTCCGGACGCTCCGCGTCCTCTTGGCGACGCAGAGCGTCGCGAACTGCATTCCCACGCGGAGCGTGGGGAACGATAATCTTAACTTCGTGCTGAAGCGCTGCGTCGGTAATTCAACTATCGTGCGACGCTCCGCGTCGTCATGCCGTTCCGGACGCTCCGCGTCCTCTTGGCGACGCAGAGCGTCGTGAACTGCATTCCCACGCTGGAGCGTGGGGAACGATAATCTTAACTTCGTGCTGAACTGCGTCGGTAATTCAACTATCGTGCGACGCTCCGCGTCGGCATGCCGTTCCGGACGCTCCGCGTCCTCTTGGCGACGCAGAGCGTCGCGAACTGCATTCCCACGCGGAGCGTGAGGAACGATAATCTTAACTTCGTGCTGACGCTCTGCGTCGGTAATTCAACTATCGTGCGACGCAGAGCGTCGTCACGCCGTTCCGGACGCTCCGCGTCCTCTTGGCGACGCAGAGCGTCGTGAACTGCATTCCCACGCGGAGCGTGGGGAACGATAATCTTAACTTCGTGCTGAAGCTCTGCGTCGTAATTCAACTATCGTGCGACGCTCCGCGTCGTCATGCCGTTCCGGACGCTCTGCGTCCTCTTGGCACGCTGGGGCGTGAGGAACGAGGTGCTAGCCTCTGTCATGCACCAATCGCCCACCCGACCAGGTCTGCTTCACCGTCCGGTCGTCACCGATGGTCATCAGCACGAACAGAATCTCTTCGATAGTCTTCGCCTGCTTCAAGCGATACGACAGCAGCGGGGTGGCGTTGTAGTCGAGCACCAGGAAGTCGGCCTCGTTGCCGGGCTTCAGGCTGCCGACCTTGTCTTCCAGACGCAGCGCCCGCGCGCCGCCCAGCGTTGCCAGGTACAGTGATTTGAACGGATTGAGCCGTGCGCCCTGCATCTGCATGACCTTGTAGGCCTCGTTCAGGGTCTGCAGAATCGAAAAGCTGGTGCCGCCGCCCACGTCGGTGCCCAGACCGACATTCACCTTGTGCTTCTCGGCCATCGGCAGGTTGAACAGGCCGCTGCCCAGAAACAGGTTGGAGGTCGGGCAGAAGGCAATCGCCGAACCGGTCTGCGCCAGTCGGGCGCATTGTTCGTCGCACAAATGAACGCCATGGGCGAACACCGAGCGCTCGCCGAGCAGGTTGAAGTGATCGTAGACGTCCAGGTAATGCTTGCGCTCCGGGAACAGCGCCTTGACCCACTCGATCTCCTGAAGGTTCTCGCTGATGTGGGTCTGCAGGTACAGGCCGGGATACTCGGTGAGCAACTGGCCGGCCAGGCTCAATTGCTCCGGGCTACTGGTCGGCGCGAATCGAGGCGTCACTGCGTAGCTCAAACGCCCTTTGCCATGCCAGCGCTCGATCAGTGCCTTGCTGTCGGCATACCCGGATTCTGGCGTATCGACCAGATAATCCGGCGCATTGCGGTCCATCATCACCTTGCCGGCGATCATGCGCAGATCAAGTGCCTGGGCCGCGCTGAAAAACGCCTCGACCGATGCCTTGTGCACGCTGCCGAACACCAGCGCCGTGGTGGTGCCGTTGCGCAGCAGCTCTTTGATGAAGATGTCGGCCACCTGCGCCGAATGCGCGGGGTCGGCGAACTGACTTTCGCAGGGGAAGGTGTAGGTGTTGAGCCAGTCCAGCAATTGCTCGCCGTAGGAGCCGATCATGCCGGTTTGCGGCAAGTGAATATGGGTGTCGATGAACCCCGGTGTGATCAGTGCGTCCGTGTACTCGATCAACTCGACATCGTCGTCGAGCCGCTCCAGCAGATCGGCAGCGTGACCCACCGAAACGATCTTGCCGTCCTCGACCAGCAGCAAGCCGTCGGCAAAGTATTCACAGGATGCCTCCAGCGCCACTTCGGCCGGGTCGGCTAGGCTGTGAACGATGGCGGCGCGGTAGGCTTTACGGCGGGAAACTGAACTCATGGCACTCTCGTTGTGACTCATTGCGACTGACTGCGGCGCGATACAGGCAGCAGTCTGGCGATAGGTTCGGCATTGGCGGTGTGTTGGCCAAAGCTGACATTGTAAGTGGCGATTATTTCCGCGGCGATCGACACCGCGATCTCGATGGGCAGCTTGCCTTTGACCTCGGCCAGGCCCATCGGGCAACGCATGCGTTGCAGCAGACTGGCGTCGAAACCGCGTTCCCGCAAGCGATGTTCGAACTTGACCCGTTTGGTTTTCGAGCCGATCAGCCCGAAGTAACCAAAGTCGCCACGCGTGAGGATGGCGGCCGTCAGTTCCAGATCCAGCTGATGGTTGTGGGTCATCACGATGCAATAGGTGCCGACCGGCAGTTGCGCGACCTCGTCGACCGGCTCGTCATTGATAATCTTCGTCACACCCTCGGGCATCTGTTCGGGGAATTCCTGCTCACGGCTGTCGATCCAGCGTACCCGGCAGGGCAGGCTGGCCAGCAACGGCACCAGCGCGCGGCCGACATGACCGGCACCGAATACGGCGATCTGCGCGACGGGCTCGCCCATCGGTTCGAACAACAGCACGTTCACGCCACCGCAGCACTGGCCCAGGCTTGCACCCAGGTTGAAACGTTCGAGGCGCGTCTGCCGGGTGCCGCTGGCAAGCATCTCGCGGGCGATCTCCATGGCCTTGTATTCCAGGTGGCCGCCACCGATGGTGTCGTGGATGTGCTCGGCGCAGACCACCATTTTCGATCCGGCATTACGTGGCGTGGAGCCCAGCTCCTCGATGATCGTCACCAGAATGCCGGGTTCTCCACGGGCCTGCAGCTCGGCCAGGGCGCTGATCCAGTTGTTCATTTCTGCTCCAGGACAGAGTGATCCAGGCCAGGCGCCTTCGCGAGCAAGCTCGCTCCCACGGGGGCATCCTGAATAGATGAAGGCGAGCCTGGCGAAGCTTCACTTGCCCGCGAAGAGGCAGAAACACTCGGCTCGGCGCCTTCGCTGGATGCGCGACGCGCAGCGCTGTTCTGACGCATCTGTTCACAGCCCCACAGCACTTTTTCCGGTGTTGCCGGGGCGTCGATGTTCGGTTGATAACGGTAGTCGCCCAGACTCGCCACGGCGTCCTTGATCGCGCACCAGGCGGCGATGCCGAGCATGAACGGCGGCTCGCCGACGGCTTTGGAATGGAATACCGTGTCTTCCGGGTTCTTGCGGTTCTCTACCAGCTTGATGCGCAGATCGAGCGGCATGTCTGCCACTGCCGGGATCTTGTAGGACGCCGGGCCGCTGGTCATCAGCTTGCCCTTGTCGTTCCACACCAGTTCCTCGGTGGTCAGCCAGCCGGCGCCCTGAATATAGCCGCCTTCGACCTGACCGATATCGATGGCCGGGTTCAGCGACGCGCCGACATCGTGAAGGATGTCGGTGCGTAACATCTTGTATTCGCCGGTCAGCGTATCGACGATGACCTCCACGCAGGCTGCGCCAAAGGCGTAATAATAGAACGGCCGGCCACGCGCCTGGCTGCGGTCGTAGAAAATCTTCGGCGTCTTGTAATAGCCGGTGCTCGACAGCGACACCTGGCCCATCCATGCCAATTGCGCCAGTTCGGCGAACGGCAGGTACAGCTCGCCGATCCGTACATGGCCGTTGCGGAATTCGACCTCCGCTTCGCTCACCTGATAGTGCCTGGCGGCAAACTCCACCAGCCGTTGCTTGAGGATTTCAGCGGCATTCTGTGCGGCTTTGCCGTTCAGGTCCGTGCCGCTCGAAGCGGCAGTCGGCGAGGTGTTCGGCACCTTGTCGGTGTTGGTCGCGGTGATCTGGATGCGCTCGATGTCTACCTGAAACACCTCGGCGACCACCTGCGCGACCTTGGTGTTCAAGCCCTGGCCCATTTCGGTGCCGCCATGGTTCAGGTGGATGCTGCCGTCGGTGTAGATATGAATCAGCGCCCCGGCCTGATTGAGAAAGCTGGCGGTGAACGAGATGCCGAACTTGACCGGCGTCAGCGCCAGGCCTTTTTTCAAAACCGGACTGCCGGCATTGAACGCACGAATCGCCTCGCGGCGCTCGGCGTACTGGCTGCTTTGCTCGAGGTCGGCGGTCATCTCTTCCAGCAGGTTGTGTTCGACCGTCTGGTAATAGTGGGTGACGTTACGCTCGGTCTTGCCGTAATAGTTGGCCTTGCGCACGTGCAGCGGGTCCTTGCCCAGGAAACGTGCAATGCAGTCCATGACCTCTTCGATGGCGACCATGCCCTGCGGGCCGCCGAAGCCCCGGTAGGCGGTGTTGGACGCGGTGTGCGTCTTGCAGCGGTGGCCGTTGACGGTGGCTTCGCCCAGGTAATACGCGTTATCGGCATGGAACATGGCGCGGTCGACGATGGACGCCGAGAGGTCCGGCGAATAGCCGCAGTTGCCGGCCAGATCCAGCTGTATACCCTGCAGACGACCGTCATCATCGAAACCCACGTCGTACTCGATGTAGAACGGGTGGCGCTTACCGGTCATCTGCATGTCTTCGAAACGTTGCAGGCGCATCTTGGTGGGCTGGCCGGTCAATCGGGCGATCACTGCGCACAGGCAGGCCGGGCTGGCCGCCTGGGTTTCCTTTCCGCCAAAACCACCGCCCATGCGGCGCATGTCGACCACGATGCGGTTCATTGGCACGCCCAGCACCTCGGCCACCAGTTTCTGGATTTCCGTGGGGTTCTGGGTCGAGCAATAGACGATCATGCCGCCGTCTTCGGTCGGCATCACCGAGGATATCTGGGTTTCCAGGTAAAAATGCTCCTGGCCGCCAATGTGCAGGTTGCCCTGCAGGCGGTGGGTTGCGCGCGCCAGCGCAGCGGCAGAGTCGCCACGCTTGTGCGTATGGCTGTCGAGCACGAAGTGTTTCTGGCGCAGGGCCTGGACCACATCCAGCACCGGTTGCAGGTCTTCGTATTCGATGATCGCCGCCATCGCCGCCTGGCGTGCAGTGTCCAGGTCGCGAGCCGCCACGGCGAGCACCGGTTGCCCGACGAACTCCACCTTGTCGATGGCCAGCAGCGGGTCGCCGGGCAGCAACGGCCCGATGTCCTTGAGCCCCGGAATATCCTGATGGGTAATCGCGATGCGTACACCTTCGAAGGCGTAGCAGGGCGAGGTATCGATGCTGACGATGCGCGCATGGGCGCGGTCGGAAAGGCGTGCGTACACGTGCAACTGGTTGGGAAATTCCAGGCGATCATCGATGTACACCGCTTCGCCGGACACGTGTTTGTCGGCACTGTCGTGCTTGACGCTGCGGCCCACGCCGGTGTGCAGACCCTGCTGAAATACCGCCAGCATCTCCGCCTGGGTGCTGTTTGAGGAATGCTCAGACATAGTCAGTCACCCGCGTTGGAACGGCTGGGGTCTGTAACTCGATGAAGTACTTGCGCAGCAGGTTTTGCGCACTCAACAGGCGGTATTCTTTGCTCGCCCGGAAATCCGAGAGTGGGGTGAAGTCCTCGCTCAGTGCCGCGCAGGCGCGCTCGACGGTTGCATGGCTCCATGGTTGCCCGATCAGCGCCTGTTCGCAGGCCGCTGCACGCTTGGGAATCGCTGCCATACCACCGAACGCTACGCGAGCCTCGTGGATGACGCCGCCTTCCAGGGTCAGACGAAAAGCCGCGCAGACCGCCGAGATGTCGTCATCCAGCCGTTTGGAGACTTTATAGGCGCGGAAAATCTGTCGCGAAGAGGCAGTGGGCACGATGATCTTTTCGATGAACTCGCTTTCCTGGCGGGCCGTGACCTTGTAGTCGATGAAATAGTCTTCCAGCGCCAGGGTGCGTTGACTGTTGCCTTTGCGCAGCACGATCTGCGCACCGAGGGCGATCAGCAGCGGCGGGGAGTCGCCGATGGGGGAGGCGTTGCCGATGTTGCCGCCCAGCGTGCCCTGATTGCGGATCTGCAACGAGGCGAAGCGCTGCAGTAACTCGCCAAAGTCCGGGTATTCGGCCTTGAGTGCTGCATAGCAATCGGTCAGCGGGGTTGCCGCACCGATCTCCAGGCGGTCATCGAAACGCTTCACGCCCTTCATTTCATCGATGTGTCCGACGTAAATCATCACCGGCAACTGTTTGTGAAACTGCGTGACCTCCAGGGCCAGATCGGTACCGCCGGCCAGCAGGCGCGCCTGTGGATGGCTGTCGTAGAGGTCTGCCAGATCCGCCACGGTCAGCGGAATGAAGCAGCGTTTTTCGCCGTCATTCAGTTCATCGGTGCCGGCCGGGGCGATGGCGCGCAGGCGTTCGACGGTTTGCGTCTGGCGCTGATCGAACTGGTCCGGCAGGCGCTGCGCGCAAGACTGCTCGGCGGCGGCCAGAATAGGGCGATAACCGGTACAACGACACAAGTTGCCGGCCAGGGCTTCGTGGGCCTGATGGGCATCGGCTTCGCTGCTGTTCTTTTGCAGGGCAAACAGCGACATCACAAAGCCGGGGGTACAAAAGCCGCATTGCGAGCCATGACACTCGACCATCGCCTTCTGCACGCTGTGCAACTGCCCCTGATGCTTGAGGTCTTCGACGCTGATCAATTGCTTGCCGTGCAGCGACGCCATGAACGTCAGGCACGAATTGAGGCTGCGATAACGCAGCGTTTGCTCGCCGTCGGTGTCACTGTGCAACTCGCCAACCACGACGGTGCAGGCACCGCAGTCACCACTGGCGCAACCTTCCTTGGTACCGGGCTTGTGTGCCTGCTCACGCAGGTAGGTCAGCACGGTCATGTTCGGATTCAGGCTGCGCTCGGTTTTTAGCTCTTGGTTCAAAAGGAACTGAATCACGGCGCAAAGCCCTCATGTTTATTGTCATCAGACATGTCGATGAATCTATCAGCTCTGTTTATTGGGTCAATTTGTTTCTGACTTCTGAGTCAGGAAATTGAGTTTTTCGGCAATCTGCCGATCAAAGAGCCTCTGGTTCTTGAATCGCCTGTCGGCTGTGATTCAAGGTTTTGCGTATTTCGTGCCAGTTTCCGCGTTTATGGCCCTGCGCCACCCGTGCCGGTTGAGATACACTCCGCGACTTGCATGCGGAACTGGTTTTTTCTGAAGGATAGTCATGACGTTCAAGGCCCCGGACAGCCTCGCTGAGCAAATTGCTCATCATCTTGCCGAGCGGATCATTCGCGGTGAGCTCAAGCCTGGAGAGCGTATCCAGGAACAGAAAGTCACGCAGGCGTTGAACGTCAGCCGTGGCTCCGTGCGCGAAGCATTACTGATTCTGGAGCGCCGCCACCTGGTGGTGATCCTGCCGCGTCGTGGCGCACAGGTCACGGTGCTCAATGCGCACAATGTCATTAGCCTGTGCAGCCTGATGAGCGAGCTGTACATTCTGCTGGCCAATGCGGTGGTCGAGCGCTGGAAGACCGAAGAGGATCTTGCGCCGTTTCTGCAGATACAACAGCGTCTGCAGGCCAGTTTCGAGCAGCAGGACGTCAATGCATTCGTCGAAGAGAGCTTCAATGTCATGCGCGCGGCTTACCCGTTCGCCAGCAACCCGTACCTCGAAGAAACCGTCGAGAACCTGCAGCCTTCCATGAGCCGCAGCTATTTCATCGCGCTCGAGCAACGCAAGGCTGATATGGGTGACTACCTGGCGTTGTTCGGCGATCTGCTTGGCGCAGTGATGGTGCGGGATATGCCGAAGATTCGTGTCGTGCTGGTCAGCTACTGTCAGCGCAGCTGCCAGCTGGTGCTGGCCGCCCTGGCAGCGGGCTGACGCCGTGCGCCTGAAGTGCATCAAGCTGGCGGGGTTCAAATCTTTCGTCGACCCCACCACGGTGAACTTCCCCAGCAACATGGCGGCTGTCGTCGGCCCCAATGGCTGTGGCAAATCCAACATTATCGACGCCGTGCGCTGGGTCATGGGCGAAAGCTCGGCCAAGAACCTGCGCGGCGAGTCGATGACCGACGTCATCTTCAACGGCTCCACCAGCCGCAAGCCGGTGAGCCAGGCCAGCATCGAGCTGGTCTTCGACAACTCCGACGGCACGCTGGTGGGCGAGTACGCGGCGTATGCGGAAATATCCATTCGCCGCAAAGTGACCCGCGACAGCCAGAACAGCTACTACCTCAACGGCACCAAATGCCGCCGTCGCGACATCACCGACATCTTCCTCGGCACCGGTCTGGGGCCGCGCAGCTATTCGATCATCGAACAGGGCATGATCTCCAAGCTGATCGAGGCCAAGCCCGAAGATCTGCGCAACTTCATCGAAGAAGCCGCAGGGATTTCCAAGTACAAGGAGCGGCGTCGGGAAACCGAAAACCGCATTCGTCGTACCCATGAGAACCTGGCGCGCCTGACCGACCTGCGTGAAGAACTCGAGCGTCAGCTGGAGCGTCTGCACCGGCAGGCTCAGGCGGCCGAGAAATATCAGGAATACAAGGCCGAAGAACGCCAGCTGAAAGCGCAATTGTCGGCCCTGCGCTGGCAGGCGCTGAATGATCTGGTGGGGCAGCGCGAGGCGGTGATCGGCAATCAGGAGGTCGGCTTCGAGGCGCTGGTGGCCGATCAGCGCAGTGCCGATGCCAGTATCGAAAGGCTGCGCGACGGCCACCATGACCTGTCCGAACGCTTCAACCTGGTGCAGGGCCGCTTCTATTCGGTCGGCGGCGATATCGCCCGCGTCGAGCAGAGCATTCAGCACGGTCAGCAGCGGCTGCGCCAATTGCAGGATGACCTGCGTGAAGCCGAACGTGCCCGCCAGGAAACCGAATCGCACCTTGGGCACGACACCACGTTGCTTGCCACCCTAGGCGAAGAGCTGGAGATGCTCGAGCCCGAGCAGGAAATGACCAGCGCCGCCGCCGAGGAGTCGGCCATCGCCCTGGAAGACGCTGAAGCGGCCATGCAGGGCTGGCAGGAGAAGTGGGACGTCTTCAATCAGCAATCCGCCGAGCCGCAGCGTCAGGCCCAGGTCCAGCAGTCACGCATTCAGCAACTGGAACAGAGCATCGAACGCCTGGCCGAGCGCCAGCGGCGTCTGGCCGAAGAGCGTCAACTGCTGGCCGCGGACCCGGAAGATGCGGCCATTCTGCAATTGAGCGAAGACCTCGCCACCCGCGACATGACCCTTGAAGAGCTGCACATGGGCGAAGAGCAGGCGGTCGAGCGTCTTGAGCAATTGCGCGAGGCGTTGCAGCACGCCAGTCAGGCGCAACAGCAGGCGCAGGGCGAACTGCAACGTCTCAACGGCCGGCTGGCGTCCCTCGAAGCGTTGCAACAGGCGGCACTTGACCCGGACACTGGCACCGCCGAATGGCTGCGTGATCAGCAACTGGCCGAGCGACCGCGTCTGGCCGAGGGGCTGAGCGTCGAAGCCGGCTGGGAACTGGCCGTGGAAACTGTGCTGGGTGCCGATTTGCAGGCCGTCCTGGTCGATGACTTCGACGGGCTCGATCTGGCCAATTTCGAACAGGGCGATCTGCGTTTGCTCAGCGCGGGTGCCGACACGATTCGCGCGCCGGGCAGCTTGCTGGAAAAGGTCGACAGCACGGTCGACCTGTCGGCCTGGCTGGGCCAGGTGATTCCGGTCGAGAACCTGGATGAGGCGCTGGCGCGACGCGCACAACTCAGTGCCGGGCAAAGCCTGATCAGCCGTGACGGCTACTGGGTGGGGCGGCACTTTTTACGTGTCCGCCGCGCCAGCGAAGCGCAGAGCGGTGTGCTGGCGCGCGGTCAGGAATTGCAGCGGCTGAGTCTGGAGCGCGATGAGCGCGAAGCGACGCTGGCCACTTTGGAAGAGCAATTACTGGTCTTGCGCGAGCAGCAGTCGCAGCAGGAAGACGCTCGTGAGCAGTTGCGCCGTCGCGTGCAGGACGAAACCCGTCAGCAAAGCGAACTGAAAGCGCAGCTGTCGGCGGTCCGGGTAAAAGTCGAGCAGTTGACCCTGCGCCGCACCCGCCTTGATGAAGAACTGGCCGAGCTGGGCGAGCAGCGCGCGGTCGAGCACGAACACCTTGGCGAATCGCGCCTGCAATTGCAGGACGCACTGGACAGCATGGCGCAGGATACCGAGCAGCGCGAAGTGCTGCAGGCCCAGCGTGATGCGCTGCGTGAGCGTCTGGACCGGATACGTCAGGACGCGCGGCAACACAAGGATCACAGTCATCAACTGGCGGTGCGTCTGGGCTCGATCAAGGCGCAATACGATTCGACCCGTCAGGCGCTGGAGCGCCTGCGCATGCAGTCCGAAAGGCTTACCGAGAAGCGCGAGCAACTGAGCCTGAATCTGGAGGAGGGCGAGGCACCGCTCGAAGAACTTCGCCTCAAGCTTGAAGAGCTACTGGAGCGGCGCATGGTGGTCGATGACGAAATGCGCATCGCCAAGAACGCACTCGAAGACGCTGATCGCGAATTGCGTGAGGCAGAAAAACGTCGCACCCAGGCCGAGCAGCAATCGCAACTGCTGCGTGGCCAGCTGGAACAGCAGCGTCTGGAGTGGCAGTCGCTGACGGTGCGTCGCAAAGCCTTGCAGGACCAGTTGCATGAGGACGGCTACGACCTGCATGGCGTGCTCGCCACGCTGACGCCGGAAGCCAGCGAACAGGCTGCCGAGCAGCAACTGGAAAGCATCGCCGGGCGTATTCAGCGCCTGGGCGCAATCAACCTCGCGGCCATCGACGAGTACCAGCAGCAGTCCGAGCGCAAGCGCTATCTGGATGCGCAGGATGCCGATCTGGTCGAAGCGCTGGACACCCTGGAAAACGTCATCCGCAAGATCGACAAGGAGACCCGAAACCGCTTCAAGGATACCTTCGATCAGATAAACAGCGGAATTCAGGCACTTTTCCCAAAAGTTTTCGGTGGTGGCTCCGCTTATTTGGAACTGACAGGCGAAGATTTACTCGATACTGGGGTGACAATCATGGCGCGTCCCCCTGGCAAGAAGAACAGCACCATCCATTTGCTCTCGGGTGGTGAAAAAGCCCTGACCGCGCTGGCACTGGTGTTTGCCATTTTCAAACTCAATCCTGCGCCGTTTTGCATGCTTGACGAGGTGGATGCGCCGCTGGATGACGCCAACGTGGGGCGCTATGCACGATTGGTGAAAGAAATGTCACAAACGGTGCAGTTCATCTACATCACCCACAACAAGATCGCCATGGAAATGGCCGATCAACTGATGGGGGTGACGATGCACGAGCCCGGTTGTTCGCGGCTGGTAGCGGTGGATGTGGAGCAGGCGATGGCGCTGGTGGATGCCTGATTCGACGCCTCGTTCTGCGGGCAAATGGCCGCCCGGAGGCCTGAAAATGAGACGCTGGTACATGAGATGGCAATTTGGGCGGCGAAGAGACGTAACAGACGGTGTAAAGTTACCTTTGGTCGTGCTAGTTTAGTGACCACTTTTTATTTTCGCGTGGGCGAATTGCCAGTCAGAACATAGACTTGGCACCACGTATTAAAGGGGTTTAGGCCCTTATTTTCAGATTTCTTCATTAGAGGCACTGGATTACATGGAAATCGGTCTGCGCGAGTGGCTGATCGTCATCGGCATAATAGTCATCGCCGGTATTCTCTTTGATGGCTGGCGCCGTATGCGCGGCAGCAAGGGTAAATTGAAATTCAGACTGGATCGGAGCTTCTCCAACCTTCCGGATGAAGAAGAAACCACGTCTGCTGAAGTGCTGGGGCCGCCCCGTGTGCTGGATACGCACAAGGAGCCGCAGCTCGACGAGCACGATCTGCCGTCCATGAGCGCCAGCCCGCGTGAAGGCAAGCGTAGCAACAGCGACAAACGCAGTGACAAGAAGCGCAAGGACGAGCCACAGCAGGGCGACCTGAACCTGGATCTCGACGGCCCGAGCCTGTTCACGGGCCGCGACGACGATTTCCCGGACGACAAGCCTGCCCAGCGCATTACCGAAGACAAGGACCTGCCTCCGGTGGAGGAAGTGCTGGTCATCAGCGTGATCTCGCGCAGCGAAGGCGGTTTCAAGGGCCCGGCACTGTTGCAGAACATTCTGGAAAGCGGCCTGCGTTTTGGCGAGATGGATATTTTCCACCGTCACGAGAGCATGGCTGGCAATGGCGAAGTGCTGTTCTCGATGGCCAATGCGGTCAAGCCCGGCGTGTTCGACCTGGACGATATCGACCATTTCAGTACCCGTGCGGTCAGCTTCTTCCTCGGCTTGCCAGGCCCTCGTCATCCCAAGCAGGCCTTCGACGTGATGGTTGCCGCCGCTCGCAAGCTGGCTCACGAGCTGGATGGCGAACTGAAGGATGATCAGCGCAGCGTCATGACCGCGCAGACCATCGAGCATTATCGCCAGCGCATCGTCGAGTTCGAGCGTCGTGCGTTGACCCAGCGTCGCGGTTAAGCAAGCCCTTGGGCGGGTCCCCGATCATGAGCGTGCTGCGGCACGCCTTGTCGGGACCTGACCTGAACAGAACAGAGCCAACAGATTGAGCAGCCTCGGCTGCTTTTTTGCTTTTTGAGAGAACACCGTATGAAGGCCGTCGAAACCCGAATCCTGGAACTGCGTGCAGAGCTGGATCAGCACAACTACCGCTACCACGTTCTGGATGAACCGAGCATTCCGGATGTCGAGTACGACCGCCTGTTTCACGAGCTCAAGGCCCTGGAGGCGGAAAACCCCCATCTGGTCACCCCAGATTCGCCGACGCAGCGGGTCGGAAGCGCGGCCTTGTCGGCGTTCACCCAGGTGCGTCACGAAATGCCGATGCTCAGCCTGGGCAACGCGTTCGAAGAAAACGACATGCTCGAATTCGATCGGCGGGTCACCGAGGGGCTGGATCTGCCGGCCGGCGACCTGTTTGGCGAAGGCGGCAAGGTGCAGTACAGCTGCGAGCCCAAGCTGGACGGTCTGGCCGTCAGCCTGCTGTATCGCGACGGTGCGCTGGTGCGGGGCGCGACACGCGGCGACGGAACCACCGGCGAAGACATCAGTGTCAACGTGCGCACAGTACGCAACATCCCGCTCAAGCTGCAGGGCAAGGGCTGGCCGGATGTGCTGGAAGTGCGCGGTGAAGTGTTCATGTCCAAGGCCGGTTTCGAGCGGCTTAACGCCAGCCAGCTGGAAATCGGCGGCAAGACCTTCGCCAACCCGCGCAACGCAGCCGCAGGCAGCCTGCGTCAGCTGGATTCCAAGATCACGGCCAACCGGCCGCTGGAGTTCTGCTGCTATGGTCTGGGCCAGACGTCGGCGGAAATCGCCGACACTCACATCGGCGTGCTTGAAGCGCTGAAAAAATGGGGCATGCCGGTCAGTCGCGAGCTGAAACTGGCGAATGGCGTCGAGGAGTGCCTGGCCTATTACCGCGATATCGGTGAGCGGCGCCTGACGCTGACTTACGAGATCGACGGTGTAGTGTTCAAGGTCAACAACCTGGCAGCGCAGCGCGAACTGGGCTTCCGCGCCCGTGAGCCGCGCTGGGCGATTGCTCATAAATTCCCCGCCATGGAAGAGCTGACCGAACTGCTGGATGTCGAGTTCCAGGTGGGCCGTACCGGCGCAGTGACGCCGGTCGCGCGGCTCAAGCCGGTCAAGGTGGCAGGCGTCATGGTCGCCAATGCCACGCTGCATAACATGGACGAAGTGGCGCGGCTCGGCCTGATGATTGGCGACACGGTGATCATCCGGCGTGCCGGTGACGTGATTCCGCAGGTGGTGCAGGTGGTTGCCGAGCGCCGCCCCGAGAATGCCAGGGCAGTGCAGGTTCCGCAGACCTGCCCGGTGTGCGGCTCGCATGTCGAGCGCACGCAACTGATCAAGCGCAGCAAAGGCAAGGAAACCGTCACCGAAGGCGCAGTGTATCGCTGTGTCGGGCGTCTGGCCTGCGGTGCGCAACTCAAGCAGGCGATCATCCATTACGTGTCGCGTCGCGCCATGGACATCGAAGGGCTGGGTGACAAGACCATCGAGCAACTGGTCGATGAGAAACTCATCGGCTCGCCTGCCGATCTGTACAAGCTGAAATACGAACAGATCATCGACCTGGAAGGCTTCGCGGAAATCTCCAGCAACAAGCTGCTCAAGGCCATCGCCGACAGCCGACAGCCGACCCTGGCGCGCTTCATTTATGCGCTGGGCATTCCCGATGTGGGTGAAGAGACGGCCAAGGTCCTGGCGCGTTCGCTGGCTTCGCTGGAGCGTGTCAAACAGGCCTTGCCGGAAGTCTTGACCTACCTGCCGGATGTCGGTTTGGAAGTGGCTTACGAGATTCACAGCTTCTTCGAGGACGAGCACAACCGTAGCGTCATCGATGCGCTGCTCGGTGAATGCGGGCTGCAATTGCAGGATCAGGGCGAGCTGGGCGCCGAGTTCGCGGCCAGCACCACGCTGGAAGGGCTGATCGACAAACTGCACATTCCGTCGGTAGGACCGGGTGCTGCGCAGAAACTGGCGGACCGGTTCGGTACGCTGGAGGCCATCATCAGCGCCGACTGGCTGGACATGCGTCAGGCACTGCCGGAGAAACAGGCCAAGTCGGTTCGTGACTTCTTCGACGACAGCGCAAACGCAGAGCGCGCCCGCGCCATCGAAGCCCAGCTCAAGGACTTCGGCATGCACTGGCGCAGCGAGAAAAAAACCGTTGAAGGCTTGCCGCTGGCTGGCCAGACCTGGGTGCTGACCGGCTCGCTGGAGCGCATGAGCCGCGATGTCGCCAAGGAAAAACTCGAAAGCCTCGGTGCCAAGGTGTCCGGCTCGGTCTCGGCCAAGACCCACACCGTGGTCGCCGGGCCGGGTGCTGGCTCGAAACTGACCAAGGCCAACGAACTGGGCCTTACCGTGCTGGACGAAGATGCATTGCTCAAACGCCTGACCGAGCTGGGCGTGGCGGTTGATTGAGGAAGACCGACGCTGCGTATGCCCTGATGATCGTGCGACGCTCCGCGTCGCATGCAGTTCTGGACGCTCTGCGTCCGATCTTGAGTGTGAGGGTGCGGCGTAGATCTGTGACGCGGAGCGTCACGCACTGCAATCCCACGCTGGAGCGTGAGGAACGATAATCCCGACTACCGTGCGACGCACCGTTTTGGTCCATGAACACGCCGTCAGCCTTATCATTCATGCCGCTCGATAATATTTTTGAACCCCTGAAGCGTCGGCATGATCTAGTCCATGCAAGGTCAACGGGAGATCGCCATGTATCGCTTTTTCGAGCAACTGAGTTCACGCATCACCGCCCCATTTGTCGGCGAATCCAAACGTAACAGCAAGGTCTGGCAGTGCACCTGTGGCCAGTCGGTGTTTTTCCCCAATACCCAATGCCTGGCCTGTTCGGCAGCGCTGGGCTACCTGCCTGAGCAGGGACGCGTCGCTACGCTCGAAGCAGGGCCTGAGCCCACTACCTGGCGCTTGAGCGATGAGCCGGGTGCCGGGCTGTATGGGCGTTGCGCCAACCTCGGCACTCCGGCGGCCTGTAACTGGCTTTTTCCAGAGCACAATGCCGGCGAATTCTGTGTCGCGTGCAGCCTCAATCACACCATTCCCGACCTGTCCGTGGTTGAAAACGGCGAGCGCTGGCGCAAGGTCGAGACCGCCAAACGGCGTCTGGTCGCACAGCTGATTTCCCTGGGCCTGCAGGTCATCCCCAAGACTGTCGACGAAGAAACCGGCCTGGCCTTCGATTTTGTCGGTGTCGATCTGGAAGGCAACCTGCCAACCACAGGCCATGCCAACGGCCTGATCACCCTGAACATCGAAGAAGCCGACGACGCACACCGCGAAGCGATGCGTGTACAGATGCACGAACCCTATCGCACCTTGCTCGGCCATTTCCGTCATGAAGTCGGTCATTACTACTGGGATCGGCTCATCGCCAATACCCACTGGCAGGACAGCTATCGCAACCTGTTCGGCGACGAGCGCGCCAGCTATGCCGACGCGCTCGATCACCACTACAAGAACGGCGCGCCGGACAACTGGCAGGAAAGCTTCGTCAGTGCCTACGCGACCATGCATCCGTGGGAAGACTGGGCCGAAACCTGGGCGCATTACCTGCACATGATGGATGCGGTCGACACCGCGCTGGGGTTTGGCATGAGCGCTCGCGACATGGAGCTCGATTACCAGCCGTTTCCGCTGGAAGTGCTCTACGACCCTCAGCATCCGGGCGGCCCGGCGTTCCTGTCGTTCGTCAATGCCTGGATCGAGCTGGCGAGCATGCTCAACGAGCTGTCACGCAGCATGGGGCAGCCGGATTTCTATCCGTTCGTGCTGCCTCCAGCAGTCATCGCCAAGCTGCACTTCATCCATCTGGTGATTCAGGATGCCGGTGGCAAGGCCGATGAGGTTCTGCAGGCCCAGTAAACACGGGTCTTGCCTGACACGCTTCGGCGGCGTGTCAGGCCTTTGTTCAAAGCAGGTTCAAAGCATCAGCGTCAGCCTGCGCTCGAAGCCGATGCGCCCGCGGTACGCCTCACCGGTATCGGTCCAGCCCTGGCCTGTATAAAGCCCGATGGCGGCCGAGTTGTCCGCATCCACCGACAGCATCAATTGAGTGATGTCCGGCCATTTCAGGCGCAACGCCGCAGGCAGCGCTTGCAGGCACGCCTTGCCCAGCCCCTTGCCCTGTTCACGGTGATCGATCTGCAGCGCATGCAGTGTCGCCGTCAGATCCTCCTGAGCCCAATGCGGCAGACAATCGTCGCGCTTGAGCAGGAAAAAACCCACCGGCTTCTCGTCACCGAGCAGCGCGAAGCCGCAAATATTCGGACTGGGTCTGACCAGAAGCGTATTGAGCGCGGTGTAGATGTCGCCGGAAAACTGTATCTGTTCCTGCGTAACCTCAAGGTATCCGAGCTGCTGGCGTTGAGAGGCGGTGAGGTCGTGGTAGTCGACCAATCGAGTCTGCATGAGCAACCTGCTGGCTGATTATTGTTGAGGCGGGCAGGGTACAGGATCGAATGGGGTCGTTTCGAGGATTTGTAACGCTGATAACCGGTACGCATTTGCCGTTCAGCCCCGGCACACAAGTGCTTGAGCCCCCTCGAAATTTTTATCCGCAGCAACGGTTGTAAACTCGCGCAAGACCGGTACAATGGCGCGGCTCGCCAACTGGTGAGTGTCGTTATGGTGACCCCATCGGTCCCCCCGCAACGATTACCCGTGAACCTGGTCAGATCCGGAAGGAAGCAGCCACAGCGGGAACATTGTGTGCCGGGGTGTGGCTGGTGGGGGCACCACCTTAACGAATCTTCAGTCGGTCCTCGACGCAGTTGCACTGCAATCCCCCTATCTCCCAGTACCTCCGAACCCTCGCCATATGCCGAACGCGCTTTAGCTATTCCTGCTTTTGTGTCCGCGCATGGATACCTTTTGCAACGCGTGTGGCCATCCTGATGTAGAGCGGTCGGTAATGCGATCCGAATTCGTCTGAACCCTCCGCGCCATGTGCCACCTAACCCCTTACGCGTCGCTTGAAACCGTTTTACGGCAAGGGGCAATTCAAGTCGCTGCGGGTGTCACAGGCTTTTCGGTCAGGCGTCTCGCAGCAGTGGAGCCGGGGGCCGGATGGAACAGGACATCATCAGATTTTTCACAGACTCGCAATTTCTGGGCATATCGCTCGCTAACTGGATACTGGCTATTTTTGCCTCGACCCTGAGTTTTATTCTGGTCAGGGGCGTGATCGGTTTTGTGCTCAGAAAGATGCGTTCGCGTGCCCAGGCGCCCAGCACGCATATGCGATACATCGTGGTTCAGGTGCTGTCGGGCACCAGTAATACGTTATTGCTGCTGGCTTCGATCCTGATCGGCATCGGCATGCTCGATCTGCCGGAACGCTGGCTCGGGCGGGTCAGCAGCCTATGGTTCGTGGTCGCCGCATTGCAGGTCGGGTTGTGGGCGAACCGGGCGATCGCGCTGGCGTTGCAGCGCTACTTCGTGCGTCACAACGCCGGCGGCACCTTTCAGGGCAGTGCGCTGGCCACGTTGAGTCTGTGGGGCGCGAAGGTGTTGCTGTGGGCCACGGTGGTCATGGCGATGCTGTCCAACGTCGGGGTCAATATCACCGCGTTTGTCGCCAGCCTCGGGGTCGGCGGCATTGCGGTCGCGCTGGCGGTGCAGAACATTCTGGGCGACGTGTTTGCCTCGCTGTCGATTGCGGTGGACAAGCCTTTCGAGGTCGGCGACTTCATCGTCGTCGGTGCGCTGTCCGGCACGGTCGAGCACGTGGGCCTGAAGACCACACGGATCCGCAGCCTGGGTGGCGAGCAGATCGTGATGGCCAACGCCGACATGATCAATAACACCATCCAGAACTACAAACGCTTGCAGGAGCGACGCATTGTCTTCGAATTCAGGCTGACCTATGACTGCTCGGTCGATCAGATCAGGGAAGTGCCGAAGAAAGTCGAAGCGATCATCAACGCGCAGAAACTGGCACGTTTCGACCGTTCGCATTTTCGGGGGTTTGGCGAGACATCGCTGGAGTTCGAGACCGTTTTCATCGTGCTCGACCCCAGCTACAACGTCTATATGGATGTGCAGCAGGCGATCAATCTGGACATCATGGAAGCCTTTGCCGAACTGGATGTGCGTTTCGCGTTCCCGTCCCGTACGGTGTACGTGGCGTCCCTGCCACCGGTTAAAACCGCTCGTCCGACTGCGCTTGAAGCAGCCGACGCGACGACCTGATCGAATCAGGCCGGAAACTGCAGCGCGTTGGTCAGGTCGCCCATCGGCGTCTGGCCACGCGCGATCATGGCCTCGTCGCGGCGTTTCAGGCCGTCGAGCTTTTCCAGGCCATGCACGCGGGTGATCAGGCGCAGGATCGAGGCCGTGTCGTAAACCGTGTGGTCGACCTTGCCCTTGCGGGCGAAAGGGGAGATGACCAGGGCGGGAATGCGCGTGCCAGGACCAAAGCGGTCGCCTTTTGGTGGTGCAACGTGGTCCCACCAGCCGCCGTTCTCGTCGACGGTGACGACGATCACCATGTTGTCCCACTGCGGGCTCTTGCGCAGCACCTTGATCACCCGGTCGATGTGCCGGTCACCCGCAGCCACGTCGGCGTAACCGGCGTGCATGTTCAGGTTGCCCTGGGGTTTGTAGAAGGTAACGGCAGGCAACTTGCCCGCTTCGGCATCGGCGAGGAAGCGATTGGTGCTCGACTCGTCACCCAGGCCACCATCACGCAGGCGCTTCTTGCGCTCTTCAGGGTGCTGCGGACCCTGCTGCTTGAAGTAGTTGAACGGCTGGTGATGGTATTGAAAGTTGGGGATTTTCGGGATCCCGGTGGAGTCCTTGAATTCATCCAGCGTCACTTGCCAGGCACCGGCATACCAGGCCCAGTCGACATTCCTTTTCGACAGTTTGTCACCGATGTGCTCGTGGCTTTGCGGAACCAGCACGTTGGGCAGATCCGGTTTCGAGTAATCAGGGTTCTGCGGGTCACGCAGCCAGGTTGGCCAGTACGGCGGGGCCATGGTGTTGACGGCGTAGTTGTCCGGCGTGATGGCGCTGGGGCCGAACTGCGGCGGCCCGTCCATGGCGCTGGCCGGCGACTTGTCGAGTGGTTTGAGGCGCGGGTCCTGCGGGTTGAAACTCTGCAGGGTGGCGATTTGTGACTTGGCCGGCGATTCGGCGGCGTTCGGGTAAACAGGCGCCGCGGCTGAAATCAGGTACTGGTGGTTGAGGAACGAGCCGCCGAAAGCACCCTGGAAGAAGTTGTCACACAGTACGAACTCCTCGGCCACATCCCACAGGCGCAGCGAGTACTGAGTCTGTGCGTAGTTGCCCATGGTCAGGCCGCCTGCATCGGCCCAGGCCACGAAGCGGTCGTTCTTGCCGTCGTTGATCTGCATCTGGTTCTGGTAAAAGACGTGCCACAGGTCGCGGGTCACCAGGCTCAGCGGCAGGTCTTCACCGTTTGGTCCCTTGAGCGGGAACGGCGCGTTGGGCAGGTCTTGCTGAAATTGCTCGCCCACCGGATAGGTCACGCCATCGACGGTTTGCGGTCCGACCTGCAGCACGCCGCCCCAGGCCGGGGGCAGTTTGGACAAGCGCGTGCCGTCGCGGTCGCGCTGCTCGTAATCGGAAGGCCTGAGCGAGGAGAGCGGCTTTTCGACACCGGGGAAATCGCCGAACAGGTTATTGAAGCTGCGGTTCTCGGCGTAGATCACCACAATGGTTTTCACATTTTCGCGCAAGGCGCGATCCAGCGCGGGTCCGGCAAGGTGATGATGCCGTTCGTTGTCGCCAGGCGGCTTCTCGTGGGCAGAAACGTAACTGCTAAGGGTGACACCTGCACCCAGGGCAGCCATCCCGCCCAGAAAACGACGGCGGCTGGGGTTTTCGTTGGTCTCTTCGTCGTCTGGTCTGTCGCTCATCGCCAAATACTCGCGCTGGTTAATGTGTTACCAAAGATTTCACGCGAGCGTAACCATGGAATATGACGCTATTGCGACAGCGCAGATCAAGGATCAGGGTGCGGTGGGTGTGGTGTAGTGATCGATGATTTGCTGGATCTCGCCCGACAGACGCATCTGCACCAGCGTGCGCAAAATTCTGCCCACTGGCAGTTCGGGGTTATTGCGGATCAGGCAGGCGGCCGGCTGTTCGGCGACCAGTGAGATCGGCTTGAGTTTCTTGCCGTCAGGCAGGTTCCGGTTGGTCCATTCGAGGATCAACTGATTGGTCACCGCATAGTTGTAGCGCCCGGCCATCAGCTTGCCGAGCGTCTGGTTTTGCGTGCGTGCATCTTCACGGACCAGTTGATGAGTTTCGAAAAGGTGCTCGAGGGCCGGGTAGGTGTAGCCCAGCACGGTGCCGACGGTTTCGTTGTCGAACTGCTCGGGGTAGGGGCCGGCAGCTGTTGCGGCCGAAGCGACCAGCCAGTCGCGCTGATAGAGAATCGGCAGGCTCCACAGGTAGTCGCCGGAAAGGTCGGGGAACCACGCCTGGGCGCTGTAACAGTGCATGTCGACTTCGCCGCGCTCGAGCGCCGACTGGATACGCAGGCGCGGCATCACGTGATAACGGGCTTCGAGGCCCACATGGTGCGCAAGGCTTTGCATGATGTCGAACAGAATGCCGGATTCGGGACGAAAGTCGGTGATGTGCATCATCGGCATGGTCCAGCCTTCGTTGACCGCAAAGCTCAAGGTCCTCTGCGCCGCGCTGCCGTTTTGCGGCAACAGCAATAGCAGGCAGACCGCCGCTGCACGAGGCAGCCGCGGCGTGGTAAAGGCCCGGATAAAGCGCGTCAATAGAGTCATTTGCACAGCTTAGCCACAATAGAGGCGGACACCAGATGCAATTTTGCCCCTGCTCGGCTAGCATTGGCGGTCTTCCGCTTACCAGTTGCGACGGTTTTAAATGAGTTATCAGGTTCTTGCACGTAAATGGCGTCCGCGCTCGTTCCGCGAAATGGTCGGCCAGGCTCATGTGTTGAAGGCCCTGATCAACGCGCTGGACAGCCAGCGCCTGCACCATGCCTATCTGTTCACCGGCACACGGGGCGTCGGCAAGACGACTATCGCGCGGATCATCGCCAAGTGCCTGAACTGTGAAACCGGCATTACTTCGACGCCCTGCGGCACCTGCTCGGTGTGCAAGGAGATCGACGAGGGCCGTTTCGTCGACCTGATCGAAATCGACGCCGCCAGCCGCACCAAGGTCGAAGACACGCGCGAGCTGCTGGATAACGTGCAGTACGCGCCCAGTCGCGGTCGCTTCAAGGTCTACCTGATCGACGAAGTGCACATGCTTTCCAGCCACTCGTTCAACGCCTTGCTCAAGACGCTTGAAGAGCCGCCGCCCTACGTCAAGTTCATCCTGGCCACCACCGATCCGCAAAAACTGCCGGCGACCATTCTGTCGCGCTGCCTGCAGTTCTCGTTGAAAAACATGACGCCTGAGCGCGTTGTCGAGCACCTCACCCACGTGCTGGGCGTCGAGAACGTGCCGTTCGAAGATGACGCGCTGTGGCTGCTCGGGCGCGCCGCCGACGGTTCGATGCGTGATGCGATGAGCCTCACCGATCAGGCCATTGCCTTCGGTGAAGGCAAGGTCATGGCTGCCGATGTACGTGCCATGCTCGGCACACTGGACCACGGCCAGGTCTTCGATGTACTGACCGCGTTGCTGGAAGGCGATGCCCGCGGGGTGCTGGAGGCGGTACGCCATCTGGCCGAGCAGGGCCCTGACTGGAATGGCGTGCTCTCGGAAATTCTCAACGTGCTGCACCGTGTGGCGATTGCCCAGGCGCTGCCGGAAGGCGTCGACAACGGTCACGGCGATCGTGACCGGGTGCTGGCCCTGGCGCAGGCCCTGCCTGCCGAAGATGTGCAGTTTTACTACCAGATGGGCTTGATTGGTCGTCGTGACTTGCCACTGGCCCCTGATCCGCGTGGCGGCTTCGAGATGGTCCTGCTGCGTATGCTGGCGTTTCGTCCTGCCGACAGCGAGGACGCGCCGAGGCAGCCGCTAAAGCCAGTGGGGATCAGCCAGGCCACGGTTGATTCCCGAGAAGCAGTGGCTGATGCGACACCTGTTGCATCGGCAGCTCCCGCAGTGTCGAGCGCCCCGGTGATGGCTGCGCCCGATCCGGCCTTCGAAGCGCTGCCGCCTGCAGCGGCGCCGAAGCCGCCCGCCGCCCGGCCAGAGCCCGCGGTGCAGCCGGAATCGAAGCCAGAGCCACAAGCCGCGCCAGTCGAAGACCTCGACCTGCCGTGGAATGAGCCGAAATCCCCGGCTGCCGAACCCGCCGCCGAAACTGCGCCTGATACCGATACCGATACCGAGCCAGTCGCCGAGCCGGTTCTGGAGACCGTTTCCGAGCAGCCTGACCTGACGCCCATGCCGACGCCTGCGCCCGCCAGCCCGGTGCCGGCCGCACCCGAGGCCGAGCCTGAGCAGCCGGTTGCCGAGCAGCAGGACGCGCCGGCAATGCTCGAAGCCATCCCGGACTCTGCGTATCTGTCCACGCACACCGATTCGATGTCTTCCGACTCCGGGCCGATGGGGCGTGATGACGAACCGCCAGCGGATGATGATTACGTCGAGCCGGATATCGACATAGACCCGGCGTCCTACAGCTATCTGGACGAGCTGGCCCACGAAAGTGTCGTCGAGCTTGAAGCGGTCGAGCCGGAGCCTGCTCCGGCCGCCAAACCGGCCACCGGTCTTGCGGCCGAGTGGCTGGACGTGTTCCCCAAGCTGCCGATCTCCGGCATGACCGGCAGCATCGCGGCCAACTGCACATTGATCTCGGTCGATGGCGATAACTGGCTGCTGCACCTGGACCCGGCGCACAGCGCGCTGTTCAACTCGACTCAGCAGCGGCGTCTGAACGATGCGTTGAACCAGTACCATGGGCGCACGATCAATCTGAGTATCGAGCTGATCAAGCCCGAGCAGGAAACCCCTGCGCAGGCCGCTTCACGGCTGCGTGCCGAGCGCCAGCGCCAGGCCGAAGCCTCGATCCAGGCCGACCCGTACATCCAGCAGATGCTGCAACAGTTCGGCGCTGTGATCCGGGAAGACACGATCAAACCCGTTGACGCGCCTGCGGTGCAGGCTCAATAACTGAATACAGGGTGCCGCTGGCGCCACGCAAACGAACCATCCATTTTCGAGGAGATATCCCATGATGAAAGGTGGCATGGCTGGCCTGATGAAGCAGGCGCAGCAAATGCAGGAAAAAATGGCCAAGATGCAGGAAGAACTGGCCAACGCGGAAGTCACCGGTCAATCGGGCGCAGGCCTGGTCAGTGTGGTGATGACCGGTCGTCATGACGTCAAGCGTATCAACCTGGATGACAGCCTGATGCAGGAAGACAAGGAAGTGCTGGAAGACCTGATCGCCGCCGCCGTCAACGACGCCGTGCGCAAGATCGAGCAGGCCAGCCAGGACAAGACGGCTTCCATGACCGCTGGCATGCAGTTGCCGCCCGGTATGAAGCTGCCGTTCTGACGGTCGCCCGGCTCATGATCAATGCCAGGCCCCGTGCCTGGCATTTTTCTGTCTGCTGTCTGGCCGCGCACCGCCATCAGCATTTGGCCTGATTGACTGAATTGAGCGACAATCCTCCCCCGTCTCTGGAGTGCCCCATGTCTGAGCCCATTGAAAACCTCACTGTCGACGCCGAGCTGGACGCCGTAGGGCTGTTTTGTCCGGAACCGGTGATGATGTTGCACCAGAAGGTGCGTGATCTGCCTGCGGGTGGTGTGCTCAAGGTCATTGCAACCGATCCGTCCACGCGTCGCGATATTCCGAAATTCTGTGTATTCCTCGGTCACGAACTGGTTGCCGAGCAAGCCGAAGAGGGCACGTTCCTCTACTGGATCCGCAAGAAGTCCGACTGATCGCCATATCGCTGCAACCCGCGCCTGTTCACGACACGCCTGTTCCCGATTCGAGCAGGTCCTTGTTCGCCAGACCCAGAGAGTCTTCCATGCGCATTGTTGCCGACGAAAATATTCCCCTGCTCGACGCCTTTTTTGCTCATTTTGGTGAAATCCATCGCTTGCCGGGCCGCGCCATGGACCGCGCCGCGGTGGCGGATGCCGACATCCTGCTGGTTCGCTCGGTCACCGCAGTGACCCGCGAACTGCTTGAAGGCAGCCCGGTACGTTTTGTCGGGACCTGCACCATCGGCACCGATCACCTGGATCTGGACTGGTTTCAGCAAGCCGGTATCCAGTGGGCCAGTGCTCCGGGCTGCAATGCGCGTGGCGTGGTGGACTACGTGCTCGGCAGCCTGCTGACCCTGGCTGAAATCGAAGGTGTCGACCTTGCGCAGCGCACCTACGGAGTGGTCGGTGCAGGGCAAGTGGGTGCTCGGCTGATCAGCGTATTGAAGGCCCTGGGCTGGAACGTGCTGGTCTGCGATCCGCCACGCCAGGCTGCCGAAGGCGGTGACTTCGTCAGCCTCGACGAGATCCTGCAGCGCTGTGACGTCATCAGCCTGCACACGCCGCTGAGCAAAACCGGGGCGTCACCGACCTGGCATCTGCTTGACGACGCGCGCCTGCGTCAGCTTCGGCAAGGCGCCTGGCTGATCAATGTCAGCCGTGGCGCCATAGTGGATAACGCGGCGCTGCATGACGTCCTGCTTGAACGGGAAGACCTGCAGGCCGTGCTGGATGTGTGGGAAGGCGAGCCGCAGGTCAACGTCGCACTCGCTGATCTGTGCGTTCTGGGGACACCGCATATCGCCGGCTACAGCCTGGATGGCAGGCAGCGCGGCACGGCACAGATCTATCAGGCGCTGTGCGGCTTTCTTGATCAGCCTGCGACGATCGAGCTGGACGATCTGCTGCCAAAACCCTGGCTGGCCCAGGTCAGTCTCGACGCGGCCTGCGACCCGGTCTGGGCACTTAACATGCTGTGCCGCGGCGTGTATGACCCGCGACGTGACGATGCGGACTTCCGCCGCAGCCTGACCGGTGACACGGCCAGCCAGCGTCTGGCCTTCGATGCATTGCGCAAGCAGTACCCGCCACGCCGGGAAATAGAAGGGCTGAAGGTGCGCCTGGAGGGCGAATCCGAGGCGTTGGCGCAACTGGTGCGGGCGCTGGGTGCGGTGCTGGTCTGATCGCCAGCCGGGCTGGCGGACAATAAAAAACCCGACCAAGTGGTCGGGTTTCAACTGTCTGGTACGGCTCGGTTTTATTTTTCCGGGGTTACCCAGTTCTTATCGCATTCCTGGCAGGCAGCCTGAACCATTTCTTCGGTGATCAGGACTTCTTCCCCGTGCTGGTCGAGAACTGCACCGCCAACCGGCAGATTGGGCGTGGCTCGAACGACTTGAACTTCGTTGCTGCGCTCTTGCGGGTTCATGGTGTTTCTCCTTTCATCAGGTAACGGCGTTAAGTTAACCGCGCTTGATGACCGGTCCGTGACACGTACTGTCAGCCGCTCAAACGCGCTCCAAGTGCAACAGATATGATGCAAATCTGCCAGCAGGCGCTTAGATCGATGTCTTATAGCGGCCTCTGTAAAGCAGTCATAACCTGACTCTGGAAACCGGCCGCAAGTTCATTCGAAATGATGTTCGGCGCGCCCGGCAACACAGGTGTAGGCTTTGCAATTCAGACAGATCGGGCAGACAGGCAGGTTCATCGTTCATGATTTCACGGATTACCCGACGTCATCGCCAGGCCTTGCGTCTGGCTGCGAGTTTCATCGCGCCGTATCGCTGGCAGGCGCTCGGCGCATTGCTGGCACTGGTCATTACCGCGGGCATCACCCTGTCGATCGGGCAGGGCATCAAACTGATGGTCGATCAGGGTTTCATGACCCGTTCACCGCAGTTGCTCGAGCGCTCGATCGGGTTTTTCATGCTGCTGACGGTCGGCCTCGCCGTCGGAACCTTCGCCCGTTTCTATCTGGTGTCGTGGATCGGCGAGCGTGTGGTTGCCGACTTGCGCAAGAAAGTATTCGATCACCTGATCGAGCTGCATCCGGGCTTCTACGAGAACAATCGCAGTTCGGAAATCCAGTCGCGACTGACCGCCGACACCACGCTGTTGCAGTCGGTGATCGGCTCGTCACTGTCGATGTTCCTGCGCAATGCGCTGATGGTCATCGGCGGCATCGTGCTGTTGTTCATCACCAATCCCAAACTCACCAGCATCGTGGTGGTGGCGTTGCCGCTGATCATCGCGCCTATTCTCATGTTCGGGCGGCGGGTACGAAACCTGTCGCGCGAGAGTCAGGACCGGGTCGCCAATGTGGGCAGCTACGTGGCCGAGGCCCTGGGGCAGATCAAGACGGTGCAGGCCTACAATCACCAGCAGCAGGACAAGCAGCGTTTCTCGTATACGGTGGAGCAGGCGTTCGAGACCGCTCGCACGCGCATCCTGCAGCGTTCCTGGCTGATCACGCTGGTGATCGTCCTGGTGCTGGGGGCGGTGGCGGTGATGTTGTGGGTGGGCGGCATGGACGTGATCAGCGGCCGCATTTCCAGCGGTGAGCTGGCAGCGTTCGTGTTCTACGCGCTGATGGTCGGCATGGCGTTCGGCACGTTGAGTGAGGTGATTGGCGATCTGCAGCGCGCCGCCGGTGCCGCAGAGCGGATCGGCGAGCTGCTTCAGGCGCGCAGCGAGATCAGCGTGCCCACCACCGACCTGCAGAGCCTGCCACCGCGCATCAGCGGGCGTCTGGCGCTGGAGAATGTCACCTTCGCTTACCCGTCGCGTCCCGAGCGCAATGCCCTGGATAATTTGACCCTGAGCGTCGAGCCTGGTGAAACCCTGGCGCTGGTCGGGCCCTCCGGAGCAGGCAAGTCGACCATCCTCGATCTGCTGTTGCGTTTTTACGACCCGATTCAAGGGCGCATCCTGATCGAGGGCGTGCCGATCGCGCAGCTCGATCCCCATGACCTGCGCCGCTGCTTCGCGCTGGTTTCACAATCGCCCGCGCTGTTTTTCGGCACTGTCGAGGACAACATTCGTTACGGTAACGCCACTGCGAGCCTCGAGCAGGTGCAGGCGGCGGCGCGCATTGCCCATGCGCATGAATTCATTCTCGACATGGCCGACGGCTACCGTACGCATCTGGGTGAGGGCGGGGTGGGCTTGTCCGGCGGACAGCGGCAGCGTCTGGCGATTGCCCGAGCCTTGCTGGTCGATGCGCCGATTCTGTTGCTGGACGAGGCGACCAGTGCGCTGGACGCGCAGAGTGAGCACTTGATTCAACAGGCTCTGCCGAGCTTGATGCAGGGGCGTACCACGCTGGTCATCGCCCACCGGCTGGCCACGGTGCAGAATGCCGACCGGATTGCCGTCATGGATCAGGGGCGGTTGGTCGCGGTGGGCACCCATCAGCAGTTGATCGCCAGCAACCCGCTTTATGCGCGACTGGCGGCGTTGCAGTTCAATGCCGGGGTTGAGTAGGAGAGGGCGAGAAGGGCTTGTGGGGAACGTGGGAGGTCAAGCCTCCCACTCGGTGAGCCTCAGCGATATTCGCACAGGTAGGCGGTATCGACTTTGACCTTGATCTGGAACTTGCTGTTGGCCGGTACGTTGAACTGGCTGCCGGTGGCGAAGGTTTCCCAGTCAGTGCTGTCCGGAAGTTTCACGCTCAACTCGCCGGAGATCACGTGCATGATTTCCCGTAGCGCCGTACCGAACTCATATTCGCCCGCTGCCATGACACCGATGGTTGCCTCACCATCGGCCTGGGTGAAGGCGATGGATTTGACGGTGCCGTCGAAGTACTCGTTGACCTTGAACATGGGCGATTCCTTTTGAAAGGGCTGAAAATGGCTCGCCAGTATGCCCAACACGGTAAAACTCGTCACGTTCCTTGCACGTCGACGCTGACGAAACGTCGACCTGCAGTAGCATTCAATTGGGCAGGATCAACGGCAGCAGCCTGGCAGTATTGCGCGCATCGACCAGGGCGCGGTGTTGTTGCCCGCTGAACTGCATGCCTGCCAGTTGCAAGGCACTGTTCAGCCCTATCGGTTTCTGCAAGTGGCGGGCCTGGGCGAAACGCTGTTTGAGATTGACGTGCGGCATGCTGGACAGCGCACTGTCGAGGTGGTGGTGGCGCCATTCCTCTTCCAGTTGCTGACGATCGTAGTCCCCCCAGCTGGCCCAGCCCACGATGCGTGCCCGATGATGGCTCAACCAGCGCTCGAACTGCGGCCACACCGTCGTCAGCGGCGCGGCGCTGTCGATGCTGCTCTGGTTGATATGGGTCAGCTCGCGGCAGAAATGGGTCAGCAACGGCCTGCGTGCCGGGCGCACGAAGCGTTCGAAATGGTCCAGCTCGCGTCCGTCCTGATTGACCAGCGTCGCGCCTATCTCGATGACTTCCATTTCTGCGACCGGCCATCCACCTTCTTCGGTCGTGGCCTCAAGATCAATCACCAGCCAGTGCGGCATCATCCAGCTTCCTTACGATAGTCAATGGCTTCAGCGTAGCCAGATTAACCCGTTGCGCACACTCAGGGCTTTGCATCGGCATTCTTGTTGTTACAACTGCCCCTACAGTGACCACAGGTGATTGCATTGGTGCCTAGCAGGCGGCTTTCACTTGCCTGTTCGAATACTGCAAGCGCACCGCAGAGCGCTGACGCTGTCGATTTGACAGTTGTTTAAATCCTGGAAACCGCATAGTTTGAACGGCTTTGATTGATGTCGTGTTTTATGAAAAGACTTGCAGTGTTAATTGACGGTATGGCGCGCACGATCGTTACCGGTGTCATGCTCTTCATTCCGTTGATGGCAACGCCGCAGGTCTTCGCCGCGCAGATCGTGCGGGTGGCTGCAGTGCATTTCCCCCCTTATATGGTGCGTCCTGAAAAAGGTGAAGACACCGGTCTTTTACCCCAACTGATCAATGCCCTGAATGGCGAGCAGGACGACTATGAATTCGTGATGGTCCCCACTTCAGTGCCTCGGCGTTTTCGTGACTTCACGGAAGGGCGTTTCGATGTTGCAGTCTTCGAAAACCCCGGCTGGGGCTGGAAGGACATTCCCCATGAACAGATCGATATGGGGCTCGAGGATGCCGAGGTCTATGTGGCGCGCCGAGTGGAAGGACGTGGGCAGGATTACTTCGACACCCTGGCTGACAAACGTCTGGCACTGTTCAGTGGCTATCATTATGGATTTGCCAACTTCAATACCGATCAGAAGTACCTGAGCGAGCACTTCACCATTACCTCCACGTACTCCCACGACAGCAATTTGCTGATGGTGGTGCGTGGCCGCGCCGATGTTGCGCCCGTTACCCGTTCGTATCTGATTGATTTCATGGCGCGTAACAAGGAAGAAGCGGCGCAACTGATGGTGTCCGAGCGTGTCGATCAGGTCTACCGTCAATACGCGTTGTTGCGTCCGAATGGCAATATTGATGTGCCGCACTTCAAGCAGCTACTGGAAAGGCTGCGTGCAGATGGGCAACTGGCGAAGATTTTCGAGCCGCTGCACATCAAGGTGCTTCCGGTGAATGCCGGGATGCCCGGCAACTAGCAGAGGGGCAGGTTTTGCGCCTGCCACCCGGAGGCACTCAGCGGTCGTTGGCGTCCTTGGCATCCATTTCTGCGTTGCGCTCGTGGACGCGCTTGAGCTGTTCTTCGGTGAGGGGCAGTTTCTTGGCTGTGTCGCGCAGCATCATCAGACCGCCGACGATCGAGCCAATGGCTACGAGCAGAATTAACCAAGCATACCAGGGCATAGCGCTCTCCTTATTGTGATACCGCTTTGAGCAGCACGGCTGCCTAATGGTTCAAGAGTATGCGCCCTGAAGGGTTGCGTGCGAAAGCATTCGCCCGCAACCCCTTGGAACCTGGCAGTTACTCCCCGGTCAGCATCGCGTCGGTCGGCGCGTCGGCACGCAATTTGGCGGTCAGGCTGAAGTAGATGAAGCCGATGGCCATCAGGCCGAGGAAAATCAGGCCGATCAATGCGTTGAACCAGGCCATTGCCACCAGACACACGACGGCCAGCGCCAGGGCGATGCCGGGCACTACCGGATAACCGGGGGCGCGGAACGTGCGCTCCAGGCCAGGCTCGGTCTTGCGCAGTTTGAACAGGCTGAGCATGCTCATGATGTACATGACGATGGCGCCGAACACGGCCATGGTGATCATCGCAGCGGTCAGCGTCATGCCACTCAGGTTGATCAGGCCGTCGCTGTAGATCGCGGCGATGCCGATCAGACCGCCGGCGATGATTGCCCGGTGCGGCGTCTGGAAGCGCGAAAGCCTGGCCAGCGAGGCGGGCAGGTAACCGGCGCGGGCGAGGGCGAAGAACTGGCGCGAGTAACCCATGATGATCCCGTGGAAGCTGGCGACCAGACCGAACAGGCCGATCCACACCAGCATGTGCAGCCAGCCGGAACTGTCACCGACCACGGCTTTCATGGCCTGCGGCAGCGGATCGTTGATGTTGGCCAGGGTGCGCCAGTCGCCCACGCCACCGGCAAACAGCATGACGCCGATCGCCAGTATCACCAAGGTCAGAATGCCACTGATGTAGGCCTTCGGGATGGTGCGTTTCGGGTCCTTGGCTTCTTCGGCGGCCATTGCAGCGCCTTCGATGGCCAGGAAGAACCAGATGGCGAAGGGGATGGCAGCGAACATGCCGGCAATGGCTTCGGGTCCGAAGGTCTGCGAGCCGGCCCAGCCGTTGAGGGCGAAGTTGCTGAAACTGAAGGCAGGCGCGACGACGCCCATGAACACCAGCAACTCGGCGACGGCCAGAATGCACACCACCAGCTCGAAGGTTGCGGCGAGCTTCACGCCCACGATGTTGAGCGCCATGAAGACGATGTAGGCGCCGACTGCCGCATGCTTGGGGTCCAGCCCCGGGTATTGCACATTAAGGTACGCACCGATCGCCATGGCAATGGCCGGTGGCGCAAAGACGAATTCGATCAGGGTGGCCATGCCTGCGATCAGTCCGCCTTTTTCGCCAAAGGCACGACGGCTGTAGGCGAACGGACCGCCGGCGTGCGGGATGGCGGTGGTGAGCTCGGTAAAACTGAAAATGAAACAGGTGTACATGGTGGCAACCATCAGGGCTGTTACCAAAAAGCCCAGCGTACCCGCAACGCCCCAGCCGTAGCTCCAGCCGAAGTATTCGCCGGAAATCACCAGCCCTACCGCGATCCCCCATAAATGAATCGTGCCGAGCGTCGGCTTGAGTTGTGTGCTCATTGTTCTCTCCCTGGGATTCGATAAACGTTGAAACATCCTGTTGCAGAGGCCGTGCCAGTGCACGGATCACTGTCGTGATGCTTCAAAACGGGTCGTTTACAGAACGTCAGGGTGAATCGATTCAACTCGTTGTACAGGTTTGATCCGGTTTGGTGCGGCGATGACCGCCAGGGGTGCATGGAATTCAGAAGGCTCAGGACGCTGTTCGGGCAAATGCCGATCGATGGGTCCCGCCGGTGCGCCGGTTCGGCTACAATGCGCGCCGATTTCGACTTACCTGAGACCACGCTCATGTCCGCCTGCCAGACTCCTGTCATCGTCGCCCTGGATTTTCCGACCCGCGAAGCCGCCTTGCGCCTGGCTGATCAGCTCGACCCCAAACTGTGCAGGGTCAAGGTCGGCAAGGAACTGTTCACCAGTTGCGCGGCCGACATCGTCGAGACCCTGCGCCACAGGGGCTTCGAAGTGTTTCTGGATCTCAAATTCCACGACATCCCCAACACCACGGCGATGGCGGTCAAGGCGGCGGCCGAGATGGGCGTGTGGATGGTCAATGTGCACTGCTCGGGCGGTTTGCGCATGATGGCGGCCTGTCGGGAAGTGCTTGAGCAGCGCACCGGTCCACAGCCGTTGCTGATCGGCGTGACCGTTCTGACCAGCATGGAACGTGAAGACCTGGCCGGTATCGGCCTGGACATCGACCCGCAGGTACAGGTGCTGCGCCTTGCGGCTCTGGCCGAGAAGGCCGGAATGGATGGTCTGGTCTGCTCGGCACTGGAAGCGCAGGCCCTGAAAGCCGCTCACCCGTCGTTGCAACTGGTGACGCCCGGCATCCGTCCGGCGGGCAGTGCGCAGGACGATCAGCGCCGTATCCTGACCCCTCGTCAGGCACTGGATGCAGGCTCTGACTACCTTGTCATCGGTCGCCCGATCAGTCAGGCGGCAGATCCGGCGAAGGCCCTGGCGGCGGTGGTTGCCGAGCTGGCTTGAGTAGATGGATGCGTAACATCACGGCTCTACCCACAGAGTGGCGAAGAGCTGTGACGCTGCGAAAAGCCCGCGGGTTTATTCCACTTTCAGGATCAGCTTGCCCTGATTCTCACCGCTGAACAGCATCTGGAAGGTCTCCGGGAACGTCTCGAGGCCTTCTACGATGTGCTCCTTGCTCTTGAGCTTGCCTTCCTTGATCCAGCCGGCCATGACCTGACCCGCTTCTGCATAGCGTTCCGGATGGTCCAGTACGATGAAGCCTTCCATGCGAGCGCGGTTGACCAGCAGCGACATGTAGTTGGCCGGGCCTTTGATCGCCTTGGTGCTGTTGTACTGGCTGATGGCACCACAGATCACTACGCGCGCGCCGACCGCCAGCTGGCTGAGCGCCGCATCGAGGATGTCGCCACCGACGTTGTCGAAGTACACGTTCACGCCATCCGGGCAGTGGCGTTTCAGACCGTCCATGACGTCTTCGGATTTGTAGTCGATGGCTGCGTCAAAGCCCAGCTCCTCGGTCAGCAGACGGCATTTTTTCGTGCCTCCCGCGATGCCGACGACCCGGCAGCCCTTGAGCTTGGCAATCTGCCCGGCGATGCTGCCGACAGCGCCAGCCGCACCGGAAATCACCACGGTGTCACCGCTTTTCGGTTGGCCGACGTCCAGCAGCGCCAGGTAGGCGGTCATGCCGGTCATGCCCAGTGCCGATAGATAAAGGGGCAGGGGCGCAAGGTTGGTGTCCACCTTGTAGAAGCCCTTCGGTTCACCGGCAAAGTAGTCCTGCACGCCCAGGCGTCCCTGAACATGGTCACCTACAGCGAACTTGGGGTTTTTCGATTCTATTACTTCACCCACGCCGATGGCACGCATCACTTCGCCCAGCTCTACGGCTGGAATGTAGGATTTGCCCTCATTCATCCAGCCACGCATTGCCGGGTCCAGTGACAGGTATTTGCTCCTGACCAGAATCTGCCCGTCGGCAAGTGCGCTGACCGGGACTTCCTGATAGGTGAAGTCTTCACGGCGCGCATCGCCCGAAGGGCGTTTGGCGAGCAGGAACTGGCGGTTGGAAAGATCGGTCATGGCAGGGTCTCCTGAAAAGGGTTCAAGAATGGATTCAAACGCTCATCGCGCCATTCGGGCAAGAAGCGATCACCCAGCGAATGCCGTTTGATCCATGTGGTTGATAGGAGTACGTTGCGCCACTGGCGTTCAGACGGATCTGCGAATGAAACATTCTGACGACGGATATGGCTTGAGTCGCCCACCCTCAGTGCTCTAGATTCCTTGTTCGATCAACACTTGGAAGACATCATGCCTGCTACCTCTTCGAACACTCTCCACCCCCGGGCTCTGCGACCTGGCGACGCCGTTGCGCTGGTATCTCCGGCAGGGCCTGTGGACCCCGGCAAGATCCAGGCGGCGGTGGCGGTGCTTGAGGGGTGGGGGTTGCGTCCTCGGGTCTATCCGCATGCGCTGGGCAGCTACTCGTTCTATTCTGGGACCGATGAACAGCGGCTCGCCGACCTCAACGCCGCGCTGGCCGATCCGGAAATCCGTGCGGTCATCTGCACTCGCGGTGGTTATGGCGTGCAAAGGATTGTCCAGCAGGTGGATATGGACGCGGTGCGTCGTGACCCCAAGCTGGTGACCGGCTTTTCCGATATCACCGCGTTGCACGGTGCGCTGTGGAACCACGCGCGCCTGGCGACCATCCATGGACCGGTCGCTTCGCAGCTGGAACGTGGCGGCCTGTTCGTCAGCGGTATGCGCCATGTGCTGATGAGCACCGAGCCGGTCCTGCTAAAGGCTGATCCGGCCTCGCCAACCGCCAGGGTCAGAACCGCTGGCAGCGCGCAGGGCCTGCTGTTGGGCGGCAACCTGTGCATCCTCGATACCTCCGTGGGTACGCCGTTCATGCCCGACCTGAGCGGTGCGATCCTGCTCATCGAAGAGGTCAACGAACCTGCCTACCGGGTCGACCGCATGCTCACCCACCTGGGCAACTGCGGGATTCTTGCGTCTCTGGCCGGCATTGCCGTCGGCGAATTTACCCCTGCCGCGAACACTGGCCGCACCATCAGCCCTGCCGATGTGTTGCTGGAGCGGCTGGGCAGTCTCGGCATCCCGGTACTCGGCGGTCTGCCGGTAGGGCATGGAGATCTCAATCAGGCCGTGCCACTGGGCACTCAGGCGATACTCGATGCCGACGCCGGAACTCTGCTGGTAGCCCCCGCCGCGCGTAGCTGATGTCTCTGTCGTGCTGCTGGCGGCTGGACTAGTCGGTCTTGCGTGCGTTGAGGATCAGCAAGGTCAGCAAGCCCGCGACGATGCCCCAGAATGCCGAGCCTATGGAGAACAGCGTCAGTCCCGAAGCGGTCACCATGAAGGTGATCAAGGCGGGTTCGCGCTCCCTCGGTTCGGCCATCGCAACAGTCAGGCCACTGATGATCGATCCGAGCAGCGCCAGTGCGGCAATCGAGAGCATCAGTTCCTTGGGGAACGCACTGAACAGACCCGCCAGGGTTGCACCGAAAATGCCGGCTATTGCATAGAAAATCCCGCACCAGATCGCCGCTGTATAGCGTTTTGATTTGTCCTCATGGGCATGAGGGCTGGTACAGATGGCGGCACTGATCGCCGCCAGATTGATCCCGTGGCAGCCAAATGGCGCTGTGAGCAATGAGGCAAGGCCTGTCACCGATATCAGCGGCGAGGTCGGCGGGAAGTAGCCGTCGGCCCGTAACACGGCCACACCGGGCATGTTCTGCGAGGTCATGGCCACCACGAACAGCGGAATGCCGATGCTGACCGTCGCCGCCCATGAAAACTCGGGCGTGGTCCAGACCGGCATGGCGACTTCCAGCGCCAGGCCATCAAAGTTCAGCAAGCCCAGCAGGCCGGAGATGCCGATGCCGACCAGTAGCGCGAGCAGCACCGAATAGCGTGGCGACAGGCGCTTGACCAGCAGGTACGTGAAAAACATGCCCAGCACCAGGCTGGTGTGGTGCTGTGCGGCAATAAAGATCTCGCTGCCGATCCGGAACAGAATCCCTGCCAGCAAGGCCGCGGCCAGCGAGGCTGGGAGGCGCCGCACGATGCGCTCGAAACTCCCGGTCACTCCGCACAGAATCACCAACAGCGCACTGGTCATGAATGCGCCAATGGCCTGTGGGTAGCTGACACCGCCCAGGCTGGTGATCAGCAGGGCGGCGCCGGGTGTCGACCACGCCACGGTAATCGGCATGCGGTAGCGCAGCGAGAGGCCGATGCTGCACACCGCCATGCCCATGAACAGCGCCCACAGCCAGGATGAAATCTGCACGCTGCTCAGCCCTGCCGCCTGGCCCGCCTGGAACATCAGCACCAGCGAACTGGTGCAGCCGGTCATCATGGCGATGAAACCGGCAACCACCGCCGACGGCGATGAGTCTGTCAGCGGGCGCAATGGCACCTTGAGGGATTGGTTCATGCTGGGCGTTCCTTGAAGCGGGCAGGTAGCAAAGGGCGCCAAGCCTAAACGCATGGCTGCCCGGCCTTGCAATACAGCGACACGAGTAAACGCCAGCACAGTTGCAGCCGTGGCGTTTACTCGGCGTCAGCCCCGGCCGGGCAAGCGCCGGACTGCAGGGTCTGCCCCAGCGCCCGATTGACCATCAGCCAGCCGTCCACGGCATCCTGACCCGCTTCGGCGAACACCCGCTGCAGCAGTTTGACCTGTTCGCGACGCAAGCCCTGTTCAAAAAGGGCACCTTCATCGGTAAGGCCCAGCAGTCGTTTGCGCTTGTCATTTTCGGGGGCCGCGCTGTGCACCAGGTTCATGGCGATCAGCTGGCGCAGCGGAGCATTGAGGGCCTGTTTGCTGACGCCCAATACGGTGAGCAGCTCCTTGACGCTCAGGCCGGGGTAACGGGCGATGAAAAAGACGATGCGCTGGTGCACGCGACTGAAGCCGCGTCTGGCCAGCATTTCATCAGCCTTGGCAGTGAATGCCTGATAGCCGAAGAAGAAGGCTTCCATGGCCATTTGTTGATTGGCAGGTTTTTTAAGGTCAAGCATGTTGACGTATCCGGGTTGATCGTCGTAATTTGAGTCAATCAGTTTGACGTATTTCCAATTGTCTCGGCTACAGGTAACTGCCATGGCTTTCTCCGAACGCGTTTCCCGTCTGAAAAGCTCTCTGATTCGCGAGATCCTCGCCGCCGCTCAGCGTCCGGAAGTGATGTCGTTCGCCGGTGGTCTGCCCGCCGAGTCGATGCTGCCCAAAGTGGAGTGGGCCGACATGCCTGTTGCGCTGGGCCAGTACGGCATGAGCGAGGGCGAACCTGCGCTGCGCGAAGCGCTGGCCGCCGATGCTCGCGCCCTGGGTATCGACTGCGATGCCCGTCAGGTCATGGTGGTCAGCGGTTCTCAGCAGACACTGGACCTGGCGGCCAAGCTGTACATCGACAAAGGCACCGAAATTCTCCTCGAGGCGCCCACCTATCTGGCGGCGCTGCAGATATTCCAGCTGTTTGGCGCCGACTGCATCACCGTGCCGCTGCAGGCCGAAGGCCCGGATCTGCTCGCCATGCGTCAGCGTCTGGAACAGCACAAGCCCGCCTTCGCCTACCTCATCCCGACGTTCCAGAACCCCTCGGCGGTGCGCTACAGCCAGGCCAGTCGCGATGCCGTTGCGGCCTTGCTCGACGAGTTCGGTGTCACCTTGATCGAGGACGAGCCGTATCGTGAACTGAGCTTTGACGGCGACAGTGCCAGGCCGATCGTCAGCGGTTTGAAGACGGCCAGCTGGATTTACACCGGTACGGTTTCCAAGACGCTGCTGCCAGGCCTGCGGGTCGGCTATCTGATCGCCAGCCCCGATCTGTTTCCGCACTTGCTGCGTCTGAAACAGTCGGCCGATCTGCATACCAATCGCCTCGGCCAGTGGCAGGCCTTGCAGTGGATTGGTACTGAGCACTATCGTGAGCATCTGGTGACGCTGTGCGAGTTTTACCGGGGCCGTCGTGATGCGTTCGAAAGTGCCTTGCAAACGCATTTTTCCGACCTGGCCACCTGGAACAGCCCGCAAGGCGGACTGTTCTTCTGGTTGACGCTGAAGCAGCCGCTGGACACGCGCACCTTGCTGGATACAGCGCTGGCGCACGATGTGGCGTTCATGCCGGGCGAACCTTTCTTTGCCGATCCGGACGCCAATCACGGTCACTTGCGGCTCAATTTCAGCCATATCGACCCTGCACGGCTCGATGAGGGTATAAAACGACTGGCGTCGGTGGTCCGCGCAGCACACCTTCTGCAAGCCGCCTGATTCAAGACGTCAACATAGACGCAGCAAGGGAGCAGTCTGATGTACAAGGTTTATGGCGATTACAACTCGGGCAACTGCTACAAGGTCAAGCTGATGCTTAACCTGCTGGGCAGCGAGTACGAGTGGGTGCCGGTGGATATTCTCAACGGCGAAACCCAGACCCCGGCGTTTCTGGAAAAGAACCCCAACGGCAAGATTCCGGTGCTGGAGCTGGAAGATGGCACTTGCCTGTGGGAGTCCAATGCGATTCTCAACTTTCTGGCTGACGGCTCTTCGTACCTGCCGAGCGAACCCAGGCTGCGTACCCAGGTGCTGCAGTGGCAGTTCTTCGAACAATACAGCCATGAGCCGTCGGTTGCGGTGGCCCGTTTCATCCAGTTCTATCTGGGCTTGCCGGCCGAACGCATGACCGAGTATCGCGCCATGCAGAAGGCCGGCTATCGCGCACTGGCGGTGATGGAGCAGCAGCTCGACCGTACGCCGTTTCTGGTCGGCGAGAATTTTTCCATCGCCGACATTGCCTTGTATGCCTACACCCACGTCGCGCATCAGGGCGGTTTCGATCTGGCACCCTACACCGGGATCCGCCGTTGGCTGGATCGGGTCAAGGCACAGCCGGGTTATATCGGTATGCTGGACTGACACATCCGTCATTTGAACAAAGGGAAATGTATGCGCGTTCCAATCGTACTGCTGGGTGCTTTCATTGCGCTGGGTATCGGCTGCTCGGCCCAGGCCGAGGACTGCGACGCCAATCAGGCCAGCATGAACCGCTGCGCTGCCAATGAGCAGGCAGCGCTCGATGCCGATCTCAACAAGCAGTACAACGCGCAGATGGCGTGGTTGAAGACCCCGGCGAAAAAGCAGGCACTCAAGGATGCGCAACGAAAGTGGATAGCCCTGCGTGACGCCGATTGCCTGTATCAGACGGGCAAGCCCGAGGATTCAGGCTCTATCTGGCCCTTGCTGCAGTCGCAATGCCTGGCCGAGCAGACCCGCGTACGACTGAAGCAGCTGCAAGCCTATGTGGCCTGTCGCGCGGAAGGTTGCCCGCGCTGAGAGGCGCCGGGCAAACGGCGGTCAGATCGCGCCGAAGCGCTGGTTCAGGTAGTCGATGATCACCTTGGATTCATACATCCATACGGTTTTGTCACCTTCCTCGATGCGCAGGCAAGGCACCTTGATCCTGCCGCCCTCGTTGAGCAGGGTCTGGCGATCAAGCTCGTTGTTTTTCGCATCGCGCAACGCGACCGGAACATTAAGGCGGCGCAGGGCGCGACGCGTCTTTACACAGAACGGGCAGGCATGGAACTGATACAGCGTCAGGTTCTGAGCCGCTTCAGCGACAGCCGCCTGGGCCTGCGGATCACGTTTCTTCCTGCTCGGGCGAGTCAGGAAATCGATGCCGATGACGAGTTGGCCGAGGCCGACTCTTAACGCTTTCATGAACAAGGTCATACCTCTTGCGGGCGGTGGCGTGCCCAGCCGTGCGTTCAGCGTGCCTCACGGCAGGTGAACGCAGGCTGAACGATCACTTGATCAGGCTGAGAAACTCACTGCGGGTGGCCGCGTTTTCACGGAATTCGCCCAGCATCACCGAGGTGATCATGGCCGAGTTCTGCTTCTCGACGCCACGCATCATCATGCACATGTGCTTGGCTTCGATCACCACCGCAACGCCCAGCGCGCCGGTGACCTGCTGGATGGCCTCGGCGATCTGGCGGCTGAGGTTTTCCTGGATCTGCAGACGGCGGGCATACATGTCGACGATACGCGCCACTTTCGACAAGCCAAGCACCTTGCCCTGCGGGATGTAGGCCACATGAGCCTTGCCAATGAACGGCAGCAGATGGTGCTCGCACAGCGAGTACAGCTCGATGTCCTTGACCATCACCATTTCACTGGCATCGGAGCTGAACAGCGCGCCGTTGGTCACTTCTTCCAGGGTCTGCGTGTAACCGCGACACAGATACTGCATGGCCTTGGCGGCGCGCTTGGGGGTGTCCAGCAGACCTTCGCGCGAGACGTCCTCGCCCAGTTGCCCGAGGATGGCGGTGTAATTCTGTTCCAGTGTCACAGAGGGTGATTCCGTATAGGTTTCAGAGCGGTACGTTTGGGTCTGTACCGATTTTTTACCAATCGAGCTGGTGTCCCGTTTGCCGATCCCGCTCCAGTGGAGTTGGGCGATTGCGCATACGTAACCTGCGGATCTCGTCGATTGGCGATGAAAGCGGGGTTTATCCCGGCGATTGGGCACATGTTAGCGTAGGTGTGCTCGCAGTTGTACTGCCGTGGCCTCGTAATGCTTTCGCAATCAGCACCGGTTTTTAGACTTTGCCCGGCATTGCGCTATAGCCCGATGCTTTCCAGAGTCGCAGAAAAGCGAATGCAGGGAGCATGTGTTTTGGCTTGGGCTCTCCGACATGCGTTTCTGTTGCCTTGATTGGAGTGCTGGAATGACATATGCCGTAGCTTTTTCAAGCGTTTGCAAAGCAGATCTGAAGCGTATCCTTGCTTCATGAAGGCGGCTTGTGAGATTAAGGCCAGAGTCTGATAGGAGGTTGGATGCCGAGTCAAAAGGACGAGCTGGAACTTGAGAAACTCCAGGCTGAGGTTCACAAGTTTGTGGCTGAGGCACGAAAAATGATCGCAGAGACCAATAAGCTCCAGCGCGAAACGAGCTTTTATCCATTCGTGGCGGCTGGTGGGTTGATCACCGTAATAGTTACTGCTGCCGCTTTCATTCACAAGCTCCAGGCAGCCAGTATCCAGTAGCGGACAGCGACTTGCAGCGCTTGAGATTCAGGCTGGACCAAGCGAAAGTGTGTACGAAACGCATGAATCGGCATTTCGAGAGAAGATGAGTATGAGTCACGATCAAGTCATAAAGCGGATGCGCGAAGACCTCGAGCAGTTGGGCAACGAGGTCCGCAACATGCCTGCCCATGAACCACGAAACGTTCTGGTGTCTGCTGCATCCGGTGCAGTATTTGCTCTGGTTTTTTCATGGCTTGCATTCAAGGTCTGGTTCTGAAGGCCTGCGATAGCTATGTCAGGGCAGTTAGTCGCCTGAGTCAGGTCCAAAGTCGTATGGCTTTTTTGTGTCTGGCTGGCTGTTGTTTTGTTTGCCCTGAAAAATCCGCTTTTACAGCTTTTGTATCCTCTCGCTTACACGTTGGCGACCAGATCGCTACCCACTTCCGGTGTCCATTGCGGTCTGAGTAGGCAGGTCATCAATCCATTGCCTGTCTAGAGAGTAAACCCGGATGTTGAGTCGAGTAGCAAAAATAGCGTTGTTCGCGATTGTACTGTCGTCGGTTTCCGGTTGCTGGCCGTTCTGGCCTGGTCCGGGCGGACATGGCGGCGGCGGCGGTGGCGGGCATCATGAGGGCGGTGGTCCTGGTCCTGGCGGTCCTGGCCCGGGTCGCTGAGTCACCAGCGGGGCGGCAACATGCCGCCCGGCGACGAGTCTGACTGACTGGAAGGGCGCGGCGGGTTCTACTCGTCGCGCCCTTCCATCATGGTGCGCCTGAGGATCACGTACACCGCACCTGCACCGCCATGTTTGGCCAGGCAGGAGCAAAAGCCCAGTACCTGCGAATGCTGACGCAGCCAGGTGTTGACGTGGCTCTTGATCATCGGCCGCTTGCCGTCCAGGCGTACCGCCTTGCCATGGGTGACGCGTACGCAGCGTATTTCCAGACGGGTTGCTTCAGCCAGAAATTCCCACAGCGTCTCGCGCGCCACTTCCACGCTCATGCCATGCAGGTCCAGGCTGCCCTCGAAGCTGATCTGCCCGAGTTTGAGCTTGCGCATCTGACCTTCCTGCACACCGTCACGCGACCAGCTCAGAACATCTTCAGGACCGACGTCGATCACGAATTGATCCGACAAGCCGTCGACGGTCACCGAGTCGGTGCGCAAGGTCGCCGACTGGCGCAGGCGGGCCAGCATTTTTCGATCGGTCTTGGGTTTGCCGACATCGGCGTGTTCATGCTTGAGCGGCTTGACGCCACGTGTCTCGCTTCTGAACAGGGAAAAATCGTCGTCTTGCATGGGGCCTCCGCGAAGGAGGCCATTCTAACCGGTCCGGCGAGAGGGTCAGTTGTGTTTTTTCATCAGATGCGAAGAGATACTCAAGCCGCCAGCACTGCGCTGACGACGGCAGCGGCGCCATAGCCAGACACCCATGTACAGCACCAGCAATCCGCCGATGGCGACAAACGCCGCGCCGCCGGGACTGGCGTTGAGTTCACCGAGCATCTGCGGATGAACCGTGAGGCTGGATACACCGGCAATCGTCAGCAACAGGCCCGCGACCACAAGGAGCAGTGCGATCAGCGTGCCGATGCGTTTGCCCCAGTTGCCCTGACCCCTGGGGCGCAGGCGACGTGCATCGAAACCATCTGACGTTTTCATGCCTTTTCCTCAACAGGTATCAGCTCAATGGAGTATCGGCGCTCTGACCCGGGGAAGGAGGGGTGGTTCCCGCCTCCGGGACGATCCATGACGGCACAGGATGGGCGGTTATGTGAACGCTGTCACACGCTTCCTCGCCTGTGTCGCGTCAGACAAGATCTTTGGTCAGTGCCAGGGTGGCGAAGTTGTCGGCCATGATTGCCATCTCGGTTCGGTGCACGACCTCTGCGCTGACCACGCCGTGCGGGCTCGGCAGGTCGCGGGTTGCGCAGGCATCGTCGACCAGGGTACAGCGATAACCGTAGTCCTTGGTGGCGCGAACCGTGGTGCTGATACTCGAATGACTCATGAAGCCACAAACGATCAGGTCCAGGTGCCCCAGACTCTGCAGCAGTTCATGCAGCCCGGTGCCATTGAAGGCATTGGGCAGGCGCTTCTCGACCAGATGTTCATCGCCCTGCGGCAGCAGCTCCGGCACCAGTTCTCCGCGCTCGCCATGGGGGTCGAACGGGCCGCCCACAGTGCCCAGATGGCGGATGTGAACGATCGGGCACTTGACCGCACGTGCCTTCTCGACCAGCCGGCCGATGTTGGCCATGGCTTCTCTGACGCCGGTCAGGGCCAGCGGGCCGCGGAGGTATTCTTTTTGCGCGTCGATGATGATCAGCGTCGCGTTACTCAGATGGGCGGGCGCATGCACCCTGCCACTGAGTTGAAACATGGTCTTTAAATCGGACATTCACGGGCTCCTTGGTGTGGGGCTTTTGCGACATTGTCCTCTGGCTGAAGCGTTCTGGGAATGGCAACCATCGCAGGCCACGGTTTTTATGGCCTGCAGGGCAGTTGCAGGAGGGGGTGGCTGGCGGTTTGCCTTGATGGCGGTAGACGAATCATGGAAACTTCCCCGCCTATCGGGTACGAAGAATGCACGTTGTTCGTAACCAGACTGTTCACCGAGGCTCGTCTTACAGCAGTTCGTTGCCTTTCAAGGAGTTTGTCCATGATCACTTCCCGTCTGCGTACCGTGCGCGACCATATACGCTGGGCCGTCAGCCGCTTTCACGAGGAAGACGTATTTTTCGGTCATGGCACCGACAATGCCTGGGATGAAGCACGGCAACTGGTGCTGGGCGCACTGCACCTGCCTTGGGAAATTGCCGACAGCTACCTGGATTGCCGTCTGGAAGTCGATGAAATATCCGAACTGCAACGCTTGATCAAGCGTCGCATCGATGAGCGTGTGCCAACTCCTTATCTGCTGGGCGAGGCCTGGTTCTGTGGCATGTCGTTCATTGTCGATGACCGCGTCTTGATCCCGCGTTCGCCCATCGCCGAGCTGATCGAAGAGCGTTTCGCCCCCTGGCTGGCCGACGAGCCGGCGCGGATTCTCGACCTGTGCACAGGCTCCGGTTGCATCGGTATCGCCTGCGCCGAGGTGTTTCCCGAAGCCGAGGTGGCCCTGGCCGACCTGTCCTACGACGCACTGGAAGTGGCCAATCAGAACATCGAACGTCACGGCATGGAGGATCGCGTCTACACCGTTCAGGGCGACGGATTCGACGGCCTGCCGGGTCAGCGCTTCGACCTGATCGTGTCCAACCCGCCCTATGTGGACGCCGAAGACTTTGCCGATATGCCCGACGAGTATCAGCATGAGCCGGAGCTGGCGCTGGCCTGTGGCAGCGACGGTCTGAACCTGGTCCGCCGCATGCTCGCCCAGGCCGCCGATCATCTGAACGAGAAGGGCCTGTTGATCGTCGAGGTCGGCAATAGCCAGGTGCACGTGCAGGCGCTGTACCCGGAGGTCGATTTCGCCTGGCTGGACTTCCAGCGCGGCGGGCATGGTGTGTTCATGCTCACGGCAGAACAGTGCCGCGACCATCAGGCACTGTTCCAGTCGAAGGTTTGAGCTCAACAGCCGCGATAAGCGGCTGAGGCTGAGACAAAAGGGAGGCTGATATCAGCCTCCCTTTTTTATCGGCTTTATCGGCGCGTCTCTTATCGGTGCGTTGCGATCCAGATCAGCAGCCCGGCCTGGAATACCGCGAAGGTCACCAGGCAGGCAATCGTGAAGCGCAGGCCGCTGTCTTCACGCTTGTATTTGCTGACCCGGTCTTCATGCTGGCGAATCGTCACTTCCTGCTCGATCAGATTTTTCTCGGCCTTTTCCAGCATCTGCGAGGCTTCGAGAATCTCGATGATCTGCACCTTGTCGTTGTTCCAGGTGCTGTGCAGGTTGCCAACGTGTACATCCTTGATCGCGCCTTTCATGTGCTGGGCATCGGCATACGTCACTTCAAAGCCCAGCGTGCGCAGAAAGTGATCGCGACGCAGACGTGTGTCTTCGTTCAGACCGTCCTTGCTGGCCAGCGCCACGCCTTCAATCTTGTAGGAAGACCATCTTTTCTGCGCCCAATGCACCGCATGAGCAATCATGAAGCGTCCGATACCGCGGTTCCATGGCTCGATCTGCAAGCCTGACTCGGGACCGAAGCGCACCATGCGTTTTTCGTGGTCGGCCCAGATATCCAGATGGTTCTGTTCCTTGCGCACCCGCTGACCTGGCAATTGCACCGTGATGCGCAGCAGGCTCAACGCCTTGCTGTGCCGCTCGGCACGGCCAAACTGTACGAAGCGCAGGGGGCGGCCGCCTGTGGCTCGGTCGGTGGGCAGTGGCGACAGACGCAGCATCTGAAAGCTTTCGGGCAGAACGTCTTCCCACGGCTGCGGGGGCACCGGCACTGCGACTTCTGCGCTGGCCGGTTCTGCGGGGGTTTCAGTCATGGTAGTTGCGTCTGTCATAAGGGTGTCCTTTCCTGGGCCTTGCCCCGGAGCACGTTCGCCGGGGCATAAAGGTGCCGAAACACTAAGGTGCCGGAACACAGGGCCAGCAAATCGCTATCGGCCAGATTCGCCAGGACTGAAGGGCTTTTGACTAACGCGCGTCAGATCTTTTTCCCGGGTGTGGCATCCGGGTGAGGCAGCGCCTTGATGAAGCTCAGGATCCGCTCGGTCACTTCACTGGCCAGCGGCTGGGTCGGATTGCGGTAGGAGAGCAGTTGTTGCTGCAAATCGTCCGGGACGATGCGCAGCACATGATTCATGCCGTCGATCAGGGCCAGCTGTGCATCCGGCTTGGCCTTCTGCAACAGCAGCGCATCACCCACACCGACCTGAATGTCGTTGCGACCCTGAACGATCAGCGCCGGAATGTGCAAGGCACCGAAAGCCGCCGCCGGGTCCTGGCGGAACAGCGAGATCAGGTACGGCTGGACACTGGGGCGGAACACCACTTCCAGCTCGGCGGGCACGTTGTCATCGGTCTTGCCGGCCTTGAGTTCGTCGAGCAACTGATCGCTGCGCTGCAGCAGGTCCGGTGGCAGGCGCTCCTGAAACTGTTCGCGCAGCACCTGATCCACCGGTCGCCCGGTGCCGGCCACGGAAATCAGCGCCGCTGCACCTACCTTTTCAGCCGCCAGCGTCGCCACCAGCGCACCTTCGCTGTGGCCCAACAGAATCAACTGGCCCAGGCGCGGGTTGGCTTTCAGCGCTCTGGCCCAGAGCTGCACATCGGCCACGTAGCGCTCGACGCTCAGGTTGCGTTCATCCGGCGTGACCGCCTTGCTGGCCGCGACGCCGCGTTTGTCGTAGCGCACGCTGGCGATATTGTTGCTGGCCAGGATCACCGCCAGGCGTTTCATGCTGTCGTTGCGTCCACCCTCCGGGTTGTTGCCGTCGCGGTCGGTGGGGCCGGAACCGGCGACGATCAGCACCACCGGCACCGGTTTGTCGGAACGCGGCATGAGCAGCGTGCCGTACAGCTTGCCGTTCTCGGTATCCACGCTTATCGGCCGCTGCACCGTACCGGGCGCCGCAGCGCTGGCGGTTGCGGCGGCCAGGCTCAGGATCAGGGTTATCGGCAGGGCCAGCAGACGCAGCGCGTTGGGAACTCGAAGCAGGGAAATACCGGATAACATCGCAAGGCCATCATTGGGGGAGTCACGCTTGGACGCACGCGGTGACAGAAGGTTCGAGGATGAACTGAACCGCGAGCCTGCGTATACTGGCGCGCTTGGTTTAACGATCTGGTTTTTTGGCTGATTTTTCGGAGCGCCCGCATGTCCGGCAACACTTTCGGCAAGCTGTTCACTGTCACCACCGCCGGCGAAAGCCACGGCCCGGCGCTGGTCGCTATCGTCGACGGCTGCCCGCCGGGGCTGGAGCTGGACCTGCAAGACCTGCAGCGCGACCTGGACCGGCGCAAGCCGGGCACCAGCCGCCATACCACGCAGCGTCAGGAAGCCGATGAGGTCGAGATACTCTCGGGTGTCTTCGAGGGCAAGACCACCGGCGCGTCCATAGGCCTGCTGATCCGCAACACCGATCAGAAATCCAAGGACTATTCGGCGATCAAGGACCTGTTCCGCCCGGCCCACGCCGATTACACCTATCACCACAAGTACGGCATCCGCGACTACCGCGGTGGCGGACGCAGTTCGGCAAGGGAAACCGCCATGCGTGTGGCTGCGGGGGCCATCGCCAAGAAGTATCTGGCAAGCCAGGGCATCGTCATTCGCGGCTACATGAGCCAGCTGGGCCCGATCCAGATCCCGTTCAAGACCTGGGATTCGGTAGAAGACAACGCGTTTTTCTGCCCCGACCCTGACAAGGTGCCGGAACTGGAAGCCTACATGGACCAGCTGCGACGTGATCAGGACTCGGTCGGTGCGAAAATCACCGTGGTCGCAGACGGGGTAATGCCGGGTCTCGGCGAGCCGATCTTCGATCGTCTGGACGCTGAGCTCGCGCACGCGCTGATGAGCATCAACGCGGTCAAGGGTGTGGAAATCGGTGCCGGTTTCGACTGTGTTGCCCAGCGCGGCACCGAGCACCGCGACGAGATGACGCCACAGGGTTTCCTGTCCAATCACGCGGGCGGCATTCTCGGCGGCATTTCCTCCGGCCAGCCGATCATCGCGCATCTGGCGCTCAAGCCGACCTCCAGCATCACCACGCCAGGGCGTTCGATCGATGTCGATGGCAACGCCGCCGATGTCATCACCAAAGGTCGGCATGACCCGTGTGTCGGCATCCGTGCCACACCGATTGCCGAGGCAATGATGGCCATCGTTCTGCTCGATCACCTGCTGCGCCATCGCGGTCAGAACGCCGACGTCAGCGTCAACACACCTGTGCTGGGGCAGGTGTAATGCACGCCGTCACGGTTGCGGATTGCTAGCGTGGCGCAACCTGGCGGCGGACAGCTGCCTTACTGGCGGCTGTCCGGGTTCTACGTATGCTATTTCGCCTTGCTGGGCCTGTCGGCGCCGTTCATGGCCCTTTACCTGCATCATCTGGGTTTTTCCAGCGCACGGATCGGCGAGCTGGTCGCCATTCCCATGCTGATGCGCTGCGTCGCGCCCAATCTCTGGGGGTGGCTGGGTGATCACACCGGTTGGCGTCTGACCATTGTGCGGTCTGGCGCCATCTGCACGTTGCTGGCGTTTTCGCTGATTCTGGTCGAAAAAAGCTATGCCTGGCTGGCGATGGTCATGGCGCTCTATGCGTTCTTCTGGCACGCCATCCTGCCGCAGTTCGAAGTCATCACCCTCGCGCACCTGCAAGGCCAGGCCTCGCGTTACAGCCAGGTTCGGCTGTGGGGTTCGATCGGTTTCATTCTGGCCGTCGTGGTGCTGGGGCGGGTGTTTGAATGGTTCAGCCTGGACCTGTTCCCCTACATCGCGCTGACGATCATGTCCGGTATCGTTATCAGCAGCTGGTGGGTGCCGAATGCGCAACCCTCACCGTCGAGCCGCGAAACCGGGTCGGGCGGCTTTCTCAGGCAACTGGCGCGCCCCGGTGTATGGGCGTTCTACCTCAGTGTTGCGCTGATGGTGCTCAGCCATGGGCCGTATTACACCTTTTTGACCCTGCACCTCGAAGCGCTCGGTTACAGCCGCGGCCTGATCGGCCTGCTATGGGCGGTCGGCGTGGTGGCTGAAGTGCTGATGTTCATGGTCATGAGCCGGATTCTGCAGCGCTTCACCGTGCGCCAGGTACTGTTCGCCAGTTTTCTGCTGGCCGCACTGCGCTGGCTGCTGCTGGGGCTGTTTGCCGATCACCTCACCGCGCTGCTGATTGCCCAGGTGATGCACGCCGCCACGTTCGGCAGCTTTCACGCCGCTGCCATTCATTTCGTGCAAAGTAGCTTCGGTCCGCGTCAGCAAGGTCAGGGGCAAGCGCTTTATGCTGCCTTGTCCGGGGTCGGCGGGGCGTTGGGCGCTCTGTATTCCGGTTACAGCTGGAACGCGCTGGGGCCGACCTGGACCTTTGCCATCGCCAGCCTTGCAGCCTTTGCCGCTGCCGTCATGATTGTCACACCCAAGAAAGAGGAAGGTGTATGAGCCGCGAACAATTGAGCCTGGAAATCATTGAGGCCGGGCGTTTTCTGTACGGCCGTGGCTGGTCGCCTGCCACCAGCAGCAATTATTCTGCGCGCCTTTCTGCCAGTGAGGCGTTGTTGACCGTATCCGGCAAGCACAAGGGCCAGTTGGGCCCTGACGATGTGCTGGCCACCGATCTGGCTGGCAACAGCCTGGAGCCCGGTAAAAAGCCGTCTGCCGAAACCTTGCTGCATACCCAGTTGTACAGCTGCAGGCCGCAAGTCGGCGCGGTGCTGCACACCCATTCGGTGAACGCGACCGTGTTGTCGAGGCTGACCACGGCCGATCATCTGGTGTTCGAGGATTACGAACTGCAGAAGGCCTTTAGCGGCGTGGTCACTCACGAGTCGCAGGTCGTGGTACCGATTTTCGACAACGATCAGGACATTGCCCGTCTCGCGGCAAAGGTGCAGCCTTGGCTGGACACCCATCCCGAGTGCGCCGGCTACCTGATCCGCGGTCATGGCCTCTACACCTGGGGGGCTAAAATGAGCGACGCCTTGCGCCAGATCGAAGCGTTCGAGTTCCTGTTCGAATGCGAACTGAAAATGCGCGCGGTAATGAACCGCTGACAACGTCTTGCCAAACCAGTCTGTAAGCCTGACCGGCCTGTAAAAGCCGGAAGGCGTTGCACCAAACCGAGGATTCACGCATGAGCAGCCTGTCCGTTTATCACGTTTCAAGCCCTGATATGCCCAACAAGGTGCTGACCCATCTGGAAGACATCGCGTCGACACTGGCCGAGCACGGCGTGGCGTTCGACCGTTGGGAAGCCGCGACGCCGATCACTCCCGGTGCCAGTCAGGAAGAGGTGATCAGCGCCTATCGCACGCAGATCGACACGCTGATGACCGAACGCGGTTATGTCACCGTGGACGTCATCAGTCTCAACAGCGATCACCCGCAAAAAGCCGAATTGCGCGCCAGGTTTCTTGAAGAGCACCGCCACGGCGAAGACGAGGTACGCTTTTTCGTCGCCGGGCGGGGCTTGTTCACCTTGCACATCGACGACTATGTGTATGCCGTGCTGTGCGAAAAGAACGACCTGATTTCCGTACCGGCCGGCACGCGGCACTGGTTCGATATGGGCGAGAACCCGCACTTCGTTGCCATCCGCCTGTTCAATAATCCGGAAGGCTGGGTAGCAAACTTTACCGGTGAAGACATTGCCGGCCGTTTTCCACGGCTGGAAGACTGACAGGAGCCCCATTCTGATGCCCATCAAAGCTATCCTCACGGATATCGAAGGCACCACCAGTGCAGTGAGTTTCGTTTTCGACGTGCTGTTTCCGTTCGCCAGAAAGCACCTGCCCGCATTCGTTCGCGAACATGCCGAGCAACCGGCCGTGGCGCAGCAGTTGCAGGCGGTGCGCGACCTGGCCGGTGAGCCGGACGCCGATGTCGAGCGCGTCATTGCACTCCTGCTGGAATGGATCGCCGAGGACCGCAAGGCCACACCGCTCAAGGCCCTGCAGGGGATGGTCTGGGAGCAGGGTTACAACGCCGGACAGCTAAAGGGGCATGTTTATCCGGATGCTGTCGATGCCTTGAAACACTGGCATCAACAGGACTACCGGCTTTACGTTTATTCCTCGGGCTCGATTCAGGCTCAGCAATTGATTTTCGGCTGTTCCGAGGCGGGCGATCTGTCCGGCCTGTTCAGCGGATACTTCGATACGACCTCCGGCCCCAAGCGCGAAGCGCAGTCCTACCGGACGATTGCCCAGGCGATGGACTGTCCTGCCGGGGACATTCTGTTCCTGTCGGATATCGTCGAAGAACTCGATGCCGCACAGGCCGCCGGCATGGCTACCTGCGGTCTTGCGCGTGATGGCGGGGCACTTGCCGGGCACCGGTATGTGACCAGTTTTGCGCTTATCGACCCAGCCGCTTTCTAGAAGACTCCCGCCTGCTGTGCGCGGCATCGTCCTGATGCCGCTGCATTGAAAACTGCCTGCCGCAAGGCTCACGCACTACGTCTGTAGGACTTTTCCTGCTTTCTGGTGAGCTGTTGCCGGGTTGAAAGTGCGTTGAATCTGTTTGTTCTGTTCGCCGTTTTTCAACGTGATTATTCGTGTAAGTTCTGCGCCATCGCCAACGGGGTCACGGACAACACCTGTACCGATTCACGGGCGAACAAGGAGCGGCAGCGATGTGCAGTGCCATGACAGAAAGCGCAACCAGGGACTTATTGATACAGCAGATGGTGAGCACGATTAGCGAGCTCGATGGGCAGACCGCCATCGAAAATGCACTCGAATGGTTACGGCGCGAATGCAACAGCGAGCGCGCGATGTTCTTTCAGTTCAAGGGGCCGCTGTTGCTGACGTTCATCACCTCCAACGTCGACGAAGCGTGGGGCGATGCCTACCGCCAGCACGATTTGATCACGCAAGACCCGTTGATCCGTTGTTATCGCAATCAACTGGGCTTCCTGAACTGGCAGGATGCGTTCAGGCAATACCCGGTATCCGCCTTTTATGACGAGCTGGTCGATGCCTGTGAACTGCTTCCGGCCATCTCCTATGGCTACACCAATCATTGCCGTGGTGCTGACAGCGTGACATCGGTGTGTACCCTGGGCGAAGTGGAGCGGCCCATCAGCGCTGAACAAAAGTACCTCATGAGCAGTCTCATGCCAGTGCTGCACAGTGTCGCGCGGGGTCTGAAGTTCTGTTCGCGCGGTCTGACCCATCGTGAGCTGGAAGTCTTGCAGTGGGCCAGAGACGGGAAGACGGCCTGGGAGATCTCGATGATCCGCGACGTGTCGGAGTCGACGGTTAAGTATCACCTCAAGACCATCTACTCCAAGCTCGGCGTTGCCAACAGGGCACAAGCGGTGGGCGAAGCACTGTGTCGTGGCCTTATCAGATAGTCGGCGGACAAAACGCAGGCAAAAAAAGCCGCGAGAACAAAGTGTAATCGCGGCAAACAAGGGATGAGAGAGCGTACAGCGGGTGCCACCCAAGAGGGTGGCGGGCAAATCAACGTGTGTGATAAGTCGGCAGATCAAAACGGTGCTGGCTTTGCAGCATCGAGATGGCTGGCAACTCGCTGGCTTGTGCAGCCAGGTCACGGCGGATGGCGCTGATTACCCACTCCAGTTGAACCGGAGTGTGCAACTGAGCATAAGAGACTGAGCGACGGATCTGCTTACCATCCTGGGTACGCAGTGACAACAGAACACCACCATCGGGACGCGGCTGAGTGGTGACGGTGTAGTCGGAGAATACGGAAGCGAATTTTTCTTGAATAAAAGTCATGTGAGGCGGCTCCATTGCTCATGGGATAACAAGCTTGCAAGTACTATTGCAGTGTCTGTGCCAGACTTTCCCTGAAATTTAATCCTTTAAAATCAATAAGTTGAAATATATCCTGTTTTCAGGCTTCGTGCATTTTGCATGAACACCCGTCGTGCGCCCTGCATTTTGCCGTTTCTTGCACGATGGGCATCGGGCAGAAGGGCGATTGCATGCATTGCGGCGATCATGAGCAGGCATTGCGCATGCGGATCGATGCTGATCGAACAGCTGGCGAGAGTTGAGGTCAGTGTGTTTATCGATGCCGGGTCAACGCATACCCGGAGTACCGTGCGCCAAGGAGTAGTTAATGACCGATACAGATATCAGCGCTTCGAAAACCATGACTGAAGACGAAGCTGCCGAGTTCGCCGAGCAGGTATTCGATGTGGCTCGCCAGGGGAATGCCGTCATGCTCGAGCGTCTGCTTGAAAAGGGCCTGCCGGCAGATCTGCGCAACCACAAGGGCGATACGCTGCTGATGCTGGCCAGCTATCACTGCCATGCGGATGCGGTCCGTGTGCTGCTGAACCACAAGGCTGATCCTGAAATCCGCAACGATAATGGCCAAAGCCCCATCGCCGGCGCAGCGTTCAAGGGCGATCTGGCAGTGGTCAGGTTGCTGGTCGAGGCGGGTGCCGATATAGACGGTGCCTCTGCTGATGGCCGTACCGCATTGATGATGGCGGCGATGTTCAACCGCAACAAGATAGTCGATTACCTGATCAGTCAGGGCGCGGACCCGCATGCCACCGATGCCAAGGGCATCACTGCACTGGGCGCCGCTCAGGCAATGGGCGCGACCGTCACCATCGAGCAGTTGACCAAAATGGGCGTGCAGCCAGCCCGGTCCTGACGGCGAGTGCATTGACCGCAAGGCATGAACACATAGAGGCGCGATGGATTTACCGTTATCCTTCGCGCCTCTTTTTTTGCCCGCTATCAGGATCGCCCCCATGAAAGACTCACTGGTCGAATTAATCAGCAAAGTCAGCTCCGGCTGCATGGGCGACGATGAGATCGTGCATATCGCCGATGAAGCCGCGCAGGCGTATGCCGATCCGCAGGCATTTCTGGCGGCCAACCCTGATATCAACTACGACGATACATTCCCGATCCCGTTGGGCGAGTGGGTCGTGGTGGGCAGCCTGCCGGAAACCGTACTGTTCCAGGCCGACAGCTACATGGACCTGTTCGAGCAGATCGTGCAGTCGTTTGGCAAGGACGTGACCTTCAACATCAAGCCCAGGCAACTGGCCAAGGTAGAGCCGCTGGTCGCGCTCAATCGCATTCAGATTCAGTTGAGCAGCATGAACAAGGAGATGGGCGGCTATGTGCTGATGAACTTCAGCCAGCCACTGGATGACGAGTTGCAAGCGGTGCTGGTGTATGGCCGTGACGAAGCACGCGTAGTCGAGCTGGCAGCAACGGCCGGCATCCATGCCGCACCTGCATTGCAAGCCTTGCGCGGTTAACCCAGCGCCGTATCGAGAAACATCATCACCGCAAAGCCGCCCATCAGGCCCAGGGTTGCCGAGGTCTGATGGCCATTGCGGTGGGTTTCCGGGATGACTTCATGAGAGACCACGAAGATCATCGCGCCTGCCGCCAGCCCCATGCTCAACGGGTAGGCGATGGTAAAGCCGCTGGAGATGCCCAGGCCCACCAGTGAGCCCAGCGGCTCCATGAGGCCGGAACCGATGGCCACCAGCATCGCCTTGAAGGCCGACAGGCCGGTCGCGCGCAGGGCCAGCGCAATGGCCAGACCTTCGGGAATGTCCTGAATGGCGATGGCCGTGGTCAATGGCAGGCCGACGTTCATGTCGCCGCTGGCGAAACTGACGCCAATCGCCATGCCCTCAGGCAGGTTATGCAGGGTGATCGCCAGCACGAACAGCCAGACCCGACTGATTCGATCCGAGTGAGGCCCCTGGCGGCCTACGCTTTCATGTTCGTGCGGGGTGAACCTGTCCAGCCCCAGCATCAGAAGCACCCCCAGCCCCAGGCCGGCGACAACCGTCGCAGCTGCCCACGGCCCGCTGTCGGTAATGTCCCGGGCGGCTTCCAGGCCTGGAAGAATCAGCGAGAACGAACTGGCCGCCAGCATCATCCCCGCAGCGAACCCGAGCATGATGTCCTGAGCGCGTTGCGAGACGTTGCGCAGGGCAACCGCCATCACTGCGCCTAGCGCCGTCGCCAGAAAACCCGCGATACCGCCCAGCAGGGCGTGATTGAAGTTGACCTGACTGGTGCCATAGAAGGCGTTGTAAAGGCTGATGCCACCGAGGGCGACGACGATCAGCAGGGCGAGGGCGAAGCCCAGGCTTACCAGCGGGCTGCCCTGAAGCTGGTTTAACCAGGCCGCCCAGGGCGTTCGGGATGATGCGGGCGTAGGCATTGATAGGGCTACCTTTGTAAAGGGGAGAAGCAATGGTGACTGAAATATAAAGTCGACCCCGTCTGGGAGCCCGAGAATATAAGGTTGGTTCAACGGAACCCCCGAACGGCGCGACTATCCTAGGAGGGTAAGCATTTAATTTAGGGGCAACACCATGGGTTCTAGCTTCAACGGCCTGGTCGGCTTGATCATTCTGGCGCTCGATATCTGGGCCATCATCAACGTCTTGAAAAGCGGTGCCGAGACGGGCAAGAAAATCCTTTGGGTATTGCTGATCGTACTGCTTCCCGTGGTGGGCCTGATCATCTGGGCTATCCTCGGGCCGCGTGGCAATGTACGCATGTGATACGTCCAGACGCTGGGCAAATAACGCTTGATTACCCTGGGTAATCAGGCGTTTTTCGTTTCATGCGTCGGGCATTTGCAGCGGCAATGCCACGCCAGGCTGCATAGAGGTTCGACCTGTCATGTTCCTCGACGTAGAATGCGCGCCTTTGTTGTGGGCGGTCGGCCGTCCTGTCATCAGTACCCAGCGGGAGCTTACCCATGAGCGATTATCAGGAAACGTTATACGAAGGCTACGGCCAACGCTTTCGTATGGAAAAAATGCTTCACGAAGTACGTACCGATCACCAGCACCTGGTGATCTTCCAGAACCCGCGCATGGGCCGTGTCATGGCGCTGGACGGCGTCATTCAGACCACCGAAGCGGACGAATTCATCTACCACGAAATGCTCACCCATGTGCCGATTCTGGCGCACGGTGCAGCCAAGCGCGTACTGATCATCGGCGGTGGCGACGGCGGTATGTTGCGTGAAGTCGCCAAGCACATGAGCGTCGAACACATCACCATGGTCGAGATCGATGCGACCGTGGTCGAGATGTGCAAGGAATATCTGCCCAATCATTCCAGCGGTGCCTTCGACGATTCGCGTCTGAACCTGGTGATCGACGACGGCATGCGCTTCGTCGCGACCACCGAAGAGAAGTTCGACGTGATCATCTCCGACTCCACCGATCCGATCGGCCCGGGGGAAGTCCTGTTCTCGGAAAACTTTTATCAGGCCTGCCATCGCTGCCTCAATGAAGGCGGCATTCTGGTCACCCAGAACGGCACGCCTTTCATGCAGTTGAGCGGTGTGCAGACCACGGCCGGGCGCATGAACGGTCTGTTTGCCGACTGGCATTTCTATCACGCAGCGATCCCGACCTACATTGGCGGCGCAATGACTTTCGCCTGGGGTTCGACCGACAAGAGCTATCGCAAACTGCCGCTGGAAACCCTGCGTCAGCGTTTCTCGGGCAGCGGTATTGTTACGCGTTATTACAATCCGGAAGTCCACATCGGCGCATTCGCCTTGCCACAGTACGTTCTGCAGGCCGTAGGCAAGGCAAGCAACGACTGATGAGTCGGTCCGGCTCCTCGAGCCGGATTTTCTCGAGCGTGGCCTGTGAGGCTTTATAAGCGCTTAATTCGCGACAGAAATTTCACACGATCTGTCACAAAATTGCGCGCGAAGCTGAACAGGCAAGCGTCTTCATCGGCCGACCTGGCCCCTGGCGACCCGCAATCAAGTAATATCTGCGCCCTGTCGCGCGCCGTCTCCCTCAAGAGGAGGGCGGCGCTGCACTCTGAACCTACCCCTGAATCCACCGGATCCTGACAACCATGGCCAAAACGGACGCCCAGATTCATCGGCAAGCCCGCCTGCAAAATCCCACTGTCAAATCGCATCTGGCGTACATCCTGCTCAGCGGCTTCGCCCTGATGGTGATGTACACGCTGTTGCGTATCGGTCTGCTGGTCTACAACCGCGAGATGATTGGCGACACGCCAGCCTCGACGTTCCTTGAAGCACTGTTCAACGGCACGCGCTTCGACCTGCGCCTGACCATGTACCTGCTCATTCCGCTGGTGCTGTCGCTGTTCAGCGCCCGCGCCATGGCGGCCCGCGGGTTTTTCCGTTTCTGGCTGACCCTGGTCGGCAGCATCACGCTGTTCTTCGGCTTGATGGAAATGGACTTCTACCGTGAGTTTCACCAGCGCCTGAACGGCCTGGTGTTTCAATACGTCAAGGAAGACCCGAAGACTGTTCTGAGTATGCTCTGGTACGGTTTCCCGGTGGTCCGCTACCTGCTGGCATGGGCCGTGGTGACCTGGCTGCTGAGTCTGGTGTTCAAGGGCATTGACCGTGCAACCCGTCCACGTGTCGCTGCAAAAACCAGTCCGCAAGCCACTCGCTCCGTTGCGCCGTGGTATGTGCGCGCCGGTGTATTCGTACTGGTGTTGCTGGTCATGGTGGTCTGCATCCGTGGCACTTTGCGCCAGGGCCCGCCGCTGCGCTGGGGCGACGCTTACACCACTGATTCCAATTTCGCCAACCAGTTGGGCCTCAACGGCACACTGACGCTGATCACTGCGGCCAAGAGCCGTATGTCCGAAGATCGCGACAACATCTGGAAAGCCACGCTGCCACAGAACGAGGCCCAGCAGACCGTGCGCGACATGCTGCTGACCCCGAACGACAAGCTGGTCGAGCCGGATATTGCGGCTGTGCGTCGTGACTTCACGCCACCGGCAGAGAACACCTTGCCGATCCGCAATGTGGTCGTGATCCTGATGGAAAGCTTCGCCGGTCACTCGGTGGGCGCGCTGGGCAACGATGCCAACATCACGCCGTACTTCGACAAGTTGTCCAAGGAAGGCCTGTTGTTCGATCACTTCTTCTCCAACGGTACCCACACCCACCAGGGCATGTTCGCCACCATGGCGTGCTTCCCGAACCTGCCGGGCTTCGAGTACCTGATGCAGACGCCGGAAGGCAGCCACAAGCTCTCGGGTCTGCCGCAATTGCTGAGCACGGGCCGCAACTACGATGACGTCTACGTCTATAACGGCAACTTTGCCTGGGACAACCAGTCGGGTTTCTTCAGCAACCAGGGTATGACCAACTTCGTCGGCCGTGAAGACTTCGTCAACCCGGTGTTCTCCGATCCGACCTGGGGTGTTTCCGACCAGGACATGTTCGACCGTGGCGCGCAGGAGCTCAAGGCGCGTCAGGACGGCAAGCCGTTCTATGCGTTGCTGCAGACCCTGTCCAACCACACGCCGTATGCGCTGCCGGATCCTCTGCCGGTCGAGCGCGTCACCGGACACGGCTCGCTGGACGAGCATTTGACCGCCATGCGTTATGCCGACTGGGCGCTGGGCCAGTTCTTCGAGAAGGCCAAAAAAGAGCCTTACTACAAGAACACGTTGTTCGTGGTGCTGGGTGACCATGGTTTCGGTAACGACAAGCAACTGACCGAAATGGACCTGGGCCGTTTCAACGTGCCTCTGCTGCTGATTGGTCCTGGTGTGCAGGAGAAGTTCGGCCAGCGCAGCAGCACCGTGGGTACGCAGGTCGACGTCGTGCCGACCATCATGGGGCGTCTGGGTGGTCTGAACCGCAACCAGTGCTGGGGCCGCGATCTGCTGAACCTGCCTGAGGGTGACAAGGGCTTCGGCGTGATCAAGCCGTCGGGCAGTGAGCAGGTGGTTGCTATCATCAGCGGCAACCGTATCCTGATCGAACCGACCGAGATGCCTGCCAAGCTGTTGACCTACACCCTTGGCGCCAAGCCGCATGCCGAAGAAGTGCCTGATGCGCCCGACACGCAGGAGCTCAAGCGCAAGCTGGAAAGTTTCCTGCAGACGGCCACCAAGAGCCTTCTGGACAACACGGCAGGTGTAGAAGCCAGCAAGAACCGCAACTGATGACAACTGACTCGTCCGGCTGACCGGCGAGTCGGATCAGTCAAGCGACGAAGGCCCTCGGCATTGACTGCGAGGGTCTTTTTTTTGCCCGGCATGGCTGGCCCCGCGGCGTAATCGGTTGAACGAATACGCGGGCCAAAAGGTCCAGATCACATAAGCCAGAGTGCCTGGCTTCGTACGGGAGGCATTGATGAAACAGTGGGCCATTGTGTATCTGGACAAGGATGGTGTGCAGCAACGCCGCGAGGCTGGTTTTGATCAGCGTCCCAGTGAGGAGGAGGCCGCGCGTTTCCTGCGCAAGGACCTTTACCCGGTCACCGACGAGCTGGATCTGAATGATCTTGATGGGCGCACTGAGGAACCTACCGTGAAGACGCTCAAGGACCATAACAGTGTGCAGATCGTTTCCATTACAGAAGTCGCCTGATCTGCGCTGATCAAAAACCTTTTCGTGGCAACCACTTGGCATCCGGCCCACGATAGGGCTACTCTGCAGATGAGGCTGTTCAGGCAGCCTCTGACATCTCGATACCCGACCGGCGCCAAGCCTGGTCCGGTCAGCTACATGCTTGATTCCCCGCGCCGGATTATCTGTCGTGAGGCGACCTCCGAAGACTCGGCGGTCGCTCTGGAAGAGTTGAAACTCTATCTATCGTTGCATAGGAGGACGTTTCATGAGCACAGCCTATCAAGAGGACATCAGCAGTAATGTACTGCGCCGCATGAAAGAAGGCGGTTTTGACTTCGCACGAATCTATCCCATCGAGTTCTACGCCATCTTCCCGGACGAGGAGCGGGCACGGCAGGCCGCAGAGCAATTTCGCGGCGAATCCCTCAACACTCAGGTAAACGTACGTGATGACGGCCATTGGCACCTGCAATTGAGCAAGGTCATGTACGCGACTTATCACGGCATTGGTGACTTCGAGCAGGACTTCCAGACGGTCATCTCACCTATGGACGGCGAAGTCGAGGGATGGGGCGTTACTCAGGAGATCAGAAGACTGCACGCTTGATGGCTGCGGATTGTCAGGCAATACACCACCGGCTGATTCGGGACACGTTCCGGATTGGCCGGTTCTGTTTCTGGTCCTTGTTCATGAACAGTGGTCAAAAAAAAGCCACTCAAACGAGTGGCGCAAAGGGAAGTCTGTTTAAAATCCGCAGGCATTTCTCGCCTGCTGGACAAAATATCGGTTGCGGCAAAAGCGGCGTTTGGCGCCCTGTTTGCTCGGTTGCTATGGAGTGTGGCGAACTAATGTCGTTGGCGGAAATCAACTCTGACTATGCTGATCATAGATTTCACGGTTGAATGACGCCTCCGAATGAAGCGCGAAAGAATTGGCTTGGGTGTTTAGTGCACAGGAATGGTGCGTGGAACGTCGAGTGGTTACATAACCTTTTGAAATCAAAGCGTTTATGCCGGTGGCACGGGCTTTGCGATGGTCTTGGTGTCCATGGTGACAAGGAGTACGGCATGATCCGCACCTTTTATGACGAGATGTACGATGCGGGCGGCGTAGTCCGTCCGCACTATCGGGAGTTCGCCCGCTGGCTGGGTGATACACCTCCCGAGCTTTTGGCTCAACGCAGGCGCGAAGCTGATCTGCTGTTTCACCGTGCCGGGATCACGTTCACACTCTATGGTGATGAGCAGGGCACCGAGCGGCTTATCCCTTTCGATACCATCCCGCGCAGCATCCCGGCCAGCGAATGGCGGGTTGTCGAGCGTGGCTGCATTCAGCGCGTCAAGGCGCTGAACATGTTTCTGGCGGATCTGTATCACGACCAGCGGATTATCAAGGCCGGGATAATTCCCGCCGAACAGGTGCTGGCCAACGAGCAGTATCAGCTGGCAATGCAGGGCCTGAACCTGCACCGCGATCTGTACTCGCATATTTCCGGCGTCGATCTGGTGCGCGACGGTGACGGCACCTATTACGTGCTGGAAGACAACCTGCGCACCCCGAGCGGCGTGAGCTACATGCTCGAAGACCGCAAGATGATGATGCGCCTGTTCCCGGAGCTGTTTTCCGCGCAGCGCATTGCGCCGATCGACCACTACCCGAATCTGTTGCTCGACACGCTCAAGAGTTCCAGCCATCTGGACAACCCGAGTGTCGTGGTGCTGACGCCTGGCCGCTTCAACAGCGCCTTTTTCGAGCATGCATTTCTGGCTCGCGAGATGGGCGTCGAACTGGTGGAAGGTGCTGATCTGTTTGTCCGCGATGACCGCGTGTTCATGCGCACCACTGATGGCCCGAAAGCCGTTGACGTGATCTATCGTCGTCTCGATGACGCATTCCTCGATCCGCTGGCCTTCAACCCTGACTCGATGCTGGGCGTCCCGGGGCTGCTGTCTGCCTATCGATCCGGCAACGTGGTGCTGGCCAATGCGATTGGTACCGGCGTTGCGGATGACAAGTCGGTTTATCCCTACGTCACCGATATGATTCGCTTCTATCTGGACGAAGAGCCGATTCTCAAGAACGTGCCGACCTGGCAGTGCCGCAAGCCCGAAGAGCTGTCGCATGTGCTGGCCAACCTGGGCGACCTGGTCGTCAAGGAAACCCAGGGCTCCGGCGGCTACGGCATGCTGGTCGGCCCCGCAGCGACCGCCGCCGAGATCGAAGCCTTCCGGGCGCGCCTCAAGGCCAAGCCGCATGCGTACATCGCCCAACCCACCTTGTGCCTGTCGACCTGTCCGACCTTTGTCGAGAACGGCATCGCCCCGCGACATATCGATTTGCGCCCGTTTGTTCTGTCCGGTCGTGAAACCCGCGTTGTGCCTGGCGGGCTTACCCGAGTGGCCTTGCGTGAAGGCTCACTGGTGGTCAATTCGTCACAGGGTGGCGGAACCAAAGACACCTGGGTGGTCGAGGATTAAGGATGCCTGCCAATGTTAAGTAGAACTGCCTCTGATCTTTTCTGGATGTCGCGTTACCTGGAGCGAGCGGAGAACCTCGCCCGCATGCTGGACGTGAGCTATTCGCTGTCGCTGATGCCACAGGACGGGCGGGGCGACGGGCTGGATGAAATAGCCATGCCGTTGCTGATCACCGGAACGCTGGAAACCTATATCGAGCGTCATGGCGAGCTGCATGCCGAGCGCATGCTGCATTTCTTTGCTCTGGACGCCACCAACCCGGCCAGCATCTACAGCTGCCTGGGCGCAGCAAGGGTCAGTGCGCATGCCGTGCGCGGCCGCATCACCGCAGACATGTGGGAGAACATCAACTCCACCTGGCTGGAGATTCGCGGCATCGCCCAGCAGGGGCTGACCCGCTACGGCATGAGCCGTTTCTGCGAATGGGTCAAGGAGCGTTCGCACCTGTTCCGTGGCGCGACCTACGGCACCATCATGCGTAACGATGCGTTCCGCTTCATCCGTCTGGGTACGTTCATCGAGCGCGCCGACAACACCATGCGCATGCTCGATGCCCGCTATGAAATGCTTGAATTGCGCGGGCCACAGGCCAATGCTGCAGCAGACAACTCGGCGGCCGGTTATTACCAGTGGAGTGCCTTGTTGCGCGCACTGTCTTCGTTCGAGGCTTACACTGAAGTCTATCGGGACGCGCCAGGCGCGCGTCAGGTTGCCGAACTGTTGCTGCTGCGTGCCGACATTCCGCGTTCGCTACGCGCGTGTCTGGAGGAGATGGACGTCATTCTGGCCAGCCTGCCCGGCGTCAACGGTCGACCTGCGCAGCGCATGGCGGCCGAGATGGACGCGAGATTGCGCTACACCAGCATCGACGAGATTCTGGCTGAAGGCCTGCACGAGTGGTTGAACGAATTCATTCCGCTGCTGGCTCAACTGGGTGATGCCATTCACACTTCGTACCTGGAGGCTGCATGAGACTTTCGATAAGCCATGAGACCACCTATCACTATGATGACCAAGTGCGCTCGAGTATCCAGTATCTGCGTCTGACGCCTCACGACAGTGAACGTCAGCAAGTGCTCAGCTGGCAGTTGACGTTGCCACGTCCGGTGCGCGCGCAGATCGACCCCTTTGGCAATATCCTGCATGTTCTGAGCCTGGAAGAGCCGCACGAAGCGATCATCATTGGCGCGCGCGGGCAGGTTGAAATCGACGAGACCCGCGAGGCCGAGCACGAAAGCCAGTCGGCATTGCCGTTCTTGCGCGTGACCCGACTGACCGAGCCTGACGAGGCGATTCGCAGTTTTGCGGCCATGGAGTGCCGCAAGCGCGCTGACCGCACGGGGTTGATCGACCTGATGCAGGCGCTCAACCAGCACATGACCTACACCCAGGGCGCAACCGAAGTGGACACCAGTGCCGCGCAGGCCTTCGCCGGACGCTCGGGCGTGTGTCAGGACCATACCCACGCGTTTCTTGCCTGTGCCCGCAGCCTTGGGGTACCGGCTCGTTATGTCTCCGGCTATCTGTGCAGCGAAGACAGCGAGCATCTGTCCAGCCACGCCTGGGCCGAGGCCTGGATAGACGACGCCTGGTACAGTTTTGATGTCACCAATCAGTTGGCCATCCCCGAGCGTCATTTGAAACTGGCGGTAGGGCTGGACTATCTGGACGCCTGTCCGGTACGCGGCATGCGGCGCGGCGGCGGATCCGAGCAGATGCACGCCAAGGTCGTGGTGTCGCCCATGACCGGCACGCCGAAAGTGAAAACCCGCGTGCAGGTCCAGACGCAGCATCAGTAATCCGCAGCGGGTCTGCGCATCATGAAGTGGCCGGGCTCAATTGCCTGGCCATTGTTCATTCGGCGGGGTCGTCGGTGATGTCGTAGAGCGCGTTGTGCAGCTCTTCATAGTTGCCGCCATTGATGACGCTGAAGTAGCCGGCAGCCCGGAGCTTTTCCTGGGCCTTGTCGGCCTTGCTGTCCGTGCTGCTGAAAATCACGAACACCGCATTGCGGTCGGTGAGCACCTGTTTCATCTGATTGACCAGCCGTCGATCATCGACGCGTACCGCGTTCAGTACCGTGCCTGCGTCATAGTCGGTCTGGCTACGCACATCCATCGCCAGTTTGCCTTCCTTCAGCGCCGCCACGGCTGCAGCCTGATCGACCATCCCCGCGTGTGCTGCGAAACTGCTGACAAGTGCACAAACAGCAATCCATTGGCGCATACATTCAACCTCCCTCAGTGCGAAGGGAAAGAGTGGCACAGATGAACGTTGATCGAAAGCGCGTGGATCAACCAAACAATCGATTCAGGTTAGGCACGATCAATAACAGCGCAGTGGTGAAGAGGATCAATCCCGCCTGACGTACTTTGGAGTGTTTGAACTTGAACATGGCTGACCGCCTTTTGTTGTTATTCCTGAGCGACAAAAGCAGGCCCGATCTGCAAAACAGATAATCGACTGCTGGCAAGGTTGTGCATTGAACAGGTGGGTCCGGTCATTCGACCGCTGGCCCGAGCGCTGAAAGGATTTTGCGCGCCTCCTGTTACAGATATAACCATAGAGCCGAGGTGCCTTATGGTTTAGAACTGTTGGGAATCTAAACGTGTTTATCTAGAATCGAAAGCTATTACCGAGTGGGGCGCTGAATGCTCAGGCCTTTTCTAGACGCTTCGTCGGTGGCCTGCAGTTTTGCACCGTTCGTCCGGGACAGAATTTTCCTACATGGAATAAACGTCTGAAACCGGCCGGGGTGCTGCTTGATTTGCCGAGGTCTTCAAGGCAGGCTCTGCCGGTGCGCTACTGCCTCATTACTGCTTCAGGGTCTCTCTTATGTCTTTACGCATCTGTATTCTGGAAACCGACAATCTGCGACCTGAACTGGTCGAGCAGTATCATGGGTATGGGCGGATGTTCGAATTACTCTTCGCTCGCCAGCCCATCGCCGCAGAGCTGACGGTTTACAACGTGGTGCAAGGGGACTATCCACCTGCAGACGAGCAGTTCGATGCTTACCTGGTGACCGGCAGCAAGGCCGACTCATTTGGTACCGACCCCTGGATTCAAACCTTGAAGGTCTATCTGCTGGAACTGTATCAGCGCGGCGAAAAACTGCTGGGTATCTGTTTCGGTCATCAGTTGCTGGCGTTGCTGCTGGGCGGCAGGACCGAGCGTGCGGTGCAAGGGTGGGGCGTCGGCATTCACCATTATCAACTGGCCCCCGCCAGGCCGTGGATGACGCCGGCGATGGACAAGCTCACGCTGCTGATCAGCCATCAGGATCAGGTGACTGCGCTGCCCGAAAACGCGACGGTGCTTGCGTCCAGCGAGTTCTGCCCGTTTGCGGCCTACCATATCAATGATCAGGTGCTGTGTTTCCAGGGGCATCCCGAGTTCATCCATGACTTTTCCCGCACCTTGCTTGACCTTCGTCAGGAAGCGCTGGGCGAGCAGATTTACAAGCAGGGTGTCGCCAGCCTGGATCACGACCATCATGGCGCGACAGTGGCGGAGTGGATGATGCGCTTCGTGGCGCATAAACCGGAAAAACAGTCCGTCTGACCCGGCGCATGGCGCATCGTCATGCGCTGGCCGGACTGTCTGGATGGGAATGCGGTGGCGGGGTTATAGCCAGCCGGAGCGCTTGAAGCTGGCGAACAGCGCCGTACACCCGCCCAGAATGACACCCAGCACGATGAAGTAGCCGTGTTCCCACTTGAGTTCAGGCATGTTCTCGAAATTCATGCCGTAGATGCCGGCAATGGCCGTCGGGAACGCCAGAATCGCCGCCCAGCCGGCAAACTTGCGCTGCACGATGCTTTGTCGCGAAGACTCCAGCAGCAGGCCGATTTCGATCGTCTGGCTGGCGATGTCACACAGGTTGCCGAGGTCTTCCATCTGCCGCTTGACGTGAATTTCGACATCGCGAAAGTAGGGGCGCATGTTCTTGTCGATGAACGGAAAACTGAGTCTCTGCAATTCTTCGCCCACTTCCACCATGGGTGCCACGTAGCGGCGCATGCGTAACAGGTCGCGGCGCAGGGCATGAATGTGCTGGATGTCGGACTCGCGCAACGAACCACCAATGACGCTCTGCTCCAGTTGCTCGAGCTCGGCGTGGATGGCTTCGGTCACCGGCTGATAGTTCTCGGTCACGAAGTCCAGAAGCGCGTAGAGCACGAAGTCTTCGCCGTGCTCCAGCAGCAGTGGTCTGGCCTCGCAGCGCTGACGCACCAGTCCGTAGGACTTGGAGTGGCCGTTGCGCGAGGTGATGATATAGCCCTTGCCGGCGAAGATATGGGTTTCGATGAACAGCAGCTTGCCGTTGTCGCGTACGGGGGCGTAAGTCACGATGAACAGCGCATCACCGAAGGTTTCCAGCTTCGGACGGCTATGCACCTCCAGCGCGTCTTCAAGGGCCAGCTCATGCAGATTGAACTGATCCTTGAGGCTGGTCAGCTCCGCGTTGGTGGGCTGCTCCAGTCCTATCCAGACGAAATGATCGGGCTTGGCCGCCCAGGCGGCGCCCTCATCAAGGGTGATATCACGGACTTTTTTGCCCTTGCTGTACACCGCTGCTGCAACAACTCGGCCCATGGCGCTATCGCTTCTTCAATTTGTCAGTGGCGCAAAAACATGCGCGGTCGCTGATCAGATTGATCAAATGCGTATGAGTTCGCCGATAAACGAAAGCCCGTTTGCACGGGCTTCGGTTGGGGATCACAGCATGTGCTGTCGATCCTGTTCGATCGCGGCCTCCAGCGTGTCGAGCAAAGCCTTTCTGACCTTGAGTTTGGTCTTCTTGTGCGCGCTCATATTGATCTTCTTCAACTGCCCGGCGACGGCCAGCGCGGTGCTTTGCAGCTCTTCGATGCTGACCACCCGGTCGAGGAAACCGGCGGCCATCGCTGCTTCAGGGTCGAACATCTCGGCGTTGATTACCGAGCGATTGAAAGCCGACTTGCGCAGGCGGTCGCGCGCCAGTTCGATACCGGCGTGGTGCATGGTCATGCCGATCTGCACTTCGTTCAGGCCGATACTGAACGGCCCGGCGACACCGATTCGATAATCGGCGGACAGCAGCAGAAAGGCGCCCTTGGCAACCGCGTGGCCGGGGCAGGCGACGATGATCGGGAAGGGGTGCGACAGCATGCGCCGTGCCAGCGTCGAGCCCTGTGCGACCAGCTCGATCGCGGCCTCGGCGCTGGAGGTCATGACCTTGAGGTCGTAGCCGCCCGACAGAATGCCCGGCTGGCCGGTGAGAATAACGATGGCCCGATCCTTTTCGGCCTGATCCAGTGCGGCGTTGAACGCAACGATCACGTCCGGGGAAATGGCATTGACCTTGCCGTTGTTCAGGGTCAGCGTGGCGACACCGTCGTCCAGATGGTACGAGACCAGATCACTCATGGCGTGATTCCTTTATTGAAGTGAGCAGACGTTACTCATCCATAAGGAACAGGTAAAGCGCTGACTGCCGGGTCACTGAACAGTGTGCCGATCAATGGCTGATTCAGCGCCGACTGCGCTCCGCGTCATGGCTGGATATCGTTGAATCCGCAATACTCTTCCCAGTCCATCCCCAGCGCTTCGGCGACCTGGCGATGGGCTTCAAGGCGCATGCTCTGCAACTGTTCGGGCGACTCGGCAATCAGTTCCAGCGCCAGCTCCCAGGTCTCGATACCCTGGCTCTCGGCTTCGTCTTCGAACGCCCACTGCACTTGCTGCTGTTGCTCCTTGGGGCTCAAGGCGCTGATTTCATCCTTCAGGGTCGGATGGGTCGCGAGATATTTCGCCAGCGCGGCCTCGTTCCACTCAAGTGTATTCATGCGGTTTTTCCTCAAACGTTTCGATAGCCAGGCTGTCTGTTGAAATAGTCTGGCAAGACGGCGTGATTGTGAGGGAGGAGGCCTTTGGTGTCAGCACTTGCAAGCCGCTGTCCACACGAATTTATTGACCACTTGAACAGGAGCCTGTCGTTATGATCAAAGTCAGCGTGCTGTATGCGTATGAAGAGGGTGCCCGTTTCGACCACGATTACTATCGTGATAAACACATGCCGCTGGTACAGGAACTGATGGGCAAGTACTGCAAGGGTTACAGCGTGGACCGGGGTATAGGCGGAGCAACGCCAGGCTCGGCCCCCGTGTATATAGGCATGTGCCACATTTACTGTGATTCCATTGAAGACTTTGAAGCCGGCATGGGCCCGCATTCAAAGCAGATCAATGCCGATATCATCAACTACACCGACCTGATCCCTGAAATTCAGATCAGCGAAGTGCGCGCCGATGTGAAAACCGCTCTGTAAGTTATCGAGCGGTATCCCGAGAGGCCGCCTGTTTTTTTGAGGACATTCCACCCGATGGATCGAAACACTGACTGTCGTAATGCGGGCTTTGGCACTGCGAAGGAATGTTCGGCGGAGGCGGGCGGTTTCTCTGGAAGGCCTTGTAGCGCTCGGTCTCGATCACCTGCACTCGAGTGCGACCGCCGACCTTCAGGTATTCGGTAGCCTTGAGGTTGGTCTTGTGAACGTAGTCCAGCGGCTCGTCTTCCCATCGCATGTATGACGGCCCCTGGCGTTGCAATGCGCTTTGCGCGTTTTCATCGCACGGGATCGATGCATAACTCACCTTGCCTTGCGGTGATGTGCATTTGAAGATCTCGCCGTACGCTGCGCCGCTGCCCAGCAAAGCGGTCATTGCCAGTGTAATTGAAAGCCTTTTCATGATTCTCTCCTTACATGGCGCAAGGCTACCATTTGCCCTTGACTGCCGCCAGATGCCTCTTTGCAATGTTCCGTTCGTCAGACACATCGCACGGCTGTGTTGAGGGGCTCTCTGAATATCAGGTCCTGAATTCAACAAACGGAGGCGCATATGACCGGCACCCAGCCAGGCAGCAGCAACGGAAACAAGAATGATCCGGGTTTTGACGAGAAGTCACCGAATACCGAAGACCCGCAGATCGACCCTACCGAGCCTGCGAAGACTCCTGCCACCGATAAAGGCAGCAAGGACGATTACCCGCCTTACACGCCGGACAAGTAACTGACAGATTGCCCTCGGTGAGTACCGGGGGCGATTCATATCCGAACCTCGCTTTACCCCGCGTACTACTTGTTGGCGTCAAGGTATTCCAGAAGATCCTCCATTCGCTCATCGTTACCCATCCACCACAGCTTCATGCGGGTGCCAGGTACAACGGCGCTCGGGTCCTTGATATAGGTGCGCAACGCTTCACGCGTCCAGACCAGCCCCGAATTCTTCATCGCGTCGGTGTAAACGTAGCCTTCCTGTTGCCCCGCCTGACGACCAATGATGCCGTTGAGGGGCGGGCCAAATGCGCTGCGTGCAGAGGGGCCGATCTTGTGGCAACCCGAGCAGAGGCGGGTGAACACAGCTTTCCCGGCCTCCGCATCGCCCGCGCCCTTGGCAAGCGCAGGCAGGGTCAGTGCCAATAGGAGTAACGTGGTTTTTTTCATCGATAATCCACAGCGCGTTCTGCCTTGCGCTCAAAAGTGGCAGATTTTAGCGCAATTATCGGCGGATCACTTGCTGGCCGGTATCTGGCTCGACAGTTCGTCGAAGTCGCGCTTGTAACTCGCCATCTCGGCTGCGCTGACAAAGCTCTGTTCAAGGACCACTTTCTTAGCTCCGGACTCGATAGTGTCCAGTTGATGAAGGAAGCGCTTCTTCTTTCTGGCCTCCATCCGTGTACCTGCCGCATCGATAGCCGTGCGTAGCTCTGTTGCCCGCTGGTTTACAAAATCCTGGCCGCGACGGTCAACCGTGAGCCCGTCATTTTCGACATAGCCTTCCAGCCCGGTTTTTTTCAAAACCAGCCACAACGCCTGATCAGGGGTGAACCTACCCTTGAATTTCTTGACCTTTCTGCTGCTGTCCGCGCCCAGGTCGACCGTCACCGGGCAGCCGGATCGATGGGCCAACTGCTGCAAGGCCTCGTCCAGACGTTGCGAAGGCATGTCGTACTCCACCGGCGTCATCTGACACGCAGCGAACGCAGGAGCCGTCGCCAGACACGCAACAGCGAGAAGCAGTTTTTTCAGGGTGTTTTTCATGATTGACGGGTTTCATCCGGGAGGTAGGGCTTGGAAATCGTTTTCTGCATGATGTTCCCTGTCTGCCCGACGCTTGCTTGAGCAGTCGTGTCCCTTATGTCTCTTGACCCATGCCAGACGTTGCATGCTCAAATCGCAGACAAAGAAAAGCCCGCGATGGGGGGTAGCGGGCTTAAGGTCTTGCTGGGAATTGAGTTAACAATAAACCCGCGAACGTGAAAAAAGCGTGAACTGCCGGATACAATTTACAAACAATTCAAATCAGGGCTCGCCGTCCCAGTAATCGAGGTTTTTCGTGGTCCGCTGGTTGGCGGTGAACACTCGGGTCCCTTGAACGGACACCATGGCCTGGTACTTGCCCGAGTCCGGGTACTCACACACTTCCGGTGTTTCCCGGGTGCTGATCGACAGGTATTTCAGCGGCGCCTGCGAGGTATTGATTATCTGGTGCGGGTAATCGGCACCCGCGGGGATAAACAAGACGTCCCCCGCCTTGATCGGCAGCATCTCACCCGCAACACGCAAACTGCCTTCGCCCTCGATGATCACGAACATCTCTTCCTGCACATGATGAAAGTGATAAGGGCAGGAGCGTTTGCCCGGCGCCACCACGTCAATCGACGCCCCCAGCTTTTGCGCTGCCGTGCCTGTGCCCAGGCGAGCTGCAGAGCTTTCATAGAGCGGTTCACGAACTTCATGTTCGAGGGGAGCTTCGTTGAAATTGCGAATCAGACGAGACGCCAGCTCACGTGCGCGTTCATTCATATCGGTCGAGGCTCGGGGAGTTCAGGAGAGGGTACTTTAGACCAGAGAGCGTGAGGTGTTGCAGGCAGTTACCTCGATCAGGCAAAAACAGCCCCAGGCAGCCGCCACAAAAAGCCCCCCGCGCCGCGTGCGTCCGTTGCGCGGGTCGGAAACCTATTCGCCTGAAACTCGTCTACACTTCACATCACGATTTGGCCCCTTCCAGAGGACGCACCATGTTTTCAAAACCCGATATTCAGCGAGTTCTTGAAACAGCTTTTCTGCCTTCAAAGTGCGAGTGCGTCGTAGCGCCAAATGAAACCTTCTCGGTGAAGCTTCTCCACCCCGAGTCAGGTGATATCCAGCTCTACGTAACGGGGCTGTCCTTGTCCGAGGTAGACAGCAGCCGATCCATCGCACGGCTGGTGCTCTCCCTGAGAGAACAGAGAGACCTGATGGGGCAGATGAATTTGTCCCTGAGGCGGATGGCGTAAGGACTGGGGTCGTAATTTGATTGCGGTTATTTGATTGCATTCACGAAGGCCTATCGTTTCCTGGCTAATAGCGGGCATTCGCCCATGCAGCGTCGTACAGCCGATTTTTGAAGCGTCAGAAACCGCAAAGCCCCTGAATTTCTTTCAGAATTCAGGGGCTTTGCGTTGTATCGATGTTGTATCGATATGGCGGTGAAGGAGGGGGTCTCAAGTAGTCGTCAATGGCGTGCTGGTCGAGCCGCTACCATTAAGCGAATCGTTCAGTTCTTGGGCGAAAATGTGATCACCGAGTTTGCTAAGGTCGTAAAGCTCCAGCCCTAGACACGACACAAAACTTTGTCATGGCTACATCATCACCTAAACCCAGATGTCCCATAGCACGCCGAATACCTTTCCGAACTGGACGAGATGTCTAGCAAAGCGCTCATCACGTTGAAAGCCAAGCTTCGGGGCGACTCGGCCATTAGGCTGCGTATAGATCCCAGAGACGAATGCACCATCGCTCTCAACGACGAAATGTGTTCGAATTTGCGAGTATCGAAAGGAAAGTACAAATGGCACTGCCTGTACGTAGGGCTTGCAACTGGCCACACGTTCTATGACGCCTCACGGCTCCGCAGGTGGAGGGATATTTGATGGTGACTTGATTGTCGTCGACCGCTCCTTGACTGCAGTGCATGGCAGCATTGTCATCGCCTCTGTGAACGGCGAACCGTTGTGTAAACGGTTGACCATACAAGGGCAGAGCGTCGTTTGATCTCGGAGAATCCTGGCTATGTGCCGCGCTACATTCTGGAAGGGGAGGAATTGGTAATTTTTTTGGGGCGGCAAGCATGGCGTGCGTACCTTCGACCTCACCTCCTGACCAGGTCTTCGCTCTGATTGATTGCAACAGCTTTTACGCCAGTTGCGAGCGCGTATTTCGCCCTGATCTGGCAAAGGTCCCGATCGTAGTGCTGAGGAACAACAATCTGAGCGATACCGATTGTTAGGAAATCTTGAGCCACAATCACGGTCTGTATGATGCTGTAATGAGTGCGCTCATCGATGTGAGCCCTTGCATTCAGGCAGGGCCGAGCAGTCCATCCATGGGAAATTTCCGTCCTGTTCAGGCGAACTATCATGTCTACCGTCTTACAATCTGCTCTGTCATCAGAACTAGATGAACAAATTACGTTTCATAAACGGCCTTCTTTCAATACCTACACGGGTACGTCAGGCGACGACGCACTTGCCGGTACGTATTGGGACGATCACCTGCTCGGCGGTGCCGGGGATGACACCCTGGATGGGCATAGTGGCAGCGACACATTGATAGGCGGCGCTGGGGTAGATACCCTCACCGGCGGAGAAGCCTACGGATACGGGGTGAAATTCGTGTTCACGTCGCTTACCGATAGTTACGCCAACGCCCAAGGCTCCCACTCGGACCTGATTACCAGCTTCAGCGAATACGACGTATTGGACCTGACCGCCCTGCACCTGGAGCGGATCGGTAACGGCCATAATGGCGACCTGGCCGTAAGCTATGACGCGGCCTCGGATATGACCTACCTGCGCTCGCTGGACAAAGACGCCAGCGGTAATTTCTTCGAGGTACGCCTGGCGGGTGATTATCAAGGCAAGCTAAGCACGTCCAACTTTGTACTGCGTAATGACGGCACGGCCGGCAACGACACGCTCCATAGCCTCAGCACCAAGCAATACGTGCTCAATGGCCTGGACGGCGACGATACGCTGTATGCCGGGAAAACCGGCAGTGTACTGGACGGTGGCGCCGGTGCTGATCACCTGATCGGCAATACCAACGCCGAAACCTTCCTCTATCACCAGATCAGCGACAGTTTCGTCAATGACGCCTCGGGTGTGGCCAGCGTTGACCTTATCAGCGATTTCAACCTGTTCCGTGGGGATGTATTGGACGTTTCCGCGCTAGGTTTCACTGGCCTGGGCGATGGCTATGACGGCACGCTGAATTACACCTATGACAAGACCCTTGGGCATATCGTGGTGCAGTCTTTTGAAGCCGATGCCCAGGGCAACCGCTTCGAAGTGTATATCGACCAGTCCAACCGCCACGGTAGCATTGCTTACCAAGATGCCGATGGTTTTATCTTCGCCGGTGACAACAGCCATGACGATGCAGACCAGACCCTGACCGGGAAGCCGGGTTGGGATTCGCTGCACACGCCAGACGCGGGCGGTGTTCTGATTGGTGGCGGCGCGGGCGATGCGCTGACAGGCGGTTCAGGAGTAGATACCTTCCGCTATCTGGACAGCAGCGACAGCGTCCATGGCGCTGCCGACCTGATCAAAAACTTCGATGTAGCCCACGACAAGATTGACGTGGCCGCCCTCGGCTACACGGGCCTCGGTGACGGCACCAACGGCACCTTGAAGCTGGTCTACGACAAGGAACTCCACCACACCTACCTCAAGGATTACGACTTGAACGCCGACGGTCAACGCTTTGAGATCGGTTTGGTCGGTACCTTCACTAAGACCTTCACAGCAGACAACCTGATCGTTGCAGGCACCGTTTCAACAGCCGAGCACGCTACCGTTGAATTGGTAGGCGTTGCGCCAGCAGATAACCATCTGGTGGGATAGTGCAATAATCCACACTGGCTGATCGTCGAGATGTTATTGAATCGCGGCGAGCTCAGCCAGTGTCTCTTGGACAGGCACTGATACGTGGCTTCTCGGCCAATTACAAAGAGCCCGGTAGCCTTCATGGACCACCGGGCTGTCTGGATCAGACCTGCATGATCTAACCGGAATATCTATTAATGAATAATTTAACTTGAATATCAGTAGGTTGTGAGCTGCTAGCAGTTAGTATCATTCATATATAACGACGGCTGTGTGATCGCCCGCAGCTATGATGCGAAAGATCACGTCAAGATGGGCGCGCTTTATTATCAGGTCAAGGATTTGTTGAAGCGCAAGGGCATCCTGGCGTTCAGCAGTAACTATGCCCTCTAGTAAGTCAGGTGGAATGCTTCTGAGCTACCCTGATTCTGTCGACGTTCTGGGGGATCGCCATGGCCTCTACAACTGCCTCTTATGAGCACGTGCTTCACCGCTACCCAAGCGTTCAGGAATGGCTGACACTGCTCGATAACCTGGGAAGAGCGCCGGCTACTTTGGATGCGTACGGCAGGGGATTGGCGCATTTACTTGCTCCACTGCGAAGCCTCCGGTCTGGAGGCTGAATCCGTCACATTTGAGCAAGTAACGCTCTACATCCGTCGGCTACTGCCCGGGCAAGAAAACGCGGTGGCGAATTCGACCTTGCACCAGCGCCTCACCGCGATCCGCCTGTGGTACGACTACCTGGTCTTTCAGGGGCGTTGCGCACAGAATCCGGTACCTCGCGGCCAGCACGGCCGCTTGTGTCAGGTCCCTGGACATTCAGGCTTTGTGAGAGGGCTGGTATCTCGCTTGATAAAGCTGCCCGACATCCCCACGGATGAGCAGTGGCGATACTTTCTGAGTATCGCGGCCAGGTCGTCTATTCGTGATCGGCTTATGCTCTCGTTGGCGTACTGCGGTGCGCTCCGTCGTGCCGAACTGGTGGCCCTGAGAATCGAAGACCTGGATCTCGCCCATCGACTCATTTCAGTGCGCGCAGAGACGACCAAAGGCCGACGCAGCCGCGTCGTGTGCTACAGCCCGGACATTGCGCCGATGCTTGGAACGCATCTTCATGCGCTTCGTCTGGCCGGTTGGTCAAAAGGAGCCCTGTTTCGATCCGAGTCTGATCGCAATCGTGGTTTGGCACTCACGCGGTGGACGTGGAGTAAAACGGTAGAAAGATGGGCCACAGACTCAAATCTGTCCTGCCTTAGCACACACACTTTTCGTCATCTGCGACTCACCCCATTTGGCCCGTGCGGGGTGGAAACTGCATGAATTGACAGCCTATGCAGGTCACCGGGATCCGAAGACCACTTTGAATTTACTTACAGTAGGTTGTCCTATTGATGTGGCCTGTACTTCATGCGCAGAGGCAGACCGTGTTCAGCACGGATGGAGTTCTCTGACGGTTTTTTTGTAAGTGAATAGCGGTACTTGTCTAATCCAACGGCCCTAAGTTCCTCTTTGCCAGATCCCGTACGTGGATTATAGCGATCTCCGCCATCCGCTAAGGAACTCCCACTTAACACGTGTCGAGCATGAACGAGCTCATGAGCCAAGGTCGTGATTTTGTCGTCGTTATCCATTCCAAGGTGTAACGGTGAGCCATTCTGATTTAAGCGTATGCTTGCTTTGTCTGGTGACCAGCCAATAATCGCATTGCTTCCTTCACCTTTGGTAAAGGTCCCCTTTCGTGATAGCTGTGATGCAATGTGTCGATTCTCGTTAAAGTTTTCTGGTTCGTGCTTTTCCAGTTGCCTCCCGCTCAGAACAGCTTCGGTATAACACTGGTTATTTATTTCAATCTCTTTTAGTGTGACTTTTCTATCTTTTTGACTGGCAAGAGTGGATATTTTTCGCAATAGCTTATCGCCAGAGGGGCCGGCGCTGATACGGTCAAGCGCTTCCTCTGCCTGTTCTTTGAATGTGTGAGCTGCTGTCGGTTCGCTACTGAGGGGGGCGATATAGATGCCTGGGTATCGAGACGGAGTGATCATGACTATCCTAAGAAGTTAATTGAGCTATATGATCGCTTGAAATTGCAACTATTGGCGCTACCCCAATTGTTGCTGACATGGTTTGGCAGGGAGTCCAATGGACCATCCAGGATTACCTGAAAATTACACTCCCGTGTGCATACATCTATGTCGTAGATATGTTGCGCTGCTTGAGTGGCCCTTGAGATGGGTTCGGTTCCATACAAAGGTAACGTAGTGTGCAATCAGTCGAAAAAGGCATCCTCTGCGTGATGCTAAGGTGGCATTGATGTTGGGGAAACGCTTTTTTCACGCCTCATCGGCCTCTAAAAACGGGTCCTATGCGACTTTACGACGTGTTTCGTTAATGTCAGGCGCACTTCCCCCCCTCAGGTCCTCAGATACTTGGGGGTGAGAGATAAAACGGACAAAATAGGGGGGGGGGGTGCGGCTGGGAGCGAAATGACACCCTAAGCCGCTTCGCGATGCCTGCGCGCAATTTCAGTGAAGGTGCTTTTGTTGATATCAGGATCTCAGGCGATTCACCTGTAGCTGCGGCATGCTTCAATTGCGTCCATGACTTTTGGGTCAAGCTTGTCGGATTTTGGACGTACTCCCGCTTGGCTCCCTAGTTTACGTCCTCGAGCACGAGCAGCCGCGAGACCCGATTTGATTCGCTCGCAGATCAGATAACGTTCGAACTCCGCAATGCCGGAGAGAAACGTCGCCAGCATCCGACCATGCGGGGACGAGAGGTAAGAATACGGCGCAAGGGCTGATGCTGCTTGTGCTGATCCGTGGATGGTGCGCGGGCAATTGCTGCCGACCATGAAGCTGCCTGGCGACAGCCAGAACCGCCACGTAGCAAAGAGAAGAGGGGAGCGCCCACAGAATTCGGGAACATCGTGCGCTAAGCCTACGGCACCTATGCGCACGATGTTCCATGGCTCCCCATACCCATCAACGCCAGCTACAAAGCCGCCCGGTACTCCATCAGCTGGATTACATATCTGACCAGCGTCTGGCGTTGAGCGATCTGAGCCGTGCCTCCGTATATTGCGAGTTCCGTTCAGGCGGCTCACGAAGATTTGTTCCTGTATTCCCTGAGTAACTTGTGCGAGGCGCCAATCCATGCTCGCGACGTATTGCGTTTTCTGACGGATATTCGTCTTCGTACTGCCCGATGCCAACCGTTCGGAGTTCTTCCTCCGCCGCTCCGCTATCTTCGTCGACATCCGGTCGGCCTCGACTCACTCGGTATTGAGTACCTTGTAACGTTCTGGATGCATGAATAAGTTCATGACCAAGAAAGACGTAAGCAAGGCTTGGGTCAGGTTGCCCATTGACAGACTGGTCATCGAACCGTCTACCAAACCTAGGGAAGGTCTGAAGTAGCCGGATGTTTTCCGGCTACCGAGTCCTCAGCACTTTTCAAAAAACGATGCATGTCGAAATTTGCTCAATTTTCTT
>NZ_JAGPYS010000012.1:0-168910 GCF_020312195.1 Pseudomonas sp. P129 | reverse complement strand
CGTTGATAGGTTGGGTGTGTAAGCGCTGTGAGGCGTTGAGCTAACCAATACTAATTGCCCGTGAGGCTTGACCATATAACACCCAAGCAATTTGTGTCGAATGACCAGATTGCGGTGACTGTGAAGATGACACGAACCGAAAGTTTGCGTCACGAATGACACCTGAAACAGCTTGATATCACATACCCGATTTGCTGAAGCGCGCCGCAGGGCACGATTCGGTACCCGAATTTCTTGACGACCATAGAGCATTGGAACCACCTGATCCCATCCCGAACTCAGTAGTGAAACGATGTATCGCCGATGGTAGTGTGGGGTTTCCCCATGTGAGAGTAGGTCATCGTCAAGATTGAATTCCAGAAACCCTCTTCGCTTACGCGTTGAGGGTTTTTGTTTAAGTAGAAGTCACCAAAATTCGCTGGAACGTTACCTGTTAACGGATCGGCAACAGAATTTCTTGACGACCATAGAGCATTGGAACCACCTGATCCCATCCCGAACTCAGCAGTGAAACGGTGTATCGCCGATGGTAGTGTGGGGTTTCCCCATGTGAGAGTAGGTCATCGTCAAGATTGAATTCCGAAACCCCTCATCGCTTACGCGATGAGGGGTTTTGTCGTTATGGGGCATCAAATAAAAAAGCCCGCTCAGGCACTCGCTCCGAGCGGGCTGCTGTGATGCAGCGTCAATCAGCCAAACAGGCTGCGCACGTTACTCATTGCGCCATCTGCAAACCCCTGAAGAAACGCCTCGAATGCATCCCCTTCAGGCCCATTCTCAACAGGGTCGGCAACAATCGTCCAACTGGCGATGCAGGTATCGCCGTCACCGGTTGCTTCAACAGTCATTGCCGCCCACAGATTGCTGACCGGCAAGCTGGTGTGGATCAGTGACCAGGTCATATAAAGCGCTTGATCGTCCCTGGAGTTCAGTTGTTCGATGGCCACGTTGCCATCCTTGAACAGCTTGCTGCGAACCGAGCCCGGACCTTCGCCAGTGACTTCGATGCTCTCCAGCGCCGGTATGAATGCCTGGAAGCCACCGAAATTGCCGACGACAGCCCACACGCTGTCCGCATCACCGGAGACTTCCACGGCGGACACCACTCGGCATGCCTCTGGGTTCTTGATAAGGGTGTCGGGTTTCAGATTGCTATGAAGTGTGTTCATGTCGTTCTCCATTTATCTCAGGGGGTAATGGCTCAGATGAAGTCGATTTCTTTCAGGTAATCGCAGCCCCTGCGCAGTAACGCCGGAGTCTTTTGCGGGTATTGCTCGCCCATGCGACGAATGCCGTTCAGGGTGTTGCGGTGCTCGATCATCGAGATATCGCCGATGTCTTCTTCAAACCCGTCCAGATAGAACCCCAGCACGCCAAACAGCGCGTTCTGGCTGTCGACGCGCCTGAGTTGCATCTGCCATTGCTCGACGCTGACCAGCTCGAACTGACGCCCTGCCTCGCGGAAGGCGTGCACGTAGTCGCCCCAGCTCAAGGGCTCGGGGTTATGCAGGTTGAACACCGCGTGTTCTGGCTGGTAACGGCTGGCATGGAAGCCGATGAAACGCGCCAGAAAGTCCACCGGCATCAGGTCGAAGTTAATGGCGAATGCCGGAACCTGACCCAGTTGCAGCGAACCCTTGAGCATCAGCATCAAGCGGTTTTTCTGTGGCTGACACACGCCGGTAACGCTGTTGAAGGCGATGTTGCCGGGGCGATAGATGTTCACCCACACACCTTGGTCCCGGGCACATTGCAGGATGCGCTCAGCCACCCATTTGGAGAGGTTGTAGCCATTCTTGATGTAGATCGGCGGGGTCGTGGCAGCGGGCTGTTCAAGCACATTACCGGCGGCATCGATGGCACTGCAGGCAGACAACGTCGACACGAAATTGAAGATCTTTTTACTGCGCCCTTCACACAGCTTGAGGCATTCAAAGACCGGGGCGACATTGTCTTTGACCAGGCTTTCATAGTCCTGAACATGGTTCACATTGGCAGCGTTGTGCACCAACGCACCAAACTCGAGATCCAGCCGCTCATACACCGCTTCACTGAGCCCCAACCGGGGCTTGGTCAGGTCAGCGGGGTAGACCTTCACGCGGCTCAGGTCCAGGTGATCCAGACGGTTTTCCCGCAGGGCATGTTCGAAGCGCTGTTGCGCGCTTTGTCCAGAAGCCTCGCGCACCAGGCAGGCGATCTCGGTCGCCCCCCGGTTGAGCAGCGCTTCGACGATATGCACACCCAGAAAGCCATTGGCACCCGTGACAATCACTTTATGAACATCACCCAGCCTGCTGACGGGCAATGTAGCCAGCTGAAAGTCCGGCTTGGCATCCCGCAGGGCCTGAGCACTGAGGACGCCCGCCGAGGTGCCGTCGCTGTCGATAAGGCTGGCCAGTGTCAGCACCGTCGGTGCTTCGATAAAGCGATTGATCGGAATGCTGCGCCCAAAGCGTTCGCGAACCCCCAGCAACAGCCGCGACAGCAGGATCGAGTGACCACCGAGATTGAAAAAGCTGTCATCAGTCGAGATATCGTCTGGCGGCAGCTCCAGCAGCTCGCTCCATAGCCCCAGCAGCGCCTGTTGCTGCTCAGTCTCGGGCAGCCGACGAGCGTGCTGCCCGATAAAGCTCAGCGGTATTTCCAGAAGCGCTTTGCGATCGACCTTGCCGTTGCTGGCGAACGGCATGCCGGGCAACATCGTGTAGACGGCGGGATGCATGTAATCAGGCAACAGGCGTTGTACATGCGCTTTCAGTGCCTGTTCGTCATGCTCAAGGTACGGTTGAGCGAGAAACGCCAGAATTCGTCGCTGTCTGTCGATCACCACGGCAACCTGTCGATACAGTCCGCTGTCACGCAGGCAATGCTCGATCTCTTCCGGCTCGACCCGAAAGCCGCGAATCTTCACCTGATTATCACGACGTCCGCTGAGGACGATGCCGTCAGCCGTCCACTTGGCGATGTCGCCGGTGCGATAGGCACGCATAAGCTGGCCATCCGGCTTCGTCAGCCACACATAGCGCTCGGCGGTAAGCGCGGGATTGTTTACATAGCCCAGACAGACGCCGGGACCGATGATGTACAGCTCACCCTGAGTCTGTTCGGCCACGGGCTGCAATTGCTCGTCCAGAATCCACGCCTGGCTGTTGGCGATCGGTCGGCCCAGATGGCGGTTGCTGCTGGACGGCCCGAACTCGCAGGCGGTGACCAACACCGTGGCCTCGGTGGGGCCGTACAGGTTGTGGAAATGACATTGCCCGGTGAGTTGCGCAATCACGTGCGGCTCACAGACGTCGCCTCCGGTCATGACATGCTCAAGCCCCAGCGGTTGATCCAGCGGCAGGATGCTCAACAGCGCCGGCGGCAGGAATGCATGGGTGATGCCTTGTTGCAGCACGCTGACCAACTGCAACGGATCACGTCGCTGGTCTTCATCGGGGACCACCAGCTCGGCGCCACTGAGCCAGGTGGGGAAAATGTCGATGATCGACGAGTCGAAACTCAGCGTAGAGAATTGCAGCACCCGGCTGTGTTCGTTCAGGCTCACATGCTCGGCATACCAGGCGGTGAAGTGGCTGAGATTACGCTGGCTGAGCAATACGCCTTTCGGCTGCCCGGTGGTGCCCGACGTGTACAGCGCCATGCAGGGCGCATCCTGATCGGTAGCAACGCGTACATGGGTTGAAGCTCCATCCCCCACAGGAACCGCAGCGATATCCAGCGCCGGAAATTCCGCAGCCGCCAGCGGGTGCGAGCCATCGTGCAGCAACAGCATCGCTCCCGAGTTTTCCAGAATGTACTGCTGACGCTGCACGGGCTGGCCGGGATCAAGTGGCAGGTAAACCGCACCGCAACCCAGAACCGCGAGAATGCCCGCATACAGCTCGGCTGACTTGTGCAGGCAGATACCGATCACGGCAGGTGTGCCGGCTTTCGCGTGCGCCAGCAACGGCTGCAGCAAGCTTTGGATGGCGAGACTGTGCGCGTGCAGTTGCCGATAGCTGAGCGTCCGGTTGCGAACGGACAGTGCCGGGCGTTCGGCAAACTTCAGCAGCGCCTGCTCCAGCCGCTCGGTGATGGGTGTTTCGGACAGTTTCAGCAGATGCGGTTGATCTGTCTGATTGAAACGATGCTCGAACAGCAATTGATCAACCGCCTGCAAGCCGTGCTGCCGATCGCTCCGGGCGGGTGTGACGCTTGTCATACCGTTGAGACAGTCTTCATCTCTGGATAACCGGCTGATCTGCAATGTCGCCAGATCCACCATGGCTGCGACAGCGGCATCACGCAGTACCCGCCCGTTGCCTGATTCCTCGACCGCAAGCCACTTATGAACGATCAAACGTCGAGCCTCGGCTGCGCCATGCCAGCACAGCAATTCCAGCCGGGGTAATCCGTGATCCAGCGCCTTGCTGAAACCGACCCGCAGTCGCAGCTGCGTGGAGTGGCCGAACGCATTCAGTTGTTCCTCGAACAGGTCCAGGCTGCCGTCTTCGATCAGCACGCCGCCATCAGGCACCGTCAACGCGTCCAGCGCCTGCTGATCAGACAGATGCCGCACGCCATGCCCGTGGTCCAGCAGCTCGCTATTCAGTTCACTCAAGGTCAGGCTGTGACCGATGAGCACAATCTCCAGGCGCTTCATTGCAGCGTCCCCTGCGCAGGCAGATAGTCCGCCAGCGCCCGCTGCACACAAGGATCGTCCAGCATCGAGCTGTTCTTGAAGAAACGCACGATGTTGGCCACCAGTGGATGATGGCGGTTGACTGGAAAACTCACAGCCCTGGTCTCATCCCTGAGCGCCTGCTTGACGGTGTCCGGCACCTGCAGGTGGTCGATCAGGGTGAAGTCGAAGCCATTCTGAATATCGTTGGTCAGGTATTGAGCGATGAACACCGGCATGATGCGGGCGATGGATTCCCGGTCCTGTCGGGGAGCGGTGTGCCAGTAGATGCGTACCAGCCGCGCCCAGAAGCCCGAGTGACGCCCCTCGTCCAGCAAGTGGTCGGCCATCAGCCCCTTCACCGATTGCTTGACCGATTCGTCCTTGGCGAACGCCGCCACGTCATTGGTCACGGTGTTCTCCGCGATGGCGACACAGATCAGCTCCACCGCGCTGCGCAGATGCTCGGGGGCCAGAGCCAGTGCGGCGGGAATGGCCCGGCTGAGTTCAATCTCGTCCGGCAACGGGATAGGCTCAATACCTGTCAGGGCGATGGTCTGTTGCATGAAGTCCATCGCCACCAGTGCGTGGTAGTCCTCATCGACCACCACCGTCATCGCGTCATAGCGACAGGCAAACGGGAAGCGAATCGCGAAGTTGTCCTTGGCGATACTGCGCGCGGTCCTGTCGACGATCTCGGTCTCGAAGATCACCACATCGTTGATGAACTTGTAGAGGCTCTGCACCAGCGCGTAATCGCGCCAATGCGTGCACTCGCGGGTGAACGTGTCACTGAGTACCAGCGGCTGTCGGCTGAGGGGGTAGATGAGTTTTTCATCGTTCTCGACCATCCTGCGTGGACGCGTACGAATGGTGGCGCGACCTTCCCACGCATCGATGAACGACATGTAGTCTTCTGCTTTCATGATGGCTTCCTTGTAAAGGCTTCAGGGTGTTGCGAGCGGGTCCTACGCGCTGGCCTGCATGCGCGGCGTTCGCATGCTCAGGCGCAGCGTGTCCCATAGCCGGATCCTGCTTTCCACAGCCGCGATGGCGGTCTGATAAACCTCTCGTTCGCGCTGCGTGTCGCCAGCAACCAGACGAGCCAGCAACTGCTCTGCTGCCGGGCCGTGATCTTCAGCGTCCACTTCGATGTGGCGCTCCAGGTAGTAGCGGAAGGTGGGTGCCTGGTCGGCGGTAATGCCCCAGTCATCGAGGATGGTCTGGAACATCAGCGGGATGACACTCTCGCGACCATGCAGAAAGGCCGCAGCAACGCTGTGTGCCGGCGCATGCAGGGCGATGTCGAGGGTGTGTGTCACGAATGCCGTCGCCGCCTGCCCCGCGTCGACGTGTTGCAGCGCAGTGGTGTAACGCATGCCCTGTCTCTGCAGTTCGATGAAGCGCTCGATCTGTACCGTGCTCGCGCCAATCTCGCGCATCGCATCCAGGTACAGCTCGAAGTGGCTGTAATGACCCGCGCCCAGTCGGTCATCGGACTCCTCCCCCAGCACGATCTCGTTGATCAGGCGGGCAGCGGAAGCATCTGTCGACGGCAACCACGGCAATTGGGTGCAGGTCAGTTCCTGTTGCAGGCGCTTGGTCAGCGACATGAAATCCCAGACCGCGAATACATGGGTTTCCATAAAACGTCGGAGTACATCCAGTGCCGTGATTTCTGCAAAGATCGGATGACGGCCAAGTTCAACTTTCTTGTGTGCGAGCAGTGTTTTTTCACAAAGCATAGTGATGTCCCTATTGTCATGGTGGTGGTCAGTGTTAATGCAGTTACTCAAGGGGTGAGCGTTATCGGCAGTGCGACGATGACACGTAATAAAGTCCCCGAATGCGAGGCGAACAAGGGCCTGAAGTGTGAGGGCTGATTTGCCACAAACACGCATCGGTTATTGAATTACACGATACAGCGCAACGCCGGTTTACCGAGCCTTGGCCCTTGTGGGGCAAGGTGTTCACCCCGGCATGCCGTCGATAACACGGCCGGCGAAGAAAACTTAAAACAAATTTAACAAGGGCTGCAATCGTTTTTTAATAATAATTAAAGGGGGTGTTTTTTGAGGGTGTAAGTGGCTATATAAAACGTCGGGTGTACGTTTTACAGGCGCGCAGACAACCCTTCCGACTGATTAAGTCAGAATTATTAATAATGAGCGAATGCCTCGCCCAGCGTTGCCGATGTGCTGAATAATCAGGGTTCTGGATTTTTTTAATGGGCGAAGTTGGAAATGACTTCCACTGTCTGTTTGCCCCGTTCAACAACTCCTTATCCATTGAGTTCATATGAACAGAGAACCGCTCCGATCCTGCGCGAGCCGTTCAGCCGTAGCCAGGGAACATCCTCCGGTTGGTTTCCTCAGCGTCACGGCCGAGTTTGCCTCATTCCAGCGTTGGGCCATCCGGCAGATCAGGAAAATAGCGATAAAAACGCCATGTCGGGGTTGAGCCTGGCGATACGCCGACGAGGTGTGAAGCGGAGGGCGGGAGGTACAAGCGGTCAAGCCGCAGACGTTGTGTCACCGCCTGCTGGATAGACCGCCTTGATGATTCAGGCGGGGTTTTTCTTCGTTGCGCGGGGCGGCTTGGCCTTGGTGGCCTTTTTGCTGTTCAGGTATTGAGTGACGGCCTGAACACCTCGGTTGAGGTGGTACTGCAGCGCTTCGACACAGGGTTCGATCGCTTTCTGCTCGGCGAGCCGCAACAGCTGCCAATGGTCATCCTGAGAAAGCTTGCCCAGGCCCATGTCGGAAAGATTGAAACGCAGGAAGCGTTCTTCTTCGTTCAGGCCTTCTTCAACCAGACGCATGAGACGCGTGTTGTGGGTCTTGGCATACAGCGAAAGGTGGAACATCCGATTGAGTCTGCCGATCTGGCCGAAATCCGTCTCGACTTCAAGCTGCTCGATGTAGCCCTTGGCCGCCGCCAGATCGTCGGCATCCAGCAACGGGATAGACAGACGCAACGCTTCGGATTCCAGCAGTATGCGCAGGGCATAGGCGTCCACTGCGTCTTCGGTGATCAGCGGCGCGACCACCGCGCCCTTGTGCGTTTCGACACGCAGCAGCGACTGCGCCTCGAGCTGGCGCAGTGCTTCGCGCACAGGCATGCGGCTGACGCCAAACAGCGTCGCCAGTTCCTGTTGGCGCAATGCCGTGCCGCTTGGCAGGCTGCCATCGATAATGGCGTTTCGCAGCTTTTCTTCAATCACGGTTCTGGCAAGGTGCGCCGGAGGCTGCTCATTGCCCAGTACGGAGCCCAGAAAGGCTTCTCTATCTGATTTGCGCATTGGCCTACTTCTTCATCAACCCTGGCTGGACAATGTCCAATTAATCGCTTTGTTGCCGACAGACTAGCCAAGACTTGCCAGTCCGTCGCGAAAATACAAACATCATCATGTTTAACGGCGAGCAGCGAATCGCACTGCAGCCCGGCGAGCTCGACAAAATACGCGTCTATCTTAGCGCTCATCGACCTCACGTACCGAGTGCGTATTCACAGGTAACAGGAGTTTCACGTGTTGTTTTTATGACATTGCGCTCTGAAACGACCGGTCCAGAGCGCAACCGTGACACGCTCGCGGCATAAGGCCGCAGGCGTGATCGTCTCAGCGCGTCAGGCGGCCGGAAACGAAGTGCTGAACGTCATTGAAGCCGGGCGTCGACGCATGGCCGGGGGTCACCAGCGAATCGATGAACGCCTCGTCTTCAGCGGTGATATCCACCGTGAGTGCCTTGGTATACCCGTCCCACTGCTGCTCGGTTCTTGGTCCGACGATGGCTGAGGTCACGGCCTGGTTGTTGAGCACCCAGGCAATGGCGAACTCGACAATGCCGACGCCTTTGTCCTGCACATACGCCTGAATTCGCTGCGCGATACGCAACGACTCCATGCGCCATTCGGTTTCCAGCAGTCGCTTGTCCTGACGTCCGGCGCGGCTCTCGCTGTCGGGAGCGATGTCCGGAGCGTATTTACCACTGAGCACACCGCGGGCGAGCGGGCTGTAGGGCACGACGCCCAGGCCATGATGTGCGGCTGCAGTGATCTGCTCGACCTCGGCCTGGCGGTTGACGATGTTGTACAGCGGCTGGCTGATGACCGGCTTGTCCACGCCCAGGCGTTGCGCAACGTTGACGATTTCAGCAATTCGCCAGCCGCGGAAGTTCGACACGCCCCAATAGCGGATCTTGCCTTGCCGGATCAGATCGCCAATCGCCGACACCGTCACTTCCAGCGGCGTGTCGTGATCTTCCTTGTGCAGGTAATAGATATCCACATAGTCGGTATCCAGCCGCCGCAGGCTGTTCTCGATGGCATTGAACATGTGCTTGCGGTTCAGACCGGCCCGATTGGGCACACCATCGGACGGGCCGATCGCGACCTTGGTGGCCAGCACCCAGTCGCTGCGCTGTGCCGCGATGGCCCGGCCGACGATTTCCTCCGAGCGCCCGGCGTTATAGACATCCGCCGTGTCGATGAAATTGATGCCTTGATCCCTGGCCTTGTCGATGATGCGCAGCGATTCCTCGGCAGCGGTCTGCTCACCGAACATCATCGAGCCGAGTGTCAGTGTGGAAACCTTGAGGCCGGACTGGCCAAGGGTTCGATAATTCATGCTCAGCATCTCCATGTCATTCAGGCGAGCTCAGGCAACCCCCACGCCTTGAGCGGGAAGTCGGCCAGCGAGCCCAGCAGCAGGTCCGCATGCTCGTATTGCTCGACCGGCATATGCGAGTCCGGCACGGCCACCGCGTACATCCCGGCAGCCTTGGCGGCGGTCACACCGAATGGCGAGTCTTCGAAGACCAGGCAATCGGCGGGCGAGACGCCAAGACGGCGGGCGGCGACCAGAAAGATGTCCGGGGCTGGCTTGGCAGCGCCGACTTCCGGGTCGTCGGCGGTGACGACGGTGTCGAACAGCTCGAACCATGCGCGGTGCAGGGTGGTCTTGGCCTCGAAGTAATGCACCGACGAGCTGGTGCCCACGGCGATCGGAATATTATGCGCAGCCAGATGACGGACCAGCGCTTCGGCACCCGGCATGGCTGCGGCGCGCGGGAAACGCTCTTCAAGCATGGGCTCTCTGACTTCGAGAAACTCGTCGATCGACATCGGCAGCTCCAGCGCCTTGATCACGTAGTCCGAGAAGTCCCGGGCACCGCGGCCAATGGTGTGCTGCTTGACCGACCAGTCGAAGGTGCGACCGTGGCGGCTGGCAATCAAGTGGGTGACTTCGGTGTAAACCCCCTCGGTGTCCAGCAACAGGCCATCCATGTCGAAAATGACGGCCTTGATCGGGCCTCGTTGTTTTTGCTGCTCGCTCATGTGATCACGTCCTGTTCGCAAATTCGTTTCAGCCTAACGTTTCCGGGAAGGCTGTGGCTAGGGTCTGTTTCAAAACCTTTCCGCGGGATTGGCATGCGCAACAAAAGGCACAAGGCCATGTCCAACGCGCTTACAGAAGGGCGACGCGCCCACAGAAATGGCCATGAAGGCTGGGCTCTCGGGATCTGCCGATGATAGTCTCTCGCGGCTTTCAATCGGCGCTGCCGCTCCCGGTACGACTTTCCCATCATCAGAACGGATATCTTCACGTCACTATGAATAAATCAGCAGGTATAGCGATTGGCGTCATCGTCGTAGCGGGCGCACTGGCTACGGCTGGTGCCTGGTACACCGGCAATCAACTGGAAGGCGCGCTGAACGACTCGATCAGCAAGGCCAATCAGGAGCTGGCCAAGTCGTTCAAAGGCACGGACACCAGCGTCAAACTGGAAATGCTCTCGCTCGACAAGCACTTCTTCAGCAGCACGGCGCACTACCGCGTCGACATCCAGAACCTGTCCGATAGCACCCAGGGCGGCCAGTTCTTGTTTGTCGACCATATCGAGCACGGCCCCATTCCGCTGTCGCATCTGAAGACGCTGAACCTGCTGCCGGTCATGGCCCTGAGCAATTTCCAGATGGAAAAAAGCCCCAGCGCCGAGAAATGGTTCGCCATGAGCAAGGACGTTCCACCGCTCACGGGTCAGGCCAGCATCGGCTATGACCGCGCCACCAAAGGCACGCTGCAGATGGCTCCGCTGGAAATGACCGACGTCGACGGCACGTTCCGTTTTTCAGGTCTGGACCTGAACGCCGAGTCGTCCGCTGACGCGGAGAAATTCAGCCTTGCGGGCAACATGGACAATTTGCAACTCAATGTCGCGTCGCCCGACGGCCCGGTCAGCATCGAAATCAAAGGCATGACCTTCGACACGGGTGGTACCAAAGGCAAGTCCGGTTTCTATCTGGGCCACACCAACATGAAAATCCAGAACGCGGGTTTCCAGGTGGTGGGCAAGCCACAGGTGCAGATTCGCGATTTCACCAACACCAACCTGGCGCAGGAAGATGCCGGTAACCTGGCAGCCCAGATCAACTACGATGCCGGCATGATTGCCTACGCGGGCAAGGACGTCGGTTCTGCGCACATGGGCTTCAAGATCGCCAACTTCGATGTGCTGGCGACTCAGGCGCTGTATCAGTTGTATCAGGATAAAATCCTGCCTCAGCAGCAACAGGCCGCGCAGGAGAAACGTCCGTTCCGCCTGGAGCTGAGCCCGGCTGATCAGGAGCTGATGAACACCCAGATGAAAACGCTGCTGGCGGCCAAACCGCACATCGAGCTGGAAAAGCTCTCGCTCAAGACCAGCAACGGTGAAAGCCACATGCGTATCGCCGTGGACCTGGCCGATCCAGGCCCGCTCGATCAGCCTTCCGATGCGCTGCTCATGAAGAGCCTGGGCGAAGTCAACGCCAGGGTCGTCCTGTCCAAGCCGATGATTCGCGACCTCGCGACCCAGCAAGCCATGCGTGAAGGCCAGACCGACCTCAAGGTCATCGCCGATCAGGCCAAGGCCGCTGGCGACATGGCCAGCGCCATGGCCGAGATGATGCAACTGGCCAAGGTCGACGGCGACAACATCGTCTCCGACCTGCATTACGCCAACCAGATGGTCGACTTCAACGGCCAGAAAATGACCGTGCAGCAGTTCATGAGCAACGTCATGGGCAAGGTCGGCGTGCTGGGTAACCAGTAAGCCGCCTGTAACTCGGTCTGCGTCAGGACGGGCAATATGCCGCCCTGACGCAGGCGCTGCTACTGAGTCAGCCCGCGCAGGGTATCCGCCAGTTGCCGGGTACGCTGCGAGGTGCCCGCCGTCATGTCGCTGGAGCCTTCCAGTTCCGACAGCAGCCCCGTCAGCGTTCCGACCTCAAGGGACTGCTCCTCGATGTGCTGCGCCACCTTGCGAATCTCCTCGGCCAGGCGCTCGATATCGGTGCCGATGTCGTTGGCGTTCTGCGACGTCTTCTGCGCCAGCTGGCGCACTTCATCGGCCACCACGGCAAAGCCACGTCCCATTTCACCCGCCCGTGCAGCCTCGATGGCGGCGTTCAGCGCCAGCAGGTTGGTCTGTCCGGCGATCTGCTGGATCGTCTGCACCACCGACTGAATGCGCAGGCTGGACCTGGCCAGCTCCCGCGAGCCCAGCACCACCTCGTCCGCCTGACTGACCAGGCTTTTGACGGTATTGCCCGCTTTGTCGATAACCGTTTCCTGCTGGGTGATGGTCTGCGACAGCTCGTCCATCGACACATGCAGCTCGCCAGAGTAGTGGCGCAACTGAGCGGCGATTTCTTCCTGATCATGGTGGGCCTTGACCAGCACCTCGCCGAGGTCGCTCAGGCCTCCGAACACCGGGCGGATCTGCTCGTCCAGACCACTCGGGTCAATGGTTTGCACGAAGTTACGCTGCTTGAACTGATCGATCTGCTTGACCACCACATGGCTCAGACCAGCCAGCTTCTTGATCTGCCGGCGCAGAAAGAACGCCTTGAACTCGCCGTAATAGGCGATGAAGTTATCGATGTAGTCGTCGCGGAACGGCTGGCCTTCGGGCACTTTGAAAAAGAACACGGCGGTGAGCGTCTGGTTGAGGTTCAACCCCAGAATCTCGCCAAAGGTCGAGAAGCCCACCACCGGCGTCGCACCGAACACATCGTTCATCCGGCCCAGCTCACTGCCGTTGTTCAGGCGCCGCAGGATGCAGTCGCTCAACAGACCCAGCAGCGGCTTTCCGGACTTGCCCTGCAGAAAGCGCGCGAAGTCGTTGCGCGTGGTGTCGATCATGGATGTTCGTTTGACCATCACCAGCTCTTCGCCGGGCGCCACGTCGCAGAACAGGTGAACCCGCTCGCTTTCATAATCGATGCGCGCAATCGAGCGCACGAACAGCTCTTCGCCCACCCGGATGGCGAACGAGTACTGCGCCAGCTTGCCCTCCAGCTCATGCCGCTCGCACTTGAGCGCGTCACACAGCGCCGCAACCATGGTGGCGATCTCGCCTCTGGCGTTGACCACCTGGCTGATGTAACGCTCCTCCAGGGAGGCCGTCAGCACACTCAGGCTCAGTGGCGTCGGCTCGAAGTTCTGGCTCTTGAAGACGCCGAAGCGCACGTTTTTTGCGCTCTTGAGAAACACCACCTGGGCATGATTTTCGTAGCTGCGTTTGCCGTCGTGAATCAAGGTCTTCTTGAAGTCGCCTTTGCCCCCCGCAGAACCGCCGACGAACAGGCACGGAAAGCGCCCGGACTCATACAGCGCTTCCATGAAGAACGACTCCGACGCCGACAGCCCGTCGAACGTGACGTAGGCCAGCGTATCGCGGTGGTCGATGGGGGTGTTGATCTGCGTGCGCTTGATCGAGTCGGTCAGGCGCGCAATGCGCTCACGCATCGACAGTCGCTTGCCCGCGCCGCGAATGTCTTCGCTGTGCAGCGGAATGTGTAACACCTCCGCACTCTTGATGACGCTTGAGTCGAACAGCGCAAGGACAATCCTGTCCCACTGGTTATCCGCCGCGCAGTACAGCGAATCATTGCCCGAGCACAGTTCGCCTGACGTTGTGCACAGGCTGATCTTCGCGTTGGGAAAGCGCGCAGCGACAGACTTGGCCACCTGATCGAAGTCGACGTGCGGCGAAACGAAACCGGTCAGATAGACCGGATCGAAGCTCAGCGCAGACAGCTTGGCGTTCAATTCTCGGGCGGACGTAATGACACTGATGGCGCCCTCGGTCCGCGACGTGCCGGCCCGAAAACGAGATAAAAGGCTCATGGTTAAACCCGTAAAGATAAAAAAGCAGAGGCCACGCGGAATATGGACCGATCCTTATTGATCGGCTGCCAACAGGTTGGGGTGAGCTTGAAGGGCGATGAATTTTGCCTATGCGTGCCGCTCAGGACAGGTGCAGCATCAACGCTCTGATGAGGGCGAGCGTCTGGCGATGCACCGAATCATAATGATCATTGTGGCAATAGGGCCGTACCGACAGGGTGATGGAGTCGGCCGTTGTGGAGGACAGGTGCACATCGACAGCGGGGCTGCTCAGTACATTGGGCAGGCGGGCGATCTGATCCTTGAGGCGCGGGATGATCTTCTGCTCGTCGGCGGTGCCTGGCAATGTCGCGGTCAGTTCGACGCTGCGAAAAGCATTGCTGGAAAAATTGACGATCGTGTCAGAGAAGATCTTGTTGTTGCCCACCAGATTCAGCACGTTTTCCGGAGTGTTGATCGACGTGACGAACAAGCCGATTTCGACAACGGTCCCGGTCACGCCCGCCGCCGAAATCAGATCGCCGACCTTGAAGGGCCGCAGCACGATGATGAACCCCCCCGCTGCCAGATTGGCCAGCAAACCCGACCAGGCCATGCCGATCGCCAGCGCCACGGCCGCCAGCAGCGCCGCAAAACTGGTGGTCTCGATGCCGCAATAGCTCAGAATGGCGATCACCAGAATGATATGCAGCGTCACCGTGATGAACGAGCCGACATAGCGCAGAACCGTCGGATCAAACCGCTGCCGCGTCAGCGAACGCTGCGCCATCCTGACCAGTACGCCGATCAGCCAGCGACCCACTATCCACAACAAGGCTGCGATCACCAGCCTCAGAACAACAGTCGTCCCGTACTGCAGAACGACATTGAACAACGAGTTGATTCCGTCAGTGCCAATATTGATGACATTCAGCGCATCCATCACCGCTACTCCCGACTGCAGGGCTCGCCCGGCAGATGGCCTGACGAGCGGAGCCGTACATTGAAGGGAAAAGCGGGGAGGCGGCTACTGGTAGTTTTGACTGGAGGCAAAGGGCCTGCAACTGGTGTTGGGGGCTCAGCAGATGTTGTGGGCTTTTAGCCTACTCGTGTCTATTTTTTGTTTTTTGAGATGTAGTCAACTATGTTTTGCACCGTTTTGAATTTTTCAAAGTTTTCATCCGGGATCTTGATGTTGAATTCTTCTTCCAGAGCCATGCCGAGCTCGACAATTTCTAAACTGCTACCCTTGAGATCCTTGGTTATGTCAGATGTCGGTTTTACATCTTCTTGCGCTGCTTCCAAATGCTCGGCCACCAATTCTTTTACACGTGTCATTACATCTACCATGATGATCATCTCCTTGATTGCTTTTTTTTACTGACTACTGAAGGCCTAAAATTAGGCCGCAGCAGAAAAGCTGTCTACTGACATTAATAACAGCTGTTCAACAGTGGGAGGTCTGAGCAGTTTGGCCATGCTCGTATTAAGCCCATCGAGAAATCGCTAAACTCGCCACCTCACAAGGACGACTCAAGGACCTGGTATGCCGCTCTCTTCTGACACCCTGCGCCGTACGCTGGTGACCTGGCTGTATGCCGTCGCAGTTGCGCATGTGCTGGGCAGTCTGGTGTTCACCTGGGCAGGCTTTTCCGGCTTGCTCGATGGCTATCTGACTAGCCTCGAGCAGGCGTTCTGGACCGAGGCGGTTCCCGCCGCTGCTCGCGCGCAACAGGTCTGGTGGATGGCGCTGTTCGGCGCAACGCTGCAAACCTATTCAATGTACATGCTGGCGCTGGTGCACTTGGGCAATCGCCTGAAAAGCGCCATGCCCTGGGGCTGGCTGATTGCGGGCCTGCTGCTGTGGGCGCCTCAGGACATCCTGATTTCCGTGCGTGGGGGCGTTTGGTCACATGTGTGGCTCGATCTGGCGGCGCTGCTGGCGTTGTTGCCGCCGCTGATCTGGCTGTATCGCCATGATCGCCGCACTTCGGCTGTCCACTCGTCGAAGGACCCTCGTCATGTCTGACTTGCCGCTGCTGTATCTGCTGGCGGGCAACGGCAGCAGTGCCGAATGGTGGGACGACGCGCTGCCGTATTTTCAGCAGCATCAGGTCGTGCCGCTGGAGCTACCGGGCTTCGGCAATAATCCTCAGCCACCCTGCGAAGACCTCGCCGCCTACGCCGATGCGCTGTTGGCGGCGACCGTGAAGGGCAGCGCCATCGTCGCTGTGGGCGTCAATGCCTTGCTGGTCATTCATGCCTTGCAGCGCCAGCCCGGGCACTTCTGCAGAAGCGTGTTGCTGGCACCGGTGGGAGCTTTTCTGTGGCAGCGGCGTTTGCCTGCGCTGATGTCGCCGCTGCCCATTCGCAAGACCATTCACTGGCTGCTGGCCAACAAGCCCACGCTGTTTGCGCACAAGTTTTCCAAGCAGCGCTGGCCTGCCGCGCACTACCAGCGCATGGGTTCCGGTTACGCCCGCTGCCGTGCTTTCGTGCCGTATTGGGACCTGTTGCGTGCCGACACCGCGCTGCCGCTGCTGGAGTGGGTTCAGGATTCGATAGAGCTGGTCTGGGGCGATCAGGACAAGGTCCTGGGCATCGAGCAGGCAGCCGCGTGGTCGGCCATTCTGGCGCGTGCCGACCTGACCATCAGCCTGAAACCGGGCTGGGGTCACTACCCGTGGATCGACGCACCGGCCGAGTTTGCGCAGTGGCTGGAGTCGGGCGAGCGCGGCTTCGTTGCGCACACCAAAGGCGGCCGTCTGCGTCTGGCGGCCATTGCCGGGCAACCGGTGCCCGAGGCACTGTCTCTGGAACAGGGCGGTGACTCGGCCTTGCCCGCGTTTCTGGCCCGTCAGCCTGACGCTATCTGGGCCGTGCGCTCGTCCAGCTTCGGTGAGGATCAGGCCGATGCGGCCAACGCCGGTCTGAGCACCACTTTTCTTCGTGAGCCCGGCCACAACGTACCCGCGCGCGTCGCAGAGCTGCACAACGCTGGCGTCGAAGAGGTTGTGGTGCAGCGCTTCATCACGCCGGTGCTTTCCGGCATCGCCTTCGTGCGTCACCTGTCGGTCGAGCTGGAGTGGGTGGAAGGGCACCTGGAGTCGCTGGCCGACGGTCAGGCAAGCCCTGAACGAGCGATCATTTCCCGCCTCGGCGCGGCCTGGAGCAGCGGCGACTTCAAGCCATCCCACGGTTTGACTGAGGAGGCGCTCTGGGACTTCCTGCAGGGCGTTCTGCGCGTATTCCACTACGTGCCGGGCGACGTCGAGTGGGCCTGGGATGGCCGCCAGTTGTGGCTGCTGCAGTACCGCCCGATCAGTGACTACGGCTGGCGCCGCCACCTGACCGCCGCCAATATTGCGGAGATCCTGCCGCCACAGCCCAGCAGGCTGGTCGAGTACGCACAGCGGCGTGCCGCAGGCAGCATCCCGGCGATCATGGCGCGTTGGGATTCACGCGTGTTGCAGGACAACGAGCCATTTACCGCACTGTTTGGCGCAGCTTCCTACATCAACAACGACCTGTTTCTCGCACGTCTGGCTGACTGGGGCATCGCCTCCAGCAGCTACGCCGACGAGGTCGGCGGCGCGACCCCGCATCTTCCGTGGCGACCGCTGCGTCTGGTGCGCTCATTACCGGTGTTTCTGCGGATGCAGCGCATCGCGCGTGGCCACTTGCTGACCCTGGAAAAGCAACTGCACCGCTTCGACCGAGAGCTGCATGCCCTCACGGCCCAAGGTGCTGACGGCCAGCAATTGGCTGACTGGTTCACCCGTTTCTACGTATTCGTCGTGCAAGGCAACCTGTGCATCGCCACCTCGCTGGCCAGCAGCGGCGGAGACCTGCTGGGACGTCCGCCGACCGCTTACGACGACCTGGAGCATTGCCCGCACCGGCTGCCCTGGGAAACCGACCCCGCGACCCCGCGCCCGGCAGCCACTGACCTGCCTTTACAGGCCTTCCCGACCTGGCCGGGTTTCATTCGCATCGCCCACCGCGCAGGCCTGCCGGGCATGCGCGGCTACTACCTGCAAGTACGCGAGTGGTATCGCGACAACCTGATGCGCCTGTTCTTCCGCCTGCATCACGCCATGCCCGGCGCCGACCGGGAACACTGGTTTGCGCCCCATCCGGACATTCGCAGCCGTGCAGGCAGCTTTTGGCAGGACGGCCGCGAAGGCACCGAGCAGGCCACCGGCTTCATGATCTATCCGGGCCAGGTCCAGGGCATTCTGGGCGAGGACATCCTGCTGGAAGACACCCTCGACCCCGGACGCCACGCGCACTACCAGAACGCCCGCGCGGTGATCGCGCGCATGGGCGGGCGTCTCTCGCACGGCTCGACGTTGCTGCGCGAACTGCGCAAACCCTCGGCCGTGCTGCCGCAGGTTGATCTGGCGTGGGTGGGGCGTGAAGTGCTGTATGTGGATGGGGAGTTGCGGCTGGTGGAAGGGCAGGCATAAAGCCCGAGGGGAGTTATCCACAGCCAACCCGCACGCTCATTGAGCGGTGCGGGTGCTCAGTTGGCTACGTCTGCAGGTCAGAGGCGCATGCCTTTGAACGGGTTCCAGCCTTGCTCGCCTTTCACTTCCTTGAGGTAGTGGGAGTAGTTGGCCGTCAGGGCGTACATCAGAGAAAACACGACGTTCAAGCCGGTGCCCAATGCTGCCGGAACCTCCATTCCGAGGATCCCGAAAAGCAGAGCTATAACGATGTTGACCGCGATAATGACGCCGATCAGCGCCAGATTTTTCTTCCACAGACCCAGTACAAAGAAATAAATCGGGCCGAAGAAAAACGCGATGATATTGGCGCAGACCAGCAGCTTCTTCTTGAAGTCAGGCAGCGCGTTCACTGCCGGCTTGAAGCGTGGATCGTTCGGCGCACCATACGTCTCGAAAAAATTGAAACGCTCTTGCCACTTGGCGCTGTGCTGGCCAGTGCTTTGGGTCTGATCTGTCGTGCTCATGGTTCTACTCCTTGTGTTCCGTGGGGTGACGTTTTCTTCCGGGAAATCCTGTGTCTCTGATGTTGCTGCTTTTGTAATCAGCGAGCGATTGTATGAAGTTTCCAGGTGGCGTACTACGTAATTGCTCCCCGAGCTCTTCATGCCCGCCTCGACAAGGTATAGCCAAACGCTTACACGCGGTGGAGGGATTTGGCCATTTCCGATCTGGTCCTTCCTCCGTAGTATTGGATCCATCAAGTGGTGAACAGGAGTTCACCAGGATCAAGGATGATCGACCATCGCCTCGGAGGCAGCCGACAGGGAGTCGGGATGGTCTTGGAAAAACCCGCTTCGGCGGGTTTTTTGTTGGGCGCGATAAAGTCCTCGTTGAGCCCGGGCTATTTGCGTAGCGCCTTTCTCTTGCGCAGGCTTTCACGATGCACCTCGAGATCCTTGCGCCGCCGCATCTCCTGACGGATCTCCTTGCGTTCGGATCGAATAATCCTCCATTGCATGCGCAACTCCCGGCCGCGCTCGCTGTTGAGCGATAAAAGGCCCAGCAACGGGAAAAGCAGCCCCAGCACGTAAAGCATCAATTCAAAACGCCGCCAGTGCGCAGGGGCAGTGGGCAACACGGCAAAAAAGCAGCTCACCAGAATGGCCGCCAATATCCACATTCCGCAGGCATGCCCACGACTCATCATGATGCCGCCGAAACTCAAGACCAGTGATACGCCCATCATGAGCATCATCGACTGGCCCGTTCTCTCCGGCTCATTTGGAAAGTACGCATCGACCATCGTGCCTGCGGTAATGGCGAGGGAAAATATGCCCATGAAGATCGGAGTCAGAAAGGACAGCAGATAACGCGAGCGGAAAGCGGCAACGTGACTGCGGTAAATCACCATAGGTTCCGGCGAGGCCCGCTTGCTGCGAGATTGTTTACCCATTTTTCTTCCTTGGTTGGGTGTTGCGGTTAGTTGTCTTCTTCGCTGATGGTCTGCTACCTGACTTCATTTGCTGAATGATATTACCCATTTCAAAAACCTACCCAGCCACCAGCGACTGCGTGCTTCACGAAGCTGTTCGATGTACTCGAACGTGTAAGACCGATTGTGCTTCTTTTCCAGCGCCAGGATTTTTTTCAGTATTCGGATGGCGTCCCTGTTCCAGTAAAGAAGGTAAAGATTGCTCAGTGCTATCCAGATACTGACCATAATGATCAGTTCTATAGGCCACACGATCATTGCAGCGATTCCGGCCACAATGACGCCTCCGCTCAGTAAGTTTCCGTTTCTCGTGCTGACATAACCGTGCACCATATATATCTTGTTATCTCTGGTCTCAAAAGACAGCTGACGTGATCTCGATTTTGTGAAGTAAATAAATAAAAATGAAACGAGCATCAGTAAGGCCGGAATCATCGCCCACGATAAAGCATCTGTCGTTGAAGCGCCGTATTCAGATTTTGCTATAAGATAAATAACGCTTGTATTCATGAGTAGAAATGAAGAGAAAAGGCCTGTGAAAGAATGAACTGCGATTGCAGTGAAGCTTTCGCTCAGGTAAATCAAATATATTGCCCGCATGAGTAGGGTAAAGAGGCCGAGGCATACCAGCCAGAAAAAATCAGATTTAAACGTCGACATTGTGCCAAATAAGGCGATCAACAAGAAAGACCCGTAAAGTCCCTTTTTTATTGCGTTGGGTTGTGGTTCTATCATGTTGTTAACTCAAGTTTTAAAAGCGAAATATAGTAAAATTTAATGGCTTGGTCTGAAAGATCATACATTAAATATTTAAGTGTATGACCAGTCGTCCCACTATTTTAGATGGTTGCCTTTTGACGAGTGACCTAGTCAAAGCGGCCGGTGCTGAGGTTCAGACGGTTGCCGATGTTGTAATACGGATGGTTAGGTGCTGGTCTATGCGATGAGGCAGTGAGGTCTAATTGCTGAGTTAATCGTCCTGGCAGCCTGCGCTCCATAAGTCACAGTCTTTCAATAATGGCCCACAGGTCGTGTGCGAAGTCTGTCTTCACAGCGGTGACGCCCAGTTTTCTGCCAGCGTCCGTCGGCTTGCGCTCGATTGACAGCAGTCGGTCGCCGTCGTCGTAGGCGTAGTCCTGACGCGCGTCGTCGTTGAGTTTGGCCAGCAGGCGACCAATCGGGTCGCGCTCCAGATGGGTGCTGCGCCGTGGCTGTTCGCCTTTCTCGCCGTAGCCGATTTCCTCGACCTGTGTCAGGTGTCCGCCGAGGTTGTAGCTGAAACGGCGGGTCAGGTTGTCGATGCGTTTTTCTTCGATCAGACGGTCTGCGTCGTCGTAGGCAAAGCGGTAGGTCGCATCGTTTTCGTTGGTCAGGGCGACGAGGCGAATGGCCTTGTCGTATTCGTAAGTGATGGTCTGCCCTTTGGCATCCTGTCGCCATTTGGGCAGGCCACGGCCGTTACGCAGCAGCTGGGTGGTCTGGCCTTTGCCATCGGTGTGGGTCAGGACCTGGCCCAGTTCGTTGTAGGTAAAGGTCTCGCTGGTACCATCCGGGTGGTTGATGCGCAGCACTTCGCCGTCGGGTTTGCGTTCCAGCGTGGTGGTGTTGTTCAGGGCATCGGTGACGGTGAACAGGTGATCGAATTCTTTACACAAGCAATTCGACATTGACGAGGTGCTCGCTGCACCTTTGATGTTGATAAGGCAATCCAAGTCGCTTTCATGGCAAAGTTTTTATCACCTTTGTACAAGGCTAGGATGGTATTGAAGTTGCCCATCTCAGTCAAATTTTTAAAGATCGCTACTGTGGCGCTAGGGCTATCTCATCGTGAAAGTGCAAGCCTCTAAAAAACCAGAGTTACAAAATACTAGCAACAAGCTTTCTTACAAGCTTCACTTAGACTAATTATATTTTTGTAGCCTAAATGAGTCTTATTATTAGGGCAAAGGCTAACAGCAAAAACCAGATGCCCTATCAAAAGAAAATAAATTTCCTACTCTATTTTTTCAACACTCTCTGTAGCTAATTCAATATGAGTGGTTTGAACCTAAGCTTACATCGCAAAGGTTTTTATTTGCGTAGCATTAATCATTAAATCGTCAAGCCTGTTCGAAATAACTTTCCAAGAAATCGTTAAAATTTGCCCACTGAGGTCTCAATTTTCCTTGTTTGAAATCCAAGAGCTCATTTCCCAAAGATACGCTAAGTACCTCGCCAGTGTCTCTATTATAGAAATAGCCACTTTCGCCCTCGAAGCTATCTAGCGGAATATACTCCTGTGGGAGCTGCAATGTTTCATGTGTGCTCTTCAAGTCTAGATCAAAATTGGTGTTTTTGGAGAACCAGCATACCTGATATATTTCCTTTCCGTGCTGCATGAATGTTGGACCGTCTTCTACGTGTAAGTAGAACTGAGCGAAATCAGATGATAAGTCAATACCCAGCTTCTTGAGCTCCACTTCATAATCTGCGCTAGCATCTTCATACCACCAGCCTTGTTGTTTAAAAAAATCTATCAGTTTTTTCGATATCATAGCTTTATCCGCAGTTTCCCGAAAGCTTAGGGCTCCCGGCTCTTCTGTTAATTTCTGTTTGCGCACGTCCTTCCCAGTAAGCGCCGCGATCACCGTTGAATAGGTCTCTATTAACAGGGTTGATCGGATGCTGTGCAGGTAGATGAGGATGCAACGCGTTAGTGTTACCAAATTTTTTATGTGTATCGGCAGATAACTCGAAGAGAGAGCCTAACCCATCTTGTTTAGAATGATGGAGATTAAGCTGAGAATAACTGCCATTCTTAACAACAAATGGACTTCTCCCCTCTGATGCGAGATCCAAGTTGGTCTTGACTCCTTCCCTTGTATTGACAGGTAGGTCCCAGTCTATCACTTGCTGATAAACTGTATGTGTACTACCGGATGGAGCGGTGAATGAGGAGGGTGTAAAAAATCCAGTTAGTCCAAACGGATCAATCCATCCGTTGGTATTAGGGGCATACTGATAAAGATTAAACCCACCCAACAACCCAATCGGATCCTGCGTAGTAAACCGCCCAATCTCCGGATCATAATACCGAAACGTGTTGTAATGCAGCCCCGTCTCGGCATCAAAATACTGCCCTTGAAACCTTAGGTTCTGCTCAACCTCGTTCACCACCAGCTTTTCCACCGCACCCCACGCCCGGTACTTGGCCTGCCAGACGATCTGCCCTTCTGCATCGGTCATTTCCAGCGGTGTGCCGATCTGGTCGGTGTGGAAGTAATAAACCTTGTTCTCTACCTCGCCCTCTTTCTCATCCACGCGGGCCAGCGGCGCGTAGCTGCCGGGCTCGTAGATATACAGGCTGCTCTGTCCCGGACTTTCCTCACGCAGCATGCGCAAGCCTTGCCAGAGGAAGCGTTTGTGGTCGGTGTGGCCTTTGATCTCGGACTGTTTGGCGACTCGCCTGCCCAAACTATCGTATTGGTAGCTACTGGTGCTTTCCACCTGCGTGTCAGCCATGGTCTCGGTTTTGACCAGGCGGTTTTCGCAGTCGTAGGTGAAGGTCTGCCAGCGCACGATGCCGACGACTTTTTCGATCAGGTTGCCCCAGGCGTCGTATTTGTATTCGTGGTTCGCCCACTGTTTGAGGCGGTTGTCTTTGACGTGGTCGAAACGACTGGTGTTGAAGTTGAGGCGGTTGGCCGCAGCGTCGTAGCGGAATTCTTCGCCATCGACTACTCGACCGGTGTTGCGCGCCAGCAACTGGCCGTTGGCTTCGTACTCGTACTGGGTTTCGCCGCGCAGCTTGTCGAGGGTGCGGCTCAGTTCGCCGGCAGGGTCGTATTCGTAGCGGCGGTGAATCGGGTTGTAGGCGTGTTCGACGTAACGCTCCGGCTTTATGAGCGGGTTCTGGATCTGCGACAGTTTTTCAGCAGGCAGGGTGGTTGCGTACTGCCAAGCCTTGCGACCCATGCTGTCGTAGCCGAAGCAACTGGTCAGCTTGCCCTGTGTGCGATAGATCTCGCGGTGCAGATCGTCGCGTTCCATGTCGCTGATCAGCTGGCCATCCAGATTCATCTGGTGCAGGTGACCGCTGCCGTAGTACAGGTGATTCAGGTGCTGGCCGGTAGGAAGTGTCAGCGTGGTCAGGTTGCTGAGCGGATCGTACTCGTAGGCCAGTGCGCCTTGGGGTGTGGTCTCTTTGATGAGGCGGCCGAGCAGGTCGTAGGCAAATTCCAGTTTCTCGGCGGCAACACCGAGTTTTCTGCCGGTGTCCGTCGGCTTGCGCTCGATTGACAGCAGTCGGTCGCCGTCGTCGTAGGCATAGTCCTGACGGGCATCGTCGTTTAGCTTGGCCAGCAGGCGACCAATCGGGTCGCGCTCCAGATGGGTGCTGCGCCGTGGCTGTTCGCCTTTTTCGCCGCAGCCGATTTCCTCGACCTGTGTCAGGTGCCCGCCGAGGTTGTAGCTGAAACGGCGGGTGAGGTTATCGATGCGTTTTTCTTCGATCAGACGGTCTGCGTTGTCGTAGGCAAAGCGGTAGGTCGCATCGTTTTCGTTGGTCAGGGCGACGAGGCGAATGGCCTTGTCGTATTCGTAAGTGATGGTCTGGCCTTTGGCATCCTGTCGCCATTTAGGAAGGCCACGGCCGTTACGCAGCAGCTGGGTAGTCTGGCCTTTGCCATCGGTGTGGGTCAGGACCTGACCCAGTTCGTTGTAGGTAAAGGTCTCGCTGGTGCCATCCGGATGGTTGATGCGCAGCACTTCGCCGTCGGGCTTGCGTTCCAGCGTGGTGGTGTTGTTCAGGGCATCGGTGACGGCCACCAGGTGGTGGCGTTCGTCATAGCGGTAATAAGTGCTTTTGCCCGAACAGTCCTGAAAGCGCTGCACTTGCGCCAGGTTGTTCCACCACAGGTATTTGGACTTGAGCGTCGGGTCGACGATGGTGTGCGGCAGGCCGTCCTCACCGTTGAGGTATTCGGTCTTGTGGCCCAGCGCATCGATCTCGGCCACGAGGTTGCCTTTGGCATCGTAGTTGGCCTTCCAGGTGCTGCCATCCGGGTAATCAACCTGAGTGATCAGCGTCGTCAGGTGGTGGTACTGGTAGCGAATACTGCGGCCCAGCGGATCGGTCTCCTTGAGCAACCGGGCGAACTCGTCGTACTCGAACGCCAGCTGATTGCCATCGGGCAGGGTCAGCCCGGTCATGTTGCCGGTGTCGTCGATCTCGATGACGTAGTGATCGCCACTGTAGTCGCGGCTCGAGGTGACGCGATGGTCCTTGTTGTAATGAATTTCCAGCTCGCGGCCCAGTACGTCGGTGACCCAGGTGGTGCGGGCCTCGCGGTCGTAGCGGAAGTGGAAATGCTCACCATCGCTGGTCTGGTGTTCGACGACACGCGGCTGGCCGTCGATGATTTCCCAGCGGTACTCGCAGGTCAGGCCCAGTGCGTTACTGTGGCGGGTCATGACGCCATCGGTGTAACTGAAACGGCGCACGGAATCACCGTTGCGGTTGAACACCTCAGCGAGCTGACCGTTACTGTCGTAGTGGTATTGAACCAGCGTTTCGACAGCCTCGTTGTCGACGATGCGCTTGACCGAGGTCAGGCGCGTGGTCACTTCGTCGTAATGCAGGTGTACGCGGATCCCGCCCGTTGCGCTGATGTCGGTCAGCGTGCCTTGTTCAGTGCGGGTGAAATGCAGGAAGTGACCGAGTGCGTTTTCGATACGATCCAGCGGGACCGGCTTGTTGTCGTCAGGCACTTCGCCGAAGTAGAAGAAGATGTTGTCCAGCGTCTGCAGCAGGTAGTGACCACCCTGCGTGCAGACCAGATAAACCTGTTCGTGGGGGTTGTAGATGCGCTGGCCGGGCGCTATGTCCACGAACGGTACGGTGCGGCCCTGGTTGTCCGTAAGGTAGAGGAAGCTGCCGCGCTTGCGCAGGCTTTGCTCCCACGGCAGCACCCAGCCTTTGCCGAGTACGCTGTCGACATTCAGATTGCTGGCGTAAAAACGCGACCATTCGATGGGCATCAGGCCCGGCAGGCTGAAGTCGATCTCATCCGGGATCAGCTTGCGGCCAGTCGTGGTGTCGACCGGATTGCCGCTCAGGCCGCCGATTGCACTGCGCATCACAGGCTCAACCACGTAGCGACTGCCCACTTCGCCGGCCACGAAACCTGCGGTGAACTTCATGGCGCAGGGCAGCACTGCTTTCATGCCAGCCTGCGTTCCGGCCTTGAGCAGCTGTGCAATACCACCTGCCGCACCCGCCACGGCCATCAGCACATCGACGGTAGTGCGCAGCCAGCCTGGAATTTCGTCGTCCACTGGCAGATAGCGATACCTGCCGCCGCCGATAAATACGTTGTCGGAGCCGCCGGAGATGGTCGCGCCACAGGTCAGCTTGTCGCCTTTGCGCGCCGCCGCCACACTGTTGATGAAGACGTTGGTCGAGCCTTCGGCAATCTTGACCGGCCCTGGATGTTTGTCACAGGCACCAATGCTTTTTTCAACATGCGCCGCCTTGCGGTTGTTGATGTACACATTGGGTGAGGCCGTGATGATCGTGCCGGAAGGGGAGGAAAACATACTCCCTATCGCCTCTCCTGCGGCGGTGAGCAGGCTACCTCCGACGCCTGCTGCAAGTCCTGCCAGAAGAGCCACGCCGAACCCGCACGTGAAGGTTGCGATTGCCACCGTCGCAATGAGCGCAATACCGAGCACAGCCCCGATCAGGAAGCCCCCCAGGGCGCCGGTATGCGATATTTCGTCACCAAAGCGCGCGGCCTCGAACATGAGCGTTACTCCTGTTCGCTACCGTTGGCTGGAGAAGTGTCGGCCACGCGAGGCTGGAAACTGGCCAGCAAGTTTTCCCAGTCCTGGGTCTGCTCGGCACTGAAGTCCGTCTGGGACGTGGTCGAGAATACGATCGCGCGCTCAGGCTCGATCAGAAACGCCGCCTGGCGTTGATAGTAAGGGCGCCCTTCGGTCATGTAATACGCGTCGATCTGAATACCTTCGAGAGGGGCCACGGTCGATAGCGAAACTGCTTTTCTGTTCAGCAGCGTGTAACCGCGCAGCTTGGACGAAAGCATTTTGACCTGGCGATCAACATAGGTTTTCAGGTGCTCGGAAGGTAGCAGAGTGTCTCTGGAGACTGTAATGCTCAGCGGGGCAGGCAGCGTCGAACCCATGACGAACATGTTCACTGTGCGGTCCTGAAATCCCTCTGGCAGCTTGATACTGCCTTCGTGCAACTCGTAGTCCATGTGATAAGAATTCCTGAAATCAAAAAAGAAACAATCACTGTGCGGCGAGACCGCCCAGCATGCTATCGAAATCCGCCAGCCAGAGGCTGAGGTCCGGTTTGGTCGGATCGATCAGGCAAGAAATTTCCAACCACTGCAGCACATCCTTTCCGGCAAGCGGAACAAGCGCACCTACCAGTCGTGCGTGTTGTTCTGCGCTGCCTTCTTTGAAGTGGAAATCCAGCGCTTTCGCAGTACAGCCCACCAGGGTGCAGTCCCGCCGACGAATAATACGGAGTTGAGGGTCGCGCTCACGAAAGGTCTGCACCGAGCTTTCGAAAAGTGCTTCCAGCGCCTCACCCTGCATTACGTCTCTGCGTTTGACAGACAACATGAGCGGCTCGCCTTTGTACTCAAGCGTAACCTGGACATCACGAAACAGGGCGCCCTCAGGAAAGGCCAGATTAAAGCCACCAAAATTGAAACTGCTGGGCACGTCCTGCAATGGCGTGATCGGTTCTGGCTCAGGCTCGGGGACAGCTTCAACGACCGGAGCTTCCAGCGCCGCCTTGCGTGCTGCCTCCTCATCCGCAATACGTTTTGCGGAAATACGGTCGTAGAGACTTGTTCGTTCCATGCCCTGCGTTCTCACTTGTTGATGTCGACTCGGTCACCTTTGACGAAGGTGCTCTCGCCAAGAACATTGATCACTTTGCCTTTTATCTGAATGCCTTCCGGAGTGATCGAGATGCTGCTGTCGCCCACTTTGAGAAGGATGTACTGCTTGGCATCCACCTGAATGAATTGGTTGTCGACCTTTAGCGTAAACGACCCCTGCTGCACGTTCGTCACAGTATCTTTCTGGATGATTTCCGTATTTGTGCCGCCGACCGTCACCTTGCGGTTATTGCCCACCTCGTGCTTTTCATCCAGCTCGATCTCGGTGTCCATGTTGCGCTCGGCATGCATGATCACCTGTTCGGCACCGGCCTTGTCTTCAAAGCGGAAGAAGTTGGCCGTACCGCCATCACCCTTGGCCGAACGCGTCAGGAAACCACTCTGGGTCTTGTTGGCAGGCAGCGACCACGGCGGCGTGTTCTGGCTGTTGTACAAACTGCCCATGACGAGCGGACGGTCAGGGTTGCCATCAAGGAAAACGACCACCACCTCGTCACCGACACGCGGGATCTGCATGCTACCAAAACCGCCACTTGCGCCGGATTGAGCGACGCGGACCCAGCAGGAGCTTTTGTCATCAAACTTGCCGTAGCGGTCCCAGTGGAACTGCACTTTTACCCGGCCCATTTCGTCGGTGTAGATTTCTTCGCCGGGCGGGCCGACAACGATGGCGGTTTGGGGGCCGGAGATGCCTGGCTTGAGCAGATCCATCTGAGGCCGGAACTTGATTTTTTTGCGTACGCAATAAATTTTATTGGCGTAACCCGCCTGACTGCCCGAGGTGTAATTATTGCTGCCGCGATGCTCGATATTCATTAACAGGAACTGCCGATCATCGGGAGAGCCCGTGTCATGCTCGTAATGTTGCGTCAGTTCAAATGTGTAACCTGGACGCATCGCCCGACAGTTACTCGACCCTACGAATGTCTTACCTTTTAGCTCCAGTGCCTCGATACGATTACGCACGAGGAGCTCACCATCTTCGTGCGTGCCGTGCGTGTACTGCCCCATGTAATCAAAGATTTCATACGACGGAACATCGCCTTGCTGATTAAGGCTGTTCATCGTGACGGGAATACGATTTCCTGGCTGCCGGTAATCGAAGGTTTGTACCGAAATCTTGCCAGCCTGGAATTCCCGGGCTGAACTCCAGTGGGTGATGGAGTCAGAGGTTTCGGTTACAGAAGCTGTATGGAAGCGAACCTGGGGCTGCTCTGGAAGCGGTGTGAGTACAGTCGAGTCGTCCATGATGATCAGCGTATGGCTGTCCGCCGTATGCTCAAAGTAGAAGAACAAACCCTCCTGCTCCAGCAGGCGCATGACGAAGTGACTATCGCTTTCGCGGTATTGGGTGATGTAGCTGTATGGCTTGAGCGTGCGATTGACACGGAACTCGTACTTCGCAAGCCCATCGTAGCGACCAAATACCTTCCGGATCACCTGCTCCACTGTCTGATCCTGATAGATCTGAGAATCGTACCTCTGCGCAATCAGGCTCAACCACGAGCCTATGTAGGCTGAATAGCGCGACATGCCACCGTCGCTGCCATTGTTACCGAAGCTCAATACGTGACCGTTAATGTAACGGCTGCCTCCGGTGGCGAGTTCGATTTCAATGGTCGCGGACTGCCCTATAGCGGACTTAAGCTTTACGCTCGCATCATCAGAAATCAGATCGAGTTGAAACCCGAAATCAGCCGATAAACCTTCACTACCGGCAAAGGAATCAAGCAACAGCTCCTGGCCACCCTTGAGGGCCATCGTCAGCTTGAACAGTCGCCTGTTCTGCGCCGTAAACAGTGAGGATAGATCCATCGCTTCCACTACTCCTTAAGCCGGTACAACGCTAGGAGGCTTTATCAGCCCGCGCGTAATTATCATCGAAAATCAGGCTCCCGGCGACTTGCGCCGGGAAGCGACCCACTGGAATAACCTGCTCAGCCACCAGCGTCTACGGGCTTTGCGAATTTCATCAATCTGCATGAATGTATAGGGGGTTGGCATCGTTTTTTGGTGGAGGCGCAGGTCACGCAAGCCTCTGATTATGTGACGTGCGTGGAATAATAACGCTATCGAGAAAGTCGTTAACCCAAACATCGCAACCATCCCGGCGGTAAGGGCTCCTGCTGCTTTGATAAAAATGCTTGCTGCCAGGGTGGTTGCGCCAGCTATTAAGAGAGGATTGTAAGCAATCGATTTTTTTTGCTTTTTTTCTGGACGTGGCTGGACCTTGATTCCATCGTATTCAAATGGATGAAATGATGGCTTGCCATTGACCAATATCAGATACGTCAACGATGTAATCCCAAATGGGACGAGTCCCGCCATGAGTGCAGGAGCGCTTGCTTTGCCCCAAAATTTTGTGGCAACCAAATAAGCTGAGAGAGAAGCAAATGAGCAGAAGATGCTTGCTATCGTAACCAACAAGGAAGTCATATATAAAGTAAAGCTCTCGCATACATAGACAAGGTACAGAGTCCACGTTATTGCGCATAAGAAAATAGTAAAATAGACAGGTAAAAAATATTTAAAGCTTGAAAGTCCCAAAGCTAGTATGGAGACCAGAAAAACAAACAAAAACCAGCTGAATTTTTTCAGGTTTTCTGAGTCGATCATTTTTGTTTCTCGATTTCTAAGGCTTTTCCGATCATCTCGTCAATTCCGAACTCAACCATCGCCCATTGCGCAACCAGACCCACGCCGAAGCTGACGGCTACGACAACAACTAAGGGCGCTGCAGGAACCGCAAAAAAGGTGGCGCCGGCCGCCATGGCATAACCGGTTGCCACACCGAAACCAGCGGACACAATGTTAGTGGGCTGACTATGAACAGACTTGTTATAGAACTCCAGATTCGTGGAGGAGCTTGAATAATCCAGGTACGCTTGAGGTCCCACTGCCAGAGCAATGCCAACAGGGTTACTGCCCATAAACTTCAGTACTCCTGTCCCACCTTCCGCATGCAAGTGTGCTCGCTGACTCAAGGCCGCTTTCGTATTTTTCACTGGTACATGGGCGACTGAAGGTCCGATCGCATCGAGTATCTTGTAATGCTTTGCAACGGCTGTGACAGGTATCTCAAAAAATAGCTGACCTTCTTTAGCAATAATTTTAATACTGCCTTTAAATGTCTTTCGCGCCGACCGTGCGCCGGGCGTGCCTCTGCTATCTGCCCATGCGTTAAGTTTGGCTTTCTGCTCGGGCGTCATATCCAGTAAATCAGTCACCTTTCTGCTCTGTGCGGCTGCCATAGCGCCACTTGCGGCAGTCGCTATAGTCCCTGGCCAATTCCCTCCCGAGAACATGAGAGGGCCAATTACCGGAATGTTTTCAGCGGCCGTTTGCAAGGCTTGTAATGCTTCAACCGATACGTTGATTGCGTACTTCAGTTTTTGCAGGAGTTTGCGCAGTAGCAGAGCAGCACTTTTGGACTCATCAGAACTCATTTGCTCATCGCGAGATGAAAGCTGATGCACCAGGTACACCGCAGCTGTGTAATCATCAGTTGCGTACAGTCCTGCAAAGCGCCCAGGCTGCATGTAGAAGTCCATGGCCGATTCGCCTGCAAACCCCTGCTGACCACTACCCAGCAAGCCAGTCTGCTTGCGCTCACAGGTCAGAGCTGCGGAGGTAGGAGGGGTCAAGAATTTATTCATGCGCGTGCCTCGTTGACTGCCGCATGACGTCGGCATTTATCAAGCTGATCGGTCCGAAAACCAAATCTACCAAAATTGACGAGATAGCAATACTTTTGATGCCATCGCCGCCGCGAGGGGCCGGCCTGATCCATGGTCATGTACATATCCTTGAACGTACGTACGTCTGTTGCCGCAACTGAACGCGAGTCAGGGCTTGGAAATTGAAGCCGTCAGATAGCAACGTATCCCTTTATTCGGTATTTTTCTACGTTTCACGTCTATCAAAAAAGTGCAATATTTCCGAAAAAATCGTAGGAGACGTACTACCTCAGCTTCTTCCAAGACCTTCTGCTCCTACCGAGCCACCGAGTGAGACAGCCAGAAAATGTGAAAGTGCCGCAGACTGACCAGAAAGCTAATACTTTTCTTAGAGCCTTTTCGGTCTTACAATTCTTGAGGGAAAAAACCTGGCCTCTGTAAGGTGCCAGTCATACGGCGGGACTGACACGGCGGCCCTTGTTACGGCACCCATGGACCACGTTCCTGGTAGGAAGCTGTACAAAACTGAGTGGCTCCTGTGAAAGCCCAGGTTGCAGGAGATTAAAATGGACATGGATAAAGTTGAGTTCTCAGCAAAAAAGTTGGAAGATAAATTAGAAGAGTACTCACCGAAAGATCCTCAGGCATTACATCTCCATAATGACCTGAGACCATTGCTGGAGTTGGCAAAGTCGAGGCGGATTTTAACCCCTATAGAGGTGGGAGCCGTTCCGGGGCGTTATCGCTTTACCGAGAATGGGCTTCAAGAATACAGTGATTTAGAGCATGCATTTGCTGTATTTTCAATTGAGATTACGGGCGGGGAACCTCCACTTTTAAAAATACTTCGCGCAGAACGAAATCGAAAATAGCTCGTCCGTTCTGCAGTGATGAAGCGTATTCTGTATTAGGGGCAAGCCGATAATAAGGTTTAAGTCCGCCAAGGAGTTCATAGATCATGCTGTTTTACTTGCCGAAATGCGTATAAGTCGACACCCTGCGTTTTCGATATACGCAGCAGTTCTAAATCAGCCTCTCTATATAAAATCAATTCTTGAGGTTGTTGAGGCAGACAAGTCCGGACTTCACAAACTTTTTATCGGGGCCCTTGCAGTCAAGAGGTTCAAAGAAAAAGATTACGTGCTGGCACAAGTCCCGGTGGATGCTTATTACATTGCGAATCAGTCAGCAAACGGGCTGGAAATTAAACTTCCCGAAGGGTTGTGGCATCCTTGAGGAATAAATTTTATAATAGTTGCCCTGTGCAGAAAAATTTGCAATTTTCTCTCTTGGGGCCGGTTGTAGGTTTCTGCTTTCCTTCGTCCTTCTGTAAATTCAGCTGCCGCCAAAATCATTATTATGAATATTGAACATCTTAAGCAAAAAACGCAAAAGCTGCGTGAAGTGATTGAAGATTTGAAAAAATCAGATCACGTGGTTGAAAAGCTTCGAGCTGAGATCGAACCACTGATGAAGCTGGCCGAATCTGGCATGATAACAGTTAAGTTGCAGTGGCGAGACATTCCAGGGCGTTATCCATTTACCGAAGAGGGTTTGCAACAATATCCTCATCTTGAGCATGCTTTCGCAGAGTTTAGGATTGAGCTGACTGGTGGAGAGACTCCTTTGTTACGTAAGTTGAAAAGGGAAATGGGCGAGGAGTGAAGGTGAGTGTCACGGGCATTTAGATTTTGCTTTGTGTGGCTTACGTGCCTTGCTATCTTGATGCTGCATGACCTGCTTTCTGAGATATATATTATATGCACTGGTGAGAATTAGCTAATGCCCAGGATAACATGCGCCATAGCAAATAGGAGTAATATTATGGATGTTGAAGCTTTGAGAATGGCAGCCACAACGCTTCGTGACAAACTTGAATTTTATAAACATCGCGATCCTGATGCTTCAATATTGCTATTGGATCTTGAGGATTTGCTTTCCCGAGCAGAGCGAGGCCAAATCACTGAAATGGTTGAGCCGCGAGATATTCCAGGTTACAAGCTTTTCACTGAGACAAGTTTACAGTCATATAAAGATTTGGAGGCTGCTTACACAGATTTCTATATAGAACTCATAGAAGCACGAGAAGCGGAAGCTTACAAAATGTTGGCGGCCAAGATGGCTAAGGACTGAAAGTTCCATGATTAGGTAATTGTACAGCGTGGTTTCTAAGTGGTTACACAGTGAGGCGAAGATGTTTTTATGCTTTCCGATAAACCTTGAATTCTTCTGGTTTTAGATAAAAGGGAAAATGAAAAGCAGAGAGGCAGTCGAGGAATGCTAGATAAATGATGGTTCGTATAGGTCTCTGATGAGGTTAAAAGCAGCCATAGAGTTTTCAATATGAAAACTCCAGTAGATACTGAGGTGTACATAGGTAAAATGGGCTCTCGGAGTGGTTCTCATGGGTGTGTCACGTTGTTGTCAAGCCAGGGACTATTAGAGATTTGGTTTCGGATCAATAAACTTCATTTGATGGGGTGCGCTATGATATTTAATACTGCGCTGGAGTATGTAAATCACGCTCTTCTACTTGCTAAGGATCGGTGCGCTCGTAATCCCCAGTTTCCAATTTATACATCGGTAATTAATCAACTCATCTATGTCAAGGCGGTTTTCGAGGGGGTTGAGAAAGACAAGTCGAGGTTTCATGATTTGTCACTTGGCGCTCTAGGAGCTAAGGAGTTTGAAGATACGGACTACGAGCTGGCTCGAGCCATTATGGATGTGAACTATATAGCGTCTCAATCAGCTAATGGGCTAAAAGTAAAGTTGCCCACAGGCATCTTATACCAAGATCCATTCGTTAAGCGATGATTCAGATGGGGGGAGGCTCTATGTCACCTGCACTGTTCAGATTTGGAGCGGCGGTATTCGTTTTCTTCATGACATTGGTCGGTGTTTTTTCAGTTTACTGGATGTGGGAACATGTACTCCCTCTCTACGGGCGTATATATAGAAATGCACCTGTGGTAGAAACTCCTTACCTTGCGTTCTGCCTACTTATGGTTCCGCCCGCCGTGCTGCTAATCATAATTGGAGGCTCTATAGCCGTATGGACAGGGAAGAAATTTGATCCTCCAAATAATTCTTTTTTGGGGGCTTTCCAAAGTTTGATGCTCAAGATTTCTGTCAAGACAATAATCTATGTTGTGCCCTCCATAGCTGTATTGACTACTATTGTGTTGCTTGCTAGAGACTATACGCCGTGTCCAAAATTGCTTATTTCTGGTTCGGCATGGCAATTATTTTGGGTGAACGATGAGCGAGTTTGTTTTAAGCCGACGCGTTACATTAATGATGGCTGGCCCTGCAAGATGGTGGGCGACCAAGAATATTGTATGCAGGTAGACGGGAAGTGAACTTTAAATTGCAGCGGCCTTACATTTATTTTTCTTTGACAGCTAATGCTTTGATTTTTGGGCATAGTCTATTAAGTGGTGACGTCCATAATGATTTTATCTTTATAGTTAATTATTCGTAAGAATGGCAGAAAATGAAGCTTGTTGTAGGCGCTTTTTGCACAAATTGATAGGCTTTATCTATGAGGTTGAATGATTAAGGCTCTAAAGCAGTCATATGAAATTTAACGACACTTTTTTCAATCGCGACCTCATGCTCTCCTTGGGCACCGAGGAAACCTCCGGCCGTTTTTATTTATCGTTCCCGGTGAGCAATGGCTTGATCGATTATGAGGAGTATTACGAGATCGACAAAGCCAGCTTTGATCTTTTCCACACAGATCTCATTGCTGCACATGCTTTCGCCACGACATGCCGCAGGAGAGAGCGGGATGATTTTTTGATCCTGAAGCCAGGAGCAAAGCGGGGAACGGCTATTTGGCCGTTAACAAGCGGTATAGATTCGGGCAACAGGGAGCAGCTTCCATACTGCTCTGCACCTTGAAAGATTATCCTGGAAGGACCCATGATCGACTTGAGAAGCCCCAACGACATGCTCGACCACTATGTTGAGCGCTACGATCATCTGCTGCCAGCACCTTCCGCGCAGCTACTTCAACGCATGGATTACATGCTGAAGCCTGATGCACCCAGGCTGCCGAGGGGCAAGCCCGATTGGATAGCATCACGGACGTGTACCCTCAGCGAAGAACAGGCGCTGGACCGTGCGAAGGGGTGCCTGCTCGGTATGGCCATTGGCGACGCGGTGGGCACAACACTGGAGTTTTTGCCTCGTGATCGTAGCCACGTTTTTGACATGGTCGGTGGCGGCCCTTTCAAGCTCAATCCCGGTGAGTGGACCGATGACACCAGCATGGCGCTCTGCCTGGCAGACACTTATCTTGCGAAGGGCAATTTCGACCTTATCGATTACGCGGCCAGACTAGGCCGCTGGTATCTAAGCGGCGAAAACAGTCACAACGGCAGATGTTTTGATATCGGCAATGCTACTCGAACTGCGGTCGAAGAAAGACTGAAAAATGGCGGCCTTTGGTATGGAAATGCTGCTCCATCCAACGCTGGTAACGGCTCAATAATTCGCTTGGCCCCAACTGCGATATTTTGTCGACATTCGCTCTCAGCTACTTGGCGTGATAGTGCCGCCCAAAGTCAATGCACGCATCGAGCACTAGAGGCCATCAGTTGTTGCAGACTTCTCGGTGCCCAGTTGCATCTGGCCCTAAATGGAGCAGACAAAGAAGAGACCCTTTCTCCGATGATTCGGCCATTACGACCGCGAGCTTTGATCATCAACGCCGGCGAATACAAGGAAAAAAACCGCGACCAGATCCGCTCCTCCGGCTATGTCATCGACACCCTCGAAGCAGCCCTTTGGGCCGTTTGGAATACCGACAATTTCAAAGACGCCATTCTGCTGGCCGCCAACCTGGCTGATGATGCCGACAGCGTAGCCGCCACTGCCGGACAAATTGCAGGCGCTCTGTATGGTGTGTCGGGTATGCCTGAGGAATGGGTCAAGAAAGTCGCATGGTCCGAGCATATTCAGGGGCTGGCTCAACAGTTGTTCGAGCGTGCGCCGCTGCATGACCCTTTGGGCGACTGATAGGGAAACGCGCGTGCTCTCTCCGAAGATCAGCTCACAGCCCCTGACTTTTATCGCGTCTCAAGGAATCTGAACCAAATGTCCAAACCGTGCCCGCAACAGCTCTACAACAAAGCCTGGCTATTCGCATCCCAGGCCCACGTCGGCCAAAAAATGACCGGTTCGGACCTTCCTTACACCACCCACGTGGCGATGGTTGCCAACGAGTTGATCTTCGCCCATCGCGAAGAATCCGTGGGCGCGCTTGAAATCGCCTTGCCCACAGCGTTGCTGCACGACGTGCTGGAGGATACGCCGGTAACTCAGGATGAGTTGGCTGAAGCGTTCGGTGTCGAGGTCGCCTCAGCCGTGGCGTGCCTGAGCAAGAACCTGATCGTGCCGTTTTCCGAAGCGCTTTATTTCGCCGGGATCGCCAGTCATTCCAAAGAAGCTGCGTCGGTCAAGTTGTGTGATCGCATCACCAATCTTCAGTCAGCGCCGTCCACCTGGAAGAAGGCGAAGCGAGCGTCGTATCTGGTGGAGTCGGCGCAGATTCTGGCAGCCTTGGGGCATGCGAACGGGTATCTGCGGCAGCGGCTCATTGATACGATGGCGCGTTATGAGGCGCTTTATGTTGATGGCTTTGAAGGCTGAATAATGAGCTCTCATCATTGTCGGATCGAGAACGGGAGTCTCTGGATAGAAAGTCAGCGAGTCTGCCTTCCTTACCCGGCGGACACGTTTCTGCTGTTTAAGGGGATAGTGCTAATCAGGCTTGAATCCCCGCCGGGCGAGGGCTTCAACCGGAACATCTTCGCTTTCTCGATGGCTGGCGAAGTGCTCTGGCAGATCGAGGAAAGCCCGCACGGTACGCAGGCGGACAAGCCGTTTATGAGTCTTCACTGCGATGACAACGCTCATGTCATCGCAGATTGCTGGAATGGTGTGACCTACTCGGTGAATGCGGAGAATGGGAAGATTCAAGTTATCCAGTTCAACAAATAGCCGCGCTTCCGGGCCGGCTTTTTGTGATACCGAATATCAGGCGACCTACTACTTGTGCCAAGCCGCTATCCACTTGCACAGCCTGCCCAACCACCATCTCCTACAAGCCTCACGAATGTCATCGATTTGCACGATAGGGTAGAGCGTTGACACGCCAAAGCAATCACGCGTCCGACTCCGGGTTGCTCAACTGGTCATACCTGTTACGGAACAGACTGCGATTGTCGCTCGGTTTGACGTCTGGGTGCGAAGCGCTTTCGTGGCGGTGAAGCCCGCGGTTGGCCAGTTCCGCATTTTTGGGATCACCTTTGTAATCGGCGGCTACTGGCAGGTCATAGCTGACGCCGTTACTCAGGTCAATACGGTACTGGCTGGTTGTAACGTGATGGTCGATGCCGATCTGTCCGCTGGCGTCCATCACTCCTTTTTTGATCTCGGCCCCATCTGCAAAGATGGTATACGGCTGACCTGCCCATGCCTGATAGCCCGCCGCACTACTAAGCCCGGCGTAGGCTGTAAGCTTTTGTTTGATCGAATCGGTCGGCCACGCCGGATTATCCCGATTGAGCTGCGCAGGACCGTCGAAGGTCTTCTTCACGCCTTTTACGTCGATGGTTCCGGGGGCATGAATCTCGATATTGCCGCCTTTGATGCGGATGTACGCTGCGCCGCTGGTCAGCAGGATTTCTTCCTGCGCCGCAATCTCGATGGTGCGAGCGGTGGAGGTGATACGCACGCTTTCTTTCGCGGTCAGTTCAATGCTGTCGTTTTGTGCCTGTATCTCAACTTTGCCCTTTGCTGCAAACAGCTTGGCGCCTGCCGTTTGGGCGAACAGGCTGATGCTTTGCGCGACACTCACCAATAGCGACTTGCCGCTGGCCAGATTGGTGTCTTCACCGGTCGAAAGCGTTAACTGTTTGCCGCTGTGGATGTGAGTATTTTGCGGGGTGACGGTCGCGATGTCGGCCGGTGAGGATGCGACCAGCAAGGGCTTCTTATAGCCTGACGTCTGGCCACGGCCGCCGCTCATGATTGCCGCCTTGGTGTCACCGCCGTTACGTTGCTGCGGACTGCTGCTGATCGGGCTTTCGCCACCGCTGCCGTAATTGGCCTGGGTATCGGCGTTGAGCTGGTCGAGACTTTCAATACCGCCCGGCATGGGCAGCGCATTGTGCTGCTCGGCAATTTCCGACAATGCCTTCACTCGTGCCTGAGCGTTGCTCAGGTGCTGCTGAGCTTCCTGGGTATCAATCTGCCCGCCCTGCGCCTTGTTGCGCGGCCAAGTGCTCAAGTACAGACCTTGCTGAGCACGCAAGGCACCGTAGGCGTCAGTCCGCAGCTCGAAACCGGCACCGCGCAGTGCGCCTCGTGAATTGCCCTGTTGGTCGATCAGGTAACCGAGGTTCAGCTGACTATGCCCATGGCTACTGTGGATCTGGGTTCTGACCTGGCCGGTGGAATCGTCCATCACCCACTGGTTATAGCCGCTCCCCTGAATCTCCTGACTTTTATAGCCACTCATCAGGCCGCTGGAATGCCACGCAGGCTTATGTCCGCCGTAGACCTGTCCCATGATCAGCGGACGGTCGATATCGTTATCAAGAAAGGTGACGACTACCTCTTCGCCAGCGCGCGGCACATTGACGCTGCCCCAGTCCTGACCGCTGCTCGACTGCATCATGCGCAGCCAGCACGAACCAAGCTCTCCATCCTTCACCAGACGATCCCAGTGAAAGCGAACGCAAACCCGGTTCAGGTTATCGGTGAAAACCTCATGCCCGCCGGGTGTCACGACGACTGCTGTCTGCGGGCCGGGGTGCGCCGGTTTTTGATGGGTAAACGCGCTGCGATAGGGAATATCCAGACGCTGTGTTTCAAAGCGATTCAGGTAGAAGCCTTCATCGCCCGCCGGTAGCGAAGCTTGCGTCTGCAGTGCATCCAACTGTGTTTTCAGGCTCCCGGGTGGGCTTGATCGCGTCTTGCCGATTGGCAGGTTGCTCTGCACAAAGAACTCCACGGCGACGATCAGGAACTGACGGTCCTGGAGCGGCTTGAGCTCGTAAAGCGGATGTTGGGTCAGCTCAAAGCCATGACCGGGCTGCATCTGACGAGCCCCGCCCTGACCCTGAATGCGACGGGCCGCCGACTCATCCTGTTCGATCTGCACGCGCGCGAGCCATTCGCCGCGGCCGAGGTTCTGCCATGCATACTGGCCACGGTATTGGTAACGCTCGAGGTCAGGAGGCGCGGATGCGGCAGGCAGTGCCATGGAGTGAGTGATCTGTGGCTGCGCATGGCTGCGGTATTCGCTGCTGCGCCACTGCACAAGGCCATTGAGCAGGCGGGCGCCGGGGCTCCATTGGGTGATGCTGTCTTTCAGGTCGGCGGCCTGCTGGGTATGGAAACGCAGGCTTGCGGGGTTCAGTGTGGGCAGAGAGTCAATGTTGTCGGTAAACACGATGCAATGACTGTCGACCTTGTGCTCCACGTACCAGAAAAGGCCTTCCTGCTCGCACCAGCGCTGCACGAAGTTGGCGTCGGTCTCGTTGAACTGCGTCACGTATGACAGCAGCGGGTAGTCGCGTTGCAGGTCGAAGCGGTAGTTGGCGCGGGCCTGGCTGTAGTGCTGAAACACCTGAGCAAGGATGTCCGGCAAGCTCATTTCTTGCCAGATTCGGCAATCAATACGGTATTCCAGCAGGCTGAACCACGGCGCAAAGACCAGCTGCCAATCCTCGAGCCCGCCATCGCTGCCGAGATAACGCACACTCTCGACCCAGCCATGCCGAGGGCTCAGGCTGCCGTCGTCGAGGCGAATGCTCAGTTGCACTGCCTGACCAATCAGCTTCTCCGGGTCGAAGTCGGTGGTCTGATTGATCACGTCGACCGTGTAGCGCGCCACGTGGCTCAGACGTTCCACGGCATGCGCGCGCAGAGCAAACAGCTCCTGACCTTGCGGCGTGTTCAATTCCAGCAGGCGACCGGCCTGACTGAGCGGTCCGCTGAAGGCGTTCATGGCAGCGTCGAGTATCGAATTCATAGGTACATCCCTTTCTTGCAATTCCCTGGGTGATCAGCCGATCAGCCAGCCCTGAGTCTGATCCGCGCAACCACGGTCCAGTATCCATGCGGCGCTGCCCGGTTCTGCGCTGGCAGCCAGCCACGCCAGCCCGATCTGCGCCCATTGCTCAGTGGCAGGCCCGACCCTAGCGCCCAGCGTGTTCAAACGGATCTGGCGTTCCAGATCGAGGCCGGACAAAGAGGATCGAGCGTAATGATGGAGCTGCTGCAAACGTTGCCCATCGAAAGCGCCATCACCGATCAGCACCTTGATTTTCTCCGCGTCGAAGCCGGTTCGGGCGCTTAGCCCGGCCATCAGGCTTTCCAGCGCCTGCGTGTCGGTGCGGGTCTGTGAGTAACGGCTGACATGGTGTTCAGTGACGGGCGCAAACAGTTTCAAAGCGCCTTCGCGCAGCGGTTCAGGAGGGCTGGATTCGCGTTGCAGCAGGACCGCGCTGACCGCCTCCCCAGCCATTTCGCCGGGTTCACCCAACTTCATCTGTTCCTTGCACGCCCAGGTATCCAGGCTCAGGCACAAAAGGTAGGGGGCGCCGTAGCTTTGCCCCAGGACCTCGGGCAGCCACTGCGCCACAGGCTGAGTGGTGACGTCAAACGCGTAATAAGGCAAACGGTCGCGAGGCCACAGCCTGCAAACCGCGGCCAGCCAGTCCAGCTCACTGAGTGCTGTGGGTGTAAACAGCATGACCTGAGTGTTCGCCCAGTCGACCTGCGAACAGAACGCCTCATCCCACTGGGCAAACATCGCCTTGAGAATCTCGACAGCCCGCCCAGCCGCATCGACAGCGGGCGACCGAACAGCCGGTGTATCCAGACGGCGCAGAGGCCGTCGCAAACTGCGTGAATCAACCAGACGCGGATCATGATCAAAATCCGCACGGCGCAGCGCCAGCTCATCAGCCGTCAGCGGCGCGTCGAATACACCGCAAGGCAACCACACCCAGGCATTGACCACCGCCACAGAGCCAGAGGTGAAATTGCCCTTCGGCAACTGCGCCTCGACAACGCGCTGCCGCTCAAGATCAGCCAGACGCTTTTCGGACAGGCGATCATAAATACTCCTACGGGGACCAAGCATTTCTTTTCCTTAAGAGCGCGCGCGAGATTTTGGATATCGCGCTGTCGTGCAAGTAGAGATCGTTTATTTTTTAACGGCTGCCAAAGGCATGCCTGTAGCGGGGTCGAGGTTCTTTTCAGCCGCAATCCGTTGAATCAGTTCTTCCGATGGGGGCGAAAGTGGAGCGGCGGAATCACGATCACGCTTCCATTTGAATGTGCCATCCCACTCGGGTAACGGTGCTGGGGGCAGTGGAACAATGTCATCCAGATCTGGAACTTTTGCCCCAAGATGCTCATGGCGCGAGAGAAACATATTTATTTTATCCAATCGCTTCACACGCTCTTCATCTCGCTGCAAGGCCATATAGTAAAGCTCTTCCGATGGTGGCGGGCCTTCAAAAGCACGGGCCAGATTGCGTGCTGCATCGTAGTCACCGTTTCGAATTGCGGTGTGAAAACCGGTAACCGCATCCGCATAACGGCCAACGACTTTTGAATAGCTTGCGTAATGAACGCCTGCTGGCCCATTACCTTGCTCCATCGCGCATTTGTACATTGCTTGCATGACATCGGCGGTATCGGCCGGGATGCTAGACAGTAATCGAGCGACATAAAATTGTGCAGCAGGATTGCCTAAGTCTGCCGCTCTGCGAAAGTAGGCATACGCGCTGCCCTTATTTCGTACTACGCCGTAGCCGACTTCCAAATAATGCCCCATATCGTAGTAACCGCCTGGAATACCTTGCGCGATCAGATGCTCCACAATGTCAATCGCCTCTTTGCTGCGATTGTGACTATCAACAGCACCTTGAGAAATCAGGATGTGCAGGTTGGTCGCTGCTTTATAGTCCCCTGCTGCATAGGCCAAACGGTAGTATCTGCCTATTTGCTGATAGTCTTTGGCGCCTTTTTTCGATTCCAGAAATAGTGCATAGCGATACAGTGCCTGAGCATCCTCGCTTATAGCAGGCAGATTGTCGGCTTCGTGAGTGCAGACAAACGAAAGCCTTTCCATGGCTTTAGCCATGTCTTCATCAGTAACGCTGTCGTGACCTTTCTTCTCGCAAGCACAGAGGCTTGTGGTGAGAATTGCCAGAAAAACCAGCCTTGTAAACATTTCCATTCCCTTGTATGTGCCTATTTGTGAGAAAAGCTTCCCGGAATTGGAGTTCCTTCCTCTACGCATGTGTCGGGTATGACTCAACGCATGTCTTTTTCACTTCGATGCAGGTAATGGAAGACCTGTTTCAGGATCGAGGTTTTTTTCTGCCGCCATCCGTTGAATCAGATCTTCCGATGGAGGCGAAGGTGGTGCAGCGGCATCACGATCACGCTTCCATTTGAACGTGCCGTCCCACTCGGGCAACGGTGCTGGGGGCAGTGGAACAATGTCATCCAGATCTGGAACTTTAGCGCCCAAGTGTTCGTGATGTAATAAGAAGTCGCTGATTTTATCGTATCTTGCGGCACGCTCTTCATCTTTTTCTAAAGCTAAATAATAAAGTCTGTCAGAAGGTTTTCTATCTTCAAAGCCGCGTGCCAGACGATGAGCGCTAATATCATCGCCACTTTTAGTTGATAGTTGGTAGCCGGCTACGGCATCTTTGTAAGAGTGTATTGCCGAGGCATAGCTTGAATATTTTCTTGCAGCCTGTGAATGGCCTTGCTCCATTGCGCATTTATACATTGACTGCATTATGTCTGCAGTGTTGGGGATCTCACCTAGCAATTGGGCTATATAATATTGCGCGTCCGGACTACCCAAGTCAGCTGCGTTCCGTAGATATGCGCGAGAGCTAGGTATGTCTTTCTTTACTCCATAGCCTATCTCCAGATAATGTCCCATATCATAATAACCGCCCGGAATGCCTTGCGCGGTCAGATTCTTTACGATGTCAATCACCTCTTTACTGCGATTGCTACTATCAACAACGCCTTGAGCTATCAGGTCCTGCAGGTTGGTCGCCGCTTTATAGTTACCTGCTGCATAAGCCAAACGGTAGTATCTGCCTATTTGCTGATAGTCTTTGGCGCCTTTTTTCGATTCCAGAAATAGTGCATGGCGATACAGCACCTGAGCATCATCGCTTATCGCAGGCAAATGGTCTGCTTCGTGAGTGCAGACAAACGAAAGCCTCTCCATGGCTTTAGCCATGTCTTCATCAGTGACGCTGTCATGACCTTTCTTCTCGCAAGCACAGAGGCTTGTCGTGAGAATTGCCAGAAAAACCAGCCTTGTGAACATTTCCATTCCTTTGTGTCGAGGTCAGATTCCCCGGTCCCGGAGTCCGTTCCTTTGGGGCGTAGCAGGTATGGCTCAATGCATACCCATCGTTATCACGTCATTTCGGTAGCGGCAGACCTGTTTCCGGGTCGAGGCCTTTCTCCTGGCTTAGCGCCCGGATCATGTCTTCCGATGGCTTTTCAGCAGGGGGCGTGGACTCGCGTTTTTTCAGCCATTCGAATGTGCCGTCCCATTCCGGAAGCTTGGCTGGGGGCAGGGGAACGATCTGGTCGATGTCTGGGACTTTTGCTCCAAGAGCATCATAGCGTCTTAGGAAGGCACCAATTTGTTTATAGCGAAGAGACCGCTTGTCATCCACAGGCAGCGCAAAATAATATTGTTCATCACTAGCATCGGTTGTGGAAAATCCCTCCCTCAGAAAACTCGCGCTATTACGACTACCGTACCGAGCGCCCGCTTGAAAGGCCTGAATAGCCTCTGGGTAGTTACCCCGCACCTTCATATAAACTCCGTAGTTGAAAGCGGCCTGAGCATGCCCTTGATTCATTGCGCAGCGACGCATACTAGTCACTGTTTCCTCTGCCGATTCGATACCCTCAAGCAGTTTTGATACGTAAAATTGGGCATCCGGATTACCTAAGTCGGCCGCTCGACGAAAGTAAGCATTTGCTCTGCTTCCATCTTGCTTGACGCCATAGCCCTCTTCCAAATAATGTCCCATATCGTAGTAACCTCCTGGAATACCTTGGGCGATAAGACCCTCAACAATATCGATAACGTCTTTTTCTGGATTGTCGGTCTCAATAACACCTTGGGAGATCAAGGTGTGCAGATTAGTAGCTGCCTTATAATTACCCTCAGCAGACGCAAGTCGATAATACCTTGCTATTTTTTGATAGTCTTTAGGCCCCTCCGTGGTCTCTAGTAATCTTGCATATTGATACAGCTGTCGAGCATTTTCGCTAATAGACGGTAGATGATCTGCCTCTACATGACATGTAAAAGAAATTCTTTCTAAAGCATGTTTCATTTGGTCTGCAGATATGTTCAATGAGTCTTCCTCGGCACATGCGTATATCGTGAAGCACAAGGTGAAAGTTAAAATCAATCGAGTAAGCATATTTAGTCCTTATTTGTTCTTGAAGCACTTTCTCTTCTGAACTCTGTTAAGGATGCCGTGGGGCTTGCCTTGTCTTTGGTTTTTTGACGAAGTGCTGAGTTGTAAACTGCAGTTTCGGTCCAGATATCAAATGCTTCTCCAATATCATCTCCGCTGCCCTTCCCATTGGAATGTATTCCCCATAAATGCTTGCGCAATGGCTTAGTCACAGCTGGATCTTCAACACAGATATTCAGCTCGCTGTCGACTTCCATACTGCGTGTGTTGATATTGCTTGAGCCTAATGTAGTAAAAACATCATCAATGATCATCAGTTTGCTATGAATGTAAACGTCCATCCATTCTTCGGGGGGCGAGTCAGGAGCGACCAAGGTACAGATCAGCACCTCAAGGCCTTCAATTTCTACCTTTTCCACAGTTTTTACACTAGCAGCAGGCAGTTTGGCTTTTAATTCACGGTACTCAGCTTCTGCCGCTGCGGCTGCTTTTCGCTGTGATTCCCACAGTTTACTCATTGCCGGATTGAATGAATTTCCGTAGGTGCCTTCAATAATGGTGATCTTGCCTTTGGCGGTATCATAACGCTCCTTGGCTTGCGCGACCTGAGCTTCCAGCTCTTTATTGCGCTCCAGTCTCGCAACATTAGGCATGAGTTCGGGGCGACCTAATTGTCTGAGCATTCGATAGGTGTTGATTGTTCCATCGCCCATTCCTTCTTCTGACGAGTTGGTAACGACAAAAAGATAAAGTGGGCCATGCTCAATCAAACTCCGCCCGTCTGCAAATTGACGACGGACATTTTCTTTGATTTTTTCCGCCAAAGGTGGCCAGCGAAAATACTGGTTCTCTATGTACATAAAACTGTTTGCATTGCCTGCGGCCTTGATATACATCTCCCTGATATCACGCTTATCTTCTTGAGGCTGAGTCCGCAGAACCTGAGCCATCATTTTAGGACCGAACCCATCTCTGGCTTTCAGCTGGTTTGCAATATGTTGTCTAGGTGTCAAAAGGTCAACGCCTGTTTCGCGCAACCACGCTTCAGTAAAGTTGTGGTTCAAGTATTCGAGTATCGGGCCGGTAACTCGGCTGGAAATATCCTGACGCGGAGTTGCGCCGTTGCGGCCCTCATGAGCTGGCATTCTTGTCGCGCTGTGATCATCCTTATCCCAATAGGCGTCCAATGAGTTGTGACCCATGACAAAGCCCACCGCAATATCCGGAACTTCATAGTCAATAAGCACCATTTTTTGATGGTGACTCGGTGCGACGAACATAGCCCCTGTACTTACGACCTTATTAGTTTTACTGCGATCTTGATCAAGTGCTCTCATTTGCAATTGCCATGCAATTTCCACACGGTCGGTGACGGAAAAGTCGCGAGTGACGAATTCTAAATTCTTGATTTTGAGAGATTCGTCGGTGCCCCACATCATTACATGAAAAAAGCGTTGACCTAGCTGGATAGGGCCAGTTTCAGCACCCGTGTAGGCGAGGCGGACCTGGCGATACCACATCTTGTCAATCTGGATTTGTTCCTTATCTCGATTCTGTTCGGCTTGCGCGCGCCTTTCTTCGAGCTTCTTGTTCACGCTATCAAGGCCTAGTTCTTTTGTAACCGAGTTGGCGTGAAAAAAATCATCAAGGCCGGGAATCCAGTTGCTGACGTTATCTCCTGGTGTAGTGTTTTCCAGAAATTGGCCCATGTGAAGTGAGTCAGACCAACAGATGATTCTTACTTGAATTCCGGCTTGGGCCTTAATCGCCAGAAGTTTTCCGATACACATAGAGCTTTTATCGCCACGCTTAAAATACATCGAAGGCTGAAACCCCCAGCAGACTATTTCAACACTCTTTTTGGCAACCATTATCGCATCGTACACCGCGCCGAATGCGCGCTCGCCGTTGACCAAAGGCTCAAAAGTGGCTTCTCTAGGGTAGTACTCGGTGTTGTGTAGAAACCACGGCATGTTGATGTTGCACGACATGTTTTTGCTGGTAGCGACCGGGGTGGTGATTACAGGTGTGGTCATGGTCAAGCTCCCGGTGCGTTGCTGCTGAGTGTTGTATTCATCTCTGTTCCTTAGAGGTCCACGGTATCCTGCTGCGTTGCCATCAGCCGCGCATCACAGGAAATGAAATCACCTTCCCGGGCCACCGGGCGGCCGTCCACCAGCAGGGTTTCATCTCCGCTGACGATGGTCCCGATACCATGTGGGCAGGACACTCGGTCCCCGACCCTTGCCACGGCCAAACCATTTATGAACATGCTGGGCGATCCCTCGAGGACCTGACCTGCGTCAGAGGTGGGATCGTTGATCACGATGATTGGTCGCATACTGGCTTCCCTGTAAGTGATGACTCCCTGCCTGCTTAACGGGGCAGTGAGAAAATATTGCTAACGGTAAAGTTAAAACTTTTGGCAAATACCAGCCGCTACAGGCTATTCATTGACCTTCAATGGGCTCTGGTCTTACCCATCAGCACCGCCATCGTCACTGCCTGAACAATGAGATAGGCTGATATCGATAGGAATAGATTCGTGTAGTCGGTATACCTGGAGTTCGGGACAACATTGACGATAAGAGCAAAGCCTGCAGCAGCAAAAGACAGGCACATGGATATCCCGTAGGAAAGTCGAGATACTCGATCAAGAGGGTTTTTACGCCTAATCAACGATACTACGGTTCTAAGCGGCGCGTAAAAAATAAAGAATGCCAGCGTTGAAAAACACAGCAGCGATATCGCATTGACTACATAATCAAACATTCATGCCTCCCTGAAAATAGATCCCAATGTGTTCGCGTTACCAACGCAACCCCTCAAACGGATTCCAGCCCTGCTCGCCTTTCACTTCCTTCAGGTAATACGCGTAATTGGTCAGTTGCCCATACAACGCATTAAACGCAAACCCCAGCGCAGAACTCGCCTCCTTGGCGTAGCGGAACTCAAACATGTCCATCACGATGTTCAGCGCAACAGAAACCACTATCATGATCGCGATAATGCACAGGTTCTTCTTCCACAGCCCCAGAATGAACAGGTAAACCGGCCCAAAAAAGAACGCGAAGAAGTTGAAGTTGATTTTCACTTTTTTCAGAAAGGGCAGTTGCTTGAGCGCAGGTCTGAACCCCGGTGCGCTTGGGCCGCCGTGCGCTTCAAAAAAGGCGAAGCGTTCTTTCCATTTGTCGCTGTAGTGGCCTGATGCGTTTACCGGGTCTGACGTGTTCATTCTCTAATCCCTGATGTGTGTGAATCACGTGAATGGTCGTTCCCTGTTGCCACGCTGGATACGACGCAAAATACGGGTAAATCAAGGGCACGTCAGTCGTACAGACAGACTCGCCCTGTGGTGCATTTCCCGACGGTCTGTACGGATGTTCATACAGACCGATCCTACGGATTACGCTTACTGCTTAGGCTCTTTCGTACCCAGCACATCGCGAATGCTGTCCACGACGTTGCTGTCCTTGATGACGTCGTTCAGCCAGCCTTCCAGCGGCATGTTGCCCCACTTGATGGCGCGCTCGATGAGGTACGGGACGGGGCTTTGCGGTTCGGTGTTTTTGAAGAACTGTGCGATGCCGGCGAGCATGGTGAAGGCTTCGTCGCGTGTGGTCGGGGTGGTGCGCAGTGGTGCGGACGCGCTGTCCTGGCTGGCCTGGGTCATTACGGCACCTGCGGGTTGGTCGACGACGGTTTCGGGGGCGGCCTGAGCGGCGGCGGGGGCAGGGCTCAGTTCGATGCCGCGGTCCTTGAGCAGCTTTTCGGTCAGTTGCCCGGCGCGTTGCAGGATGTCGCTGAGGGTGACGAGGCTCGGCGCGTCGCGGCCGAACAGGGTATCGGCAGTGGCCTGGAGCTGCTGGCAGGCGTACAGGCTGGCGGCGATTTCGCTGGCCTTGAGGCGCAGATGATCCGAGTCGGTCAGGACCACCGAGCGCTGGAAGATTTCGGCGTTGATCTTGCCTTCTTCAACAGCGGACTGCATGGCCTTGGGGTTTTGCAGCGCGAGGTTTTCAACATGGCGCGACTCGTCGTAGCGCAACAGGCCAAAGTTCTGCCCCTGCGTGATCGGCAGCCCGCCGACGACTTCGGTCAGCGTGGTTTTCAGCCAGGCCAGGCGGGCGGCACGTTCTTCTACGCCATCCTCCAGAGACGGGTACAGATCGTCCCAGAAATTTTGCAGGATCCGTTCGGCCACAGTCAGGCCGAAGGTGATGCCGACAAAGTGGTATTTGTGCGCCAGGGCTTCGCTGAGCCAGGCGACGAGCATCAGGTCCTTGCTTTGTTCGGCAAGGCCCTGTGCGGCCAAGGTGATGGTCTGTTCCCAGTCCGAGGACTTGAGATCGGTTTGCCAGTCACCTTGGGTGAGGTAGTCGGGGTCTGCTCGACGAGCTTCCTTGACCTGATCGAACAGGGTGGAAAAGCTCAGGTCCTCGCCACTTCCCCCGTTGATGGGTGCCGTCAGATCGGCAAGCGAAAGGTCGTTGAGAAATTCAGACATAGTCAACTCTGATCAGAGAATAAAAGAACACCGTGCCTGGGCAGACACGGTGTTGAAGACGGGCCGCTTGCGCGACCCGATGTGTCACGGACTTATGCGAATACTTTGTTCGCAGTGCGGTCCCAGCCGCCAGTGACGTTACCGCCACCCTGGCCATCGGAACGGCTCTGCTGGGTGTAGGTGGTCTTGATGCGAGCGAAGTTGAAGCTGATTTCTTCAATCGGCAGATCGCTGACTGCGTTGTCTTCGCCTTTCTGGCTACCGCCAGCAACCGCCTTCACGGAAGACACAACCACTTCTTCCAGGTTGATGGTCAGGTAGGTCAGCTTGTCGCCGCCTGCACGGTTGACGTTCAGCTGGATCTTGGCGATGTGAGTGCCCTTGCAGCACGCTTCGAACAGCTTGGCGGAAGCCTTGTCCACAGACTTGCGGATGCTGAAGTCGCTCAGTGCAACGCGCTCGGACGAAGCACCGCCCGAAGAGCTTGCGGTCGCCGAGGTGGCCTGGGTAGCGCCGAACTCGTAGCCCAACACTTCGATCCAGTCCTTGTGCTTGTCGTCCAGAACTTCGCCTGGGATGCCATCGATTTGGATGTATGCGTCAAATGCCATTTTCTGCTTCTCCTTCTTCATTTAAAGCCGTGGCGTCTGCGGACAGAACACGGCCCTTTGATTAACCTTCCTGAAACGATCAAGAAAGGTTCTCTTGCCACGGCCAAGGTTTCATAGGGACAACCCGGGCTTCGGTTTGCTTGCCAACGCGCGATCAATTGAGCGCGCGTACTTCGATCTCCACGCGTCGATTCGGCTCAAGGCACTGAATCAACTGAGCTCTGGGTTGCTGCATGTCGCATTTGACCAGAGGCTTCTCGCTGCCTTCACCGACCGCGTCCACCAGCTCGGCGGGCACGCCCTTGCCGACCAGGTAGGTCTTGATGGTCTGCGCGCGCTGTTTGGACACCTGCATGTTGCTTTGCGGGTCGCCCAACTGGTCGGCGTGACCTGCAATCACGATCTTGCCGATGTTCGGTGTATTCAACAGCTTGCCGGCGATCGCGCTCAGCTGATTTTGACCTTCGGTTTTAAGGCTCTGGAAATCGGCACGACCAAAGGCAAACAGCGTGTCCGATTCCAGCGTGATCGTTTCGATAGCCTTCAACGACTGCGTCAACAGGCTGTTGATGTAATTACGCGAACTGGATGTCAGAAATGCGTTGTCGAGAATCCGCGGCACGTCCAGTTCGTGAATCTGATCGCTGTAGAAGTTGATCTGTCGGCTGGCGTACTCGTAATCCTGATTGGAGCCTGCCTCGGCATTCGCGGTGATGGTCTTGCCGGTCTGACGCGCAATGGCCGGATACCAGTAATCAGGCATCTTCGCTTTCAGGAACGCCGGGTCAGCCTTTTCACGCTGGGCGCGCGACAACATTACGTAGGTGTCCAGCGTGGCCTTGCCGAAGGCAGCGATGGATTGCGCGCGGTTATCCGGCGGCAGCGCCTTGGGCTCGACACTGTCTACACCGGTGACCGGCATCAGGTCCTTGGCATTACGCTGGTAGACCTTGATGGTGGTCAGCAGGTAAAGCGAGCGCGTCAGGTTGTCTGCGGTCGGTTTGAGCATCACCGTTTCCAGACGGTTGAAGTAACGCGTGCGCAGCAGCGGCTCGACGTCATAGCCCCGGTAGAGACCCAGACGCAAGCGCAGTGGTACGCCTTCGTCGTGATGACGATCGTAGTAAAGCGAAGTCCAGAAGCGCATGCGATCCAGCGTTTGCCACTCGGTGTACTGCCCGGTGGCCTTGCTGTCCTCGGCTGCGGCCTGAGCGAGTTCGCTGGAGATGGACTGGATGTTGTCCTTGTTGTTCCAGTACGACCAGCCCCACAGGCTGCACAGCAGCAACGCGACAAGGCTTGCGCCACCGATCCAGGCGGCCTTGCGGCGACGCTCGCGGTGGTTGGTGGTGTACAGCGCCACCAGATGCTGATCGGGGATGATTACCTTGCGGAACAGGCTGTTGATGAACAGCGGGTGCGGCTGGACATTGCCATCGACAGCTTCCTGCTCGCTTTCCAGCTGGAATCGCTCAGTGACCTGGCGGGTGTGTCCGCCCATCTCGGGCTGATCGGCGTCCAGTGCGCTGGTGAAGTAGAAACCGCGCAGCATCTCGGCGCTTTGATACGGGTTGGCGCGCAGCAGAGCATCGACGAACAGGAGCAGGCGCGGTTTCAAGGCTTCCAGCTCCAGCGGGAAGCGATACACCGCAGTGTCCTGACGAGTGACCTGGATGTCCTGAAGTACCAGTTGCTGGTTGGCGATCTGTTTCCAGTAATTGATCAGTTCATCCATCGCCACACCGAAGCGCTGGCCCCAGTCGGCTTGCTCGAAGCCCTTGTGCGGGAAGGTCTTGCCCATCACTTCGCCACGCGCCACATCGTCAAGCTGGCGATAGAACGGCACGAAGCCCGGGACCAGGTCGCACTTGGTGAACACCAGATACACCGGCAGACGCACTTCCAGCAGCGCGTGGGTTTCCTGGATACGTTCGCGCAGACGCTTGGCGATGCGCTCCTGGTCCTCCACCGAGGACTGCAGGATGTCATGAATGCTGACGGTGACAATCAGGCCGTTGAGCGGTCTGCGCTGGCGGTGCTGACGCAGCAATTGCAGAAAAGCGCGCCATTTGCCGGCTTCTTCCTGATCGTTCATGTAGCGCCCGGCCGTGTCCAGCAGCACGGCTTCCGAGCTGAAGAACCAGTCACAATTGCGCGTGCCACCCAAACCGGCCACGCGTGCGCCTTCGCGTTCTGCGTAGGGGAAGTTGAGGCCCGACTGATAGAGCATGGTGCTTTTGCCCGCTGCGGGCTGACCGACCACCAGATACCAGGGCAGGGCATAGAGCGCGTCCTTGGAGTTGCTGCCGTTCGGTTTGTTGCTTTGCAGGCGCTCGAGGCTTTGCAGCAGGCGCTCGCGCAGCAGGCTGACCTCTTCACGGTCCGCCGGGCTGGCGTTGAGCACCGCCTGATCGGCGTCGTCACGCAGCAGGCCTTCCAGGTTCTGGTGCTGTGATACGCCTCGATACAGCAACAGCACATAGGCTGCCGACAACAGCAGAAACAGGCCGATCCCCGTCAGCAGGCTGTTCATCGAGCTGAAGCCCAGGGCACGGCCGATGCTCCAGACGATAAAGATCGCCAGGAAAAAACAGACCCCTAGAACGTAGGGCTGGTAGCGCAAAAAGTAGTATTTGATCTTGTTCATACGGGCTTCAAATCCAGCACATCGACAAAGCGGTCGATAACGTCATAAAGAGGGCGGTCAATGTCTGGAAACACATGGCCTCGGTGGTGTTCGTCGAACGTGTCGAAGGGTGCCAGTACGTCATAACTCTCCGAATGCTCACTCACGCCCGTCACCACCCGGTACACGCCGGAGGTGTTGCGGGATGCAAAGCAGAACAGCCGGGGGCGCATGAAATCATCCGCCAGAATGCTGATCTGCGGCACCGCCCTGTTCGGTTCGATGCGTGTCAGCCAGTTGACCCACAGATCGGCTGTCGGGTTCTTCAAGCCTCGTTCTGCCGGCAGTGGCAGCGAAATACCAACGGGTGCCTTGGACGACGGGCGGCTCAGCGCCTGCAGCCTGGTGAGCACGGCGTTGCTGATGAACTCCGGGTAGGAGCTTTCCAGCGAGGTCGCGATGTCACGCAGGGTGAAGTTCACCAGAAACTTCTCATGCACACGCCTGAACAGCTCGAAGTCCTGCCCTTGCAGCGGTCGCAAGGCCCTGATGCGTTCGAACAGCACCGCCGTACTTTCGCCTTGCGCGGCCATGTGCAGCAGCGGTTTGATCTGCCCGGCGAACAGTTCGCTCAGGGTGAAAGGGTTCACAAACAGCCCGGCGTCACTGGACTTCACCGTTTGAAAGATGAAGAACGGATAACGCCGAGCGCTTGAGTCCCTGGAACTGATCAAACCGCCCACCAGCCAGTTGCCGCTGCGTGCCCGGTAGCTGAAAAAGCACACGGGCAATCGATCGAACAGCGTGCGCCAGTCTTCGCGGTGCTGCATGTCGGCGAGCGCGCCCTGCAGCCATGCATCGAACTCGCAGACATCGTCGCTGGCACCATGCAGGCTGACGAAATCTGCGCTCGCGGGCACTTTTCCGAAGCAGCCAATCATCGACCGCCCTCCAGATCCAGCATGTGCATCCTCACTTGGTCCGCCCATCGGTTGCGTTAAGCGCGCTCAGCGCCTTGACGTTGGCCAGGTCGGTCAGCTTCACGCCGCCATAGTTGCGTACCACCAGGCTGACCGGCCCTTTGGCCGTGTTCCAGCTGAATCGCTGCTGGATGCCGTCGAGGTCAGCGACGCGTGCGCTGTCGTTCATGCGCAGCAGGCCCCAGCGACCGGTGTAGTCGAACACGGTAATGCGTTCGCCGGACAGGGTGACCACATCCAGGCGTGCGCCTGGCGCTGTGGTAGTGCCAGGCCACGAGAAGCGGCTCCAGCTGGTCTTGCCGTTGCGGTAGTGCTGCTCCTGGCCATCCAGCGTGAAGATGATATCGGTGAAGTAGGCCGACGGCTCAAGCATGATCTCGAAGCCGTTGTCGCGGTCCGAGAGGCTGGCGATGACTTCGCCCAGCGAACTGGCCTTGTCGATGTTGCTGACCATTTTCGGGTTGACCAGCGGCGCCGCCTTGGCCCCGCTGCCCATGCCGAGCCCTTCGCCATCGGACAGGTTGCCGATTTCATTGCGCTTGAAGTTGGGCAGCAGGCCCGACTCCGGATCGACGAAGCGCTGCAGGTCTTTCACCGAGGCCTCGTTGCGGCTGTCCGCAGCAATCGGGTACCGGTGAGCCATGACCTGCTCCCAGGGCTTGGCGACCTGTTTGGCCCAGGCTTTGGCGATCTGTTCGCCAGCCGGATCACGCAGCGTTTCCCAGGCGAACTGAATCGGCAGGCTGAACAGGCTTTGCAACGAAGTGGAAAGCCCGCCCTGGCTGGTATCGACCGTGGTTTCAACGTAGTTACGCACGTTGGTGACTTCGCTCGGCTGCCCTTCGAGGGTTTCGCTGATCAACTGCTTGCTGCTCTTGCCGACATCCTGCGAGCGCTGGATGTTGTTCATCCGCACTTTGAGCTTGCGCAGCGCTGCCAGGTAGCGATCCATGATGGTGCTGTCGGCGCCTTCGGCATTCTGTGTGGCGAAAACCCGCGATACAGGCTCGAAACGCTTGGCCAGACTGCCGTCATCCACCGCAGGCAGTGGCGAGACCAGTACGCTGGCGGCCGCTTCCTTGTTGTCGAAGATGCCGGTGACCTTGCCCCAGAAGCCATCGTCGCGCTTGACCCCGGTCTGTTGCGCCTCGCGAACTGCAGGGACGTCCCATTGCGTGTTGTCGTTGACTGAGGCCAACAGCAGCTTGACCGGCGAATTGCGCACGTCACTGAGCAATGACAACTGCTGCGTGGCGTTGGCCATGTCGCTGAAGCGACGTACGCCCACGCTGTCGATCATGGTGTACCAGACTTTCGTGTAGTCACGCTTGTAACGGGACATGAACTCACGGACGAAGTTGGCTTTCTGCACCACGCTGTCGCCGCCTTCACCGTCGAGCACCCAGTCCGATTCGTTACGCAGATTGCCGGACACCAGCTTGATCAGCTCGGGCTTGACGAACTCTTCCCAGCCCTGACGGGTGAAAATCGCAGGCACAGCTTCCGAACCGTACAGCAACTGACGACCCGGCATCGGCACCAGATCATTCAGGCCGATAGCGGGGAACTGACGGCTGGACTCCAGTTGCAGACGCAGGTATTCACGGTCCACCAGCGAGCTGGAGATCATGAAAAACTTCAGGCTCTTGCGGGTCTCGTCGATCAACTGCTCATTGCGCGGCATGGCCGGCGCGTCGCCGTTCTTGAGCAACTGTACGTAGACCGGCGAGTTGTCCTCGATGACGTCGTCGCTGATCGGGTTGGCCTCGCTGGAAATATCCGCCCAGGCCACCGGCAACGCCGCGTTGACGAACTCGGTTTCCGGATGCGTGGTCGGCTGAGTCAGAATCAGATAAAGCTTGAGAGCGTTGTATGACTCGATGATGGATGCCACCTGCCGTTCATCGAGTCGTCCGAGCATTTCCTCCGACAGCGACAGACCGCCCGTGGTGGCCGACAACTCGGCCGCATCGTTTGCGGTGGCCGGGTTACGCAGTGCGGCGATGGCCTCGCTGCGTGTCTGGCTGGCCGTGTTTCTCGCGGCGCCGGTCAGGCGATTGGTCACGTCGCCGGTGCTGCGCGGAATGCTGCTCAGGCTGGTCGGACGGCCTGCAGCGACGTTGCGAGCGCCACGGTCCAGCAGTTTCCGGCCTTGCGCACGCGCCTTGCCGGTTTTGCTGTCGGAACCTGCGGGGGCGGCCCCGAAGCCATACTGCGGGTCCATGGTTTTGGCGAACTCGTTGAATTCACGCATCTGCAATTGCAGTTTCAGGGTGATCGGCTCAAGCGCCTGGGTACGCAGTTGCTGCAAGTAGGCGGTCTGGGTGGCGAAGTAGATATCGTCACCACGGTACAGGCCGCCGCTGAGTTGCAGCGGTACGCCCTTGGTGCGGTATTTCTCGATGGTTGCCAGCTGATTGCGCAGCAGCTCCAGGCCTTGGCCCGAGGCAAGGCGTTGTGCCCGGTCCGGGGACTGCTCCAGGTCGTGCAACTGCTGGCTGATGTTGGCCAGCCACTCGCGGTTTTTCTGGAACGACAGGGCCTGCCAGCCGATGAAGGCCAGCCCGGCGAACAGCGCCGCAGCGATGACGATCGGGCCAATAGAGCGGTCGCGGCCATGCCGTGACTGGTACAGGGTCAGGTCACGGTCAGGGAAAATGACGCGGCGGAAGGTATCGGTGATGAAGTAACTGCGATCACTGATTTTCCGGTGTTCTTCTTCCTCTTCCTCCACTGCACCGTATGGCTTCGCCGGCCGCAGGACGAACGACTCCGACAGCTCGTCTTCATACACCGGTGTCAGTTGCTTGTCGGTTTGCAGGGCGCTGGTGAAATACAGGCCGCGCAGCAACAACTGAGTACCGTTGACGTTACTGCGCGCGAAATGCTGCAGGAACTGCTCGAGTATCGCCGACAGCTCGGCAAAGTAGTTGGGGAAGTTCAGCAGGGCGCTGTTGGCATCGGCACCCAGCGCGATGATCTGTGCATCGACATGGCGACTGACATGCGCCTGCAGGTTCGCCAGCTTGCGATCGAGCACCGTGCGCAGGCTTTCGGTGCTGATCTCGTTCAGCCCGAACGTCATGCCGAGCGGCTGCTGGCGCTCGTTCAGGTCCATGCCGTCGAAGGCCTGGTTGAATCCGGGCAGTTGGTCGGTCTTGGTCAGCATCAGGTAGATCGGTGGATTGGCGTCCAGGCAATCGGTGTATTCCTCGATGCGCGTGACCAGGCGCGCCCCCATTTCGTTGCGTTCGGCGGAAGAGGAGGCCAACAGTTCCGGCAGGCTGACCACCAGCACCAGACCATTGACGGCGGCTTTGCTGCGCTGCTTTTTGAGCATGCGCAGGAACGCCGCGAATTCGCTGGCGGACTGATCATCGCGAAGGTAGCGGCCAGCGGTGTCGATCATCACGGCTTCAGGGCTGAAGTACCAGTCGCAGTGCTGGGTGCCGCTTTCCGTGTCATTGGCGCTGCTGGCAATGCTGGCCGACAGGCCGGAGCGGGTCAGCAGCGAGGTCTTGCCTGCCGCTGACATGCCGATGACCAGATACCAGGGCAGATCGTAGAGCGCCGAGGAGCCGCCACCACCTGCCGAACGATCGGTGCGCAGCATGGCAATGGCATGCTTGAGGCGGTCGCGCAGCACTTGCTGATCACGGAACTCGCCGGTGGACTTCAGCGAGCGGTCAACTTCGATCTGAACCAGATTCTCGAGGTTGTGTTCGGTGCGAATCCGGCGGTATTGACGCAGTACGATCAGCAGCAGGTAGAAGGCGCTGATGATCGCCATCGCTTCGAGCGTGTAGCCTTGCAGCCAACTGATCCTCGGGGCGAAAAACCAGCAGACAGCCAGGCTGATCAGCCACAGTATCGGGACCAGGAACCAGAAACTTTTTAACAGGCGCAGTAATGTCTTCATGTCTTCCTGACTCGGTTACCTGATCGGGACTCAAGCATTGAACAGTTGGCTGATTTGTTCGGCCAACGCGGCCACGTCTTTGCCCAGCAACCAGTCAAGCGTCAGATAGACACCCAGGCATACGAGGGCGATGAGCACCAGGTAAAGCCATACCGGAACTTCATGGCGCAGCATTTGCGACACCTGGTCAGGCAATGCCCAGTCAGGCGACAGCGCCTTTGGCGTCTTGCGGTAGCGTGCGATGTCCTGGCCCAGCGTGTTGGCCAGGTAGCGCAACTGGTCCTTCTGACCCAGCCCGAATTTGCCTTCGAAACCCAGGGCCAGGCACAGGTGATACACCTCGAGCACATCCAGGTTCTTTTTCACGTCGGCGCGCAGCAGTTCGATTTTCTCGAAGAAGCCTTCGCCCGCCAGGTGAACCCCGAAATAACGGAACTGCAACGGCTCCATTTCGAAGTGGCGACGCATGTCGTTGTCGCCCGAACGCAGCACGCTCTCATCGAGGAATGCGCACAGTGCGTATTGGGCGTCCTTGACCTGTTCGACGCTGTAGTTGGCGCTGCGCGCCTGACGCTCCAGGTTGGCGAAAAAGGTATCGACGCTGGATTCGAAGGCAGTGACCGAGATCGCCTGGCGGCCGCGACGGACAATCAGCGCCATGGTGATGAAGTCACGTACCAGGTCTTTGAGCGTAGGTTTTTCGGTTGCGGCCGTAGCGGCACCTTGCATCACGGCTTCAGTCATTTAAGCACCGCCAACAGTTCGAGCTTGAGATTGGTAAACGCGCTGGGCGCGTAGAAGGAAATGGCCTGGGCTTCCATCATGCGTTCATACACGCGGCCATGCGGCTCGATGGAGAAGTAATGGTTGTCCAGGCGCACCGGAATGGCGTTTGGCAGACGCGTCGAGTGGTTCAGCGTGACGCCCGGCATGGCGCTGTTGACCACCACTTCGATGTCTTCCGGCGAACCGACCTTGAAGGCGCGCGGCACCAGTTCCAGCAGGCTGGAGCCGGGCATGTCGGCATGCACCGAGATGTAAAAGTCGGCTTCGGTAAGACGCGGGTCCAGCAACTGGCCCTGCCAGTACGAAGGCCGGACCTGACTCAGGTTGATGACGATGCACTGGTTCGGAATCACGTTTTCAAGCAGCAGACGAACCAGTTCGTCGAGCTTGACCAACGAGGCCGCCGGGTCCTGATGATCGTAATCGGGGATGTCGGTGAGCTGGGTGTCCAGCGAGAAGGTCAGCAAACCACCCGCCAGTTCCGCCAGAAACAGATACAGACGTTCCGGGTGCAAGCGTGGATGCGCCAGCAGGTGAGCCAGTTGCGGGTAGGCGCGGTTGACCGTATTCAGCAGCCAGAACAAGGTGACGTCGCTGGAGCCAAACTCGGCGATCTGGTCAGCACGCTCGCGGCGGCGGCCTGAAAGCGCCTTGCTCTTGGCTTGCAGCACGCTGATCAAACGCCTGCCGAGACCGACCAGCGTCTCGTGGGTGCCCACGTGCAGCGTCGGGTGCACAAAATGCGCATCCAGGTTGAAGCCGCCAATGCTGTTGCGTGCCAGTCGGGCAATCGGGCAGTAGCTGTAGCCATCCAGACTGTCGCCATCGACCAGCATCACCACGTTCAGGCGCAGGCTGGTGATTTCGTTTTCCAGATCGCCTTCGTTGAGGTCTGGCAGGGTGTCGAACTGTTTGCGAAAGCGTCGCGCGCTCTTCTGCTCCTGGCCGTCCTCAACGTAGTTCAGGCCAAAGGGCTCAGGCAGTTTGAGCGCCGCGTAGACCTTGATTTCTCCGCCTTTGAGCAGGTTTTTCAGGTCGCGGGCGGCAGGCAGCGGGTCGTGCTGCGGCGCGTCGTAAAGGCTGCCGTCCGGGAACACCAGCTTCAGACGCTTCAGTTGCAGGGAGCCTGTCGCCAGCGCCTCGACGTCGACTTCCAGCGTTTGCACGCCCCAGTGAAAGGGCGTGGAGCGCAGCGTCGACTCAGCAAGCTGATGTTGATGAAACTCATCCTGATATTGGAAATGTTGCGGCAAAAGGAACATGCCTTCCGACCACATCACGCGGCTTTGTTTACTCATTTGGCGCCTTCCAACAGAGAATTGAATTGTGAGTCGGCTGCCTTTTTGGCAGCACTGCCGGCCGAGTCCTGAACCTGCTGGACAGCTGCGTCCTGCGCGCGCTCGGTCATACTTTTGCCGGCGGGTTGTTCGGGAATCGAATTGGATTTGTTGAACTGCTCTTCAGTCTTGAGTTTGTTCAGCACGTCCACACCACGCACCGCGAGGATGTAGTTGTTATCCACCAGCACACGCACGCCGTCGGACGAGAACCAGATACCGTCCTTGCGCAGCGTGTTGGCGTCGAACGCGACCTTCCAGCGGCTGTCGACGTCGGTGCGGAAGAACGCCGCGATGCCCACATACGAGGCATTCGGGTTCAGCGGCCACTGATCGGTCTGGCCCATGCCAGGCAACAGAATCAGCTCCCGGCTTTCGACCAGGGTGTTGCCCAGAGCCTTTTGCGGATCATCCCAGAGGGTATCGGCGTTGATCGACTCGAAGCGCTCCAGAGAGGACAGTTGATAAACGCGCACCACCACCGAGAGCGGTTTGCCGTACTCGTCGGGGTTGAGCTGGTTGCCGCCGTCAGTCGTCAGGATGACCTTTTCGTTGTCACCGAACATCATGTCGCCAGCCCAGGTGTCATCCATGCGCTTGGCGACACGGTCTGTCACGCCGCAGGCGGACAGAGCCATCATCATTGCCAGAACAGCCAGGCACCTTGCCAAGGCTGGCTTCGAGGAACAATTGCCTTGAAGTCTTTTATTCATTACGTCTTACCTATGGGGTGATCGATCAGGTCAGGGTGTAAGCGAAGTCGCCATCGCTGCCCAGGTCGATGGTCAGGCTCTGAATCGGCTTGTCCTGCGCCATCCGCTCCAGCACCCGCTGCGCGAGCTCCGGCATGAGGGTCTTGGACAGGATGTTGTCGATATTGCGCGCGCCGCTGTCGACTTCCGTGCAGCGCGACGCGATAGCCTTGATCAGCGCTTCGTCGTAACGCAGCACCGCCTGATGATTGCGCTCGAAACGCTTGCGGATGCGCTCCAGCTTCAGGCCGACGATGCGCTCCAGAATCGCGTCCTGTACCGGGTAATACGGCACGATGGTCAGGCGACCCAGGAAGGCCGGTTTGAACACCTGATTCAGCTCGTCGCGCAGGCCTTCCACGATGTCATCGGGGGTCGGCTTCTGCTCGGTGTTCAGGCACCACTGCATGATGCGATCAGTACCGGTGTTGGAGGTGAGGATGATCACGGTATTGCGGAAGTTGATCTCGCGACCTTCGCCATCGTCCAGCACGCCTTTGTCGAAGACCTGGAAAAACAGCTCGAGCACATCCGGGTGGGCTTTCTCCACCTCGTCGAGCAGCACCACGCTATAAGGCTTGCGGCGTACGGCTTCGGTGAGCACGCCACCTTCGCCGTAACCGACGTAGCCAGGCGGTGAGCCTTTCAGGCTGGAGACGGTGTGGGCTTCCTGGTATTCGGACATGTTGATGGTGATGACGTTACGTTCGCCGCCATACAGCGTGTCAGCCAGGGCCAGTGCCGTTTCGGTCTTGCCGACGCCGCTCGGGCCCAGCAGCAGGAACACACCGATCGGCTTGTTCGGGTCTTCCATGCGGGCACGGGAAATCTTGATGCGCTTGCCGATTTCTTCGAGTGCATGGTCCTGACCCAGTACGCGTTCGCCCAGCAGCGCGGGCAGGCTCTGCACGGTGTCGATTTCGTCGCGCAGCATCTTGCCCAGCGGAATGCCGGTCCAGCCGGAAATCACTTCGCCAATCGTGCCGCCATCGACCAGTGCGTGGACCAGCGGTTGCTCGCCCTGCACGCTGGCCAGTTCGGCGCGTACGGCGGCAATCTGCCCGGCATCAGGCTCGCCGCTTTGCGGAACGCTGAGTGCGCCAAGCTTTTCGACCAGTTCCAGCTCGCGCTTCCACTGTTGCTCCAGCGACTCGCGGGTCTCCTGTTCGGCCTGCAGCTCTTCGTGCAGGGCCGTCAGACGGCGAGCGTGGTCGCTGCCCTTGGCGGTTTCCTGCTCCAGTACGGTGATTTCTGCGTTCAGGTTGTCGATGTGACGCTTGCAGTCCTCCAGCGCTCCCGGCTGTGCCGACTGGCCCAGGGCAATGCGTGCGCAAGCGGTGTCGAGTACGCTGACTGCCTTGTCCGGCAACTGGCGGCCGGTGATGTAGCGGTTGGACAGGCGAACGGCCTGCACCAGCGCTTCATCCATCACCGTGACCTTGTGGTGTTCCTGCATCTTCGCCAGCAACCCGCGAAGCATGTGGATGGCCTTGTCTTCGTCAGGCTCTTCGACTTTCACCACCTGGAAGCGTCGAGCCAGTGCGGCATCCTTCTCGAAATACTTTTTGTACTCGGCCCAGGTGGTGGCGGCGATGGTGCGCAGCTCACCGCGTGCCAAGGCAGGCTTGAGCAGGTTGGCGGCATCGTTCTGCCCGGCTTGCCCGCCCGAACCGATCAGCGTGTGGGCTTCATCGATAAACAGAATGATCGGGTGCAGGCTGCGTTTGGTTTCTTCGATGACCGACTTGAGGCGGTTTTCGAACTCGCCCTTGACCCCGGCACCGGCCTGCAACAGGCCCAGATCCAGCGTATGAATGGCAACGCCCTTGAGCACCGACGGCACGTCGCCCTGCACAATGCGCAGCGCCAGGCCTTCCACCACGGCTGTTTTACCGACGCCGGCTTCACCGGTCAGGATCGGGTTGTTCTGGCGGCGGCGGGTCAGGATGTCGACCATCTGCCGCACTTCGAATTCGCGTCCCAGCACCGGGTCAATGCGACCATCGCGAGCGCTCTGGGTCAGGTTGACGGTGTACTGGTCCAGGGCTGGCGTCTTGCCGTTGCCTTTGGTGGTGGCGCCCGTGCTGGCGTCGGCGTTCGCCAGTGGCTTGCTCAGCTTGGTCTCGGGGCTGCCCTCGACCAGCGCGCTCATGTTCAGGCGCAGGTCGTCAGCGTTGATCTTCTCCAGCTCCGGCGCCGAGCCGATGACCACGCGACGCAGTGCATCGTCATCCAGCAAGGCCTGCACAAGATGGCCGGTACGGATCTGTGACTGACCGAACTCGATCGATGCCAGCACCCAGGCCTGCTCGATCATGCGCGTGATGTGCGGCGAGAGCGCAGGCGTCCGCGTGTTGCCTTTTTTGAACGTCCCCAGCGCAGTGACCAACTGTGCCTGCAGGCGATCAGGCACCACATCGTAGTGGCGCAGGATCACTGGCAGATCGTTGTCGTTGTTATCGAGCAGTTGCAGCAGCAAGTGCTCGACTTCAACGTCGTAATGGTTCTCCGACAGGCACAGCGCAGCAGCGCTTTCAGTGGCAGTGCGGCTCGTTTCGTTCAGCTTGGCGAACAGGGACTTCAGGTTCACAGGGAGACCCCATCAAAAGGAATATGGAAAACGGCGCAACGGGAGGGCTCCACGTCGACACCGGGGCGTTTGAGCCAGCCAAGCCAGCCCAGCGATACATTGCCTTGGCGACCCAGGCGGGCCACGGGTACAGCTTCGCGCTTGAGCTTCGGCGCAATCTGGAAGTCCAGTTCGGCACCGATGTAAAAACGCACCAGTTCAACAAGCTTCTGGTAATCCTCGGTGCCCGGCTGAAAGCGCTGGTAGTCGGCCAGTTCCAGAGGACCCATTTCGATACGTACACACGACTGGTAATCCCAGACGCGATTGCCGGCCACGGCGCTTTGCCCCAGCACGGCGTTCTTGCGGCCCAGCTGCGTGCACTGGCTGCTGTCGAGCTTCAGCCAGCGTCCGGCGAACTGCTGGATCTTGAACGGCAGCGAGAAGTAAAAACTCAGCATGACCTCAAGGTTCAGGGCGTTGCGCGGCTTCTGCGCGAACATCCCCGAGAAGTAGCTGAACAGTTCGCGGCGCAGGGGAGACTCGCCCTTGTCGAACTTCTGCTTCAGGCCTTCTGGACCGAAACCCACCAGGTTGAGCAGATAACGGTCGAAGTTCGAAGTGCCGTTGCGCTCGTACTCGATGTAAAACTTGTACTTCTGCCACGCCTCGTAAAACAGCGTGGTCATGCGATGCGAAAAAATATCCAGAAACGCATGTGCAGCGTCGTCTCGATACTGAATATGTCGGTCGATCAATAGCTCGGTGTACGGGCGCGGCAGCACGCCCGAAGGACCGACCAGGCCCATGAACGTGACCTGCACTTCGGACAGCGGCAAACCTGCCGCCGAGAGCTTGCCTTCGCGTTCGAACTGCAGGTCGCTGACTTCACTGGCCGGGAAGTTCAGCGACAGCTGCGAACGAAAGCGCAGAGGGTCTTCGTGCGGCCTGGTTTCCAGGTCCATACGCCCGTTCCTGCTGTAGTGCAGGCGAAGCAAACGCACCAACTGGAAAAATTCGAATCGGTGCGGCTCAGCCCTTGCCTGGTCGATCAGACCAGGGGTTGATCGCCTGTTCGCGGGGGCCATTGGACCACTCTCTTTTCGCGCTGCAAGGTGCGAAGGGTTAATTGGGTAAAGCTGTTCATCGAGCAGTACTGACCAAAGAAGTGATCAAGCACCATGCCGAACAGGAACACGCCACTGCCGGTGTACTGGCTTTCATCGAACTTCAGCGTGATGCCGACGCCGCGCACGAAGTTCGGCCGCGGATGGCCGATGCGTGCCACGACCGGCTCGCTGCTCACCGAAACGATCCCGTTGATCTGTTTGCGGATCGCCGACACGTTGCGGTAGTTGTAAAGCGACAGCAGTTCCAGCAGCACCTCGCGTCCCTTGGAAACCAGCGACATGTGGTTGAGTGACAGGTGCGAAATAAGCCGCCAGATCACGCCGTTGCCCAGCGGCACGCGCACCGTCGCCGTAGGCTTGCGCAGGCAGCGGATGTCCTTGATCACTGAGTTCGACGGAATGTTGAAATCGCCGCGCTCGCCGCCAAAAGGCAGCATCAATGGCAGGTCGCGATTGCTGCACGTCAGACGGATACTGAGCGTGTCATTGTTGGAATCGATCAGCTCCAGATCCCGATCCACGACCCGGATGAACATGTTTGAGCCGTCACTTTGCCGGCTCTGCGTCGGCCGGCGCCGGGCGATCCAGAAACTCTGTCCCGGGCCTTGATCGCCGCGTGGTTCGAAGAACGGATGGCAGGTGCCGACCTGGTCGTTGCCATTGATCTTCTTGACCCGGCGCACGCGATCGATCGAGACCACTTCGGCGGAGCTTTGCAGGCGCACATCCGGCGTGACAGCGTATTCATGCTGGACGTGGGTCAGCTTGATCGGCTCGGCCTGCTGGCGGAACAGGTTGATGATCGGCGTGCAGTTGAGCTTGAAATTGTTGCGGCTGACGTTCTGCGTCAGGCGCGCCAGACGGTCCGTCAGGTCGTAGTCGGAAAAGTAGAAATTGATCTCCACTTTGCCGATCTCTTTGCCCGCCAGAATGCGCGCAAAGCCCGACAGGTCGAAGAACATGAACTTGTCCGGGAAGGTGAAGTACTCGTGCAGCAACCGATAACCGAGAAACGAACGCTCCGAGTAATCCACCAGCCCTTCATCCAGACCGTAACCGACAGACTTCAAGGCACCGGCGGGCAGCACCACTTCGCGAGTGCGGCCTTCGTCTTCGAAGGACAGCGTGGCCTTGGCCAGGTTGTTGAACAGCAGCTCATACAGTTGATGCATGAGCGTGCTTTCGCCATCGAGGAAAAAGCGCAGGCTGTCCATTTCCATCTTGCCGAACAGCACGTCGGAGGTGGCCGTCAGACCAATGCGCAGACGTGCAATCAGGTCTGCGCTGTGGCCGTTGAACGCCGAGCGTTCCATTTCGATGAACGACGCGCTCTGCACGGCAATCGGCCATAGCTCGACCGGGTAGCACGTCCGGAACTTGCACACGATGCCGTCCACCGGATTAGCGTGCAGTTCGGTGTGTCGCGCCACACGATAGGACTCGGTGACCTTTTCCTGCTTGCCCATGTTGAACTCGACGATGGACATCGACGGGGTAGGGCGCAGGTAATGCGGGTACAGCACCTCGAGGAACGACTCGACGATTTCCGGAAACTCATCATCGAGTTTCTTGTGCACACGCGCCGACAGGAACGAGAACGCCTCGATCAGGCGCTCGGTATGCGGGTCCTCGCAGTTGTCGCCCTCAATCAGCAGTCGCGAAGCGATCTTCGGATATTGAGCGGCAAATTCCTGGCCCAGAAAGCGCAGGTGCGAGAGTTCCTTCTCGTAATAGGGCAGCAGATCGTCGAGCATCAGTTGAGGTTCTGCACTTTGTATTCCTGAGTGTTGACCTGCAGCACGGCGTCAAAGGAAACCTGACGCGAAATGTCCTGCAGACGCAGTACTGCGTCCACACGAAAAGTCAGCATGCGTTGGCCGGTCTGTTGTGCAAGCAACTGGACTTTCACGCTGCGAAAGCGTCGGTCGCCCACCGAGATGGCCTTTTCCAGCTGGCGCTGGATCAAAAGCCGGTCCTGTGGGTCGAGCACGCTTCTACTGGTGAAGTCGGGCATACCGTAGTCGAGGATGGTGCCGCTCAGATTGGCGAAACCTTCCAGCTCGCCAGCGACCAGAGACTGGCGAGTGTTCACCAGAATCTCCAGGTCACGCACGATGCTGGCCTTGTAATCGGCCAGCGAGCTCAACCGTTGCGATGACGATTCCACGGACTGATGCGGACGATCGTCGAGCAATCGATCCAGCAATGAAGGCAACAGCTTGTGTTGACTACTCATGTTGCCTCCCTGGCTAAGTGATGGACGTTAGCCGCGTGTCGATTGCGGCAATTCGGCGACCAGACGCAGCGATGCCGTCAGTTCATCCAGTTGGTAATGCGGACGCAGGTAAGTCACGGCCTTGTAGACGCCAGGCTTGCCAGGGACTTCGAACACTTCGGCACGCGCCTCGCGCAGCGGGAACTTGGCCTTGGCTTCCTGGCTGGCGGTGTCATCCAGCAACACGTAGCTGGACAGCCACTTGTTGAGGAACAGCTCGACATCCTTGCGCGATGCAAAACTGCCGATCTTGTCGCGCATGATCGCTTTCATGTAGTGAGCGATACGCGAGGTCGCGAAGATGTATTGCAGCTGCGCCGACAGACGCGCGTTGGCGTTGGCAATGTCGGTGTTGTACTGCTTCTGCTTCTGGGTCGACTGGGTGCCGAAGAACGCGGCATAGTCGGTGCCTTTGCAGTGCACCAGCGGAATGAAGCCGAGGTCCGAGAGCTCTTTTTCGCGACGGTCGGTGATGGCGATTTCAGTAGGGCATTTGAGCGCGATTTCACCGTCATCGGTCTTGAAGGTGTGCGTCGGCAAACCTTCGACCAGACCACCGCCTTCCACACCACGGATCGCCACGCACCAGCCGTAGCGGGAAAACGCATCGGTCACGCGGGTGCCCAGCGCGTAGGCAGCGTTCATCCACAGGTATTTGTTGTGGTCACGGCCATCGACGCTTTCGACGAAGTTGAATTCTTCGACGGGCGTGGTATCCGGACCATACGGCAGGCGACCCAGCACGTGCGGCAGGGTCAGGCCGACATAGCGGGAATCTTCGGAGGCGCGGAACGACTTCCACTTGGCGTATTCGACGGTGTCGAAGATCTTCGCCAGATCGCGAGGGCCGGCCATGTCGGTGAACGAGTCCCAGCCGAACAGCTCAGCCGATGCAGCCGAAATGAACGGCGCGTGGGCGGCAGCTGCCACGTGGGAGATCTCTTCCAGCAGGTACATGTCTTCCGGGCTGCGGTTGAACTCGTAGTCACCCAGCAACATGCCGAACGGCGCACCACCGAAGGTGCCGTACTCTTCTTCGTAGATCTTCTTGAACAGTGCGCTCTGGTCGAATTCGGACGACGCCTTAAGGTCACGCACGAGGTCTTTTTTCGACGCGTTGAGCAGGTGAATCTTCAGCGTGGTGCTGGTCTCGGTCTGGTCAACCTGATACTTCAGGCCGCGCCAGGATGCTTCCAGTTGCTGGAACTCACGGGCGTGCATGATTTCGTTCATTTGCTCGGAGAGCATCGAATCGATCTCGGCGATGCGCGCGTCGAGCACGGCAATCAGGTCCTTGCTCGGCGTCATCTCGCCTTCAAGTACCTGGGCCACCAGTTCGCCGATCAGATCGCGGGTGCGGGTGCGCTCGGTTTCGGAGCGTGCAACGCGGCTTTCGGAAATGATGCTGTCGAGCAAGGAAGATTGCGGGGCGAAGTTTTCCACTTCAACCAGAGCGCTGTCCTGCTGAGTCACGGGTTGCTTATCGGTCATCGTCAGGCTCCTCCTTACTCTTTGCTGTCGGTGGCAGGAACGGCGGCTTCACGGCCAAATTCCTTGCCCAGGGTTTTCAGCTTTTCAGTGTTCTGCAACACGTCCATCAGCAGTTCTTCAAGCTTGTCGTTGCCACCCATCTTGTTACGCAGGTCAGCCAGCTTGTTGCGCACTTCCAGCAGCTTGCGCAGCGGCTCGACCTGACGCACGACGTTCTGCGGCTCGAAGTCTTCCAGCGCATTGAAGTTCAGCTCGACACCGAGTTGCGTGCCGTCTTTTGCCAGCGTGTTGTCGACGCGATACGCCAGGCGCGGCTTGATGCCCTTCAGGACGCCGTTGAAGTTGTCGCGGTCGATGAAGATGAACTTGCGATCCTTGAGCTTGGGCAGCGGCTCCAGCGGGTTGCCGGAGAAATCACCCAGAACGCCCACAACGAATGGCAGCTCTTTCTTTTCCTGAGCATCGCCGATGTCCACGTCGTAAGTGATATGGACCCGAGGCGCGCGAACGCGGTCAAGTTTGTGCTGGGTACTTTCCTTCTTCGCCATCGTCATCTCCTGTGCGAGCAACTCGCTGCAAGTCGTTTGCGTACCGGGCCTGTGGCAGGCCGGGCGCGATTAGAGTCCTTCAATCGTCAGCAAAAGACGCTGACGGATTTCATCGTTCATTTCCAGAATGTTTTCGTATCCGACCAATTCTTCGAAGCTGGTATTGCCTGCAATCTGCGTGCTGTTGCGAATGACCGATTCATCCGGCAGCTCTGAGCGCACCGGCGAACTGATCACGCAGAACGGCAGGTCGCCGAAGTCTTTCAAGCGCTCGAAACTGACCGGGAAGCGCAGCCCTTCGAACAGGCGGCTCATGCCCGGCGACTTGCTCAGGCAGTAGAACAGCACCAGATAATGCACTACATAGCGGTACAGCTCGGCGCTGCTGCGATTGGGGTCTTTGATGACCTTGCGAAACTGCGCCAGATCGAACGAGTTGAAGCCCACCACCCAACGCACCGGACTGGTGATGCGAATGGTCTGCCCGCTTTGTGACAACACCATGTCGTATTCGAGCGGGAACAGCTCGGGTGTCGTGCTGATCAGGTTCAGGGGCACTTCCAGTTCATTGACCAGCTTGAACGGCTCTGCCGAGGCAATGCGGTCATAGAGCTCCTTGAGCTCCTTGAAATGGTGCTGAGTCTCGCGGCCGCTGCTGCGCTGCGCGCCCTGCAGGTATTCACCGAAGAATGTCTGCGGGCGTATCAACAGCGCGAGGGTCGACAGATAGTCGGACGCCTGCACCTTGAGCGCGTCGGAGATAGCGCGCGTCTGCTTGCGCAGCTTGATCAATGCTTCTATATCGAACGTCTGAGTCATCGGTACATCGTCCTTGAACCCTTCACGACCGTTTCCCGGATCAGGCCGGGGGACGGGGAAAAGTTGCGAATTGCTCGACTGCACACCTGCTCATGAAGTGGTTTTGCCATGTGTGTCACTGCGAGACACACCGCCACAATGAGGGAGGAGTTCGTGCTGGCATATAGATGTCGTCTAGCCAGCAGTGTGGTCTATGGCACTATTTTTAGTAGGAAAGTTCCTACAGACGGTAGATATTTTCTCGGTTTCGTTACAGTAAGCAATGATGCCTATGAGCCATCATTATTTTGGATTGCACCCTTAATGTAGCTGTAGGTGTTGATTTTAAAGGGCTTTAGGGTGGTATTTGGATCCGATAAAGGGGGTAAATTAAGCTTAGAAAGATGAACTTATTTGCAGATTTACCGAGCTCTGAAGAGGGTAAATACACAGACTGGCCTTATCAGGCGATTTTTCCCGGGTGGAGGAATGATGGCACTGCGAGCGCTCAGGCGGACGAATCCAGGTGGGTCGACGCAGGTCAGGCGGGCAGCTTTGTTACATCAGTTTGCAAATCAGGGTATAACGCCGCCAGCGCCCTCACGCCTGTGTTCGAGCAACGGCAGGGCGCATGCACGCAGACGCCAGAGGCGTTTTGCCTGACGGACCTTGTGCGCGCTAAGGACAGCCAGCGGCGACGCACCTCTATGAGCCTTGCCTCATGAAAATCTACAAGCTCATTACTGTACTCATCCTGCTCCCTCTGGGCCTGAACCTCATCGGTGCCTGGCAGTTGCAGCGCAGTGTCGAAAACACTGAGCGCCTGACCGAGATCCAGGCCGAACTTGCGCACGCACGTCCCTATTTCGAAAGGCTCGCCAGGTCGCCCGACGCCCTCACGCGAACGATGGAGATGGACGGAGAGAACATCACCCTCAAGGAGGCTCTGTCCCGTCTCCATGAGGCAGAACAGGGCCTCGACTTCGTAGTGGTGGTGGGTAATGTCACCACCTGGCTGGCACGCGCCGTCATCGCGCTGTGCCTGCTGGCGGCTCTGGTCGGAGGCATCGGGCTGGCAGGGCTCAACTGGGCCGGCGCACGCGCACGTCAATCCCGAGAGCGGTTGCTGCACACCTTCAGCAGGGTCAGGCGGATTCTGCCCTTCGTTCTTGTGGGGCACATCGTCGCCATGGGCGCGGCGGTGTCGGCAATCCTCTGTTTCGAAGCCCTGGGCCTGTGGCATGTGGGGCGCATGTCCGCGGGCGAGCTCAAGTTGATCATCGTCGTGCTGATGCTGGTCGCTGCATGCCTGTATTCGATCTGGCGGATGGGCAAGCAACTGGGCGTCATGCTGCACATGTTCGAGCCCACCGCGATGGAGGTTCTGGGGCAGCAGGTCACGCCTGAAGAGGCACCGGTGCTCTGGGCTTATGTGCGCGATCTGGCCGAACGGCTCGGCGCGCTGTCCCCCGATCACATCGTGCTGGGCATGACCGAAGGCTTCTACGTCACCTCGAGCGACGTTTCCCTTCTGCCGTCCGACGCCGTGCTCAAAGGGCGAACTCTGCATGTGCCGATCCTGTACTTGGGGCTGATCGATGCCGCTGAAACGAGTGCAGTGATTGGTCATGAACTGGCGCATTTTGCCGGTGAAGACACCGAGTACAGCCTGCGCTTTCTGCCGATCTACGACGGCATCGGTCGCAGCCTTGGGGTGATCGCGGAAAACATGATGGTCAGCGGGTGGCTGCAGCGCACCATTCTGCGTCCGGCGTTCATGCTGGGCGTGTATTTCATGGAAAGCTTCGATCACGCGGTCAATCACTGGAGCCGCGTGCGCGAGCTGGCCGCCGATGCCGCGGGGGCGAGCCTGGCTGGCAACGCGTCGGCTGCCTCGGCGCTGGTGCGCATCTCGGCCATCGATCCGCTTTTGCAGGAGCGGATCTACACGCACATCACGCGGGCCACCAACCCAAGGCGCGGAGAGGTGTTCACCAAGGATCTGCCGAACAGCGTGCTGCACGAGCTGGCCGGCAAGGCATTCACGCTGCCTGACGAAGAAATGGCCGTCCAGCTGCCGCATCCCTCGGATACGCACCCTTCAAACGGCGAACGTATCGCCGCGCTGCAGGTTGCTGCCGACGAGGCGATCCGCAGCGGCATCCGGCCGGTGGTGGCGGCCCAGGCCCGCGCCGCGATGGACCAGTACTTCAGCAATGCCCAGGCACTGCGCACGCGTCTTACCGAGGACTTCATCAAGCATCATGTGGCAAATGATGCTGAGGTGGTGACCGAACTGCGTGCTCTCGCGAAAACGGTAAGCGGTGATGTGGTTCTGCATGAGGGCGCTCGCCTGCGGGGGCTGTTGCTAACACTATTCCTCGCCCCTCTGCTGGGGCTGGGTATTTATCTGATAGCCGAAGCGCTGTCATTTCCCCAGGGGCTGACCGAAAAGCGCAACTCTATGCTGATAGCGGGCGGCATCTTGACGGCGTTCATGCTGATGCTGCTGCCATTTGCGCTGCGCATGTGTCTGCGTGCCGACAAGACCGCTCTGCTGCTCACGCCCGAGCACTTTGTCTTCGCCAACCTGAAGTCCCCCGTCCCGATCCAGCACATCGCTGATTTTGAGCTGAATGTCGCCTACGGCACGTTTCTGACCCTGCATCTGCAAGACGATGCGCCCTTACCCGAGCGAGTCTCACGTTCGTTCTCTGCACCGAACGCAAAAGTGTTCAGGAAAAAACGCCGGGTACTCCTGGCGCTGGCGCGGTTCAGCCGGGACGGCAAAAAGCTCAAGCCAGACGAGCTTGGTGAGTTGATTGCGGATTACGTCAATGCGGGTACTGCGCGACACTTGCTGCAGCAGCGCTTTGAGCAGGGTAAGCGCTGAGCAGTTGGCTGTATGCGGGGCAGCGTAAAGCGCGCAGCTTTTCTGCAGACAACAAAAAACCCGCCGAAGCGGGTTTTTCCAAGACCATCCCGACTTCCTGTCGGACGCCTCCGAGGCGATGGTCGATCATCCTTGATCCGGGTGAACTCCTGTTCACCCCTTGATGGATCCAATACTACGGAGCGCGAGCCAGGTCGGAAATAGCCAAGTTCCCCCAGCGCGTGTAAGCCTTTCGCTATACCTCACGGGCTCAGCTTCGAACGGCCCTTTGAAGGGCGGGAAATCTGGCGCCAGGAAAAGTCTTGAGGCGATATGGCTGCTGACGGCAAAAATCGCACGCAATAAAAAACCCGCCGAAGCGGGTTTGTACCAAGACCATTCCAACTCCCTGTCGGCTGCCTTCCCGGCGATGGTCGATCATCCCTGATCCTAGCGAACTCCTTGTTCGCCAGTTGTTGGATCCAATCTTACGGCTCTGATGGCAGGTGCAAAATAGCCATTCGCTTCATTGCGTGTAAGCCTTTGGCTATACATGTGTCCGTTTTTACGGATTCTCAGGTGCTCGGCCATGCACCGGGACAGTCGAAAACACCGGCGAGACCACCGTGCCAGAGGGTTTCAGGCTCGTTTTCAGGGAGAGAAATTCGCGGTCACCTCACAATAGCGCTGTTGGGCGTTTTTACTGTCCTCATCGCGGTTTCTGGTCGCGCGTTTGGTCCACTCACGGCACTCTTCGCGGAAATTGACCTCTGCCGCCTTGCGACACTCGCGCCGTTCGAATGAACGAATGGCGAAGTTTTCGCAGACGCTGTCGCCATTGATCGTGTTGCCGTAAATCCGCCACTGCGCGCGGTAGCGGTTTCTGCCGTCCGCTTCGCGAATGGACGCCGTCGCGACACTGTAAGGCCTGGAAGAACGCGTGGAATTGCGTGAAGCATTGGCCTTGAAATCGGCCATGTAGTCGGCAGACACCATGCCTGTTGCCGGTTCTGCCTGAGCGGGGCGTGGAGCCTGGCCGAATCGACAGTTCGCCACCGCCTCATCAATGACGTTGCCGTTTTTCATGCAGTCATCCAAGGGCTTCACAGGGGCAGGCGGCGCCACAGTGGCCGCGATCGGTACAAGCTCTGCGGTTTTTCGAATGTGCGTGGGCGCGGGATCGGCGGCGGCTACGGGCTGCGCCTCGGCCTCGACTGTCCGGGTTTCGGGTATGGACTGCACAACAGGCGGTACTGTCAGCGCTTTGGGGCCTCTCGCATGTGAGGTGATCAGTCCGGCCACGCAGGCTGCAGCAATAAGGCACGCCAGCCACAGGCCATAAGGGCGTGAGCGGCGAGGCGCATCGACGCGCTTGCGGCGTGGATGCGAGCCCAGCACCACATCGACCTGACCCGGCACGAGGCGCTGAATGCGGATGATCCCGTCGTCCTCGGGTTGCTGTAGGGAATCCATTCCTGCTCCTGATCAAGCGATGTCTGGCGGTGATATTACAATGATATCGGCCGCTGGGTAGAGTTTCTGCAACGCTTTGGCGCTATGTGCATCCGGCCTGGCGCGTTAAGGTTGAGCCCGTTTTTTGACTGATGGATGGACCGCGAATGCACCAGCGTCTCGAACAGGTATTCGGCTACACACAGTTCCGGCCGGGGCAGGAGGCTGCCATCAGTGCGGTACTGGCCGGACGCTCGGCTGCGGCGATCTTTCCGACTGGCTCGGGCAAGTCGCTATGTTACCAATTGCCCGCCCTGATGTTGCCGCATTTGACGCTGGTGGTGTCGCCGTTGCTGGCGCTGATTCAGGATCAGCTTGCCTTCCTGCACCGCCATGGCATATCGGCGGCGAGCATTGATTCGGCGCAAAGCCGCGACGAGATCGCTGACGTGATGGCACGCGCACGTTCCGGCGAGCTGAAGATTCTGATGATCTCGGTCGAGCGCCTGAAGAACGAGCGCTTCCGCAATTTCATCGCTCAAGTGCCGATTTCCCTGCTGGTGGTCGACGAAGCGCACTGCATTTCGGAGTGGGGGCATAACTTCCGCCCCGACTACCTGAAACTGCCGGACTACCAGCGCGAATTCAATATTCCCCAGACATTGCTGCTGACCGCCACGGCGACCCCGCAAGTCCTCATCGACATGCAGGACAAATTCGCCATCGCCCCCGAGGATGTGATCACCACCGGTTTCTACCGCGCCAACCTGCACCTGTGGGTCAAGCCGGTCAGCGGACGAGACAAGCGACGCCGGCTGGTGGAGTGGCTCAACGAGCGTCGCGGGCAACCGACCATCGTTTACGTAACCCTGCAAAAGACAGCCGAACATATCGCCGCGCACCTGGAACAGCATGGCCTGCCCGCCAGCGCCTACCATGCCGGGCTGCCCAACGATCAGCGCGAGTCGATCCAGAAGCAGTTCATGGGCGGCCGTCTGAACTGCATCGTGGCAACCATCGCGTTCGGGATGGGCATCGACAAGAGCGACATTCGCAACGTGGTGCATTTCGACCTGCCCAAATCCATCGAGAACTACAGCCAGGAAATCGGTCGGGCAGGGCGTGATGGTGCTGCTTCGGATTGTCTGGTGCTTGCCAACCGCGACAGCCTCAACGTGCTGGAGAACTTCGTGTATGGCGATACGCCGGAGCGCGAGGGGATTGCCCGTGTGCTGGAAGACCTGCTCGGGGCGCGTCATGACGGGCAGTGGGAATTTCTGCTGGGGCCGCTCGCCGACCTCAGCAACATTCGTCAATTGCCGTTGAAGACCCTGCTGGTGCAACTGGAGCTGCGCGGGATCATTGCGCCGCGCTATGCGTATTTTGCCGAGTACCGCTTCAAGTTTCTGCTTCAGCCGCAAGACCTGATGGCGCGTTTCGAAGGGGAGCGACGCGAGTTCGTTCAAGCCCTGATCGACACCTCAAACCGGGCACGCACCTGGGCCACCGTCGATTTCCAGGCGATGTACCAGCAATACGGCGCCGAGCGCGGGCGGGTGGTCAAGGCGCTGGATTACTTTCAGGAAAAAGGCTGGATTGAGCTTGAAAGCAAACAGATGACCGAGGTCTACAGCCTGTTGCGCAGCGACTTTGATGCACAGGCCCTGAGCGTCGAATTGCACGATTATTTCGCTCATCACGAAGCCACTGAGGTTGCGCGCATTCACACCATGCTGGACGTGTTCGCCAGTGACCAGTGCCTGACCCATCGGCTGGCGCGGTACTTTGGTGATCACAATGCGCCCGAGCGTTGTGGGCATTGTTCGGTCTGCCTTGGCGAAGTCGCCCACCTGCCCGAACCACCCGCGCTGGAGCCCCTGGCGAATCGTGACTTTCAGCAACTGTGCAGTGAGTTTATCCACAAGCATCAGGACTACACCGGCCAGCGGCCCAGCGCTGACTGCCTGACGCGTTTTCTGTGCGGCATCAGCGTGCCGCTGTTCACCAGGCTCAAAGCCCGCGCCACCTCCGGGTTTGCGGTGCTGGAGGATTATCCGTACGCACAGGTCAGGACGTGGGTGCAGGCCATGGCTGGCAACTGACTATGCACACAAAGTGATCTGACCAAGGGGGCGATGCTCTGCATCCAGTCCTGAGCCTGCGTTGCGACAGACAAATGAAAACCGGCCGCTCAAGAGCGGCCGGTTTTTTGTGCTTCAGCAACTGACGGTGGTATCAGTCACGATGACGGCGATGGCCGTGGTGCTTCGGGCGATGGCCATGATCACGGTTACCACGATAACGACGGTCGTCGCTGCGGCTTTCGTTGCCCATGTAGTTGCCAAGTGCAGCACCGCCGCCGCCACCTACCGCCGAGCCGACCAGGCTGCCGGTGTTGCCGCCGACGCTGCGACCCAGCACGTTACCGCCCGCTGCGCCCAGACCGCCGCCAATGGCTGCCTCTGTGCGGTTGCGACGGTCCGCGCCTACAGCGCCACCGGCTGCGCCGCCGACACCTGCGCCAATTGCTGAACCAGTGCTGCCGCCGACCTGCTGGCCGACGACCGAACCGAGTACCCCACCCAATGCTCCGCCTACGCCTGACTCGAGGTTGCCTGCAGACGCCGCACCGCTGATCAGGGTAAGAGACAACAACAGTATCGAGGAATACTTCATGTATGGAATCTCATAGGGATGACGGCGCGATCTTGGTGTCAAGTGAAGAATGTAGCAATGCAATTCCGACGAGTAACACGATTGCCACACAAACTGCTAAGTTATTGTTTTGGCTAAGGAACTTAAGTCTGAAAAGAGAGTCTGAGGTTACTTGCAAAAGGCCCGTTTCCAGTGAAACGGGCCTTTTTTGTGGGCGTCTTTCAGGGACGTCAGAGGATGCGTGCCGACTCTGCCGAGCGCTCGAGGCGGATGGCAACGAACTTCGATGTCGGCGTGCTGCTGCCATCGCCCACGCTTTCCAGCGGCACCAGCGGGTTGACCTCCGGGTAGTAGGCGGCAGCCTGACCGGCCGGAATATCGAACGGCAACAACGTGAAGCCTTTGACGCGGCGCTCGCGGTTATCACTCCAGATCGAAATCAGGTCTGCCTTCTGCCCCGGCTGGAAGCCCAGGCGGATGATGTCGGCTTCGTTGACGAACAGCACGTCACGCTGACCTTTGACGCCGCGATAACGGTCATCCAGGCCATAGATGGTGGTGTTGTACTGATCGTGCGAGCGCATCGACTGCATGATCAGGTCCGGGATCTGCCCGGTCGAGCTGACGTGTTCATTGATCAGAGTCAACGGCAGCGCGTTGGACTTGAAGTTGGCGCGGGTCGACGCAGTGTTCCAGCGGCGTGCGCCAGCAGCGTTACCCAGGTAGAAGCCGCCCGGGTGCTTGACGCGCTCGTTGAAATCCTTGAAGCCGGGGATGGTGTCGGCGATCAGGTCACGAATACGGTTGTAGTCCTCGACCAGCCACAGCCAGTCGACAGGCGTCTTGCCCAGCGTTGCGTTGGCGATACCGGCGATGATCGCAGGCTCGGAACGCATTTGCTTCGACGACGGCTTCAACTGACCGTTGGAAGCGTGAACCATGCTGAACGAATCTTCCACGGTGACGGCTTGTGGGCCGTTGGCCTGGATATCGATGTCGGTACGGCCGAAGCACGGCAGGATCAGCGCGTCCTTGCCGTGGAACAGGTGGCTGCGGTTCAGCTTGGTGCTGATCTGTACGGTCAGATCGCATTTGCTGAGCGCTTCGGCAGTGCGATGGCTGTCCGGGGTGGCCTGAGCGAAGTTGCCGCCCAGCGCAATGAACACCTTGGCGCGGCCTTCGGCCATGGCGTGAATGGCTTCGACGACGTTGTGGCCGTTTTCGCGGGGCACTTTGAACTGGAAGCGTTTTTCCAGCGCATCGAGCAGGAACACCGGTGGGCGTTCGTTGATGCCCATGGTGCGGTCGCCCTGCACGTTACTGTGACCGCGCACCGGGCACAGACCGGCACCCGGACGACCGATGTTGCCGCGCAGCAGCATCAGGTTGGCAATTTCCTGGATGGTCGGCACCGAGTGACGGTGCTGGGTGATACCCATCGCCCAGCACATGATCACGTTCTTGCCCTTGGCGTACATGCGTGCCGACTGTTCGATGTCGCTCAGCGGCAGGCCGGATTGCTCGACGATGGCGTCCCATGACGTGTCATCGATGGCGGCCAGGTATTCGAGTACGCCTTCGGTATGTTCGTTGAGGAACGCGTGGTCGAACACCGAAGGTGCGTTGTTGGCCTGCGCCTCGCGCTCCCATTGCAGCAGGAACTTGGCCATGCCGCGCAACAGCGCCATGTCGCCACCCAGGGCAGGGCGGAAATAGGCGGTATTGGTCGGGCGGTCGCCGTTGGTGAGCATTTCGACCGGGTGTTGCGGGTGCTGGAAACGCTCCAGGCCACGCTCTTTGAGCGGGTTGACGCAAACCACCTGGGCGCCGCGCTGTACCGCTTCACGCAGTGGTTCGAGCATGCGCGGGTGGTTGGTGCCGGGGTTCTGACCGAGGACGAAGATGGCATCGGCGTGTTCGAAATCCTCGAACGTCACGGTGCCCTTGCCTACGCCGACGCTTTGCGACAGCGCTACGCCACTGGCCTCGTGGCACATGTTCGAGCAGTCCGGGAAGTTGTTGGTGCCATAGGCGCGTACGAACAGCTGATACAGGTACGCCGCTTCGTTGCTGGCGCGACCCGAGGTGTAGAACTCGGCCATGTTCGGGCTGGGCAGGTTCTTCAGGTGTTTGGCGATCAGCGCAAACGCGCTGTCCCAACTGATCGGCTTGTAACGGTCGGTTTCCGCGTCATAGCTCATCGGCTCGGTCAGACGGCCCTGATACTCGAGCCAGTAATCGCTCTGCTCCATCAGCGAGCTGACGCTGTAGCGGGCGAAGAAGGCCGGGTCGACGCGGCGCTTGGTCGCTTCCCAGTTCACCGCCTTGGCGCCGTTCTCGCAGAACTTGACCATGCCGCTTTCCGGCGAATCGCCCCACGCGCAGCCCGGGCAGTCGAAACCGCCGTTCTGGTTGGTCTTGAGCATCATGCGCAGGTTCTTCAGCGCGTTGTCACTGCCCAGCCAGTGTTGCGTCACGCTGATCAGTGCGCCCCATCCGCCTGCCGCACCTTTGTACGGCTTGTAGCGGGGGGTTGGTGTCTTGTCGGCTTGATGATGAGTGCTCACGCTTGAATCTCCATCGCAGGGCTATAGACCCGCGGCGCACTTTTCTGCGGCAGGTGAATTAGATTGAGGTTATGACGGCGGGCCCATTGCAGGGCCAGGCCGGTGGGCGACGACAGGCTGACCAGCGTCTGGATGCCGGCGCGCAATACTTTCTGAATCAGTTCCAGGCTGCAGCGGCTGGTCACGATGGCGACGCCGCCGGCCAGGGGGATGTCCTGGCGGATCAGGGCGCCGATCAGTTTGTCCAGCGCGTTGTGGCGGCCGATGTCTTCACGGCCCAGCAACAGCTGGCCATTACCGTCCATGAACACCGCCGCATGCACAGCGCCGCAATGGCGGCCAAGCGGCTGGAACTCGCCGATGCGCTGACGCAGACCGTCCAGCCATTCGATCGGGGGCAGGGGCGCGCCGGGCAGCGCCTTCAGGTCAGGCAATGCCTGCTCGACGGCTTCAACGCCACACAGTCCGCAACCGCTGGTGCCCGCCAGTTGCCGACGCTGCTGCTTGAGTTCCCAGAACGCGCGGCTGGCGATCTCGACCTCGGCCTGCATGGCCGAGCCGCAACCGCTGATTTTGAAGTCGTAGATTTCGTCATGCGAGGCAATGATGCCGCTGCCCAGACTGAAACCGACGATAAAGTCTTCCAGATCGGTCGGGCTGACCAGCATGACCGCCTGGCTGATACCGTTGTAGGCAATCGCCAGTGCCACTTCTTCGGCAAGTTCGTTGCGTGCAGCGTCCACGCCCTCGAGATTCGAGTAGCTGTAGGACTGGCTTGCTTCAGGGGCTGGCGTAGCAAAGGACGCCGAGCTGACCTTGCGCGTAACGGGCATGGGCTGAAATACCGGCAGAATGACATCTGCAAGACTAGGCCCGTTATTGGAAATCGTCTAATCGCTAGTGCTGATGCCCCGATAGATGACGTCGATCAACGCGCTAGCGCGGTATTTCCGCTACCAGTGCAAAGCAGGCTTCAGCCAGTGCCGAGCGCGGCGCACTGCGGCGCATGATCAACCCCAGCCGGGCTAAAGTCCGGGAGTCGGCAATCGGATGCAGGCGCAAATGTTCGGTCAGCGTTTCCAGACCGCCATCCAGCGGCATGATCGCGCAGCAAAAACCGCCGTGTACGGCTTGCAGCAACTGATGAACGGCATCGGTTTGTATCAGCGGATTGGGTTGCAGGCCGCGGCTATGGAAGTTGTGATCGATCGACTGGCGAAAATGCATGCCGCTGGTCAGCGTGCCCAGCGGCAACTCGACCAGGTCGGCCCAGCTCAAGGGATCGTCACCAAAGGTAAAGTGCCGACGGTCATACAGCAGGCCCATGCGTGTGTCGTCCAGGGTCAGCGAATCGAAACGCTCGTTGTCCAGCCGTTCCAGGTACGAAACGCCCAGGTCGATACGATTGCTCGCCAGTTGTTCCAGCACTTGCTCGGAGCTGAGTGACGACAGCTCGAAGCGCAGATTGGGGTGCATCTGGTGCAGCCGGTGCAGCAATGGCAGCGGGTCGAAGCTCGACAGCGGCACCACGCCCAGGCGCAACGTCCCGACCAGATGACCGCGGCAGGCGGCCGCTTCAGCCTGCAGACCGTCGTAGGCCGCCAGTACCGTGCGTGCCCAGGCCAATACGCGTTCGCCTGGCGCAGTGAAACCCTCGAAGCGCTGGCCGCGATTGACCAGTGGCAAGCCAAGCTCTTCTTCCAGATTGCGCAGGCGCATCGACAGCGTCGGCTGGGTGATGTTGCAACGCGCAGCCGCCTGGCCGAAGTGCCTCGTCTCGTCGAGGGCGATCAGAAATTTAAGTTGCTTGATGTCCATATTCACTCCGGTGAGCCATCCAGACAGCCGATTCTACGCGTTCAGGCTGAACGATGGTCGAGCTACGTTGGTCGGAAGCCTGCAGCCCTTGATTTACGAGGGCTACACTAATCGCGCAGTCCTCAACACTACTTACGGATAACCAGAAAATGAGTCTTATCAGTTTCATCAAAGAAGCAGGCGAGAAAATTCTGGATGCACTTCTGCCAGATAAAGCCAACGCCGATGAGGTGCTGAAAAAGCATATCTCCGAAGTCGGCCTGGGCAACCCCAATGTGCAGACCGAGGTTAACGGCGGCACGGTCATCGTCAAAGGCCAGGTCGCCAATCAGGAGGAGAGGGAAAAGATTGTCGTGACGCTGGGTAATATTCATGGCGTGGATAAAGTCGACGACCAGATGACTGTTGCGGGCGGCGAGACTTCTGAATCCGAATACGTCGAAGTGATGCCGGGCGACACCCTCAGCGCTATTTCCAAGCGCGTGTATCACGATGCCAACCAGTACCAGAAAATCTTTGAAGCCAACAAGCCGATGCTCAAGAGCGCGGACAAGATCTATCCAGGTCAGAAGCTGCGCATTCCGAAGTGATCTGAAGACGCTGCCCGCCTTTTCAGGCGGGCACACGGCGTTGCTTACAATCCCTTGCTCAGCTCCCGATAGTCGTCCACTGCAGCGAACTCTTCGGTGTCTTTCGGGCCTTTCTGGCTGTTGGGCTGGCTGACTGCCAGCAAATGAGCTACACCGAAGTGTCGGGCGCTGCGCAGGATCGGCAGGGTGTCGTCGATGAACAGACTGCGTGCCGGGTCGAACGCTGTTTCGGCCTTCAACGCGTCCCAGAAATGCTGGCTTTCCTTGGGAAAGCCGTAATCGTGAGAGCTGATCAGGCGTTCGAAATAAGGCGCCAGCTCGATTCGCTCCATTTTCAGCGACAACGAATCACGGTGCGCATTGGTGATCATGATCACCCGCTTGCCGGCCTTTTGCAGGGCCGCCAGAAAGGACTCGGCGTCCGGGCGCAGTGCAATCATGTGGGCGATTTCGCGTTTCAGGTCGCGAACCGAGAGGTTAAGCTCGGCGCTCCAGAAATCCAGGCAGTACCAGTTGAGCGTGCCCGCGTTGTTTTCGAACAGCGGTTTCAATTCCAGCCAGGCCATGGCGAAACTGACGCCGTGCAGTTCGGCGTAGCGCTGCGGCAGGTGCTGCATCCAGAAGTGTTCGTCGTAATGCAGGTCGAGCAACGTGCCGTCCATATCCAGCAGGACGGTATCGATTTCGCTCCAGGGCATGGAAAGCATTCTGGCCTCGTCAGGGGGTTGATAGCGGGTAAGCATATCCGACACAGACATCGGGAAAAGCTCGGTATAGTACCTCGTTCATGTAAAGGAGCCTGTCATGCGTCAGAAACCTACCGTACTTGCCCGCGCAATCGTCGCCAGTAGTCGTCTGTTCCGCGTTGAAGAGCTGCAATTGCGCTTTGCCAATGGCGTCGAGCGGACCTACGAGCGTCTGGCCAGCAAAGGCACGGGCCCCGGCGCGGTGATGATCGTGGCCATGCTCGATGCCGATCACGCTGTGCTGATCGAAGAATATTGCGGTGGCACCGATGCCTACGAGCTGTCCCTGCCCAAGGGCCTGATCGAGCCGGGCGAAGACGTGCTGGCGGCTGCCAACCGTGAACTCAAGGAAGAGGCCGGCTTCGGTGCGCGGGAGCTGGAACTGTTGACCGAGCTGTCGCTGTCCCCCGGCTACATGAGCCAGAAAATTCAGGTGGTTCTGGCCACCGACCTGTACGAAGAGCGGCTGGAAGGCGACGAGCCCGAGCCGATCCGGGTCGACCGGATCAACCTGCGCGAGCTGTCGAGCCTTGCCCAGAATGCCCAGTTCAGCGAAGGCCGGGCGCTGGCCGCGCTGTACCTCACACGTGACCTGCTGACCCAGCGTGGATTGTTTCAGCCATGACCGATTCGTTGCACAACCTGCCACATCCGCTGCTCGCCCCGGTGATTGAACTCACGCGACTGGCGGGCGAAGTGATCCTGCCCTTCTGGCGCGCCAATGTCACCGTGACCACCAAGACTGACGACTCGCCGGTGACTGCCGCTGATCTGGCCGCCCATCAGGTGCTGGTCGAGGGCCTGCAGGCGCTTGATCCGGACATTCATGTGCTCTCCGAAGAGGACGCTGACATCCCCTTCAGCGAGCGGGCAGGCTGGGAGCGCTGGTGGCTGGTCGATCCGCTGGACGGCACCAAGGAGTTCATCTCCGGCAGCGAAGAGTTCACCGTCAATGTCGCGCTGATTGAACGCGGCCGCGTGGTATTCGGTGTGGTCTCGATGCCCACCAACAACCGTTGTTACTTCGGCGGTGCCGGGCTGGGTGCCTGGCGCAGCGATGGCGTCGGCCACCTCCAGCCGATCGCCGTGCGCAATCAGCTTGGCGAAGGGCAGACCTTTACCGTGGTCGCCAGCCGCCGCCACTCCAGCCCGGAGCAGGAGCATTTGCTGGCGGGCCTGTCGAACGGGCTGGGTCATTTGCAACTGACCAACATCGGCAGCTCACTGAAATTCTGCCTGCTGGCCGAAGGCGCCGCCGACTGCTACCCACGCCTGGCCCCGACCTCGCAATGGGACACCGCTGCGGCGCAGGGCGTGCTTGAAGGTGCAGGAGGCGAAGTGTTGCAACTGGACGGCCAGCCGTTCAGCTACCCGGCCCGCGAATCACTGCTCAACCCGTTCTTCCTGGCCCTGCCAGCCAACGCCGAATGGCGCGACAAACTGCTGGTGCTGGCGCAGTCCTGAGGCCTGTTTCAAGGCCTCTGCCCGGCGGGCGTAGAAGCGAACCGGGCGACGTTTCGCTTGCTCGCGAAAGGGCCGGTGCATCCACAGCAAATCCAGTGCTTGAAACGACGCCTTCGCGAACAAGTTCGCTCCTACAAAAGCGCTGAGACGCTTGGCTGAGACAGTTTCACCAGTGCAAAAGCGCACGGCCTGTTCTTCGCTTGATACAGGTATGCAGGGTCAGGCGCGTTCTTGTGGAGCCAGCTTGCTCGCGAATGCGATTGATCAGACGATGAATTTTTGCCGATTGCACCGGCCTCTTCGCGAGCAAGCTCGCTCCCACAGGTCTGCATCCACTACGCGCAGCCACACTGGCGCAACATGAACTGCCCGACAAAGCGCACGGCGTGTTCTTCGCTTGATACAGGTCTGCAGGGGCAGGCGCGTTCTTGTGGGAGCGAGCTTGCTCGCGAATACGATTGATCAGACGATGAATTTTTGCGGATTACACTGGCCTCTTCGCGAGCAAGTTGGCTCCCACGGGTAGTGAATTGACTGCGCGCAGCCTCACCGGTGCAACACAAACTGCCCGACAAAGCGCACGGCCTGTTCTTCACTGTCCTGCTCGCTGATGGCGGTGTGCAGGGTCAGGCGGGCGCGGCCTCGGCGTTGGTAGGTGGTGATGAATTTGTCCCATTGCGCCAGCTCGGGCGCGTCGCAGCGGGCGATGGCGTCGCTGCGTACCGGCAGTGGATAACTGATCTGTCCATCCTGAATCACGATATGCCCATCGGTGATCCCGGCTTCGCGCAGCCGCAGGTGCAGCCAGCCCCAGCCCGCCAGTACCGCGCCGCAATACAGGCTGCCGCCGAACAGTGTGCTCTTGTGGTTGACGTTGGGTGCCAGCGGCAGGTGCAGGCGCAGTGTCTGGTTGTGCCAGTCAATCACGCGCATGCCCATCTCGCGGGTCAGCGGGATGTCGTGGTGCAGCACCTGCTCCAGTGCGTGGGCGGCGTCATGTCCAGGCTCAATCGTTGTCATCGGAAGCTCCGCTGCTGTCGCCGAACGTCAGGCCGTGCTTGCGCAGTTTGTCGTGCAGGGTCTTGCGCGGCACACCCAGCGCTTCCGCGAGGCTGCGCACCGAGCTGTGCGGGCGCGCCAGTTCGGCGGCGATCAACGCGCGCTCGAAGCTTTCCACCTGATCACTCAAACCACCACCCGGCGGTGGCGCTTGCTCTGCATCAACGCCTTCCGGCTCCAGCTCCAGTTCCAGACCCAGCGCAAAACGCTCGGCAGCGTTTTGCAGTTCCCGGACGTTGCCCGGCCAGTTATGCCGCAACAGCAGCGCGCGCTGGCCCGGCTTGAGTTCGTGCTTGGGGATGCCGTGGCGCATGCTCGCGGCATCGGCGTAATGTTCGAACAGCATCAGCGCATCTTCACCCCGTTCGCGCAACGGCGGGATGCGCAGCGAGGCCACGTTCAGGCGGTAATACAAGTCTGCCCGGAAGCGGCCCTGATCGGCCGCGTGACGCAGGTCTTCCTTGGTCGCGGCGATGATGCGGATGTCCAGCGGGATCTGCTGATTGCTGCCCATTCGCTCAACCACGCGCTCCTGCAGCAGGCGCAGCAGCTTGACCTGCACGTCCAGGCTCATGCTTTCGATTTCATCGAGGAACAGCGTACCGCCGTTGGCAAATTCGAACTTGCCGATACGCCGCTTCTGCGCGCCGGTGAAGGCGCCTGGCTCGTGACCGAACAGCTCGCTTTCCACCACCGATTCAGCCAGCGCGCCGGCGTTGATCGCCACGAACGGGCCGCTGCGGCGGTTGGACAGGTCGTGCAGCGCGCGGGCAACCACTTCTTTGCCTGCGCCGGTTTCGCCGAGGATCAGCACGTCGGCTCGCGTCCCGGCCAATGCGCCGATTTGTTCGCGCAGACGCAGGATCGGCGGCGACTGACCGATCAGGCGTGTGCTCAGTTGTTGGCGATCACTCAGGGCCAGGCGCAGGCTGCGGTTATCCAGCACCAGACGGCGCAACGCCAGGGCACGGCGCACGCTGTCGAGCATGGCGTCGCTGGCGAAGGGTTTTTCCAGAAAGTCGTAGGCCCCGGCGCGCATGGCCTTTACCGCCAGCGGCACATCGCCATGCCCGGTGATCAGCAGTACCGGCAGGTCGGGGTCCTGCGCGTGAAGCTGGTCGAGCAGTTCCAGGCCATCCATGCCCTGCATGCGAATATCGCTGACCACCACGCCCGGCCAGTCGCGGCCGATGCGCTCGGCCAGCCCGGTCGCTTCGGGCAGCGATAGAACGTTCAGGCCAGCCAGGTCCAGCGTCTGACGCAGGGCCTGACGCAGGTGCGAATCGTCGTCGATCAGCACCACCTGAATCTGGCTGTCGATGGCTGTGTCCGAACTCATGCAGAAAGGTCCTCTGGCGGTTGAAGATTGGCCCCGGAAGCCCCGGCACGCAGGCGCAGGGTCAGCAGCGCACCGCCGCTGGGATGGTTGGCGAACAGCAATTCGCCGCCCAGCGCGCGCATCAGCGTATCGCAGATGGCCAGACCGAGGCCAAGGCCCTGGGTGCGAGTCTTGGTCGTAAAGAAGGGCTCGCGAGCCCGCGCCAGTGCTTCCTGGGAAAAGCCGGGGCCGTTGTCACGAATGTACAGGTTAACGCCCTCGGCGGTTTGCTCGACACTTATCCACAGCCTGCGCGGCGGGCCTTTTTCAGTGAGGGCGTCCAGCGCGTTGGCGATCAGATTGCCGAGCACCTGACGCAGACGGGTTTCACCGGCCTGCACCCAGATTGTGGCGTCCGGCAGGTCACGGATCAGTTCGACTTCCATGGCGCGCCGCCGCTTGGCCAGCAACGCCAGCGCATCTTCCAGCGCCGGTTGCAGTGCCACGCTTTCAGGGGCGTGGCGGTCGCGACGGGCGAAGGCGCGCAAGTGCGCGATGATCGAGGCCATGCGCCCGGTCAGTTCGCTGATCAGCTTGAGGTTGCCGCGGGCGTCCTCGGTGCGCTGATGATCGAGCAGCACTTCGGCGTTTTCGGCGTAACTGCGGATAGCGGCCAACGGCTGATTCAGCTCATGGCTGATACTCGCCGACATGGTGCCCAGCGCCGTCAGTTTGCTGGTCTGCACCAGTTCGTCCTGAGCCTGCACCAGTTCCTGCTGCGCCTGTTCGCGCTCCAGCACTTCCTGGCGCAGACGGCTGTTGAGCCCCTCCAGATCGCTGGTCCGCTCGATAACCCGCATCTCCAGCTCGCGGCGCGCCTTGGCCTCGAAAGCGATGCGGTCCAGATAATGACGACGACGCTGCATCATCAGGCCCAGCAACAACATCAGCACCAGCAGCGCTGCGCCGCCAATCGCCACCACCGTGCGTACCTGACGGTCGACAAGGGCGCGAGGCGCGAGGATGTTGACGTTCCAGCCGGTCTCTTCGATGGCCTGGGTCTGGGTCAGCCAGGCGTTTTCATCGATCCTCAACGGGCGCGGATCGCGGGTCGGGTAGGACTGGATCGCGACGATGGCTTTTTTCTCGTCATCGGTCAGGTCGCGGGTCGCCCGAAAACGCCATTCGGGGTTGGAAGTCAGAATCACCACGCCGTTCTGGTCGGTCAGCAGCAGTTGCTCGGGCGTCTTGCCCCACAGGGTTTCGGTGTGGTCCAGATCGACCTTGACCACCAGCACGCCGATGATTCGCTCACCGTCACGCACCGGGCCGGCGAAAAAGTAGCCACGTTTGGCAGAGGTCGTGCCGAGGCCGAAGAACCGCCCGGTTCTGCCCGCCCGCGCATCGATGAAATAGGGCCTGAACGAGAAGTTTCGGCCAATGAAACTGTCCTTGTGATCCGAGTTGGAGGCCGCCAGGGTCAGGCCGTTTGCGTCCATCAGGTACATGACATCGGCACCGGTCTGACGCGTGATTTCGCTGAGCAGACGGTTGGCGTTTACCAGGGTAGGTGTGTCGCCCGGTGCCGCCAGTGCGGCGCGCAAGGCCGGCAGGTCGCCGAGGATCTGCGGCAGGGTTTCGTAACGGTGCAGGGTGCCGAGCAGGTTGGCGACGTACAGGTCCAGGGTCTGGCGGTTCTGATTGGCCAGCACGTTGCGGTAATAACGTTCGGCCAGATGCTCCAGCGGCCACAGCAACGGCGCCAGGCAGAGTGCCAGAAGGGCAAGGCTGCGCCAGCGAGGGCGGGGCGGCAGAGCGGGAGTCATGGTCATCGATTGGCCGTCGCCGAAGGGTTGACGATGCCTGCTGGCGATCACGCCGCGGCAGGCAACAAAAACACCCGGTCGATCCTGACGTGGGCATCAGGCGCGTATTATGCCCGCCGCCGGCTTGTCAGGCACCCGGACATTACGCCGGGCGGCCTTGGGTCGCGGGCTCAGGGAAACAGGTCGGCTTCTTTCAGGCGCTTGCCTTGTTGGTCCTTGGCCGACAGGTTGGGTTGGCCGTCGAATTGCCAGTCGATGGCCAGATCCGCATCGTCCCAGGCGATGCAGCGTTCGGCCGAAGGCGTGTAGTAGTCGGTGGTCTTGTACAGGAACTCGGCGTTTTCGCTGAGCACCACGAAGCCATGGGCAAAGCCCTCCGGAACCCACAGCTGACGGGCGTTTTCAGCAGACAGCTCGACGCCGACCCACTGGCCGAAGTTCGGCGAGCTGCGGCGAATGTCCACGGCCACATCCAGCACCTTGCCGACCGTGACGCGCACCAGTTTGCCCTGGGCATTCTCGATCTGATAATGCAGACCGCGCAGGACGCCGCGCTGCGAACGGGAGTGGTTGTCCTGTACGAATTCACGGGTCAGGCCAGTGGCAGCCTGAAAAGCCTTGGCGTTGAAGCTTTCATAGAAAAAACCTCGTTCATCACCGAATACCTTGGGTTCGAGAATCAGGACTTCCGGCAATTTTGTTGCGACTACGTTCACGTGGCTTCCCCTGCAATGTTCAATAAGTCGTGGCGACTCGACAGTCTGCCCTGAGGCGCGCCTGCCGAGAAGGGTGCTGATCAGGCAATCAGGTCTTTAGGCTCGGTAAAGCCCAGTCGTTCGCCCTGATAACTGCCGTCCTGAACCCTGCGGCACCAGTCCAGGTTATCCAGGTACCACTGCACAGTCTTGCGCAGCCCGGACTCGAAGGTTTCTTCGGGCGTCCAGCCCAGATCGTTGTCGATCTTGCTCGCGTCGATGGCGTAACGCTGATCGTGGCCCGGACGGTCGACCACGTAGGTGATCAGGTCGCTGTACTGTGCGACGCCTGCCGGATGCTGCGGGGCGAGCTCATCGAGCAGCGCGCAGATACCACGCACCACGTCGATGTTTTTCTGCTCGTTGTGGCCACCGATGTTGTACGTCTCGCCGACTTCACCTTCGGTCACCACCTTGAGCAGGGCCCGCGCGTGATCTTCGACATACAGCCAGTCGCGCACCTGCAGGCCATTGCCGTACACCGGCAGCGGCTTGCCCGCCAGGGCGTTGAGAATCACCAGCGGGATGAGCTTTTCCGGGAAGTGGAACGGCCCATAGTTGTTGGAGCAGTTGGTCACCACCACCGGCAGGCCATAGGTACGGTGCCAGGCACGCACCAGATGGTCGGACGCCGCCTTGCTCGCCGAGTAGGGTGAGCTGGGCGCATACGGTGTGGTTTCGGTGAACAGATCATCGACACCGTGCAGGTCGCCATACACCTCATCAGTGGAAATATGGTGAAAGCGGAACGCCTGGCGCTGCGCTTCCGGCAGTTTCAGCCACCAGGCGCGCGTGGCTTCCAGCAGGCTGTACGTGCCGACGATGTTGGTCTGGATGAACTCGGCCGGACCATCGATGGAGCGGTCGACGTGGGATTCAGCCGCCAGGTGCATGATCGCCTGCGGCGCAAAGCGCTCGAGCACCGCGCTGACGCGGGCCTGATCGCAGATATCCGCCTGCACGAACTCATAGCGCGTGTCGGTGGCAATCGACTGCAGCGATTCAAGGTTGCCCGCGTAGGTCAATTTGTCGAAGTTCAGCACTTCGTGGTCGGTGTTGTTTATCAGGTGGCGGATCAGTGCAGAGCCGATGAAACCTGCGCCCCCGGTAACGAGTATTCGCATGAACTGACCTTCTTGTGTGTTCTGGAGTAATGCAGCATAGCGCTTGAGCGCGTATGACAGGATCGAACCATTAAACCCGAGCAGGCGGTTGAATAAAACTCCGGCTTATTTCCGACCTGAGGTGCAGGTGCGGATTGGTCGCGCAGTGCAATCCCCCTATAGTCAATGCCCCTACAGTTGCGCGACTGCCCATCACGCCTTGCTCATTGAGCCCGGGCCTGACAACAACAACGAGGTTCTCCATGCCGCTTGCCACGCTCATCCGCCGATCCAGTCTGCCTTGCCCCGAGGTCAGCGCGGACCAGGCGCTGCAATTGCTCGCGCAGCACTACGGGCTGAGCGGCACCCTGAAAGCGCTGGGCAGCCAGCAGGATCGCAACTTTCTGCTGGATACCGGCACGCGGCGTTATGTGCTGAAAATCTGCCACGGGGCGTATTCGACCAGCGAGCTGAACGCCCAGCACGCGGCGTTGCATCATCTGGCCGGCCACAGTGCGTTCAAGGTGCCGGGCGTGATCCGTGCCATCGACACCGAACAGTTACTGTCGGTCGACATCGACGGGCAGGCGGTGCATGTGCGTCTGCTGGAGTTCATCGACGGGCAATCGCTGGGGCATGTCGAGCACCTGGGCCGTGACATCGTGGTCGAGCTGGGCGAACTGTGTGCCCATGTGGATATTGCGCTGGCCGATTTCGACCACCCCGGTCTGCAGCGCATTCTGCAGTGGGACCCGCGCCACGCCCACGCGTTGATCAAGCACCTGCTGCCGGTGATCAAGGATGCCGACGCCCGCGCCTGTCTGATCGAAGCCGGCGAGCAGGCTCATCGCCGTCTGTTGCCATTGATTGCCGCACTGCCGATACAGGCAGTGCATCTGGACATCTCCGAGCACAACGCAGTCTGGCGGCGTGAGGCGGGGCACCCGTGGCACTTGCAGGGGCTGATTGATTTCGGCGATCTGCTCAGTACCTGGCGAGTGGCTGACCTGTCGGTGACCTGCGCTGCGCTGCTGCACCATGCCGAGGGTGATCCGCTGTACATCCTCCCGGCCATTGCCGCCTATCACGCCCTCAATCCGCTGAAGATCGAGGAATTGCAGGCGCTCTGGCCGCTGATCGTCGCTCGATCCGCAGTGCTTGTGCTCAGCAGCGAACAACAGGCCAGCGTCGAGCCTGGCAATGCGTATATCCAGGCCAACCTTGCCGGCGAATGGAACATTTTCGATGTCGCCACTTCGGTGCCGATGGCGCTGATGGAAGCCGCCATTCTGCGCGCGGTGGGACTGGACCTGCCGCCTGTCGAGCAACCTGCCTATTCGCCGTTGTTGCCCAGCCTGGCGGGGCTTCAGCCGGTGCTGGTGGATCTGGGCGTGCTCAGCGAGCACTTCGTGGCAGGCAACTGGGAGCAGAGCGGCATCGATGAATACCTGCTTTCGCAAGCGGCCGGGGACAGTGGTCTGGCAGCCAGCAGGTTCGGTGAATACCGTCTGTCACGCACCTTGCCTGACTGCGCCAGCGAGCCGGAGACCTTTGCGCTGCACGTCGAATTGCATGTGCCCGCAGCAACGCCGCTGCATGCGCCGTTCGAGGGCACCTTGCGGCTGACGGCCGATGCTGCGGTGCTGTTGGTCGGCGAGCGCGTCAGTTTGAAGCTGTGGGGTGTGTTGCCGGAGGCTTCGCTGCAGGGTCAAGTGGCGGCGGGTTCTTTGATCGGGCAGGGCGGTGGCTCGCTGTTGCTGCAATTATGTACCGCGCCGGACCTCAGCCCGCCGCTGTTCAGCACACCGGCCTGGGCAGATGCCTGGCGCGCAGTGTGCCCGTCGCCGTCGGCGCTGCTGGGTTTTGATTGTGACGCGCCAGCCTTGCAGGACGCCGCGCAATTGCTGGCGCGCCGTGATGCCAGCTTTGCCCGCTCGCAAAAGCACTACTACCAGGCCCCGCCGCACATCGAGCGCGGCTGGCGTAACCACCTGATCGACATGCAGGGCCGCTCCTACCTGGACATGCTCAATAACGTCGCCGTTCTCGGTCATGGCCACCCGCGCATGGCCCACGAGGCGGCGCGGCAGTGGTCGCTGCTCAACACCAACTCGCGCTTTCACTATGCGGCGATCGCCGAGTTCTCAGAGCGCCTGCTCAAGCTGGCCCCCGAGGGCATGGATCGCGTGTTTCTGGTCAACAGCGGCACCGAGGCCAACGATCTCGCGATCAGGCTGGCGTGGGCTTACAGCGGTGGTCGCGACATGCTCAGTGTGCTGGAGGCGTATCACGGCTGGTCGGTGGCCACCGATGCCATTTCAACCTCGATCGCCGACAACCCGCAGGCGCTCAGCACCCGCCCGGACTGGGTGCATCCGGTCACCGCGCCCAACACCTATCGCGGGCCGTTCAGGGGCGCGGACAGTGCGCCGCAGTACGTGCGCAGTGTCGATCAGGCCCTTGCCACGCTGGCTGAGCAGCAACGGCAGGTGGCGGGCTTCATCTGCGAGCCGGTGTATGGCAATGCGGGCGGGATTTCCCTGCCGCCGGGCTATTTGCAACAGGTGTATCAGAAGGTCCGCGCGGTGGGTGGCGTGTGTATTGCCGATGAGGTGCAGGTGGGTTATGGCCGGCTAGGGCACTACTTCTGGGGCTTCGAAGAGCAGGGCGTGGTGCCGGACATCATCAGCATGGCCAAAGGCATGGGCAACGGCCATCCGCTGGGCGCGGTGATCACCCGCCGTGAGATTGCCGAGGCGCTGGAGGCCGAGGGCTATTTCTTCTCGTCATCCGGTGGCAGCCCGGTCAGTTGCCGGATCGGCATGGCGGTGCTGGATGTCATGGAGGAGGAAAAACTCTGGGATAACGCCCGAATCGTGGGTGACCACTTCAAGGCGCGGCTGCAGGCCCTGGCCGATATACATCCGCTGGTGGGCGCGGTGCACGGCATGGGCTTTTATCTGGGCATGGAACTGGTTCGCGACCGCCACACCCTGGAACCCGCCACAGAAGAAACCGCGCGCCTGTGCGAGCGCCTGCGTGAACTGGGCATCTTCATGCAGCCGACCGGTGACTACCTGAACATCCTGAAAATCAAACCCCCGATGTGCACCACCCGGCAAAGCGTGGACTTTTTCGTCGACAACGTATCGAAGGTGCTGCGCGAACTGGAATAGAGGACGCAGAGCGTCCAGAACGGCATACCCACGCGGAGCATGGGCACGATAGGTGGTGCCTGACGGGGCACTACCGCCATACCCGGATCTGCTCTTGATTCTGGCCGAAGGCCGTAGGAGCGAACTTGTTCGCGAAGGGCCGTCGCGTCACACCCAGCTCGTAGGAATGAGCGCGGTCATGAGTCTTAAGCAGATTAATATCGGTAAAATATACAAATAAATTCATGATAAGCAAATTATAAGCTTTTAATACCGATTTATATCCGCTATAAAGACGTTCATAATCGTCATCGCCTGTCTGCTATGGTGATAAGTCCTTTGCAACCGCCCCTGGAGATATTTTCATGAGCCGTATCGTTTCTGTCGCTGCTACCCAGATGGCCTGCTCCTGGGATCTGGAAGCCAACATCGAGACCGCTGAAAAGCTGGTACGCGAAGCTGCCGCCAAGGGCGCCCAGATCATCCTGATTCAGGAACTGTTCGAAACCCCGTACTTCTGCCAGAAGCCGAACCCGGACTATCTGCAGTTGGCGACTACCCTCGAATCCAACGTCGCGATCAAGCACTTCCAGAAAATCGCCAAAGAACTGCAGGTCGTCTTGCCGATCAGCTTCTTCGAGCTGGCAGGGCGTGCGCGTTTCAACAGCATCGCGATCATCGACGCAGATGGCAGCAACTTGGGCATCTACCGCAAGAGCCACATCCCGGACGGCCCTGGCTACCACGAAAAGTACTACTTCAACCCGGGCGACACCGGCTTTAAAGTCTGGCAGACCCGTTATGCGAAAATCGGCGTCGGTATCTGCTGGGATCAGTGGTTCCCGGAGTGCGCGCGCAGCATGGCGTTGCAGGGCGCGGAAATTCTGTTCTACCCGACTGCCATCGGCAGCGAGCCGCATGACAAGACCATCAGCTCGCGTGACCATTGGCAGCGCGTGCAGCAAGGTCACGCCGGCGCGAACCTGATGCCGCTGATTGCCAGCAACCGCATTGGCAACGAAGAGCAGGACGGCTACGACATCACGTTCTACGGTTCGTCGTTCATCGCCAACCAGTTCGGTGAAAAAGTCGCCGAGCTCAACGAAACCGAAGAGGGCGTGCTGGTCCACAGCTTCGACCTGGACGAGCTGGAGCACATCCGCAGTGCCTGGGGCACGTTCCGTGATCGCCGCCCTAACCTGTACGGCGCGGTGAAGACCCTCGACGGTTCGCTGGAGTCCTGATCGCCATGACCACGCTCAATAGCACGCCACGCGCCGACGGTTTCCACATGCCGGCCGAATGGGCACCGCAAACCCAGGTCTGGATGGTCTGGCCCGAGCGCCCGGACAACTGGCGCCTGGGTGGCAAGCCCGCCCAGGCTGCCCACGTCGCCATCGCCAAGGCCATCGCCCGCTTTGAGCCGGTCACGGTGGCTGTGTCGGCTGCACAATACGACAACGCCCGTGCGCGGCTGGACATGCCGAACATCCGGGTTGTGGAAATGAGCAGCAACGATGCCTGGGTGCGCGACAGCGGGCCGACGTTCGTCATCAACGACCGTGGCGAAGTGCGCGGCGTGAACTGGGAATTCAATGCCTGGGGCGGCTTCGATGGCGGCCTGTATGCGCCGTGGAATCTCGATTCGCAACTGGGCGGCAAAGTACTCGAAATCGAGCGCTGCCCGCGTTACGTCACCGAAGGCTTCGTTCTCGAAGGCGGCTCGATCCACGTGGATGGCGAGGGCACGCTGATCACCACCGAAGAGTGCCTGCTCAATCGCAACCGCAACCCGCACCTGACCCGCGAACAGATCGAAACGATCCTCGGCGATTACCTGGCTGTGGATAAAGTCATCTGGTTGCCGGAAGGCCTGTTCAACGACGAAACCGACGGGCATGTGGATAACTTCTGCTGCTACATCCGTCCGGGCGAAGTGTTACTGGCCTGGACCGATGATCCCGAAGACCCCAACTACTCACGCTGCCACGCGGCATTGAGTATTTTGGAAAACACCCTGGATGCCAAGGGTCGTGCGTTTATCGTGCATAAAATGCCGATTCCGGGCCCATTGTTCGCCACGGAAGAAGAATGCGCAGGCGTCGATCAGGTGCATGGCAGCCAGGAGCGCAACCCTTCGGTGCGCCTGGCCGGGTCGTATGTGAATTTTCTGATCGTCAACGGCGGCATCATTGCGCCGAGTTTCGACGATCCGATGGACGAAAAGGCCCGTGAGATCCTGCAAAAGCTGTTTCCAGAGCATGAGGTGGTGATGGCGCCGGGCCGTGAATTGCTGCTAGGTGGGGGCAATATCCACTGCCTGACACAGCAACAGCCAGCCCCTCACAAGAACTAGTGCTTAGTAACTAGTTGTAACTAACAGCAACTAGTTGGTCCCGTTTTTGCTGTATTAAGCCCGTCATCTGACGGGCTTTTTTATGCGTTACCTTATAACTAAATTGGGCTCGTTTATCCGAATGACCCTAAATCAGACTGGCGAAAACCCGTTTTCTTAGCTTGACTGTCACATGGCATCAGTAGATTTAGCCCCTCATGAATCAAGAGGTTTTCGTTATGAATGCAGGTATGAGCCAACAGCGAGTTCGTGGTTTTTCTGCTTCGCTCAGTAACGAGGCACGCCAGCGAGTGGCGGATTGGTTAAGGACGACCAGGCCCGTGAAAGCCAGACCGGACGTTCGCGCCATGCTGCTGCAGCGCTATCCGGCAGGCCTGTTCAACGATGCCGAATTCGAAGCGTTGGCGCGTGTGCTGACAGATTAAGCAATACACCAGACCAGGCCCCGGCCATCCACACGTTTGACACCCCCAGGCACCCGAACTAGGATTCGCGCCCCACTGCCTGTGGCTCCACCCCCTGTACGTGCTTCGTAGTCCACTGCGATGACCTCGTGCGGCGCTCCACCGCCTGACCAGAGGCGGGAAGCCAGACGGCCATTGGCCGCCGCCACAGCGCATGTCATTTGCAGAACAAGGAAGACAAAATGCTTAACACACGTATGGGCATGCTCGCTTTGGGCATCATCAGCGCCAGTCAGGCCATGGCCCAGGGGCAGGCCGATTCGAAGGGCTTCGTTGAAGGCAGTAGCCTGAACGTCAACCTGCGAAACGCCTACATCAATCGCGACTTCAAAAACGACCGTGAAGACAAATCCGAATGGGGCCAGGGCTTCATGGGCACCTTCGCGTCCGGTTTCACTCAGGGCACGGTTGGTGTGGGCGTCGACGCTTTTGCGCTGTACGGCATTCGCCTTGATGGCGGAAAGGGCCGCAGCGGCAATGGCGGCATCGACTTCTTCAAGCAGGGCGACAGCGGCGCGGCTGCCGATGACCTGTCCCGTGCAGGCGCAGCGGTAAAAGCACGCTTCTCGAATACCGTCATCAAATACGGCGATCAGATGCCGCAATTGCCGGTATTGAACTACGACAACTCCCGTCTGCTGCCGGAAAGCTACACTGGCACCCTGATCACCTCCAAAGAGATCGAGGGGCTGGAAGTGGTCGCCGGGCGTTTCACCCAGGAAGCGCGCAAGAGCGCCGAAGGTCGCGACAGTGGTGATCTGAAAAGCATCAACGTCTACGGCGCCAGCTACAAATTCACCGATGAGTTCAGCGCCGCTTTCTATGCCTCCGACAACGAAGATGTGTTCAAGAAGCAGTACCTGAACCTGAACTATGTCTTCGCACTGCCGCAAGACCAGTCGCTGACCTTCGACTTCAACGGCTACAAGACCCGACTGGATAAAGACTTCACTGCCAGCGACGCGCGTGACAACAAGATCTGGAGCCTGGCCGCGACCTGGGCCGTGGGCATCCACTCCTTCACCCTGGCGCATCAGCGCAGCACCGGTGACATGGGTTACGCCTACGGAGGCTATCGCAACGATGGCGGTTTTGGTGATGGCGGTAACACCATCTACCTCGCCAACTCCTACTGGTCCGACTTCAACGGCAAGGACGAACGTTCTTGGCAGGCGGCCTATGGCGTCGACCTGTCCGGGCTGGTCCTGCCCGGCCTGAGCTACAAGGCTGCCTACGTACGCGGCGACAACATCGACGATGGCACCGCAGGCAGCGGCGACGGCACGGAACGCGAGATATTCAGCCAGCTGACCTACGTGGTCCAGAGCGGCCCGGCCAAAGACCTCTCGCTCCGCCTGCGCAACTCGTTCCTGCGCGTCTCGGACGATGCACAGGCCTACAACAGCGAAGGCAACGAGACACGCATCTTCGTTGACTACCCGATCAACATTTTCTGATCCGGGGGCGGCGGCCTGGCAAAGGCCGTCGCCTGAATCCTGATCGTGCCCATGCTCCAGCGCTCATCGCTATACAAGTCTGCTTTTGATTCTGGCCGGAGGCCGTGGGAGCGAACTTGTTCGCGAAGAGGGCTGGATAATCGCCGAAAATGCATGACTGAAACACCGTTCGTGCTCCAGCGTGGGCATACCTTCCCTGACGCTCTCCGTCACATCTACCCATCCCAAGTCTGTCAGTCACGTCAAAGAACATGACAGGGCCGCACCTGACTCAGTCCGCAATCAACTGAACAAACACTGCGAACCCGCCGAGGAATACCCAGAAAAAGCTGAACAGCCAAGGACTGCGCTTGGAGAACAGCAAGGACTTTTTCGGCCCGGTTTCGCTGGATTCCCAATCGCTGAACAACGGCGAGTCGTCATAGGTCAGCCCGATGACCGGCTCGCTGAGCAGCAGTTGCGCCTGTTTGTGGTGCCAGTGCTGGATGATGTCGCAGGCTGCCCGAATACCCGGCCAGGCGAACAGCGTACTGAGCAGCCCCAGCAAGGCGAGCATCGGCGGCACAACCAGCGTAAACATCGCGCCCCAGGCCGTGTTCATGTTGGCCATCGACGATGCGTAGGCGATCACCAGGAATGACTGCGCCGACAAATAGGCGTTGGTGCGGTTGGAGAGGTTGGTGGTTTCGTAATGAATTTCGCGTCGATAAAAATCCAGACGTTCCTTGGGCGAGCCAAACAATTTGACTTGCTGCTCATCCACCACACTTTGGGGTGTCTGATCCGTAATGATTCTGGGCACTGGGGTTTCCGATGTATAAAAGATGCAGGATAGACCCCCACCTGCAGCCGACAGTTCGACTTAAATCCCCGGCATACGGGACCGTTCATCCAGTGATCATCGTTCGATGAACAGGGACATCGTCATGACCATCACCCCCACGCTGCACACCGAGCGTCTGCTGCTGACGCCACTTCAGCTCGAGGATGCGCCTGCGGTTCAGCAACGCTTCCCGCTATGGGACATCGTGCGCTACCTGAACAACCGCGTCCCCTGGCCTTATCCACAGGACGGTGCGCTGCGCTACATTCAGGACGTCGCACTGCCCGCCATAGCAAACGGCACCGAATGGCACTGGATGATCCGCCTGCAGAGCGCGCCCCACGAGATCATCGGCAGCATCACCCTGATGACCCATCCCGGCAACAACCGCGGCTTCTGGCTGCACCCGGACTGGCAAGGCCACGGCTACATGAAAGAGGCCTGCCGTGTGATCAATCGACAGTGGTTCGACGTGATGGGCATGCCCCTGATGCAAGTGCCCAAAGCCGCCCCCAATGAAGCCTCGCGGCGCATCTCGATCAGCGAAGGCATGCGCAAGGTGAGCACGCAGGAGGGCGAGTTTGTTGGCGGACGGTTCGAGGTGGAAGTCTGGGAGATGACGCGGGAGGAGTGGTTGCGCCTACACGAATACCCCGGTCAAGGCGCGCTTTAGCCAAGGTCGCAATCAGCGTGAAGACTTACCGCTGTATCCGGAGATGGCTATACGTGAAGGCATCGTCAACGCTTTCGCTCATCGAGACTACAGCAGCTTTTCCGGCGGCATCAAAGTAGAGATCAGTCCGGTCCGACTGCAGATCTGGAACTCCGGCAGCCTTCCGGACGGCGTCGATGCGGACAAGCTGCAACAGGGCCATATTTCAGTGCTGCGCAATCCTGATATTGCCCACGCACTTTATTTACAGGGCTATATGGAAAAGCTGGGTCGCGGCAGCGTACTTATTCGTCAGGCCTGCGAAGAGAACGGCCTTGCGCCTCCTGTTTGGTATAGCGAAGGAAACTCTGGAGTCACCCTCACATTCCTTACCCCGGAAGTCGCCCCGGAAGCCACCCCGGAAGCCACCCCGGAAGTCGAAAAGCTGATTGTGCTCGTAAATGGAGACATCAAACGCATTGAGCTTCAGCACCAGTTGAAGCTGGCTGACGCGGAACACTTCCGTAAACATTACCTTTCTCCCGCGCTTGAGCAGGGCGTTCTCGCCATGACCATTCCGGAAAAACCGACCAGCAGCAATCAGCGATATCGTCTGACGAGCCTGGGGAAAATCGTTCGTAAGCGACTCGATGGGCAATGAGCGCCTTGACGATCAGGCCCGCCAACAAAGCTAAGTGGTCGCGGTTCGTGGATAGGGCACCTGACGTCGAGCCTTTGATACGGGAGCAAACACAATGCAACAGATTCTAGAAAATGATCCCGACATCACCCTGGTAACGGTCCAGCCCGAAGACTTCGAAACCTTGGTGGCCATACGTATCGAAGCCATGCGCGAAAGCCTCGAGCGCGTTGGCCGGTTCGATCCGGTGCGCGCCCAAGAGCGCTTTCGTGAAGGGTTTTCTGCGTCATGCACACATTACATCCAGGTCGCCGGCAGCAAGGTCGGCTTCGTGGTCGTCAAACCGAGCAGCGACGGCCTGCTGCTGGATCACCTGTACATCAAGCCTGCTGTTCAAGGGCAGGGCATTGGTGCTGCCGTGCTTCGGCAAGTCTTCGCACAAGCGGACGCGACCGCATCCACAGTACGAGTGGGCGCCCTGAAAGAAAGCGACTCCAACCGCTTCTACGTTCGTCACGGGTTTCAGCTCGTTGAGAGCGGCGAGTTCGATAACTACTATTTCCGCCCGCAACGTTTTGAGGGTGCCCCGATGGCGTCTATCAACGTTCGTATCGACGACGATCTCAAAGCGCGTGCTTACCTCGAGCTGGAAAGGCTTGGCGCCACCTCCTCGGAATTACTGCGCCAAACCCTTCAATACGTAGCTGAGCACGGCCAGCTACCCTTCATGATGACCGAGGAAGACGAAGCGCTACTGGCAACTGTCCGCGAGCGCCTGGCATCTCCGCAGCGGGTAAAGGTTTCACTGGATGACCTATAACCTCGAATTCGATGCGCGAGTTCTAAAGGTTTGGCACAAATCAGGAGATACCGTGCGTCAGCAGATGCCACCGCATCCACGTTACACATCAGCGCCCTGAAAGAAAGCGACTCCAACCGTTTCTACGTCCGCCACGGGTTTCAGCTCGTTGAGAGCGGCGAGTTCGACAACTACTACCTCCGCCCGCAACGTTTGCCTATTTGCTGACGGATTGGGATCAACCCATCGAGGCAGCTTTCTCCGCCGCACGTGCAGCGAGCATCGCCGCCTCCGATTCCTGGGTGTGCAGCTCACCTTTGTAGGCCAGTTGATTGAAGAACATGCCGTCGATCTGATCTTTCGATGGCGTCGACGTCTTGGGAATAAACAGCGCGCCCAGGTCCAGAGAATTGGCGAAGTTCTCCTTGTTCAGGTTGTAGCGACCCAGATAACTGCCGCTCCAGGGCGAATCGGCGTCGACCAGATCAATGGCCGTGTCCCGATACGTGGCCGCTGCGGCTTTCAGCCCACTGGACGCATTCAACAATGTATTGAGTTGCTTGGTATCCGCCTCGCTCAACTCACCAGAACTGTTGATCGCCTTCAGATTACCGTCCGCCTCGATCGTGAAGCCGAACTTCTTGCTGGCCAGATCCGGATACACCGACGCCAGCGTCGACGTGAACGCTTCATAAGACGTCTTCAGCGCCTCCGTAGAGTTACTGTGCTGCGCCGCCATCTTTGGGAAGTCAGGCGACTGCGAGCGACCTATCCAGGTATCAACCGCTTCCATCGGCTCAGTGGTCGCAGGCACTTCGGTACTCGGGTGATAAACGACAGCGGGTGTACTGGCAGCAGCGTTCTTAAACGCTTCTTTCTGCGCATCGGTGAGCGGCTTTGGAGTGAGCGTGATGCCGGAATTGGGCAGGGTGATGGTGGGAGACGTGTTGTTGCCGGGGGTGAGTGAGATAACCATTTCATCGATCCATGATTGCGGGGTTGTATGGAGGGTATCGACGGAGGTGGGGTGAGCTTGAGGGAGTTGGGGGGACGGAAAATATTCCGGCGTACTTGCAAGGCGCGCCTTGCCGCGCGCGCCCTTAATGGTATTAATGCTTCTTCAGGACTCTGCGTAGCTCAATACGGTGTCCTTGAGGGCATCGGCAAAACCGTAAATATCATCCAGGGAAGCAATCGGATGGCGGGTTTCGCCCTTGTCCTTTTCGAAAATACCGATGTATTTCTGAGCACGATTGAAATGTAGGCGGGTGATGGGTTTACGGTTGTTGTCATCCAGAAGAATGCCGAAATAGCTCTGTGTATCACGATGAGCAATACGTTTCGCTTCAACCACAGTGCGGATGATCGACTTGACGATATGGAAGCCCTCCATTTCTTCCACCGTCGTCACGATCCGGTCGTCTAACGGCTCTTCCTTTTCAGGCTGAGTGTTATTTTCGATGATGGTTTCGGCCACCGTGGGCGCCTGAACTCCGCTCATTGCCAGCTTCAACCGGTCGTTGACCTGATCGTTCAGAAATTGTGAGGTGGCCTTTTTGGTCAGAATCGTGAACTGCTCACGTACCTTCTGAGTAATAGCGCCCTCATAAATGCGTGACGCGAAGTACCGGACAAAATCGTCGTCTGGCTGACTGAACTGTGCCGCAATCACACGCTTGATCTGACCGACGTACTTCAACTCGCCAGCGGCATTTAGAATTGACTCAACGTCGAAGGACGACTTGGTCAGCTTCTGCAATTCCGGAATGGCATGGTCATCAATCGCCAGCAGGTCCAGTTCAAGAAATGGTTTTTCATCCATCTTGTTAGGCGCGTCCAGGTCTGTAAAAAACTTGTAGACCCGGCCATTGGTGAGAATCGAAATCCTTGCAGTGGTCACATGGAAGTAACGGAACAGCTGGCTGGCATGATTGATGTTCAGCGGCTCGCCGATTTTCTTGGTCTCGATGAGAATCTGAATATTGCCCTCTTTAACGATGGCATAGTCGATCTTCTCGCCTTTCTTGGTGCCCACATCGCACGTGTACTCCGGCACAACCTCAGAAGGATCGAATACATCGTAGCCCAGCACGGTATGGATAAACGGCATGACCAGAGCCGTTTTGGTAGCCTCTTCGGTTCGGATGGACGCGGCTTGCTGGCGGACTTTTGCTGAAAGGGAATTGAGTGCTTCAAGAAAATCCATTTTTATTGCTCCGTGCCGGGCTCATGAGCCCTCAGTCCTATCGATAATCGATAGAGGCGCAACGCTACTACGATGGGCTGGGGAATAGCTATAGGATTTTGAGGCGTGAGCGGAGATATCTGAGGAAATCGGAAACGTCTTACGCGTAGCGGGGCATAGCGGGGAGAGCGGTCTGTTTTGGTTCGTGCGTAATGAAGATCTACATGTGCGTTGCTAAATCTGATGCGAAAAAAGGGCCTGTATTGCTGAAAGCACTTACTTTGTATGGTGCCAGCCCCATTAGTCGAGCTTCTCGAATTGGTCCAGTTGTTGGTGCTGCTATTGGTCGACACCTGCTTTCATACCCAATGCCACAGCTGCCTTATGAGCTCTGCCTCGGGAGCTTGGTAGGGCGCGGCCTGCTCAAGGCCACGCGCACAGGAAACCTCCGTCACGCTGAAAGGAGGTTTGAATTATGTGGATTGCTGCAACCTGAGGTCATCACCGAGCGCATCCACTTTTCGTAAAGCGCTTGGGGTATGACATGCATACCAAGTGGATCACACAGGCAAGATCAACGGCTCTTTATCTTGTAGCCATCAATCGGAATATCTTCTGTGCGCTCATACAGGGGAGCATCGCTGAATGTGGCTTGTTCAAATGCTTGCGTATCCCAACGTCTCGCTTTCAAGGCTAAATACAACATGCCCACCCTCAACGGAATGTTGCCGCGTCTGTCTTTGGCGCGCCTGAAGGAAAAGAAGTTGAAACCTTCTTCCAAAAAGTACCGATAAGGGTCGTAATCGTTAAGATCGATAGAGAAACGTTCGAAGAACTCGACCATCAGATCATTTGCGTCGTCGCCATCGACGCCCATATCCCTTGCGACATCGGTCGCCAAGCTGAAGCTTTCAAACGCCTTTCTTCCAAAGCCCGCGGTATCGTTGATGCAGACGACGATGCTATCCATTAATTTGTAATCAAGGGGTTCGTTCATGACTAGAAAACCTGATCTTCGGTGCTCACAATGGAGCCATCAGTTACAACTGTCTTGCAGGCTATAGGCCCTGGCTCCGCCGCCGTATACGCCCAGCCTGCAGAATGGGCAATAATCTTGTAATGCATCCGATTGCCACCTCAATTGGAGTCACTGAGCGCCCACTGTACATCGACGAGGGATACCCATGCAGTTGACCAATGAAACCATGGCCAAACACACCTTCCTGAAAGGCATGTATCAGGACGATTATTTCCCTGATGCCGTTGTGAAAATGTGCGAAGACGTGCTGGTCAACCTGTGTCGCGAAATCGAGCAACAAAAGCCTTCCGACCTGGACGCGCTGTATGCCCTGACTCACAAAGCGACAGAGCAAATCAACGAGCTGGAGGAGGTGTTCGAAGAGAACGGCAGTGAGATCGAAACCGTCGCCCGCGAAACCATTGCTGAGGATTTCGTACGCATAGCAGACGCTTATGGCTTCACCGACGCGGACATTGAGGAGCTGATTGCGCCGCGCGACTGGTAATCAACCGGTTGTATGCCCCCCTGATGCTGACGGGTTTTGCCAGAAGGGGGCGTACGCTTGAATGCGCTCAGCCTCTGCCTCTTACGCGAGTCTCTGATTAATGAAGCAGGTCAGACTAATTCGTCACGGACAAAGCGCTGCCAACGCAGGCGAAGCCAGTGTGGATCACGCGACTATTACTCTCACGTTGAAGGGAGTAGAACAAGCACAGCTAGTGGCCCGATCATTCACACATGCGCCGGATTTGATTGTCGCCTCGCCGTTTTCCCGAGCGCAGGCAACCGCCACGGCGACCGCAGCTACTTTCCCTGCCACCCCGCTTGAAACCTGGCCCATTCAAGAGTTTACCTACCTCGAACCCGCGCGATGTGCCAACACGACCGTTGCTCAGCGGCGGGATTGGGTTGAAGCCTATTGGTCCAGGTCAGAACCGGCGTTTACGGATGGAGCAGGCGCCGAATCTTTTTCAGGATTTATAGCAAGAGCGCAGGCCTTCCTGGCTCGACTTGCGGAGCATCCTGCCCAGCGCATTGCGGTGTTTTCGCATGGGCAATTCATCAATGCCGTCGCCTGGCTGATCGAGCACAAGCCGCAGGACATTTGTGGGCAAGCGATGTCGGACTGGCGGGAGTATGAAATCAAGAACCATGTAGCTAACGGTGGTGGCTACATACTGTTCAGGCATGTGGACGCTGACGACTGGCGAATATGCTCACAACCCTCACAAAACGCTGAGAGCAGATAAAGCCAAACAGCTTCACTTCCGGATGGCGCTCTGACGACTACAAAAAACTGCTCGTTGTCGTGAAAGCGGCGCCATCTCGGGGTGAGGAATCGTCACTGGTCGGGGCTCTGGCTGCCCACGTCAGCTCTGTGCGAAACAACCTTTGACATTCCCACACCCAATGCCTGGAGCACCTTGAGGATGGTGGAAAGCTTCGGGTCGCCGCCAGCAGCAATAGACCTGTAAAGGTTAGGTCTGGCCAAGCCCGTGTTCTTCGACAGATTACCCATGCCACCTCTCGCCTCGATCAGTCGACGGATGGCCGTAAGGAAAACGTCTTCACCTCCATCTTCGTCGATTTCTTCCAGCGCAACAGACAGGTATTCGATGGCAAACGCTTCGTCTTCACGGAGCATTTCCAGAACGCTTTCATCATGGGAGCGCGTACGAGTCGTCATTTCTTTTTCACCTTGTGACATTTCCATAGAGCCTTGGCTTGGTCTATGTCGTTTTGCTGCTTGTCCTTTGAGCCGCCACCCAAGAGAAAAAGTATTTTTTGGCCCTGAATCGCGTAATACACACGAAATCCAGGCCCAAAATCCAGCTTCATCTCAAAGACCCCGTCACCCACCGGCTCGGTTACGCCGAAGTGGCCAAGCGCCGCTCGGTCGATCCGGGTAGTGATTCTTGCTTTGGATCGCGTGTCTCGAATGGTGTCGAGCCAACCCTGATAGATATCCACTCCATTGGCAGACAGTACGTGTTCCACTTCATACATGAAGAATGTACCTTAAAAGAGACAGATGGGTGATTGAATATTCTTATCGATAGTATGACTATTGATCGGAAATGAGCGACGCTGGGATTCAGATTAGGGGAATTACAGAAATTGGTGTTTGAGAGGGGCTGGTATAAAGCGGCGAAATGTTGCGGGGGAGGAGCTGGAAGTTTGCTGAGCGCTGACGTAAGCGTTAAATGCTCTGCATATTTTCGCTATTGAAGTTGAGGGAAAAAGGGTCTGCATCGCTGCGGACCCTTCTTTCATATTTAGTGCGGCGTTAGGAGTCGAACCATTCATATCGCCTAGAAAAATAAGGACATTCAAATCATGTATCCGAAGATTTACCCCGCGCGGTTACCCACTTGAGCAATCTGCCCAGCCACCAGCGGTTGCGAGCCTCTCGAATTTCATCGATTTGCATGAACGTGTATGGAGAGGGCATGGCTTTTTCTTTTATGCGTAGGGCGCGTAGGCCTCTAATAACGTGGCGTGCGTAGAATAACAACGTCAAGCTACATGCGATAAGGCCGAACGTTGCAACTAGCCCAGAGGTGAGCGCCCCCATCACTTTAGTAAACATGCTGGCCGCCAAGGTTGTTATACCGGCCACCAGAATTGGATTATATACAGTCGAACGACGTTGCGTCGTCTGTGGGCGTGTTTGAACTTTTATTCCGTCATATTCAAAAGGATGAAAAGAAGATTTAGTACTGGCCAGGAAAAGATACATCAAAGCAGATAGAACTAATGGTAACAAGCCTATCATAGCCGTAAGGATGCTTTCTCTACCCCAAAATTTTGCCGCAGCGAAATAAGCAGCGCTACTGGCGAGCAGAGAGAAGGAACCAGCTGCTGACATAATCAGCGAGGTCATGTAAGTAGTGTAGCGCTCGCACATATATATTAAGTACAACGTCCATGCAAACGCTAAGAATGAAGTAATAAAAAATAAATGCCAAAAGTAAGGCAGGTTAGAAGGGGCCAGAGCTAAAAAAAGGATCAGTGTCCCTAGCAATATCCAGCTTCCACGCTTTAGCTTATCTGCGTCAATCATAGTAGGCCATCATATTTGTAGTGCTTTTCCAATTTTTTTATCCCAACCATTTTCAACAATTACCCACTGTACGCCTAGGCCTACAATAAAGCCAACGCCAATTACTACTGCAAGAGGCGCTGCAGGCAAAGATAGCGCGCCAGTTACAATGCCTACCGCTGAACCTCCACCAATACCTGCGACGGCTGAAATAACGTTAGTCGGTTGGCTATCCGCAGATTTATTATACAGCTCTTTCCAGGATTTAGAGTTTGATGCGTCGATCGCTAACTGAGGGCCAACTGCTATTGCCATGCCGACATAGGGGCCGCCTAGTCTTTTCAGTATTCCAGTGGCACCGTCAGCATGCAGTCGGGCACTTTGACTCAATGCGGTATTGGTATTAATTAGCGGTATGTGGGCAACCGATTGTCCAACTTTTCCCATTAATATATAATGCCGAGCTACAGCTGTTGTTGGTATTTCAAAAAATAACTTTCCCTCTTTTGAAATTATTCTAATTGTCCCTTTAAACGTTTTGCTCGCCGATCTGGCGCTTGCCGTACCCCTAGCGTCAGCCCATGAGTTGAGCTTCGCTTTTTGGGCCGCGGTCAAGTCTAAAAGGTCCATGACTTTTTTGGTCTGTGCCGCCGCCATGACTGCCCCTGCGGCGGTAGCAACGGTTCCTGTTAAGTTTCCTGGCGAAAACATCAAAGGACCGATTTCGGGAATATTTTCGGCAGCTTGTTGAAGAGATTTTAGAGCCTCTACCGAGATTTTTGCACCGGTCTCTAATCTCTGAAATATCTCACGAAGTAACAAGGCTCCTTTTTTTAATTCCTCCGCACTCAATTGTTCGTCAGGCGAGGACAGCTGATAAATAAGGTATAACGCAGCATTGTAATCGTCCGTTTCATAGGTGCCTGCGAAGTTAGAGAGAGGCATATAATAGCTGCTCGCAGTCCCTCCAGAGGCTGCCTGATAGCCTCCTCCCAGTAAGCCTGATTGCCTTTGAGTGCAGCTTAAACGTGCTGAAGTTGGCGGGGTTAAATACTTATTCACACAGATATTCCCTTGTCTGGCCATAATCTTGGCGATAACCGCTTTAAGCTGAAATTTTCTGCATAATCATGTGCGATTGATAGATGCTAGTGGTCACTGGCAACGCTTCTAGATCAACTATTGCAACTCTCAACCTGTAGTGCGCATTTTTCGTGGTCATGCAAATATCCTTTAACTCTTGCCGACGACTAGCGCCTGGGATCCTAACCTAGCTTATGCTCGTGTATTGAATTCATCCGGGTTAGTAAATGCACTGACCCTCACGTCCTTGGAGGTTTTCTCAAGCGCACATAGGGCTACAACAACTGAGCATCGCATCGTGTTTATCCTACTTGAAGAAAGACACCAATGGGAAGGAGGGATTGCGGCCTTCCAATTGGTGGGTGACATTGCTGCTGCATTTTGATGTGTCACCACCGATCAAGTCCCTGATGTCTATCAGGGTTGTCCACTAACGCCATTACCAGGAGCTTGGGCATCTCTTGATTTTGCACCCTTATCGCTTTACCGGCAGGTTGGCCGATACGAGAGCTACTGACCCAGAGAACTGCCCTGTTTCCTAGCCGTCAGTATGAAAGCTAGGGCTGCCGGGGTTGCTACCCACACCCCATACTCTTCCCAGCTCATGCCGAGATATTCGTGCAGTTCCATACCCGCACCTTCGCGTCCTTCGTGCCAGTCCTCCACGAACCGGTGAATATCTTCTTCCAGCACATCGCCCTTCAGGTAGAGCTCAAGAAATCTCATTTCAGCCTCCTGGCTCGACGTCGCAGATAGTGTCTCAATCTGGATTTTCCAGACCAAAACGAAAAAACCCGCCAAAAGGCGGGTTTTTCGGAGATTTCAAAGGCTGCAAAAACCACCTTTGAAACCTTGTATGGTGCCGGCACCAGGAGTCGAACCCGGGACCTACTGATTACAAGTCAGTTGCTCTACCAACTGAGCTATACCGGCGTAATGGGCTGCGAGTATATAGAGTCTGATGCGCTTGTAAAGCCTAGCTGTCTGATTCAGTTGAAAAAAATCGACCATTGGCGCTTCGGGTCGGATGTGGGCGGGTGGTGGTGCAGGACGTTTCTGTTGGTTTGGACGGATTGGTCTGTGTGGTAGGGCGGATGGCGTCGAATGCGGGCGTTGATCTTGCCTTTGGTGCGCACAGCTTGTGCCTGACAGAACGCTGGATTTTTAACCTGGTCGCGCAAACCAATACGTCCAGCGTTGATGGCGATTTGGCGTACGAACAGGCACCCATCCGACCCCGCCATTTTTGGGCAGTTGCGGGGCAGGAGGGCTTTGCATAGGCTTGTTCTCAACGGCCCAGGCTACTGAGTCAGCAGCACGGGTCGTTAGCTTTTCAGCCATGCAGATAAAGGACTATCTGATGAGTGATGCGATGGATCGTAACCGGGTTTGGGGTGTTGTTTGCCGCAGGCTGGTCATTCGCTGAAGAGTTGTTGAAGGATATTTGCAGATGCGCCTGGCCTGTTGGCTTTGCGCAGGGTGGGGCTGAGGATGGCTGTCTGAATCGCATGAATGTGCGTCTGGATGCCGACGAAGGCTTCATCGATGTATCAAGAAATGCCCGGATCCTCTGGATTCGGGCATTTTCTTGTGCGCTGGTTGCTGTTGCGTCGGATTTGCACTGGAGCTACCGGCTTTTTGGCCGATACAACTGTATCGAAAATGGCAGTCAGCCATGGACAGCAAGTGCAATGCAGAGAACGCCTACGCATTACGAGCTGCTGAGTGTTGCTCGCGATGCCTCTCCTGAGCAGATCAAGAAGGCTTATCGCAAGCTGGCGCAGAAGCTGCACCCGGACAGGAATCCAGATCCTTACGCCTCGGACATGATGGGCGTCGTCAACGCGTCTCACGATGTGCTGGCTGACCCTTCGCGGCGTGCGGCTTATGATGCGCAGCTCGCTGCCAATGAGCACAAGGCGCGTATCGATGCTGCGCGCCGCAAGCAGGCGCATGCAACGCGCGGGCAGGCGGTTCATGTGTATGCCGCCACGTCAGCAGCCGCGACCTCAGCGCCGTCTCAGGAGGCTCGTTCGGGGCCGGCGCCCAAGTCTTCTTCCTATGCTTCTGCATCCCCTTCCCGTGACAGGCGTCGTCGCAGTGCGTGGCGTTGGGCGCTGTTGTTTGTGGTGTTCTGCGCGGGTGGGGCGTGGATGGGTTACGAACCGGGTGCGGGCAAGTCGTTTGTGCCGTCCGAGCCTGCGCCGGTTGCGCAGACGTGGGTCAAGCCCGCGCCTGCCGCGCCGGTCGAGGAGCCTGTAGCGAGCCCGGCCAATCCGGTGGATGCGGCGGCGTCCGAGTGTGGCGTGCCGGCGCTTGATCCGATGGGCGCGCCGTGGCCGGACAAGGCGGGCTATGTGAAGGACATGCCGGTGCTCAAGGACAACGGTTGGTCGCAGATCACTGTGGATAACTCGGCGGGCGAGTCGGCGGTGTATGCCAAGGTTACGGATGCGGTGGGGCGCCGGGCGTTTCGGCATGCGTTTGTGCCAGCCGGGGCGGTGTTTGTGTTCGCCAAGATGGACCCGGGGCTGTACCTGCTCAAGTACAAGATGATGAGTACGGGCTGTGCCTTTGCGTCGGGGCGGATTTTGCTGGAGGAGACGCCGATGGGCAGTCAGATCAAGTCCAGTGCCTACAAGCTGACGTTGCGCAAGCTGCAGAACCGCAGTGTGCCGTTTGCGCGGTTGAAGGATGATCAGTTTTAGTAGTGAGTCATGACAGGAATGCGGCGCTGCGTATTCAGTCTTCGCGAACAAGTTCGCTCCTACGGCCTTCGGCCAGAATCAAAGCGTCGTACTGTGAACTCACCTTTTGCAACGCTTTCAGGCGCGTTTTTGCAGGCACCGTCTCTTTCTTTTGAAGGACATTTCCGAGAGAATCCCCGACCGCTTGCGCCTACCTGTATGGGCTTCTAATCTCCGTCCGTCGCTGCCTATCAGCGATCGGGTTTAGTCGCCCGGATTTGAGTTAAGGCGTATCGCGTCGCTGTTTTGGTCAGGTCTTCTTCCTGCACTCTATGGCGGCTGTGCGTGAGGGCACTTTCGGGTGCGCCGGTCTTAGCTCCCGGTCGACTAACCTTTCGCACAGCTGCCACCTCAATCGTTTAGTCGCGATCCAGTGGCAGTTCCATTGAGGAGAGAGCTAAGCATGGTCAAAGTAACCCCAGATCCGCCCAACAAACCGTCCAGCACCGCACCGGTCTTCGACAAGGCTGTGGTCAAGCGCGCCATGGAGTGTTACCTGCCAATCTCCCGACCGGCCAAGGAACCCCACGACAGCAAGTTCGACTTCATCAGCCTGGAAGCCACCTTGGTGCACGCGCTGGATTTCCTGCGCTGCGCATCGGCCACCGCTCACGAACTCGGCGATGAACTGACCGGTTCGCAGCGCGATCTGGCGTTCGCTTCCATGCACATGCTGGAAATGGCCAAGGTCATGGTCGAGCGCTCGCTGGAGTGTGTCGAAGAGGTCTGAAATCTTGCGCCCGACAGCTCGTGCACAGGCGTCTGCGTGTGCACGATTGAGCCGCGCAAAACGCTTGCGCCAGAGCCTTTACCAAATCTTTATGCACAATTTGCCGATAAAGATTTGCGCAGCCGGGTAATTATGTGCAGTCGGGTGCATTGAGCCGCAAGGCATTGTTTTTGCGGGTTACGGGAAGGATGGCGGAAAAAAATAAGGGGCTTCAGTAACTGGCGCGCCAAGCTTTAACGCACTCATCCACATTTTCATCAACAGACTTATCCACAGGTTGCTCAACCGATTTCAGTCACGATTTTCGGGCCAGAATCAGCAGGTTGCGCGGTGTAATCCGGCTGTCACAGAAAGTGCCAACGCTCACGCTGTAACCCTGCTCGCGCACGTACATCGCCCTGTCCAGCACCAGCCACATCTCCAGCGGGCGCCGAAACAGATCGCGGACCAGTTCCAGGTTGCGCACTTCGGCCAGTCTTTTCCAGCCAGCGGCTTCCAGCGCAGCCCAGTCCTGCTGGCCCGGTGCAGGCAGATGCTTGAGTTTTGCCAGATGGTTGCAGTAGTCCGCGTAGGACGCATCCAGCCAGGACGTCGGCAGCGAGGGTGTGGGCAAGTAGTCATCAATGCCGCGCAGGCGGCGCTGCAGCAGGTCGAAGCCCAGGCGGCGGGCCATCGAGATGTCGCGTTGACGACGTACGCGCGCGCCGGCTGTCACGGTTTCACTGAGCGGCAGGCCGAGCTCGTCTCGCGACAGCTTCAGGCCGGACGCCTTGCCCTCGCTGGACAGCGCCTGATAAAGGTCGTGCCGGGTACGGTTGTAGCAGCACGGCGCAATCGCCATACGCCGACAGCCCGTCTGGCTGGCCAGCTCCATCAACTGAATGTGCAGGTCGCCGCAGGCATGCAGCGCCACAGGTGTATGTTCGGGTTGCAGGTAGCGCCATGTGTCGTCGGCCATGACATCCTGCTGCACATGTCTGGCGTCGATGCCTTGCCGCGTGCTCAGGGCCAGGCCTGCTTCGATCAGCGCCGGATCCTTCTCCAGGCAGGTCAGACGCTGGCCGGGCCCGGTCAGGCGGCGCCCCAGGTGGCCTTTGCCAGCGCACCAGTCCAGCCAGTGAGTCGCGCTGTCACGCATGTCCAGATGGCTGGCGAAGGCTTCGATCTGCTGCCACTTGCGCCCCGGCACATCGACGCTCATGCGCGCCTCGACTGGCTGCAGGGCGTGCACGGGCAGTTCGGCGACGTGGCTCAGCGCGACCGCTTCGGCGGCCAGTTGCTTGAACGGGAAGGGCGCGTCGAGGTGTTCCGGGTGATTGTGCGCGGCCTCGGCCTGTTCCAGCGTGCGTTGCCGCAGCCAGAGCGCGAGGTCCGGGTATTTGTCTTCCCAAGGCAGGGAGAGGTGCGTGAACGGCTTGGGCCGCCACAAGGCCTGATGCGCGAACAGGAAGCTGTCCAGCGCACCTAAGTGGCTGCCGAGGTGTTCATCCTGCAAGCGAGGTTCAGAGGGCATGGTGGCGGACTCGTATGGCAAGGTGCTGACTGGATCGACGCCAGCACCTTTCATATCAGCGCCCTTGGCTTGCGTCTACACGCAATAGTTTTTCCAGCAGCCGGAAGCCCTGCACCAGCACGAAGGTCATGACCAGGTAGAACATGCCGGCGGCGAAGAAGATTTCCACCGGCAGGTAGGTGCGGGCGATGATCGTGCGTGCCATGCCGGTCAGTTCCAGCAGGGTGACGGTGCTGGCCAGCGCACTGGCCTTGAGCATCAGGATCACTTCATTGCTGTAGGCCGGCAGGCCGATGCGTGCCGCGCGTGGCAGGACGATATAGAAGAGCGCCTTCCATTTCGACATGCCCAGTGCCCGTGCCGCTTCGACTTCACCTGGCGGCACCGCCTGCATGGCGCCGCGCAGGATTTCGGCGATGTAGGCGGCGGTGTGCAGGGTCATGGTCACCACGGCACACCAGAACGGGTCGCGCAGGTACGGCCACAACGCACTCTGGCGCACCGATTCGAACTGCGCCAGCCCGTAATAGACCAGAAACAGTTGCACCAGCAGTGGTGTGCCGCGGAAGAAAAAGATGTAGGCGTAGGGCAGGGCACGCACCGGCCAGTGACGCGATGCGCGGGCGATGCCCATCGGGATGGCAAGGATCAGCCCGGCGATGACGGCAATCGCCACCAGTTCCAGGGTCAGGGTTGCGCCCTGTGCCAGGCGTGGCAGCCACTTGATGATGACTTCCCAGTTCATGACGCGCTCCTCAGAAAGCCGCGACTGGCGCGTTTTTCAAGGAAGTACATGCCGGCCATGGCCAGCACGGTCAGGCCCAGGTACATGAAGGCCGCGACCATGTAGAAGGTGAACGCTTGCTTGGTGAAGCCCACGGCGATCTGCGCGTGGCGCATGATTTCTTCCAGGCCGATCACCGAGACCAGCGCGGTGTCTTTCATCAGAATCATGAACAGGTTGCCCAGGCCGGGCAGGGCGATGCGCCACATCTGCGGCAGGACCAGTTTGAAAAGGATGCGCGAGCGTGACATGCCCAGCGCGAGCCCGGCTTCGCGGTGGCCTTTGGGGATGGCCAGAATCGCGCCGCGAAACACTTCGGTCGCGTAGGCACCGAAGCAAATGCCCAGGGCGATGACCCCGGCAGCAAAGGCGCTGAGGGCCAGGTCGGGAATGTCGAACAGTTTGCCCAGGGCGCGCATACCGTTGACGGTGCCGAAGTAAATCAGCAACACCCAAAGCAGTTCGGGAATGCCGCGTACCAGGGTCGAGTAGGTACTGCCCAGCCATTGCAGCGGCTTGTAGGGCGAGGTCTTGGCCAAGGCGCCGAGCAGTCCGAGCACCAGCCCCAGGCACAGGGCCGAGAGAGCAAGCTGGACCGTCATCAGCGCGCCAGCCGCAAGGGCCGGGCCGAATCCGTGGAGATCAATGTTCATGGGCAGGCTTTGTCAGGGCCGGTCGCCGCGCTTCGACAGCAAGCGGCGGCGACGCGGTCAGGTGAATCAGAGGATGCTGAAAGGGAAATACTTGTCGTTGATCTTCTTGTAGGTGCCGTCAGCGATGATTTCTTTCAGGGCCGCGTTCAGGCGCTCGCGCAGGGCGTCGTCACCCTTGCGCACGGCGATGCCGATCTTGTCGTCTTCCACGACAGGCTCGCCCTTGAACTCGAAGTTCTGACCGGCTTCGCTTTTCAGCCATTCGAAGCTGACGTATTTGTCGGCCAGCATGGCGTCGACGCGACCGGAGGACAGGTCGAGGAAGGCGTTTTCCTGAGTGTCATAGAGTTTGGCGTCCATGATCCCGAGCTTGTCTTCCAGCCAGGTGGCGGCCAGCGTCGAGCGCTGTGCACCCACTGACTTGCCGGCAAGGCTCTCTTTGGCTTTTTCCACGCTCGATACGTCAATCGAGGAGGTTTTCGGCGCGATGAATTGCAGCTTGTTCGAGTAATACGGGTTGGTGAAATCGACCACCTGCTTGCGCTCTTCGGTGATCGACAGTGACGAGATCAGGAAGTCGAACTTGTTGGCCATCAACGCCGGGATGATGCCGTCCCAGTCTGACGTCACCGCTTCGCACTCGACTTTCATCTTGGCGCACAGGGCCTGGCCGATTTCATAGTCGAAGCCTACCACCTGGCCACTCGCGTCCTTGTTGTTGAACGGCGGGTAGGCCCCTTCGATGCCCATTTTCATGGTTTCAGCAAAGGCACTGCCGCTGAAGGCAAGGGTGGCCGCTGCGATCAGCAAGATCTTTTTGTACGATTGCATGGGTGTTGCTCCGTTAGCGGTGACTCGACATGAATTGTTTGCACCTTGCCGACAGCGGGTTTTCGAATACTTGCTGCGGTGTGCCCTGTTCTTCGACCATTCCCTGATGCAAAAACACCACTTCACTTGATACCTGACGTGCAAAATTCATTTCGTGGGTTACCAGCAGCATGGTCCGGCCTTCTTCGGCCAGTGCGCGGATGACGCCGAGTACTTCCTGAACCATCTCCGGGTCGAGGGCCGAGGTCGGCTCGTCGAACAGGATAACCCGTGGTTGCATGGCCAGCGTACGCGCAATGGCGGCGCGTTGCTGCTGCCCGCCGGAAAGTTGCGCGGGGTAGGCATGGCGCTTGTCGGCGATACCTACCTTGGCCAGCAGCTCTTCAGCCACCGCAATGGCCTCGGCCTTGCTCTGACCGAGGACGCGACGCGGGGCTTCGATGATGTTATCGAGCACGCTCATGTGCGGCCACAGGTTGAAATTCTGGAACACAAAGCCGATCTGGCTGCGCAGACGATTGATCTGCCGGTTATCGGCGGCAATCAGATCGCCATTGCGCGCTGCCTTGAGCTTCAATTCTTCGCCGGCCACCAGAATCTGGCCCTGATGCGGGTTTTCCAGCAGGTTGATGCAGCGCAGCAACGTGGACTTGCCGGAACCGGAGGAGCCGAGGATCGATATGACGTCGCCGTCGCGAGCCGTCAGCGAGATGCCCTTGAGCACCTCGAGCTGATCGTAGCGCTTGTGCAGGTTGCGGATTTCCAGGGCGGGCGTGGCCTCGGCCATGTGGGGTCCTCGTTGAAGTGTGCGCGCTGGCTGCCAGCGAACGCCAAGCTAGCACAGCGTTTAAAGGACAACCATCGACGTATTGTGTCCAGCGTGGAGGCGCTCGACGGGTTGTCTCATCTGGGCAGCGGACGGTCGCAAGAAGGCAAGCACGATGCCCTGTAAAACAGGGGCGTGCGCGAAAAAGGCGCGATGTTGCCAGCTTTGGCCGGGTGTTGGAAGTAGCATTTGCTGAGCGGCGGTCTGATTTCTGCACCATGTTTGCGCTTTGAGGAAGGTTTGGGGCATTTTTGGTGCGTGCATGTAGACGAATCTGAGGCGTTTGGTAACAAATCCTACAGACGGCGCAGAAAAGCCATCGTCCTGCAGGCTTCACGGGTCAAGCCACAGGCCTCGTATTCTCTAAGCGACGTCGTTTTCGAAATATTTTGGCGCAATTCTTGCGTCAAATATAAAGAACGGCACCGTAGGTTTCTTTTTACGTAACGCTCCGGTGTGCCTCGCTCGTCTTGCACAGGTGGTTTTATGAGCAGTACCGCTAACTCTTCCGAGCTCGAACAAGGGCTGAAACCTCGACACATTACGATGCTGTCGATTGCTGGCGTGATTGGCGCCGGGTTGTTCGTCGGCTCCGGCCACGCGATTGCCGAAGCCGGGCCTGCCGTGCTGCTGGCGTATGCCGCGGCGGGTACGCTGGTGGTACTGGTGATGCGCATGCTGGCCGAAATGGCCGTTGCCTCGCCGGATACCGGTTCGTTTTCAACCTATGCCGACCGCGCTATCGGTCACTGGGCCGGCTTCACCATCGGCTGGCTGTACTGGTGGTTCTGGGTGCTGGTGATTCCACTGGAAGCCAACGCCGCTGCAACCATTCTGCATGCCTGGTTCCCCAATATCGCGATCTGGGTGTTCACGCTGGTCATCACGCTGGTGTTGACGGCAACCAACCTGTTCAGCGTGAAGAACTACGGTGAATTCGAGTTCTGGTTCGCGCTGATCAAGGTGGTGGCAATCATCGCGTTTGTGGTGCTGGGTGTTGCGGCGATCTTCGGTCTGCTGCCCACCAGCAACGTCAGCGGTGTCAGCCACCTGTTCGATACCGGCGGCTTCCTGCCAAATGGTATGGGCGCGGTATTGGCGGCGATGCTGACCACCATGTTCTCGTTCATGGGCACCGAGATCGTGACCATCGCCGCGGCCGAGTCCAAGAACCCTGGCAAGCAGATCACCAAGGCCACCAATTCGGTGATCTGGCGGATCTTCCTGTTCTATCTGGTTTCGATCTTCATCGTGGTGTCGCTGGTGCCGTGGAACGATCCGCGCCTGGCCGAGGTGGGTTCGTATCAGACCGTGCTCGATGCAATGGGCATTCCGAACGCCAAGCTGATCGTCGACCTGGTGGTCCTGGTCGCCGTGACCAGCTGCCTGAACTCGGCCCTGTACACCGCTTCGCGCATGCTGTTCTCGCTGGGCAAGCGCGGCGATGCACCGTCCGTGTCCAAGCGCACCAGCAAGGGCGGTACGCCTCACTGGGCGGTGATCATGTCGACTGCGGCGGCTTTCCTGACCGTGTTCGCCAACTACATCGCGCCGGCGGCCGTGTTTGATTTCCTGCTCGCCAGCTCCGGTGCCATCGCACTGCTGGTGTACCTGGTGATCGCGGTGTCGCAGCTGCGTATGCGCCAGAAGCGCATTGCTGCGGGCGAGGCCATCGACTTCAAGATGTGGCTGTTCCCATGGCTGACCTGGGCAGTGATCGCGTTCATCGTCGCGGTGCTGACCATCATGCTGCTGCAGGAAGAGCATCGCCTCGAAATCATCGCCACCGGCGTACTCAGCCTGTTGGTGATCGGCGCTGGCCTGATCGTATCGCGTCGTCGCAAGGACGGTCGCGTGGGCGCTGCTGCGCTGGGTTGATCGCGCCCTTGGGCGCATGACCCTCGTGCCAATGCCGCGCATTGGCACGATCCTCAATCAGCGTGCGGCTCTGGTCTCTCTCTTCATCAGCAGGCCGGACGCCAGGGTGTAATCCTTCTGGAAGGCAGGGCTTTCGATCCACTCGATCGCGCTGTCTTCGTCTTCATCGTGGTACATGGCGCGGTACACGATAAGCAGGCCCATCATGAAGTCCGTGGCCGGGTCTTCGTCCTCTTCGGAAATCACCAGTGCCAGCACCGGGTACTGCAGGAAGACGACGCACAGCGCGAGCTGGCTGATGGCCTCGGCTTGCTTCATGGCCGTGAACAGGTCGTCGTAGTCGGCCGGGTCAAAACCGTTCTCGACAATGTCGCTGAAGTCGAAGGTATTGAGGTCGAGTTCAACGTCGTCGAACGGCTGGTTGACCAGCGCCGAGGCGAATACTGGATGAACCAGGCTGGTTGCAGCCTTGCCCGAGCGGTTCTGCTTGGCCTTGATCTTTGCGCGCTTGGCACGTTTTTGCTGCTTGTCTGGCGAGGCCATGAGCGGTCCTTTGGCTGGCGTGGGGTGCAATGGGCGCTATTGAAGCGCAGACGCGCCTGATAACCAAGGTTTGTGCAGTAATCAGCGGTCAATAAAAAACCCGCAGCGCGCGGGTTCTTGATTGGCGCGGCGCTACCGAAGCGTCAACGCTTGCCCGGTTTTGCAAACGCTTCAGCTTCGTCCATGCGCGTGGCGAACATGTTGACGGCCTCGACTGCATCGCTTGCGCCATCGCGGATCTGCACGATCACCTGGCCGGCCTGATCGGCCAGTGTCACACCACGAATGGCTCCTTCCTGCGTGGCGTCCATGCTCGCCACGGCTTCGCGTGTTTCGGCGAGGATCTTGCCAATCATTTCGGCAATCTCGGTGGTCGAGCCGCTGGTACGTCCCGCCAGTTGCCTGACTTCGTCGGCCACCACGGCAAACCCACGGCCCTGATCCCCCGCGCGTGCCGCCTCGATGGCCGCGTTGAGCGCCAGCAGGTTGGTCTGATCGGCGATGCCGCGAATGGTGTTGACGATGGCGGTGATCTGCTCCGAGCGATCGCCCAGTTGACTCACCAGCTTTGCCGATGCGCCGATGTTTTCGGAGATCTGACGCATTTCCCGCGCGGTTTCCTGAATGACCAGGGTTCCCTGTTCGGCCACTTTCTCGGTTTCTGCCGAGATGTGATAAGCGCGCGACGCACCGTGCGCGTCAGCTTCTTGTTTTTCGACGCGCTGGGTAATGTCGCTGGCGAACTTGACGATTTTGTAGAGTTTGCCGTCGACATCGAAAACCGGGTTATACGTCGCTTCCAGCCAGACAACCCGACCCTGTTTGCCGATACGTTTGAACTGGTCGCCGATGAACTCGCCGTGGTTCAGCTTGCGCCAGAACTCGTTGTATTCCGGACTGTTGACCAGTGTCGGCTCGCAGAACGAGCGATGGTGTTTTCCCTTGATCTCGGCCAGCGCATAGCCCATGACGTTCAGGAAGTTGTTGTTGGCGGTTATCACATTGCCGTTGGGTTCAAATTCGCAGATAGCCATCGCCCGGTCGACAGCGGCGAGCTTGCTGCTGGTTTCGTTCTCCAGCATCACGCGTGTGGTGACGTCCAGGGCGTACTTGACCACCTTGACGACGTTGCCCTGCGCATCCGTCACCGGGTTGTAGCTGGCTTCGAGCCAGACGCTGTGGCCATTCTTGCCGACGCGTTTGAAGGTGCCCGAGATGAATTTTCCGGCCTTCAAGGATGCCCAGAGATCCGCATACTCGCGGCTGCGGAGCATTTCCGGCTCGCAGAAGTCGCGATGTGTCTTGGTCGCCAGCTCTTCAGCCCGATAGCCCATCGCCGCGAGGAAGTTATCGTTGGCCCGGAGGATCTTGCCGTCGAGACCCAGCTCGACCACCGCCATCGATTTTTCCAGCGCGCTTGTCAGTCCTTTGAGTCCATCTACCTGGGCCTTCATGGCCGTCAGCTCAGCTTTGTTCTTATTTCCGAACATAACGTGCCCCTAGGTGTGTTTGCGGACTTACTGTGATGAGGCTATCGACACCAGAACCTGTGGCGTTAATGCATGAGTGCAATAATCCTATAAATAAATCAAGTGATTTTTTGGCGTCAGATATTGTGCGATTTTTTTAACGAGAACGGCGCGTCGGGAATGGGGATCGAATCTGTTCGAAAAGGGCTTTGCCCGTCAAATTCCGGGCAAAGAAAAGCCCGCGATGGGGGAGCGGGCTTAAGGATTCACACTTGGGAGCAGCTCTACAATGACGCGGCCGCTGTGAAAACTTTGTGAAGAGTTTTCACTGTTTTACTTTTTTTCAGGCTGAATGGTATTGGTCACTTCGGAGGTCGGCACGAAGGTCTTCGACTCTTCGGCAGCCGCTTCCTTGGACTCGGCTTTGTCCTTGGCCGCTTCGGTGTTCTCTTTGGCCGCTTCGTTCACTTTGTCCTGAGCAGACTCCATCTTCTCCTGGGATTTCTCCTGATGCGCCTGAGCGTCCTGTGCCTTCTGTTCGGATTTGCTGTCGCAGGCAGCCAGACCGAGAGTGGCGGCGAGGATGAGGGCGGAGGCAGTTAACTTGAGCACGGAATTTTCCTTGTGGAAGCAAATGTATGGCTTCGAGGGTGGGCAGGGAAAATTAGTTCAATGGGATGGAGGTGGCAGGGCTCTGGATGGCTGGTCTTGAGGCGGTCGAAGCATCGTTTCGCACCTGTGGCCGAGCGCTATCTGGAAGCGATTCTGGTTGATACCTTTCTTCGCAGATTGACTGTACATGACCTCGGCATGTCGATATTCAAGGATCGGATCAGGGAGGGAGAAATGAAAAGCCCAGCTGCAGGCTGGGCCAGTATTTACCAAGGAAGTTTGGAAATTGTGTATCTCGGCCTGCCATTTCCCACTGTTCTCGCGCTCACGCCAATAGTGAATGTCTGATTTAGCCGGGTGTTAATTATTGCCGGGTTCTCGATTGCGGCAGCAATCCGTCCGTGGATAATTGTGCCTTCCTGGGTTTTGAACTCGAAACGACGTTCGGCAGGAAAGGCGCCAAGAAATTCGCCACTGAACTCGATATCGGTTTCAGTGATGTTTTCCACGCTCAGGCGCGATCTGCTAATGCGAACCTGATCGACGCTGGTAAAGGAAAATACGTGGTCTCTGGTTGTTACGGAGCAGTAGGCTTCATAGGCTATTAGCTTGTCCAGATACTCTGAGACCGTGGCAATAGCCCTTGTACCAAGCCTCGACGCTGGCTCTGACAACTCCTCATCACCCTTGGTGGATGCTTCAAGAAGTTCTGCAACCAGCTCGAAAGCTTGCGAGACGGGCGTAGTCCCCTCCAGCGTGAGCTGAGGGTCACCACTTGGCGCTTCCTCAAATTCAAAACCAAATGAGCCCAGTGCCGTCCCTGTGATCAGTATCTGGTTTTGAGCTTTGTTTGGGATTGGCCCAAAGTCATTCAGAACGCCGCTTATAGAGGCTGCAATAGCCGATACCACATCGGAAAATTTTGTGGTTACCGCGGCCCCGAACTCAGCACCTATACCGTGTACTCCTCTGACTGGAGTTCCGCGGTAAGTAACCACTGCTTTAGCGGGTGAGAATGCGCCGCGGCCAGGCTCTCGAAGACTTGCGCCTACCTGATTCTTCCTGGCTTGCAGCGAAAGGCGTGAAAGGTTGCTCAGACCTGGCTTCTGCGCGATGCGGTCCAGGAAACCGATTTCTGCCTGTGCGTGAGTGAATTCAGTTCTATTCATTCTGGAGCTCCCGCTTTCGAATCCCCAAAAGGTCGGCCGCAGCTTGGTCATGCAATGGATCGAGTTTCACGCTCAGAAATCCTTTCCATTGCTGAGATCTTCTGTGCGACCACATACTGTACCAGTACGCCGCAAGCTCAATGAGTGTTTCGGGTGGGTCAGAGAGCAGATTTATATAAAAATCGACTCTATACGATGTCTTGATCCATTCTGTGTCTGTCAGCTTTTGAACATCATCAGCGGTCAATGATTGCTGAATGGCGGCTGACACATCGGCGAATGTCACAACATCCATATCATTGGGCGGACGGCCCTCCAGCATCTCCACGTTCTCCATGAAGCTGCCGTTAAGCCACTGAATGCCCGAAACGATACCCATGCGATGGATTTCAGATCGATGAGACAGGAAGCCCTCAAGCACCTCGCATCTTTCTAAGGTAGTCGAGAAGCGATCAATCAACCGCTTTACGTCTGTCGGATAGGGCGCTCGCTCAAAAGATGTCGGATTCCGCTCGTTGATCGGCGGAATTACCCCCTGATGATCCCATAGTGGTATCAACTTCACCTCCGTGTGCCATGGTCCAGCCGAGCAAGCCAGCTGCGTTGTCTATTGCAGTTCACACCCGCCGGTTCGTTGGCTTGCCGATACCCTTAGCGCGCCAGATGACTTGGCTTCCCCTTCGGGAGTGCATGTGTGCACTCTGTCATGCAGTGCAAAATGCGAGCAAGCGAAAACGTTGTACGCAAAGTTTCGAGCGCTCGCGCGTCAGCAGACTTTCAGGGCTGGATAGACGATGCCTGCTTCAGCGAGCATAGCCCCCAACGACCATAGGTATCAGCCGCTGCTCAGCAATTTAGCTACGTGCTGAATGATTGGCATCGTTCGGTGGTCGAGCTTGTCACTGGACGGGTTGTGTGCCGAACTTTGGGCATACGATGAGGGTTAGGCCCAGACAACAAAAAGCCCGCACGAGGCGGGCTTTTTGTGTGCTTTCAGGTGTGCTTGGCATCACCTGAAAACGGAAGGTGGTGCCCAGAGACGGAATCGAACCGCCGACACGGGGATTTTCAATCCCCTGCTCTACCGACTGAGCTATCTGGGCAACGGGGCGCATTAGACGTGTTTTTCAGGAGGTCGTCAAGCGTGTTTTTTAAAAAATTTGAATTATTACCGACGCTTACGACCTTCACTGCGTGAAACGCTTTATTTTTCGGGGGGAACGTAGCCTTCGGCCTGGGCGTATTCTTCGCCGGAGAGAAACTTGTCCATCTCGGTCTGGAGGAATTTACGGTCCTCGGCGTTCATCATGTTCAGGCGACGCTCGTTGATCAGCAGGGTCTGGTGTTTCTGCCAGTCGGCCCAGGCTTTCTGCGAGACGTGGTTGAAGATGTCTTCGCCCTTGGCTCCCGGATATGGGGCGCGTTCCAGGCCGGGCAGTTCTTCTTTGTATTTGCGGCACATTACGGTGCGGGTCATGACGACTCTCCTGCGTTCAATACGTCGGCTGCGCGTTTGAGCAGCTTTTTCACCGGGGCGGCAAGGCCCAGGCGTGGCGGGGTGGCGAGGTTATACCAGAGCCAGTCGGCCTCGGCCACGTGATCGGCGGACTCGCGGACCTTGACCAGCCAGGGTTCGATGCTCAACTGGAAGTGGCTGAAGGTGTGGATAAGTCCCGGCAGTTCATGGTGCTCGCCCAGTTGCAGCGCGTGTTGCGTGGCCAGGTGCTGAAGGTCATCGAAGTCGTCCAGTTCCGGCAGGCTCCACAGGCCACCCCACAAGCCACTGGAAGGGCGGCGATAAAGCAGGATCGCGCCGTCTTCGTTGGCGAGCATCGGCATGAGCGTGCGTTTCTGCGGCACGGTCTTGCGCGGCTTGGGGATCGGGTAGCGCGTTTCCAGGCCCAGCATGTGCGCCTCACAACTGCGCTCCAGCGGGCAGAGCAGGCAGCTGGGTTTGCTGCGGGTGCAGAGTGTCGCCCCCAGGTCCATCATCGCCTGGGTGTAGTTGTTGACCCGGCTGTGCGGCGTGAAGCGTTCAGCGGTGGCCCACAGCTGCTTGGCCACCTTCGGCTCGCCGGGGTAGCCCTCTTGCGCGGTGAAGCGCGCCAGCACGCGTTTGACGTTGCCATCGAGGATCGGCGCGCGAATGCCCATGCTCAGGCTGGCGATTGCGCCTGCGGTGGACAGGCCGATGCCGGGCAGCAGAATGAGCTTTTCGACATCACGGGGAAACTCGCCGCCATGCTCGGCGACGACGATTTTTGCCGTTTTCTGCAGGTTCCGGGCGCGGGTGTAGTAACCCAGCCCGGTCCACAGGTGCAGCACTTCATCCTCAGGCGCTTCGGCCAGCGCCTGCACGGTCGGCAGGGCCTCCATGAAGCGGTCGAAGTAGCTCAGAACGGTGCTGACCTGAGTCTGCTGCAGCATGATTTCCGATACCCAGACCCGGTACGGCGTGATGTCTTGTTGCCAGGGCAGGTCATGTCGGCCATGACGGTCGTACCAGTCCAGCACGGCGCTGGAGAATTGTTCGGGTTGCATGGCCTGGAGGGCTCTCGTCGAGATGTGATTCGGGATATGAAAGGGTGCGCCAACGGAGCGCCGCGAAGGCGCTCCTGAGCAGTCCACCTTGCCCTAGCGTTTGAACAGGCCCTTGAGGGCGTCCTTGAGCTCGGGGCTGACCTTGTCACCGAGTTTGTCGTTCAGCTTGTCCTCAAGCTTCTCGCTGATCCGGTCGCCCGCCAGTTTCGCAGCGATCTGGCCGACGCCTTCCTTGTCCAGACGGCAGGCCTTGGCACCCAGTTCCAGCGGGCCACGGCACTGCACCGGCCACTCGATGCCGACAAAGCGCGGGTTGACCTCGCAGGCCGGGTCCGGCATGTCGCTCTTGTCGCCTTCAACGATGATGCCGACGCGGTAGTTCATGCCCAGCACGCGCAGGTCGACGTCGCCGTTACCGTTGACGGCCATGCCAGGCGTGCGGACCTTGAGGTCCGGGTTGCTGGCGACGCCATTGCGTATCACCAGATTGCCGTTGAGCTGCTGGAAAGGGGTGTCCTTGGCACGCGGTTCGCCGCTGAGCGTCTTGCGGTTGAGGATCGAAATACCCTTGCACAGCTGCTGCTCCAGGTTGGCATTGACCAGTACGCCGTTATTGAGCGCAAAGCTGGCGGTGCCGTTCAGGCTGTCGATCAGGGCTTTTTCGCTGTTGCCTGTGCCAGTCAGGTTGCTGTCGAGGGTCAGCAGGCCGCGCACTGGCGGCGTCTGCCCCTGGCTTTCCAGAACGCGTTCGACCGGCACTTTGGCAATGCGCGTCTGCACCGTGGCCACAGGCGTGTCCGGACGCGCGTCCAGATTGCCCTTGACCTCGAAATTGCCGTTGTACAGGTCGCCACTCAGCGTATCGACTTTGATAACGCCACCGTTGGCCTGGGTCTTGAACGCTGCGTTGTCGATGGGCAGTTTGTTCAGGGTCAGTTTGCCGAAGCTCAGGTCAGCCTCGACATCCAGCGTACGCAAGCGCTCCAGCGGCAGCAGTTTTGCAGTGCTCCAGGCGGCCTTGGTCGGTTGTTCGGGCAGCGGCGAGTCGCCCGCAGCGGCGGCGGCTTCACCGGACTGCACCTCGGATTTGCGCGCGGCCTTGGCACCTTTGCTTTCTTCGCTTTCAGCCGGACGATAGCGGTCGGCGTCGAAGGTATCGCCCTTGAGCTGGACACGCAGCGCCTGTTTGGCGAAGTCGTCCACCGCGATGCGCCCCGTGAAGCTGCTGTCGTCGACTTTCAGGTTGAGGTTTTCCAGCGCAAGGCTGGTAGGCGTACCTGCCAGACGCGTGACCATTTCAACCTTGCTCAGCGCGCCCTCGGACATGGCTGGCAGCGGCTGGCCGATGTTTTCGAAGAACGCGCGCAGATCGAGCTGGGCAATGGACAGGCCGCCGCTGATCTGCGGTGTTTTGTCCAGATCGCGGGCACGCAGTTCGCCGAGTGCACGCAACTGGTTGGCCGATACTTTGAGGCTGTTCCATTCGGCGATATTGGCAGCCAGGTCGACGAGCAACTGGCCCTGCGCCGAGAAGGTCACGGTCTTGCCTTGCAGCGGCTCGCCGGCGACTTCACCGGACAGGCGCATGTCTTCGAATTGATAACGCTTGAGCACGCGGTCCATGCGCAATTCGCCGACCAGCTCGGTCTTGGCGCGCACGACGGGCTGGTTGGTGCTCAGGAACGCCGTCAGTTTGATCGGGATATCGGACGCCTCACGAATCGGCCCGGTACTCAACTGAATGCTCTCGGCCATGAAGGTCCGGCCTTTTCGGGCATCGCTGTAATCCACGCGGGCGTTGTTGACGGTCAGGCTGTCGATATCCAGGCGGATCGGCTGGGCAGGGCGATCCGCTTTGGGCGCGTCCGGAGCCGGGGCCGGTGTTGTCTCGCCAGGTGTTTCAGTGCTTGCCACGGCTGGCTTGCCGATGTCTTCCCAGTTGCCATGACCGTTTTCATCACGGTGCAGGGTCAGGTTCAGGCCTTCGACGCGAATGTCGCTCATCTGTACCTGGCGACGCAGCAGTGGCAGAACACGAACGGACAGGCCGAGCATCTGCACATCGGCGAACGGCTGATCGGGAGCGGTCAGGGTGGCGACATGGGCGTCGTGCAATTCCAGGCCGAGCCAGGGGAACAGGCTCCAGCCGATATCGCCATTGAGCGTCAGCTCGACGTTGGCCTTGTCGCGTGCCAGCTGGCGAATCTCGTCTTTGTAGTCGTTGGGATCAAACAGGTGGGTCAGGGCGAAGCCGAGAGCCACGATGATCAGCAACAACCCGAGAATAAACAGCCCCAGGATTTTGCCGAACGCTTTCATGGGCGAGTCCTTGTGTCGATGTTCAAAAATAGCCCACGAGTATACCGCTCTGACGAGCCGACCGGGCTGCGGATACCATTATTGCTGTCTGGCCTCCGGTTCGGGACGCTGGCGCCACGCGCCATTACGCCAGGGAGCAGATGAAAAAATGCGAGTCGTCTAGTCGCGATATATCTTCCAAGTCTTTTCAAGCCGGCCGAACGGCCACACAGGTGCTGGCCCAACTAAGCCCAAGGCAGGTTTTCGTGAGTGCTTAATTGATTGCATCTATGGGGCCATAGAGCACGTGGATTAGCGTATGAAAATAGATAATAAAAAGCATGTAGTGAGATGCTTATTTGCCATCAGACAGTGATAGTCTCCGTTTTTGCTGGCCAGGGTGCGTCTTTTTGTCACGTATCCGGAGAACCTGCCGATAAAACAGACATGGCCGCTCGGCACTGAGTCTGTGGCGGACCAGCGGACCATCTGCGAGCTTCACACATTGGGGTAATTATAATGAGCACAAGCACAGCCTTGGGCGGCGAAGCCGTTCAGCCTGCGTTCTTGTCCAAAGAGCGCATTATCGCCAAGCCAGGTTTCAACCGTTGGCTTGTTCCACCTGCAGCACTGGCCATCCATCTTTGTATCGGTATGGCTTACGGCTTCTCGGTATTCTGGTTGCCGCTGTCGAAGGCTATCGGTGTTACGGCACCTGTCGCTTGCACACCGGACATGGGTTTTTTCGCGCAGATGTTCGCGTCGACCTGTGACTGGCAGATCTCCATGCTGGGCTGGATCTACACACTGTTTTTCATCTTCCTGGGTTGCTCGGCTGCCATTTGGGGTGGCTGGCTGGAGCACGCAGGTCCACGCAAGGCGGGTGTGGTTTCGGCCCTCTGCTGGTGTGGTGGCTTGCTGATTTCCGCACTGGGCATTTATACGCACCAGATCTGGCTGATGTGGCTGGGCTCGGGCGTGATCGGCGGTATCGGTCTGGGGTTGGGCTATATCTCCCCGGTATCGACCCTGATCAAGTGGTTCCCGGACAAGCGCGGCATGGCGACCGGCATGGCGATCATGGGCTTTGGCGGCGGCGCGATGGTGGGTGCACCGCTGGCTACGGCTCTGATGGGGCACTTCGCTTCGGCTGAAAGCGTTGGCGTATGGCAGAGCTTCGTGGTGATGGCGGTGATCTACTTCATCTTCATGATCGGCGGTGCACTGGGCTACCGCGTTCCGCCAACCGGCTGGAAACCTGAAGGCTGGACCGCTCCGGCTGCCAAGGCCAAGAACTCGATGATCACCAACCGTCACGTGCACGTCAGCGTGGCCTGGAAAACACCGCAGTTCCGTCTGGTCTGGCTGGTGCTGTGCCTGAACGTATCGGCCGGTATCGGCATCCTGGGCATGGCCTCGCCGCTGCTGCAGGAAGTATTCGCCGGCAAACTGCTGGGCGTCGACCTGACCTTCAGCCAGCTCAATGCCGATCAACTGAAAGCCATTGCTGCGATTGCTGCCGGCTTCACCGGTCTGTTGAGTCTGTTCAACATCGGCGGTCGTTTCTTCTGGGCTTCGTGCTCGGACTTCATCGGTCGCAAGGCAACCTACTTCGTGTTCTTCGCACTGGGCTTCCTGCTTTATGCGTCGGTTCCGACCCTGAGCCATATGGGTAGCATCGCGCTGTTCGTGGCTGCGTTCTGTATCGTGCTGTCGATGTACGGTGGCGGTTTTGCGACGGTTCCGGCTTATCTGGCAGACCTGTTCGGTACGCAGATGGTCGGCGCGATTCACGGTCGTCTGCTGACTGCCTGGGCTGCGGCCGGTGTGCTGGGTCCGGTACTGGTCAACTACCTGCGTGAGTACCAACTCGCCCACGGTGTTGCACGTGCCGACGCCTACGACATCACCCTGTACATCTTGTCGGGCCTGCTGGTACTGGGCTTTATCTGCAACCTGCTGATTCGTCCGGTTGCCGACAAGTACTTCATGACCGACGCCGAACTGGCGGCTGAACAAGCCATCGGTCACGACAAGGGTGCCAACGCCACGACTTCACTGGAGTGGAAAGCCTCCGACAGCAGCAAGCCGCTGGTCATCGCCGCCTGGCTGGCCGTAGGCATCCCGCTGGCGTGGGGCGTCTGGATTACCCTGCAGAAAACCGCAGTGCTGTTCCACTAAGAGCCTGCCGGTAACTGAAAAGCGCTTGCACCTCGGTGCAGGCGTTTTTTTTTGCCTGGGTTTTGGGTGCACTGCGCTTTTGATCATCGCGCCCGGATTTTATTCGTCGCGATAGTCATATTCAGTTGACCCTATGTACTCGATGCACTGCCCGTTCCGGTGCATACGCTGCTACATTAGTCAGCCCTGATTTTATTGCCCGAAGGAGTTGTTTGCATGCTAGCCCACGTGGAGTCATACGCCGGTGATCCGATCCTTTCGCTGATGGAGACCTTTGGCAAGGACCCGCGTGCGGACAAGGTCAATCTGAGCATCGGCCTGTATTACGACGCACAGGGCCGCATTCCGCAGTTGGCATGCGTAGCAACGGCACAACAGCAGCTGGCCGAAGGCGAACAGGCAGCGTCCGTGTACCTGCCGATGGAAGGCCTGGCGGCGTATCGGCAGGCAGTGCAAACCCTGTTGTTCGGCGCCGATCACCCGCTGGTTCAGGCCGGCCGCGTCGCCACCATTCAAACCGTGGGCGGCTCGGGCGCGCTGAAGATAGGTGCCGATTTCCTCAAATATGCGTTTCCGGACTCGCAGGTCTGGGTGAGTGACCCGACCTGGGAAAACCATAACGCGCTGTTCGGCGGGGCGGGCTTCAAGGTCAATGCGTATCCGTACTTTGATGCCCAGACCGGCGGCGTCAGGTTCGAGACCATGCTCGACACGGTGCAGGGGCTGCCGGCGCAGAGCATCCTCCTGCTGCACCCGTGCTGCCATAACCCGACCGGTGCCGATCTGACGGTGGCGCAATGGGACCGCCTGATCGAAGTGATCAAGGATCGTCAGCTCATCGCCTTCCTGGATATCGCCTACCAGGGCTTCGGCAAAGGCATCGACGAAGACGTCTATGCCATCCGGGCGATGGCCAACGCAGGTATCACCACGCTGGTCAGTAACTCGTTCTCGAAAATCTTCTCGCTGTATGGCGAGCGGGTAGGCGGGCTGTCGGTGGTCTGTGAGGACACGACGTCGGCGGCCAATGTGTTCGGCCAGCTCAAGGCAACCGTGCGCCGCAACTACTCCAGCCCGCCTGCACATGGCGCGTTTCTGGTCTCGAAAGTGCTCAACACGCCGCACTTGCGCGAGCAGTGGCTGGGTGAAGTCGAGGCCATGCGCCTGCGTATCATCGACATGCGCACGCGGCTGGTCGAGGTGCTGGCGCAGAAGGTCTCCGGCCACGATTTCAGCTTTATCCTCAGGCAGAACGGGATGTTCAGCTACACCGGTCTGACCCCGCAGCAGGTCGACGAACTGAAAGATGTTCACGGCATTTACATGCTGCGCAGTGGCCGGGTGTGCATGGCAGGTTTGAATGAAGGGAATATCGACAAGGTATGTAACGCAATCGCGAGCCTCTTCGCCCGTTAAATACCCTGCTGGTCGTCTGTTTGCTTCATGGCGGGCGCTTCTGGGCCTATAATGCTCGCCTTTTTTTCGCCCAATGATTTTGCGGAGCTGGTGATGGCCGAACGTAAGGCGTACGTCGAGCGCAATACTCTGGAAACCCAGATCAAAGCCTCGATCAACCTGGATGGTACCGGAAAGGCCCGATTCGATATCGGCGTGCCTTTTCTTGAGCACATGCTCGACCAGATCGCCCGGCACGGGCTGATCGATCTGGACATCGAATGCAAGGGCGACCTGGCAATCGACGATCACCACACGGTGGAAGACGTCGGTATCACCGTGGGCCAGGCGTTCAGCCAGGCGATCGGCGACAAGAAGGGCATTCGTCGCTACGGCCACGCCTACGTGCCGCTCGACGAAGCGCTGTCGCGCGTGGTCATCGATTTCTCCGGGCGTCCGGGCCTGCAGATGCATGTGCCGTATACCCGCGCCACTGTAGGCGGCTTCGATGTGGACCTGTTTCAGGAGTTCTTTCAGGGCTTCGTCAACCACGCGAACGTGACGCTGCACATCGACAACCTGCGTGGCACCAACACTCACCACCAGATCGAGACCGTGTTCAAGGCGTTCGGTCGTGCGCTGCGCATGGCGGTCGAGCTGGATGAGCGTATGGCCGGGCAGATGCCATCCACCAAGGGTGTGCTCTGATGCAGACAGTTGCGGTCATCGATTACGGCATGGGCAACCTGCACTCTGTCGCCAAGGCGCTGGAGCATGTGGGCGCAGGCCGTGTGCTGATTACCAGTGACGCCAAGGTGATTCGCGAAGCCGATCGCATCGTTTTTCCGGGTGTGGGCGCGATTCGCGACTGTATGGCCGAGATTCGCCGTCTGGGCTTTGATTCGCTGGTTCAGGAAGTGAGCCAGGACCGTCCGTTTCTGGGTATCTGCGTCGGCATGCAGGCGTTGCTCGACAGCAGCGAAGAGAACGGCGGCGTGGACTGCATCGGCATGTTTCCCGGCCAGGTAAAGTTCTTCGGCAAGGACCTGCATGAAGAGGGCGAGCACCTGAAAGTGCCGCACATGGGCTGGAACCAGGTCGCTCAGGCGGTGGATCACCCGCTGTGGCATGACATTCCGGATCAGGCGCGTTTCTACTTCGTGCACAGTTTCTATATCGATGCCGCCAATCAGCGTCAGGTGGTCGGGCGTGGCCACTACGGCCTCGACTTCGCCGCTGCGCTGGCCGACGGTTCGCGCTTCGCCGTGCAATTCCACCCTGAAAAGAGCCATACCCACGGCCTGCAGTTGCTGCAGAACTTCGCCGCCTGGGATGGTCGCTGGTAAGCGCATGAGCAAAGCCAAGGGTAAACCGCCGATCCTGACCCTCTCGCCCGAGCACGAGCAACAGGCGATCGACAAGCTCAAGCGCCTGTTCGCAGAGCGCTTCGAGCTGGAACTGGGCTCGTTCGAAGTGGCTGAAGTCCTCGAGCTGTTCACTCGCGAGATTGCTCCGCATTACTACAATCGCGCCATTTTCGATGTTCAGCAGCAGCTCAAGGAGCGCTTCGAGAGCATCGAAAGTGACGTGTGGGCACTCGAAAAGAATTAGATAAAGCAGCTTCAAGCGTTGAGCTTCAAGCCGCAAGAATCAGTGAGTACGCATACTTGCAGCTAACCGCTTGCAGCTTGCCGCTCTTTCAGACCAAGGAATAAGCATGCTGATTATCCCCGCTATCGATCTCAAGGACGGCGCTTGCGTGCGTCTGCGTCAGGGCCGGATGGAAGATTCCACGGTGTTCTCCGATGACCCGGTGGCCATGGCCGCCAAATGGGTCGAAGGTGGTTGCCGCCGTCTGCATCTGGTCGATTTGAACGGTGCGTTCGAAGGTCAGCCGGTCAACGGTGATGTGGTCACGGCCATCGCCCGACGCTACCCGAACCTGCCGATCCAGATCGGCGGCGGCATCCGTTCGCTGGAAACCATCGAGCATTACGTCAAGGCGGGTGTGAGCTACGTCATCATCGGCACCAAGGCCGTCAAAGAGCCCGAGTTCGTGGCCGAAGCCTGCCGTGCGTTCCCCGGCAAGGTGATTGTCGGTCTGGATGCCAAGGACGGTTTCGTCGCCACCGACGGCTGGGCTGAAGTCAGCTCGGTGCAGGTCATCGATCTGGCCAAGCGTTTCGAAGCCGATGGCGTGTCGGCCATTGTCTACACCGACATCGCCAAAGACGGCATGATGCAGGGCTGCAACATTCCGTTCACCGCGGCATTGGCGGCTGCCACGCGGATCCCGGTGATCGCTTCGGGTGGCATCCATAACCTGGGCGACATTCAGGCGCTGCTGAATGCGAAGGCTCCGGGCATCATCGGTGCAATCACCGGCCGTGCGATTTACGAAGGCACGCTGGATGTGGCCGAAGCTCAGGCGCTCTGCGACCGCGAACAACGCTGAACAGCTGGAGATTGACCCTGTGGCCCTAGCCAAACGCATCATCCCTTGCCTGGACGTCGACAACGGTCGAGTGGTCAAGGGCGTCAAGTTCGAGAACATCCGCGACGCAGGCGATCCGGTGGAAATCGCTCGTCGTTACGATGAGCAGGGTGCCGACGAAATCACCTTCCTCGACATCACCGCCAGCGTCGATGGCCGTGACACCACGCTGCATACCGTCGAGCGCATGGCCAGTCAGGTGTTCATCCCGCTGACCGTCGGCGGCGGCGTGCGTACCGTGCAGGACATCCGCAACCTGCTCAATGCCGGTGCCGACAAGGTCTCGATCAACACGGCCGCGGTGTTCAACCCCGAGTTCGTCGGTGAAGCCGCCGCGCGTTTCGGGTCGCAGTGCATCGTGGTCGCTATCGACGCCAAGAAGGTCTCCGGTCCGGGCGAAACCCCGCGCTGGGAAATCTTCACCCACGGCGGGCGCAAACCCACCGGGCTGGACGCGGTGCTCTGGGCGAAAAAGATGGAAGACCTGGGCGCTGGCGAGATCCTGCTGACCAGCATGGACCAGGACGGCATGAAGAACGGCTTCGATCTGGGCGTCACGCGCGCTATCAGTGATGCACTGGGTATTCCGGTGATTGCTTCGGGTGGCGTCGGCAACCTCGAGCACCTGGCTGCCGGTGTCATCGAGGGTCACGCCAGCGCTGTGCTGGCGGCGAGTATTTTCCACTTTGGCGAATACACGGTTCCCGAGGCCAAGGCCTACATGGCCAGCCGCGGGATTGTCGTGCGCTGAGTCGCCATAGCGGTCAGACGAGCGCACCTTTTTCATCGTTGGTGCGCTCGTTTATTTCAGCCTTCCGAAGCCTGTTCTTCTGACGCCTGTTCCTGTAGCAGGTCCGTGCGCGGTGCGGACGGATGACCCGCTTCGTCCCTGGCCATCGTGCAGAGCTTGATCGGAAGCAGTTTCGGGCTGATGCTGAAGTTGTAATAAACCGTTTTGTAGCCTGATAAATCGGCGCAATCCGTGAGTTCGGGGGCGCCGAATTTGTAGGCGTGATTGGCGTGTGTCGGCAAGCCAGAAATGAAGTTTATCTGGTGCTTGCCGTTATCCAGCCGTTCGATGTTTACATGGGGAGCAGGCGTTTGATCTGCCTCGACCAGTTCGACGGTATGGATGAACGCATTTTCCCTGACACCCGGTGCTGCCCCCTGATTACCATTGTGGCCCGCAATGCACAGCGAATAAATGCCGGGCTCTGTGCCGATAACAGCATTGATATGCGCGGTACGGGCATCCCTGGAGCTTTTATAACCGTCCGGTTCGCGACACTCAGCGGGATTACGCGTGGCCTTGAACTTGAACATCGAGGTATTGACGGTGAACGCCATGTTCCAGCGCGGGGCAATCACGTCCCCGTTCTTATCGCGTTCGAGCCTGATGTAGTGCTTGCGATAGTCCGGATTTGCCAGCGTCAGTTGCGCCGCGGATTGTAGCGTGCACGCGGGGCGGTTAATGTCGAAAACCCCGTCGGCAAAGCAGGCAGACAGCGAGTCTATCGGGCTTGCATAGTTGGTATCGACACGCCACGAAGCCTGTCCGTCATTGACCTCGCACGGCGAGTCGGTGAAGCAACGGCTTTGCTCCGCAGCACCTCGGGTGGTGGTGCCCATGATGCCGATGATCCTGTTTGTATAGCGGTCTACGAGGGGGCTGCCCGAGCTTCCCGGTAACACGTCTTCGCATCGATTGCTCAGGTTGGCATTCCAGGCGTAAGGGTGTTCGACGATGTTTACCACCGATTCCAGTTTGCAGGCGGACAAACGCAGCGTATAGCCGGTGGCTGTCAGAGGGGCGCTGACAGACAGCACGTCCATGCCGACGGTAGGCGCCTGTTGCGCCAGTGCCAGCGGTTTAATGCCGTCCTTGAACAAGCGGGACAACGTTGTGTCCAGTTCCAGCAGAGCGAGGTCTGTACCGCGCAGGCTGCTCCATTTGATTCTCTTCAGCGCATAGCTCTTGCGATTTCTGGATATGCCCTTGAAATAATTGAATTCGACATGCCCCTCTATTTCCAGATCAACACCCAACTGGCCTGGCTGGGTGTAAGTGCAATGGCCACTGCTCAATACGTAGGCGGGTACATCAGGGCTGTCGACCTGAGGGTTGCCACGAGAATCGATGAGCACTGCAGTGCACATGCGGTTTCCCCGACTTTCCATACGGCCTATGCCATTCCAGTGATCAAACCTGCCATCCTCGTTCTCCAGCAGCAAAGAGGGTGTGAAGGATGCCATTCCCTGGCCGTAGTCGATGTGTTGTGCAGACGCGACGTTCGTCATCGAGACCGCAAGTACAGCCAGAAAAACCCGTCTTTGAATATCCATCATCATTCCTTGATAAGTGGTGTCAGGTGCCTGTCATTCAATGAAATTCTGCTGTGCCGCGTGAGGTAAATAGTTATTGAGCCTGAGGGGCTTCACGACGGTGCGGATAGCGCTCATACCGAAGTTGTCCATAAGCGACATCGCGAAGTACCGGGCTAGACAGTGCGCCGGGTTCACGGCACTCTGCATGCGTCGTTCACGATCGAGTGCCGGAACATGTTCAAACGCCTACTGCTTGCACTGATCGGGATCGGTGTCTTGTCGAGTGAAGGTGTCCGGGCCAGCGAGTCGACGCCTTATTCCATGGTGTTGCTGACCGAGAACTTCCCGCCGTTCAACATGGCGGTCGACGGCAAGAATTTCGCTCAGGAAAACAACATCGACGGTATCGCCGCCGAGGTGGTGCGCGAGATGTTCAAGCGCGCCAATATCGGCTACAGCATGACGCTGCGCTTTCCGTGGGACCGGGTCTACAAACTGGCCCTGGAAAAGCCCGGTTACGGCGTGTTTTCCACGACCCGCCTGCCCGAACGGGAAAACCTCTTCAAATGGGTCGGCCCGGTAGGTTCCTACGACTGGATCATGTTGGCGCGCGGCGACAGCCCGATCACCTTGACGTCGCTGGAGCAGGCCAGGGATTACCGTATCGGTGCCTACAAGGGCGATGCGATTGGCGAGCGTCTTAAAACCATGGGCTTGAATCCGATTCTGATGTTGCGTGACCGCGACAACGTGAAAAAGCTCGCCAACGGCCAGATCGATCTGTGGGCGGTGGGTGATCCAGTGGGCCGCTATCTGGCGAAGCTGGAAGGCGTCACGGGCTTCAAGACGGCGCTGCGTTTCAACAGCGCCGAACTCTACCTGGCGGTCAACAAGAGCACCCCTGACGAGGTTGTCAGGCGCCTGCAAAAGGCCCTCGATCAGATGCGCGCCGAAGGCTGGGTCGATGCCGTCAAGGCGCGCTATCAGTAATCGCTCAGCCTGCTGCGGGCGACGGGATGATGTCTTCGCGCAAGGCGGATGGCTGACCGTTGATATCGTGGGCGTAGGTGCAGATCTTCAACGGCAACGACTTCGCGCGTAATGTCAGATCGCGAAATTGTGGCTTGAAGCCTTCAGGGGCAGAGCAGTCGGTGGTTTCCGGCTTGCCCATTTTGACCGTGTAGTAGTCGATCAGCCGGTGCTCGTGCGACCAGACGACCGATGTCGCGCCAGATCGATTTGTGCCGATCTCCATTTGCGGTGCCGGCGTGGGGCCTGCCGGTTGCAGCTCTATGCCAAGCGTCAGTGCGTTGCGCATCAGACCGATGCTGGAGCGTTGTTCGGCCGAAGACACACCTACCATGCACAGCCAGTTGATGCCGATCTGTTTGTCCACAGGGTCATCGATGGTCGCGTCCTGCGAGCTGATGGTATGGCTGTAACCCACCGGGTCTTCGCACTGCATGGCCGAATCGACCTTCTTGTAGCGATACAACGGCGTGTTGACCATGAAGCGCAAGTCCCAGGATGGATAGACATTCCTGCCCTCGGCATCCAGTTGTACTCTGGCATGCTGCGCGGGCTGCCGGCCCAGCGTTTCAAAATCGACCGAGAAGGCTGGAAACAGATCGCAGGTCGCCGGGTCCGTACTCAGCGTGCCGCTGACAAAGCACTTCTTCAGCAGCGTGACCGGGTTGCCATAGTTGCTGTCGGCGATCATTGGCGGAAAGCCGGGTATTTCTTCACTGAGGTCTTCGCTCGGGTTATCCGACGAGGCCTGATTGGTGAGGTTCATCACCGCATAGAGCTCGCCGCTGTCGCGGGTCAGCAGCGGACTGCCGGACGCGCCCGTACCGACATCCCGGCACTGATTACGGACGGTATGACGCCAGACCCAAGGCGGCTCCATGATCACCTCCGATGTCTGGTGAACACAGGCCGCCATGCGCAGATGCCCGGTCTCCTTGTCGAGCGGTGCGCCCACCCACAAGATAGCGCGACCCTGTTCGGGCATTTCCGCGGCGAGCCTGATGGGTTGAATGCCGTCGTTGACGAGCGTTTCAAGCGTGGGCTGCAGCTCGACAATCGCCAGGTCCACACCCTGCATGCTGCTCCAGTTGACCCGCTTCAATGGATAGCTGCGGGCGGTGCTGTCGGTGAAAAAATTGAACTGCACGCTGCCTTCGATTTCGCCATCGGTGATGATCACGCCATTCTGGCGATTGATACAGTGGCCGCTGGTGAGTACGTAGGCGGGCGCGTCAGACGGGCTGTCGACGCTTCGGCTATCGATCAGCGTCGCCGTGCAGTTTGACCCTGACCTGCTGTTGATACGGCCGATGCCGTTCCAGTGGTCGCGTGAGCCGTCGGCGTTGAGCAGGGCTATCGAAGGTGCGAGAGCCATCAGCCCTTCGCCCAGGTCTGCAGGTGTGGCGTGGATGGAAAAAGGCAGCAGTGCGGCAATGCAGCACGCCCCCGTCATCATGGTCGGTTTCATCATCAATCCCTGATAAATGTGTCTGGGCCCCCATCATGGGAACACCTTCCTTTAAGCCGGAATTGACACGTTTATCAAGGCTGAGACGGTGGTGGACACGGAAAGCAGATTTGGCTTACGTCTGGTCTTGAACCTGCCGACGCAATCCGGGCGTATTCATGTACTTACCTCTGCCAAGCCGAGCTGATCCATGACAGTCAAACCCGATTCAAGTAAGGCCTGATGGCAGCCAGCCGCTGTGACGGGTAAGGAAATCCAAGGGCGTTCACGGCAATCCATACGTCGGTATCCGTGAGTTTGAGTAAGCCCCAATCGGCAAAAAACTCGGTCAGGTTACGTTTGGCGGCGATAGACGCAGTCAGTACGAAGTATTTAAGACCCAGGGCCTCGCCTGGATGTTCTCTGATGTAACGATGCCAGTCTGGCAGGAAGTCCTCGCCTAATCCCTTGCGAAGCTGTTCAAACATTGCCAAAGGGTCGGATTCAGGCGCCCCGTAGATTTTTTCAGTGCGTGGTAACGCCAGCCAATTCACGGTGCCATTCCACCGCTCTGGAAGTACATAGGTGTATTCGTTGATGTAGTGTCGTCCTACAGCAAGGGCATAAAGATTGACGGTGATTTCGCCAAACAGGCCGTATGAGTTGTAAGAGGTTTGATAATGGTGTCCGTACTCGTGCAGCGTGACCCATCGCTCAGCGGCCAGCCCTCCGAGTAGAGCCTCATTGAACTCACCGATCGCTTCTCTGTAGGGCAAGGCAATGCAACCTGTGGTCGCATGGGGAATTTTGCTGGCGGAGCCTTCCACCGCATAGATCAACAAGCGAGACCTTGTGTGAATGGGTGCAGAACCGTCGAACCCGCTGACTTCTGCCTCCAGCCGCATGACTTCTTCGTGAGAATGCACTATGGCACTGGGTTCGACATCAGAAAACTTGAGCGCCGTGCTTCGAAATGCTGCCACTACTATGTGCGTACCCACTAGCTCGACCTCAGGCGCCTTGGTGAGTAGAAGCATTTTTCGCCACTGGGTCGCTGTAATCCCATTGACATAGTAGGGCATCGGAATGGCGCCACTTCCGAAGATAACCCTTGCTACGCCCGGCCTGGAGCCGATCAGGTTACGGATGTGAATGGCACCTCCCAAGGGGTCTCGAATAATGTTTATTCCTCGGGTCAGAGGCCGCGCTCGCATGTTCTCGGACTGCTCTGACGGATCGTCGCGGTCAGCCAGGCCTTGTGTACCGACCAGCAAGGTCAGATTATCGACGTTGCCCCATACCCGTACCTCGAACTCTTGTCCTGCGAGCGCAAAGTAGCCGGTTGGCTGATAGTCCGCCTTGCGTATTCTCCAGGACATTGCCGCCTGCTCGGCAGCAGCGTCCTGCATTGGTTGAATAAGCACGGAGCGCGGGTGAGGGAACTCGAGCGTTGAATCCAGTGCATAAGAGCAAATATTTTTATCATGGCTGCATATTCGAACACGCAGGGTATCGGCGGTGTGCAGATAAGCAGACGGTACGGCCGGGTTGGAAAAGACCCCGCCGCTGACGATACCGATGCCTTTCCATTCCGAATCGGAAAACGCTTCCACCAGCCCCGACTGCATAGTGGTAGAGCCGCTGACTGACAGGCTGCCGTCGTTGTTCTTGTGCGATGACAGGCGGGTCAGTATCGGACGGACTCGAAACGTGGTGTCAGAGTCTGGAAAGCCGGCGACACGCAGGCGAATGTGGTCAGGGTCTAAGAGATAACTTGCAGGCACATCCGGATTGAGTATGCCCATGGCAACCGAGCCGATGGAGGCCCAGGTGCCATCGGCTCTAAGCGCCTCTACCGTCGCCCCGTTTGCGCCGTAGACCATGACGATGACCTCGACGCGATCATCTGAAACTGCCGTTATGTCGACTGCGACAATTGAAACGGCTTGAGTTGCCTGCGGTTCGGAATCCTCTATGGAGGTGCCGCAGATGAAGCCCTGCAGCGCCCTTGCGCCAGCGACGGCTGAAGTGAAATCGTTCATCGAATGATTACCTGTTGCTGCTTGAGCGCTTAATGCTCAAGCGAGAAATAGTGAGCAGATACGGGCTTGGGCGGCGATGCCGCCAGGCTCGTGCCTGCGATCTCTCGTACAACAGCTGGAGTAGCGAATGCAGTCAGACACTCTCTGCGGTCGCATGGCCGTCCTGCTCAAACCGAGTAAGCGCAGTGTGGGCCTGTCCTTGCTTGGAAGGTACTGACAGAACTGACAGGGCGGTGCAGTGGTTTGCTGCGTCAGCGATAAATCCCGTTCTTGCCATGCGCCGCACTCGCCTGATTGCCGCGTTCGCCGATCATGCTGCGCAGGTCGATCCATTCGACGCCTTGTGCCTTGAGGTTGGGCAGTTCGCGTTCCAGTACGTCCAGCGTGACAGGGTAGGGGTGTCCGATCACCACGGCAGAACCATATTTGCGGGCGATTTTTATCGCGGTCTGCAATTGGCGGGTGATGGCTTCTGCGGTGCGTTCGTCGTCCAGGAATACGTCACGCGAGACGCTGGCCAGACCGATGCGCTGCGCTTCGGCGGCCGCCACGGTTTTCGCGCTGGTGCGGCTGTCGACGAAAAACAGGTGACGACGCTGTAGCTCGGCCATCAGCCAGGTCATGGCGACCGGCTCGGCGGTCATCCGGCTGCCCATGTGGTTGTTGATGCCGGCTGCGTACGGCACTTTCAGCAGGGCAGCATTGAGACGGCTTTCCAGCTCAGGCAGTGGCAGCTCGGGGTGCCAGGCGTAAGGACCGGTCGCGGGGTCCATGGGCATGTGCAGCATGACCGTTTTGCCTGCGCGATGAGCCTGGCGGGCAAACTCGGTGGCATGCGGGGTGTCGGGCATGATTGCCAGGGTGACCGGGCCGGGAAGCGCCAGTGTGCGGCTGTCGCGCTGCGGATTCTGGCCCAGGTCATCGATGATCAGGCTCAGGTAGGCCTTGGACGGTTTGCCGCTGTTCTCGGCTGGCGCTGCATGGGCAGCGCCAGTGATCGAGAGGGTCAGCAATAACAAAGTTAGAAAGCGCATCCGTCAGTTGCCGCGGGTGATACTCAGCCCCTTGAGCAGGCTGAGCGCCTGGCTGAGCTGGAAGTCGTCATCCTGCGGACGCGCCTTGGCGGCTGCGCCACTCTTGACGGTCGGTTTGTCTGCGCCGCCGTTGCCATTGCCCAGGTGACCCAGCAGGTCGGCTTCCTTGTAGTTCTCGCCGTCCGCTTCGTTGGTGACCTTGGCCCGACGTACCACGATGTCCGGGTTGATGCCCTGGGCCTGGATCGAGCGGCCGTTCGGCGTGTAGTACAACGCGGTAGTGATCTTCAGGGCGCGATCGTTGTTCAGCGGCAGGACGGTCTGCACCGAGCCTTTGCCGAAGGTGTCAGTGCCCATCAGGATGCCGCGTTTCTGGTCTTGCAGGGCACCGGCAACGATTTCCGATGCCGAGGCGCTGCCGCCGTTGATCAGCACCACCAGTGGCACGCCTTCGCTGGCGTCTGCCGGGTCTGCCGAGAAGCGCAGTTCGGAGTTAGCAATGCGGCCTTTGGTGTAGACGATCAGGCCTTTGGTGAGGAAGTGATCCGCCGCCTGCACGGCCGATTGCAGCACGCCGCCCGGGTTGTTGCGCAGGTCGAGAATCAGGCCGCTCATCTTCTTGCCGTTGTCCTTGCGGAATTTGGCCAGCGCCTTGCCGACTTCGTCACCGGTCTTGACCTGGAACTGGGTGATGCGGATATAGCCGTAGCCATTTTCCAGCATCTGCGCCTTGACGCTCTTGACCTGAATGGTTGCCCGCGCCAGGGTCACGTCAAACGGCGTGCCGCCATCGCGGACCAGCGTCAGGGTGATCTTTTCGCCGATCTTGCCGCGCATCTTGTCGACCGCTTCCTGCATGTTCTGGCCCTGGGTCGGCGTACCGTTGATCTTCACGATCAGGTCGCCTGCCTCGATGCCAGCCTTGGAAGCCGGTGTGTCGTCGATGGGCGAAACCACCTTGACGAAACCGTCCTCGACGCCGACTTCGATGCCCAGCCCACCGAACTCGCCGCTGGTGCTTTCCTGCAGCTCCTGGAAATCTTCCGGGCCGAGGTAGGCAGAGTGCGGATCAAGGTTGCTGAGCATGCCTTTGATGGCGTTCTCCAGCAGAGTCTTGTCGTCGACCGGCTCCACGTAGGCCGCCTTGACCCGGTCCATGACCTCGGCAAAGGTGCGCAACTCGTCGAGCGGCAGCGGCGGCTTTGCGGCGGCGTTGGTTTTGGCGGGCGAGACTGCTGCAGGCGTGGCTGGCGCGGTCTTTTCGGCAGCTTGCGCCAGAGGCGCGCCGATAACGATGGCAATTGCCAGGGCCAGCGAGGTGAGGCGGGACAAATGCAGCATGTCTAACGAACTCCTACAGATATTGACGCCGACTTATCCTTGAGTGCGGCACCATTGGGCCGGATCGCTGGGGCGACCCTGCTGACGAATAGCAAAGTACAACGCTGCCGTGTCCTGACCGCCACTATTGCCGACCGTGGAAATCGCTTCACCGGCTTTTACAATGTCGCCTGCCGACTTGAGCAGGCTCTGGTTGTGCCCGTAAAGGGTCAGATAACCGTTGCCATGGTCGAGAATGACCAGAAGCCCGGCACCGCGCAACCAGTCGGCGAACACCACTCGTCCGCCATGCACGGCACGTACCTGGCTTCCGGCTGCGGCGCTGATCATGACGCCGTCCCATTTGGTCCGTTCGTCATCACCGCGGGCTTCACCGAAACGCGCAAGCAGTCGACCATCGATAGGCCATGGAAGTTTTCCCTTGGCCTCTGCAAACGGTCCGCCGTAGGAAACACCGGCACTGGAAACGACTGCGCCGGGGGCTTTGACCGGGCGACGCGGTGCCGGTTCATCATCGCTTTTTCTACTGCTGTTGTTGCTGTTGTTGCGGGCGACGGCTTCAGCTTCGCGCTGACGCTTCTCTTCCGCCTCGCGGGCTGCGACCAGCGCCTTCTGGCGAGCTTCTTCGGCTTCACGTGCCTGGCGGGCCAGGGTTTCTTCGATGGTCTTGAGGACTTTGGCCAGGTCGGCCTGATCCTGCTGCCGCGCCTGCATTTTCTGATCGCGGGCCTTGTAGTCCTGATTCAGCTTGGCCAGTGCCTGCTGACGTTCCTGACGAACCTTGGCCAGTTCTTCGCTCTGGCTGTCCAGGTTGCTTTTCTGCACCAGCAGCTGGGCCTGTTGCAGGTCGATGTCTTTTTCGACATTGGCCAGCTGGCGCAGGGTTTCGTTGAAATTGCGTAGCTGCTCCAGGCGCGCCTGGCTCAGGTAATCGTAATAGGTGAGGGTTCGCGCGAACTTCTCGGGATGTTGCTGGTTGAGCAGCAGCTTGAGGTATTCCTGACGGCCACTCTGGTAGGCGGCGCGGGCCTGGATGGCGATCAGGCGTTGCTGTTCAACGCGGGCGCTGTTGAGTTTCTTTTTTTCACTGTCGAGCTTTTGCAGCTCGGTTTCCGTCTTTTTTAGTTCCTTTTGCAGGACCTCGACCTGCTTTTCCAACTTGCCCATTTCGGTTTCAGTGGTGCGCAGGTCCTTCTGGACGCCTGCACGTTCTTCCTGAAGCTTGCCCAGGACTTTTTGCAGCTCCGCCACATCCTGACGCGCAGCATCTATCTGTTTTTGGGTTTGCACACGCTCGTCTTCGGCAAACGCCGGATTGAGCAGGCAGATCAGAGCAAGGGCAATCAAGGCGCGAAGCATGTGGGTGGGCGATACCGAGGAATTGTGAGAAAAAATGTCAGGCCTAGTATGCCCGCCATGCGCTGCAAAAAAAACGCCTCGCAGCCACTGCTTTGAGGCCTGAAACATAAAAAACCGGCCTTGCCTGATGGCTAAAGGCCGGTTTTTCCGGATTACTCGGCCACGAGGATCGAGTGACCAGTCATCTCTTGCGGTTTCTCCATGCCCAGCAGGTGCAGCATGGTCGGCGCGACATCGGCCAGAACGCCGCCTTGGCGAACTTTCAGCTGACGTTTGCCGACATAAACGAACGGCACCGGCTCGGAGGTATGCGCAGTGTGCGCCTGTCCGGTGGAGTCGTCGGTCATCTGCTCGACGTTGCCGTGGTCAGCGGTAATCAGCGCCTCACCACCGACTTTCTCCAGCGCCTCGGCGATGCGCCCGACACACACGTCCAGGCATTCCACAGCCTTGATCGCGGCTTCCATGATCCCGCTGTGGCCAACCATGTCGCCGTTGGCGTAGTTGACGACGATCACGTCATAACGCTGATGTTCGATGGCATCGACAATTTTGTCGGTCACTTCCGGTGCGCTCATCTCCGGCTGCAGGTCGTAAGTGGCGACTTTCGGCGACGGGATCAGAATGCGCTCTTCACCCGGGAACGGTTCTTCTCGGCCGCCGGAGAAGAAGAAGGTGACGTGGGCGTATTTTTCGGTTTCAGCGATGCGCAGCTGGGTCTTGCCGTTGTCCGCCAGGTACTCGCCCAGCACGTTTTTCAGGCTGCCCGCAGCAAAAGCGGACGGTGCAGGAATGCTCGCCGCGTACTGGGTCAGCATCACGTAGTTGACCTTCGGCTGACGGGCGCGCTCGAAGTCCTTGAAATCGTCTTCGACGAACACACGAGTCAGTTCACGAGCGCGGTCGGCACGGAAGTTCATGAACACCACCGCGTCGCCATCTTCCACGCGGGCGGCTTCGCCGATGCGGGTGGCTTTGACGAACTCGTCGTTCTCGTCGCGTGCGTAGGCGGCTTCGAGCCCGGCAACGGCGCTGTCGGCGTGGAAATCGGCGGTGCTGTCGACGATCAGGTTATAGGCAGAGGAAACCCGGTCCCAGCGGTTGTCACGGTCCATGGCGAAGTAGCGACCGACGATCGTAGCAGTGCGACCGACGATCGTAGCAGTGCGACCCTTGCCCAGACGGGCAAAGGTTGCGTCCATCAGCTCGAGGGATTTCTTCGCGCTGCGCGGTGGCGTGTCGCGACCGTCGAGGAAGGCGTGCAGGTAGATTTTTTCTGCACCGCGTTTGACCGCCAGTTCTGCCATCGCAACCAGATGGTCCTGGTGGCTGTGTACGCCGCCATCGGACAGCAGGCCCATGATGTGCACGGCCTTGCCGGCGCTGACAGCTTTATCCACAGCGGCGCAGATGGTCGGGTTTTCGAAGAACTCGCCATCGCGAATCGCTTTGGTCACCCGAGTGAAGTCCTGATACACCACGCGGCCGGCACCCAGGTTCATGTGCCCGACCTCGGAATTGCCCATCTGCCCGTCCGGCAGACCGACGTCCATGCCCGACCCGGAAATCAGGCCATTGGGCATGGTTTGGTAGAGACGATCCATGACCGGCATCTTCGCGGCCAGAATGGCATTGCCCTTGTGGCTTTCGCTGTGTCCGAAGCCATCCAGGATGATAAGAACCAGAGGTTTTGGCGTGGCAGTCATAGAACCCACTCGATGCTGATTGGATAAAGAGATGAACAAAGTACAAGGGAACGGCATTTTAAGGACAAGTTCAAACGGCGTCACTGTCGTACGGACTTTGGCCGACCTTGGCTGCTGTGTATACTGGCCGACATTTTAACGCCCTGGAACCTACTGATGGTTGCTCACCTGCTTGAATTCGCCACTAACCACTATTTGATCACCGGTGCCTTCGTCATTCTGCTGGGACTGCTGATTGCTTACGAAATGAGCAAGGGCGGCGCCAGCCTGAGCACTCGCGAGCTGACCGCGCTGGTCAACAGCGATCAGGGCGTGGTCATCGACGTGCGCTCGAAAAAGGATTACGCCGCAGGGCACATCGTCGGCTCCCTGAATTTCCCGCAGGACAAGGTACTGACCCGTACCGCCGAACTGGAGAAATACAAGGACAAGACGTTGATCATAGTCGATGCAATGGGGCAGCATGCTGGCACCACCGCCCGCGAGCTGCTCAAGTCCGGCTTCAAGGCGGCCAAGCTGTCCGGCGGCATTTCCAGCTGGCGCGGCGATAACCTTCCTCTGGTGAAGTGAACATGGCTCAAGTCATCGTCTATTCCAGCGACTACTGCCCGTATTGCATACGTGCCAAACAGGTTCTGCAGAGCAAGAGCGTGGCCTTCGAGGAAATCCGGGTCGACGGCAAGCCGCAGCTGCGTGCCGAAATGACCCAGAAGGCCGGTCGTACTTCCGTACCGCAAATCTGGATCGGTTCGACCCACGTGGGCGGCTGCGATGACCTGTTCGCTCTGGAGCGTGCCGGCAAGCTCGATGCGCTGCTGGCCTGATACCCCTTAATCTTTCAGCCTAATCTGACAAGGATCCGAGATGACCGATCAACCGAACAACGACGCCGTTGCCAACGAAGAAAACGGCCCACAATTCTCCCTGCAGCGTATCTACGTTCGCGACCTGTCGTTCGAAGCGCCAAAAAGCCCGGCAATCTTCCGCCAGGAGTGGACGCCGACCGTCAGCCTGGACCTCAACACCCGTCAGAAGCAGCTGGAAGGCGATTTCTACGAAGTCGTGCTGACCCTGTCCGTGACCGTCAACAATGGCGACGAAGTTGCCTTCATCGTTGAAGTGCAACAGGCCGGTATCTTCCTGATCAAGGGCCTGGACGACGGCGCAATGAGCCACACCCTCGGCGCATTCTGCCCGAACATCCTGTTCCCTTACGCTCGCGAAGCCATCGACAACCTGGTCGTACGTGGCTCGTTCCCTGCGCTGATGCTGGCTCCGGTGAACTTCGACGCCCTGTACGCGCAAGAACTGCAGCGCATGCAGGAAGCTGGCGAAACGCCGACTGTTCAGTAAGCGTTACCGCTGCAAACAAAAAGCGCCTTTCGGGGCGCTTTTTTGTGCATGGTCGCTCGGTCTAGGCAAACCCGTGCTGACGCCATGCTTCATAGACAGCCACGGCCACCGTGTTGGACAGATTAAGGCTGCGGCAGCCTTCGCGCATGGGCAGTCGCAAGCGATGCTCGCTGCTCAGCGAGTCAAGAATATCGGCGGGCAGGCCACGGCTCTCCGGACCGAACAGAAAGGCATCGCCTGGCTCGAAGCTCGCATCATGAAAAGGCCGAGAGCCTTTGGTGGTGAAGGCGAACACCCTCGGGTTGCCGATCTTCTCCAGACAGCTTGCCAGGTCAGCATGTGTCTGCAGCGTGGCATACTCGTGATAGTCGAGCCCGGCACGACGCAGGCGCTTGTCGTCCAGCTCGAAACCCAAGGGTTCGATCAAATGCAGGGTGCAGCCACTGTTGGCGCATAGCCTGATGACATTGCCGGTATTCGGCGGAATTTCTGGTTGAAAAAGGATGACGTGAAACATGCACGGCTCCGAACGAAAGGACGGGATGCATTCTACCCTTGAAGAGGACCCGAGACCGAAGCTATGGCCGCGTGTTCTTGGCTCCATGGCGATTGTCGGGTTTACCGTGGGCACGATTATCGGCCGCCTGCAGCAGCCTGACCCGGTCGAACTGGAGCAGATCGAAGAATTGCCTGCCGGTCTGGCGCTCTGGTTCAACGAAGAACCGAAGTATCGCGGCGCGACAGTCGATGGTGCAGTGGTACTCAACGTCGATGCGTCAGGACAGCCGTGGACGGGCCAACTGAGGTTCGACAACAGGATTGCGCGCTGGAAGGTAGAACGTGGAGAGAAGGGGTTGGTGCTGACGCTCCTGGCAGCCCGTCCACTTCATGGCGACTGGCGCACTGAGAAGGTGGACGGGCGCTGGAGACTGGAGGTCAGTCTCCGGGAGGAATAAAAGAGGGGAATCCCCGGCCTGCCTGTACCAAGGTCCCCAAAACTGGCGATGTAATACCTATTGCAGGGGGCGTGCCAGTTTTCAAATCGTTTCAGAAAAAACGTGTTCGCGTGAGAAGCGGATCCTCCCTGCGTGAGGCCATGCTTTATTCCTGCAACACATAACTCTTTGAATTATAAATATTTATACATGTTGCTCGTGTGCCGGAAGTGATTTGGCTATAGAGTGGAGTCGTAGTGCCGCGTCGTTCCTCCTTGATAACGCAGTACACGTTCCAGCCTTCCGGTTTTCCAGAAGCGCACTCAATTTGCGCACCACTAGCGTGCAGAAACCCATACTGATGCACTCGTCCATCCGAACTCGATGATGGATCTTCGCCCCTCACGTGCACAAATGAGCCGTTTGCGCATTGGCCAATCGGCTGGCTGCCATGGCGCCCGACACCAGAATTGCCTTTTTGTTCACATGGACTACAGTGAGGGACGGCTCTGAAGGCCGAAAAATGCTTGAAAATGGCCCAAAAAAGCAAAGTGAAAAAAATTTTTTGTGCTTGAACACGGTGCGCCGTCAAAGTGATGACAACTGTCACATTAACTGACTAATCTCCCCGAAGTTCCCGTAATACAAGGCTTTCGCCAGTTTTGCATCAGCACTCTGCTGGCGGGGATCGAGGCCGGTGAAGGTGCATTTTTCCGGTCGGGGGCACGAAAACGATAGATCTGACGAACGGTACCAAAATAAGTTTTGGGAAATGGGTAGTCAGGTCGATACACTCCGTGACGTCTTTGCTGACACGAGTTGTGACATATGACTGGATGTTCTCAAGATTCCAGCAACGGTTTCTTCAGCGCATAAAAACATTGCACCGACGTGTTGGCATCGACCAAAGCGGTCTAGTCAAAAGTCAGGGCGAACAGAATCCATTGATCTCGGATCGGGACTGTCGCCTATCGCTAATCCGTGGGTCAGGGCCAAGCCCGGCACCATGGATATAAAAAATTAGATTCACGAGGAGCGTAGTAATGAAGAAGTCCACCCTGGCTTTGGCCGTCACCGTTGGTGTATTGGCTCAGCAGGCCAGCGCAGCTGGTTTCCTGGAAGACAGTAAAGCGTCCGTCAGTTCTCGTACCCTGTATTTTGACAACGATTTCCGCGAAGGCACTACCCACAACAACCGTGAGACGGCCACTGGCCTGAAATTCGACTACCTGTCGGGCTTCACTCAGGGCACCGTTGGTTTTGGTCTGGACCTGCAAGGTCTGGTCGGTGTTCACCTTGACGGCGGCCGTGGCGCCCACTCCGGTGCATTGAATGGCGGCATTCTGCCTACCGACAGCGATGGTTCTGCTGTCGACGAGTGGAGCCGTCTGGGCGCCAACGGCAAGGTACGCTTCTCGAAAACCGAGCTGAAAGTCGGTAACGCACTGGCACCTAACCTGCCAATTCTGGTCAGCAACGACGGTCGTCTTCTGCCTCAGGCGTTCCAGGGCGGCATCCTGACGTCCAAAGAGCTGGACAACGTGACCTTCACTGCTGGTCAATTGAGCAAGTCCATCGGTCGTGCTTCGAGTAACTGGACTGATCTTTCAGTTAACGGCGCTTCTCAGTCCAGCGACGAATTCCGTTTTGCTGGTGCTGACTGGAAAGTCACCAAAGACCTGACCCTGCAGTACTACTACGCCAATCTGGAAGACTTCTACAAGCAGCACTTCCTGGGTTTGGTTCATGTTTACCAGATCGACAGCAATCAATCGTTCAAGACTGATCTGCGTTACTTTGACAGCAGCTCCGACGGTAAGAACAGCAGCGGCGCTGCTGGTTATGGCTTCAACAACAACAGTGGTTACGCCAAGACGCCTGGTGAAGTTGACAACCAGACATGGTCTGCCATGTTCACCTACTCTCTGGGCGGTCACGCACTCATGGTCGGTCACCAACAAGTTGGTGATGACGGCGGTTTCGTGAACTTGAACCAAGGCGCTGTCGTAAACGGTCACAACCGCGCAGAAGGCAATGGCGGCGCTAGCTTCTATCTGTTCACTGACTCGATGATCAACAGTTTCAACCGTGCCGGTGAGAACACCACGTTCGGTCAATACTCGTATGACTTCGCCAAAGTCGGCGTTCCAGGCTTGAAAGCAGCTATCGCTTACCTGCACGCAGACGACATCCGTGACCGCACTACCGGTAAAGAAGAATACTCGGAGTGGGAAACCGACATGCGCGTTGACTACGTGATCCAGAGCGGTCCGATGAAGGGCTTCGGCACTACATTGCGTCATGGTACCTACCGTGGCGATAACGACCTGAACGCTTCCACTACCAACATCGACCAGACCCGTCTGATCTTCAACTACACCTACAACTTCATGTAGTGTATTGAGGCTTAAAGGAACCCCGCCCTATGCGGGGTTTCTTTTGCCTGTTTTTTGATATTCCTGGCAGGTCTATCGGGTGCATTATTTATTCTTTTTAACTTCTCTCGACAGGGCGCACAGTGGTGCTATACCAAGGCCTTCCCGATACAGACAAGGAGCAACACCATGACACTGCGACTTGGCGACATAGCCCCTGATTTCGAACAGGAATCCAGTGAGGGGCGTATACGTTTTCATGAATGGCTCGGCGACAGCTGGGGTGTGTTGTTTTCTCATCCGGCTGACTTCACGCCGGTGTGCACCACAGAACTGGGCTTCACTGCCAAATTGAAAGACGAGTTCGCCAAGCGTGGCGTGAAAGCCATTGCGCTGTCGGTGGACCCGGTCGATTCGCACATCAAGTGGATCGATGACATCAACACCACGCAAAACACCCTGGTCAACTTCCCGATTCTGGCCGATGCCGACCGCAAGGTTTCCGACCTGTACGACCTGATTCACCCCAATGCCAACGACACACTGACTGTGCGCTCGCTGTTCGTGATCGATCCGAACAAGAAGGTGCGTCTGACCATTACCTATCCGGCCAGCACCGGGCGTAACTTCCACGAGATTCTGCGCGTTATCGACTCCCTGCAATTGACCGACAACTACAAGGTCGCCACGCCCGCCAACTGGGTGGACGGTGATGACGTAGTGATCGTGCCGTCGATCAAGGACGAAGCCGAGATCAAGCAGCGCTTTCCCAAGGGCTACAAGGCGGTCACCCCTTATCTGCGCCTGACACCACAGCCAAACCGCTGATTTTCGATCTACCAAGCGTGGGGTTATTCGGGCCGATTTATCGGCCCTTTTTTATTGCGCCCTCATAGCCGCCTGCTACGTCGCTCGATCAAGCGCGGACGCAGAGCGTCCAGAACGGCATACCCACGCGGAGCATGGGTACGATAGTTACAGGGTTATCGTTCCTCACGCTCCAGCGTGGGAATGCCTGTCGTGACGCTCTGCGTCACAAATCTTCGTCGCGCTGCAGAATCAGGATCGGACGCGGAGCGTCCAGAACGGGCATACCCACGCGGAGCATGGGCACGATAGTTGGGATTATCGTTCCTCACGCTCCCGTGGGAATGCCTGTCGTGACGCTCCGCGTCACAGGTTGCCAACGTACAAGAACGAACACTTTTATATATTCATTTATGGAATAACTAAATGAATAAATAAGATTTATAGATATAAAAAAGGGCTGTTAATGTCGTGCCTATTCCCACCTTGCTCCTTCGTAACCGGTCGAGCAGGGGATCACCCCAAATAGGTAAAGGAGCGCATATGCGCACTGTCATTTTGCGTCGAGGCCTTGTTGCGCTGTTTGCTGCTGCGGTCGCTCTTGGTGCGGTCACTCAGGCCCAGGCGGAAGATCTGCGCATCGGTTACCAGAAGTACGGCACGCTGGTGCTGCTCAAGGCCAAGGGCTCGCTGGAGAAGCGTCTGGCCGAGCAGGGCGTGAAAGTCCAGTGGACCGAGTTCCCTGGTGGTCCTCAGCTGCTTGAAGGCCTGAACGTAGGCTCCATCGATTTCGGCGTCACCGGCGAAACGCCGCCGGTCTTCGCTCAGGCCGCGGGCGCGGACCTGCTGTATGTGGCCTACGAGCCGCCAGCACCGACCAGTGAAGCCATTCTGGTCCCCAAAGACTCGCCGATTACCTCGGTCAAGGACCTGAAGGGCAAGAAAGTCGTCCTCAATAAGGGCTCGAACGTCCATTACCTGCTGGTCAAGGCACTGGAAGATGCCGGCCTGAAATACACCGATATCCAGACCGTCTTCCTGCCTCCGGCCGATGCGCGTGCGGCTTTCGAGCGTGGCAGCGTGGACGCCTGGGTCATTTGGGACCCGTACCAGGCCGCTGCTGAAAAGCAATTGCAGGCGCGCACCTTGAAAGATGGCACCGGTATTGTCGACAACCATCAGTTCTATCTCGCCACCAAGCCGTACGCACAGAAAAACCCCAAGGTCATTCAGGCCTTGGTCGAGGAGGTCCGTGCGGTGGGGGAATGGTCCAAGGCCAACCCCGATGAAGTGACCCAACAGGTCGCACCGTTGCTGGGGCTGCCGGCCGACATCACCCTGACCTCGGTGAAGCGTCAGGGCTACGGCGCGCAGTTCCTTACCCCGCCGGTAGTGGCGGCACAGCAGAAAATCGCCGACACCTTCTACCAGCTCAAGCTGATTCCAAAGCCGCTCAGCATTGCTGACGTAGTCTGGACACCTCCTGCTGCTGTTGCTCAAGCACAGTGATCGTCAGGCCCTTCGAGGAGACAACTCCATGAGCCTCAGTGCTTCGCAACGCATCGTTCACCGACTGGCGCCCTGGGCACTTCCAGTCCTGTTGCTGGCAGTCTGGCAGCTGTCGGTCAGCGCCGGCTGGTTATCCACACGCATTCTGCCCGCGCCCAGCGCGGTCATCGAAGCCGGCATAAACCTGGTCGCCAGCGGCGAAATCTGGACCCATCTGGCAATCAGCGGCTGGCGCGCCGGGATCGGTTTCGCCATCGGCGGCGGCATCGGTCTGGCGCTGGGCTTCATTACCGGCCTGAGCAAATGGGGGGAGCGTCTGCTGGACAGCTCGGTGCAGATGATCCGCAACGTGCCGCACCTGGCGCTGATCCCGCTGGTCATCCTGTGGTTCGGCATCGACGAGACCGCCAAGATATTCCTCGTTGCGCTGGGCACCCTGTTCCCGATTTACCTGAACACCTACCACGGCATCCGCAACATCGATCCGGCGCTGGTAGAAATGTCCCGCAGCTATGGCCTGTCAGGTTTCAGCCTGTTTCGTCATGTGATCCTGCCGGGCGCCATGCCTTCTATTCTGGTAGGGGTGCGCTTTGCACTGGGCTTCATGTGGCTGACGCTGATCGTCGCGGAAACCATTTCTGCCAGCTCCGGCATCGGCTACCTGGCGATGAATGCACGGGAATTTCTGCAAACCGACGTCGTGGTGCTGGCCATTGTGTTGTACGCCGTACTCGGCAAGCTGGCCGATCTGGCGGCGCGAGGCCTGGAACGTGTCTGCCTGCGCTGGCACCCGGCCTATCAAACGAGCAAAGGCGGTGCCGCATGACCAGTCTGAAACAGCAACCTCCACACTTGCTGCGTGGCATCCCGCTGGCGGTACGCAAACTGAAAAAAGCGTTCGGCGCCCGTGAAGTGCTCAAGGACATCGACCTGCACATTCCGGCCGGTCAGTTCGTCGCCATCGTCGGCCGCAGCGGTTGTGGCAAAAGCACCCTGTTGCGCCTGCTCGCCGGCCTCGACAAACCAACGCAAGGCCAGCTGCTCGCCGGCTCTGCGCCACTGGACGATGCCCGCGAAGATACGCGCTTGATGTTCCAGGAAGCGCGCTTGCTGCCCTGGAAAAAGATCATCGACAACGTCGGCCTCGGCCTGAGCGGCGACTGGCGGGCGCAGGCCCTAGAAGCGCTTGAAGCCGTCGGCCTTGCCGAGCGCGCCAACGAGTGGCCTGCCGCATTGTCCGGTGGTCAGAAGCAACGCGTTGCCCTGGCCCGCGCGCTGATTCACAAGCCACGCCTGCTGTTGCTCGACGAGCCGTTGGGTGCGCTGGACGCCCTGACCCGGATCGAAATGCAGCAACTGATCGAAAAACTGTGGGGCCAGTATGGTTTCACGGTGCTGCTGGTGACCCATGACGTCAGCGAGGCCGTGGCCATTGCAGACCGTGTGATCCTGATCGAAGAAGGGCAGATCGGCCTTGATCTGCTGGTCGACCTGCCACGCCCGCGTGTTCGTGGTTCGCATCGCCTCGCGGCGCTGGAGGCCGAAGTGCTCAACCGCGTGCTGGCCCTGCCGGGTTCGCCACCTGACCCGGAACCGTTTTCGCCACTGCCCACGCAATTACGCTGGGCAAATTAACCCTGATCCCCAAAGGAAGACATGCCATGACTATCAAAGCCATCAACGTTCGCAACCAGTTCAAAGGCACCATCAAGGAAATCGTCCACGGCGATGTACTGTCGGAAATCGACGTACAGACCGCATCGGGCGTCGTGACCTCGGTCATCACCACCCGCTCGGTCAAGGAGCTGGAGCTGGTCGTCGGCAGCGAAGTCATCGCCTTCGTGAAGTCGACTGAGGTCTCCATCGCCAAGCTGTAAACGATGGGCAAAAAACACCCCGGACGGTTGTAGCCCTCCGGGGTTTTTTGCTGTTTACCTAGCAGTTATGCGAGGTAGGCGGCGTATCAGTATTGCTGGATGCTGAAGGCTGATTCCCTCCGAAGCATCTGGCCATGACCTCTTCAAATCAAGCAGTGTTATGCCGCTACAGTTATGACCCACTGGACCGTCTGGCGTCCAGTTCGCCGGCAGGGCAGGCGGATATTCAGCGCTTCTATCAAAAGAACCGCCTGGCGACCGAAATAGAGGGTGCATCACGACGCACGGTCTTTCAGCATGAAGACCTGTTATTGGCTCAGCAGCGGCATGTCGATGGTGTGGTGGACACGACGCTTCTTGCGACCGATCAGCAACGTTCTGTCCTGCGGGTTGTGGATAAGTCCGGGATCGAGCCTGTAGCGTACAGCGCCTATGGCCATCACCCGGCGGAAAGCGGGTTGACCAGTTTGCTGGGGTTCAATGGCGAGCGGCGTGATCCGGTTACCGGGCATTACCTGCTGGGAAATGGGTATCGGGCTTATAACCCGGTGTTGATGCGGTTTAACAGCCCGGACAGTTTGAGTCCGTTTGATGAGGGCGGGTTGAATGCCTATGGGTATTGTGGAGGGGATCCGGTTGGGGTTGTGGACCCCTCCGGTCATATCACAATCGTTGCTATAAGAGCAATAAGCAAGGTTGGTTTCTTGTCTTTTAGAAAAGCCAGGATAAGATCCAGGCCTATTACGAGTAAAGTAAAGCATTTAATTTCTCAGAATGTTCAAACGAGTATTGTAAGTCATACGGGTACAATCCCGATTTCTTTGTCATCCAGTGCTGGTATTTCAACTAGACCGATGGGCTCCGCCCATGCGGCGCTGGCGCCTTATTCGGCTGTCGGCGTAGAATTAACAGTTGTCCCTAGAGCAGGAATAATTGAGAAGATGTCTGATCCGTCTTATCTCAGCCGAATGAAATCTTGGGTTGATAGAAAAGCCAGTCCGGTAGTTTCTCCAAAATTCAGGACTGCAAGCAAAAGGCTTGAATTGCATAAGCGCAAGGTTGAAGGGGCCTCAATACTTTATGATTTTTACAAAGAAAAGACCAAGTCTGGGCGGCGAATCAAGATGTATTCTGCGTCAAAGACGAGGTATGAAAAAACTTTAAATGAGTACCGCGATGTGCTGAAAGGCTATAAAGAAGAATACAATATAGCTCATGCATCAGAGATTCGGGATATGTGACCGGACCCGCTTTAAGTAATTTCGCTATCTTAGGCGCAAGACATCCTCACCAAAAACATCGGCAAATACAATCCCAAACAAGTATCAAACACCCGCATCCCTTCCTCAGCCATGCGCGGTGTGACCTCGTCATGTAACTGCACTGACCGCGCATACACCCGATCCCCCCAGCCCATCGCCGCCTACATCATTCGGCAATGCAGGCAGCTTGAGGCGGCGATCAAAGACCTCAAGCCTGATGCTTTCAGGCTCGAAGCCGAGCGTTTACCTAGCATTTATGCGAGGTAGGCGGCGTATCGGTTTTGCCGGATGCTGACGGCTGGTTCTATTTGAAGAAGCTGCCATGATTTCCCCCAACCAGACAGTGCTGTGCAAGTATCGCTACGACCCACTGGACCGTCTGGCTTCCAGCTCGCCGGCAGGGCAGGCGGATGTGCAGCGCTTCTATCAAAAGAACCGCCTGGCGACCGAAATAGAGGGTGCATCACGACGCACGGTCTTTCAGCATGAAGACCTGTTATTGGCTCAGCAGCGGCATGTCGATGGTGTGGTGGACACGACGCTGCTTGCGACCGATCAGCAACGTTCTGTCCTGCGGGTTGTGGATAAGTCCGGGGTTGAGCCTGTGGCGTACAGCGCCTACGGTCATCACCCGGCTGAAAGCGGCCTGACCAGCCTGCTGGGCTTCAATGGCGAGCGGCGAGATCCGGTGACCGGGCATTATCTGCTGGGGAATGGGTACCGGGCTTACAACCCGGTGTTGATGCGGTTCAACAGCCCGGACAGTTTGAGTCCGTTTGATGAGGGCGGGTTGAATGCGTATGGGTATTGTGGAGGGGATCCGGTGGGAGTTGTGGATCCGTCGGGGCATATGCCATTTTCAATTCTCATACAGGCGGCAGACATGATTGAAAAGTTCGGTCCGCAAGCAGCTACTCTTATTGCACAGCGCGCTCTGCAAGGCGTCAGCCCTGCTGCGCGTGTTTTAGGGGGCAAACATACTCCTGCGGCTGTACCATCCTTGGTATCTAAAAAGGCAAGTAAGCTACCGTCCGCGTCCGCCTCTACGTCTACTTCGTCGGCTAAATCTGTTTCGAGTCGCAGGCGGACTGAGCAGCGTAGGACGTTGGAACTAAAAAGGAAAAATTTAATTAATGGACTTTCGACTAGATTGCCTATTGATGAGAGTTCCGCAAAGAGACGGTATGAAAGGTTTGAGGGGCGCGTAAGAGACGCTGAGTATCTAATAGAACATTACACGAAAAACCCTGAGAGAGTTAAGCATAGTATAATTAATCCGTCCCAGTCGCGAGAGCTTTTTGGAGCGAAGCTTGTTAACGCAGAAACTAATTTTAATGCATACCGTAAAAAATATATCGAAAAATTCGGTGAGTACGTTCGGGATCCGCCTAAAGATAAATAATATCGCTGTCTCAGGTCCGCTTCACTAAAAAAATGGCAAATACAATCCCATCGCCAGCGCAAATACGCCTACATCATCCGGCAGTACAGAGCGCTGGATGTGGAGATCAAAAACCTCAAGCATGATGCTTTCAGGCTCGAAGCCGAGCGTTTACCTAGCATTTATGCGAGGTAGGCGGCGTATCGGTTTTGCCGGATGCTGACGGCTGGTTCTATGTGAACAACTGCCATGGCCTCTCTCGACCCGATAATGCTGTGCACGTATCGCTACGACCCGCTGGACCGTCTGGCCTCCAGCTCGCCGGTTGGGCGGGCGGATGTGCAGCGCTTCTATCAAAAGAACCGCCTGGCGACCGAAATAGAGGGTGCATCACGACGCACGGTCTTTCAGCATGAAGACCTGTTATTGGCTCAGCAGCGGCATGTTGATGGTGTGGTGGACACGACGCTGCTTGCGACGGATCAGCAACGTTCTGTCCTGCGGCTTGTGGATGAGGCCGGGATTGAGCCTGTGGCTTACAGCCCCTACGGTCACCATCCGGCTGAAAGTGGCTTGACCAGTTTGCTGGGGTTTAACGGCGAACGACGCGATCCGGTGACTGGGCATTACCTGCTGGGGAATGGGTATCGGGCTTATAACCCGGTGTTGATGCGGTTCAACAGCCCGGACAGTTTGAGTCCGTTTGATGAGGGCGGGTTGAATGCGTATGGGTATTGTGGGGGTGATCCGATTGGGTTTGTGGATCCGTCAGGGCATGCGCCGTATAACAGGCTACTCAGACGGGCACTAGAAAATGCACGCTTGAAATCACCTAGCCGGAAAGATCGAATATCTACCCGTTTGTTGAGGGTGCTTGGCAAACGCTCAGAAGCGCCTCCTTCACGGGAAGGCAAGCCTTTACCTATATCACCCCTGGCATCAACGAGCGCTGCCTCATCTCCTCCACCCTCGACGACCTCAACTCTGCAAGCTCCTGATAAAGGTAGGCCGGCGATGACCACTCCAGCCATGACCTGGGAGTATAGGGTGAAGAAGGCTGAGGAGTTTCATCATCCAGTGAGCACGGCGGTGCCTACGGACTTTGAAGTGGCCAAAATCTATTTGGAGCGGCACCTTAAAAGACTGCTGGACGTAGAAAATACCATACTTTTTTATAAATCCAATCGGGCTGTAGATACCGGGAATTTTATAGAGGCTGGCCCGTCGCAGTTTTATAAAGCTATCCTGTTGAGAGATATTAATGCTTTTAAAGTATATGCAGCTGGTATGTCTAGAAAACACCGTAAGGCTATACGTAAACAGCGTTAATAACAGTATTACACTCAGTCTCTACAAACGGTCACTGCAGTGGTGATATTTTTCTCTTCACCAAAAACACCGGCAAATACAACCCCAAATACGCATCAAACACCCGCATCCCTTCCTCAGCCATGCGCGGTGTGATCTCGTCATGCAACTGCACCGACCGCGCATACACCCGATCCCCCAGTTCCATGGCCAGCGCAAATACGTCTACATCGTCCGGTAACGCGGGCAACTGGAAGTGGCGATCAAACACTTCAAGCATTAAGTGCCCCAGTTCAATGTCGTGCTGTCGGTCGGCCTGGTTGATTTCGGTCAGGCCGTGCTGGGCGAGGATCAATTGGCGGGCGGCGGCGTCGGCGTTGTAGATGGCCAGCATGCGCAGCTCGACGATGCGTGACAGGTCGCGCCAGGTGGTGAGCTGGTCGTGATCGATGGGTGCCTGCAGCGAGGCGCGAAAGGCGGCGTGGATGTCGGCGGTCAGTGCTTCAAGCAGCGCGGGGACGCTGGCGAAGAAGTGGTACACCGACGAGGGCGGAATGCCGGCGCGCTCGGCAACGCTGTAAATCGACAGGCTGGCCACTCCTTGTTCGGCAAGCAGCGTGCGGGCGGCGTCGAGAATCGAATCGATTCTGGCCTGGCTGCGTGCTTGAGGTTTGCGAGGAGTGGCGGCGCGTGTCATGGGCGTGGCTCTTGGTTGGGCTGCAGGCATTGTAAGGGATTCTGACGGGATGAATCGCTGCCGTCGCCAAACGATTATTGCTCCCACGCTCCACGCTCGTCGGTATACACAAATCTAACTGTTTATCGTGCCAATGCTCCGCGTTGGCATGCAGTTCGTGACGCTCTGCGTCACAAATCTTCAGTCTGGCGAGATAGCGTGCGTAAATGAAACTCGGGCTTTAAGAGTGCCGCAACTCGTACAGCCTGAAGTAGGCGTCAACGCTCCACTGTGTGACGCGGAGCGTCACGAACTGCATTCCCACGCTGGAGCGTGCGGAACGATAAGCGTGCGGCCATATGATTATCGCTCACACGCGGGAGCGTGAGGAACGACAGGTGTCCGGGGGAGGGCATGCACGCCAAACCAAAACGCCGCAAGGCTCAAAGCCTGCGGCGTTTTGTGTTACTCGGCCTCAATCAGACCGTATGCAGGTACCAGTTGTACTCGAGGTCGGAGATGGAGTGTTCGAACTCTTCCAGCTCGCTCTCTTTACAGGCGACAAAAATGTCGATGTATTTCGGGTCGATGTACTTGGCCATCACCGGGTTGTCGTCCAGCTCGCGCAATGCATCGCGCAGGTTGTTCGGCAGGCTTTGTTCGTGCTGCTCGTAGGAGTTGCCTTCTACCGGGGCGCCAGGCTCGACCTTGTTGACCAGGCCGTGGTGCACGCCCGCCAGGACCGAAGCCATGACCAGATACGGGTTGGCATCGGCGCCGGCAACGCGGTGTTCGATACGTACCGCATCGGCGGTGCCGGTCGGTACGCGAACGGCGACCGTACGGTTATCCAGGCCCCAGGTCGGTGAGTTGGGCACATAGAACTGCGCACCGAACCGGCGGTACGAGTTGACGTTCGGGCACAGGAAGGCCATTTGTGCCGGCAGGGTCTCGAGCACACCGCCGATTGCGTGACGCAATGCGGCGTTCTGCTCGGGATCCTCGCTGGTGAAGATGTTCTTGCCGTCGCGATCCAGAATCGAAATGTGAACGTGCAGACCATTACCCGCCTGACCCGGATAGGGCTTGGCCATGAAGGTCGTGTCCATCTCGTGATCGTAGGCGATGTTCTTGATCAGGCGCTTGAGCAATACGGCGTAATCGCACGCCTTGATCGCGTCGGCGACGTGATGCAGGTTGACTTCGAACTGGGCCGGGGCGCTTTCCTTGACGATGGCGTCGGCAGGAATGCCTTGTTCCTTCGCGCCTTCGAGGATGTCCTGGAGGCAGTCGACGTATTCGTCGAGGTCATCGATCAGGTAGACCTGTGTCGAATGCGGTCGTTTGCCGGAGATCGGCGAGCGGGGCGGTTGTGGGCGACCGTTCACGTTCTCCTGATCGATCAGGTAGAACTCCAGCTCGAACGCGGCGCAGATGGTCAGGCCCATTTCGTCGAATTTGGCGACGACCTGACGCAATACTTCACGCGGGTCGGCGAAAAACGGATCGCCTTCGAGTTCGTGCATGGTCATCAGCAATTGCGCGGTAGGGCGCTTTTGCCATGGCTCGTTGCACAGGGTGTCGGGGATGGGATAACAGATTCGGTCAGCATCACCGATGTCCAGGCCCAGACCGGTGCTCTCCACCGTGGAGCCATTGATATCCAGAGCAAATAAAGAGGCAGGCAGGTTGATGCCCTTCTCGTAAACCTTATGGAGGCTGGTGCGTTCGATGCGTTTGCCACGCACCACACCATTCATATCTGCAATCAGAAGGTCAACGTACAGAACCTCAGGATGTTCCTTAAGGAACGCGTTCGCTTCGTTAAGCTGAACGGCACGCGGGGGTACCGACATGATGCAACACCTTTGTTGTTAAAAATATCAATCATCAATGATTGCGGATCTCAGTCAATCCGAAAGCCATGATGAAGTCAATAGAGCCTTTTTTTGCCCTAAAACTGCGCCATATGGCCTTTTTTGCTGCTATTTAGGGCGTTTTATTCCGTTTTTTACCGATGTTAAATAAAAGCTAAAGCGGCCTGTCTACTGTTTTTAACGGGCTGTTGTATAAAAAAATGAACGAGGCTAAGCTCGATCGCAACCCAGTAGAGCAACAACAGCGGGGGTCAAATGCTTCACCTTTCCCTGGTCGACACGCGACTATCAAGTCCGTACAGCGCTCATCATGCCTGTGATATCGGTGCTCGTGGTGGGTTGCCACGCATTGCGACATCCCTGAACGGCCATCGAAGCCAGTCTGCCCTGCTCTCAACGCTGGACACTACCAGTATAGCGGCGTCGTCAATGTGACCGCGGCCGTCTGGAAATCCGGCCCCGCAGCTGTCACCTTACCCCTATTCGGCGTCTGCCGAAACGAGTTGTACATCATGACGCCGATGCGTCTGGAACGCCTGATCACGATCAGGACAATAAAACCCTGAGGTATTTATGAGTACCAACCTCGACCAGCTCACCGATTGGTTGAAAGAACACAAGATTACCGAAGTCGAATGCATGATGTCCGACCTCACCGGGATCACGCGCGGCAAGATCTCGCCGACCAACAAGTTCATCGCAGAAAAAGGCATGCGCCTGCCTGAAAGCGTGCTGTTGCAGACGGTGACCGGTGACTACGTAGAGGACGATATCTACTACGAGCTGCTGGACCCGGCAGACATCGACATGATCTGCCGTCCCGACCAGAACGCGGTGTATCTGGTGCCCTGGGCGGTCGAGCCCACTGCGCAGGTGATTCATGACACCTACGACAAGCAAGGCAACCCCATCGAGCTGTCGCCGCGCAACGTGCTGAAGAAGGTCCTCAAGCTCTACGCCGATCAGGGCTGGCAGCCCATCGTGGCGCCGGAGATGGAGTTTTACCTGACCAAGCGTAGCGACGACCCTGACTATCCGCTACAGCCGCCGATCGGCCGCTCCGGGCGTCCGGAAACCGGCCGTCAGTCGTTCTCGATCGAAGCGGCCAACGAGTTCGATCCGCTGTTCGAAGACGTCTATGACTGGTGCGAACTGCAGAACCTGGACCTGGATACGCTGATCCACGAAGACGGCACGGCGCAGATGGAAATCAACTTCCGTCACGGTGATGCCCTGTCGCTGGCTGACCAGATTCTGGTGTTCAAGCGCACCATGCGCGAAGCCGCCCTCAAGCACGATGTCGCGGCGACCTTCATGGCCAAGCCGATGACCGGCGAGCCAGGCAGTGCCATGCACTTGCACCAGAGCATCATCGACATCGAGACCGGCAAGAATATCTTCTCCAACGAAGACGGGACCATGAGTGAGCTGTTTCTGAACCACGTCGGTGGTCTGCAGAAGTTCATCCCCGAGCTGTTGCCGCTGTTCGCGCCCAACGTCAATTCGTTCCGGCGCTTTCTGCCCGACACCTCGGCGCCGGTGAACGTCGAGTGGGGCGAAGAGAATCGCACCGTCGGCCTGCGTGTGCCGGATGCCGTGCCGCAGAACCGTCGCGTGGAAAACCGTCTGCCGGGTGCCGATGCCAACCCTTATCTGGCCATCGCCGCCAGTCTGCTGTGCGGCTTCATCGGCATGGTCGAAGGCATCAACCCGAGCGCACCGGTGGTCGGACGGGGTTACGAGCGGCGCAATCTGCGTCTGCCGTTGACCATCGAAGACGCGTTGGAGCGCATGGAAAACAGCAAGACCATCGAAAAATACCTGGGCAAGAAATTCATCATCGGTTACGTCGCGGTCAAGCGCGCCGAGCATGAAAACTTCAAGCGCGTGATCAGTTCGTGGGAGCGGGAATTCCTGCTTTTCGCCGTCTGATCACGCAGAGCGCCGCCGCGGTCGAGGCGCGGCGCTCTGCCAACTGACCTGATCAAAGGAAGTGCTGCATGAGTGCCAACAACCCGCAAACCCTCGAATGGCAGGCCCTGAGCAGCGAGCATCACCTGGCACCGTTCAGCGACTACAAACAACTGAAAGAGAAAGGCCCGCGCATCATCACCCGTGCCGAGGGCGTTTATCTGTGGGACAGCGAGGGCAACAAGATCCTTGATGGCATGTCCGGCCTGTGGTGCGTGGCCATCGGTTATGGCCGCGAAGAACTGGCCGACGCAGCCAGCAAACAGATGCGCGAGCTGCCGTACTACAACCTGTTCTTCCAGACCGCCCACCCGCCGGTGCTGGAACTGGCCAAGGCCATCTCCGACATCGCTCCCGAGGGCATGAACCATGTGTTCTTCACCGGTTCAGGCTCTGAAGGCAATGACACGATGCTGCGCATGGTTCGTCATTACTGGGCGCTGAAAGGCCAGCCGAACAAGAAAACCATCATCAGCCGCGTCAATGGCTACCACGGCTCCACCGTCGCCGGTGCCAGCCTGGGTGGCATGACCTACATGCACGAACAGGGCGACCTGCCGATCCCGGGGGTGGTGCACATTCCACAGCCGTACTGGTTCGGCGAAGGCGGCGACATGACGCCGGACGAGTTCGGCATCTGGGCGGCCGAGCAACTGGAAAAGAAAATTCTCGAGCTGGGCGTCGAGAACGTCGGTGCGTTCATTGCCGAGCCGATCCAGGGCGCAGGCGGTGTGATCGTCCCGCCAGATTCCTACTGGCCGAAGATCAAGGAAATCCTGTCCCGCTACGACATCCTGTTCGCCGCCGATGAGGTGATTTGTGGCTTCGGGCGTACCAGTGAGTGGTTCGGTAGCGATTTCTACGGCCTCAAGCCGGACATGATGACCATCGCCAAAGGCCTGACCTCCGGTTACGTACCGATGGGCGGCCTGATCGTGCGCGATGAAATCGTTGCGGTGCTCAATGAGGGTGGCGATTTCAATCATGGCTTTACCTACTCCGGGCACCCGGTGGCGGCCGCGGTTGCGCTGGAGAACATCCGTATCCTGCGCGAAGAAAAGATCGTCGAACGGGTCAGGTCGGAAACGGCACCGTATTTGCAAAAGCGTTTGCGTGAGTTGAGCGATCATCCACTGGTGGGTGAAGTCCGCGGTGTCGGGCTGCTCGGGGCCATTGAACTGGTGAAGGACAAGACCACCCGCGAGCGCTATACCGACAAAGGCGCGGGAATGATCTGTCGAACCTTCTGCTTCGACAATGGCCTGATCATGCGGGCTGTGGGCGATACCATGATCATTGCGCCACCGCTGGTGATCAGTTTCGCGGAAATCGATGAGTTGGTAGAGAAGGCGCGCAAATGCCTGGATCTGACGCTGGCGGTGTTGCAGGGCTGAAAATGCCAAAAAAAGCGTCGATTCAAGCGCAATGTGCATTGTTTGAGGGGGCTTCGGCTTGAAAGCCTGCCCAGGAAGTTGCCAGACTAATGGCTACACGCCGCTAACTGACGGTCAGTGATAAAAATACATTGGAGCTACGCATGAAAAAATTTGGCAAGACCCTTCTCGCGCTGTCCCTGATGGGCGTTGTGGCCACTGCTGCGCAGGCCGATGACAAAGTGCTGCACGTCTATAACTGGTCCGATTACATCGCGCCGGACACCGTTGCCAAGTTCGAGAAAGAATCGGGCATCAAGGTGGTCTACGACGTTTTCGACAGCAACGAGACGCTGGAAGCCAAATTGCTCGCTGGCAAATCCGGCTATGACGTGGTCGTGCCATCCAACAACTTCCTGGCCAAGCAGATCAAGGCGGGCGTTTATCAGGAGCTGGACAAGTCCAAACTGCCGAACTGGAAGAACCTCAACGAATCACTGCTCAAGGCCGTGTCGGTCAGCGACCCGGATAACAAGCACGCATTCCCGTACATGTGGGGGTCGATCGGGATCGGCATCAACCCGGACAAGGTCAAGGCCGCTCTGGGTGCTGACGCGCCAGTCAATTCCTGGGACCTGCTGTTCAAGCCCGAGAACGCTGCCAAGCTGAAATCGTGCGGCATCAGCTTCCTCGACTCGCCGACCGAAATGCTGCCGATTGCCCTGCATTATCTGGGCTACCCGACCGACTCGCAGGACAAGAAGCAGCTCGCCGAAGCTGAAGCGCTGTTCATGAAGATTCGTCCGTCGATTGGCTATTTCCACTCGTCCAAGTACATCTCGGACCTGGCCAACGGCAACATCTGCGTAGCGGTCGGTTACTCGGGTGATATCTACCAGGCCAAATCCCGTGCTGCCGAAGCCGGTGGCAAGGTGAAGGTTGCCTACAACATTCCGAAAGAAGGCGCCGGCAGCTTCTATGACATGGTCGCCATTCCCAAGGATGCCGAAAACGTTGAAGGTGCCTACAAGTTCATGAACTTCCTGATGAGGCCGGAAGTCATGGCCGAAATCACCAACGCCGTGCGCTTCCCGAACGGTAACGCGGCGGCTACGGCGCTGGTCGACAAGGAAATCACCAGTGACCCTGGCGTTTATCCACCTGCCGACGTACAGGCCAAACTGTATGCAATCGCTGACCTGCCTGCAGCTACGCAGCGAATCATGACCCGCAGCTGGACCAAGATAAAGTCAGGTAAATAAGCCTGTCATCAAACCTGTGGATGCTGCGTAGCCTCGGCTGCGCAGCCTCCAGCAGACAGGAATATTGCCTAAACCTTTGCTGGTTGGACGCATAGACGGTAAGTTGCGCGCCGGTTTGGTTTTCCGGACGCCCTCCGGCGCTCAGGCCCCTCTGTTAAAAGGACTCATTCTTTGTCTATTTCTATTCTTTCCAAAGCCTTGCTGGCGGCTGCCGGCCTGACACTGACCCTCAGTGCCCAGGCTGAGTCCACCGTGCATATTTATAACTGGTCCGACTACATCGGCAAGACCACCCTGGCGGACTTCGAAGCCACCACCGGCATCAAGCCGATGTACGACGTGTTCGACTCCAACGAAACCCTGGAAGCCAAGCTGCTGGCCGGGCGCACCGGTTACGACGTGGTCGTGCCGTCCAATCACTTCCTCGGCAAGCAGATCAAGGCGGGTGCGTTCCAGAAGCTCGACAAGTCGCTGCTGCCCAACTACAAGAATCTCGACCCTGCGCTGCTCAAGCGTCTGGAGAAGAACGATCCGGGTAACCAGTACGCCGTGCCGTACCTGTGGGGCACCAACGGCATCGGTTACAACGTCGAGAAGGTCAAGGCCGTGTTGGGCGTCGACAAGATCGACTCCTGGGCCGTGCTGTTCGAGCCGGAGAACATCAAGAAGCTCTCCAGCTGTGGCGTAGCGTTTCTTGATTCTGCCGATGAAATGTTGCCAGCGGTGCTCAACTACCTTGGGCTGGACCCCAACAGCACCAAGGAAGCCGATTACAAGAAGGCCGAAGCCAAACTCATGGCGATTCGTCCTTACGTGACCTATTTCCACTCGTCCAAATACATCACCGATCTGGCCAATGGCGACATCTGCGTTGCCGCAGGTTTCTCGGGCGATGTGTTCCAGGCCAAGGCTCGTGCAGAAGAAGCGGGCAAGGGCGTGAAGCTCGCCTACAGCATCCCGAAAGAGGGCGGCAACCTGTGGTTCGACATGCTGGCCATTCCGGCTGATTCGAAAAACATCAAGGAAGCCAGCGCCTTCATCAACTACATGCTCGACCCCAGGGTGATCGCCAAGGTCAGCGATGAAGTCGGCTATGCCAACCCCAATCCCGCCTCCGGCGAGTTCATGGACCAGAAAATCCGTACTGACGCAGCGGTCTACCCGCCTCAGGAAGTGTTGGACCGGCTGTTCGTGAACAGCGAGTTGCCACCCAAGGTGCAACGTCTGATGACCCGCAGCTGGACCAAGGTCAAGTCGGGCAAATAAAAATCCAGCACCCGGCCATATGGGCCGGGTTGCCTATCTGTTGGGAGTTTCACCCATGGCAGTTGCCTCCGGCGCCTACAAGAAAGCCCTCGAAGGCGGTCAGCAACCCAAAGAGGTGCTGGTCAGGATTGATCGGGTCACGAAAAAGTTCGACGAGACGATCGCGGTGGACGATGTGTCCCTGCAGATCAACAAGGGCGAGATCTTCGCCCTGCTTGGCGGCTCTGGCTCCGGCAAATCGACACTGCTGCGCATGCTGGCCGGGTTCGAACGGCCGACCGAAGGCCGCATCTACCTCGACGGCGTCGACATCACCGACATGCCGCCGTACGAACGCCCGATCAACATGATGTTCCAGTCCTACGCGCTGTTCCCGCACATGACCGTGGCGGACAACATCGCCTTCGGCCTGAAGCAGGACAAGCTGGGCAAGCCGGAAATCGAAGCCCGCGTGGCGGAAATGCTCAAGCTGGTGCAGATGACCCAGTACGCCAAGCGCAAGCCGCATCAGCTCTCGGGTGGTCAGCGTCAGCGCGTGGCCCTGGCTCGTTCGCTGGCGAAAAAGCCCAAGCTGCTGCTGCTCGACGAGCCGATGGGTGCGCTGGACAAGAAACTGCGTTCGCAGATGCAACTGGAGCTGGTGGAGATCATCGAGCGCGTCGGCGTGACCTGCGTGATGGTGACTCACGATCAGGAAGAGGCCATGACCATGGCCGAGCGCATCGCCATCATGCACCTGGGCTGGATCGCGCAGATCGGCAGCCCGATCGACATCTACGAGACCCCGACCAGCCGTCTGGTCTGCGAATTCATCGGCAGCGTCAACCTCTTCGAAGGTGACGTGATCGAGGACATGGAAGCCCATGCGCTGATCCGCAGTCCCGAGCTGGAGCGCAATATCTATGTCGGCCACGGCGTCAGTACGTCGGTGGAAGACAAGCACATTACCTACGCACTGCGTCCGGAGAAGCTGCTGATCACCACCGAGCAGCCAGGCTTCGAATACAACTGGTCGCGTGGCAAGGTCCACGACATCGCCTATCTGGGCGGTCATTCGGTGTTCTACGTCGAGCTGCCGGGCGGCAAGCTGGTGCAGTCGTTCGTCGCCAACGCCGAGCGTCAGGGCGCACGGCCTACCTGGGGCGATGAAGTCTACGTGTGGTGGGAAGACGACAGCGGCGTGGTACTGCGCTCATGAAAATCCGCAAGATCAAGCGCGCGTTCGAGCGCATAAAGCCCAACGGGCGGCAGATGGTCATCGGCGTGCCGTTCCTCTGGCTGTTCCTGTTCTTTGCTCTGCCGTTTCTGATCGTGCTCAAGATCAGCTTCGCCGAGGCCGACGTCGCGATCCCGCCGTACACCGAAATCTTCAGCTACGCCGACGAAAAGCTGCAGATGGTCCTCAACTTCGCCAACTACACCTTGCTCAGTGGCGATGATCTGTACGTTTCGGCCTATCTGGGCTCGCTGAAGATGGCCTTCATCAGCACCTTGCTGTGTCTGCTGATCGGCTATCCGATGGCCTACGCCATCGCCAGCGCGCGCAAGGACCTGCAAACCGTGCTGTTGCTGCTGATCATGATGCCGACCTGGACGGCGATCCTGATCCGCGTCTACGCCTGGATGGGCATCCTCAGCAACAACGGGCTGCTCAATGCATTCCTTATGTGGCTGGGCCTGATCGACGCGCCGTTGCAGATCCTCAACACCAACCTGGCGGTGTACATCGGCGTGGTCTATTCCTACCTGCCGTTCATGATCCTGCCGCTGTACGCCAACCTTGTGAAGCACGACACCAGCCTGCTGGAAGCCGCGTCCGACCTGGGTTCGAGCACCTTCAACAGCTTCTGGAAAATCACCGTGCCGCTGTCCAAGAACGGCGTGATCGCCGGCTGCATGCTGGTATTCATTCCGGTGGTCGGCGAGTTTGTGATTCCCGAGCTGCTCGGCGGCCCGGAAACCCTGATGATCGGCCGCGTGCTGTGGCAGGAGTTCTTCAACAACCGTGACTGGCCGGTGGCTTCGGCGCTGGCGGTCATCATGCTGCTGGTGCTGATCGTGCCCATTATCCTGTTCAACCGCAGTCAGGCCAAAGAACTGGAGGGCAAGGCATGAACCGCTTTCGATTCTCGAACCTGATGCTGGTGCTGGGTTTGCTGTTCATCTATGCGCCGATGGTGATTCTGGTCATCTACTCGTTCAACGCCTCGCAACTGGTGACGGTCTGGGGCGGCTGGTCGGTGAAGTGGTACGTCGGCCTGCTGGACAACTCGCAACTGATGGGCTCAGTGATGCGCTCGCTGGAAATCGCCTGCTACACCGCCGTTGCTGCGGTGGCGCTGGGGACCATGGCAGCGTTTGTGCTGACCCGCATCAGCCGCTTCAAGGGCCGCACGTTCTTTGGCGGGCTGGTCACAGCTCCCTTGGTAATGCCGGAAGTGATCACCGGTCTGTCGCTGTTGCTGCTGTTCGTGGCCATGGCGCAGATGATCGGCTGGCCGCAGGAACGCGGCATCATGACTATCTGGATCGCGCACACGACGTTCTGTGCGGCCTACGTGGCGGTGGTGGTGTCGGCGCGCCTGCGTGAGCTGGACCTGTCGATCGAAGAAGCCGCAATGGACCTGGGCGCCCGTCCGTGGAAGGTGTTCTTGCTGATCACTATCCCGATGATCGCACCGTCGCTGGCAGCCGGGGGCATGATGTCCTTCGCTCTGTCGCTGGACGACCTGGTACTCGCCAGCTTCGTTTCCGGGCCCGGCTCGACCACCTTGCCAATGGAAGTGTTCTCAGCCGTGCGTCTGGGTGTGAAGCCTGAAATCAACGCCGTGGCGAGCCTGATCCTGCTGGCCGTGTCACTGGCGACCTTTCTGGTCTGGTTCTTCACCCGCCGCGCGGAAAACAACCGCAAGCGTGCGATCCAGCAAGCCATCGAGGAAAGCGCGGCAGACGCCTGGAAACAGCCTGATCCGAGGCGTGCTCCAGCGGCGTGAAGACCTGATTGCGCGCGATACACAAGTCCGCTCCTGATTCTGCCCTCCGGGCGTGGGAGCCAACTTGTTCGCGAAGATGTTGGTCGCAAGTCCGCTCTTGATTCTGCCCGCAGGGCGTAGGAGCGAACTTGTTCGCGAACTGCCGGGGACCGGCAGCAAAGCTAGCGACCTCGGTTGTGCCTGATGTACCGTACGTGACGGTTTCACTGTCGGTTCCCAACAGTTCGCGAGCAAGCTCGCTCCCACGCCCTCCGGGCAGAAGCCCCATTTCCGGGCCCGGTACAGAGAGTGTCGCTACGCCCCCTGCACCAGCCGCAAAACGCCTGGAAGCAGCCTGATCGGGGCGATACACAGATTCTGCCCGCAGGGCGTAGGAGCGAACTTGTTCGCGAACTGCCGGGGACCGGCAGCCAAACCAGCGACCCCGGTTGTGCCTGATGTACCGCACGTGACGGTTTCACTGTCGGTTCCCGACAGTTCGCGAGCAAGCTCGCTCCCACGCCCTCCGGGCAGAAGCCCCATTTCCGGGCTCGGCGCAGAGAGTGTCGCTACGACCCCTGCACCAGCCGCAAAACGCCTGGAAGCAGCCTGATCGGGGCGATACACAGATTCTGCCCGCAGGGCGTAGGAGCGAACTTGTTCGCAAAC
>NZ_JAGPYS010000011.1:0-169906 GCF_020312195.1 Pseudomonas sp. P129 | reverse complement strand
CTTGGGTTGCTGATAATCTGTTGACTTCAGTCTGACACCACAAGCACCCACACGAATTGCTTGATTCAGTTGTTAAAGAGCGGTGGGTTAAGACTTTTCGTCTCAACCGAGGCGCGCATTCTACAGCGTCCTCTGTATCTGTCAAGCGGTTATTTCAAGAAGTTTTCAAAGTTTCCTTTGCAACTTCAACCACTTGCGCTGCGATCAACTCTTGAGTTGCTCATCAGCGGGAGGCGAATTCTACAGCGTTACAACCGCGTGTCAAACTCTTTTTTCTCACCGCTGTCGATCACTTCAGACCCGACCTCCTTCCTCGCTGACTCTTCACTCCAAAGCCTTGCAAACTATTGATCTACAAGGCTTTTTCGTTTCCGTCTGCGCCGGAAGTGGGGCGAATTATAGACACCTCAGCGAGGGCGTCAACCGTTATTTTGAACTTTTACCGATCTGGCCTTCGCAGCGCCGCCCAGACGCGGGATTCGCCGAGCAAACACGGGAATGCGCAGCAGTAACAGGAATGCACCTATCCCCGCATACAGCGCCCACTCTTTAAGGTCAGCCCGGACAATCCAGAACATATGCAGCAAACCCAGCCCCAGAATTACGTAGATGATCCTATGCAGCTTTTTCCAGCGCACTCCCAGACGCCGCTGACTATAACGGTTGGAAGTCACCGCCAGCGCAAGCAACCCCAGCAACGCCAGCGCACCGACGATGATATAAGGACGCTTGACCAGTTCGACACCCAACTGCCCCCAATCCAGCCCCAGAATGAACAGTGCGTACATGATCAGGTGCAGCAACGCATAGGCAAAGCACCACAGGCCCAGCTGGCGACGCACCACAATCCACCCCGACCAACCGGTCAGGCGCTGCAACGGCGTCATGGAGAGCGTGATCAGCAGCATGACCAGCGTCGCCACTCCGAAGTTTTCCACAAGGACCTTGCCGGGATCAGGTCCGAGCGCAAAAATCCATGCCTGGTACAACCACCACACAGGCGCAATGCAAGCGGCAAGAAATACAGCCAGACGCAAAAACGGATATCGCATCAATAGTCCTTCCGCAAATCCATGCCGGCGTACAAGGAACCCACCTCTTCCTCATAGCCATTGAACATTTTCGTGTCGCGCAGATTCGGGCTGAACAGACCGCTCGGCAAGCGGCGTTCGCGGGCTTGCGTCCAGCGCGGGTGATCGACAGTCGGGTTGACGTTGGCATAGAAGCCATACTCGTTTGCCGCAATGCTTTGCCAGGTGGTCTTCGGCTGCTCACTGACCAGACTGATACGCACGATGGACTTCACACTCTTGAAACCGTACTTCCATGGCACCACCAGGCGTAACGGTGCGCCATTCTGGTTAGGCAGCTCACGCCCATACATGCCCACCGCCAGAATCGCCAAAGGGTTCATCGCCTCGTCCAGACGCAGCCCTTCTACATAAGGCCAGTCGATCAGGGCAAAGTCCGAGCGCTGACCCGGCATGGACTTGGCGTCCTCCAGCGTTTCGAACCGGATGTACTTGGCTTTGGAGGTCGGCTCTACCTGCTTGAGCAACGCAGCGATCGGAAAACCAATCCACGGAATGACCATTGACCAGGCTTCGACGCAACGCAAACGGTAGATCCGCTCTTCCAATTGGTAAGGCTTCATGAAGTCTTCGAGCGCATAGCGGCCAGGCTTGGCGACTTCACCATCTATCACGACACTCCAGGGCTCGGTCTGCAGAGAGCCAGCGTTCTTGGCAGGATCGCCCTTGTCAGTACCGAACTCATAGAAGTTGTTGTAATGGGTTGCGTCCTTGAACGGCGTGATCGCCTCGTCCTGGACGTTGACCGCCTGCCATTTCGTGGCGGGTAGTTTTTCCGCGAACCAGCCTGGCGCTTTGCCTGGCTCTACATCGGCATACCGCGAAGCATCTGCGGCCCCCGCCCAGCGCGGCATTGCCGTGACGGCAAGACCTGCAAGCGAGCTGGCGAGCAATGTGCGTCGCGAGAGATAAATGGATTCAGGCGTGACGTCCGACTCTTTGGAGTCGGACGCAGAAGGAAGTTTGATTAACATGATGACTCCGCAGGCCAGGGAACTGATGCACCAATAGACTACGGAGTATGGTGGAAATTAGATCATTGACTAGGCCTTGCGGCGACGTAGCAGATACTGAATAGGGCCGGACAGAGCGTAAGCGAGAAATATCAGCAGCAAAATGCGCGGCGGGTCGCTGAATACGACAGCAAACACCAAGACCACCGCCAGAATCGCAACGAACGGCACGCGGCCCTTCAAGTCCAGCTCCTTGAAGCTGTTGTACTTGATGTTACTGACCATCAGCATACCGGCGGCCGCGACCAGCAACGCAACGAGAAACGACAGCTTGGAGCCCTGAATCCCGAAATCGCTGAATGCCCAGACCGTGCCGGCCACTACACCTGCCGCTGCCGGACTGGCCAGGCCGATGAAGTAGCGCTTGTCAGCCTTGCCGACCTGAGTATTGAAGCGCGCCAGACGCAATGCAGCGCCGGCTACATAGATGAAGGCAACCATCCAGCCGACCTTGCCCATGTCGCCCAGCGCCCAGCCAAATGCCAGCAACGCCGGGGCCACACCAAAGGCAACCATGTCGGACAGCGAATCGTACTCGGCGCCAAACGCGCTTTGCGTGTTGGTCATGCGCGCCACACGGCCATCCAGGCCGTCGAGCACCATGGCCACGAAGATCGCAATCGCAGCGAATGCGAAATACTTGCTTGCCCCGGCAAAATCACCGGCGCTCATGGCGCTTTGCGCACTCATGGAGCTGATGATGGAGTAGAAACCCGCGAACAGATTCGCCGTGGTAAACAGGTTGGGAAGCAGGTAGATACCCCGATGCCGGACCTGCCGGCCTTCGGCGTCATGGCCCTCTTCCACGTGTTCATCGATAGGTAGCAGACTTTCAGCGTCAGAGGCCTTGACGGGCTCTTCAGGACGTTCGCTCATGGAGATTACCTTGCAGCGGTATGAAAAGGTTCGACACAGGTCTGCGGCGACGGTTCGCCAGCAAACGATGCAGCTTTATACCAGAGCCTGACCCAGAACGAAAAAGCGCGACCGATGGGTCGCGCCTTTTCCTGTAAACCAGCTGTAGTCCGGCGGTGAACCGGAAAAGCTTAGTTCTTGTCCTTGTCGACGATTTTGTTCGCCGCGATCCAAGGCATCATCGAGCGCAGTTTTTCACCGATGATTTCGATACCGTGCGCAGCGTTGTTACGACGCTTGGCAGTCATCGACGGGTAGCCGGTAGCACCTTCGCTGATGAACATCTTCGCGTATTCGCCGTCCTGGATGCGCTTCAGAGCGTTGCGCATGGCCTGACGGGATTCAGCGTTGATGACTTCAGGACCGGTGACGTATTCGCCGTATTCGGCGTTGTTGGAGATCGAGTAGTTCATGTTGGCGATACCGCCTTCATACATGAGGTCAACGATCAGCTTCAGTTCGTGCAGGCACTCGAAGTAAGCCATTTCCGGCGCGTAGCCAGCTTCGACCAGCGTTTCGAAACCAGCCTTGACCAGCTCGACAGTACCGCCGCACAGAACAGCCTGCTCGCCGAACAGGTCGGTTTCAGTCTCGTCCTTGAAGGTGGTTTCGATGATGCCGGTACGGCCGCCGCCAACGCCCGAAGCGTAGGACAGGGCAACGTTCTTGGCATTGCCGGAAGCATCCTGATAAACCGCGATCAGGTCAGGGATACCGCCGCCCTTGACGAACTCGGTACGCACGGTATGGCCCGGAGCCTTCGGCGCGATCATGATCACGTCGAGGTCAGCGCGCGGCACAACCTGGTTGTAGTGAATCGCGAAGCCGTGGGAGAACGCCAGTGTTGCGCCCTTTTTCAGGTTCGGCTCGACTTCATTCTTGTACAGCTGGGACTGGAACTCGTCCGGGGTCAGGATCATGACCAGGTCGGCGGCAGCAACGGCAGAAGCGACGTCAGTCACTTTCAGGCCATGAGCCTCGGCCTTGGCGACAGTGGCCGAACCTTTACGCAGGCCGACAGTGACATCAACGCCGGAGTCTTTCAGGTTGCACGCCTGAGCGTGGCCTTGCGAACCGTAACCGATGATGGCGACTTTCTTGCCCTGGATGATCGAAAGGTCACAGTCTTTGTCGTAGAAAACTTTCATGGAAATCCCCTGTTATCTTGGCCACGCAGGCCATTTGCTTAATTGATTTAAATGCTCAGCACTTTGTCGCCACGGGCAATGCCCGTTACGCCACTGCGTACTGTTTCCAGGATAGCGGCGGTGCCGATGGCCTGAATGAAGCTGTCCAGTTTGTCGCTCGTGCCGCTCAGTTGCACGGTGTAGACGCTGGCGGTCACGTCGACGATCTGCCCGCGGAAGATATCCGTGGTGCGCTTGATCTCCGCACGCTGCGCGCCGGTGGCCTTGACCTTGACCAGCATCAGTTCGCGCTCGATGTGAGCGCTTTCCGACAGGTCGACCAGCTTGACCACTTCGATGAGCTTGTTGAGGTTCTTGGTGATCTGCTCGATCACCTCATCATGACCTACGGTGGTGAGCGTCAGACGCGACAGGGTCGGGTCTTCGGTCGGCGCAACCGTCAGACTTTCGATGTTGTAGTTACGCTGGGAGAACAGACCAACGACGCGCGACAGTGCACCCGGTTCGTTTTCCAGCAGCAGGGAAATGATATGGCGCATGATTATGTCCGCTCCGTCTTGCTCAACCACATATCGCGCATGGAGCCGTCCTTGATTTGCATCGGATAGACGTGCTCGGTCACATCGACCTGAATATCCATGAACACCAGCCGGTCAGTCATGGCAAAGGCTTCTTCCATCTTCGGCTTCAGATCCTTCAGGTCAGTGATACGCATGCCGACGTGACCATAGGCCTCGACCAGCTTGACGAAATCAGGCAGCGACTCCATGTAGGAATGCGAGTGACGCGCGCCGTAGCTCATGTCCTGCCATTGGCGGACCATGCCCAGCACACCGTTGTTGAGCAGAATGATCTTCACCGGCAGGCCGTACTGCAGGCAGGTCGACAGCTCCTGAATGTTCATCTGGATACTGCCTTCGCCGGTCACGCAGGCCACGTGCTCGTCCGGGAAACTCAGTTTCACGCCCATTGCTGCCGGAAAACCAAAGCCCATGGTGCCCAGGCCGCCCGAGTTGATCCAGCGGTTCGGCTTGTTGAAGCGGTAGTACTGCGCAGCGAACATCTGATGCTGACCGACGTCCGAGGTGACATAAGCGTCGCCCTTGGTGACTTCGCACAGCGTTTCGATAACGGCCTGCGGCTTGATGACTGTGCCATCGCCACGGTTGTACGGGAACAGATCCCCCGTACCGCGCCACTCGTCAATCTGCTTCCACCACGCAGCAACGGATGCCTTGTCGGGTGTCTCACCGATCTCTTTCAAGGTGGCAACCATTTCGGTCAGCACGCTTTCGACAGGACCGACGATAGGCACATCGGCCTTGATGGTCTTGGAGATCGAAGCCGGGTCGATATCGATGTGGATAATCTTGGCGTTCGGGCAGAACTTGCTGGCGCCGTTGATGACTCGGTCGTCGAAGCGCGCGCCGACGGCCAGGATCACATCGGTGTGGTGCATCGCGAGGTTAGCTGTGTAGCTGCCGTGCATCCCGAGCATGCCGACGAACTGGCGATCCGTGCCCGGATAGCACCCAAGCCCCATCAGGGTATTGGTTACCGGTGCATCGAGCAGTTGCGCCAGCTCGGTCAGTTGCGCCGAAGCATTGCCCATGATCACCCCGCCACCGGCGTAGACGATAGGACGCTTGGCCGCCAGCAGCATCTCGACGGCCTTGCGGATCTGACCGGAATGGCCACGAACCGCCGGGCTGTAGGAGCGCAGCTTGGCTTTTTTCGGGAAGACGTATTCGAATTTTTCGGCCGGGTTGGTCATGTCCTTCGGAATATCGACGACCACCGGGCCCGGACGACCGGACTGTGCCAGGTAGAAAGCCTTTTTCAGGACGTCCGGGATTTCCGACGGGTGCTTGATCATGAAGCTGTGCTTCACGATCGGCCGGGAGATACCGATCATGTCGGTCTCCTGGAACGCATCGGTGCCCACCAGCGTACTGGCTACCTGACCGGACAGGACCACCATCGGAATGGAGTCCATGTACGCCGTGGCGATACCGGTAATGGCATTGGTTGCACCAGGACCCGAGGTCACCAGCACCACGCCTGCCTTGCCGGTAGCCCGCGCATAGCCATCGGCCATGTGCGTGGCAGCCTGCTCGTGGCGAACAAGGATGTGGCTCACCGCCGGTTCTTTGAACAGGGCATCGTAGACATGCAGGAGGGCACCACCAGGGTACCCATAGATATGCTCAACGCCTTCGTCACGCAAAAAGCGGACGACCATTTCAGCGCCAGATAAAAGCTCCACGTTGTTCACCTCTAAAACGCCAGAATACCGCCCACTCCGGGACGGGTCTTAATAGGTTTACTGCCAGCAGAGCATGAGCGACGGTGGTCGCCGACTACGTCAGCACTGACTGAGCAAGTATTGGGAGGTCCCTGAGTGTTGCGGAACATTCCCACCCAGCGCGAGGTAACGCGTTGCGGGTGTTACAGGTCGGCGCGGGTGTGCGCCTCATGATCTACCGAGAGGGTCTGCTTCTGGCAGTCCTTCTACAGCGAACTTTGGATTGTTGTGATTCCCCCCCTTCAAGTCAAGCGATCCGTGCGCTTTCTTGACACCCGACAAGTGAAATCGCACCGTTTCGGACTGAAATGCACTGTTATGGTAGCTTTCTGCATGCACAGACTTTCAAGGACCCGACATGCATTGGATGATTCTCGCCGCCGCGCTGGCCATCAGCGCGCCCAGCCAGGCCGCTTCGATCTACAAGTGGGTGGATGCCCAGGGCGTGACGCACTTTGATGCCCAGCCCCCCACTGGCCAGCCGGTGCAGGAAATCAATGTGCAGACTCCGCCACCTGCCGCCGCGCCGGGCATGCCTGCGGACGACGGGGCTGCGCAACAACGTGAGATTGACCAGAAAGTCAAAAGCCAGGTGAAGGCTCAGGAAGCCAAGCGGGCGGAAAATTGCGAAACCCTGCGCACCAATCTTGCGCAGTTGCAAAACAATCCGCGAGTGCGCGAGCAGGTTGGAGGAGAATCAAGGCGCCTTACGGATGAGAACCGCAAGACGCGTATCGAAGAAACCAACAAGGCGATCAGCGAATACTGCCGCTAGAAGCGCGCCGATCAGCGCGCTGCTGTGATCAGCTGGTCGAACCGCGCCAGGTGCGCTTGCAGCTGCCGGGTTTCACTCATGCACCCGGCATAGACCATCTCGGCCATTTCCAGAATGCCGGAAGCATTGGGCAACGGCAGGTCGCGCTCGAGGATGACCTTCATCCGCGGCAGGAAAATCCACTGCAGCCACTGGGCGAACTCCAGGGTATCGACGCTGAACGGTTCCTGACTGGCGAGCGCCTGCTCGCTGGGCGGCGTGGTATCCCACCAGCCCAGCACGCGCAACTCGCGCTCTATCAGCAACAGTTGCTCGGCAACCTCAGGTAAACGTCCGTCCATCAGCGAGCCTTTTGACGAGCCAGGGCAGCACCGGCCGCGTCACCCTGCTTTTCGCGTGACTGAGCGATCAATCCCCACAGACTGGCCTGCAGGCTGGTACGCCCGTTGGCGTAAGTCAGACCACGACGTGCCAGCTGCTCGGCCTGGGCCGCATCGCCCTGAGCCAGACGCACCTGAGCCAGACGATAGAGCACTTGCGGCTCGCGCGGTGCAACCCGCTGCGCACGCTCGAGACTGGACGACGCGCCATTGAGATCGCCACTGGTCTGCTGTTGCTGGGCGGTGGTCAGCAATGCCAGTACGGGCCCGTCAAGCTGCTCGTCCTCCGACAGACCGCCACCGCTGGACGGGATCCCGGTCGGGGCAGAAGCGGCCGGCATGCTGTAGCTGTTGTTTGCAGGAGCCTGACTGACCGGGGCCTGGGTGACCGGCGCAGCATCGACAGGCGGAGTGTTGACACTGAACGGCGCCTGACTGGCTGGCGCAGAGTAACTCTGTCCTGCATCGGCGCCACCCGCGCCCGGCACCATCACTACGACGCCCGAGTCCTGCGGCACGGCTTGCGGCTGCTGTTGCACAGGCGCCGTGTTGGTCCGGTAAGTACCGTTACGCGACGCTGCCGCACCTTCGCCATTGGACACCTTGGAGCTCGAATCCACGACCGGAATCGAGCCGCGTTCCACACTGGCGCAGCCGTTCAGCAAGGCCAGTGCCGTTAAAGCTGGAATCCACCATTTATTCACTTGAAAACCTCGATTGCCTAGTTCAACCAACCCTTGACCCAGTCCATCACCTCAGTGGCAGGTGCCGGAGCGCCGCCGCATGTCGCGCCGGGCTGGGGCTCACTGCCGCGAATATACGGCATCTGCACGGCATTCGGGCAGCTTGCATCCGACCCCTGACCGGTCTGCGCATCGACCCACGCCTGAACGACGTTGTCCGGCATCGCCATGTCCAGCGGCAGCGGGCCGGCCTTGCGCATGAAACTGGTCCAGACCTGCAGGGCACCGGTGGCACCGGTAAACGGTGTCTTGCCGTTGTCGTCGCGCCCCATCCACACCACCGCCAGCAGGTCCTGACTGAACCCGGCAAACCAGCTGTCACGCGAGTCGTTACTGGTACCGGTCTTGCCCGCCAGATTCAACGAGCTCGGCAATACGTTGTAAACAGATTTGCCCGTACCTTCGCGCATGACCCGCTGCATCGCATTCTGCACCAGGTATATGGCACCCGGATCGAAGCGCTGTTCAATCTGGAACGGATAACGCTTGAGTGGCTCGCCTTCCGCGGTGAGCACGCTGCGAATACCACGCATCGGCGTATTGAACCCGCCGCTGGCGATGGTCTGATACATGGTGGCCACTTCCATCGGACTCAAGCCACCCGCACCCAGCAGCATCGACGGATAGGTCGGCCATTCGCGCGTCACACCCAGTTTGGCCAGTGTCTTGAACACGTTTGGAATGCCCAGTTCAAGACCCAGCTTGGCGGTCGACAGGTTGTAAGAGTGCGCCAGCCCCTGATACAGGAAGATATTGCCGTGTGACTTGTGATCGTAGTTCTGCGGTTTCCATATCTGGCCATCGGCGCCTTTGACCTGGAACAGTTCGTCGGCAATCCAGCTGGTCAAGGTGTACTGGCTTGGCCGCTCAAGTGCCGTCAGGTAGATAGCCGGCTTGACCAGCGAGCCGATCGGACGCACCGCGTCGATCGCCCGGTTGAAGCCCGAGAACCCGGCCTCACGCCCACCGATCAACGCCTGCACTTCGCCGGTTTCAGGATTGGTGACGACCATGGCCGACTCCACTTCATCAGAGCCCTTGCGCCCGGCGAGCTTCTTGAACGTGTCGTCCATGGCCGCCTGGGACTTCATCTGCAGGATCGGATCGAAGCTGGTAAAGATCCGCAGCCCTTCTTCGGTCAGGTCTTCGTCGCGATAGTCTTCGCGCAGCTGACGCTTGACCAGATCGAGGAACGCCGGGAACGAGCTGTCGGCGAGGGTCCCGGTCTTGGTCACACCCAGTGGCATTTTTTTCGCAGCAGCGACTACTTCGGGAGTGGCGACGCCCTGCTGCTCAAACAGGTCGAGCACCAGATTACGACGCTCCAGAGCACGCTCCGGATTGCGCCGCGGGTTGTAGAAGGAAGGCCCCTTGACCAGTCCGACCAGCATCGCCACCTGATGGATTTTCAGCTCGGACAGCGGCTGGCTGAAGAAATACTGGCTGGCCAGACCGAAACCGTGAACGGCGCGCTGGCCGTCCTGCCCGACGAACACTTCGTTGAGATAGGCCTCGAGGATTTCCTGCTTGCTGTAATGAATCTCCAGCAGAACGGCCATCATGGCTTCGGTCAGCTTACGGGTAAGGCTGCGTTCATTGGTCAGGTAGAAGTTCTTGACCAACTGCTGGGTCAGCGTACTGCCGCCCTGGCGCATCTGCCCCTGCGAGGTATTGACCCAGATCGCCCGGGCAATGGACTTGGGCGACACGCCGAAGTGGTGATAGAAATCCCGGTCCTCGACCGCTACCAGCCCGTCGAGCAGATAGGGCGGCGCCTGATCCAGCTTGATCAGGATCCGGTCTTCCAGATTCTTCGGGTACAGGCCGCCGATCAGCAAGGGCTCGAGTCGTGCCACCGCAAGCTTGGCACCATTGCCCGAAGACAGGTCGGCTACATAGTCACCGGAAAAGCGCACGCGCACCTGCTGCGCTGCATCAGTGCCTTCGTAAAACTGAAAGCCACGCGTATTGAGGTCGACGGTATTGCCGTTCACCGCAGCGGCGCCGGGACCATTCGCCACGCTTTCGCGGCGATAGCCCAGGGCGTCGAGTTCGATGAGAAAGTCATCGCGGCTCAGCTTCTGTCCGACGAACAGCTCCAGCGGCCGTGCATAGACCTTGGCCGGGATGGTCCAGCGCTTGCCGGAGAATTTTTCCTGGACGATTGCATCGAGATAAATGGCCAGGCCGCCGAGCAGAACCAGGCCGACAATACCGAGCTTCAACGCCCAGCCCAGCCACTTGTTAAGGCTGCGGGGAGGTTGTTTTTTTGCAGAACGAGAGGTGCGGGATCGAGTCATGGGCGCGGATTATACGCACTTTACCGAGGATCGACAGACGCCCGAGTCAGCGGTTTGCAGCCTCGCGCCAAGCGGCCATAATGGCGGCATCGTGTACTTACATTTTGAACACATTCCTGAAGGATCGACCGTGAGCCAGTCTTTGATTGCTGCCCTGCAGAACCCTGCCCTCTTCCCCCATCCGGTGGAGAGTTTCCAGGTCATCGAAACGCACATTTCCTGGGTGCTGCTGACGGGTCCGTATGCCTACAAATTCAAAAAGCCGATGAACTTCGGCTTTCTGGATTTCACCACGCTGGCCCTGCGCAAGCACTTCTGCGAAGAAGAGTTGCGCCTGAATCAGCGTCTGACCGACGATCTCTACATCGAAGTCCTGCCAATCACTGGCACAGAGGACACGCCGCAACTGGGCGGCGACGGTGAAGCGATCGAATACGCGCTGAAGATGAAACAGTTCTCGCAGGATGGCCTGCTGAGCACGCTGCAGGCCAACGGTGAATTGACGACTGCGCACATCGACGAACTGGCGCGCCAGATTGCCGGTTTTCACCTGACCTCGCCGCAGGTCGGAGCTGAAAGCGAACTGGGCTCGGCTGACAGCGTGATGGCCCCGGTGGTACAGAATTTCGAGCAGATTCGCCCGCTGATCAGCGAAAAATCCGACCTGGCACAGCTTGATGCCCTGCACGCGTGGGCAGAGTCGAGCTTTGCGCGACTCAAGCCGTTGCTGGCCCACCGCAAGGCCGATGGGTTCATCCGTGAGTGCCATGGCGACATTCATCTGGGCAATGCGACGGTGATTGATGGCAAGGTCGTGCTGTTCGACTGCATCGAGTTCAACGAGCCGTTCCGCAAGACCGATGTCTATGCCGACATCGGCTTTCTGGCAATGGACCTTGAAGACCGTGGCCTGAAGTCGCTGTCACGGCGTTTGATCAGTCAGTACCTGGAAGTCACCGGCGACTACGCGGGCCTGGAGCTGTTGAATTTCTACAAGGCCTACCGCGCAATGGTCCGCGCCAAGGTGGCACTGTTCAGCCAGCCGGCCGATGCCGACGGCTTGCAGCGCGCGGCGACGCTTCGTCAGTACCGCAACTATGCCAATCTGGCCGAGAGCTACAGCGCCATCCCTTCACCGTTTCTGACGATCACCCACGGTGTCTCTGCCGTTGGCAAAAGCCACGTGGCGATGCGTCTGGTGGAATCGCTGGGCGCCATCCGCCTGCGCTCGGACGTAGAGCGCAAGCGCCTGTTTGCCGGCCAGGGTCAGGATCTGTATGACGCGCAAGCCAGCAGCACAACCTATGCACGCCTGCATGAGCTGGCCACCGCAACCCTGCGCGCAGGCTTCTCGGTGGTAATCGATGCCACTTACCTCAAGCGCGAGCAGCGCGATGCGGCGGCAAAGATTGCCGAAAACACCGGCGTCCCGTTCCTGATTCTGGATTGCGAAGCACCGCAGGCGGTGATCGCTGGCTGGCTTGCGCAGCGTCAGGCACAGGACAACGACCCCTCTGACGCGACACTGGAAGTCATCGAGGCTCAGCAGGCCAGTCGCGAGCCGCTCGGCGCCGACGAAATCCTGCGCAGCAAGAAGGTTGCAACCAACGTCAGCAGCGATCTGGACAGCCTTATCGACAACCTGCGTCAGCGCCTGCCGGGTCTGTAAAACGACACATGGCCGTTGAGCGGTTAGCGCTTCACGGCCTTACAATGATGGCGATATACTGGCGCCACAATTCCAACGCAATGACATGTCGGAGGCCATCATGAGCCACCCCAAACAGATCGACTCACCGCTTTATATGCTGCTGCGCAAAGATGACGTCGAAGGTTTCAATCAAGAGAAACCGCGAACCGGCACCATCGACATGGTGGGGGGCGACTTCAGGGGGCTGGACCTGCGCGCGCTGGACACCGCCAATATCGACTTCACCGACGCCTATTTTCGCTCTGCCGACCTTCGTGGCCTGGACCTGCGCAATACGCCGATGGAAGGTGCGAGCATCGCTCATGCACAGATTTCAGGCGTGTTCTTCCCGGCTGAACTCTCGGCTGACGAGATTCTGATGTCGGTGAATTTCGGCACGCGCCTGCGCTACCGTACCCACTGATACCGCAAAAACGTTGCAGCCTGCACGCGCAATGCACAGCAGGCTGGCGATGTAGCGCCCTGCTTTCACCCCTTCTTCCCTCGCATGCGCAACCCGCTCGCCACTGAGGCTACGCTGTACTCCGTCACGTTTAATCCATGAATATCCTGCCTGAATCACCCGCAGGCACAGGCACGCGTGCGACCAAAAGAAATGTTGACTTACAAATGAGAATCGTTATGATTATCACATCCGGTCGCGAGACTGGACGGTAGCCTGAAAGACCTTGGTTCGGACTTTCAGATTATCTCCTCATCAGGCTAATCACGGTTTTTGACCCGGCTCTTTGCCGGGTCTTTTTTTGTCCGGCGCAAAGCCATCGATCATTCAAAAGCCATCGCCACCACCATGCGACTCGAGCAGGCCGAGCCTTGCCAGCAAGTCGTCCAGCACGCTGGAGCCGCCCAGCCGAAAGCGCCCGGCGTTGATCCATTGCAGGCCAAATCGCGCGCGGACCAGTGCCATGTAAACACGCGCCTCTTCGAACGTACGGATCCCGCCTGCAACCTTCAGCCCTACTTGCCCGCCTACGTCGGCAATGGACTCCAGCATGATCCGTGCAGCCTGCGGCGTGACATGCCTGGCGGCCTTGCCGGTGCTGGTCTTGATGAAGTCAGCGCCCGAAACAATCGCATCGCGGCAAGCGTCGAGGATCATTTGCGAGTCACGCAAGTCACCGGTTTCAAGCGTCGCTGTAAGCCTCACCTGCCCGGCACACAAGGCCGAACACGCCGAGATCATCGCCAGGCCGGGCTGCCGGTCTCCGCCGAGCAGCGCGCGAAAGGGATACACGACGTCGATTTCATCCGCGCCGGCCATCAGCGCAGCACGTACCTGGGCGATGACGGACTGAACATTGCTGCTGCCATGTGGGAAATTGACCACGGCGACGACCTTGATATGACGAGCCTGTAAGCGATCCAGCGTGGTGCGTGCCAGACACACGAAACGTTGCTGGACGCTGACCGCTGCAACCGGTCCCACAGGCGTGCATGCGCGCCGACAGATGCCGACAATGCGCTGCTCAGTGTCGTCTGTATTGAGGGCAAACAGCTCAAGCAGCCCGATGACCTGACGCGCCAGCCGCTCATCATCTGCTGTCATCTCTTTCATAGTGTTTCCGCTCTGCAAGACATGAGCGGACGATATACGGCTGCCACGCTTACAGGCACGAGTGACGTGCTTAGAGACGAAGGCTACAAAAAGACAGGAAAGAACCGACGTAGCCTGTAATGACTTCAACGTAACGCAGCGCATCAATCCGAAGAAAATGCCAGACTTGTCCGATCAGGCATCGACCCGAAAACTGGCACCCGAAGAATGGGCCTATGGAGGCTTCTTGATATTCCTTTGCACTTCAAGCCACCTGCCCGAAGCCCACAGCAAAGGCTTCGGGCTGGGCGAACATGTACTGTTTGCCGTGCGCCGTCAGGGCGCGGTGTTTGTCTACAAGAACCGCTGCCCGCATCGCGGCATTCCCCTGGAATGGCAACCCGATCAATTTCTGGACGGCAGTGCAAGCCTGATCCAGTGCGCGACGCATGGGGCGTTGTTTCTGATCGAGAATGGCGAATGCGTTGCCGGGCCTTGCGAAGGTCAATCCTTGACCGTCATCAAAAGCCGTGAAGACGCCGAGGGCATCTGGGTGTCGCTGCATCTGGAGGCCTGACGAAGTCTGAACCGCCTGTAGCCAGATGCCTCAATCCAGGCCGTGCACCTGCAGGCGCCGGTCGATATAAATCTCCTCCGACGTCAGTTGCGCACCGTAGGCGAGAATTTGCACACCGGCATCAATGGCTTCATGCAACGCCGCCGCGTAGGCTGGATCAATCTCCTGCGCCGGCCGCACAGCGTCGATACCGGTGAGATTGACGCAATACAACAGCACGGCGCGCACGCCTTCGCGCGCCAGCGTCGCCAGTTCGCGCAGGTGCCGCGCGCCGCGCTGGGTCACCGCATCGGGGAATGCCGCCACGCTGGAACCATCGAATCCCAGAGTGACACTTTTAACTTCCAGATACAGATAGCCATCCGGGTACTCCAGACGAAAGTCCACACGACTTTTTTCCTGTCCGTAGGCCACCTCGCGCTTGAGCGCCGTGAACCCCGTCAGTTCGCTGATGACCCCGGCGCGCAAGGCCTCTTCAACCAGCGTATTGGCCCGTCCGGTATTGATACAGGCCAGGCGACCCTGCGGGGTTTCGCTGATTTCCCAAGTGCCCGGCAGTTTGCGCTTGGGGTCATTCGAGCGACTGAACCACACGCGCCCGCCGGGCATCATGCAGTTGAGCATCGAACCGGTGTTAGGGCAGTGAATGGTCAGCAATTCACCGCTATCGGTTTCGATATCAGCGAGAAAGCGCTTGTAACGCACCAGCAGACGACCCTGTTCAAGCTGCGGAGAAAAACGCATCAGACACCCCAGCTACGCAGACCACGAGCGATTCGCTCGACCGCCTGCTCAAGGCGCGGCAGGCTCTGCGTGTAGGCAAAGCGCACATGGTGCCCGGCCTGAAAACGGCCGAAATCGAGGCCTGGTGTAAAGGCGACGTGCTCGGTTTCCAGAAAGTGCCGGCAAAAGGCAAAGGCATCGCCGCCAAACGCGGAGATATCGGCATACAAATAAAAGGCCCCTTCCGGCTCGACGGCAATACCGAAACCCAGTTCGCGCAGCGCTGGCAGCAGAAAGTCCCGGCGGCGGCCGAACTCGGCGCGCCGCTGCTCGAGTATGGCCAGTGTCTGCGGCTCAAAGCAGGCAAGCGCGGCATGTTGCGCCATGCTTGGCGCGCTGATGTAGAGGTTCTGGGCCAGCTTTTCCAGATCGGCCACGGCATCCTGTGGCGCGACCAGCCAGCCCAGACGCCACCCGGTCATGCCGAAATACTTTGAAAAACTATTGAGAACGAAAGCGTCGTTATCCACTTCCAGCACACTGCTGGCGTCCACACCGTAGGTCAGGCCGTGATAGATCTCGTCCACCACCAAGTGCCCATTGCGGACTTTCAGTGCCTGAGACAAGGCTGCCAGTTCGTCGCGGCTCAACAGGGTGCCGGTCGGATTGGCCGGTGACGCCACCAGAGCGCCGACACTGTTGTGATTCCAGTGCGTGGCCACCAGCTCAGGGGTCAGTTGATAACGCTGTTGCAGACCGACGGGCACCAGTTGCGCCTCGCCTTCTATCAGGCGCAAAAAGTGACGGTTGCACGGGTAGCCAGGGTCGGCCAGCAACCAGTGCCTGCCCGGATCGACCAGCAGGCTGCTGGTCAGCAACAAGGCGCCTGAACCGCCCGGCGTGACCAGAATCCGCTGAGGATCAATGTCGACGCCGTAACGCTGAGCGTAAAACCCGGAAATGGCCTCACGCAGTTGCGGCAGACCGCGCGCGGCAGTGTAGCGCGTCTTGCCGTCTGCCAATGCCGCCTGGCCAGCCTTTATGATGGGCTCTGCAGTGGTGAAATCGGGCTCGCCGATTTCAAGGTGAACCACATCATGACCCGCCGCCTGCAATTCATTGGCACGCGCCAGCAACGCCATGACATGAAAAGGTTCTATGGCGCGACTGCGCGCACTGTAAGGCTGGCTCATGGATATTCCTTTAAAGGGCGGATGTTAAAACATGATTGTCATCACGGCGCGCCATGATTCTACCCAACCACCCGCCCGACGGTGCATTTGCGGACTGAAAAGCCCGGTCTCCAAACGCTGAATAAAAGAAAGCTACGACGGTGCGCAGCGACTAGAGTTCATTTATATGCAGGGCAGATGCGAAATGGCCATCTCCATAAGAAGACGGCGTCGTCATGCTCGACAACCGGGAGTAGCGCACTCCGATTTGATCTGGTAAGTTCGCCCGCTTGCAGCTGCAGGGCCGACGGGTGTCGGTGATGGAACAATCCTGCGCAATAGATTAGAAGAGTGAGAGGCGGTCCAGACATGCCCACCCCAGAAAAGCAACAGAACCATCTAATCAGCGGCTTTGAGCCCTACGTACCAACGAAGGGTGAAGAGTACATGGGCGAGCCGATGCGCGCGCACTTCACCAAGATCCTGAACAAGTGGAAGCAGGACTTGATGCAAGAGGTCGACCGAACGGTAGACCATATGAAGGACGAAGCTGCCAACTTCCCCGACCCGGCCGACCGTGCCAGTCAGGAAGAAGAGTTCAGCCTTGAACTTCGTGCCCGCGATCGCGAACGCAAGTTGATCAAGAAGATCGACAAGACGCTGCAACTGATCAAGGACGAAGAATATGGCTGGTGCGAATCCTGCGGCGTAGAGATCGGCATCCGCCGTCTTGAGGCTCGCCCGACTGCAGACCAGTGCGTCGACTGCAAGACCCTCGCAGAAATCAAGGAAAAACAGGTCGGTAAATGACCTGGGGCCGCCTTTGACTGAAAAGACGCTTCGGCGTCTTTTTTTGTGCCTGTTGAAGCACTATGACAGCGAATCTTGCTCCCACTCCTTGCTCATCGCTGTCCACAGCCCAACTGACTCCCATGCGCTCTTTGATCGCGNCCGGATCAGTGACAGGGCGAAGGAACCCGACGAAGTCGGGCCGGAAACCGGAGCGGGGACTTTGCTCACTTTGGTCCCTCAAAGTGAGTCGCCGAGGGGCGAAAAGGTGACTTGAGTCGAACCCCCAGCCACCTGAAATCGCAGAACCGCCGTGTGACGCAGAGCGTCACGAACTGCATGCCAACGCGGAGCATTGGCACAAGACTCTGCATAACCACCCACTGCGTTCCACTTGCCCGCCCAAGCCCGTCACCCGTAACATCCCGCCCATGAAAAAACCGGCCTGTATCGGGCGCTTTGCGCCGACTCCCAGTGGTTACCTGCATTTTGGCTCGCTGGTCGCAGCCCTCGCCTCCTATCTCGATGCGCGCGCGGCAGACGGTCAGTGGCTGTTGCGCATGGAGGATCTCGACCCGCCGCGTGAAGTGGCCGGCGCGCAGGCGGGGATTCTCGAGACACTCGAGCGCTACGGTTTTGAATGGGACGGCCAGATGGTCCGGCAAAGCGAGCGCCATGACGCCTACGCCGAGATCCTCCAGCGCTGGTTCAATCATGGCCTGGCCTACGCCTGCACCTGCTCGCGCAAACAGCTCGAAGGCTTTCAGGGTATTTATCCGGGTTTCTGCCGCAATGCCGGGCATTCGCCAGACAACGCGGCGATCCGCATTCGCGTGCCGGAGCTGGAATATCGTTTCGACGACCGGGTTCAGGGCACCTTCAAAATGCACCTGGGCCGCGAAAGCGGTGACTTTGTGATCCGCAGGCGCGACGGGCTGTATGCCTATCAACTGGCCGTGGTCATTGACGACGCCTGGCAAGGCGTCACCGATATCGTCCGCGGCGCCGACCTGCTCGACTCGACCCCCCGCCAGCTGTACCTGCAGGAACTGCTGGGCCTGCCCCAACCGCGCTACCTGCATGTACCGTTGATCACCCAGCCGGATGGCCACAAGCTGGGCAAGTCCTATCGCTCCCCACCGCTGCCGGCCGATCAGGCGACGCCGCTGCTGCTGCGGGCCTTGCGCGCATTGGGGCAACCGCTCGATACGCACATGGCCGACGGCACTGCACAGGAAGTGCTTGCCTGGGGCATCCGTCACTGGAACGCTGACCTGATACCCCGACTGCGCAATATTGAAGAAGCCCGGATAGACTGATCCAGAGCGGTCGCCACAAACTGCGACGCAAGGATACTTGCAGGTTGCCCGGCATCCGTTAACATGCCGCTCCTCATCTACCAGCGCAGGGAGACCAGATGTACATATACCGGTTGGTTTTGCTTCTGGTGGTCGGCATTTATCTGTTCTCTCCAGCCATCATGGACTGGTGGATCGATGCCACCGGTGCCTGGTATCGGCCCTACATGTTGTGGCTGATCCTGATTGTGGTGACGTTCATTCTGCAGAGCCAGCGAGATGCCGATGAGCTTTAGTCTGACGCAGATGCTGCTGGTCAGCGCCGCCTACCTGCTGGTGCTGTTCGGTGTAGCCTGGGTCAGCGAACACGGCCTGATTCCGCGCTGGATCATTCGTCATCCGCTGACTTACACCCTGTCACTGGGCGTCTACGCCAGCGCCTGGGCGTTTTATGGCACGGTCGGTCTGGCCTATCAGTATGGCTACGGCTTTCTGTCCAGTTATCTGGGGGTATCCGGGGCCTTCCTCCTCGCGCCGGTGCTGCTTTACCCGATCCTCAGAATTACCCGCACCTACCAGCTGTCATCACTGGCCGATCTGTTCGCGTTCCGTTTTCGCAGCACTTGGGCCGGTGCACTGACCACCGTATTTATGCTGATCGGCGTGCTGCCGCTGCTGGCCTTGCAGATTCAGGCGGTCGCCGACTCCATCGGCATTCTGACCCGCGAGCCCGTGCAGGACAGGGTCGCCGTGGCGTTCTGCGCACTGATCACCCTGTTCACGATTTTCTTCGGCTCACGGCACATCGCGACACGCGAGAAACACGAGGGCCTGGTGTTCGCCATCGCCTTTGAATCGCTGATCAAGCTGATTGCCCTGGGCGGCGTCGGTCTGTATGCCTTGTATGGCGTGTTCGACGGCCCGCAACAACTGGAACTGTGGCTGCTGCAGAACCAGACCGCCCTCGCCTCGCTGCACACGCCTTTGCAGGAAGGCCCGTGGCGCACGCTGCTGCTGGTGTTCTTCGCCTCGGCCATCGTCATGCCGCACATGTATCACATGACCTTTACCGAAAACCTCAATCCGCGCTCGCTGGTCAGCGCCAGCTGGGGTCTGCCGCTGTTTCTGCTGTTGATCAGCCTCGCGGTGCCGTTGATCCTCTGGGCCGGGCTGAAACTCGGCGCCACCACCAGTCCGGAATACTTCACGCTCGGCATCGGTATCGCCGCCAACAGCAAGTCTCTGGCCCTGCTCGCCTATATCGGCGGGCTGTCGGCGGCCAGCGGGCTGATTATCGTCACCACGCTGGCGTTGTCCGGCATGGCACTCAATCACCTGGTGCTGCCGCTGTATCAGCCACCCGCCGAGGGCAATATCTATCGCTGGCTGAAGTGGACGCGACGCGGACTGATCGTGGCGATCATCGCGCTGGGTTACGGCTTCTACCTGATGCTCGGCGCGCAGCAGGATCTGGCCAACCTGGGCATCGTCGCCTTCGTTGCAACCCTGCAATTTCTGCCGGGCGTGCTGTCGGTGCTGTACTGGCCGACCGCCAACCGACGCGGCTTCATCGCCGGGCTGCTGGCCGGCATTTCAGTCTGGGCGGTCAGCATGCTGTTGCCGCTGATCGGCAACCTGCAGGGCTTCTATATTCCCTGGCTGAACATGATCTACGTGCTGGACGACACCAGTTGGCACATGGCAGCCATCGCCTCGCTCGCCGCCAACGTCTTGCTGTTCACCCTGATCTCGCTGTTCACCAATGCCAGCCCTGAAGAAGCCGGGGCCGCCGAGGCCTGCGCAGTCGACAACGTGCGTCGCCCACAGCGCCGTGAACTGCACGCCGTGTCGCCGCAGGAGTTCGCCACCCAACTGGCCAAGCCGCTGGGCGCGAAAGCCGCGCAGAAGGAGGTCGAGCAAGCACTGCGCGATCTCTACCTGCCCTTCGATGAGCGCCGCCCTTATGCCCTGCGCCGCCTGCGGGACCGCATCGAGGCCAACCTGTCCGGGCTGATGGGGCCGAGCGTTGCCCAGGACATGGTGGAAACCTTTCTGCCGTACAAATCGGGCAGCGAAAAATACGTCACCGAAGACATACATTTCATTGAAAGCCGGCTTGAGGACTACCATTCGCGCCTCACCGGCCTTGCCGCCGAACTCGATGCCCTGCGTCGCTACCACCGCCAGACCCTTCAAGAACTGCCGATGGGCGTCTGCTCGCTGGCCGAAGATCAGGAGATCCTGATGTGGAACAGGGCCATGGAAGAATTGACCGGCATCGTCGCGCAGCGTGTGGTCGGCTCGCGACTGGAAACCATTGCCGAGCCGTGGAAGGGCCTGCTGACCGGTTTTACCAGCCTGCCCGATGAGCATTTGCACAAGCAGAAGCTCGGTCTGGACGGCCAGACACGCTGGCTCAATCTGCACAAGGCAGCCATCAACGAGCCTCTGGCGCCGGGCAACAGCGGCTTGGTGGTGCTGGTCGAGGACCTGACCGACACGCAGATGCTCGAAGACAAACTGGTGCATTCGGAACGCCTGGCAAGTATCGGCCGCCTGGCCGCCGGTGTGGCGCACGAAATCGGCAATCCGATCACCGGCATTGCCTGCCTCGCCCAGAACCTGCGCGAAGAACGTGAAGAAGACGGCGAGCTCAAGGAAATCAGCAGCCAGATCCTCGAACAGACCAAACGCGTATCGCGCATCGTCCAGTCATTGATGAGCTTTGCTCACGCGGGCGCTCATCAGCATAGCGACGAAGCCGTTTGTCTGGCCGTGGTGGCTCAGGATGCTATTGGTCTGCTGGCACTGAACCGGCGCAATTTCGAAGTACACTTCTACAACCTGTGTAACCCCGAGCACTGGGCGGTTGGCGATCCGCAACGGCTGGCGCAGGTGTTGATCAACCTGCTCTCCAACGCCCGCGACGCCTCCCCGGCAGGCAGCGCAGTCAGGGTCAGAAGCGAAGTATCCGAGCACACTGTGGACTTGATCGTCGAAGACGAAGGCAGTGGGATTTCAAAGGCAATCATGGACCGATTGTTCGAGCCGTTCTTCACCACCAAGGATCCTGGCGAGGGAACCGGACTTGGCCTGGCGCTGGTCTATTCCATCGTTGAAGAGCATTATGGACAAATCACCATCGACAGCCCGGCCGATCCCGAGCAGCAGCGTGGAACCCGAATCAGGGTGACCTTGCCACGCCATGTCGACGCGACGTCCACCGCGAACTGAGACCGTCGAGAGAACTGAATCAATGCCGCATATTTTGATCGTCGAAGACGAAACGATTATCCGCTCAGCCCTGCGTCGCCTGCTTGAACGCAACCAGTATGAAGTCAGTGAAGCCGGCTCCGTTCAAGAGGCTCAGGAACGCTTCAGCATCCCGTCGTTCGATCTGATCGTCAGCGACCTGCGCTTGCCCGGCGCACCCGGCACCGAGCTGATCAAGCTCGGCGAGGGCAAACCGGTGCTGATCATGACCAGTTACGCGAGCCTGCGCTCGGCAGTCGATTCGATGAAGATGGGCGCGGTGGACTACATCGCCAAACCCTTCGATCACGATGAAATGCTCCAGGCCGTCTCGCGGATCCTGCGTGATCGGCAGACGGTCAAGCACCTTCAGGACGAACGCGGCGCCACCGCCCGGACCAGCAGCGCTGAAAAAGGCCCGGCACAGAACCACAATGGCGAGATCGGTATCATCGGCTCATGCCCGCCCATGCTGGATCTTTACAGCAAGATCCGCAAAGTTGCCCCGACTGATTCCAACGTCCTGATTCAAGGGGAATCGGGCACCGGTAAGGAACTGGTCGCCCGCGCCCTGCACAACCTCTCACGCCGCGCCAAGGCGCCGATGATCTCCGTCAACTGTGCGGCCATTCCCGAATCGCTGATCGAGTCCGAACTGTTCGGTCATGAAAAAGGCGCGTTCACCGGGGCCAGCGCAGGCCGCGCAGGTCTGGTCGAGGCTGCTGACGGTGGCACGCTGTTTCTCGATGAAATCGGCGAGCTGCCGCTGGAAGCCCAGGCTCGCCTGCTGCGCGTATTGCAGGAAGGCGAGATTCGCCGGGTCGGTTCGGTGCAATCGCAAAAGGTCGACGTACGCCTGATTGCCGCGACCCACCGGGACCTGAAAACGCTGGCCAAAAATGGCGAGTTTCGTGAAGACCTGTTCTATCGTCTGCACGTCATCGCCCTGAAGCTCCCGGCGCTGCGCGAACGTGGCAACGACATCCTGGAAATCGCCCATGCGTTCCTGGTTCGCCAGAGCGGCAAGGTCGGGCGCGACGACCTCAAATTTGCACACGACGCCGAACAAGCGATCCGCCATTACAGCTGGCCGGGTAACGTACGCGAGCTGGAAAACGCTGTGGAACGCTCGGTGATTCTGTGCGAGAACCCGGAAATCACCGCTGACCTGCTGGGCATCGACATCGAGCTCGACGGTCTGGATGACGACGAGTACATGGGCATGGCGCCGTTACCGGGCTCTTCCGGCTCGTCGGGCAACGAGCCCGCCGAAGACCTGTCACTCGAAGACTATTTTCAGCACTTCGTTCTGGAGCATCAGGATCACATGACTGAAACCGAGCTGGCGCGCAAGCTGGGCGTCAGTCGCAAATGTCTGTGGGAACGCCGTCAGCGTCTGGGCATCCCGCGGCGCAAGGGCGTCGCCAGCGAGACATAAAACCGGCCCAGGGCTCTGGCACGCGGTGCGCAGGGCGGGGACAAACTGTTACCTCAAGCGTTTCACGTAACAAAAGCCGGGTCTTACGGTAACGCAGGCCCGGCTTTTTTGTGTGCGCAAAAACGCCCTGCTTCCCGCAAAGCCCCGGTTTACGGGACCTGGAAAAAGTTGGCACAGCTTCTGCTATATGTTTAGTACAAGAAGAACAACAAGCAGTACGACACCCACAATAAAAACAATACGAATCGACTCACGCATAACAAGAACAACACGGCGGAGGCGCAGCTAACTGATTCTTTTGGAGAGGAGTTGTATTTGGGGCTTGCCCCGCAACCAGGCCGAGAACAACAAAAACTACCCTTAGGTAGCGCCTGAACTGGTTGGATCGAATGATCATTGCAACGCAGCGACCAAAGCAATCCGTTTGCTCTTGACTCCCGACTGGGAGGTTTCACAGACGCAGGTCTCGTGAATGGGCACTCAACAAAAACAAGAAGCCCAGGCAGAAAACAATAATAAAGAGCACACACTTTGGGGGAGCTTCGGCTCCCCCAGTAGCTTCCCCGCATTGATCCGCGCCATCGTTTACCCTTCCGCGACAGCTTCCTACACCATCCCTCGACTAAATGCTAGAATCCCCGCCCATCATGCGGTCATTCCACGTTTTTGGCCGAATATTCCTTCAAACAGTGCATCCCATGCTGAAGAAGTTGTTCCAGTCATTTCGTTCCCCACTGCGCAAACCGCAGCAACATACGCGCACCACGCCTGAAGTGCTCAACAGCAGCCAACATTCGCTGCAACGCAGTCAGTTCAGCCGCTATGCCGTGAATATCGTCGAGCGCCTGCAGAACGCCGGCTACCAGGCCTATCTGGTCGGTGGCTGCGTACGCGACATGATGCTCAACATCACGCCCAAGGATTTCGACGTCGCCACCAGCGCCACGCCCGAACAGGTGCGTGCCGAATTCCGCAACGCGCGGATCATCGGCCGCCGGTTCAAGCTGGTGCACATCCACTTCGGTCGCGAGATCATCGAAGTGGCGACGTTCCGCGCCAATCATCCCCAGGATGACGAAGAAGAGGACAGCAACCAGTCCTCGCGCAACGAAAGCGGACGCATCCTGCGTGACAACGTATACGGCACGCTTGAAGAAGACGCCCAGCGTCGCGACTTCACGATCAACGCGCTTTACTACGACCCGGTCAGCGAACGCGTCCTGGATTACGCCAATGGCGTGCACGACATCCGCAATCGCCTGATCCGCCTGATCGGCGATCCGGAGCAGCGTTATAAGGAAGACCCGGTGCGCATGCTGCGTGCCGTGCGTTTCGCTGCCAAGCTGGACTTCGGTATCGAGAAGCACAGCGCTCAGCCGATCCGTGCACTGGCGCCGATGCTGCGTGACATTCCGTCGGCACGCCTGTTCGAGGAAGTGCTCAAACTGTTCCTCTCCGGGCATGCCGCCCCCACCTTTGAAATGCTGGTGGACCTGGAACTGTTCGAACCGTTGTTCCCGGCCAGCTCCAAGGCCCTGGAATACAATCCGACCTACACCCATACGCTGATCAGCAATGCGCTGATCAATACCGACCTGCGCATCAAGCAGAACAAACCGGTCACGCCGGCGTTCCTGTTCGCTGCCCTGCTCTGGCCTGCGCTACCGGCCAAGGTACTGCGTGCCCAGGAACGTGGCATGCCGCCGATCGCAGCCATGCAGGAAGCCGCTCACGAACTGATCATCGAACAGTGCCAGCGCATCGCTATCCCCAAGCGCTTCACGCTGCCGATCCGCGAGATCTGGGACATGCAGGAGCGCCTGCCGCGCCGTTCGGGCAAACGTGCCGACCTACTGCTTGATAACTCGCGGTTCCGCGCCGGCTACGACTTCCTGCTGTTGCGTGAAACGGCGGGCGAGCAAACCGATGGCCTGGGCCAGTGGTGGACCGATTATCAGGACTGCAACGACAGCGAACGCCGCGACATGATTCGCGACCTGAGCAACAAGCCCGAGGCGGCCGGCACAGCCCCGCGCAAGCGGCGTCGTAACAGCGGCGCCAAACGCAAGCGCACCACGGGCGAGGCGCAAAGCGGTGAATGAACCGCTGTTGGCCACTGAACGCGTGTACATCGGTCTGGGCAGCAATCTGGCTGACCCTGCCGAGCAATTGCGCAGCGCCCTCAAGACCATTGCGCAGTTACCCGATTGTCAGTTGAGCGGCGTGTCGTCCTTCTATATCAGCGACTCGCTGCTGCCCGGCCAACCGCGCTTCACCAACGCCGTCGCGGCTGTCGACACCGCTCTGGCGCCCCTGACGCTGCTTGATGCGCTACAGGCCATCGAACTGGACCAGGGCCGTGAACGCCACGAACGCTGGGGGCCACGCACGCTGGACCTCGATATTCTGCTGTTCGGCGACCATCTTATCGATGAGCCACGCCTCAAGGTGCCGCATTACCACATGCAGGCCAGGGCATTCGTGCTGTACCCGCTGGCAGAGCTGGCTCCGGGGCTGACACTGGCCGACGGGCGCCCACTGAATCGTCTGCTCGATGAATGCCCGTTCACAGGTCTTGAGCGTCTGCCCGCCGAGGCATGAAGCCTGTCTGTCACCGCGCCGGTGTAACCGCTCCGACGCACAGGTAACACCTTCAATTGACTTCACGCCCCCTCCTCACGAAGATAGGCCTCCCGCCGCCACACCACAGGCGAACGGGCGCGAAACAGGCCTTTGCAAAACACCGCGACACGACGGTGTGCCTGCTTTTCCAGGATGACTCTCACGCGCTGAGCACCCGTCTTCACAGCGCCTGATGGAGGACTTTACATGCCGAACATAACCGTTACGTCGCTGCTGGCCATGAAGCAGAAGGGTGAGAAAATCACCATGCTGACCTGCTACGACGCAACTTTCGCCCACACGGCCTCCCAGGCGGGTGTCGAAGTGCTGCTGATAGGCGACTCGCTGGGCATGGTCCTGCAGGGTCACGACAGCACCCTGCCTGTTACCACCGCTGAAACGGCGTACCACGTTGCCTGTGTGAAACGCGGCAACCAGGGCGCGATGATTCTTGCCGACCTGCCGTTCATGGCCAACGCAACGCTGGAGCAGACCCTGATCAACAGCGCGACGCTGATGCAGGCGGGCGCACACATGATCAAGGTCGAAGGCGCTGCCTGGCTGGCCGAGTCGATCCGTTTGCTGGCCGAGCGCGGCATTCCGGTGTGCGCGCACATGGGCCTGACCCCACAGGCAGTCAACGTGCTGGGCGGCTACAAGGTTCAGGGCCGGCTGGAGGCGCAGGCGCGGCAGATGCGCGCCGATGCCATCGCACTGGAACAGGCAGGCGCAGCGATGATCCTGCTGGAGTGCGTGCCCAGCGAACTGGCCGAGGAAATCACCCAGGCGGTGAAGATCCCGGTCATCGGCATTGGTGCCGGCAGCGCCACCGACGGCCAGGTCCTGGTGCTGCACGACATGCTCGGCCTGTCCATCACCGGGCGCGTGCCCAAGTTCGTGAAAAATTTCATGACCGGTCAGGCCGATATCCAGTCGGCTATCCGGGCCTACGTGGCCGCCGTCAAAGACCTCAGCTTTCCGGCCACTGAACACGGATTCTCGGCATGAACACAGTAAAAACCGTACAGGACCTGCGCGCCGCCGTTGCGCGGGCACGCAGCGAAGGCAAGCGGATCGCGCTGACCCCGACGATGGGCAACCTGCACAGCGGCCACGCCGCGCTGGTCACCAAGGCGGCGCAGCGTGCCGATTTCGTGGTCGCCACTATTTTCGTCAATCCGCTGCAGTTCGGCCCCAACGAAGACCTCGCCACCTACCCTCGCACGCTGGCTGCCGATCAGGAAAAACTCCTGCAGGCCGGCTGCAATCTGCTATTCACGCCCAGCGTGGAAGAAATGTACCCGCATGGCATGGCCGACCAGACACTGGTCAGCGTGCCGCACCTGTCGCAAGGCCTGTGTGGCGCCAGCCGTCCCGGCCATTTCGAAGGTGTCGCGACCGTGGTCAGCAAGCTGTTCAACATGGTGCAGCCTGACCTGGCGATCTTTGGTGAAAAAGACTTCCAGCAACTGGCCGTGATTCGGGCCATGGTGCGTGATCTGAACATGCCGATCCAGATCATCGGCGAACCGACAGTACGTGCCGACGATGGCCTGGCGCTGTCCTCGCGCAACGGGTATCTGAGCGACGCTCAGCGCGCCGCGGCACCCGCGCTGTATCAGGCGATCCGCCAGACCGCCGACGTGATCAGTGCCGGCGAACAGGATTTCGACGCATTGCTGGCGAGCAAGAAGCAGCAACTGGAGGCTGCCGGTTTTCGCATCGACTATCTGGAGATACGCGATGCCACCAGCCTGCGTCCGGCGACTGCCGACAATCGCGACGTGGTCATCCTCGCAGCGGCATTCCTGGGCAAAACCCGCTTGATCGACAACCTGCACCTGACCAGAAGCTGACGGGATGTGCGCCGGCAATGAACTAAGACACACCGGTAATGCCATACCGGTACAGGTTGCCTGAACCACAACCGACCGTATTCGTGACAAAGCCCCGGTTGCCTGTGTGCGAAAAAGTACCGGGGTCATGTAAGGCGAGGCGCAGACAAACAGGTACGCGAAGGGTAGTCTGCGATGTGTAGCCCGTGAGAAAGCTTGCGACCTCGCTCCAAGAATATCCAAAGACAGAACCAGTTAAAGGAAACCCGCAGCGATGGCGTACTACCGCACTCCTTCCGATGTGACCGCTCTGCCCGCCTGGCAAGCGTTGAACAAACACCGCCAGGCCATGCAGAACTTTAGCATGCGCGAAGCGTTCAACACCGACCCGCAGCGCTTCAGCCAATTCACCCTCAGCAGCGCCGGTCTGTTTCTCGATTATTCCAAAAACCTGATCACCACCGAGACCCGCGACCTGTTGGTCAGCCTGGCGGGTGAAGTGGGCCTCAAGGAGGCGATCAAGGCTCAGTATGATGGCGAGCTGGTCAACTCATCCGAAGGCCGCCCTGCCCTGCACACCGCTCTGCGCCGCCCGGTCGGCGACAAGTTGAAAGTCAACGGCGTCGATGTGATGCCGGACGTACACCGCGTCCTCAATCAGATGACCGAACTGGTCGGCCGCATCCATGACGGCCTGTGGCGCGGTTATACCGAAAAACCGATCACCGACGTGGTGAACATCGGCATCGGCGGCTCGTTCCTCGGCCCGGAGCTGGTCTCCGAAGCGCTGGTGGCCTACGCGCACAAAGGTGTCCGCTGCCATTACCTGGCAAACATCGACGGCAGCGAGTTCCATGAGCTGTCGATGAAGATTCGTGCCGAGACCACGCTGTTCATCGTCTCGTCGAAATCCTTCAATACGCTGGAAACCCTGAAAAATGCGCAGGCTGCACGCGCCTGGTACCTGGCGCAGGGCGGCTCGGAAGTCGAACTGCATCGCCACTTCATCGCGGTGTCCAGCAACAACGCGGCGGCCGTGGCCTTCGGCATCCGTGAAGAAAACATTTTCCCGATGTGGGACTGGGTCGGCGGTCGCTATTCGCTGTGGTCGGCCATCGGTCTGCCTATCGCGCTGGCCATCGGCATGTCCAACTTCAAGGAACTGCTGTCCGGTGCCTACACCATGGACCAGCATTTCCAGAGCGCGCCTTTCGAGCAGAACATGCCGGTGTTGCTGGGCTTGCTGGGCGTCTGGTACGGCAATTTCTGGGGCGCACAAAGCCACGCGATCCTGCCGTACGATCACTACCTGCGCAACATCACCAAGCACTTGCAACAACTGGACATGGAATCCAACGGCAAGAGCGTCCGTCAGGACGGTACGCCGACCTCGACCGACACCGGGCCGGTGATCTGGGGCGGCGTGGGTGCCAACGGTCAGCACGCTTACCACCAGTTGCTGCACCAGGGCACGCAGATGATTCCGGCCGACTTCATTGTGCCGATCGTCAGCTTCAACCCGGTTGCCGACCATCACCAGTGGCTGTACGCCAACTGTCTGTCGCAGAGCCAGGCACTGATGATGGGCAAGACCCGCGCAGAAGCCGAAGCCGAGCTGCGCGAGAAGGGTATGGACGAGCAAGAGGTGCAGAAGCTGGCACCGCACAAGGTCATCCCCGGCAACCGTCCGAGCAACACGCTGGTGGTCGAGCGCATCAGCCCGCGTCGTCTTGGCGCGCTGGTGGCCATGTATGAACACAAGGTGTTCGTGCAGAGCGTGATCTGGGGCACCAACGCCTTTGACCAATGGGGTGTGGAGCTGGGCAAGGAAATGGGCAAGGCGGTGTACCAGCGTCTGACCGGCGGCACCGAAGAGCCGGCTGACGATGCATCGACCCAAGGCCTGATCAATTACTTCCGCGGCCGTCACCGCGGCTGATTGTTTCCCTCTCGTTCCCACGCTCTGCGCTCAGCGTTACGCAGAAGTCTTGATGAGTAGGGGAAACGGGGCTTTTGTAGGAGCGACCGGGGCGGCGATCCGCCTTGTTCGCGAAGGCGTTATGTCAGACGCAGAAACTTCTGCGGCTGCACAGGGCCCTTTCGCGAACAAGTTCGCTCCCACGCCCTGCGGGCAGAAGCCCTGTACATCATCAGCGGATGTACGCTCTCCTTGTAGGAGCGAACTTGTTCGCGAAAGCTTTATTTCGAGTGATACATCTTTAGCGGATGTACCGGCCCTTTCGCAAGCAAGCGAAGGGTCGCACGGTCCGTTACCACAAAAGTCTCTTTGCCGTACTTCCCTCCCTGATGCCCGAGCCCGACATGGAATTCATCCGCACCCGCATCGAAACCCAGGTCATCAGCCTTACCGGCCTGGCCCTGGGTCAGCTGGATCTGGAGACCCCCAAGGGCGACCCGGGTCTGTTTGGCCCTCAGGCGGTGTGCTGGAAGGTGCATGGCGATTTCACCAGCATGCTGGTCGGCGGCATCAGCGCATTGATGCTGCAGGCGTTGCACCCGCTGGCACTGGCGGGCATCTGGGACCACTCCAACTTTCGTCAGGACATGCTCGGCCGCCTGCGGCGCACCGGGCAGTTTCTGTCCGGCACCACCTACGGCTCCACGCGAGATGCCAACTGGCTGATCGACAAGGTCCGCAACATTCACCTGAACATCGTCGGCACCGCGCCCGATGGCCGGCCGTATGCCGCCAGCGACCCGGAGTTGCTGACCTGGGTGCATGTAGCCGAAGTCAGCAGCTTTCTCGCAGCGCATGTGCGCTATCTCACTCAACCCGGACATGTCGCTCGCCGATCAGGACGCGTACTACGCGGAAACGGCGCTGGTCGCCGAGCGACTCGGCGCGCGCAACGTTCCGCGCTCCCGTCAGGCCATTGCTGACTATCTGGCCGACATACGCGGCCAACTGGTCTGTGACGCGCGCAGCCGCGAAGTGCTGCGCCTGCTGCTCGATGCGCCCGCACCCAACTGGCTGGCCAAGCCTTTTGGCGTGTTGATGATGCGCGCCGGTATCGAGCTGCTGCCGGACTGGGCCAGCGACATGCTCGACGTCACGCAAAGCCCCTTCAAGCGCCGGATGATCCGCCTGGGCGTCAACAATACTGCGCCCATTCTGCGCTGGGCCGTGCGCGACGGATCGGCGCAACGTGCCAGACGCCGCATGGGCGTTTGAACGTGACATGAAGGTTTTCGGCAAACCGTGACCGGGCGGTTCACGGTTGGAACCTGCCTGCCTATCTGTGCCACCATGAGCACTCAATAACAATGAGGATCAGCACCATGCACGACGTCGTTATCGTCGCCGCCACGCGTACCGCCGTGGGCAGTTTTCAGGGCTCACTGGCCTCTGTCGCCGCAGTCGACCTCGGCGCAGCGGTCATTCGTCAACTGCTTGCCCGCACCGGCGTGGACGGCGCGCAGGTCGATGAGGTCATCATGGGTCAGGTGCTGACCGCAGGCGCTGGCCAGAACCCTGCGCGGCAGGCAGCCATCAAGGCCGGCCTGCCCTTCTCGGTGCCGGCCATGACCCTGAACAAAGTCTGCGGCTCTGGCCTCAAGGCCCTGCACCTGGCGACCCAGGCGATTCGTTGCGGCGACGCCGAGATCATCATCGCCGGTGGCCAGGAAAACATGAGCCTGTCCAACTACGTGCTGCCGGGCGCGCGCACCGGATTGCGCATGGGCCACGCCAGCATGGTCGATACGATGATCACTGACGGCCTGTGGGATGCATTCAATGATTACCACATGGGCATCACTGCCGAGAACCTCGCGCAGCAGTACGACATCAGCCGTGAAGCCCAGGATGAGTTTGCCGCCCTGTCTCAGCAGAAGGCGCTGGCTGCGATTGAAGCCGGACGCTTCGTCGATGAGATCACCCCGATCCTGATCCCGCAACGCAAGGGTGATCCGCTGTCCTTCGCAACAGACGAGCAGCCCCGCGCCGGCACCACTGCCGAGACGCTGGCCAAGCTCAAGCCCGCGTTCAAAAAGGACGGTACGGTCACCGCCGGCAATGCCTCTTCGCTGAACGACGGAGCGGCCGCCGTGATGCTGATGAGTGCCGCTAAAGCCGAGCAACTGGGCCTGCCGGTGCTGGCGCGCATTGCCGGGTATGCCAACGCCGGTGTCGACCCGGCCATCATGGGCATCGGGCCGGTCAGTGCCACGCGTCGCTGCCTGGACAAGGCTGGCTGGTCGCTGGCCGATCTGGACCTGATCGAAGCCAACGAAGCCTTTGCCGCACAGTCCCTGTCGGTCGGCAAGGAGCTGGGGCTGGATCCGCAAAAGCTCAACGTGAATGGTGGCGCTATCGCCCTTGGTCACCCGATTGGCGCATCGGGCTGCCGCGTGCTGGTGACACTGCTGCACGAAATGATCAGGCGCGATGTGAAGAAGGGCCTGGCCACGCTGTGCATCGGTGGTGGTCAGGGGGTTGCTCTGGCACTCGAACGCTAGAGCAGGAAGAAGGCGCGGGGCAGCCCGCGCCTTGCATATCAAGCGGCTGCGGGCGCCACTTCCATGTCAGCAGGCTCCGGACGCTTGATCAACGCGTAGATCACGCCGGTCAGCACACTACCGGCGATGATCGCCAGCAGATAAAGCAGCGCATGGTTGATGGCGTTGGGGATCAGCATCACGAACAGGCCGCCATGCGGTGCCATCAGCTTGCAGCCGAAGTACATCGACAGCGCACCGGTCAGCGCGCCACCCACGACACTGGCCGGAATCACTCGCAACGGGTCCTTGGCGGCAAAGGGAATGGCACCTTCCGAAATAAAGCACAGCCCCAGCACGAACGCCGCCTTACCGGCCTCACGCTCGCTCTGGGCGAACTTGCGGCGAGCCAGGATCGTAGCGATGCCCATACCGATGGGTGGCACCATACCCGCAGCCATGGCGGTGGCCATCGGCGCGTAGCTCTGGGACGCCAGCAAACCGACCGAGAAGGCGTAGGACGCCTTGTTGATCGGCCCACCGAGGTCGACGCACATCATTGCGCCCAGCACCACACCCAACAGGATCGCATTGGTGGTGCCCATGCTGTCGAGGAAGTGCGTCAACGCTTCGAGCATGCCAGCAACCGGCTTGCCGACCACGTAGATCATCACCAGACCGGTGAACAGGCTCGACAGCAACGGGATGATCAGAATCGGCTTGAGCGCCTCGACGCTGGCCGGCAGACGTGCGTAGCGGTTGATCGCCGCAGCACTGTAGCCGGCCAGGAAGCCTGCGACGATACCGCCGATGAACCCGGCACCCAGCGTACTCGCCAACAGACCACCGATCATGCCGGGTGCCAGCCCCGGACGGTCAGCAATCGAATAGGCGATGTAACCGGCCAGCAACGGCACCATCAGTTTGAACGCCGCTTCCCCACCGATCTGCATCAGTGCCGCAGCCAGCGTGCCCGGCTCCTTGAACGCAGTGATACCGAACACGAAGGAAAGAGCGATCAACAGCCCGCCCGCCACGACCATCGGCAGCATGAACGACACGCCGGTCAGCAGGTGTTTGTAGACGCCCGCCTTCTCTTGTCTGGCAGGTGACTTGGCGGCGGCCTCATCGGACTCCACCTGCCCTTCCGCCAGGGCTTTTTTCAGAGTCGCTTCGGACTGCTTGAGCGCGATCCCGGTGCCGCAACGGTAGATCTTCTTGCCGGCAAAGCGGTCGGTGTTGACTTCGATATCCGCCGCCAGCAGCACCACATCGGCATCGGCGATGGCCTTGGCGCTGAGCGGGTTACGCGCGCCTACCGAGCCCTGGGTTTCGACTTGCAGGTCGTAATTCAGACGCTTGGCAGCCTGCTGGATCGCTTCGGCCGCCATGAACGTGTGGGCTACACCGGTCGGACAGGCCGTGATTGCAACAATGCGCGGTTGCCCGCCGCTGCCACCGCTTGCCTGAGGCGCCGCTGCTTCGGACGCTGCATGCACCTGCGCTTCTCGCTCGGCGCGCTGCAGAAAGCTGTCGACATCCTGCAACGCATGCGCAGGTGAATCCTGAAACAGGCGCTTGCCGACAAAGCGGCTCAAGTCCACAGGACCGGTATTGACCACCAGGACAAGATCGGCAGCTTCGATGTCCTCGGCGGACAACTGCTGATCGGCCTTGTTGGGATCGATGATTTCGACGCTGGTTTCCCAGCCCTGGCGCAGAGCCGCCGCTTCGAGCAATCGTGCGCTGAGTACGCTGCTGACCTTGCCGTTCGGGCAGGCCGTAACTATGGCTAACTTCATGACGATCCTCTCTTATTGTTCTGAAAGGCTGCGTACAGTGACGCCGCCTTCAAGCCGTTTGAGTTGCGCGGCATCGGTGATACCGAAACCGATCTGGGTCACCGCCATGGCGGCGATCGCTGTGGCAGTGCGCAAGGTCTTGTGCGGCTCTTGGCCACTGATCAAGCCGTGCACCATGCCTGCCAGCAGCGAGTCACCCGCACCGACCGTACTGGCCACGGTGACCTTGGGTGGCAGCGAATGCAGCGCCACGCTCGGGCTGAACCAGTGCACGCCTTCGGAGCCTTGAGAGATCACCACATGCTCGATGCCCTGCGCCTGCAGACGCGCGGCCGCCTCGGCTTGCGCCGCGATGGAGATGATCGGAGCGTCGAGCGCATCAGCCAGCTCTTCGGTATTGGGTTTGATCAGCCAGGGCCCGGCCTTCAGACCCGCGCGCAAGGCCAGACCACTGCTGTCCAGCGCCACTTTCAGACCGAGGTCCTTGAGCATCAGCAGCAGTTTTTGCAGCCACTCCGGGGTGACGCCGCGCGGCAGACTGCCCGCCACGACCACCACGTCGAAACCCTGTGCGATCTGTTCGACGCGGGTAAACAGCGCCTGCTGCGCCTCTTCACTGACCTGCGGCCCCGGGCCGTTCAGGTCGGTGATACGGCCACTGCCTTCGGCCAGCTTGATATTGCTGCGCGTTTCGCCCGGCACCCGGACAAACTCGTCGACGAACTGACGACGCTCGAACAACGCTTCGAACGCTTGCTGATTGTCGACGCCGAGAAAGCCGGCAACGGTCAGGTCATGGCCCAGGTCAGCCAGCACCTGCGCCACATTCAGGCCTTTGCCCGCGGCGTGAGTGAGCATCGCCGTGCTGCGGTTGACCTGGCCCAGTTCCAACTGCCCCAGCTGCACAGTCAGGTCCAGCGCCGGGTTCATGGTCAGGGTAAGAATCTTCGCCATTACACAGCCTCCACAAGCGCGCGGACTTCGGCGGCGCTGCCCGCCGTCAGCGCATTTTGCGCCAGTTCCCGAGCGCTGCTCAGGGTCAGTTCACGTACGCAAGCCTTGACCTCGCCAATGCTGCGCGCCGAGACACTCAATTCATCCACGCCCAGGCCGACCAGAATCGGCACCGCCAGCGGGTCTGCAGCCAGTTCGCCGCACACGCCCACCCATTTGCCGTTGGCATGCGCTGCGCGTACGGTCATGTCGATCAGTTGCAGCACCGACGGGTGCAGGCCGTCAGCCTGGGCCGACAGTGTCGGGTGGCCGCGGTCGATGGCCATGGTGTATTGCGTCAGGTCATTGGTGCCGATGCTGAAGAAGTCCACTTCCTTCGCCAGCACCGGGGCGATCAGCGCAGCCGATGGCACTTCGATCATGATCCCCAGTTGCAGGTCGCTGACCGGAATTTCCTCGCGCAGACGCTGGGTCATGTCCCGCGCCTGACGCCACTCTTCGAGCGTGCCGATCATCGGGAACATGATGCGCAGCGGGCCGCTGTCTGCCGAACGCAACAGGGCGCGCAGCTGGCTTTCCATGACATCAGGACGCTGCAGGGTAAGACGGATACCGCGGACGCCGAGGAACGGGTTTTCCTCTTTGGCGATCGGCCAGTAAGGCAGCGGCTTGTCGCCACCGACGTCCAGGGTACGCACCACCAGCGGACGCCCGCCCAGATCAGTCAGCACGCGGCGGTATTCAGCTTCCTGCGTGGCTTCATCCGGCGCCTGGGAATGCGCCATGAACAGCAGCTCGGTGCGCAGCAGACCGACGCCTTCCGCGCCCTGCTCCACGGCAGCCGGTGTGCCGGTGCTGTCGCCGATATTGGCGAAGACTTCGACGGCATGACCATCGCGCGTCACAGCGGGCTCCATGCGCGCTGCGGCGGCCGCCTTGAGACGTTGCTCACGCGCGTCACGGTCCTGTACTGCGCGCTGCAGGGTCGCCTCGTCAGGCGCGACGGTCAGCCGTCCGCGCTGGCTGTCGAGCAGCAGTACGGTGCCCGGCTTGAGCAGCAGCACTTCATCACCGGCCCCGACCAGCGCGGGAATGCCCAGCGCACGCGCCACGATGGCACTGTGCGCGGTGGCACCGCCGCGTGCGGTAAGAATGCCGGCGACCTGCGCCGGGTCGAGACGGGCAACGTCGGACGGGCCGACTTCATCCATTACCAGAATGTAGGGTTCGTCCGGAGCTGCAACGGTTTCGACGCCACAGATCTGCGCCAGCACGCGGCGACCGACGTCACGCAGGTCTGCGGCGCGCTCGGCCAGCAGTGCGTCCTGCAGTTGTTCCTGCTGAACCGCAGCGGTCTCGATAACCGTGGCCCAGGCCGCGGCCGCGCTTTCGTCGTTGTTGAGGCGCGCTTCGACTTCGCTGGTCAGTTCCGGGTCTTCAAGCATCTCCTGGTGGGTGATGAAGATTTCCCGGATGGCCTTGGACTTGCTGCGCTGAATAAGATTTTCGATATCGCTGCGCACCTCGCCGATCGCCTTGTGCAGGCGCTCGCGCTCGGCAGCCACCGACTCGCCCCGTTGGGGATAATCGAAGCTTTGCAGCACTTGAACGTGGGCCGGCCCCATGGCAATCCCCGGTGAAGCAGACACAGCCTGCAACACGCTGCCTGCTGGCGGAGCGCTGAGCGGTTTGGCAGCAGCCGGGGCCGGCGCTGGCGCTGCCTCGGTCTGCGAGACGGCGGGCAAGGGTTCGACTTCCTCGCCCAGACCTTGCTCGACGGCGGCGATCAGGGCTGGCAGTGCGTCGTCGGCGATGGTCGGCTCGGCAATGAATTCCAGCGTCTGACCACGGCGGGCGCCGAGGCTGAGCAGCTTGCTCAGGCTCTTGGCCGACACGGCGGCCTCGCCGGTTTCCAGCACGCGCATGCGGATCTCGCCGTCAAACTCCTTGGCCAGCTGCGCCAGTATCTTCGCCGGGCGAGCGTGCAAGCCATGGGCGTTGGCCAGTTGAATCTGCCGGGTCGGCCACTCGGCTGGCAGTTCGCCGCCCAGCGCTTCGAGCACGGCGCGGCTGTTGGTGGCATGACCCAACTCGTGGCCGCGGCCTTCGATCAGCAACAGGCACAGACGCTCGAGCAGCGCCTGATGCGCCTCACCGAGGCTGGCCAGGCAGAACAGTCCGGTCAGCGGCTGGCCCAGATAACGCATGGGTTTGTCGGGGGTGACGAACGCCAGACCGGGACGCTTGACGGTTTGCTCGCTGTGCAGCCACCAAAGGCCATCACCCAGCGACAAGGCTTCCACTTGCTGGAGCACGGCGGCAAAACCGTTACTCACGCAGTCGGCCTTGCGCAACAGGCGTGCGCCGCGCCAGACCAGTTCTTCAAAATCGTCGGCCGATACGCCGAGGCTGATCATCTGTGCGTCGAGCGCCAGTTCCTGCGGAGCGCCCTGCAATAGCTTGAGCAGGTCTTCCGGGGTCTTCGCTTCGCGCAGTGCCTGGCCAAGATCCTCTTCACCCAATGCGCGCGTCAGCAGTTGCAGCAGGCGCAAGTGCTCGTCGGATTTGGCAGCGATACCAATCGCCAGGTAAACCATTTGTCCGTCGCCCCAGTCCACCCCTTCGGGGAACTGCATCAGACGCACACCGGTGGTAAACACCAGGTCGCGGGTTTCGGGTGTACCGTGTGGGATGGCGATGCCCTGACCGAGGAAGGTCGAGCCTTGCTGCTCACGGTTCATCAGCCCGGTGAGGTAGCCCTCGGCAACCAGACCATCAGCGACCAGGTGGTCGGCAATCAGCTTAAGTGCGGCAGTTTTATCCACAGCCGACTGGGCCATGGATATTTGCTCCAGAGTGAGTTCGAGCATTGCCTTGACTCCTGTGCAGCGCCAGGGCGCCACCTGATTCTTGTTTTAATGGCGATCGTGTGATCGACAGCTTAGGGGGATGAAGGTGATATCTGTCCGAGCATCGTATCGGACATCACTTTCATCTCGATTGCAGCAGACAACAGGCGTGCTGAATCGTTTAATCTAGAATTGCCCGGCACGTTACTCGATTCTGGGGATTCATTGAAGCCCGGACGGTGCGATCACTGTGGGACAATTCCTAAAATACGTGAAGTACTTGGGAATTTCCTACGGTCTGGTGTAAAGATCAGCGCCATGAAAAAAATAACTCGATTGTCCTGAGCCGCGTACCTAATAAAAGGAAATTCCGGGGTGAAACTGAGCGATATCGCACGTCTGGCAGGTGTTTCTGTCACTACGGCCAGTTACGTCATCAATGGCAAGGCCGAAAAACAGCGTATCAGCCCGGCAACGGTCGAGCGTGTCAAAGCCGTGGTCGAGCAGCACGACTTCCGGCCCAACCCGCAAGCTGCGGGCCTGCGCAGCCGTCATAGCAAGACACTGGGCTTTATCCTGCCCGACCTGGAAAACCCCAGCTATGCGCGTATCGCCAAATTGCTCGAGCAAGGCGCGCGTAGACTCGGTTATCAACTCCTTATCGCCAGTTCCGATGACGACCCCGCCAGCGAGCTGCAGCTTCTGCAGCTGTTCCGTGCACGCCGTTGTGATGCACTGCTGGTCGCCAGTTGCCTGCCGACCGGTGACGACAGCTACCGCGAATTGCAGCTCAAGGGCACGCCGATCATCGCCATCGACCGGGAAATGAATCCCGAGTTTTTCTGCTCGGTGGTCAGCGACGACCACGACGCCTGTCAGCAACTGACCCACAGCCTCCTGCAAACCCGACCGCGACACATCGCCCTGATCAGCGCACGTCCTGAACTGAGCATCAGTCGCGCGCGTGCCGCCGGCTTCGAACACGCACTCGACGGGTTTACCGGAGCCACCATCATTGAGCATGGCGAAGCGTTCAGCCGCCAGTGTGGTCAGCGTTTGATGACCGAAATGCTACAGCGCCAGGGACATCTTCCGGACGCGTTGATCACCACGTCCTACGTGCTGCTGCAAGGCGTGTTCGATGTACTGCAAAGTCAGGCACTGCAATCAACCCAATTGCATCTGGGCACTTTCGGCGATACTCAATTGCTGGATTTCCTGCCGCTGCCCGTCAACGCCATGGCCCAGCAACACCAATTGATCGCCGACAAAGCCCTGCAACTGGCGCTGGCGGCTATCGAGAAGGATGACTACCAGCCAGGCGTGCATGCGATTGCCAGGGCCTTCAAGCAACGTATTCACGAGGCGTGAATGTGACGCTGATCGATACCCACACCCACCTGGATTTTCCGGACTTCGATGCCGACCGCACTCAGGTGCTGGAAAACTGCCTGGCGCTCGGCGTGCAGCGCCTGGTGGTGCTCGGGGTGTATCAGCGTAACTGGCAGCGGCTCTGGGAGCTGACCGAGGCCAACCCTGCCCTGCACGCAGCGTTCGGCATGCATCCGGTGTACATCGATGAGCACCGCACTGCACACCTGACCGAGCTGGGCGACTGGCTGACGCGCCTGCAAGGCCATCCGCAGCTGTGTGCGGTAGGTGAGATCGGTCTGGATTATTACGTCGAGCAGCCGGACAAGGTGCGTCAGCAGGCGCTCTTTGACGCGCAATTGCAGCTGGCGAACGACTTCAACCTGCCCGCCTTGCTGCACGTGCGACGCAGCCATGCCGATGTGATCGCGACGCTCAAGCGCCACAAGCCACAGCGCAGCGGCATCATTCATGCGTTTGCCGGAAGCCGCGAAGAAGCGCGCGAATACATCAGGCTGGGGTTCAAACTGGGTCTGGGCGGAGCCGCGACCTGGCCGCAGGCTTTGCGCATGCATCGGGTCATCGCCGAACTGCCGCTGGACAGCGTGGTGCTGGAAACCGACTCACCGGACATGGCGCCCGCCATGCACCCCTATCAGCGCAACAGCCCGCAGCATTTGCCCGACATTTGCGAGGCCCTCGCGGGGCTGATGAAGATCAGCCCCGAGCGCCTGGCCCAGGCGAGCACGGACAATGCCTGCGAACTGTTCGACTGGCCTCGCCTGTCACACACCTGATGTCACATGCCTGAGCCTGCGCGGCCAGGATCGAATCAGAGCAGAAGGGTCCACAGGGCGAACCCCGCATACCAGACCACCGCAGCACGTACCAGCAGCTCCCAGAGCATGTCGAGGCCGGTAACGCCCTGCGCGCCCATCATCGGCGGCGGAACCTCGCTGGCGGCGCAGCCGACGCGCGTGATCAGTTGTGCAGCACTGATGTTCCAGTTCAGCAGCTCATGCAGCATCACCCGGGTGACCGCCACAAAATTGCCGACCAATGCGAAGCTGGCGGCGAGCAACCTGACCGGTACCCAGTCGAACGCATGACGCAACTGCCCTGCGCGTTCCACCAGTGCGGGTGTCTTGCCGTGCTCGGCAGCAAGTGCCAACAGCCTGTAGGCCAGCGCAGCCACCGGGCCGAGTACGAAGTACCAGAAAATCACGGCGAAGAAACTCTGAAACGCCTGCCAGAGCAGGTAGCCCTGCACACCCTGCAGCAATTGCTCGCTGTTGTCCGCCTGCACGCCCATGTCGCGCTCCGCCACATGCACCGCCGCCTGCGCATCGCCACGTCGGCAGGCATCGCGAAACGGCCCGAGCACCGCAATCAGGTCAACCCGGCCAAGGCTGTAGATCAACACCAGCAGGTGAATGGGCAGAACCAGCCAGCCATAGGCCACCGAGCCGATGATGGTCAGCGCCAGTTGCAGGATCAGCACGGGCACAAGCACCAGCAGCGCCAGCATTACCCACGGACGTGTCGAGGTCCGCGGGCTGGCCTCGAGTTTTGCCAGTTCTTTCAGCCACGGTCCGTCACGCTGAACGCGCTGACGCAGCGCAGAAAACTTTTCGATAAGAACGGCCAGCAGTAGCACCAGAAAACTCATTGTTCGTCCCTCACATCAATCCAGCAAAGCCGCTCGAAACCTGGCCCAGTCAAAACAGGGCCCAGGATCAGTCTTGCGTCCCGGCGCCACGTCACTGTGACCACAGATACGCTCGGGGGTGATCGCCTCGAACGCCTGACGCAACTGTCGCGTCAGGTCGATCAGCGCGTCGTATTGCGCATCAGTGAAAGGCTGGTCATCCGTCCCCTCCAGCTCAATGCCCACAGAGAAGTCATTGCACCCCTCCCGGCCCTGAAAACTGGAAACACCGGCGTGCCACGCACGATCAAGACAAGAGACGAACTGAATGACCTCGCCATCACGTTCGATCAGAAAATGCGCTGAAACGCGCAGATCGGCAATCCCCACAAAGTAGGGATGCTCGTCGATGTCGAGCTGGTTCTGAAAGAAAGCCTGCACCTTGCCGGTCTTGAACTGCGCTGGCGGCAGGCTGATGTTGTGGATAACCAGCAGCGAGATCTCGCCTTCGGGTCGCGCATTGAAGTTGGGCGAGGGGCAATGCTGCACGCCGTCGCACCAGCCGCTTGCGGAGTCCAGTTGCATGAATGCTCCTTGAACGGGGGAAAATAAGTAGCGCTGATTATGCCCGTGGCAGGAGCCGATGTGGGGGCTTGGGTACGGATCCGCAATGTAGGAAACACACTGTAGACAGCAAGGAACCTTGGCTCAGCGGCGTGGACTGCAGGCCGACGCGGGGCGTCGGCACCTTAGTCAAACAGGTGCCTGGCGACAGGCACAGCCGCCGATCAGGCGCCCTTGAGCTTGCGCAGATTGCTGATGACAGACTCCAGGGCCCGGTCGAAGAGCAGCGCGTCGTCGAGAATACGTACCGCGCCGCGACGAAATTCGACGGCAAGGCCGGTACGGGTCTTTTCCAGAACCTTCATGCCGGTACGATTGACGAACACATAACGCCCGGTCGGCTCGACAATCGCGGTCAATTTACAACGCAGCTTGTGCTCTTCATCTTCCTGAATCTCGACCCAGCAACCGACCCGCAGCTTGTCGACCATCTGCAGGCCTGCGTCATCGTCAGGTAACTGGACCACCGGCTCATTGAGCATCTGCTCTTCAGGGGTGATGAGGACGATTTCTTCAACCACCGCCATCATCGGCGGGCCTTCGACGGCCTGGCTGTCTGCCTGCGCCGTTCCGCCTTGCGCAGTGTCGCCCTCGCCTTCCTGCAAGCGCGAGAAGTGCTGGAACGCCTGGACGTGCAGCGATTCCAGCTGACTGAAAAAATCGCTGGTGGCAAACGGGTCGAACGCGGCACTGGTCAAACCGTCACGCAGCGACTTGAGCAGTCCCGGCACCAGATCCAGCAGGCGCTGCAGGGCGTGCGGGTCATCATGCAGCTCGACGCTCCAGATCAACTCGTCCATGGTCTCCAGCCCGGCCTGCCACTCGCTGGACTCCTCGCCATGCTTGAGGCAGGTCAGCAGCAGGACCTTGCTCCAGGCCTCCTGCAACAGCCGCACAACAACCTCAGGCAAGGTTTTGCCCAGCAGGCGCTGATTCAGTTCATGTTGTACCTGCTGTCGGGCCAGTTCGGCACGCGCGCGGCCTTCTTCGGCATCACGGGTGCGCTGCTCGAGCAACTCGCTGCGGCGACGTTCGTCACTGGTGAAGGCCAGAAAATCCGCCAGCAATTCAGAGAAGATTGCCGGGTCATCGACAAAGTCATTGAGCAGGCGCTGCACGATCTGCTCGACGCGCTGATACAGCGAGTCGCGCTGATAGTCGTCACGACCACCCCAGCCCAGCGCGGCAGTGGCAATTTCGTTGAGCAGGCGGCGGGCAGGATGACTGCCGCGGCTGAAGAAGCTTTTGTCGATGACCGCCACTTTGAGCATCGGAATCTGCAGGCGCCCGATCAGAGCGCGCAATGACGGCGTCAGGTTGCGGTCATCGAGAATGAACTCGAACAGCATGGCGATCAGGTTGATGACATCCTCATCACCGACCCCGACGATTCTGGATTTGCCGGTTTTGACGTTGACGCGCGTCAGCAGCTGTTCCAGCTGGTTGCGCAGGTCGAAATCGTCTGCAGTGTCCTGCGACGGTACATATTGCTGCAGGTGAGACAGCAGGCGCAGCAAGTCCCGGCTGGAAATCGGACGCACTTCAGCGTTGGGTTCATGGCGCGGCGCAAGATTGCCGCGAACGTGCAGCAGCAGTTCCTGCAAGGCCGAGAAAACCTCCTGCACACCCTTGTCGAGCTTGTCGGCGGCTTCGTTCAGGGCAGGGTCGGACATCTCGGCGGCGCGACTTCTCGGCGCTGCCCGGTCGGATGAGCGCCGGGCCGGCAACGCTTTCATGTCCGGCAATACACCGGTGGCAATCAGCAACTGATTGGCTTCGCTGTACAGATCGTCCGTATTGGCCAGGACGTACTTCTCGAACAGCTTGAGAATGATCAGCTTGACCTTGATCTCGACGCCAAGGCTGCGCCCGGCCTCCAGAAAGAATCTGCAGAGCATCGCCGGCCCCAGCGGGTTGGAGTCTTCGGCAATGGCTTGAGGAATGAGGACGTTCAGGCGGGCAGTGAGCTGGCCCAGGGCGAGGGCGTCACGGCTCATGACCTTGCTGACCATGGCATCCACGGCCACGGTCTTCTCGAGATCATCGTTGTGCACCAGCGACAGCTTATCGAAAGACACAGCGGCCGGAAGCACGGGTTCCTGAATCTGATACTGACCCAGGACCAGGAAGGACTCGTAGAACTTGTCGAGAAAGCCACGTTCTATGCTTTTGCGCTTGAGGCGCAGGTCACGCATGGCTTCAAAAAAGATGTTCTGCTCGGTGTTGCTGCGGGCGCGGTCAGCCATTTCGAACAGCGTGTCGTCGGCGTTATCGAACAACGCCTGCAATGCGTCCTTGAGCTGCTGGGCAGCCTTGTCGCGAACCTGCAACAACACAACAGGTAATCGGGCCAAAGGAGTACCCGCCCCCTGTAAAGGGAACGATTTGCTCAACGGCACTACTTTTTCGTCGTTCGGCATTACACCCCCTGACAGGAAACAACCTGAACCCCATCACAAACGTGGCTTGCTACCCTCGCACTGTGAAGCGACCCCCTTGGCCTTGCGCAACGTCAAACCCATGGCGTCAATTACAAGTCGGATTATCTTTCAAAACTTGTCATCAGCGCCAGTCAGACTTTTCTTTCACTTTCGCAAAGGAAGCGGCAAGACATTCATGTGCAGCGATAGACCGCGATATTCGCGTTCCATCGCAAACGAATTTGCCAAACCGACCAACTGCACGTTCCCGGAAGTAACACCCCGGCATTGGCGCAGGTGGGTAAGCGGGATGCGGTGCCTTATACTCGAACGACTTTGCTACTGGAGCCCGCTATGCCGAATTTACGAATTGCCGACCTGACCGCCGAGATCGAGGCCAATGTGCGTCGCGCATTGCTGGAGGATGTCGGCAGCGGCGATATCACTGCTCAATTGATTCCGGCAGAGCGACTGGCCAAGGCCACCATCATTTCCCGCGATGCAGCGGTGATCGCCGGTACTGCCTGGGTCGATGCGGTCTTTCGGCAACTGGACCCGCGCGTCGCCGTGCACTGGCAAGTGACCGATGGCGATCGAGTCAGCCCGAATCAGGCCCTGTTTCATCTTGAAGGCCCGGCCCGCTCGCTGTTGACCGGCGAACGCAGCGCGCTCAATTTCCTGCAGATGCTCTCGGGAGTGGCCACGCGGGCGCAGTACTTCGCGGACATGGTCGCAGGCACTCAGGTCAAATTACTGGATACCCGCAAGACCCTGCCCGGCCTGCGCATGGCGCAGAAATACGCAGTCACCTGCGGCAGCTGTCATAACCACCGCATCGGGCTGTACGACGCGTTTCTGATCAAGGAAAACCACATCGCAGCCTGTGGCGGCATCGCCCAGGCAGTGGAAGCGGCACACCGGATTGCACCCGGCAAGCCTGTGGAAGTCGAGGTGGAGAGCCTGGGTGAACTCAAGCAGGCGCTGGACGCAGGCGCCGACATCATCATGCTCGATGAATTGAGCCTTGATGACATGCGCGAGGCCGTGCGCCTCACCGCGGGCCGTGCCAGTCTGGAAGCCAGCGGCGGCATCAACGACGATACCCTGCGGGTGATTGCCGAAACGGGTGTCGATTACATTTCCATCGGTGCGATGACCAAGGACGTGAAAGCCGTGGACCTGTCCATGCGCCTGAGCCTCTGACCCATCGCGCACAGCCAACTGTCACTATTCGCTCGGGAGTAGACGCTTTGGAACAATGGTTTGTGATGAACGCGGGCAAGCAACTCGGCCCGATGGACGCGGATGCTGCACGGCTGATTGCCCGTGAGTCGCCCGGTGCGTGGTGCTGGAAGCAAGGCATGCCGGACTGGCAGCCGATCTATCAGGTGCCGCAGGTGCGCGCCATGAAGAAGGACGGTGTGACGCCTTTCCCTGAGCCGACGCCGGACATGATCCAGCCCAAGCCGTCGGGGCTGCCCGCGCAGGCAGCCCCGACACCCGCGCCGGCCTCTGTACCCGCCAGACGCCCTTCGTTTACGCCTGATCCGAACGCCTCGGGCGGCTATGGCCTGGCGCAGACCACCGATGGCGTGGACTTCAAACTGTACGGCACGGAAACCCAGTTCATCGAACTGGAACTTGACCCAGGCGAAAGCGCCGTCGCCGAAGCCGGGGCGATGATGTACAAGACCTGCGACGTGCAGATGGAAACCATCTTCGGCGACGGCAGCAATCAATCGTCCGGGCTGCTGGGTTCGCTGTTCGGTGCTGGCAAACGCATGCTGACCGGCGAGAGCCTGTTTACCACAGTGTTTTCGCAACAGGGTTCGGGCAAGGGCCGCGTGGCATTTGCAGCGCCCTACCCCGGCACGATACTGCCGCTCAACCTGCGCGATTTCGGCGGCAAGCTGATCTGTCAGAAAGACAGTTTCCTGGCCGGCGCCAAAGGCGTATCCATCGGTATCCAGTTTCAGAAGAAAATCCTCACCGGCCTGTTCGGGGGCGAAGGTTTCATCCTGCAAAAGCTGGAAGGCGACGGCTGGGTGTTCGTGCACATGGGCGGCACGGTGCGCAAGATCGAACTGGCGGCAGGCGAAGCGCTGGATGTCGACACCGGCTGCCTGGCAGCCATGACCCAGACGGTCGATTACGATATCCGCATGGTCGGTGGCGGCATCAAGTCGATGCTGTTCGGCGGTGAAGGGGTATTCTTCGCCAGACTGACCGGCCCCGGCACGGTATGGCTGCAAAGCCTGCCCTTCTCTCGACTGGCCGGGCGCATGCTGGCCGCAGGGCCGGCAGGCGTAGGCAGAAGCGAACGCTGACCTCAGCACTACGTCATTAGATTGGAGAAATCCCGACTATCGTGCGGCGCTCTGCGTCGAATGCCGTTCTGGACGCTCCGCGTCCTCTTGACGACGCAGAGCGTCGTGAACTGCATTCCCACGCTGGAGCGTGAGGAACGATCATCTCACTATCGTGCGGCGCTCTGCGTCGCATGCATTTCCGGACGCTCCGCGTCCTCTTGCGACGCAGAGCGTCGTGAACTGCATTCCCACGCTGGAGCGTGCGGAACGATCATCTCACTATCGTGCGGCGCTCCGCGTCGCATGCCGTTCTGGACGCTCCGCGTCCTCTTGACGACGCAGAGCGTCGTGAACTGCAGTCCACTGGAGCGTGAGGAACGATCATCGCAACTATCGTGCGGCGCTCTGCGGCGCATGCCGTTCCGGACGCTTCGCGTCCTCTTGGCGACGCAGAGCGTCGTGAACTGCATTCCCACGCTGGAGCGTGCGGAACGATCATCTCACTATCGTGCGGCGCTCTGCGGCGCATGCCGTTCCGGACGCTACGCGTCCTCTTGGCGACGCAGAGCGTCGGGAACTGTACTCCCACGCTGGAGCGTGCGGAACGATCATCTCACTATCGTGCGGCGCTCTGCGTCGCATGCCGTTCTGGACGCTCCGCGTCCTCTTGACGACGCAGAGCGTCGTGAACTGCATTCCCACGCTGGAGCGTGAGGAACGATCATCTCACTATCGTGCGGCGCTCTGCGTCGCATGCCGTTCCGGACGCTCCGCGTCCTCTGGCGACGCAGAGCGTCGGGAACTGAACTCCCACGCTGGAGCTTGAGGAACGAGACGCTCTAACACCCAATAAAAAACCCCCGCCATCGCTGGCGGGGGTTTTTGTTGGGCGCTGCTCGGGTTTAGCCGATTGCCACGCCGTGAGCTTCTGCCAACGGCTTCAGACCGCCGGCAAAGCCCTGGCCAATGGCTTTGAACTTGAACTCTTCGCCATTGCGATACAGCTCGCCGAAGATCATCGCGGTTTCGGTCGATGCATCTTCCGACAGGTCGTAGCGAGCGATTTCCTTGCCGTCAGCCTTGTTCACAACGCGGATGTAAGCGTTGGAAACCTGGCCAAAGCTTTGCTTGCGCTCTTCGGCGGAGTGGATGGTGACCGCGAAAACCAGCTTCTTCACTGCGGCTGCCAGGCCAGTGAGTTTGACCGTTACCGACTCGTCATCGCCTTCGCCAGCGCCTGAACGGTTATCGCCCAGGTGCTCGACCGAACCATCAGCCGACTTCTTGTTGTTGTAGAAAATGAAGCTGTTGTCGTCCAGCACTTTGCCATTTTCGCCAACGATGAAGATCGACGCATCCAGGTCGAACTCGGTGCCATCGGTAACACGCGGATCCCAGCCCAGGCCTACGGTGATTTCTGTCAGGCCCGGAGCCTCTTTGGACAGGGAAACGTTGCCGCCTTTACTCAGACTTACTGCCATGTTCTTGATCCTTTCCAGAAAAGTGGTTGGGCGTGAATCAGAAATTCATGCCGAAAGAGTTGGCTACGGCTTTCAGTCCACCGGCAAAACCGCTACCCACCGCGCGGAACTTCCACTCGCCGTTGTTGCGGTACAGTTCGGCGAAAATCATCGCGGTTTCAGTGGAAGCGTCTTCTGCCAGGTCGTAGCGAACGACTTCAGAACCTGACTGCTCATTCAATACGCGAATGAACGAGCCACCCACTTGACCGAAGTTCTGCTTGCGGCTGTCTGCATCGTGAATGGTCACGACGAAAACAACTTTCTCCACATCGGCAGGGACACGGGCCAGGTCGACCTTGAGGACTTCGTCATCGCCATCGCCAGCGCCGGTACGGTTGTCACCGGTGTGCTCGACAGAACCGTCGGCGCTCTTGAGCTGGTTGTAGAAAATGAAGTCAGCTTCACTGCGGACCTTGCCATTGGCGTCCAACAGGAATGCGCTGGCGTCCAGGTCGAAATCCTGTCCGTCAGTGGCTCGCGGATCCCAGCCCAGACCGATCAATACGTTGGTCAGGGTAGGGTCGGTTTTCGACAGCGAAAGGTTGCCACCTTTTTGCAGAGTCAAAGCCATGATTCGTTTATCTCCTTTATCCAGTGTTTACGCTTTTTCTTCCGCGGATTCGTCTTTGCCCGGGAAGAGCAGGCTTGCAACGATACCGATGATCAACACGACGACCACAACCAGCAGGCTGGTGTTGGCGCTGATCTCGTAACCGTGATGGAACAGGTGGTTGGTTGCGTTCAGGCCCAATTTGACGGCGATGAAGAACAGCAAGGCGATAACCGCTTTCTCCAGATGCACCAGGTAACGTTTGAGGGCTTCAAGTACGAAATACAAGGTACGCAGACCAAGAATCGCGAAGAGCATGGCCGAGAATACGATCAGCGGCTCGCGGCTTACGGCGATGATTGCAGGCACGGAGTCGAACGCGAACAGCACGTCGGAGATTTCCGCCACAACCAGACACAGGAACAGCGGGGTCGCGAACAAAGCGCCTTTGGCGGCCAGCGTGATACCGGCGTTTTCAGGCTTTTTGACTTCCTGCTCCAGAACCGAGCGGCTGACGAAGAAGTTGCTACCGTGCAGTTTTGGCCACACCGGGAACAGCTTCTTGGCGAAGCGATAAGCCATGTGTTGCGAGTAGTCGACTTCTTCGTCGTCGTCATCGCCTGCTCTGAGCATCATGATGGCTGTCCAGGCAACGATGACCGCAAACACCACTTCTACCCATGGACCCAGCGCCAGAAGGCCGGTACCGATGGCGACGAAGATGCCGCGGAAGACGATGGCGCCGATGATGCCCCAGTACAGAACGCGGTGGCGCAGGCCATCCGGAATCTTGAACCAGGAGAACAAGGCCATGAACACGAACAGGTTGTCGACGCTCAACACTTTTTCCAGCGCATAACCGGTGACGAACAGCGTGGCGACTTCAGAGCCGTGCTGGACATACAGGAAACCGGCAAACGCCAGCGAAATGGCGACCCAGAAAATCGACCACGCCGAGGCTTGCGCGAGGGTGATTGGCTTGTTTCCCCGGTGGGAAAACATGTCGATAGCCATGGCCGTAACGGCCAGACCGACGAAAACCGCCATCGTGAGTGGAGGGAAGCCTAGAGAGGTGCTTTCCATTTAACTGCGTTCCTTAGGGTAAAAAATTACAGGTCGAAATCGGACGGGTTGAGGCCAAGCTCTCGACAGATCGTGCGGCAGACTTCCCGCTCTTTCTCGTCGAAGCTGCCATCGGCGCCACCGATAGCACAGCAGACGCGCACCAGCAAACGGGCAGCATCTTCTTTCTTTTTGATCTTGCCGATGGTTTTCAAGGCCTCGGCGCGACCAATTTCAAAATCGAACTCGAACTTGGAGCAGGCTTCCTGGAAGCCCTGGATGACGTCCTTCATGTCGAAAACTTTCAGTTCCTGAGAGTTCTGAATGAAGCCGGCCATTTTCTGCTTTTCACTGGAGCTGATATCACCGTCTGCGGCCGATACCAGAGCACAGCCGGAAACCACAGCCTCCATGAATTCGCGATTCTTGAACTTCGAGACTTCCGAAGCCAGCTTGTCGCGAGCAGCTGTTGCGTTTGTTTTCAACCAGTCCAGCATGTCTATCTCCCATGAGGCGGCACAGCCAGCCCAGAAATACCACGGTATTGTTTACTTGGAACCGGCAGCCCAGCGCATGCCCCAGCCGTAGGCTTTATCCATGTTGCTGTGGCCGTTGTGGAAATCCACGCGACGCGTCACCTTGACCGCACCGTTGTCATTTTCCAGCAGGGCAATGGCACACATGCCCTGACGACCGCCCTCTTCATTGAGGCGAACCTCGATGGGCGGCTGGCCCGGCGCGTGAATGGTGACCACCCCGTCGGTTTCCTTCCAGTTCGGCGCACCTTCATAGATGAACGCGTAGACCAGAATGCGACGGATCTTGCTCCAGTGCGCGCCATTGATATGCAGCCACTCACCGTCGCTGATCGAGCCGGTACGGTCATCGCCCATCAACTTGATGAAAGGCTCGGTGTTGAGCGAACCGAACGAGTTGCCCAGCGCCTGAACAGCGCCTTTGAGACCGTCCTGCATTTCGAAGAGGCAGCCTACATCAAGGTCGATGGCATTACTCTTCTTCATAGAGAAGAAGCCGCCGCCCATGCTGTCGTTACGACGGTTCCAGTTCAGGTTGACCCGAATCTCACCGAAACCGGCACTGGATTTTTCCAGGCTGATCGACGCACGGGTCTTGTCGAGCGTGATCTTGCTCAGACTGACGGTCGACTTCGGTGCAGGCGCGGGAACAGGTGCAGGTGCAGGTGCAGGTGCAGGTGCAGGTGCAGGTGCAGGTGCAGGCTGATCCTGCGGCGCAGCGACTTCAACACCGAAGTTTTTCGCCAACGGCTCAAGGCCGCCGGCAAAACCCTGGGCCACGCAACGGAATTTCCATGTCCCCTGACGCAGGTAGAACTCGCCCAGAATCAGCGCGGTTTCTTTCATGCCGCTGGTCGGGATATCGGCTTCGATACCGCCGGTGATGCTCAATGCCAGGCGTGACACGCTGCCGAAACTGGCCTTGTTCTCATAGATGGTCGCCGTCAGGGCAACCTTCTCGATGACCGAATCCAGACGGCTCGGGTCAAGACTGAATACCGCGCGTCCGACTGAGGCTTCCGTCTGCTGCAGCGCACCGCCGTTCACGCTTTTCTGGCCGTAGAAACACATGTCCTGATCGCCACGGACCTTGCCGGAACTGGTCAGCAGGAACGCAGACACGTCGATATCCGCGTCCGCGAGCGGAGCGTAAATAATTTCCACCGTCAGCGGACCGGCAGCGACCGGCGCGTTGGCGCCCGGGACAAGTTGGGTCATACGCGTATAGCCCCGATCGCCAGCTCGACCAGATCATCAGCAGTGCGACCGTTGGTGACCTGGCCGACTGCGGTGAAATCCCAGCCCGATGGCGTGCGCGTCAGGTAGGACATCACAACGCCGGTGTGCTGGCCTTTTTCGGACAGATCAAAGCGGCCCAGTTCATTACGGCTGCCCAGATCGACAATACGGCAGTAGGCATTGGCGACTTTTTCGAAATTCTGACCGGTGAACGAATTGACGGTGAACACCAGGTATTTGACGTTGGCAGGCAGTTTTTCCAGATCGACGCTGATGGTTTCATCGTCGCCCGCGCCTTCGCCGGTCCGGTTGTCACCCGAATGCTGAATGGCACCGTCAAGCGATTGCAGCTGGCGAAACCAGACCAGATCGAGGCGCCCTTTGGCGGCGTCAAGCATGATGCACGAGGCATCAAGGTCGATGTCGCCACCGCCACCACCGAGCAATTTTCCGAAGAAACCGCTGGCTTTTTCAGGGTCCCATCCAAGTCCCATGCTGACTTTCTTGAGGCCTGTACCAGCAGTTTTCTCGAGTGAGATCGTCTGGTTCTTTGCCAAAGTGAGTGCCATTTTTCGCTCCATGTGACGTTGGATTTCGGATAAAAGTGTTACAGCCTTACCGTGTTGGCCCGTCTTTGCCATCAGGATTGTGTAACTTGGCGTTAACGGGGCCTTTATAGCGGCCTCGACGCCACGTCGGATGGAACAAACGCCAGTGCGCATCCTGAGCAGCGGCGAGCAATTCGTGGTCACCCCGGGTGTCGCCCCAGGCGCGAACCCGGAACTGGGTCAGTGGCCCGTAGACACTCTCCAGGCGTGCAACTTTCGAGTCGCAACGGCAGTTGCTGCCTTCGATCAAACCGGTCAACCTGCCGTCGATCACTTCCAGGTTGGTACCGATCAGCTCTACTTTCAGACGATCAGCGAAGGGTTTCAGGACCATAGCAGGCGATGCTGAACAAAGCGTGACAATGGCGCCCTTCTCGATTTCAGCGGCGATGGACTCCAGCGCTGCGGGGCGCATCAGGCGCTTCCAGTGCGATTGGCAGAAAGCTTCGGCCTTTTGTTGCAGCCATTGCACTTCAACACCGCTCAGAAAAGCCTTGATCAGACGGCCCTTGAGTTCATCACGGGTCAGGCGCTTGGCCAGGTAGCCGATGCTGGGCAGCACCAGCCGCGCCATGCGCACCGAAAAGGCACGTTGCCCGAAAGCGAATTTGAGAAACGGGACAAAGCTGTCGTGGCGGGTAATGGTCCCGTCGAAATCGAAGACCGCCAGCAGGCGCTGTTCCACTTCGATTTCAAGGTCGGGCCCTACAGGCTCAAGATCGGGTCCTGCGTTTTGAAGGTCAGGTTCTATCATCTAGCTAACTGCCTCAGCGAGTCGAATGCTGGCATCCATGATCGAAGCGGGTGCGGATAACACTCCATGCCATTTGGCGCGCTCCATGATGTGGGTTGCCCATTTATAGTGGGTAGCCGGTTCACACATCGCATCGTTGTACTTGAACACTGCGGGCGCCACAGAGTTCAAAATCATCCGGGCGGAGTTCATGTCCTCCAGACTGACGCGTAGCGCATTCTGAATGATATTGACCTGCGAGGGGTGAATTGCCGTTTTGCCGACCAATCCATTGGTAATATCCAGCGCCAGCTCATGCTGCAGAATGTCCGGAGTGGCCAGTTGCTCGAAGACCGGTGCGGTGAGCGCAAAGCCCTGCGCCCCCATGACGCCTGCCAGCATGGGGATGACATACCCCATTGGCGTCGAATACAGGGTCATGGCCGGATTGCGGCGCAGCCCCAGACAGCCCATCAGGTCATTGCCTCCGATGCGCAGCGCAATGATCCGCTCGTACAGGCTGGCCTTCAAGGCTTCCCCCAGCTCGACCATTGCTGCCGGATTGAACACCTCCGGAGTTTCCAGTGTAGGCATCAACGCCAGCGCCGGGTTGGTGACGGCCTGCTCCCAGCTCGTCAGACTTTTCAGCGAGAGCTTGGGAACAACGAAACCGTCGACGTGCGCCATCAGCGGCCAGTCGTTGAGAATTCGCGCCATCGCCGCGTCTCTGGGACGCACGAACAGCAGCGGACCGTTGGCCGGACGACCGCCACGATCGCGGATACGGGTGAGTACCTGACGAAGATTGATCAGTGCCGTGTCGACATCGGTCAGTGCCACGGCGTCTTCCAGACAGACGACCAGCGAACGCAGCTCGGGAATCTTTTCACCGAACACCACATCGACGATATCGTCCCGGGTCGCGGGCATGTACAGCGTTGCCCCCAGCGCATAAGGCGAGAATAAGGCCATTAGCTCAGACTCCGAATGATGGTCACGGCCCGATAGGGCCCCAGGAGATCGCCCACTTCTTCGACGGGAATCCCCGCTTTTTCGGTCAGGTGCAACAGCAATTGCACGTCGCTGTCAGCCAGGTTGCGCACCAGTACATGATCCGGCACGCGGCGCATGACCGCTCTGGTGGCTTCGGCAATGCCCGGCTTGATGCGATTGAAGTTATTGATCCTGAAGCGCTCGGCCAGACGGTCGACCACCTGTGATGCGGCGGCCTTGAGTTCGGTTCGCTGAGGCAGCGTCCAGGGTGTCAGTGTGAGCGTAGAACTGTTTTGACGACGCTGGCTGTCGATCTGTTCAATAAAAGACTGCGTGACGTCGTGGTCCAGCAACTGCTCGTACACCACGCAACCGTGCAGCCCGCCGTCCGTCGGCCAGATAGAGCGCGACACCAGACCCGACACCGTGGCACCGAGAATGCCGGACGGAATCACCCAGTCTTCTGCCGACGCTGCCAGCCAGGCGCTGCCGCACGGATCGGCCAGCACCACCAGCCGAGGTTGATCCGGAAAGCGCGTATCGCCCGCCAGACTGCGACGGATCTCACCCGATATCGCGCCCTTGCCGGTCCAGCCGTCGACGAACACGATGTTCTGCGCACCGTGGGCCTGAATGATGGCTTCAAGCGCCACCGTATCAATGCCGCGATCACGGACGATACTGATGCCGTAGTGGTGCGCTTCGCGACCCAGATCGATCAGCGCCCGCCGCAACAGCACACCCAGCGGCAGACCGGCGCGCACGAACGACACCAGAATGATTTTAGCACCTGCGCACTCGCGGGCGAGCGCCTGGGCCAGGGCCTGTACATCGTCGGCCATGCGCGCGCCGTTCTGCTCGAGCGCCCGCTCATAGAGCGCCTTATGGGCAGCGCTGGGGGCCGACTCTTCGCTGATCATTTCCGAATAGTGCTTCTGTCGCGTCTGAATCAGGCGCTCCTTCTCCTCGACGCTGGTGGTCTGCAGCGCCACGCCGCGCAACAGGAAATGCACATCATCGTGCAGGTAACTGCCGCTGCCGACCGTATCAAACCCGTGAACGGGATCACTCATGCGCTGCTCCGACAAACATTTTCGCCAGCTGACTGCGGGCAGGTGTCGCCCACCAGTGGCACTCGTCCATGAAACCCAGATCGGTGATGCTGTCGCCAAAACCAAGCACCGGGCGTTCGCCATTGATCGCCTTGTCGCGCCGCAGCCACTCCTGGACTGCGTAACGCTTGGCCAGCCCCTCGGGCAGGAAGGCCAGATTGTTGCCGTTGCCGTGGATATGCATGCCGTCGAGCAAGCCCCGCGCCTGCACTTCGGCCAGCACTTTGCCGAGGATGCGGTCATCGCTCTCGTTGTGCTTGGTCACCACGTAATGGAACAGCTGCGCCTCTTCGACCACCCAGCCGCGCAGTGAAACCCCCAGCTCCTGACCGATCGCCAGTGTCGTCGCCGACAGCTCATGCAGGCGTGACTGGTAGCTGGCCAGGGTCCGTTTCATCTGCTCGTTCCAGTCATGATCCAGCCGCCCCATGACATCAAGCATCACGCCACCATGGGAGCAGATCGCGCCTGAGGTGAACGGCAGTTTGACCCGGCTGTAAGCCTCGACACTGCGCGCCGTCACCGGCACCACTTCGGAATGCGCCAGCAGCCAGTGCGCGAACGACTTCTGCACGTTGGTCATGTAGCCGTTGGCATTGCCAGTGATGTCCAGCGTCGCAACGTGTTTTTCAATGTCAGTCGGCGTTTTGCGGGCAGTCTGGAAAAGCGTGTCGTCCAGATCGACGAAGATCAGCGGGCGGTCGTTACTCATCGCAGATGACCTCGGCGTTCAGTGCTTCGATCAGCTCGGCAGGCACGGCCTGCCTTGGGGTTTCGGTACAGATCAGCACCCGGTCGAACTGACCCGGCCGCACGTTGTAGAGGAAGTTGGGGATGCCCAGGCCATAATTGTCTGAGAACGACAGCGCATGGTCGATGGCGTGACCGAGTGCAATCGGTGAACGGCTGGTGGAACTGAAATGCACGTCGGCGCCAGCTTTCTCCAGACGCTCGGCGAGCAGGAACGGACGCCAGACGAATTCACTGGTGCCGACCACCAGAATGCGTTCGCCCTTTTTGACGGTAATACCGGGTGCCAGCGTATCGGCAACCGAGAGCACGCCCATGCGCCCCCAGTCGTTGGCCGTGACCAGCGGCCAGTCACCCATGGCAACGGTGCCGACTTCCGGCATCTCCGGCAGCGGCGCGCTTGCGTCTTCATCAAAGGAGTACGAGCCTTGCAGCAGCGAGACCTGCTCTGCCACTGCGCCCATCGAGGTACTGACCGCGCCCGCCGACCAGTCGGTGAGCACGCAGGTCACCACCCGCTCGAGCTTGCTCAACCCGGCATCGACCAGCGCCTGATGCAGATTGATGAAGGTCTTGCCCGTCGACGCCTCATCATCGACCAGCACCAGCGAACGCGCGCCGAGCATCATCTCGCGTAACGCCGGATCAACGGGCAGGTGGATCAGGTGCGCGCTGGCATGGCTGTGCTCTTCTTCAAAGCGGGCGAACAGTGCGCTACCGGTCGGATGGCGCGTACTGACCATGTACAGGGCATCCGCCCGCGTTGCGCTGTAGGCACGGTGTACGCCGGCGCCGAGGCCCACGGCCGTTTCGGCCATGCCGATGACCAGCACCGGGCCGGGCAGGTCTGCGGGGACCTTGTGCGCCAGGTCCTGAAAACTCTTCAGCATCACGCTCGGGCGCGCAGGGATGTGGCGTCCCAATACTCGGGACACGAAGAGAAACGCGCGCTTGGGGTTGCGCCGCTCGGCGAAGCCGAACAGTGAATCCGGAGCGATGGTCGACGAATCGATGCTGACATGGAGGCGACCACGAAGCAGATCAGCACGAAGCTTTGTAGGGTTGGAAAAAGCTGCGCTGCTGTCCATCGATAAATTCCTGATTAACGGGGCCGCAGCCCCTGACGCCTGCGGATCAGGCAGGCAACACCGGCTTCATTGGCGAGAGGCTTCAACGAGCCATAACGACGACTGAGCGGTGCGCGAGATTTCTGTGGTGGTGTACGACCTTTCCGGGCGGGCATGCGCAGCGTCGATGCGGCACGCCTGCAGGAAGGCCAGCAACAGTGCGGACTTCACGGCGAAGTTCATGTTTTGCCCGTCCGGTACGGTTGAGGTCACCATGCCAATCACCGCGCCCCCGTTGTCGAATAACGGGCTGCCACTGGACCCCGGCTGTATCGGTGCCGTGAACTGAAACAGGCTGGCATCGTTGTGCAGGCCGAACAGACCGGAGATACCGCCCTGAGTCACCTGCAACCCGCCACCTGAAATGGACGCCAGTGGATAGCCCAAAACCGCTACGGTATCACCCGGCTCACAGCCCTGCCCGTCCCGGAATGTAACCGGAGACAACGGCGGCGCACCCTGCACGCGCAGCAGCGCGATGTCGTTGCGACGGTCGATGACCACTGGCTCGGCCTTGTAACGGCCCTCCAGTGAAGTGATGTAGAACACGCCCATGTCTTCGATGACATGCGCACAGGTCATGACGTGCGCCGGGCCGACCACGAACGCCGTGCCGGTCGCCGACTCATGCCGAGGACCACCCGAGGATCCGCCAGACGGACTACGAGGATGGCGATCATCCACGTCCAGTCCGATGTTGCGCCCGAATGCCGACAGTCCATACGCCGAGCCTTCGCTCAGCGCGCGGAATTTCCATTGCTCATTGCGCTGGTAAAACTCGCCGATGATGATCGCCGCTTCGCCGTTATCGCGCAGGTCCAGGCGGTGCTCGATGTCGCTATCCACTTTGAGGTGCAGGCTGCCGATATCACGGATCGGCCCCATGGCCGCATAGACATAGACCATCAGCAGCACGCGATCACTGCCCGTCGGCAACCTGTCCAGCCGGAGCGTGCAGCCAACATCCTGAGGGCCGCCGCTCCACTCCATCCAGCCTTGTTCCTGATGCAGCAACGCTGGATCGCCCATCGGCTGGCGCTTGTCGTTGACCGCCAACAAGGCGACCGCTGCGTACTCACCAAAAACCGAAGACTTACCGCTCTCCAGGTTCCAGGTGCAGAGGGCGTTAGCTAAAGCAGTGTTTGCACCTGGCGCAAGAAGCTTCATGCCCGATCCTCCCTGATAAGAGCGATTAGTGATAGCAAAAATCTATTATCATGATCAAACCGAGGCCCGTACAGCGACCGTGATGGCCTTGACGCGGATATCTTCCAGCCAATGTGTTTCCGGTTCTTTCAAGCCGAGACGCCGGGCCGCGAAAATACCCGGCAGGTTGATGCCGGTTTCACGGGTGTAGCCAATGCCACCTGAATAACGCGGGTTGATCTCCAGCAAGCGCGGCTTGCCATCCGCGTCGTCGCGGGTCTGCACATTGATCAGCCCGTCGCAGGCAAAATGCTCCGCCGCACGTACCGCGAGCTGTACAGCTTCGCTGTCACGCTCGAAAGTCTGATTGAGCCCCACCTTGCGCCGCCCGACGAATGCGACCGCCTCGCCGTGCTCGCAGACCATGTCCACCGAACACTCACTGCCCGGCATATACGGCATGAGCAGCATCGCAGGTACGTCATCAGCCTGACGATAAGCATTAAGGTACGCCTGAAAGGTCGTTTCACGCGCATCGGGGTTGGCGAAACAACGAAAATCGTCAACGTCGGTCTTGAAGCGCCAAAAACCGCGCCCGTAAATCCCGACCACCGGCTTGATGCACACCTCGCCAGACACCGCCAACGCATCGTAAGCCGCCTGCAACTCCTCGGCGTTGCTGACGGCAATCCCCGGAATACACGCCAGCCCCGCCGCCTCGGCCGCCGCCGTGAAACGACTCTTGTCATCGACGTCCATGAAGGTCTGCCGGGACGTTCCGCCGGTAACGAGGTCCAACCCTTCAGCGACAAAACGCGCACGCTGCGCTTCGTAAAAGCTGCCTATCCGCCCGGCGACAATAATCTTGACGCCCAGCGAGCGAGCGGTGTGCAGCACCCAGTCTATACGCTCGTCGTTATCGACCGGCTCTTGCAGCGCCACATCGGCCTGCCCGGTGATTTCGGAACGCTGCTGGCGATGCGAAGCGATGATCTGCACCGACGCAGGCAGCGCATCGCGCGCGCCTATGATCACTTCACGCTGGCTGGATTGCCCTTCAAGGAACCAAATCATGTCAATCTCCGGGAGACAACGCCGTCAGCAACGGCCTTGTCGAATTTTGTAATAACTGTTTTGCTTCGAAATGTTCGGATTAGGGCAAAGTCACGCAATTTTTAACAGAGGACGCTGGTATGAAGTGGCTGAGAAGGTCGATTTGGCTTGTGGTATTCGTTGCACTGGGGATCGGCGCATTAAGCCTCTACTACGTCCTGCCGCGCCATGATGTCGTGATGATCACCGGCGTGGAAGTCAAAAGAATGGACGCCGACGGCGTCATCAACGCCGAAAACCCGGCAGACGGCCCGACCCGCGACGTGTACTTCATCAACACCGAAGACCCGGACAGCAAGAAAGTCGTGGTCTACCGCAACGAAGACACCGGCTGGAGCTTCCCGTGGTACTTCAAATTCGACTCCGCCGACATCCAGGCCAAAGCCCAGGGCTACTCGCGTGACTCCCAGCAACTGGCTTTGATCCGTTACTACGGCTGGAGGATAACCATCCTGTCGATGTTTCCCAACGTGACAGAGGTTGAGGCAGTGACGAGTCGTGATCAGCCATTTCCGATTTTTAACACGATCTTTTTTGTGGTGGTGGGGTTGCTGGTAGTGATGGTTGTGGTTGGGGTGAGGAGGAGGTTTAAAGGGCGGGCGCGGGTTGATGGGGTGGTTAGGTAACTTTCAGCAGTGATCACCTGAACATGCTCAGGCAGAGTCAATCTGTCGGGGCGTTTTCGTTTCAACAGATTGAATCTGGACTTTGGCCTAAGTGACTCAGGCCTTGTTGAACAGTTCGGGCAAACCTTCCGCTTTCAGTACAGCTTTGACGGATGGACGTGCTTCGACTCGGGCCATGAACGCTTGCAAAGCAGGTTGCGCTTCCAGCGAAATGCCAAAATTGACAGACCAGCGTGTTACCGCGAACAGGTAGGTGTCAGCAACGCTGAAATCGTTACCCAGCAGGTAATCACGGCCATCCGCGAGCAGGCCATTCAAGTAGGTTTGTCTGGCGATGACCGGACGCTGAGCGTCAGTGGCATCAGCCCCCTTCGCCAGATAGAAAAGCGGTGTCCAGGCCTTGTGATATTCAGCAGCCAGATAATTGAGTATCTCCTGCAGCCGTGCACGCTCCAGCGTGCCGTTGGCTGGCACCAGCGCCGGTACGAAGTGGTCACCTAGATATTGCAGCACGGCAGCGCCTTTGGTTAGAACACCGCCGTAATCTAACCCGAACGCAAAGATCGCATCTTTGGGGGTGGTGTAGGCAACGCCAGATTCAAGCGCGTGCTGACGCAAATGACATTGACCAACTCATGAGCGACGCCAGCTTCATGCAACACGATGTGGGCAGCAAGCGAACATGAGGGGAAAGGTGTGATTGTTCGAACTGTGCTGGCGACTGTTCAGTCCTCAGCTGAGTATAAGCTTTCGCCATTAGGTTTGGCTTTGCTGCCCCGAGACTGAGGAGATTGGGTATCACCTAGGCTGGAGCGGAAGAAAGAATTGGTGAATGATGTGAGACTTCAGGACTATCTCTCGCTAGTCACGAGCAAAGGACTTAGCCCTTAATTTTAACACCCCACTCTAAAGATAGCAAAAGGAAAAGTTCGCCCACTATCGGTCGAACTTTCTCTTGCTCAATGCGATAAGCCGGGGCGCTCGTGCAATATTAGAGCAAATATCATACAGCGCTAACCATCTAACCTATATCGGCCTCCTCAGGCGCTAGAGCACTAAGGAGGCACGATAAACTGAGTACTAAAATCAGTTTTTCACATAGCCCTGAGTCAAACAAGCACCGCTGTACTGCCAAGTCAGAACATCGGTATTACCGGTCAGGCGGGTAGGAGTCAATACGCAGGTATCAGTAGTCGCAATGCCCTTGTAAGCATTAGGAGTACCTGTGATAACCGCTGTTGTAGCTGTAACGCCAACGCTAGCCAAAGCACCTGGGGTAGCGGTCGGAAGAGTAATGCCCAATTTAGCTGCAGTATCGCATGCAGTCAGGTCAGTCGTCTGCGCATAGCAAACAGATACGGCAGACTTAACTGCATCCATAGCCAACACTACCTCTGTGTAAGCTGCTTTTCTTGTGTAATTCTGATACGCCGGCAGTGCAACCGCAGCCAAAATCCCAATGATCGCGACTACGATCATTAACTCAATCAACGTAAAACCTTTTTGTGTCTTCATAGTTACTTCTCCGAGGCGTCATTTTTTAGTGCCTTGATCCACCTTAAGCACAGGGCATGCCAATGTGCACTACGTTGCCTATCATTTGGAAAACCGTCGCCCGTGGCGTACGGGCGTCCCGTAATCCGCAGAAACTGACAATTTTCGTCACATCACACACTGCTATTTGGCAGCACCGCCCGACTGCGCTATAACCCACCCATTGTCTGTTTCTGGTGGTTTTATGACTGATGCTGTCCTCACTGGCTTGGCCAAGCAACTGGTCCTCGCCGAGCTGCTTACCGAAACTGTTGCGCAGCAGGCTTATCAGCATGCGCGTCGCGACAAGGTTTCGTTGGTGAGCTATCTGGTTCAGAGCAAGCTGGTCAAAAGTCTAACGCTGGCGGAGATGGCTTCCGAGCAGTTTGGCGTGCCGTTTATGGATCTGGCCAGTCTGGACAGGGAAAGCCAGCCTAAAGGGCTGGTCAGTGAAAAGCTGGTTCGACAGCATCATGCGCTGCCGCTGTGGCGACGCGGCAATAAACTGTTTATAGGGATTTCGGACCCTACGAATCATCAGGCGGTGACTGATATTCAGTTCAGCACAGGTCTGAACACCGAAGCGATTCTGGTCGAAGATGACAAGCTGACTACCGCGATAGATCGGTTCTTTGACAGTGATAGCGGTCTGGGCAACCTGGAAGACGTGGATCTGGGTCTGGATATCGAACCGGCTGATGGCAAGGAAACGTCCCTCTCTACGCAGAATGACGCAGACGATGCGCCGGTGGTGCGCTTCGTCAACAAAATGTTGATGGACGCTATCCGACTAGGATCGTCCGACCTGCATTTTGAACCTTACGAAAAGATCTTCCGAGTGCGGTTGCGTACCGATGGCATCTTGCATGAAGTTGCCAGACCACCAATTCATTTGGCAAACCGTATTGCAGCGCGCTTGAAAGTAATGGCAAGCCTCGATATCTCGGAAAGGCGCAAACCGCAGGACGGACGCGTCAAGTTACGTGTGTCCAAAACAAAAGCCATCGATTTTCGTATGAACACTTTGCCTACGCTGTGGGGCGAGAAGATCGTGATGCGGATCCTCGACCCGACCAGCGCTCAGATGGGCATTGATGCTCTGGGCTACGAGCCAGAACAAAAGGCACTTTATCTGGAGGCGCTGAGGCAGCCGCAAGGTATGATTCTTGTGACCGGCCCGACAGGCTCCGGCAAGACAGTGTCCCTGTATACTGGCCTGAATATCCTCAATACGGTTGACATCAATATTTCCACAGCTGAGGACCCGGTCGAAATCAACTTGGAAGGTATCAATCAAGTCAACGTCAACCCGCGTCAAGGATTGGATTTTTCTCAGGCATTGCGCGCATTTCTGCGTCAAGATCCCGACGTAATAATGGTTGGCGAGATCCGGGACCTGGAAACTGCCGAAATTGCCATCAAGGCTTCGCAAACCGGCCACATGGTGCTGTCGACATTGCACACCAATAGCGCTGCAGAAACCCTGACCCGCCTGCATCACATGGGCGTTGCAGCATTCAATATTGCAACAGCGATCAACCTCATTATTGCGCAACGACTTGCAAGAAAGTTATGTAGCCATTGCAAGAAAGAGCTCGATATTCCTCGTGAGACACTGATTAAGGAAGGCTTCCCAGAGGCGGAAATTGGCAAGTTCAAGGTATATGGCCCTGTAGGTTGCGAGCACTGCAATGGTGGCTACAGGGGAAGGGTAGGTATTTACGAAGTAGTCAAAAAAACATCGGAGCTTGAGCGTATCATCATGGAAGAGGGAAACTCACTGGAGATTTCCAGGCAAATGCGCAAGGATGGCTTCAATGACCTGCGCACTTCAGGTTTGTCAAAAGCAATGCAGGGCATCACCAGCTTGGAAGAAGTCAACCGCGTGACCAAGGATTAAACATGGCCAGCAAGGCAATCAAAGTCATCGTTTACACGTGGGAAGGTGTCGACAAGAAAGGCGCTAAAACCAGTGGGGAATTGAGTGGCCACAACCTAGCACTTGTAAAAGCGCAACTGCGCAAACAAGGCATCAACCCAACCAAGGTACGTAAAAAAACAGTTTCGATCTTTGGCAAGGGTAAGAAGATCAAGCCGCTGGATATCGCTTTTTTCGCTCGACAGATGGCAACGATGATGAAAGCAGGAGTTCCCTTATTACAATCGTTCGACATCATCGGTGAGGGTGCAGAAAATCCAAATATGCGGGCGCTGGTGAGTTCACTCAAACAGGAGGTATCAGCAGGCAACAGCTTTGCAATGGCTTTACGGCAGAAGCCTGAGTATTTCGATGATCTTTTTTGCAATCTCGTGGATGCCGGCGAGCAAGCAGGAGCTCTGGAGAGTTTGCTGGATCGAGTAGCGAGCTACAAAGAAAAAACAGAGAAGCTCAAAGCAAAAATAAAGAAAGCAATGACCTACCCTGCCGCTGTGTTAATCGTGGCGGTCATCGTATCTGGCATTCTATTAATCAAAGTAGTCCCGCAGTTTCAGTCAGTATTCGCAGGATTCGGCGCCGAGCTACCTACATTCACTTTGATGGTCATAGGACTTTCAGAAGTAGTTCAGAAGTGGTGGCTGGCGATTGTAGGCCTGTTTTTCGCTAGCGTCTTCATATTCAAGCGCGCGTATAAGCGATCACAAAAATTTCGCGATAGCCTAGATCGTTTTTTACTTAAAATACCCGTCATTGGACCGCTGATTTTCAAATCCTCAGTGGCGCGATATGCTCGTACTCTTGCAACTACTTTTGCGGCTGGGGTTCCTCTAGTAGAGGCTCTCGACTCTGTTGCAGGAGCAACCGGCAATGTAGTTTTCAGAAATGCAGTTAACAAAGTCAAGCAAGATGTATCCACAGGCATGCAACTCAACTTCTCAATGCGATCAACCGGAGTTTTCCCGAGCTTGGCAATTCAGATGACTGCGATCGGAGAGGAGTCCGGTGCTCTGGACAACATGTTGGACAAGGTCGCGACTTACTATGAGGATGAAGTCGACAATATGGTTGATAGCCTGACCAGCCTAATGGAGCCCATGATCATGGCCGTCCTTGGGGTAGTAGTTGGCGGTCTAGTAATTGCGATGTACTTGCCAATATTCAAACTCGGGGATGTCGTCTAATATGTCCCTCCTCGACCTCCTGGCCAGCTCCCCCCTGGCCTTCGTCACCACCTGCTGCATCCTCGGCCTGATCATCGGAAGCTTCCTCAACGTGGTCGTCTACCGCCTGCCAATAATGATGGAGCACGACTGGAAAGCCCAATCCCGTGAACTGCTCGGCCTGCCCGCCGAACCCGATCAGCCCGTCTTCAACCTGAACCGCCCCCGCTCCAGCTGCCCGCATTGCGCACACAAAATCCGCCCTTGGGAGAACCTGCCGGTGATCAGCTATCTGCTGCTGCGTGGTAAATGCTCGCAGTGCAAAGCGCCGATCAGCAAACGCTACCCGCTGGTCGAGCTGACCTGCGCAGTGTTGTCGGCCTATGTGGCTTGGCATTTCGGTTTTGGCTGGCAGGCGGCGGCGATGCTGGTATTGGGCTGGGGGCTGCTGGCGATGAGTCTGATCGATGCTGATCACCAGCTGTTACCTGATTCTCTGGTGCTGCCACTGCTGTGGCTGGGCCTGATCGTCAACGCCTTCGGGCTGTTTACCTCGCTGAACGATGCGCTGTGGGGAGCGGTGGCCGGCTATCTGGCGCTGTGGTCGGTGTTCTGGCTGTTCAAGCTGGTGACCGGCAAGGAAGGCATGGGTTATGGCGACTTCAAGTTGCTGGCCATGCTGGGCGCGTGGGGCGGCTGGCAGGTTTTGCCGTTGACCATCCTGTTATCGTCGCTGGTGGGCGCGGTGCTCGGGGTGATCATGATGCGTGTGCGCAGGGTCGAAAGCGGTACGCCGATCCCCTTTGGTCCTTATCTGGCCATTGCGGGGTGGATCGCTTTGCTCTGGGGTGGTCAAATAACCGACTCTTACATGCAGTTTGCCGGTTTCAGATGACTCACCCTGATGAAAAACCCTGGATTCTTGGCCTGACTGGCGGCATCGGTAGCGGTAAAAGCGCTGCGGCGAAGTGCTTTAGCGACCTTGGCGTCGACACTGTGGATGCCGATCATGCCGCCCGCTGGGTAGTCGAGCCCGGGCGCCCGGCGCTGGAGCAGATAGCGGCGCACTTCGGTAAAGGCGTGTTGCAGACCAGCGGGGAGCTGGACCGTGGCGCGCTGCGCAAGCTGATCTTCGAAAACCCCGAGCAGCGACGCTGGCTGGAAGCGCTACTGCATCCGCTGATCAATCAGGAAATCGTCAGCCATCTGGCCAAGGCCAAATCGCCGTATGCCATTCTGGTCTCGCCATTGCTGGTCGAGTCCGGGCAATACCGCATGGTTCAGCGGCTGCTGGTGATCGATGCTCCGGCGCACCTGCAGATAGAACGCACCATGCTGCGCGACAGCTCCAGCCAGGAGCAGGTCGAAGCCATTCTCAAGGTGCAGATCCAGCGTGAAGACCGCCTGCGTCATGCCAATGATGTGCTGGTCAACGACCGCGATCACGCCTGGCTCAGCAGCGAAGTCGAGCGGCTGCACCACTTTTACCTTACTTTGCGTGGAGGCCAATCATGAGCCAACCAATGACCGTTCAATGCCCAACCTGCGACGCCCCGGTGGAATGGAGCGCAGCCAGTCCGAGCCGCCCGTTCTGCTCCGAGCGCTGCAAACTGATCGACCTGGGGGCCTGGGCTTCTGAAGAGCATGCGATTCCGGTGAGTCCGGATGCTGAGGATGAGTTGTTCTCGGGTGATCTGGAGGCTCCGCACAGGGGGCATTGATAACAAGTCGATGCGAAGCAACTCGCTTACACGCAACTACTAGGGCTATCTTTCAGCCGCATCTCAGGACGTCTGTGATGGCCCTTTCGCGAGCAAGCTCGCTCCCACGACGCTGATGTCCCGCGATCATTTACGGTCCAACGCAGCCCTCAACGCATCAGCACTGCCAAACTGCTGCTGACTGACCAACTGCCCGTCGCGCAACTGTAACCACAGCACCTTATCGTCATCGCCTGCGTACTGCGGCACGATGCGCGCGTCTCGATCAAGCATCACGCGATAGCTGTAGTCACGCATTTTGGGGATGGCGAACATGTTGGCGATGATGGTTGGCATTTTCTGGATGTCAGCGACAAACACCGTGTGGCGTGATTCCAGAAAGCCTTTTGGCTTGTCCTGAAGGGCGGCATTCACCAACTTGGCGGCGTCCATGCTGCGTGCGACCAGCAGGGTTTGCGTCTGGTTGTTCAGGGTGTAGGGTTGATCGTATTGATCGAGCAGTGTCCAGGAGGACAGGCGCTCGCCGACTTGCAGCGCATTGGCGGTGAGGGGCAGCAAGGCCAGCAGCAGGATGGGCAGGAGCTTCACAGGTCGATCCTCGATAAAAGCAGCGCCTGCGGACATTTATCGCACGCGATCAAAAAATGAATTGCCAGTCTACACCCCTGCATTCACTCTTCCAGTCATGGCAACTTGAACGCTAAGCTTGGCCCTATGGATGACTCAGACTACCTGCGCCTGTTGACGATCCAGGCCGAACAAGCCAACGCCTTTCTTTCCAATGCGCGGAAGTGGGAGCGTGAGCGCTGGGTTTGTCAGCGCCTGTTGCAGGGGCTGAACATTGCCCATCGCAATGAGGACTTCACGCCTGCCACTCAGGAGCCGCCGGATGTGCTGTTTCGTGACGGGCGCTTCGAGGTGTTTTTCGTGCTGGATGAGGGGCGGCGTCTTAATGACGAGTGGCGCGAGGAGTTGGCGCGACGACGAAGCGCGTTCTCGTTGAGCCAACTGGTACGTCGGGAGGCCAAGCCCAAGCGGATTCCGGCCTCTGACCTGCTGCACCGACTCGCCCCTACCCTGCGCAAGAAATCCACCAACTATCGCGAACGCGGCATTGATCTGGGCGGGCTGGATATCATCGCCTTCGCCAGCCTCAAGCGCGAGGTGCTGGACCTCAACAGTCACTTTCCACCACCGACCGAGTACTTGCGTCAGGGCTGGCGCTCGTTGTCGCTGGTGGGGCCGACCTTCGCTCGGGTATTGTTCGCGCATCCGGGCGCTCCGGATTTTCTGCGTACCAATCTGGGGCGCAGTGTCGTTTTCGATGTTGGAATCAGTTTATGAGCCCCTTGCAGGAACTGCTGGCCGATGTGCCTCAACAAGGTCGTGTGCGCTGGATCGGCGTGCGTCCGCAATCGCGGGTCGAGATGATCGAGCTGGATGCCGTGGAAGCACGTCGTGAAGCAGGTCTGACCGGCGATCACTCGCGGCCCGGCCCGCGCAATGCACGGCAGGTGACGTTGATTCAGTGGGAGCATCTGGCGGTGGTTGGCTCGTTGCTGAACCGCGCGGCGGATAACCCTATCGTGCCGCAGGATTTGCGGCGCAATCTGGTGATCAGCGGCATCAACCTGTTCAGCCTGAAGAATCGACGTTTCCGGATCGGTCAGGCGATTTTCGAAACCACCGGCTGGTGTCAGCCGTGTGCGCGACTTGAGCAGCGTCTTGGTCACGGGACGTTCCAGGCGGTGCGCGGGCATGGTGGAATCACTGCGCGAGTGTTACAAAGCGGAATCATCCGCCTGGACGATACGCTGCAGGTCGAGCCGCTGGAAATCACCGATCCCTGGCCCCCTGCCCGACAGCACGCCTGAGACAAGGGATAAATTGAGCAGACACCTGAACCCGGAACCGCAAAGGTGTGTCGAAGAGTACCTTCAGGCACACCGGCATCCAGTCGAGCGCAGGCCGCTCCTGACCCGGGCAGTGTGGTGATGAACCCTTTATTGAGCCTTCTGACGCTATGAGCTGCCTTGCGCTCGCGAAGATCGAGCTCCCCCCGAATTCCTTAAACCTTCCGAGTAATCCTTATGACGCATCGTATTGTTATCGTTGGCGGAGGCGCTGGCGGTCTGGAGCTGGCTACCAGTCTGGGCAAGACCCTTGGCAAGAAAGGCACGGCCAGTGTCACGCTGGTTGATGCCAACTTGACGCATATCTGGAAACCGCTGTTGCACGAAGTGGCTGCCGGTTCGCTCAACTCGTATGAGGACGAGCTGAACTACGTGGCTCAGGCCAAGTGGAACAACTTTCAGTTTCAGCTCGGGCGCATGACCGGTCTGGACCGCGCCAGCCGCCAGATTCATCTGGCCGAGACGCTGGATGAAAACGGCGCAGAACTGGTTCCGGCACGCAGCCTGGGTTACGACTCGCTGGTCATCGCCGTGGGCAGCACCACCAACGACTTCGGCACCAAGGGCGCGGCAGAGCACTGCCTGTTTCTTGACAGCCGCAAACAGGCCGAGCGCTTTCACCAGCAACTGCTCAACCACTACCTGCGCGCCCACGCCGGCCAGGCCGACAGCGCGCAGGAAATTACCGTGGCCATCGTGGGTGCCGGTGCAACCGGTGTCGAGCTGGCGGCAGAGCTGCACAACGCGGCACATGAGCTGGCGGCTTACGGGCTGGGTCAGATCAAGCCGGAAAACCTGCGCATCACGGTGATCGAAGCCGGGCCACGGGTGTTGCCCGCGCTGCCCGAGCGCATCGGCGCGCCGGTGCACAAGACGCTGGAAAAGCTCGGCGTGACGGTACTGACCAATGCAGCAGTCAGTGAAGTGACGGCTGATGGCTTGATCACCGCTACCGGGCAGGTCATCCCGGCCAGCCTGAAGGTCTGGGCGGCAGGTATTCGTGCCCCGGCCTTCCTGCATGAGCTGGATGGCCTGGAAAGCAACCGGATCAATCAGTTGCAAGTGTTGCCGACGCTGCAAACCACCCGTGACGAAAATATCTTCGCCTTCGGTGACTGCGCGGCCTGCCCGCAAAAAGGCACCGACCGCAACGTCCCGCCGCGCGCTCAGGCCGCCCACCAGCAGGCATCCTTGCTGGTCAAATCGCTACGCTTGCGGATTGAAGGCAAGACATTGCCGGAGTACACCTACAAGGACTACGGCTCGCTGATCTCGCTGTCGAGCTTCTCGGCCGTCGGCAATCTGATGGGTAACCTGATGGGCAGCGTGATGCTTGAAGGCTGGCTGGCGCGGATGTTCTACGTGTCGCTGTACCGCATGCACCAGATGGCGCTGTACGGCACCTTCCGTACCCTGATGCTGATGCTGGGCAGCAAGATCGGTAAAGGCACCGAGCCGCGGATGAAGCTGCACTAAGCCACACCAGACGAGAGGCGTACGGGAAAACACTATCGTGCCCATGCTCCGTAGCGTGAGGAACGATCATCTCGACTATCGTGCGGCGCTCTGCGTCGCATGCCATTCCGGACGCTCCGCCTCCTCTTGACGACGCAGAGCGTCGTGAACTGCATTCCCACGCTGGAGCGTGAGGAACGATCACCCCACTATCGTGCGGCGCTCTGCGTCGTATGCCATTCCGGACGCTCCGCGTCCTCTTGCGACGCGGAGCGTCGTGAACTGCATATTCCCACGCTGGAGCGTGCGGAACGATCACCCCACTATCGTGCGGCGCTCTGCGTCGCATGCCGTTCTGGACGCTCCGCGTCCTCTTGCGACGCGGAGCGTCGTGAACCGCATTCCCACGCTGGAGCGTGAGGAACGATCCCCCCTCTATCGTGCGGCGCTCTGCGTCGCATGCCTTTCCGGACGCTCTGCGTCCTCTCCCTAGTGAATCCGGCTGTTCTGCCAACGCGTTCGCTGCGCCGACTTGCGATGCCCCGAATACCCGCTATTTTTAACAGGATCGGGTTGTGCGCCAAGCGACCGGACGGAAGGCTCCCGTACGGGGATCAAGTTTGTCTGCGGCGCGCAGATAACCATTGAGTCGTGTACAACGCTGCACTGTTCAGGGATCGAACCCATGATGTCGAATCAATACAGTAGTGCTCCTGCAGAAAATCATCCGCGTTTCATCTGGTTCTCACTCATTCCCGTCATACCCGCCATTGCCTGGATTCTCACGCAGTTCGGCACGGGTACGGCCAATCTGGTGGCGTGTGCTGCACTGCTGGCGATTGGTCTCGGCGCCTGTGCCTTGGCCGCCCGCTCCCAACAGACCCAAGTGCGCCGCGCCGTGGCTCAGGCGATGGATCACCACCAGGCGCATAGCGCTCAAAGCAGCGCCATGGCGTCCAACGCCCAGTTCAATGAAATCCTCCTCGGTGCCATGCCGATCTGGGCCAAGCAGGTCGAAAGCTCGCGCCAGCAGACCGAAACCGCGATTGTCGAATTGAGCACGCGTTTCATGGGCATCTCCGAGCGCCTGCAGGAAACCGTGCAGGCGTCGCAGCACGCTGCCGGTGAGCTGGACGGTCAGAATGCCGATGGTGCGCTGAAAGTGTTGTCGCAAAGCGACAGCGAACTAAGCCGGGTAATCGACTCGCTCAAATCCACTCAGGCCAGCCGCGACCAGACGCTCTCCCAGGTGCGCAGCCTCACCGCCTATACCGGCGAATTGCGCACCATGGCCGCCGACGTTGCGGCGATTGCCGCACAGACCAACCTGCTGGCCCTCAACGCGGCCATCGAGGCAGCGCGTGCCGGTGAGGCGGGCCGTGGCTTTGCCGTGGTGGCCGATGCGGTGCGCAGCCTGTCGAGCAAATCCAGCGAAACCGGTCAGCAGATGTCCGCCAAGGTCGACATCATCAACAACGCCATCACCCAGTTGGTGCAGGCCGCATCGAGCGGTGCCGATCAGGACAGCCATTCGGTGGCCGCTTCCGAACAAAGCATTCAGAACGTACTGGAGCGCTTCCAGAGCATCACCGGTCGCCTGGCCGAGTCCGCCGACCTGCTCAAGCAGGAGAGCTACGGGATTCGCGACGAAATGACCGAGGTCCTGGTGAACCTGCAGTTTCAGGACCGGGTCAGCCAGATTCTCGCCCACGTACGCGACAACATCGACTCGCTGCACGCGCACCTTCTGCAGGCTAGCCAGTCCCCCGACGAGGCCGTCGCCATCGACGCCCGGCAATGGCTGGCGCGCATGGAGTCTACCTACGCGACCGACGAGCAACGTCGCACTCACCGAGGTGAATCGGCAGCACAGCAGGATTCGCAGGAAATCACGTTTTTCTAGGAGTAAATCATGGCTAAGAGTGTATTGGTGGTCGACGATTCAAGCAGCGTCCGGCAAGTCGTCGGTATCGCGCTGAAGAGTGCCGGATACGACGTTATCGAAGCCTGTGACGGGAAGGATGCACTGGGCAAGCTCACCGGGCAGAAGGTGCACCTGATCATCAGCGACGTGAACATGCCGAACATGGACGGCATCACTTTCGTCAAGGAAGTGAAGAAGCTGGCCAGCTACAAGTTCACGCCCATCATCATGCTGACCACCGAATCCCAGGAATCGAAAAAGGCCGAAGGTCAGGCCGCAGGCGCCAAGGCGTGGGTCGTCAAACCGTTTCAGCCGGCACAAATGCTCGCAGCGGTTTCCAAGCTCATCCTGCCCTGAGACCCAGGCCCCTGGAGGCCAGCATGCCCACGCCAGACGAGAGCACCAACGACACTGCACGCGTGCAGATCGACGGCGAGTTGACGATCTACACCGTGACCGAACTGGCCGCCAGGCTATTGCCACAGATCGGCGCTGCGGCACGCCTGGAAGTTGACCTTTCACAGGTCACCGAGATGGACGGCGCCGGCCTGCAACTGCTGGCAGTGATCCAGCGTGAAGCCGGCAAGACCGGGACTTCGCTGCACCTGACCGGGCAAAGCAAGGCAGTCAGCGAAACCTTCGAGTTATGTAATCCGGGTGTCGTGCTGTAGCGCGTCCATTTGCAGTACTGCCCAGTGATCGATCAAGGAAGTCATCGTGAGTATTAATCTCGATCAGGCACAGCAGACGTTCATCGTTGAAGCGCGAGAGCTTTTGCAGGCCATGGAGGAATCCCTCCTGCAACTCGAAAGCGAGCCCGGCGACCTGGACGCGATCGGCGCGGTCTTCCGCGCAGCGCACACCATCAAAGGCTCGGCCGGACTGTTCGGGCTGACGCCTATCGTCAGTTTTACTCACATCGTCGAAGACGTGCTGGATCGTCTGCGTGAAGGCAGTGTTTCGGTAAACGCCGAGCTGATCGCCGTGCTGCTCAAATCCGGCGATCACATGCTTGAGTTGATCGACGTGGTCGCCAGCCGTGGCGAGCAACTGCAGCAACCTGCACTGGAGCGCGAGGCAGCGCTGCGTCAGGCGTTGCAGGTCTTCCAGGCACCGGCCAGCGCCAGCGCCGCTGACATCGCAAGTGCGCAGGTCGTCAGCGATGATGAACAGTCAGCCGACGTGCTCTGGCATATCTCGCTACGTTTTGGCGTGGATGTGTTTCGCAACGGCATGGACCCGCTGTCGTTCCTGCGCTACCTCAATACCCTGGGGCAGATGGTCCAGGTCACGACGCTGACCGACAGCATTCCAACAGTTGAAGCGTGGGACCCGGAATCCTGCCACCTGGGCTTCGAGATCGATTTCCGCTCTGCTGCCGGGCACGCCGCGATCAACGAAGTCTTCGATTTCGTGCGTGAAGACTGCGCGGTGGAAATCACGCCGCTGGACGAAACGCCAGACCACGTCGAGCCCACCGGCACCGAACTGGTCTCGCAGCCTGAACACAGCCCTGTGGTGGCCAGCGGCGAACTGCTGGGCGATCAGCGCGCAGTGCCACGTACGCCCGCAACGGCAACGGCAACGGCAACGGCAACCGCTGTAGAGCGCCCTTCTTCGGGCAGCGAGCAGAAAAACAAGGATGGCCGCTATGTGCGCGTCAACGCCGACAAGCTCGACGAGCTGATCAATCTGGTCGGCGAGCTGGTCATTGCCAGCGCCGGCGCCAGCCTGCTGGCCAAGTCGTGCGACAACGACCCGCTTCAGGAAGCCAGCTCGACGGTGTCGGGGCTGGTCGAGCAGATTCTGGATGGCGCGCTGCACCTGCGCATGATCCCCATCGGCGACACCTTCAATCGCTTCCGCCGTGTGGTGCGCGATGTCAGTCAGGAACTGGGCAAGGACATCGACCTGATTATCAATGGTGCGGAGACCGAACTGGACAAGACCGTCGTCGAAAAGATCGGCGACCCGCTCATGCACCTGCTGCGTAACTCCATGGACCACGGCATCGAGAGCGCCGAAGCACGTCGCGCGGCAGGCAAGCCGGCCAAAGGTCATTTGAGCCTCAACGCGTACCACGACTCGGGCAGCATCGTCATTGAAATCGCCGACGACGGGGCCGGACTCAACCGCGAGCGCATCCTCGACAAGGCCCAGCAACGCGGACTGGTGGCGGCCGGCGCAAGCCTCACCGATCAGGAAATCTACAACCTGATTTTCGAGCCCGGCTTTTCCACTGCCGAGGCCGTCACCAATCTTTCGGGCCGTGGTGTCGGCATGGACGTGGTCAAGCGCAACATTACCTTGCTGCGCGGCACGGTGGATCTGGACAGTCAGCCCGGTCAGGGCACCATCGTGCGCATCCGTCTGCCGCTGACGCTGGCGATCATCAACGGTTTTCTGGTTGGTATCGATCAGTCGACTTACGTGATCCCGCTGGACATGGTGCAGGAATGCATCGAGCTGGACGAACACAACCGGCAGTTGACCCGCGACAGCGGCTACCTGGACCTGCGTGGCGAAGTGCTGCCGCTGGTCTACCTGCGCGACCACTTCAATCATGAAGGCCCGGCCGCCAGGCGCCAGAACGTGGTGGTGGTGCGTTACGCCGAGCACAAGGCCGGGCTGGTGGTCGATGACCTGCTGGGCGAGTTCCAAACCGTTATCAAACCTCTGGGCAAGCTGTTCGGCGCGCTGCGCGGCATCAGCGGCTCGACGATCCTGGGCAGTGGCGCGGTGGCGTTGATTCTCGACATCCCCGCCCTGCTCAACCAGATCGTACACATGGAGGCCCGCTCGACCCAGGCGCCTCAATTCCTGCTGCCCACTTCTCGCTGACGGATTCGCAATTCCCAAGGAGTTACTTCAATGAAATGGTTCTACGATCTGAAGATTTCCACCAAGCTGATTACCTCGTTCCTGGTGGTTCTGGCGTTGACCGCGGCCATGGGAGTCTTTGCCATCATCCAGCTCGGGCAGGTCAACCAGGCCGCTCAGGACATCAAGGAAAACTGGATGCCGTCCATGCGGGCGGCCGCGGGCATGCGCTTCTTCGCCGCCAATTACCGCCTGAAGGAAAACCGCCATATTGCAGCCGACACCGCCCAGGAAAAGGCGCAGATGGAGCTGGAAGCAGCGGACTCTCGCAAACAGTTCGAAACCCGCCTGGCCATTTACGACAAGTTGATTTCCAGTGATGACGATCGTCAGTTGTTCAATAGCGTGAGCGCGTCATGGGCCGCCTACCTGAAGGTCAGCAACGACCTGTTCGATCAGTCACGCCAAAACCTGGAGGCTCAGGCGCGGGCATTGCTCAAGGGCGAATCCAAGACGCATTTCGATGAAGTGACCACTCAGCTGCAAAAAATGGTCGAGCTGAATGAAGCTGGCGCGACTATCGCTGGCAACAAAGGCACCAGCCTGTACGAAACCTCCCGTATCTCGATCATCGTGGTACTGATTGCAGCCTTGATGATCGGCCTGGGTCTGGCGCTGTTCATCGCCCGGATCATTTCCCGCCCGCTGAAGGAGGCCGCAACGGCCGCCGAGCAACTGGCAGAGGGCAATCTCAACGCCCACATCGGCCACGGTTCCAGGGACGAGACTGGCATGGTGCTCAACGCCATGCGCAACATGGTCGGCAAGCTGTCGCACATCATCGGCGATGTGCGTAATGCCGCCGACAACCTGGCCAGCGCTTCGGAAGAAGTCAGCGCCACTGCACAGTCGATGAGCCAGGCCACCAGCGAGCAGGCCGCCAGCGTCGAAGAGACCAGCGCATCGGTCGAGCAGATGAGCGCCAGCATCAACCAGAACACCGAGAACGCCAAAGTCACCGATGGCATGGCCAGCAAGGCCGCCAAGGAAGCCACCGATGGCGGCGAATCGGTGCAGCAGACCGTCGTGGCGATGAAGAAAATCGCCCAGCGCATCAGCATCATCGACGACATCGCTTACCAGACCAACCTGCTCGCCCTCAACGCCGCCATCGAAGCCGCGCGCGCCGGCGAACATGGCAAGGGTTTCGCGGTAGTGGCCGCCGAGGTGCGCAAGCTGGCCGAGCGCAGCCAGGTGGCCGCGCAGGAAATCGGCGAGCTGTCGTCGAGCAGCGTGGAAATGGCCGAGAAGGCCGGCAAGCTGCTGGACGAAATGGTGCCCTCGATCAACAAAACCTCCGACCTTGTGCAGGAAATCAGTGCAGCGTCGGAAGAGCAGGCAGCCGGTGTAGCGCAGATCAACACCGCCATGACCCAGCTCAACCAGGTCACCCAGCAAAACGCATCGAGCAGCGAAGAACTGGCAGCTACGGCTGAAGAAATGAGCAGCCAGGCCGAACAACTGCAACAGGCCATGAGTTTCTTCACCCTCGACGCATCGCCAAGGGCCGTCGCACAGAGCGCTACTTTCGACAGCCGCAACAGCCCGAACCGTCAGCCTCCGCGGCCACCGCAACAGGCTCCGCGCAAGGCATTTGCGCAAAGCATGGCGGGCGCCCCGGACGAATCGGAATTTACCCGTTTCTGATTGCCGGCTTCGATAGAGACTCCAGGGGAGAACGACATGGGCTCATTGGTCACGACTCGGCAGACCGCAGCGACGGTCGAAGAAGAGGCGCAGTACCTGACTTTCATGCTCGGTGGCGAGATGTTCGCCATCGGCATTCTGGGCATCAAGGAAATCATCGAGTACGGCAGCCTGACGGTGGTGCCGATGATGCCCGCCTTCGTGCGCGGGGTGATCAATCTGCGCGGCGCTGTGGTGCCTGTGGTTGATCTGTCGGCGCGCTTCGGGCGACAGAACTCGGCCATCACCCGGCGCTCGTGCGTGATCATCATCGAGGCCAACAGTGAGGACGGCCAGCCGCAGGACATCGGCCTGCTGGTCGACAATGTCTCGGCGGTGCTGGAGATTCCGGCGTCGCAGATCGAGCCGCCGCCGAACTTCGGTGCGCGAATTCGCGCCGACTTCATCAGCGGCATGGCCAAGGTCGACGGCAAGTTCGTGATCGTTCTCGAGGTCGACCGCGTGTTGTCCATCGATGAAATGTCCAGCCTTGCCGAAGCAGGCCAGTCGCTGCCGCCCGACGTCGACGCGACGTGAGGTCTGCACATGCCTGATACAGCGTCGCTCACCGATCGCGAATTCGGCCAGTTCCAGAACTGGCTGTACAACGCTGCGGGCATCAAACTGACGCTGGCCAAGAAAGCGCTGGTGGCCGGCCGCCTGTTCAAGCGTCTCAAACATTACGAGCTGGACAGCTATGGCGAGTATTTCAAGCTGATCATGAACGATCAGCGCAACGGCGAGCTGCAAGTGGCGCTGGACCTGCTGACCACCAACGAAACGTATTTCTTCCGCGAACCCAAGCACTTCGACTTTCTGCGTCAGCAGGTGCTGCCCAAGGTCACACACGGCAAAATGTTCCGCATCTGGAGCGCCGCCAGTTCGTCTGGCGAAGAGCCCTACAGCCTGGCCATGACTCTGGCCGAGCAACTGGGCACCACGCCTTGGGAAGTGGTCGGCTCGGACATCAGCACCCGCGTGCTGAGCAAGGCGCGCAGCGGTCACTACCCTATGGAACGCACCGAGACGTTGCCGCAACCTTTGCTGTTCAAATATTGTCTGAAAGGCACAGGTCGCCAGGAAGGGACCTTCCTGATCGACAAGTCGTTGCGCAGCCGGGTCAGTTTCGTACAGGTCAATCTCAATGACACCCTGCCGGATCTGGGCGAGTTCGACGTCATTTTCCTGCGCAACGTGATGATTTATTTCGATCAGGAAACCAAAAGCAAAGTGGTGGCGCGGTTGATCCCCCGTCTCAAGCCAGGAGGCTATTTCATCATCAGCCACTCGGAAAGCCTGAACGGTGTGAATGACATGTTGAAAATGGTCTCCCCTTCGATTTACCGCAAACCATGAACACGCCTGTCGGTGTAGCCGAAATAGTGCTGGGGCCTGGCGAAGTGGTCTTTCAGACCCGGCCGACTCGCCTGCGCACGTTGCTGGGTTCATGCGTGGCGATTACCTTCTGGCACCCGTGGCGGCGTATTGGCGGCATGTGCCACTTCATGCTACCCGGGCGCATACGCCGGCATCAGCCACTGGACGGCAGGTACGCTGACGAAGCGATGGAAATACTCATTCGTCATGCACTGGCCAATGGCACGCTGCCGGAGGAATATCAGGTCAAGCTGTTTGGCGGCGGCGAAATGTTTCCTGCTCATCGCCATGACCCGCACATGCGTAACGTCGCTGACAGCAACGTTCACGCGGCGCTTGCACTGGCCGAACAGAACCGCCTGAAACTGATGGCTCAGGACCTGGGCAGCACCGGCCATCGCAGCATCATCTTCGACCTGTGGGACGGAAACGTATGGGTCAGGCACCAACCAATGGAAGCAATGGAAAAAGATGCCAAACAAAAAAATCAGCGTACTGCTGGTCGATGATTCGGCTGTAGTTCGTCAGGTACTGGTGGCCATTCTCAACGACACCCCCGATATTCATGTGATGGGCGCGGCGTCAGACCCGATATTTGCCATGAGCAAGCTCGCTCAGGAATGGCCGGACGTCATTGTGCTGGACGTGGAGATGCCGCGCATGGACGGCATCACCTTTCTCAAGAAGATCATGAGCGAGCGGCCGACGCCGGTGGTGATCTGCTCGTCGCTGACCCAGAAAGGCGCCGAAACCTCATTGCAGGCGCTGTCTGCCGGGGCGGTGGAAATCATCACCAAGCCCACCACCGGGCTGAAGAACTTCCTCATCGATTCGGCCGCCGAGCTGGTTGCAGCAGTACGCGCAGCAGCCAACTCCAACGTCAGAAACCTCGGCAAGCGCACCGCCGCCCCAGTGCTGAACCCAGCCAGCAAACTGACCGCCGATGCCATTTTGCCAGCTGCCAGCGGCCATGCCATGGCGCAGACCACTGAACGCATCGTCGCCATCGGCACCTCGACAGGCGGTACACAGGCACTCGAAGCGGTGCTGACTGCCCTGCCCCGCGTCTGTCCCGGCATGGTCATCGTCCAGCACATGCCGGAGAAATTCACCGCATCGTTCGCCGAACGCCTGAACAGCCTGAGTCAGATTGAGGTGCGCGAGGCCAGAAACAACGACCGCATCCTGCCCGGCCTCGCGCTGATCGCCCCCGGCGGTAAACACATGATGGTCACGCGCAGCGGCGCCTATTATCACGTCCAGGTCATCGACGGCCCGCTGGTCAACCGCCATCGTCCTTCGGTGGACGTGCTGTTCCGTTCGGTGGCCAAATTCGCCGGCAAGAACGCCACCGGCATCATCATGACCGGCATGGGCGACGACGGCGCACGCGGGCTCAAGGAAATGCTCGACGCCGGCAGCGCGACAGTGGCTCAGGACGAGGCCAGTTGCGTGGTGTTCGGCATGCCCAAGGAAGCGATCAAACTGAACGCGGCGCAGCGGATCATTCCGCTGCAGGAGATTCATCAGGCGATCCTGCACCGGTGAACCCGAAGCTGTCGCCGTGCAGCCAGCGTTTCTTTCGACACCCACGTTTCAAGACACAAACCCCGGTCGCACGGCAATGCTCAGAAAAACAGCCTTACCGGGCCCACGGCGGCGGCAGCAAGGCCTGATGGTCAGCGCTGGACCTCGATGACCCTGAAGCCCCATCAGAGAATGAGACCAACTGGAAAAAAGGCTCGGCCTCCAGGTTCCTGTGCTGATTGGAAGTCCCTGATCTGTTGCTTTTATGCTCATTGCGATAAGACGCATAGCTCCAGTGCCCCGGGGAGACATCGGAGTCCGGGCGATGGCTGCTCTGCCTTACACCGGCGGCGCTCAACTCCTGTTCGATACTGCTGATCATCCCCCTCATTTTGCCCATGTACTCTGGGCTGTAGGTGTTGTCTGCACGGTCGGGCTTGGCGTAGATCGTGAACTGAGCGCCCAGCGCCACGCGCTGCTTTGCCGCCGGCATCTCTGCTTGCAGGCATTTCATGTCAGTCACTTTCCACGAGTCAACCGGACTGTCGCTCGCCTGCAGTATTGAATGCATGCGGTACATCCTCAGGTGCAACGCTGAGGTGGATCTTGTCTCCGGCAAACTCCCCCTTGCAGTTCGGCTCCAGGCGATCCATATGGATGAAGACCTCAGACCCCGTCATCTTGAAATGATTGGCGGCAGTCCAGCCACCGTGATTTTCACCCAACGCGCTTTGTGCGACGTCATAAGTGGGGGCACGATGGTGAACGGCGAAACGTGTCGGTGTATTGGCACGCACTTCGCTCTGATTCAAACGGCGCAATTGCGCACCTGCATCCTTCTTCAAGTCCGCTGGGCAATTGCCGTATTGAGTTTTAAATTGAAGGCGGGTCTGTTGATAGGCATAGCTTTTATACCTGCTACTTATCGGTCATGAAAAAGGGGGTTGCGCAGATAGCGCAGCATCTGCGCAACCTCTTCAACTCGCCGCTCTGCACTGCTCGTTGACGACCTCGCAGATAGCTGCCCGCTGAGCGGTCGACAGGTAAAACAGGTTCCATGAAGCAGGATCAGGAAAACTGATCGCCTTTCGAGAACCCGACATCGTGTTTGATCTTGCCGTTCTCGAACTGGTCCATCCATGGCAGCACATCGGCCCCGGCCGCTTTCAGGGCGCCCATGTTGTCTTTCACGGCCTGGTTGGCGCCGTCGCGCTGTTCGAAGTTACCGCCCCCGGTCCAGTTGGCGTTACCGACTTCACCGATTTGCGGCTTGAAGCCCGCGCTCGTAAGCGCCTTGATCTCCGATGACAAACGCGAAGAGGCATCAGCACCGCTGGCGTACTCATGGATGCTGCCGATCAGGCCAGGGTTGTTGCTGCCGTTGGCGGCTTTCAGCTGATCAGCGTATTTGACCAGCCCGCTTTCCCCGCCGGCCGTCAGACCACCACCCCAATTGCTGTCCTCCACCACGATGTCGCCTTTGTAACCAGCGTCGCGGGCTGACTTGATCAACGTGCTCTGCATATCGGCCCAACCCTGAGTGGCACTCTTGCCGCCCTCATTGAACGTATCGAGTACAAAACTCGGATGGTTTCCAAGGGCAGAAACCACGTTTTTGACATCGTCGGCGGCTTGTTGGAGCTTGTCGCCGGACAAGACATTGCCACCGCCGCCATTGGCGTTGTCACGAAACGTAAACTGAATCTTGACCCCTTGTTTGTCGCCGGCATCGACCATCGCCTTGAGTTTGGCCATTTGCGCCGGGTCATTGATCTGGTCATGGGTCATCTGGATGCGAAGTGTTCCCCCTCCGGCATTTTTCACGTCTTCGACCATTTTTTGCGCTGCCTCAGGAGACGCAATCCGGTCAGGAACCGTATTCGCGCCGCCATGAGAACCCAAGCCAGTGTTATTGAACGGTTGGGCTTGATTTGACTGCTCAGACAGTCCTGAGTCTGGCGTCGAACTGGCAGCACCGCCGGGAGAAGCAGAAGCCCGACCTGGCCCGGACGAAGCAGGGGACGGGTTCTCGGAAGGGTTATTTGCAGAAGAGTTACTTGCGGAAGAATCACCGAGCAAGCGTTTCAGCAGCGCCTGAATCAGCGTCGTCAACGCCTCGATCAAGTCACTTTGATCGCCCCCTCGTGCTTGTCCATTCCCGGCGGTGGCGGTTGTCGGCGCGCCATTCCCCCAACTCACCGTGTTCGGCGAGCGCTGGGTACTTTCCGGAGGAAGAAAGTGCACGGCATTGCTCGACGACTTACCTGAATAGTCCGGACTCGGAGCCAGGTTGCCCGACGAGACAGGCGACCACCCCGGGCTGTTGTTGTTTACAGAGGTATTCATACTCATTTCATTACTCCTTTTTTGTGGAGGTAACGCGTTTGGGTGAACGGTTTTTTGTACAGGGTTTCAGAAATCCTCTTTATCGTCTTTACGCGTTCAAGCAGATGAAATTCATTTGAAAGGGCCCTTTAGATAAGCCCGTTCTGCGTCTCGCAAGATGGCAATATCCACGGCGTTGGGTAGCAGTCTTTTGGCCTCGGTAATGTTTGCCAGCTTGACGCTTTGAGATTCAAAACCCATATCGGACGGTATGCCATCTATGCGTTTGGCAAGGTAATAACGAGTACGGGATGTTGTTCGGTCGTAGTCACCGATAAAGCCGTGGAATTCCACCAGAAGCCCCGTCTCTTCGTAGACTTCCTTGAGTGCATTGGTCCTCAAGTTCAGACCGGCTTCCTGCTTTCCCTTGGGAAAAGCGTGCGTTGCGCCGAACGGGTGATTGGTCGGCTCGGTGATCCATACCCTGCCGTCGGGCTCAAAAATGATCGCTCCACTGGCGGGAGCAAGGTGCTGAGAACGCTTGAATTCCGGCTCTGTGAAGTTGACCGCCCGGGTTGTAAATCGGCGCCAGCCATCCATCGTGTCTGGGGGTGTAAATGATCTGAACGGCAGGTTGTTCATGCTGCCACGGACAGCGCTGTGAGGTACAAAAACGGCGGTTGCGTATCGATCACGCCACGTATCCGCCGCACTGGGTGACGTGGGGTTTTTAACAGTGACAACATCGCCGCGCTCGTTCTTTCGGCGATGAATATAAGGAAGCGTCTGCTTCATATCGACAAGCCACTTCTTCCGACTGATCAGTCTCTTGCCGAGCTCAATGCGTTCGCTGTGATTGCCAGGGCCGTGTTCTGCGCAAAGTGCGGCAATACGCGCATCCGGTATTTTTTCTATCGCTGCAATACCCTCGCGGATGTCATTACGCTCGATTTTCCGGAAGGCACGACTGGACGAATTGTCTTCACGAGACAGCATCGTGACCAGCTCCATGGGCGTGGTACCGAACTGATTACCCTTGTGCTCCCCTTGGGCGCGGAAGACCAGCGCACCGCCAAGGTCGATGCGCACAGGTTTGTTACGGTGATTGAAGATGACATTGTCCCCCGTCAGACCGATGACATCCCAGTTCGCCAGCCAGGCATCCACAGCAAAGCCGCACTTCAACTGACTATTTTTTGCCAGCGTATCGAGGTCTTTGGGGTTCCCTACTATCAGTTTTGAAATCAGTGCGGGCTTGCCTTTGCGGGACGCCAGTTCTATGTCAGGAACATCGATTCCTGCGGCACGGTACAGTCTGGAGGCAAGCACCTCGTTTCGAAGTCTATTGGCAGACGGGTTGGTTTTCACATACCACTTAACGCCATTGGGCGCTTGAAACAATCCACCTGGATTAGAGCCCTTGGCGCCAGAGAGTTGTTTCCATTTGTCAGTCTCGACGAGGGCGAATTCACCTCCCCTCTTGGACCGCCCTAAAACCGTCATGTCGACGACAATAAACTCACCGCTCCGGCGAGCCTGCGTAATTTCGTACCGGTTGGTGATATCCAGAATGACTTCATGTTCACTCTTGCTGGCCACCGATAACGGCAACCGGCTCTCACTGAGTGTCACACCCTTTGCACCACTGTGGTTGAGCGCAGGAACGGCAGGCATCGCTTTCAGTACAAAAAGAACCGGTGTTTCTTTTTTCCTCTTCGCGTTCACCAGCGCAAAGCCTTGCGAAACGTCTGACACTGTCGAGGCACTGGCCACCCCGGTCGCGGTGTAAACGCCTTTAACCACGCGCAGGCCGTGAATAAGACCATGGGCTATTTCGCGACTGCGGTAACCCTTGGAGGTATTCAGTAACAGCGACGCCGCCTCATCATCCAGAGATATCCCCCGATAAAGCACTTTAGGCTGATCCGACTTGGCCAACTCAATGGAGTAGCGCGGTATGGAGGCTCTCAGGTCCGCAAATTCTTCTTCGGTTGTTTCAGAGGCCGTGTACTTCTGCAGCAGTCGCATGAACTCTTTGCCGTCTATCGAATCCAGTACGCTGTCCTGCCGACCCGCCAAACGACACTCTTCGGCAGTATTGAATTGCTCCACTGGAACTCCCTTGCCTCGCCCTCGCGAAACAAAGTTGGGCACTTTATTACTGGCAGGCCCCAGTGCCGAGGTACTTTGAGCGTTTGAAAACCCAAGGTGACTAAAATTGTGTTTTACGGGATTTATCATTAAGCACTCCTGAACGTTCGTCTTGGGGCTCGCGATGAACATTCGTCCTTGAAATTACAGGCATCAGGACCTTTATCAGACTCGAACGCGATCAGCCGATACTCGCAAGGCAAATAGCCACTTTTCGGATTGATCCAATCATGGATAACGCCTGTTGATAATGAAGAGCCCCAAGAAAGCAGCCAATTGCTATCACCGAGAGAGTATTGAAAATAAGCCGAGCTTATAATTGGCTGAATGGCATTCATCGCAAACACCCATCGCCTGCATTTACTGGAAAATGGAGTAAATGAGTGTCGCAGTGTGCTGTGCGGTTCCATTAAGCAAACAAGAGAGGCTTCTTTAATGGACAATTATCACTGTAAGTGATCGACATTCGTGGCGAATGTCTTAGAGCCAATGCAAGGAATATCTGGACTACTTGCATGATCGTGGTGTGTGATGAAGTGATCAGACATAAGTCATACGACAACATATAAATAATGCGCCATATTTAGTTACGTACCAATAGCTCAAGACGGCACACATTCGCTCAAGCAGAGCGTGTCGCAAACGTGCAGAAGGTCAACGATAGCTGGCCGGCCAATACCCGGCCTGGATTTTTTCGACGTCACCCGCAGAGAAAATCGTCGGGCTGTTCGGGCACGCATGAGAAGATACCGGCACCTCACTTCAATACTTCGTTTTTCAGGCCACAAAGCCGACCGCCATGACCAGACCCGTAACGCTCAAGGATGTTGCCAACCATGCAGGTCTTTCCAAGGCTGCGGTGTCGCGCTATCTGAACCGAAGCATCAGCCTGCCGCCGGAAACCGCGCAACGTATCGACCTGGCGATCAAGGCGCTGGACTACCGGGGCAACAGTCTGGCCCGGCGCCTGAGCAAAGGCGGCAGTGAGACCATCGGCCTGGTGCTGCCGGACATCGCCAACCCGTTTTTCGCCGAGCTGGCAGACGCGGCCGAGGAAGAGGCGTCCGCACACGGTTATAACCTGGTGCTGTGTGTCACCCGCAACCTGCTTGAGCGCGAAAGCACGTTTGTGCGTTGGCTGGATTCACGTAACGTCGATGGCTTGCTACTGGTCAGCAACCGCCCGGATGACGGCACGCTGGCCAGCCAGCTGATGAGCTACCGCAATATCATTCTGCTCGACGAAGACGTTCCCGGCACGTCGCAGCCCAAAGTCTTCGCCGACAACCATCAGGGCGGTCGCCTGGCGACTGACTATCTGATCCGCCATGGCCATCGACGCATCGCTCATGTGTCCGGGCCGTCGGCCTTGATGAGTGCTCGCGAGCGCTATGCCGGCTACCGGGAAGCGCTCGCGCTGGCGAGCATCGCAGAGGTGCCGGAATACCTGTGCTTTGGGGATTACAGCCGTGAGTTCGGGCGTATCGCGACCGCACAGCTACTCACCCTGCCCGACCCTCCGGAGGCGATTTTCGCCGCCAGTGACTTCATCGCCCTGGGCGTGCTCGATGTCCTGCGTGAGCGCACTATCAGCGTGCCCGGTGCCATGTCGCTGGTGGGTTTCGACGACGCCGTCTACGCCAGCCTGCTGACCCCGCCGCTGTGTACCATCCGCCAATCCTCCAGAGAGCTTGGCCGTCTCGGCGTGGCGCAACTGCTGCAGAGGATGACGGGCGGCGACTGTGCGCAGGACATCGTGCGCGTACCCGTAGAGCTGGTCTGTCGGGGCACGGTAGCAACGCGCAGTGACTGATTGCGGGGCAACAAGTAACACCCGGCCTTAAATCAGTGCACTGCCGTTTGCCTCCTGAAAAGCCGATGATTGCGGAAAACTGTGGCGCATCAAGGCTGTACGGTCACTGGCAGGCATTGCGAAAAAAATGGCACACAATCTGCTTTCTCTAGTTTTCAAACCTGAAGACAAAACTCATTTGTCTTTTTTTTGAGACAAATGGTAAACCGGTTTACCGATCTGATTTGCCACACCGGCGATCAGGCTAGGAGGATGGCAATGCTGCGTTTGAGCAAGCGTTTCACCCTGACCCTCGGCGTTGTTTTGGCCTTGGCGTTGTCACCCATCATTCAGGCCCAGACCGGCAAACGTCTGGCTCTGGTACAGGTCAACCAACAGGCGCTGTATTTCACCCAGATTACCCAAGGCGCACAGGCGGCGGCGAAAGCTGCCGGAGCAGAGCTGGTGGTGTTCAACGCCAACGACAATCCGTCAGCCCAGAACGACGCCATCGAGGCCTATATTCAGGACAAAGTCGACGCCATTCTGCTCTGCGCCATCGACGTCAACGGTATCAAGCCGGCAGTCACCGCAGCCGCGCAGGCGGGAATCCCGGTGGTGGCAATCGATGCTGTGATCAATGGCGACAATGCCGTGCAGGTCGGCGTGGATAACCGCGAGGCAGCCCGACAGATCGGCCAGTACACCGGCGAATACATCAACCGCGAACTGGCGGGCAAAGCCAGCATCGGCGTTGTCGGAGCCCTCGGCTCTTATGTGCAGAATCTGCGTCTGGACGGCTTCCGCGAGGGTCTGGCGAAGACCGCCAGCCAGGCGAAGATCGTCAATACCGTCGACGGTAACAATGTGCAGGACACCGCCCAGGCTGCGGCGGAAAACCTGCTGACCGCCAACCCTGATCTGCAGATCATTTATGCCACTGGCGAACCCGCCCTGATTGGCTCGGTTGCCGCGAGCGTGTCGCAAGGTGCGGGCGAGCGGGTCAGGATTTTCGGGTGGGACCTGTCCTCTCAGGCAGTGCAGGGTCTGGATGACGGCTCTGTCGCGGTGGTGGTGCAACAGAATACCCAAGCCATGGGCAAGACGGCGGTGGAGTCGGCGCTGGCGCTGTTGTCCGGAAAGACCGTGGCTCGCGAACAGAGCATTCCCGTCAAGCTGGTGACCAAAGCCAACCTGGCAGCCTATCGCGCCGAATTCAAATAAGGGGCTCAGCATGCAGACGCCTGGCGAAGTGCCTCGGGTACAGATGAGTGCCATCACTAAACACTACGGCTCGATAGCCTCGTTACGCGGTGTCGATCTGCTGTTGCAGCCCGGTGAAGTGCTGGGGCTGGTGGGCGACAACGGCGCGGGCAAATCCACGCTGACCAAGATTCTGTCAGGTGCCGTGATACCGACCAGCGGACGAATCGCCATCGATGGCGAGGAAGTCAGTTTCAGCGGCCCGGCAGATGCGCAGCGCTGCCATATCCAGATGGTGTACCAGGACCTGTCGCTGTGTGACACCGTCGATGTGGCCGGAAACCTCTTCATGGGCCGCGAACCGATGCGCCGCGTGCTCGGCGTGCCGTTGCTCGATGAGACGCGCATGCACCGCGAAGCACGGCAGATTCTTGAAGCATTGGGCATCACCATTCCGGATACCCGCGCGCAGGTACGACACCTTTCCGGCGGCCAGCGCCAGGCCGTTGCGATTGCCCGCGCGGCCGCCTTCGGCCCTAAGGTTCTGATCATGGACGAGCCCACCGCGGCCCTCGCGGTAGCCGAAGTCGAAGCGGTGCTGGAGTTGATTCGCACCATCAGCCGCCAGGGCGTCAGCGTGATTCTGATCACCCACAGGTTGCAGGACCTGTTTCTGGTCTGCGACCGCCTCATGGTGATGTATGACGGCGCCAATCTGGCCGAGCGAAGGATTGCCGACACCGACCTCAACGAGGTCGTCGAACTCATTGTCGGGCATAAATTCACTGCCCGCTCCGCTAGCGCCTGAAAGGATGTGACGCCATGAAAACGCTCGATCTCACGCGCCAACGCATTCTGCCGCAGTCGCTGTTCAAGCGCCTGCTGCATGATTTTCCCGGCGTGGTCAGCATCGGCCTGTTTTTCGCCCTGTGCTTTGTGCTGTTCGCACTGGTGACCGATAACTTTTTAAGCGGTGCCAACCTGCTCAACGTTATCCGGCAAAACGCGCCGTTATTGATTGTCGCGGTGGCGATGACGCTGGTGGTCACCACCGGCGGCATCGACCTGTCGGTCGGCTCGACCCTGGCGCTGGTCGGTGCGCTGGCGGCCATGGCGCTCAATGCCTGGCACCTGCCCTGGCCGCTGGTTCTGCTCGGCGGGCTTGCGGTCGGCGCGATGATCGGGGCGCTGAACGGCTACTTCATCGCCTACGCGGGCATCCCGGCCTTTATCGTCACCCTCGCCACCCTGACCATTATTCGTGGCCTGGCGATGCTGCTGACGCAAGGCTATTCGATCCCCGTCCCACGCGAAGAAGCGGCGTTTCTGGCCCTCGGTCGCGGCTGGTTTCTCGGCGTGCCGCTGACCGCCTGGCTGGCCTTGCTGGTCACGCTGGGCGGGGTGCTGGTGCTCGGCAAAATGCGTTTTGGCCGCTACCTCACGGGCATCGGTGCCAACGCTGAAAGCGTGCGCCGCGCCGGGGTGAATCATCGCGGTGTGCTGCTGCGGGTCTACATGCTCAGTGGCATGGCGGCCGCGCTGGCCGGCATGATCGTCACCGCCAGGCTGGGCAGTGGTTCCTCGAATCAGGGCGAAGGTTTCGAACTGGAAGTGATTGCTGCCGTGGTCCTCGGCAGTACCAGCCTGTTCGGTGGCTTCGGCACGATTGTCGGCACACTGTTAGGGGTACTGACCATGGCCGCGATCAAGAACGGGCTGATTCTGGCCCACGTCTCACCGTTTTACACGCAAATCGCCACGGGCCTGATCGTACTGCTGGCGATCTGGCTGAACACACGCATTCTACGTACCGGCCGTCCACTCGGGAGGGCTGGAGCATGAGCCTGTTTCGTCATCCTTCACCCCTGCCCCTCGGGGTCGACAGCGGCCATGCCATGACGGTGCTGGGGCCGGTGCCGGTCGAGCGCCTTGGCGTCACCCTGATGCACGAACACATTCTGCTCGACGCTTCGGGCAAGTGGGTGGCACCCAGTTGCTGCGGCGAGCGACACCTGGCCGAGCGCCCGGTGAGCATTGAGCTGCTTGGCGAACTGCACATGAACCCGTTGGTCAGCCGCGACAACTGTCAGCTGTTCGATGTCGACCTGGCCTGTGAGGAGCTGCTGAAGTACCGGGCGCTGGGCGGGGAAACGGTGGTCGATCCGACCAATCTGGGCATCGGCCGCGACCCGCAGGCCTTGCAGCGAATTTCCCGTCTGACCGGCCTGAATATCATCATGGGTGCCGGTTTCTATCTGGAACCCTCGCACCCGCATTACGTGCATGAACGCTCGGTGGAACAGCTGGCGGAGCAGATCATTCATGACGTGGGTGGTGGTGAAGAGAAGCCCGAGGTGATTGCCGGCCTGATCGGCGAGATTGGTGTTTCCGCCGCGTTCACGGCTGACGAAGAGAAATCACTGCGCGCCGCAGCCCGTGCAAGTGCCGCGACCGGCGTGCCGCTTTCAGTGCACTTGCCAGGCTGGGAGCGCCTCGGCCACCGGGTACTGGACATCGTTGAGGCAGAAGGCGCCGACCTGCGCCACACGGTGCTGTGCCACATGAACCCGAGCCACAGCGATCCGGTGTATCAGCATGCGCTGGCGGCACGCGGCGCGTTTCTGGAATACGACATGATCGGCATGGGTTACTACTTCGCCGACGAGCACGCGCAGTCGCCCAGCGATGAGGAAAACGCACGGGCCATCGTCGCCCTGATCGAGCACGGCTTCGGCTCGCAGGTGCTGTTGTCTCAGGACGTCTTTCTGAAAACCATGCTGACTCGCTATGGCGGTCATGGTTATGGCTACCTGCTGAAACACTTTGTCCCGCGCCTGCGCCGTCATGGCGTTACCGGTGAACAACTCGAAAACCTTTTGATCGACAACCCGCGCCGGGTCTTCCAGCGCGGCTTCCAGGCTCCTTTTTCATCGCAGAGGAATGCAACGTCATGAAACAGTCCGTATTGCTGGCTGGCGAATCATGGGTCAGCACGTCAACCCACATCAAAGGCTTCGATCAGTTCGACAGCGTCACTGCGCACAATGGCGCGCGGCGCTTGCTCGCGGCGATGGCAGACAGCGACTATCAGATCACGCAGATGTGCGCCGATCAGGCCCAGACCGACTTTCCGGCCACGGTTGAAGCACTCAGTCAGTATCAGGCGGTGATCCTCTCCGACATCGGTGCAAATACCCTGCTGCTGCACCCCGACACCTGGCTGCGTGGCAAGCGCACGCCCAACCGCCTCAAAGCCCTTCGCGAATACGTCTTGCAGGGCGGCGCATTGATGATGGTCGGTGGCTATTTCAGTTTCCAAGGCATCAACGGCGGCGCGCGCTATCGCGGAACGCCTGTCGAGGAAGTCTTGCCCGTGCGCTGCCTGCCTTACGACGACCGTGTCGAAGTGCCGGAAGGCTTTCTGCCGCAGATCCACAGCGATCACCCGATACTGCAAGGCCTGGGCGGCGAATGGCCGTACCTGCTTGGCTACAACGAAGTTGAATTACATCCCGAAGCTCAATTGCTGGCCACCGTCGAAGGCTCTCGGCACCCGCTGCTCGCCGCGCGCGAGGTCGGTGCCGGACGCACTCTGGCGTGGACCAGCGACCTTTCCGAACACTGGCTGCCGGAAGCTTTTCTCGACTGGGAAGGCTATCGCCGCTTCTGGATCAACAGCCTCGACTGGCTGACCCGCCGTACCTGACCGGAGGCTCCGATGCTCGATGACCCTATAGCCCTGACCCGAGCCCTGCTGGCGTTCCAGACCCTCAACCCGCCGGGCGATGAAGAAGCGTGTGCGGCTTTTCTTGCCGAGCAGCTGACCCGCCACGGATTTGTCTGCGAGCTGCAGCGTTTCGGTGAGCGCCGTTTCAATCTGGTCGCCTGGCTTGAGGGCGACGGCCCCGGCAAACCGCTGGGGTTCACCGGCCACCTGGATACCGTGCCGCTCGGCAGTGCCACCTGGAGTCACTCGCCGTTTGCCGGTGAGATCGTCGATGGCCGGCTGTACGGGCGAGGGTCCAGCGACATGAAAGCGGGCATTGCCGCCTTCATCGTGGCCTGCCAGCGCAGCCGTGATTCCATTCGGCGCGGGCCCGGCGTTCGGCTGATACTCACCGGCGGAGAGGAAACCGGCTGTGACGGCGCCAAGGCCCTGTGCAGTGACGCGCCCCATTTGCTGGGCGAACTGGGCGCACTGCTGATCGGAGAGCCGACGGCCAACTACCCGATACTCGGACACAAAGGCGCGCTATGGCTGCGCTGCGCCAGCCATGGCCTGACGGCCCACGGCGCCATGCCGGAAGAAGGCGTGAACGCTATCTATCTGGCCGCCGAACACATTGGCCGCGCGCAGACCTTTGAAGTAGGCCCTGCCCATCTGCTCATGCGCAAGCCGACGCTGAACGTCGGCACTATCAGCGGCGGCCTTAACATCAACTCGGTACCGGACTACGCAGCGTTCACCCTGGACCTGCGCACTGCACCGAATCTGGACCACGACGAGATTCGCGGACGACTGGCGGCCCATCTGGGCAGCAGCGCGGAACTGAGCACCCTGATTGATCTGCCTGGTATCTGTGCCAGCCCCGACGAGCCGTGGGTGCAACAGGTTTTTGCACGCTGTCAGGCCTTGCATGACGCCCCTCTGGAGGAAAAGGCGGTGCCCTACTTTACCGATGCCGCGGTGCTGCTCCCCGCCATCGGCTATCCGCCCACCCTTATTCTCGGCCCGGGGGAGCCCGCTATGGCGCACAAGGTCGATGAGTATTGTGAAGTCGACAAACTTCAGCAATGCGTCGAACTGTATGCCGGATTGATCGAAGACTGGACAGTCATGCACGCGCCGATGAACGACTGACGCAAGATACTCTCACCAGCCCTTCATAGCCCTCCTCGTCGGCATTCGTTCTGCTCACATTCAAACCGGCTGCGCAAGGCAGCCACTCACCTGGAACGTGCATAGCCATGACAAGGATGTAAACCGTTCTGGACAGCGGACGGGTTGAACGCGTAATAAGGTGCCTACAAAATTTCCCTAATGGACAGCACGTTAATGGCACTACGCGGTGATGAAGCGGACGACCATGAGTTCCGCAGCCGGTCATATCCCGTCCAGGAAGATATGGCGCAGCAGCGTCGAGTCTGGCGCTTTGAGCGCATCGGCTGGGCAGGCCTGATTGTACTGATAGTGCTGACCCTTGCCGGTTTGTTTTCCAAAGGGCCGTTGAGCCAGGTCGAGCCTCGAACGGCAGATGGCAAACTGCAGGTGAGCTACGAGCGTTTCAGCCGCAACGGCAGTCAGGACGATATGATTGTCACGTCCAGAGGCGCCCCCTCCGAAATGCGTTATCTGGTCGTCGGCAGTGGACTGCTCGAAGGCGTATCGATCGAGAACCTCAACCCCCAGCCCGCGCCCCTTCACAGCGAAGGCCGTGATCTGGTCATTCCGATGCAGGCTGACAAGGACGGTTTAGCCACTTTGTACCTGACTGTTCGCAGTAACGGGGTGGGACTGTACCGAGGGCAAATGCATATGCTGGGTGGCGAAACGCTGCCGATGCCCAGGTTTATCTACCCGTAGAGAGAAAGCGATTTATGGATGCAGTGCTCAGAGCAGCAGCGATTTATTTTGTCTTGATGGTCTTGTTTCGTGTTGCCGGACGCCGCTCCCTTACCGACCTCACTACCTTCGATTTCGTCTTGTTGCTGATCATTGGCGAGGCCACTCAGCAAGCGCTGCTGGGCGATGATTTTTCAGTCACTAACGCGATACTGATCATCTCCACCCTTATCGCCATAGACGTCGGCTTTTCCCTGGCCAAACGCCGATCGAAGCGGCTGGCCAAATTTCTGGATGGCGGCCCCACGGTTATCGTGGAAGACGGCAAGCCACTGACCAAACGAATGAGAGAGGCGCGCATCAGTGAATCCGATGTGATGGAGGCCGCACGAACCACGCAAGGGATCGTGGAGATGAAGGACATCAGGTACGCGATCATTGAAAGGAACGGCGAGATATCGGTCATACCGTTCAAATGAAGGTCTGCAAGTGGTCAGGGACGGCTGCAAGGCGACCCGCGAATCAGCGCTAAAACTTACCTGCGCAGAGTTTCATGGCGACATCCTGAACATCTTTACCGATCAAGTCAGGCTGGGTGCCTGAAGTGATGGCATCGAATGCGCCACCTGGCGGTGCTGACATCAGCCAGCACCGCCAAAAGGTCACGATCAGATCACTGGCTTACGCCTGCTCTTCCTGCTCGTCATCATCGTGCTTGAGTGCCGGCTTCATCCCTGGCTGAGGCGCGTGCTCGGCATTCGGCGCGATTTCTTCGCCGTGGTTCTTTTTCTCTTGCTGGACTTTTTTGTCGTGGGCAACGTTACGTGGATCGGTCATGGGAATTCCTTGATTGGCAGAGGATTCGAACACCCATCGACGTGCTGCATTGTTTGAGCGCCGGGGCAAGATTTGGAGTCAGGCCGTTGCAAGGCGTTCAGTGCATTTGAACCGGCACCTGCCGGGAGGGGCGAGTTGCGGGTTCCGGCCCGAGTTGAGGCGACGGCGTCATGACTCAGCGGACGACAGCCTGAACGCCGGCGACTGAACCAGCTCCATGACCACTTCGCGCAAAGACTGCGCACACGGAGACAGCTCGCGATACGCCAGCGCCAGCACATAGGCAACAGGTGTGCCTGGCCCAGTTATCTCCCGACACGCCAGCCGCCCAGGCTGACGTCGGGCATAGCGCTGCGGCATGAGCGCCACGCCCATTCCTCCGGCGACCAGCGCGGCCGTGGTCTGCATCTGGCGAGGCTGTTGCACGACCCGAGGGGTAAAGCCTGCACTGGCGCAGGCCAGCAGAATGTGCGAGTGCATGCCCGGGCCATGATGCGGGGCGAACAGAATCCACGGTTGGTCTGCCAGCTCCGCAAGACCGATGGACGTCTGCTCGGCCAAGGGATGGTCCTGCGGCAGCACCGCGACCATGCGGTCCTCGAACAGCGGCTCGATATGAATAGTGCCCGGGTCGATGACCGGCAATACCAGAATGCCGACGTCCAGCCGCTCATTGCGCAGGCCTTCAAGCTGCTCGGGAGGGGTGGCCTCCTGCAGTTGAATGTCGACGTTCGGGTTGGCTGCCTGATAGCGACGCAGCAGCGCCGGCAGCAAACCATCGACCACGCTGTCGACAAAGCCCAGGCGAATCGTGCCGAGCATGCCTGCCGCAGAGCGACGTGCCATTTCACAGGCCCGTTCGGCCTGCAGCAGTGTCTGCCGAGCCTCGGCCAGAAACACCACGCCCGCGCCGGTCAGTTGCGTGGAGCGCGTACTGCGCTGCAACAACTGCACACCCAAGCATTCTTCCAGACGACGAATCGCAACGCTCAGGGGCGGCTGTGACATGTTCAAGCGCTGCGCGGCCTTGCGAAAATTCAAGGTTTCAGCGACCACCACGTACTGACGCATCAATTTCAAATCAATCATCTGATATTTTTTTAGTATCAATGAGCTATCAAATTAGTATGTTACAAATAAATGAGCGTTGCACATACTTCATGGTTCAACGGCTAGGGGCGAGATCGCTCACAGCCTGGTCTATGAAGAAGGGGCGCTGATTTGAACACGCGAGCGTATGGTGTCGCCGCACTGGCCGGCTTTGTCGGGGGCAATGTTTCCAGTTTCATCAAATGGGGTACAGAGATCCCCTTCCCGCCTCGCACGCCGGACCGCCCGGTCCCGCCTGTGGAGATGCTTGATTCGCTGGGCATCAACGCTCAGCAACTGACTTATGTGTATTCAGAGCATGTGGTGAATTACGGCAGTGCCCTGGTCCACCATGGCTTTTCCATCTTCTTCGCCATGTTCTATTGCCTGCTTGTACTCCGGTATCCGCGCGCCGCCCTGTGGCAGGGTCTGGGTTTCGGCCTGTTGGTGACCCTGGGTTTTCACGGCGTCATCCTGCCGGCGTTCCATTGGGCACCGCCGCTGTGGGAGTTGCCTGCCTCGGAGTTGTTATCGGAAACGTTCGGGCACTTGCTGTGGATGTGGGTGATCGAAGTCATACGGCGGGATTTGCAGCAGCGCTGGCTGCCTCACAGCCAATCGGTCTGAGTAGCGCGCTGCCTTGCGACCGGCACCTGGAATTTCCCTGTAAACGGAGTGACCCGATGAAATCTCTATACACCCTGGCTCTGGCCTGCGCCGCCTGCGCGGGCATGGCGAGTGCCAATGCCGACGTGCAATCGGTGCCGAACGAGTCTACGCAAATGACTCACAGCAACGGTCAACTGCAACCGCCTGTTTCATATGCCACGCTGTGGGCTGACGAAAAAGGTGCCACGCATGTGGGCCACTGCCGCCTGGAAGGCCTGGAGTTCAAAAGCTATGCCCCGCCAGCCGCGCCGCAATGGGTCGGCGTCTCCCCTGACGATATTGAAAGCATCGCCTACGCGGTGCTGCCAGTGGGATACGTCGGCAACTGGCACCACGCGCCGGGGCCACAATGGGTGATCACCCTGCAGGGGCAATGGTCGGTGGAAACCACCGATGGCAGTGTGCTGGTGCAAGGACCGGGAGAGATGCAGTTCAATGCCGATACCCGGTCCCGGCCGCGTCCGGATGACGAGCGTGTAGGCCACCTGACACGCACCGTGGGTGATCAACCCAATGTTCAACTGATCATCAAACTTAAACCGGGTGCGGCTGACAAACGTACCAATGGCAGCTGTGCCTACTGATCGCCTACGGACCTGAACATATGAAACCGACCCGTAAAAAACACTTTCTGCGCCCCTCCTCATGGTTATTGGGCGGTGCGCTCCTGGCCGCAGGTTCAGCAGGCGCAACCGACGCCGTCGCCCCTGTTCGGCAAGTGGTTATCGATCCAGCCTTCAGTCAACTGGTTGCCCCCCAGGCCCGCGTCGAGCTGCTGACCGATCAGGCGAAGTGGGCAGAAGGCCCGCTGTGCCTGGCCGATGGCCGTTTGATCTGGAGTGACATCAAGGCCAACAAGGTCAGCAGCTGGCAGGCAAAGGATGGCGTGTCCACCTGGCTGGAAAAGGCCGACTTTCAAAACGGGCATACGCTCGACGGCCAGGGCCGTGTGGTGGCGGCCTCGCATGGCAAGCGTGGCATCGTGCGGCAGGAGTCCAATGGTGAGTGGCGTACAGTGGTCGACACCTACCAGGGCAAACGGCTGAACAGCCCGAACGATGTCGTGGCAGATAAAAGCGGCGCTCTCTGGTTTTCCGATCCCACTTTCGGTGTGCTGAGCAAAAGCGAAGGCTATGGCGGCAAGCCGGAGCAAGGCGGTGAGTTCATCTATCGTTACGTACCCGACACCGGGCAGATCACCCGTCTCGACACACCCGAAGTCCACGCGCCCAATGGCCTGGCCTTCTCGCCGGATCAACAGCTGCTTTATGTGGCCGACTCACAAATGGCCCACGACTTCACCAACAAGAAGCTGGCACATCGCATCATGGTCTATCAGGTGCGCGACGGTCGCTTGATCAACGGCAAAGTGTTCGCTGACATCGAGCCCGGCATCCCGGACGGGATCAAAGTCGACGCGCTTGGCAACCTGTGGAGCAGCAGCAAGGAAGGTATTCAGGTGTTTTCCGCAGCAGGCAAGCCACTGGGCAAACTGCTGGTCGCGGCGGCCGATACCAGCAACCTGACATTCTGCTCCAGCGAGCAGGCAAGCTGGGCGTACATTACCGCTGCCAACAAGGTGCTCAGGGTGCAGGTGATGAAGGGCGTAGCTGGTCAGTAGGACGGACTGTCCCGATGCTCATCGGGTAGCAGTAAACCGATTCAAAGCCCGGCACACGGCGCCGGGCTTTGAATACGATGCCTAGGCTCTGTACGAAAAGTCGGCGAGCGAAGGTCAGGCGAGGCAAAAACAGGCGAGGAAGCGGAGTCTACGTGTTGTAAATGAGCATTCCGATTGGACTCGCATCCGAGCCTGTTTTTAACGAAGCATCACCGAGCGCAGCCACTTTTCGTACAGAGTCTAGAACCAGGTCTCCATCTGGATACCGAACTGCCAAACACCACCGGAATTGAAGTCGCTTTTGCCGAAGTTGCCGGTCGTGCTGTAGCGGTCCAGGTCCGAAGACCAGTTCATGAGGCTTGCGAACACTCGCAGTTCGGGACGCGTAAGCAGGTCACCCATGTCCGGCTTGAAGGTCGGCGCAACCGTAAACTTCCAGAAGTTACCGTCGACCGCATTGCGTTGCAGGTAGCCTTTGGGGTCGAGGTCCATGGTTTGCCAACTCAGCTCGTAGGCCATCTCGAAGTTGCTGTTGATCTCGTTGGCCAAGCGCATGTTCAGCGTGAGCCAGCGGTAATCGTCGCCTTTGACATAGCGGTCTTTGCTCTGCTCGGCCAGCAGGCTCGGGCCGATGCGCCATCCCGGCGCGATAGGCGTCTCGCCATACATGGCCAGACGCACCGCGCGGGCGTCGTCGAGCAGTTCGCCATCGGCGCCAATATCCTTGACCTGTGCACCCAGGCCCTGCCCATAGAGCAAAGCCGTCTTGAAGAAGCCTTCGCGGCCGAAAAAGTCTTTCTGGTGATTGGCCAGCATGGTGTGCAGGCCTGAATCTGCGGGTGCAAAACCGGCTTGATTGGTGCGCGTACCGACGTCGTTTTTCTTTGCGCCAATGGCGTTGAACATCCACTGCCACTGACCATTGTCGAAGAATTGGTTGGAGGTCAGGATGTAGCTTTCCACATCGGCATCGACGCCGCCCTCACTGAAATCTCCGTAGTTACGTCCGATCAGGGAGTAGTTCGAGCGCCAGTCCCTGGTCATCTGCACATCGTAGATACCGCCACCGGTCCCGGCCAGAAAGACCACGTCCGAGTCCAGCCAGTGGATATCGAAATTATCCCTGTCGAAGCGCTTGCCGGCCCACAGGGTGGAGTTCTCGAACACTGAATTACCCTTGAAGGCGGCGATGTGGTCGAGTTCGGTAAATACCTGACGCACGTTCAGGCTGCTTTCGGTGGGTGTCCAGTCGTTATAGCTTTCAACGCCATCGGCGATGGAGACCGTGAACTTGGAGCGCGTGCCGTTCTGCGCGTAGATCTCTTTCGACAGATCGAAGCGCATGTAGGTGTCGTCTTCGTTACCCAGCCGCCCGACCGCCCCACCGACTGAACCCGCGGGTGTTGTATAAGGCCCGCCGCGACCGCCGCCCAATCCGTCGTTGATCAACAGGCCGGAGCGAGCATAGCCCTTGAAGCTGAACCCGTCGGTGAGGTGTCCGGCACCGCCTGGCTTCTCCATGCTTTGCTGGCGGGCTTCGAGTTTTGCTACGCGATCATCCAGAGCGGGCTGTGGACTGGCTGCCACAGTCGGCGCGGAAGTGGGCGCGGCAGGCTGCGCAGCGGGGGTGGCGAGTTTGAGTTGCTGCAGTTCCCTGGCGAGCGCCTGGGTTTGCTGTTCGGCTGCGGCTGCACGTTTTTCCGCAGCGCTGGCACGGGCTTCAAAAGCGGCCATCCGTTCTTCCAGAGTCGCGGCCTGAGAGACGGTTGTCGAGGTGCCGAGTACCCCTGCGAGTAGCCATCTTGATGCGTTCTGCATGTGGACTTCCTGTTTTGTTTTTATTGTTTTCGTGACGTTGGCCGGGCCTTTTTCCCTCAACACAAAATTGTGCAAATCGAAGAAAAAAGGGTGCCACATCGAAAATACGCTGCTACATTGACGATGTTAACGTTAACTTTTATAAAAACAAAAATAAAGAGGGCTCTATGAAACAGCTGAAATCTCTTCTTCCCGCCGCGCTGCTCACCCTGTCTGCAGGGTTTCCTGCGCTGTCGAACGCCGCCAATCTGACGATCTCGTGTGGGGCCGTCGGTGCTGAGTTGCAACTGTGCAAGGAGGCAGTCGATAGCTGGTCAAAACAGACCGGCAACAACGTCCAGGTGGTTTCCACGCCTAACTCTGCGACCGAGCGCCTGTCGTTCTACCAGCAGATCCTCAGTGCCCAGTCCACCGACATCGATATCATTCAAATCGACATGGTGTGGCCGGGGATGCTCGCCAAACACCTGACGGACCTGCGCGAACTGCTTCCGGCAAATGCAACACAAGGCTATTTCCAGGCACAGGTGGACAACGCCACCGTCGACGGCCGGCTGGTGTCGATGCCCTGGTTTACCGACTCGGGGCTGCTGTACTACCGCAAGGATCTGCTCGACAAGTACCAACAGCCGGTCCCCCAGACCTGGGAGGACATGACCGCTACCGCCCAAAAAGTGCAAAAAGCCGAGCGCGATGCCGGGAACGCCACTATGTGGGGCTATGTGTTCCAGGGGCGCGCTTATGAAGGCCTGACATGCAACGCTCTGGAATGGATCAGCAGCCAGCCGGACGGCGGACTGGTCAACCCGCGCGGAGACATCGTGGTCAACAGCCAGGCCTCACGAGTCGCGCTGACCCTGGCCAAAAGCTGGGTCGGCGACATCTCCCCGCCCGGCGTCCTCAATTACACCGAGGAAGAAGGCCGTGGCGTGTTCCAGTCGGGAAATGCGCTGTTCATGCGCAACTGGCCTTACGTGTGGGCCTTGGTGCAAAGCAAGGACAGCGCGATAAAAGACAAGGTTGGCGTAGCGCCCCTGCCCAGCGGCGGCGCGAACGGCACCCATGCTTCAACGCTCGGAGGCTGGGGGCTGGCGGTTTCGCGCTACAGCCGCAACCCCAAGCTGGCGGCAGAACTGGTTGCCTACCTGACCAGCGCCCAGCAGCAAAAGCAGCGTGCCCTGGCGGGTGCCTACAACCCGGTCATCGAGTCGCTGTATGCCGACCCCGAGTTGCTCGCGGCGATGCCTTACTACCCCCAGTTGCACAGCATCCTCAGCAATGGGGTCATGCGCCCCGCCGCCATCACGGCCAACGGCTACCCACGCGTCTCCAACGCCTTCTTCGATCGGGTGCATAGCGTGCTGGCGGGCGATATTCCGGTCGATCAGGCACTGGTCGAACTGGAACGCGAACTGACCCGCATCAAACGCCGGAACTGGTAAGCCACACGTAAGGAAATCAACATGCCTGTCTCTTCTACCGACTACCCCGGAGACGACGAACTCGTCACCCGGGAAACGCCTGTACAACGTCGCAGGCTACGCGCCGCCTGGCTGTTTCTGACGCCGATGCTGGTGTGCCTGGTGCTGGTGGCGGCCTGGCCATTGCTGCGCACATTCTGGTTCAGCCTGACCGACGCCGATCTGTCGGATACCGGCAGTGGCTCATTCGTGGGCCTGAGCAATTATCTGCTCTACGACGGCGTCATCTGGTCTGGCGTGCTGGTCGATCCGCAATGGTGGAACGCGGTGCGTAACACCCTGCATTTCACCGTGGTGTCGGTCGGGCTGGAAATGGTCCTCGGACTGATGGTGGCGTTGCTGTTGAACGTCAAGTTCACCGGCCGCGCGCTGGTGCGTGCGTTGATTCTGATCCCTTGGGCGATTCCGACCATCGTCTCGGCGAAGATCTGGTCGTGGATGCTCAATGACCAGTTCGGCATTATCAACCACATGATGCTGAGCCTGGGCCTGATTGACGCGCCACTGGCCTGGACGGCAGATGCGGATCTGTCGATGTGGGCAGTGATCATCGTCGATGTCTGGAAGACCGTGCCCTTTGTCACCCTGCTGATGCTCGCGGCACTGCAGATGCTGCCAAGCGATTGCTACGAAGCCGCCAGGGTCGACGGCATTCATCCGGTGCGGGTGTTCTGGCGTGTCACCTTGCCGTTGCTGATGCCCGCGTTGTTGGTCGCCGCAATCTTTCGCATCCTCGACTCGTTGCGGGTCTTCGACGTCATCTACGTCCTGACCTCCAACTCTTCGAGCACCATGAGCATGTCGGTCTATGCCCGCCAGCATCTGGTGGAGTTCCAGGACGTCGGCTACGGCAGCGCCGCCTCTACCCTGCTGTTTCTGGTCGTGGCCGTGATTGCCATGCTTTATCTGTACCTCGGACGCCGCCAGCTGGAGGTGCGCTCATGAACCTGCGCCCACTGAAGAAAGCGCTGCTGCGTCTGGCCTTCTGGGGCCTGGTCGGGATCGTGCTGCTGTACGCGATCTTCCCTTTCTATTACGCCGTCCTGACCTCGCTGAAACCGTCCAGCGCCTTGTTTGAAGTGAGCTACTGGATCACCGAAGCCGACTTCTCCAATTACGCAACGGTCCTCAGCCAGGCTTCATTCCTGCAGGCCATCGCCAACTCGCTGGTGGTTGCGCTGAGTGTAGTGATGCTGGCGCTGTTCCTCGGCCTGACGGCGTCCTATGCCTTGGGCAGAGTCAAGTTCCGAGGGCGCGGCACGGTGCTGATGATGGTGCTCGGCGTCTCCATGTTTCCTCAGGTCGCGGTGCTGTCGGGACTGTTTGAAGTGATCCGCGCACTGGGTCTGTACAACACCTCATGGGCGCTGATCCTGAGCTACACGATTTTCACCCTGCCCTTCACCGTCTGGGTGCTGACCACGTTCATGGGGCAACTGCCGTATGAACTGGAAGAAGCGGCAATCATGGATGGCGCATCGCCCTGGGTCACGTTGACCCGCGTGCTGTTGCCGCTGCTGTGGCCCGCCCTGGTCACGACCGGCCTGCTGGCGTTTATTGCCGCGTGGAACGAGTTCCTGTTTGCCCTGACCTTCACCCTGACAGACGCCCAGCGAACGGTCCCGGTCGCCATCGCCCTGATCTCGGGTGGCAGCTCCCACGAATTGCCCTGGGGCCTTTTGATGGCGGCGTCGGTGCTGGTGACCGTGCCACTGGTGATTCTGGTGCTGATCTTCCAGCGCCGCATCGTTTCCGGCCTCACTGCCGGCGCGTTGAAAGGTTGATGCACACAACTGACAAGGAACAGCATCGTGATGAAATTGAAGCTAGACAACATCAACAAGCAATTGGGCGGCACGCGTATTCTGCGCGACGTCAGCCTGGAGATCGCTGCCGGTGAGTTCGTTGTGTTCGTCGGCCCGTCGGGCTGCGGAAAGTCGACGCTGCTGCGCTTGATCGCCGGCCTGGATTCGATCTGTGCTGGCGACCTGCTGATCGACGGACGACGGGTCAATGACCTGGAACCACGCGAGCGTGGTGTCGGTATGGTCTTTCAGTCCTACGCCCTGTACCCGCACATGAGCGTCTACGACAACATCAGTTTCGGCCTCAAGCTGGCCAAGACGGAAAAAAGCAGCCTGCGCGAACGCGTGCTGAAAACCGCGCAGATCCTGCAACTGGACAAACTGCTGCAGCGCAAGCCCAGGGAACTGTCCGGCGGGCAGCGCCAGCGTGTGGCCATGGGCCGAGCCATGGCGCGGGAACCGGACATCCTGTTGTTCGATGAACCGCTTTCCAACCTGGATGCCTCGTTGCGGGTTCAGATGCGCAACGAAATCGCCCGCCTCCACAAGCGGCTGGGCTCGACGATGATCTACGTCACCCACGATCAGGTAGAGGCGATGACCCTGGCGGACAAGATTGTCGTACTCAACGGCGGTCAGGTCGAACAGGTCGGCTCACCACGCGAACTCTACGAGCGTCCTGCCAGCCTCTTCGTCGCCGGTTTTCTGGGCTCGCCAAGAATGAATTTTCTGCCAGTGAGCTTGCAGGCACCGGGTCGCAGCAGCCTGATCGATATCCCGGCACTGGGCATGAAATCCCTGCCCTTCGACAGCTCGAATCTGACCGAGGATGCGCAACTGACCTTGGGTGTGCGCCCGGAGCACATCACCCTCAATGCTGCGAACAACGGCGTTGGCGTCACGGTATCCGGTGTCGAATACCTGGGCAGCGAGGTCTATGTGCACCTGGCTACCGGCGCAAGCGAGCCCTTGATTTGTCGCTGCGATGCCAAGGCTGGCTGGCAGGTGGGTGACCAGGTCGCGCTGCAATTCGACGACAGCAACCTGCACCTGTTCGACGCCGATGGCCTGGCCCTGAAGCGCCACACAGACGCCAGTCAACACCTGACACCCGGTACCACACCGCACCTCGTACAAGCAGGCACCCTATGAGTTTTTCCGTGAATGCCATGAGCAACCCGATGTCCCCCGCCCTCGAACGCGCGCACCATGCGCTGGAAGAGGGTCTGTCGCAGCTCGTCCACGATTATCGGCCCGGTTATCACCTGGCCCCGCCGGCAGGCTGGATGAACGACCCTAACGGGGTGGTGTTCTTTCGCGGCGAATATCATGTGTTCTATCAGCACCACCCGTTCGACGCGAAATGGGGCCCGATGTACTGGGGCCATGCGAAGAGTGCCGATCTGGTCCATTGGCAACACCTGCCCATTGCCTTGGCACCCGGTGATGACTTCGACCGGGACGGCTGTTTTTCCGGCAGTGCAGTGGTGTGTGGCGACACCCTGGCGCTGATCTACACCGGGCATACATGGCTGGGTGAGGTGGGCGACGAGCGCTTTATCCGTCAGGTGCAGTGCCTGGCCACCAGTACCGACGGCATCAGCTTCATCAAACACGGCGCCGTCATCGACACCCCGCCGCAAGACGAGATGATTCATTTCCGTGACCCGAAGGTCTGGCGACAGGATGGCCACTGGTACCTGATTGCCGGCGCACGCCTGGGTGAAAAACCGCTGCTGCCGCTCTATCGATCCACGGACCTGCACGCGTGGGAATTCGTCAGCTATGTGTTCTCAGGCGACGACGGCGACGGTTATATGTGGGAATGCCCGGACCTGTTTGGCCTCAATGAACGCGACGTACTGCTTTACTCCCCCCAGGGCATGCCGGCACAGCGCTACGAGCGACTGAACAGGTTCCACACCGGCTATAGAGTGGGCCAGGTCGACAGTCAATGGCAGTTCACCGGCGGGCCTTTTATCGAGCTGGACAGCGGCCACGACTTCTATGCGGCGCAGACGCTGGTGGCGGCAGATGGCAGACGTCTGCTGTGGGCGTGGATCGACATGTGGGAAAGCCCGACCCCCACCGAAGCGCATCACTGGCGCGGCATGCTCGGCCTGCCGCGAGAACTTGAAGTGCGCGAAAATCGCCTCTGCGTACACCCCGCACGCGAGCTGACAGCGTTGCGCGACGCGTCACTGCCAGGCACTGCCTGGTGGAGCGACGCGGGTAGCCAGTGGCTGACCGACATACACGGCGACATGCTGGAAATCCACGTGCAGTTGGACCTGCTCGACTGCATCGAAGGCCACTTGGGCGTGGCATTGCGCAGCAGTCCGGATGGCCAGGAGCAGACTCTGCTTTACTACGATGCGTCGCTAAAACGTTTGATCCTCGACCGTACTCAGTCGGGCACCCACGTCAGCGGTCAGCGCAGCGTAGCGATAGATCCACAACAGAATCAGCTTGAACTGCGGATCTTCCTTGATCGCTCGTCCATTGAGGTGTTCGAGCAAAACGGCAGTTTCAGCTTCAGCAGCCGCCTTTATCCACAGACCGACAGCCTGGGGGTCAAGCTTGTTGCCAACGGCACAGGAGGCCGAGTCTGCATTGCCAATGCATGGCAGCTCTCCTCCGGATACCTGTAAGGTAAATCATTGAAGTCGCGAAAAAAATCAGCTCTCTGTAGCATGATAATCATCAGTCAACCCGACAGGCCCCGACCCGCATGACCTCAGTTAAAGACGTTGCAAAACTGGCCGGTGTGTCCCTGATGACGGTGTCTCGGGCGCTCAATGATCCGGGAAAACTGAGCCCCGAGACGTATCAGCGGGTGCGCAACGCGATCGATGAGCTTCAATTCGTACCCAGCCTGTCGGCTCGCCGGATTCGCGGCGACAACCTGCAGACCCGGACCATCGGCGTATTCGCCCTGGACACCGCAACCACGCCATTTGCGGTCGAGCTGCTGCTGTCCATCGAACAGACCGCGCAGCAGGCAGGCTGGAACGTATTTATCCTCAACCTGCTGAGCAACCCGCCCACCGACCAGAACATTGATCTGATGCTCTCGCACCGCCCCGACGGGTTGATCTTCAGCGCCATGGGCTTACGCAAAGTGAGTATCCCGCAGCGCTTGAAGAGCAAACCGCTGGTGCTCGCCAACTGCGTAGCCGATGACAGCAGCCTTGTCAGTTATGTGCCGGACGACGAAATGGGTCAGTACCGTGCCTTGCACCACGCGTTCAGCAAGGGCTATCGACGCCCGCTATTCATCAACCTGCCAAAACAGAGCCTGGCCTGGGAAATTCGGCAAGCAGGTATGTTGCGTGCCTGCGAGGCGTTCGGTCTGGCTGGCGACGAACTCTTGCAATACAACCTGTCCGAACACGACGCCTATTGGGAAACCGCCGCCATCCTCGCCCGGCACATGCTGGATGGCCGTCCGCAGTTCGACATTCTGATCTGCGGCAATGACCGCATTGCCTTTTGTGCCTACCAGCTGCTGCTGGGCCAAGGCCTGAAAATCCCCGGCGATGTCGCCGTACTGGGTTATGACAACATGATCGGCATCGCCGAGCTGTTCATCCCTGCGCTGACCACGGTGCAACTGCCGTATTACGAGATCGGTCGCAACGCCGCCCGGCACTTGATCGACAGCATTGAGGTATCGGGCTCCCAGCCTGTGGACTGCCCGCTGGTGGTCAGAGAATCGTTATGAAGCCTTGCGTGGGATAGCTCACGCATCGAGTCGTCACGCGGGACGAGCCCAATAAAAGCGTCGGCTCTTGAGTTCTGATTTTCAACTTCGAAACGCTGGCCATAGGGATGAGCAAGCTGGTGGCGAGGTTGTCGCTTTAAAGGTTGCCTATTGCTTCATGTCGGACTGTTGGGGATGCTATGGATAGTGATTCCACAGCATTCAGAGCAAACAACTGCTTACGTCCGGAATATCCGCAGGCTGCATCAGAGGAGCGCACAACTGCCCCTCTGAGCCGGGAGCTTGATACGTGTCAGTCCGCACTGCCGGTCAGCAGTGTTCTTGTCGCCGCCACAACATCTTCTTTGCGCATCAGGCTTTCGCCGACCAGAAAGGTAGTGATGCCGGACTTCTTGAGTCGCAGGCAATCATTATGGTTGCCGATACCACTTTCGCCGACCAGCAGTTTGCCTGCGGGCACCATGGATGCCAGTCGCTCGCTTGTGCCGAGGTCTACTTCGAAGGTATGCAGGTTGCGATTATTGACGCCAAGCAGCGGGGAAGACAGTTTAAGCGCACGCTCCATTTCATGTTCGTCATGCACTTCCACAAGGACGTCCATCCCCAGCGTCATGGCGGCACTTTCAAGTTCGGCAGCCAGGTCATCACTCAATGAGGCCATGATCAGCAATATGCAGTCCGCGCCCCAGGCACGTGCCTCATACACCTGATACGTATCAAACATGAAGTCTTTTCGTAACACAGGAAGGGCGCAAGCGTTTCGCGCATCGATAAGAAACTGCGGCGAGCCCTGGAAGCTTGGCGTGTCGGTCAGAACGGATAAACAGGCAGCGCCACCGGTTTCATAAGCCTTCGCCAGCTCTGGCGGGTTGAAGTCTTCGCGAATCAGACCTTTTGATGGACTGGCTTTTTTTATTTCTGCAATCAAGCCTATCAGACCCTGCTGCTCTTTTGCTTTCAGTGCTTTATAAAAACCGCGTGGGCTGGACTGTTCGAGGGCACGCTGTTCGAGGCGGCTGAATGGCAAGTCAGCTTTCGCCGCCTCTATTTCCTGAAGTTTGTAATGTTTTATTTTGTTTAGAATATCACTCATGACAGTCACTCATATTAGCGGGCAGTTTATTACATTAATTCCTGTGTGCTTGACGCAAGAACGCTGATTCTTGCCCTCTAGCAAAAGTCAAACCAGACTACCTTCACTGACCGACAAATAATAATTAAATTTAATTTATCAATCTTTAAATATCATGCGCGTTAAATATATCATAATAGCTTATGATGTAAACCCAGAGCATATGCTCTTCGGTAACGCACCCTTTTATGTAAGCAAGGCGACCAAGATGGCAAAACAGCATCAACTTGCCATTGCCGCCTGGATATAGCGTGCTATTTCAGAAATAAAGTCTCTGATAAAAGCATCTTTGCGTGCTCGTTGCGAGGTGACAGGTGTCTCAAGAACAGTTCATACAAATGCTCGATGAAAGCTACCGACATTGGACCGGTCACGGACTGCCGTCCCCTCGGCAACTGGACTCGCAACAACGCCTCACCTGGCTGCATACACAAGCTCCCTATAGCCTGTTGGCCCACGATGGCGCCGCGGATCCGCGCTTTACCTACGTGAACGAATGCGCGCTGCAATGCTTCAAGTACCCGCACGACAGTTTCATCGGCATGCCCTCACGTTTCAGCGCCTCGGAGCTCGATCGTGCTCAGCGTCAGGTATTGCTGGAGCAAGTCACCGCCAATGGCATCGCCGAGGGCTACAGCGGCTGGCGAGTGGATGCGAATGATCAACCGTTCATGATCTACGCAGGTGTGGTGTGGACCTTATTGAATTCGCAGGGCCAGGCGTGCGGGCAAGCCGCGTTATTCTGGCCGGATGAACAGCGTATCGGCGTTGTGGATTAAGGTTTTCCGGAATGGTTGTCTGCTCCTGCTCGAGCAGACAACCTGACCAACCACCTTGTCCAGAAGCATCGCCCTACGCTCCATCCTGCGGATTCGATGACGCAGAAGTCCCGCTTTCCAGTGCAGATTTATACCCTCGTCAAACGTCCAATAACCTCAAGCTGGTCGTTTCATTGCTGGCTGCGCCCGTGCTCTGGAATCAACTGACTTTGTACACGCCTCAAGCACCGCGCCTCCAATCAAAGCGCTGTCTCGCACCGTTTATCCGGGTCGATTGCGCAGCTGTGGTCGAACTCTTGTTGAACTCCGGCCAGACTCGACCTTCCCCGAAAGTGCTTCTTTCCAGACTTTCCGGATGCGGGTAAAAAGACACCACGATATGCGATTTGCGCCTCAGGGCAGCCATCGGATACGGGCTTTTTAACAGCGCCAACCGATACATAGCGATCCACCCCAAACCCCGCCTCGGCGGGGTTTTTCATTGGGCGAACTACAAGGAGACCCGTGCAAATGTTGAAAGACTACCGATGCGGACAGTGCAAGAAGCTACTGGCTCGCATGGGTGACTACACCGAACTCCAAATCAAGTGCTCCCGCTGCGGGACGCTGAATCATGTGAAGGCCGCGAGCCTTGAGTTATCGCCTTTGAGCGAAAGAGGTACAGCAGCGTCGCTGCTGCCTCCCAAAGCTATTTAAAGGTATCAATTATGTCCACTAGCAGCTCTGCTGTAAGCCAGCTCAAAAATAGTCCTCTAGCAGGTCACATCAACTACGCACCCACTGTCTGGTCCCGCGCCGATGCGCTGAAGGTCAATGAAAATGACCCGACCACCACGCAGCCACTGGTCAGTGCGGACTTCCCGGTCATGAGTGATACGGTATTCATCTGGGACACCATGCCGCTGCGCGAGCTGGATGGCACGGTGGTTTCGGTCAACGGCTGGTCGGTCATCCTGACCCTGACGGCTGACCGCCACCCCAATGATCCGCAATACCTCGACGCCAATGGCCGTTATGACATCAAGCGTGACTGGGAAGATCGTCATGGCCGCGCACGCATGTGCTACTGGTACTCGCGTACCGGCAAGGACTGGATCTTTGGTGGTCGCGTAATGGCCGAGGGGGTATCGCCCACCACACGAGAGTGGGCGGGCACACCCATACTGTTGAATGACAAAGGCGATATCGATCTTTATTACACCTGCGTCACGCCCGGCGCAGCGATCGCCAAAGTACGTGGTCGTATTGTGACGTCCGATCAGGGCGTGGAGTTGAAAGACTTTACCCAGGTCAAAAAGCTGTTCGAGGCCGACGGCACCTATTATCAAACAGAAGCGCAGAACTCGAGCTGGAACTTTCGCGACCCCAGCCCGTTCATTGACCCCCGTGACGGCAAGTTGTACATGGTGTTTGAAGGCAACGTCGCCGGTGAACGCGGCTCGCACACAGTAGGGAGTGTCGAGCTGGGTCCTGTGCCACCAGGTCATGAAGACGTGGGCGGGGCCAGATTCCAGGTAGGTTGTATCGGCCTGGCGGTCGCAAAAGATCTCACTGGTGAAGAGTGGGAAATACTTCCGCCCTTGGTGACAGCCGTCGGCGTGAACGATCAGACCGAGCGTCCGCACTATGTCTTTCAGGACGGCAAGTATTACTTGTTCACCATCAGTCACAAGTTTACGTATGCCGATGGTATTACAGGACCAGACGGTGTCTACGGTTTTGTCGGCGAACATTTGTTCGGCCCGTACCGGCCAATGAACGCTTCCGGCCTGGTGCTCGGCAATCCGCCCGAGCAGCCTTTCCAGACGTATTCCCACTGCGTCATGCCGAACGGCCTGGTGACTTCATTCATCGACAGCGTGCCCACCGAAGGTGAGGATTATCGTATCGGCGGCACCGAGGCGCCGACGGTGAGAATCCTGTTGAAGGGGGATCGCTCGTTCGTGCAGGAAGAATATGACTACGGTTACATTCCTGCGATGAAAGACGTGCAACTGAGCTGACACGCCGTCCACGTACGATGCCTGAGGAACGCCTGTGCAAGCAGGCGTTCTTCAGGCGTTCAGCCCGGCAACTCGCTCATCGCGATGATCTGCTCGGCCATGGTTACCTACCAGCGTCCTGGAAGGTGTCGTACTCGTTAATGAACAGGCATTTCAAAATGCCCATGCATGGACAGCGTATTTCGTTTCCTCAGAACCCTGCACACAGGAGAAACCGCAATGGCGACCGCGAACAAAAATCTCAAGGCGACCTGGGTCGCAACCGTTACGAATCTTGACTGGCCGTCAGTCTCATCTCTGGCCATCACTGATGAGGCTGCACGTGTCAGAACACAGAAAGAAGAGTTGACCAGCATTCTTGATGAACTTGTGGCAATGAAAATGAATGCGGTTATATTCCAGGTTGTTCCCTGCGCAGATGCATTCTATGCATCAGACCTGCTTCCATGGTCGAAATACCTGACGGGGACGCTCGGAAAAAATCCCGGCTTCGACCCACTGGCTTATGCTGTTGAGCAGGCGCACGCTCGTCATATCGAGCTGCACGCATGGGTAAACCCGTACCGCGTATCAATGAACATCAGTGATGCCACAATAGAAGAGCTGAATAACTCATCCTCTGACTCGCCGGCCAGTGTGTTTAAACTGCATCCTGAATGGACAGGCACTTCAGCGAAACGCTTTGTTCTCGATCCCGGCATACCTGAAGTTCAGGCGTGGGTGAGTAGTATCGTTGAAGAGATTGTCACTCAATACGATGTGGATGCGATTCAGTTCGACGATTATTTTTATTATGAATCCGCCGATTCCCTGCTCAATGATGATGCGACCTACCAGACCTACAATACGACCTTTACCACAAAGGCCGACTGGCGACGGAATAACACGTATTCGCTGGTTGATGCATGCCATAAAAAAATAGCCGCCGTTAACACGGGTGTCTTGTTTGGTATCAGCCCGGCAGGCGTCTGGTGGAATAAATCTGACGACCCGCTGGGGTCTGATACGCAGGCCGGTGCACCTAATTACGACTTCGCGTATGCAGACACGCGGAAATGGGTCATTGACGGCATCATTGATTATATCGCCCCGCAGGTCTACTGGCCGTTTGCCCGGGAGGTTGCCCGCTATGACGTCATCACCCAGTGGTGGGCGGATACCGTCAGGGGTACCGGCACAGCGTTATATATTGGTATGGCTCTGTATAAAGTGGGAACGGCATCAGCAGCCGAGCCCGACTGGACTGTTGAGGGGGGCGTGCCTGAAATGACTCGTCAGCTTGACCTGAATGATTCTCTGGCTGAAGTGTCCGGGTGTATGTTTTTTCGACATATGTTTCTGCGGGCTTCGCAGACACAGCAGGTGGTTGATTACCTGAAGCGTCGCTGGGCCGACGTCTAATTTTTTTGTTGGGCTTCTGCGCAATGGGGAAGCCCTTGTAATAAGCGGGCTTTTTTAAAATGGATTTCGCCCGCTCAATACAGGCAATATTGGCTCAAGCGTTCGTTGAAATCATGCTAAAGTTTCCGTTTCTGAGGGATGCGCAACGGATGTCATGGTGAATTTTCCGGGCGGCTGGATATAGACGTAGCTCCACGACCAGACGCTCCATGAAGATTATTTATTTTTCCACGTGGTAGACACCGGATTCGTGACGGTATTTTTTTCCTGGGTATAAGTGCCGTTCTGCTGAGCAAGGGCCTCGCCGGTATCAACAATAGCGTTCTGGATGAATATGTTTTGCTTGTCTCCACGAACGAACGTTAACTGATGAAAAGCCGTTTTATTCCCCCAGTCGCCAGAAGGCAGAGAAATGAAACGCACAGTGAACGTTTCCTCATCTACATTGCCCTCTATGGAGTAAACGCCATAGTGGTTTTCACCCTGCGAAATCAGTTTGTAGGTGCCGTTATCGTAATAATAAATTTCGGCATCGGGGAACGGTTTTTTGTCGTACATTTTACGGTAATGCAGCACTTGCTTAATGGTGGGCTGACCGAAGCTAACCGTCAGTTCTTTACCATCCACCGAGGTGGTCAGTCCCTCGGCGTGAGCACCGTTCATGAGCATTAGCAGACTTGTGGTTACCGTTGTGATTAATTTCACTTCACTTTTCCTCGTCTGGTTCTATGGATGACGTTGCGTCAACGTACTGAGACTGTTACCTACGTTGGCAATGTTACAATTTTCGGGTATGTACTGCATACCATTTATGAACTAGTCAGCCTGCGGCTGCCAATTGCCCATCGCGTAGCATCAGGAAACCGCGTGGTCCATCAGAGCTACCACAGAGCTGCGCTTTAATATGACAATTGCAATACATCATAAAGCCCACCTATCCTCATTGCTCACTTCGCTGACAACGAATGTATGCGACATATACGCCCCGAAATGCTGGAACTGGCCGGATGGGTCGGCAGGTGAGGCTAATCAACTGCGTTAGAGCTTTGTAGACATACTCAATCTGCCATTATCGGCCGATGCATAGCGCTGCCGAAGGACACCTTTTCTATTGGACTCAAAGCGACTGCTCTTGAGTCCTGATCTTCAACCCTGATACAGCTGGGCGAAAATGGTCGGGGTAACCTGAAGGGTAAACAGCGGCAGACTGTGCCGGTGATATTCAGCCAGGCAGAACAAGAGGAGAGCAATCAAATCACGCGCAGCGACCAGCACCGATTCGCAAGACCGGGCGCACGGCGTCAACCCTTGGCTGAAGACACCGTCGACCAGCAGCTGTGGCAGATGCTCATGGACAATCGCGCTTTGGCCAGCGATCCCATTGATCCAGAGGCGGAGGCGTCGAGCAAAAAGGCTCTTGCCGAAACTATCTACGTGTTAACAAAATTGAACAAAGCGACAAAAATAGGTGCCTGGCCGCGGAACCTCAAAAAAAGACTGTCGTTCTTTATAACAACCAAGGAGGCTGACTTTGCCAGCCTTCATCGTCATCCGGTTTAGCGATCACCTATTAGCCGGCGTGGAGCCTTGATCAGGAGGGTTGTCGCGACGGCACTCCTCCCACTCCCTGCTTCCCAATGCCTCAGCGAATAACCTGAATCAATCGTAAGCGCTCCATAGACCCCACTTGGCTAAAGATGGGGTTTATGGAGCGCTTACCCATATTTCGCATCAGGCGGCGGCTGAGCGTGGTCTCACCTGAAAATGCACGCAACAAAAAAGGCGTCCCGAAGGACGCCTTTTCTGTTGGACTCAAAACCACTGTTCTTGAGTCCTGATCTTCAACCCTGATACAGCTGGGCGAAAATGGTCGGGGTAAGGGGATTCGAACTCCTGACATCCTGCTCCCAAAGCAGGCGCGCTACCGGACTGCGCTATACCCCGATGATGCTAAAAAACACCTCCGAGGAGGCGTTTTCTATTTGGGTGACGCTTGTGGCGTCACTCCCTAAGATCCAGCCAGATACAAACTGACCAAAAATGGTGGGTCGTGTGGGATTCGAACCTACGACCAATTGGTTAAAAGCCAACTGCTCTACCAACTGAGCTAACGACCCAAATATGGTCGGGGTAAGGGGATTCGAACTCCTGACATCCTGCTCCCAAAGCAGGCGCGCTACCGGACTGCGCTATACCCCGACTTAAACTGCATTGAACCTTGCGAAATCTGGCTCCACGACCTGGACTCGAACCAGGGACCCAGTGATTAACAGTCACTTGCTCTACCAACTGAGCTATCGCGGAACTATCGATTTCAGATTCAACTTTACAACCTGTTGCCTTGAAACCAGCTTGCTGTTAACTCGTTGATTTCAATCTCATCGACCTTTGCGCTTCGTTTGTATCGTTGCGTTCACGTCTCTGAGGCGCGCTATTCTACAATTTTAAAAACACCTGTCAACCCTATAAATTGCTTTTTAAGACAATGATTTGCGATTTTTTTTCAGATCGCCTCTCGGGCCTGATTCTACTGCTGACCACGCCTCAAAAAAAGGCCCTCGGTTCGAGGGCCCTTCTATAGAGCGTTGACGAGCGCTGTCAGACAAACGTGATCTCGTCGTCGACCACCTTGCCGGTGATGGTCGTGCCGGGCATGAAGCTGCCCGAGAGGATCATCTGCGCCAGCGGGTTCTCGATCCAGCGCTGGATCGCCCGCTTCAGCGGGCGTGCGCCATAGACCGGGTCGTAACCAACGGCGATCAGCTTGTCCAGCGCCTCTGGGGTCAGGGTCATCGACAGCTCGCGCTCGGCCAGACGCTTGCGCAGGCGGCCCAGCTGGATGTCGGTGATACCGGCAATCTGGTCACGCGCCAGCGGTTCGAAGATCACCACTTCGTCGATCCGGTTAACGAACTCCGGACGGAAGTGCGTACCGACCGCGTCCATTACCGCAGCACGCTGCGCCTCACGATCACCGACCAGTTCCTGGATCTGCGCCGAGCCGAGGTTGGAGGTCATGACGATCACGGTATTGCGGAAGTCCACCGTACGCCCGTGGCTGTCAGTCAGGCGTCCGTCTTCAAGCACCTGCAAGAGGATGTTGAACACGTCGGAATGCGCCTTCTCGACTTCGTCGAGCAGAATCAGCGAATACGGTTTGCGACGCACGGCTTCGGTCAGGTAGCCGCCCTCTTCGTAACCGACGTAGCCTGGCGGCGCACCGATCAGGCGAGCCACGGAATGTTTCTCCATGAACTCGGACATGTCGATACGCACCATTGCCTCTTCGGTGTCGAACAGGAACTCGGCCAGCGCCTTGCACAGCTCGGTCTTGCCCACGCCGGTCGGGCCGAGGAACATGAACGAGCCGCTCGGGCGGTTAGGGTCGGAAAGCCCGGCACGCGAACGACGCACGGCATTGGAGACCGCGACCACCGCTTCTTCCTGGCCGATCACCCGGTTGTGCAGCAGGGTTTCCATGCGCAACAGCTTGTCGCGCTCGCCTTCGAGCATCTTCGACACCGGGATACCGGTCCACTTCGACACGACCTCGGCAATTTCTTCCTCGGTTACCTTGCTGCGCAGCAACTGGTTTTCCGGCTTGCCGTGCTGGTCGACCATTTGCAGGCTGCGCTCCAGGTCGGGAATGATCCCGTACTGCAACTCGGCCATGCGGTTCAGATCGCCCCGGCGGCGCGCGGCCTCCAGTTCCTGGCGAGACTGTTCGATTTTCTGCTGGATCTGTGCCGAGCCGGTGACCTCGGCTTTTTCCGAGGTCCAGATTTCTTCAAGATCCGCGTACTCAAGCTCAAGACGCTCGATTTCGCCCTGAAGTTTTTCCAGGCGCTTGATCGCTGCCTCGTCCTTTTCCTTCTTGAGGGCCTGAGCTTCTACTTTCAGCTGGATCAGGCGACGTTCAAGGCGGTCGAGCACTTCAGGCTTGGAGTCGATCTCCATGCGAATACGGCTGGCCGCTTCGTCGATCAGGTCGATGGCCTTGTCCGGCAACTGGCGATCGGTGATATAGCGATGGCTCAGCTTGGCCGCCGCGATGATCGCGCCGTCAGTGATGGCGACCTTGTGGTGCACTTCGTAGCGCTCTTTAAGGCCACGCAGGATCGCGATGGTGTCTTCTTCACTTGGCTCGTCGACCAGGACTTTCTGGAATCGACGCTCAAGCGCCGCATCCTTCTCTATATATTGGCGGTACTCGTTGAGCGTGGTAGCCCCCACACAATGCAGCTCGCCGCGCGCCAGCGCAGGTTTGAGCATGTTGCCAGCGTCCATCGAGCCTTCGCCCTTGCCGGCGCCGACCATGGTGTGCAACTCGTCGATGAACAGGATGATCTGGCCTTCCTGCTTGGACAGTTCGTTGAGCAGCGATTTGAGGCGCTCTTCGAACTCACCCCGGTACTTGGCACCGGCAATCAACGCGCCCATGTCCAGCGACAGCAAGCGCTTGCCGCGCAGGCCATCGGGTACTTCGCCATTGATGATGCGCTGCGCCAGGCCCTCGGCAATGGCGGTCTTGCCCACGCCAGGTTCGCCGATCAGCACCGGGTTGTTCTTGGTGCGCCGCTGCAGGACCTGAATGGTGCGACGAATCTCGTCATCACGACCGATCACCGGGTCGAGCTTGCCCTCTTCGGCACGCTTGGTCAGGTCGACGGTGTACTTGTCCAGCGCCTGACGCGACTCTTCGACGTTCGGGTCATTCACGGCACCTTCGCCGCGCAGGTTGTTAATGGCATTTTCCAGGGCCTTCTTGCTGACGCCCTGCCCCAGCAACAATTTGCCGAGCTTGCTGCTCTCGTCCATTGCCGCGAGCAGCACCAGCTCGCTGGAAATGAACTGGTCGCCTTTCTGCTGCGCCAGACGGTCAGCCTGATTGAGCAGGCGCGCCAGATCCTGCGACATGTTGACGTCGCCGGTCGGGTTCTGGATTTTTGGCAGGCGGTCCAGCTCTGCACTCAGTTCCTTGCGCAGGCTGTTGATGTCGAAGCCTACCTGCAACAGCAGAGGCTTGATGGAACCGCCCTGCTGCTCAAGCAGCGCCTGCATCAAGTGCGCAGGTTCGATGGCGGGATGGTCGAGGCCAACGGCCAGCGACTGTGAATCGGATAACGCTAACTGTAATTTACTGGTCAATCTGTCGATACGCATTTGTCACCTTCCTTTAATGCAGGCCGGAGCAATGAACACACCTATAAAGAAAACCTGCTGAATAGCCAGTTAGATGCGGACGATTCTGCGCGTTTCAAGCGGGCCGGGGTTGATACAGATCAGACGAGTGTTCAGGCAAGCCTAGCTGGAATGTGCAAAACAGCCCGGCAATCAGGCGTGTTCGATCCAGATCAGCGAGGCGAAACGACCAGTGCGCGCGGCGCGGCGGTAGGAAAAGAAGCGCGGGTCGGTGAAGGTGTCCAGCCCGCCGCCGTACACGGCAGAGATACCTTGGGCTGCCAGTCGTAACCGGGCGAGCGCGTAGATGTCGGCCATGAAACGATCAGGATTCGAACTGGCGACAAACGCAGCGGCTGCCTGCGGGTGGCTGGCGGTAAAGGCCTCGCGCACTTCGGGGCCGACTTCGAACGAAGGCTGGCCGATGGCCGGCCCCAACCAGACCATGATGTCTTCGGCAGCACTCTGCAGGCTGTCGGCCGTCGCTTCCAGCACCCCGGCCGCCAGTCCACGCCAGCCGGCATGCGCGGCAGCCACACGTGTGCCATCACGACGACAGAACAACGCGGGCAGGCAATCGGCGGTCATTATGGTGCAGGCCACGCCAGGCGTGCTCGTCCAGCTGGCATCGGCCTCGACGACGCGGGATGGATCGGCAGATACGACGTCTATGCCGTGCACCTGCTTCAACCAGACGGGCTGAGCCTTGAGGCTGGAGCTCAGGCGCTGGCGATTGCTCGCCACGGCCTGCGGGCTGTCATCGACGTGATCGCCCAGATTGAAGCTGTCGAATGGGGCCAGGCTGACCCCACCCGAGCGAGTGGTAACGCAGGACTTGATCTGTGCTGGCGCAGGCCAGTCAGGTATCAGCCAGTCATTCACCCGATGAACGCCTCGCGGTCCTGCTTGAGCAAGGACAGCAACCAGACGAAATCGTCCGGCAATGGCGATTCCCAGCTCATGCGCTTACCGGTGGTCGGATGATCCAGCTCCAGGAAGCGGGCATGCAACGCCTGCCGCGGGAAGGTCTTGAGCGAATCGACCATGGTCAGGCTGGCCGCTGGCGGGATACGGAAACGACCGCCATAGGCCGGGTCGCCGACCAACGGGTAGTTGATGTGCGCCATGTGTACGCGAATCTGGTGGGTGCGCCCGGTTTCCAGCTTGACCCGTACATGGGTGTGCGAACGGAAGCGCTCCAGCACGCGGTAATGACTGACCGCCTGCTTGCCGCCTTCCATCACCGCCATGCGCTGACGCTGCTGGCCGTGACGGCCGATCGGTGCGTCGATCTTGCCGCCTGCGGTCACCACGCCGATCACGATGCACTCGTAGATGCGGCTGACACTGCGACTCTGCAACTGAGTAACCAGTTGGGTCTGTGCCTGAATGGTCTTGGCGACCACCATCAGACCGGTGGTGTCCTTGTCCAGACGATGCACGATGCCCGCACGCGGAACATTGATGATGTCCGGCACATGGTGCAGCAGGGCGTTGAGCAGCGTGCCATCGGCATGACCGGCAGCCGGATGCACCACCAGCCCGGCAGGCTTGTTGATGACGAGGATCTGGTCGTCTTCATATATGATGTCGAGCTCGATGTCCTGAGCAACCCATTCACCCTGGGCCTCCTGCTCGGCAATCAGCTCGAGAACAGCGCCACCGTGCACGATGTCGCGAGGGCGCAGAACGCCTCCGTCCACAGTCAGGCGGCCGTCCTTGATCCAGGCGGAAAGGCGCGAGCGCGAGTGCTCAGCGAATAATTGTGCGGCGACTTGATCGAGGCGTTGACCGCCCAATTCGGACGGTACCTCTGCGCGAAGTTCTATATTTTCGGACATGACCAGACTAGGTGGCGGCTAGCCTTTGGTTTCGGCAGCGCGCTTGTGGTTAAATACGGCGTCTTTTGTCCCGCCGGTATCGCGGGGCGCTCATCATAACAGGACGGCCCCGCCCAAGACAGCAGGCCGTTATAGGGACGCAAGCCGCCATGCAAGTGAAACACCTGCTGCTGATCGCCATCCTCGCATTGACTGCGGCCTGTTCGTCGAAGGAAGTCATCGACGAAAACCTCAGCGAAGTCGAGCTGTACCAGCAGGCGCAGGCCGACCTGGGAAATAACAGCTATAACAGTGCCACTGAGAAGCTCAAGGCGCTGGAATCTCGCTATCCGTTCGGTCGCTACGCCGATCAGGCCCAGCTCGAGTTGATCTACTCGAACTACAAAAACGGTGAACCCGAAGCAGCCAAATCCGCTGCCGAGCGTTTCATCCGCCTGCATCCGCAGCACCCGAACGTCGACTACGCGTATTACATGAAGGGCCTGACCTCCTTCGACCAGGACGTGGGCCTTCTGGCGCGCTTCCTGCCGCTGGACCAGACCAAACGTGACCCGGGAGCTGCCCGCGACTCGTTCAACGAGTTCGCCCAGCTGACCAGCCGCTTTCCGAACAGTCGCTATGCGCCTGACGCCAAGCAGCGCATGATTTACCTGCGCAACCTGCTGGCGTCCTACGAAATCCACGTAGCCGACTACTACCTGACCCGTCAGGCCTACGTCGCCGCCGCCAACCGCGGCCGTTATGTAGTGGAAAACTTCCAGGAGACGCCTTCGGTCGGCGACGGTCTGGCAGTGATGGTCGAGTCTTATCAGCGTCTGCACCTTGACGACCTGGCTGCCACCAGCCTGGAAGTGCTGAAGACCAACTACCCGAACCACCCGCAACTGGCTGACGGCAAATTCACCCCGCGTGAAGCCGAGGCCGATAACCGCTCATGGCTGTCGAAAGCGACCCTTGGCCTGATCGACGGTAGCGCACCGCTGCCACCGGGCCAGACCCGTGCCGATCAGGACATGAAGAAGCAGTACCAGGACGCCAAGGACTCCATTCCGAAAGAGCTGCTGCCGGAGAATCAGGCAGAGCTGGACGAACAGGCGGAAAAAGACGCCGAAGCGAAAGGCACCAAGAGCCGTTCGTGGTTCAGCTACATGACCCTGGGTCTGTTCGACTGATCCTGAGCGCATGAAAAAAAGAGGCCTTCGGGCCTCTTTTTTTGTGCATTAATTTTGCCACTGTGCGCCCGCTCGCGGCTTGGCTACACTGCGCCATCGTCAATCACTAAGCTGGTAGTCATGATTCGCTTACTTATGTGGGTCGCGTTGATCGCGGCGGTGGTCTGGTTCGTCAAGCGTCTGATCAATCCCCCCAAGCCGAAACCCCGCGCCGAGCCGCCTGAACTGGCGTCTACCCCCATGGTGCGATGCGCACAGTGTGGCGTTCATCTGCCGCAGGATCGTGCGCTGAGCCAGGCACAGCAATGGTATTGCAGCGAAGCACACCGACTGCAAGGCCCCGCGGCACGTGACCGCTGACTCACCGTCCCTTGTCAGCCCGCAGGCACAGCGGATTCTACGGCTGTACCACCTCTACCGACTGACCATCGGCGTTGTACTGGTTCTGTTGATTTCCAGCAGCCTGGAAACCGAGCTGCTGCAACTGGCCAACCCGAACCTGTTCCGCTCGGGCTGCTGGTTGTATCTGGTGTTCAACATTCTGGTCGTCGTGCTGCTGGAACGCCCCAGCCGTCAGGCACAGTTTTTCGGCCTGGCGATGACCGACGCGATCATGCTCTCCGCACTGTTCTACGCAGCCGGCGGGCCTTCCAGCGGTATCGGCAACCTGTTGATTGCCTCGGTGGCGATCAGCAACGTGTTGCTGCGCGGCCGTATCGGCTTGTTGATCGCTGCGGTTTCGGCCATCGGCATCATCTACCTGACGTTCTACATCAGCTTCGGCACACCCTCGGTTTCCAACGACTACGTGCAGGCTGGCTCGCTGGGCGCCTTGTGCTTCGCCGCCGCCCTGCTGGTGCAGGCACTGACAGCGCGCATGCAGGTCAGCGAGGTGCTGGCCGAACAGCGCGCGGCGGATGTCGACAGCCTTGAAGCACTCAACGCGCTGATCCTGCAACGCATGCGTACCGGCATTCTGGTGCTGGATGCCAACCATCAGGTGCTGCTGGCCAATCAGGGGGCCTTGAACCTGCTGGGCCAGGAACAACTGGTCGGCCAGATCATCGACACCTGCTCGCCACAACTGGTCGAACGCCTGCGCCAGTGGCTCGTCAACCCGATCATGGTGCCGCGCAGCATCACCACCGCCCCCGTCGGGCTGGTGCTGCAACCGAGCTTTGCCACACTCAACCGTGGCGATCAGCGTCAGACGCTGGTTTTTCTCGAAGACCTGTCGCAGATCGCCCATCAGGCGCAGCAGCTCAAGCTTGCCGCGCTGGGGCGCCTGACCGCCGGGATTGCCCATGAGATACGCAACCCGCTGGGCGCCGTCAGTCATGCGGCGCAGTTGCTTAATGAATCGGAAGAGCTCAGTGCAGCGGATCGACGCTTGGGGCAGATCATTCATGAGCAGTCGGGACGCATTGATAGGGTCATCGAAAATGTCCTGCAGTTGTCACGCAGACGCGAAGCGCAACCCGAACTGCTCGATCTGAAAACCTGGCTGGAACACTTTGTCGCTGAATTTCGCAGTTCCGCTGCGCCCAATCAGAAGATTCATGTCGACATCAGCCCTGGCACGCTGACAACCCGCATGGATTCCGGACAACTGACGCAAATCATGACCAACCTGGTGCAGAACGGCCTGCGCTACAGCGGCAAGAATCATCCGTCAGCGCAGGTCTGGCTGAAACTACACAATGACCAGAAGAGCGACCTGCCCACACTGGAAGTGCTGGACGACGGGCCGGGGGTCAGCGAGCAACACCTGAGCAAAATGTTCGAACCGTTTTTCACCACAGAAAGCAAAGGCACCGGCCTTGGTCTATATCTGTCACGTGAACTGTGTGAAAGCAATCAGGCGCATTTGGAATACGCGCCCCGCCCCACGGGTGGCAGTTGCCTGCGCATTACCTTCGCCCACCCGTTCAAGACGAGCTGAGCATGAGCCAACGGCAAAAAATCCTGATAGTCGATGATGAGCCGGATATTCGCGAACTCCTGGAGATCACGCTGGGACGCATGAAACTCGACACCCGTAGTGCGCGTAACGTTGCCGAAGCCCACGACTGGCTGGCCCGCGAACCGTTCGACATGTGCCTGACCGACATGCGTCTGCCGGACGGCAATGGCCTTGAGCTGGTGCAACACATACAGCACGGCTACCCCCACGTGCCGGTGGCGATGATCACTGCCCACGGCAACCTGGACACCGCGATCCACGCGCTGAAGGCCGGAGCTTTCGACTTTGTGACCAAGCCGGTCGACCTGGGCAGGTTGCGCGAGCTGGTCAATAGCGCGCTGAGCCTGCCCGGCGCGCAACCCACGCGCAGCATCGACAACCGCCTGCTGGGCGACTCGCTGGCAATGCGTACCTTGCGCAGTCAGATCGGCAAGCTGGCCCGCAGCCAGGCGCCGATCTACATCAGCGGTGAGTCGGGCAGCGGCAAGGAGCTTGTAGCGAGGCTGATCCACGAGCAGGGTCCGCGCATCGACAAACCTTTCATACCGGTGAACTGCGGCGCCATTCCTTCCGAACTCATGGAAAGCGAATTCTTCGGTCATCGCAAAGGCAGCTTCAGCGGCGCCCACGAAGACAAGCCAGGTCTGTTTCAGGCGGCGCATACCGGGACGCTGTTTCTCGATGAGGTCGCCGACCTGCCGCTGGCCATGCAGGTCAAACTGCTGCGCGCCATTCAGGAAAAATCCATCCGCAGCGTCGGCGGCCAGCAAGAGCAAATCGTCGACGTGCGCATTCTGTGCGCCACCCATAAGAATCTGAATGCGGAGGTCGCGGCGGGTCGGTTCCGGCAGGATCTGTATTACCGATTGAACGTGATCGAAGTGCGCGTGCCCCCGTTGCGCGAGCGGCGTGAGGATATCGACCAACTGGCAGCCAGCGTGCTCAAGCGCCTTGCCGGGAACGGCGCACAACCCGTCGCGCGCCTGAACGCGCAGGCGCTGGAAACGCTGAAGAGCTACCGCTTCCCCGGTAACGTGCGCGAACTGGAAAACATGCTGGAGCGCGCCTACACGCTGTGCGAGAACGATGAAATCCACGCCAGCGACCTGCGCCTGACAGAGTCCGCCAGCCCTCAGGAGAGCGACGGGCCGAGCCTGGCCGACATCGACAACCTTGAAGACTACCTGGAAAGCATCGAACGCCAGCTCATCCTGCAGGCACTGGAAGAAACCCGCTGGAACCGCACCGCTGCAGCAGAAAGGCTCAGTTTGTCGTTCAGGTCACTGCGCTATCGCCTGAAGAAGCTGGGCCTGGATTGAATGCGTTGCGCGGCAAAAACCGTGCGACGCATAGCGTCACGAAAGGCATTCCACTAGAGCGTGCGGAACGATAGGTGCGCGCGAGAACATCGTCGCGCCCCACGCTCCGCGTGACCGACAGGATGACTAGCCTGCGAGGCGACCAGTCGGCGCGTAGGGTGCCGGATCGATGATCGGCTCGCGCTCCAGCAGCAGGTCAGTGATCAACTGGCAGGACGCCGGAGCCAGCACCAGGCCGTTGCGGTAATGCCCGCAGTTGAGCCACAGGCCGTCAAAACCGTCCAGCGGTCCGATGAACGGGATGCCCTCAGGCGAGCCAGGGCGCAGGCCTGCCCACTGGGCGACCGGCTCGGCATGGGCCAATGGCGGAATCAATTCGACGGCCGACGCCTTCAAACTTTCCAATGCGGCCTGCGTGGTGGTTTTGTCGAAACCTTCGTGCTCAAGAGTACTGCCGATCAGGATATGCCCGTCACGACGCGGGATAGCGTAGCGCCCTTTCGCCAGCACCATGCTCGACAGAAAGTCCGATGCGCACTTGTAGAGAATCATCTGGCCTTTTACCGGCTCGACCGGCAGCTCCAGACCCAGGGTCTTGAGCAACTCGCCGCTCCACGCACCCGCCGCCAGAATCACCCGATCACCGGTGATATCCCCTGCTGGTGTCTGCACACCCGAAATCCTGCTGCCTTCACGGGTAAAGCCGCTGACTTCACACTGCTCGCGAATCTCGACATTGGGCAATGCCAGCAAGGCGGCCTTGAGCGATTTGACCAGACGGGGATTACGTACGTTGGCCACATCGGCCATGTAGATCGCCCGCGAATAGCCCTCACCCAGCACCGGCACGGCATCATTCACCGCCGAGATATCCACGCGGTTCAACGAGCGTTTTTCACGGACCGCCCATTCAAGCGCAGACTGCTCGTCATCGAGGTCGAGCCAGTACAGGCCGGTCTTGTGCACTTCGGGGTCGATACCGGTCTGTGCGAGCAAACGCTCGGCGAGGTGCGGGTAGAAGTCCTGCGACCAATGCGCCAGCGCGGTGACCGCAGGGCTGTAGCGCCACGGGTAAAGCGGCGAAACAATCCCGCCGCCCGCCCAGGAGGATTCCTGGCCAACGCCCAAACGATCCAGCAGCACCACGCTGACCTGCTCGGACGCCAGATTGAAGGCGGTCAACAGACCTATGACGCCACCGCCGACAATGACTATTTTTTGCTTGGACATCTTGGTCTCATGACAAGAAAAACGGTTTAGCGGCCCCAGCAGTCTTTGACAGTGACACCGCTGGTTGCGCCCGTGTTGGTACGCGCCCCGGTGCTAGTGATCACGAAACTGCCGCACTTGTCGCCAGCCATCAGCGTGCCTCCGATAGGGTCAGCTGTCAGGGTGAAGTCGGTGGCAGTTAGGGTCGGCGTTATCTTGTAGTACGTATTACCACCAGATACGCCTTTGTAATCCGAGTAATTTCCCTTCTGCGAATAAAACCGCTCCAGCGCCTGGGTTTGCTCGGACAGCAGGCTAGCAATCGCCGACCGCTGGGTGCGCTTCACGTACTCGGTGTAACTGGGGTACGCGATGGCCGCCAGAATACCGACAATCGCCACGACGATCATGAGTTCGATCAACGTAAAGCCCCTGGATGTCGCTCGCATGTCTAGTTTCCCTATTGGATTTGTCGCCACATGATGCGTTGGAAGACGTTCGCACTGCCGCCCTTCTCATTAATCTTGGTGGGCGTGCCGCCGCTGGAGTCAATCACGTACTTGTTATCGTTGGCCCCATTGGTACCGGCAACGATAGAAGCCACTACCGGGATACCAGTACCGATACCGAGACCGCCAATGATCAAATCCGAAGAGTTGATATCGCCGTCATTATTGGTGTCCAGTACCTGGTAATTAAGCATGCTGCCAGTCGCGGCGTTCAGCTCGAACAAGCGCCCGGTCCCGGTGCTTTCGCAGGGGTCGGTAGAGTTGACGGCTGCCGTGGTGAAGATGATACGACCGCGAGAGGTTTGTGCCGGATAGATAATCCGCTCGCCGACATAAGGGGCCGTGGTTGCCAACGGCAGGTACCAGCCTTTCTTGGTGCCCCAATCCACATCATTGGAAGTCGTGGTGTAATACGTATTGCCACTTCCGACTACCGTCCCGTTAATGGCCTGAGGCTGCAGATTGGCCTCAACGATGTTGCCTGAACCGTTGTCGCCATCCCAGATGGCATAGAAATCCTGCAACGAGCTGGTCTGCTTGTCCGCGGTTTCGCTGAATTTCCCGGTGCCGAAATACACGATCTTGCCGTTGAGTGGATGGTCCAGCAACAAGGGCTGAACGGTAATCGACTGACTGGCCCCTTGAGGTGCAGTGAACAGGGGTGAGCCATTGAAAGCGACTTTCCAGCTGGATGCTGCGGCCCCGCTCATGTCGAACTTCCATAGGCGGCCCTTGAGATCGCCCGCATAGGCTGCTTGAACGACATTCTGCGAATTGACCCGAAGTTTCACCGAAGACAACCCGTTATCCGTTTCGCTGCCAATGACCGGAGTCGGAATTTCGGCAATGAACTGTCCGGTGTTGGCGTTGAGTACATACAGGGACGCCCTCCCGGTAAAACTGCCATAACCATTGCCAACGACAACGATCCCGGTGCCATCGGCCATACGCGCTACATCCGGCTTGGAGTAGGTGTATCCAAGGTTGTTGAACTTGTTGTTGGTGTCTGAAGTGTCGGGAGCCTTGACCTCCCACAATGCCCCGATGCTGTCTGCCGAACCTTCGAAAAGCTTGATCGCAAAAAAAGCCTTGCCGCCAGCGCCCAGCCCGGAATACGCCACCGTGCGCCATACACTCCCTGCGGATGCCTGCGTATCGAAGACTGCAATCTGACCATCCACCGTAAAACGGTGAACGCCGGAACCGTAGGAAGAGGATGAAATGGTCGCCAATGAACTCAGAGACGTAGACGGCATATACGCGTATTTACGCGCACCGGAGCTGGCGTCGATCACGTTGAAGAAGCCATCGTTGGCGTTGGCCAGCAGACTGGAACTCATGTTGCTGGACTTGGCAGAAAGGTACGTCGTGTAAGTGGTGTCGCCGAGCAAATCAGACGCCGTCTTCTCTGTCGGCAGCCCGGCCCCCAATGATGAATTGACGATATCGCCCAAGAGTGTGGCACGAGTACGAAGCTTGGCATTGGCCGTGCCTTTGGCCCAGGCAATAACCTCCGCGCCGGTCACTCCGGTGGGCAGCGTAGCGGTAAAGGCATCGCGTTGCGCCTGCGTGAAATTCAGAAAATCCAGGGTGATTTTCGTCGGTGTCGCCGCTGTGCTCCATGACTCGAAAACAGGCGCCTTGGTGCTGCTGGTGATCGTGGTATCAGTGGTCCAGACAGGGGCGCTCAGCGCTCCTGTCGTAGCGTCCAGATTGTAAGCCTTGATCGTGCCATGCCAGTCCGTCGGGTCATAAAGCGTCTGATAGAAGCGGCTGCCCGCCTGAAGGGTGGACGAGTTTGCCACGCCACCGCCGCCCGAACCGGCCTTGGCATAGATATCGCTCAATGCGAGGTTCAAGGCGTTGTTCAAACCGGCACTGTCATTGGTCTGGAAATACTTGCCGTGCCCGTGATTATTGTCGGCAGCGTCTATCAGCATCTGGTTGGCGGCTGTGAAACCAATGGTGTAGGTAGTCATGTTCTGTTGAGAGAAGCCGTCTGTATCCCAACTTTTCTTGGTCAGGTCAGTGGCAGGTGTACTGCTCGCTCTTCGCATGTCGATGTCATAGGCGAACTTGGCGAGGTCGTCCAGATAAAGCGTATCGCCCTCACCATCACCATTAAGATTGGCCCCGTCATTGGCCGCATTCAAGTCCCAATTGGGCAGCGAGCGGGAGGTATTGAGTACATCCTCCGGATCGTTGCTCGGGAACGTTCGATCGTACGTCGGCAAGCCGTCAGTAATCACCACGCCAAAGTTTTTCTGGCAGCGGTACTGTATTGGGCTGGTGTAGGTTTCCGGTGCACCGTTATAGCCGTAAAACGGAGTCATGCCCCGAAAGTAGCGGGTTATCTCATAGTACGTTTCAGCCAACGGCGTATTGGAGTCGCCTCGCAGTGCATTGATGGCCGTATTGAGGGCGGTAACATTGTCGTTTGCATCACGCTGGCTGACACCGCCGTTGTTGTAAGGGTTACTGGCAACAGGGGACAGGTCTGCAACAGGTCTGGAAATCTTCCCTCCACGCCCGGGGTCAGCGTTGGTCGGCGGGTTGAACCCGGCCAGACCGATTCTCAGGGATTTGTTGTTTTCAACCAGCTTCAATGAAACGTTGCGCGCGACGTTGATACGGTAATCGTTGGGAATGATGTTGTTGACGGTGAAGTCTTTGGTAGTAGTGTTGGCGGCCCGCGTCAAGTCAACCAGATAAGAAAGGTAATCTGCAGTGTAGCGAGTGGTGCTCTCGTTACCGGCCGGATCGGGCAACTTCAGGCAGTAACCCACGTTGTCACGCGCAACGTAGGTGTAATCGCTTCTGCACGTGTAGGGCCCGGCAGAGTCCAGCGAAAGCGTATCGTCGCCCTGAATGGAAACGCCTCTGCAGTTAAGAAAACCGCATGACCCTGGCTGCGCATAGATAATCGACGGACGATTGGTCACCGTCGGATCAAAGCCGGCTGCCCAGATGATGTTGTACATACTCCCGGAGTTATCCACCAGCAGCATCAGGTTAGGCGGCACGGCCGACGCACTGAGCAAAGGTACTTGTGCTGGCGTAAACGCATACACGGGCGTAAGGGCATAAAAAGCCAAAAGCGCACCGCCGAGATACTTCAGGCTGCGACGGAGTTTCTCAGCAATTGGCATAAATACTCTCCAGCACCGTGCGCGACGTGCCTTGAATAGCGACTGATGTCACGCGATAGAGCGTTACTGTTCCGGTACAGATCGGTGGCCGATTCACCGGTGTTGCAGTGGTCCCCAGATTCTGTATACCGTAGAAACCGCCTGCCGCAGCGATCCAATTAACCCCGGATGCGCCTACCCCAGCCGTCGTCAAAGAAGTGGATTCCGCAGGCGGTGCACAAGATGCAGTTGTACACTTGGCCATGGTAAAGCCCGTCATCTTGATCGAAGACTCTCCCAACCTTAATGCCGCTTCGGCCTTCTGGAAGGATTGATTGCGCAGGGTGACGCTGCCCGCCATCTTTTCCTGCAGCGTGGCGTTCTGCATGGAAGAGATACCCAGCAGAGTGAGCAGCAGCAGAAACACCAGACTGACCAGCAACACCATACCGCCCTGCCGTGCAGGGAAAGCCTGTATCGATTTGAATCGCACGATCCTGTTCATGCCCGGCCCGTTCAAAAGCGATTACGCAAGTAAGCGACAACATTGTACTTTTGAGACTTTACGATGCCGTTCTGCCCATCCTGCAGCGTCAGGCTGATACGCACACTGCGCACAGCGTCGGCGTTGGCCTTGGTAACAGCCGTGGTATAGGACATCGGGTTACCCGTCATGCCGAAAGAAACACTGAAGTCCGCGACGTTCTGCAACAGCGGCTGCGGAGTGCCGTCCGTGCCATATTTTATGGTCAAGTCTGTTCCGCTGAGCGTGTAGACCAACTGCCGCAACGGAAAGGCCGTCTCCCCCGTAGCCGGCGCACGAGTACTGGCGTAAAGCTGCGTCTTGGACTGACAGTCTGAAACGATGGTCCAGGTGGGCGTACTGCCTGTGGTCCCTACGTCGGCAGTCACCAGCGTCAGCGTCCTGCTCGGATTATCCCAGAGAATTGGAGTATCCAGTGCGATCGGCCACGGGATAGCAGGAGATACAGGCGTGTAGTTTTTGAAGCTCAGGCAGCCATACATGCCGGTCATCCTGATTTCCTGAATCAGTTTGCTCAGCAGGAAACGCGCATCCTCCTGCATCCGCGCTGCGGCATTCTGGCTCTGGTAGGTGCCTCTGGCAGCCGTGAATATCTGCACGATACCCAGGCTGACCACCAGCCCCAGGACCAGCGCCACCATGATTTCGACCAGGCCGAAGCCTCTGGACAGCTTTCTCATGGGTTGACCCCGATCCGCGAGGTCAGCGTAAAATTCCGGTTGGTCGGGCTGCCGGTCGTGTTTCCGGTTGCCTGATTGCTCGATCCCGCAGCCCTTGTGTCGCTCCAGCCGACGTTAATGGTCACCTCCGGAGCCCCGGTGATATCAATGCTGCCGGTACCGCTCGAGCCTGCAAAGTTGATGATGTTGCTTCTGAAATCAGACAGATCCTGCGCTCTGGCATCGTTCGGATTGGCCGCTGGCGCCGCATCCAGATTCGCCAACGCATAAGTCGCCAGCACGTTGGTCGACCCGTTGGCACTGGCATTACCATCAACATTGGCGCGGATACGATCCATCATGTCGTAAGCAATGAAGCTGGCCTGACTGCTCATGGTCGCGCTGTCGGTGTACTTGAGCGCGTTGAGCTGAATGGCCGCCGCGCCCAGCAGGCCGATGGCCAGAATCAATACCGAGACCAGCACCTCGATCAAAGTCATACCGATCTGGCGATGTCGGGTTTCACCGGCCATCAGCAGCCTCCACCCAGGGTGATCCGACCGGTCAGACAGACCTTTATGGTTTTGCTAATGGTGCCTCGGGTGTAGGTCATGGTCACCGCCGCAGCCGGGGCAATGAGCGCGCCCAGGTTGTTGAAATCAATTGCCGTGGCATTGTTATCGGCCACCAGCGTGGCGCCGCTGCTCATGGCCGCTACTTTCCGGAGCGCAGTGGGCGTCGTCTGAGTATCGGAAACCAGATACACCTGCAATTCGTTGGTCCACGCCGTCCCGCTGGTCGGCGCTATACGCACCGCCACTCCCCTGTTTATCGCCTCGAGTCGCGCATAGTTGAGCGCCCGCTGCAAATCGCTGAGTTCGGTATCGGCCTTGTTGCTCTGGATGGAGCTGGTGAAATTCGGGATAGCGATAGCCGCCAGGATGCCCACCAGGGACACAGTGACTAACAATTCGATGAGGCTGAATCCCTTGGCTATATGACGCATTGGGTGTCTCCTAGACGTTACGACTATAAGGCAGCAACGCCGCGGGAAAATCCATAGCGGGACGTACGGTTGTTTTGCCACGACGAACGCCCGCAGTGCGTTGAAACGGCGGTTTCCAGGGAGGAAGGCATATGAAGCATGCAGGATTCACACTGATCGAATTATTGATCGTCGTTGCACTGGTGGCCATCCTCGCCAACGTCGCAACCCCGTCTTTCAAGGAACTCATCGATTCCAGCCGCGGGCTTGCAACCGCCCGGGAGCTGGCCAGCGGCATTCGCTCGGCGAGAGCGACCGCAATCACACGCAATCAGATCGTTACGCTTCATGCCATCGAGAACGACTGGAGCAACGGCTGGCGGATCATACTCGACGCAGATGGCAAAGGTCCCGACGAAAACGATCCGGTGCTGATAGAACGCGCCAATGGTGGCACAGCGCGAGTGGTCGATAACCGCAAGCGTGTAGAGGAAATCAGTTTCAACGGTCTGGGGACGTTGCGGCGCAGGACCGCCAGGACGTTGCACGTATGTGCCGCAGATCAGCCGGTGAGCAACTATCGGGTGATAGTCGCACCGGCCGGGCGCGTGAGGGTCGAGGACACGAAAATCGATGCAGCGCTGTGTGGCTGAATAGCCTCAGAGCAGCGATTTGACGCGCAATTCCTTGGGCATCGAGAAGGTGATGTTCTCCTCGCGGCCGGCAAGCTCATCCGCACCGGTCGCGCCCCAGGCCTGCAATTGCTGGATCACGCCGCGCACCAGCACTTCGGGGGCCGAAGCGCCCGCAGTGATACCAATACGCTCCACCCCGTCGAACCAGCCTTGTTGCATGTCTTCGGCGCCGTCGATGAGGTAGGCCGGAGTCGCCATGCGCTCGGCCAGCTCACGCAGGCGATTGGAGTTGGAGCTGTTCGGACTGCCCACCACCAACACCACATCGCATTCATCGGCCAGTTGCTTGACTGCGTCCTGACGGTTTTGCGTGGCGTAGCAGATGTCGTCCTTGCGCGGCCCGCCAATGGCCGGGAAACGCTTGCGCAAGGCATCGATCACCCGGCTGGTGTCATCCATGGACAAGGTGGTCTGGGTCACGAAGGCCAGGGCTTCAGGGTTGCGCACTTGCAGGCTGGCAACATCCTCTTCGTCCTCGACCAGATAGATCGCACCGCCGTTGGCGGCGTCGTACTGGCCCATGGTGCCTTCGACTTCCGGGTGACCGGCGTGGCCGATCAGGATGCACTCGCGGCCGTCACGGCTGTAACGGGCGACCTCGATATGCACCTTGGTCACCAGCGGACAGGTAGCATCGAAGACTTTCAAGCCACGGCCTGCCGCCTCGGTACGCACAGCCTGGGAGACACCGTGGGCACTGAAGATAACGATGACGTCATCCGGCACCTGATCCAGCTCTTCAACGAAGATCGCACCGCGAGAGCGCAAGTCTTCGACGACAAATTTGTTGTGAACGACTTCATGGCGCACATAAATCGGCGGACCAAACACTTCCAGAGCGCGATTGACGATTTCGATCGCGCGGTCCACTCCGGCACAAAAGCCGCGGGGGTTGGCGAGTTTGATTTGCATGCGGTGCCTCATGGTTGGTACGGGGTAGCCCGGCCTGAGCCGGGCTTGACGGCGAAGGTCAGGAAGCCAGAATCGCCTTCACTTCGAAGATTTCCACTTCAAAGCTCAGAGTCTTGCCTGCCAGCGGGTGATTGAAGTCGATGGTGACCTGCTCGTCATCGAACGCTTTCACCACGCCGGGCAACTCGGTATTGGCGGCGTCGTTGAAGATCACCAGCAACCCTTCGGACAGTTCCATGCCCACGAACTGCGAGCGTGGCATGATCTGCACGTTTTGTGGGTTGGGCTGACCAAAGGCGTTCTCCGGCAGAATCTCGACGGTCTTTTTATCGCCCGCCTTGAAACCGAAAATCGCCATTTCGAAGCCGGGCAGCAGGTTGCCGTCACCGACCTTGAACGTGGCCGGGGCCTTTTCGAAGGTGCTGTCGACGGTATCGCCGTTTTCCAGACGCAGGGCGAAGTGCAGAGTGACCTGCGTGTTCTGACCGATGCGCAGCTCGTCAGACGAGCCTTGAGTCGAAGATTGCTCAGTCATTGACGGTCTCTCCGGTTTTCTTGCTCTTGAACATGTCCAGCGCCAGCATGACTGCGCCGACGCTGATCGCACTGTCCGCGACGTTGAATGCAGGGAAGTACCAGCGGTTCTGCCAGTGAACCAGGATGAAGTCGATCACGTGGCCCAGCACGATACGGTCGTAGAGGTTGCCCAGTGCGCCGCCCAGTACCAGCGCCAGTGCAACGGCCAGCCACGTGTCGTCACGACCCAGGCGTTTGAGCCAGACGACCAGCACGGCGCTGACCACCACCGCGATCAGGGCGAACAGCCAGCGCTGCCAGCCGGCACCGTCGGCCAGAAAACTGAAGGCGGCACCGGTGTTGTAGGCCAGGGTCCAGCTGAACAGGTCGGGAATCACGATGATCTGCTGATACAGGCTCAACGCGTTCTCGAAGTAATACTTGCTGGCCTGGTCAATGACCAGAACCAGCACGCTCAACCACAGCCAGGCCAGACGGCCAAACGAGGCGTTAGGCATAGTGACGGACCTCGCCTGCACCGCTGATGTTGTCTACGCAACGACCGCAGATTTCCGGATGCTCGGGGTTGACCCCCACATCCTCGCGGTGATGCCAGCAACGGGCGCACTTGGCATGACTGGACTTGAGCACTTTCAGCTTCAGACCGGCGACTTCGGTGACCACGGCATCGGCTGGCGCGGACGCGAGCGGCGCCGCACTGGCTGTCGAGGTGATCAGCACGAAGCGCAGCTCGTTGCTCAGCTTCGACAGGTCAGCCACCAGCGACTCCTCGGCATACAGGGTCACTTCAGCCTGCAGGTTGCCGCCAATGGCCTTGGCAGCGCGCAGGTTTTCCATTTCCTTGTTGACCGAGGTCTTCACCGCCATGATCCGCTCCCAGTAGGCGCGGTCCATGTCGAAGTCGGCCGGCATTTCAGTCAGGCCTTCGTACCAGGTGTTGAGCATCACCGACTCGTTGCGCTCGCCGGGCAGGAACTGCCACAGCTCGTCGGCGGTGAACGCCAGGATCGGCGCGATCCAGCGCACCAGCGCTTCGGAGATGTGGAACAGTGCCGTCTGGCACGAACGACGCGCGGTGCTGTTGGCCGCCGTGGTGTACTGACGATCCTTGATGATGTCGAGGTAGAAACCACCCAGCTCCTGCACGCAGAAGTTGTGGATCTTCGAGTAGACGTTCCAGAAGCGGTATTCGCCGTAATGCTCTTGCAGCTCGCGTTGCAGCAGCAGCGTGCGATCCACGGCCCAACGGTCCAGCGCGAGCATTTCCTCGGCGGGCAGGATGTCGGTCGCCGGGTTGAAGCCCGTCAGGTTGGAGAGCAGGAATCGCGCCGTGTTACGGATACGACGATAGGCGTCGGCGCTGCGCTGCAGGATCTGGTCGGAAACCGCCATCTCGCCGGAATAATCGGTCGCCGATACCCACAGACGCATGATGTCGGCACCCAGCGAATCGTTGACCTTCTGTGGCGCTACCACGTTGTTCAGCGATTTGGACATCTTGCGGCCGTTCTCGTCGACCACGAACCCGTGGGTCAGCAGCTCGCGATACGGTGCGTGATCGTCCAGCATGCAGCCGGTCAGCAGTGAGGAGTGGAACCAGCCGCGATGCTGGTCCGAGCCTTCCAGGTACAGGTCGGCACGCGGACCGCTTTCGTGGCCCATCGGGTGCGAACCGCGCAGCACATGCCAGTGCGTGGTGCCCGAGTCGAACCAGACGTCCAGGGTGTCGGAGATCTTGTCGTACTTGCCGGCCTCTTCACCGAGCAACTCGCTGGCGTCGAGCTTGAACCAGGCCTCGATGCCTTCTTTCTCGACACGCTGCGCCACTTCTTCCATCAGCTCGACGGTACGTGGGTGCAGGTCGCCGCTTTCCTTGTGCAGGAAGAACGGAATCGGCACGCCCCAGTTGCGCTGACGCGAGATGCACCAGTCAGGACGGTTGGCGATCATCGAGTGCAGGCGCGCCTGCCCCCATGCCGGAACGAATTCAGTGTCTTCGATGGCCTTGACCGCACGCTTGCGCAGGGTCTCGCCGCTTTCAGGCTGCTTGTCCATGCCAACGAACCACTGCGCCGTGGCGCGATAGATCAAGGGCGACTTGTGGCGCCAGCAGTGCATGTAGCTGTGGCTGATGGTTTCGGTGTCCATCAGGCTGCCGACTTCGACCAGCTTGTCGATGATGTTCTGGTTGGCCTTGAAGATGAATTGGCCACCGAAGAACTCCAGCGACTCGACATACACACCGTTGCTCTGCACCGGGCTGATGATGTCGTCGTTGCTCAGGCCATACTGTTTGCAGATAGTGAAGTCGTCTACGCCATAGGCAGGCGAGCAGTGAACGATCCCCGTGCCCGCACCCAGTTCGACGTAGTCAGCCAGATAGACTGGCGACAGGCGGTCGTAGAACGGATGGCGGAAGTTGATCAGCTCAAGCGCCTGACCGGTAATGGTCGCGATGACGGTGCCTTCCAGCTTGTAACGGGCCAGACAGCTTTCGACCAGTTCGGCGGCCAGTACCAGCAGCTTGTCGCCGACATCGACCAGCGCGTATTCGAATTCCGGGTGGACGTTCAGTGCCTGGTTGGCGGGGATGGTCCACGGTGTGGTGGTCCAGATCACGATGGACGCAGGCTTGCCCAGCGACGGCACGCCGAACGCGGCTGCCAGTTTCGCTTCGTCGGCGATCGGGAACGCGACGTCGATGGTCGAGGACTTCTTGTCCTGATACTCGACTTCGGCTTCAGCCAGTGCCGAACCGCAATCGAAACACCAGTTGACCGGCTTGAGGCCCTTGAAGACGAAACCGCCCTTGACCATCTCGGCCAGCGCGCGGATTTCCCCGGCTTCGTTGGCAAAGTTCATGGTCAGGTACGGATTGCTCCAGTCGCCCAGCACGCCTAGACGGATGAATTCGGACTTCTGGCCTTCGATCTGCTCGGACGCATAGGCGCGGCACAGCTCACGCGTACGGTCTGCGGAGAGGTTCTTGCCGTGGGTCACTTCGACCTTGTGCTCGATCGGCAGACCATGGCAGTCCCAGCCCGGCACATACGGGGCATCGAAGCCCGCCAGGGTCTTGGAACGCAGGATCATGTCCTTGAGAATCTTGTTGACCGCATGACCGATGTGAATATTGCCGTTGGCGTACGGAGGACCGTCGTGCAGAACGAACTTGGGACGATCCTTGCCAATCTCGCGCAGCTTCTGGTACAGGCCAATGCTGTCCCAGCGCTGCAGAGTTTGCGGCTCGCGCTGGGGCAGGCCGGCCTTCATAGGGAAGGCGGTGTCCGGAAGGTTTAGCGTGGCTTTATAGTCAGTCATTTCAGGCTCTTGTTTAGCGGTTAGCCATGCCAATGGGCACGGGCGGCGGCGACGTCCGCATTGATCGCCGTCTTGAGCGCCTCCAGTGAGGCGAAACGCTGCTCATCACGCAGCTTGTGGTGGAAAGCCACCGTCAAACGCCGGTCATAAAGATCGCCGGCAAAATCCAGAAGATGCACTTCAAGGTGGGCACTGCCATCACCGGTGACCGTCGGGCGCACACCGATGTTGGCGACCCCCGGCCAGGTTTTGCCATCGATGTCCGTGCTGACCAGATAGACCCCGCTCAGCGGTACACGACGACGCTTGAGTTGTACGTTGGCGGTGGGCGTACCCAGCTGGCGCGCCAGCTTCTGGCCGTGCAATACCCGCCCGGCTATCTGGAACGGACGACCGAGCATACGCTCGGCCAGGGCAAAGTCTGACGCAGCCAGAGCCTTGCGCACCTTGGTGCTGCTGACCCGGATGCCATCTATTTCAACGGTCTGCGCCGCTTCTACGGTAAAACCATACGATGTGCCGGCCTGTTGCAGGAAGTCGAAGTCACCGACCCGGTCGAAGCCGAAACGAAAATCGTCGCCCACTTCGAGGTGCTGGACACCGAGGCCGTCGATCAGCACGGTCTCGACAAAACTTGCCGCGCTGAGCTTGCACAGACGCTGATTGAAGGACAGGCACAGTACCCGGTCAACGCCTTCGGCACTCAGCAGTTCGAGCTTGTCACGCAGACGGGCCAGACGTGCCGGCGCCGTCTCGGGCGCAAAGAACTCACGCGGCTGCGGCTCGAAGATCACCACACAACTGGGCACACCCAATTCGACGGCACGCTCGCGCAGACGCGCCAGGATAGCCTGGTGGCCGCGATGAACGCCGTCGAAATTGCCAATCGTGGCGACGCAGCCCCGATGTTCGGGGCGCAGGTTGTGAAGGCCTCTAACCAGCTGCATAACGCACTTCTTGCTCATAAAGTGGCCGATTATAACCACACACGGCCGTGGACGACAGGCAACACACCAAGACCGGATGAAGGTTCTCGGCGTGTGGCGACAAAAACCGAAGGTCAACCCCTGCAACGCGCCCTACATAATGGCTTTGCGGGCGAAATCCCGGAGGCGGAAGCCTAATAAAAGAAGCATGGCGAAATAGGTCACGACGCCGGCTGCAACCAGCGCACCCAGACGCAGAAAACGCTCCAGCATGTGACCTTCGTCCCACGCCGGCATGACATGCATGAGCCCCAGCAGCACCGCCGACATCACCGCGACGGCAATCACCAGCTTGAACAGGAACTTCGTCCAGCCTGGCTGCGGCTGAAACAGATCCTGCTTGCGCAACTGCCAGAACAACAACCCGGCATTGATGCACGCCCCCACACTGATCGCCAGCGCCAGACCGGCATGCTGCAAGGGCACGATGAAGGCCAGGTTGAGCAGTTGAGTCACTATGAGGGTGAAGATCGCGATTTTCACCGGGGTGCGGATATTTTGTTGAGCATAAAAGCCGGGGGCCAGCACCTTGATCAGGATGATCCCCAGCAACCCGACCGAATAGGCGACCAGCGCACGCTGGGTCTTGGCCGCGTCGAGCGCGTCGAATTTACCATACTGAAACAACGAAACGGTCAACGGTTCGGCGAGCAGCCCCAGCGCCAGGGTGCAAGGCAGAACCAGCACAAAACACAGCCGCAGGCCCCAGTCGAGAATTCGCGAATATTCCTGGCGATCCCGTTGCGCATAGGTTTTGGACAGTATCGGCAGCAGAATCGTACCCAGCGCCACACCCAGCACACCGGAGGGCAGCTCCATCAAGCGGTCGGCGTAGTACATCCATGACACCGAGCCAGCGACGAGAAACGAGGCAAAGATCGTGTTGATGATCAGAGAAATCTGACTGACAGAGACGCCAAGGATGGCGGGCAGCATCTGCTTCATTACCCGCCAGACCCCGGTGTCGCGCAGATTCAGGCGCGGCAGCACCAGCATGCCGATCTTTTTCAGGTGCGGCAGTTGGTAAAGCAGCTGCAGCAGGCCGCCCACCAGAACCGCCCAGCCCAGCGCCATGACCGGCGGATCGAAATACGGCGTCAGGAACAGCGCGAAGAAAATCATGCTGACGTTGAGCAGCGTGGGCACGAACGCTGGCACCGAGAAACGGTTCCAGGTATTGAGGATCGCCCCGGCCATCGAGGACAGGGAGATCAGCAATATATAAGGAAAGGTCACCCGCAGCAGGTCCGAGGTGAGGGCGAATTTCTCCGGGGTGTCGACAAAGCCGGGCGCGGTGGCCCAGATCACCCAGGGCGCAAATATCACTCCGAGCAGTGTCACCAGCGCCAGCGCCAGGGTCAGCAGCCCGGTGACATACGAAATGAATGTACGCGTCGCCTCCTCCCCCTGCTGGCTCTTGTACTCGGCCAGGATCGGCACGAATGCCTGGGAAAAGGCACCCTCGGCGAAAATACGGCGCAGCAGATTGGGCAGCTTGAAGGCGATGAAGAACGCATCCGTGGCCATTCCGGCACCGAAAGTGCGCGCGATGATGGTGTCGCGGACAAAGCCCAGAACCCTGGAAACCATGGTGATAGAGCTGACGGCGGCGAGTGACTTGAGTAGATTCATTGAAAGAGTTGTGCGCCTTGGCAAAGGATGGGCGATTAAGCCAGCCATTTATGCGATACTTCGCGCCGCAAAAACGCCCGAAGCAAAGGCCGCGAGTTTACAGGTCACAGGCCGGAAATAAATCCTCCAGTCAAATGTAGCAACCACTCAGCGGAACACCTTAACTGCCCTTGACAAGACTTCAACTCATCGGCATGATTCGCGGCCTATTTTGTTTGCTATTTCACAAAGTCTTTCGAGGAGCTCGACGGTGGCCAACACACCTTCCGCCAAAAAACGTGCAAAACAGGCTGAGAAGCGTCGCAGCCACAACGCCAGCCTGCGTTCCATGGTTCGTACCTACATCAAGAATGTAGTGAAAGCCATTGACGCAAAAGACGCAGAAAAAGCGCAAGCCGCTTATGTTCTGGCTGTTCCTGTTATCGACCGTATGGCCGATAAAGGCATCATCCACAAGAACAAGGCTGCTCGCCACAAAGGTCGTCTGAACGGTCACATCAAGGCTCTGAGCCTTGCTGCTGCAGCCTAAGCGACACGCTGGTTAAAAAACCGACCTCAGGGTCGGTTTTTTATTGCCTGCTTGAAAGCCGCCTCGGCCCAGGCATCTCACAGATCATTGCCGGTCAAGCCGACTGGCCCGCCAAACAGCGGGTAGGGTGTGGCGACAACGGCTTCAATGCCTTGAGCAAGACTGCGCAGAGCACTCATGTGCCGATCGGCAGACCGTAACAGCTGCACCGTCAGCGGACACAAGGTTGCTCAAATCCCGCCTTCTGAGCTCACCACAATAAACATAGCCACGGCCTGAGTTTTAGCGCATCGGTCATTTCTGCCCAGCAGATAAAACACTGGCAACTTTTTTACCCACCCTGATGAAGGGCTTTTCAACCCACTCAAACATGAAAAACGCCAACACGATGCTTGCAGCGATCGACAGAATGAACACCCCTGCTTTTTCAACGATCGGTGCATTGCCAGGAATGATTTTAATCAGGAACATCATCAGGGAATAATGAACAAGATAAAGCGAATAGGAGATATCACCGAGAAAAATCAATAGCCTGTTACCCTTCACTTCAGCGCGATAACCGAGCATCACAACCGACGACACAATAATTAATGCCAGCCAAAAACCGCCACGGAGACCGAAGTCTTGCCACCCCAAAAGGCAGGCACTTATTATCGCCAACAGAAGAGCCAACTGCATAAGCCTTCGCCCCGACAGCGACAGGTCGGGCAACCTGTTCGCGAGCATTAACTCAGCCAGCATCATGCCGGCGATGAATTCGAAAGTGATGGTATTGCTAATAATCTTAATCCAGGCCTGCCATACGTGCACCACAACAATATCGGGCGAGGCCTGTGATGAAAAATCAAAATGACCATTGTAATACAGCTGAAATCCTACCGAAGACACCAGAAAAACCAGCGCGCAGACGTAGCTGCGGTAGCGATAGCTGATGCTCATTGAAATAGTGAATACAAGGTAGAACACAACCTCATAGGTGAGGGTCCAGGGCGGTCCGAGCGCGCTGAATCCAAACGACGGCGCCACGAGACTATAGTCCTGCAGACAAAAATAGAGACTGCATATCATCTGATCGAGGGGTTTTTCAGGGTAAACAAACAGGTAGGAAAGCAGCCACACCACAAAAAAAGCCGGCCATATACGAAAGAGGCGCCTGATCACAAATGATATCGGCCTTTCAGGGGACTGATAAGTGATCAACGTCATAATGAAACCACTCACAATAAAAAAAATATCCACGCCCAGCAAGGCAGGTATATGATCTATCCAGTCGCCGCCCAAAAAAAACGAATTATGCCCAACGACAACAAGTAATGCAGCGAATCCACGCAAGTACTGCAATGAGATCATTCTCATGAGTGCCTACCCTCTTGATACGCCGAAGCCTCCAATGAGTAAATTTTATTCAGCGTGATCATTAAGTAATAGCGTGCTTACCCCCACCAGCCGGCTATTACGAACTGGCCACATCAAACCACTTCGTTCATCAACCCGTCTACTGACAGAAATAACAGGTAGGCCGTTTTTTCAATCCGCGGCCGCAAGGCCGATGTTATTTGCCAGACGACATGATTCAGCCGTCCGCACGAGCTTCGGAATCAGAGGCAAGAGGCTGGAAGTAAGACGACATGCGCATGGGTGCTTTTTTGAGACGAAAAAGAAGTGCATCCTGATGGATCGGGCATCAGCAGTGGCAGTAGCGCACTGCCAAAACGCATAAGCCCAACCCGGGATGTACTCTTTACCGCACAGAACTGCGAACAACCGATGCAGAGCGCCACCACAACGCCCTGACATGGCAACTCCCCTCCGCGCGCAGGAGGATCAAGGCGCTGGCGCGGTTGTCCATGGCAGGATCGGAATGGCGGTCACGGCATTCTGCGGGCTGCCTTCGATGACCCGGTCGCTGTAGACCAGGTACACCAGTGCATTGCGCTTCTTGTCGAAGAAACGCACCACCTGCATAGTCTTGAAGACCAGCGAAGTACGCTCCTTGAACACCTCGTCGCCGTCCTTGAGGGTTTCCTTGAAGCGGATCGGCCCGACCTGGCGACAGGCGATGGACGCCTCGGCACGGTCTTCGGCCAATCCCAGACCACCCCTCACACCGCCCGTCTTGGCGCGTGACAGGTAGCACGTCACCCCGTCCACCTTGGGATCATCAAACGCCTCGACCACGATTCGATCGTTGGGCCCGACCATCTTGAACACGGTCGACACCTGACCGATCTCTTCGGCCGAGACCAGCACCGGGACCAGCAACGCGGCCGCCAATAAACCTTTCATGAAGCGCATCAACGATTCCTTTTGCAGCCTTGAGTCAGACGAGGATCAGGTTATCCCGATGAATCAGCTCAGGCTCGGCCATATAGCCCAGCTCGCGCACGATGGATTCGGAAGAGTGACCAATGATTTTCTGGGCCTCGATGGCACTGTAGTTACTCAGCCCACGAGCGATCTCGCGACCGTCCTGAGCGACGCATACCACCATCTCGCCGCGCCGGAAGCTGCCCTGGACCAGTTTGACGCCCACCGGCAGCAGGCTTTTCTGATCCCTGGCCAGCGCCGCAACAGCGCCATCATCCAGCACCAGCGTACCGCGGGTCTGCAGATGACCTGCCAGCCACTGCTTGCGTGCTGCGAGCATGCCGCGCTCCGGGGACAGCAGCGTACCCAACCGCTCCCCTCCCTTGAGCCGCGCCAGAACGCGCTCGATGCGCCCGCCGACGATGACGGTATGCGCACCGGAACGTGCCGCCAGTCGCGCTGCACGCAACTTGGTCTGCATGCCGCCGCGACCCAGCGCACCGCCGGTACCACCGGCCACTGCATCCAGCGCCGGATCATCGGCACGCGCTTCGTAAATCAGCTGCGCCTTCGGGTTGTTGCGCGGATCGGCGTCGAACATGCCGTCACGGTCGGTCAGGATGACCAGCAGATCAGCTTCGACCAGATTGGCAACCAGCGCCGCCAGCGTGTCGTTATCGCCAAAACGGATTTCGTCGGTGACCACTGTGTCGTTTTCATTGATGACCGGCACAACCCCAAGCTCGACCAGCGTGCGCAGGGTGCTACGGGCATTCAGGTAGCGCTTGCGGTCCGACAGGTCATCGTGAGTCAGAAGGATCTGCGCGGTATGTCGGCCATGCTCGGCGAAGCTCGATTCCCACGCCTGCACCAAGCCCATCTGACCAATCGCCGCAGCAGCCTGAAGCTCATGCATGGCGCTGGGTCGGGCCGTCCAGCCAAGACGGCTCATGCCGGCAGCCACCGCCCCGGAAGACACCAGTACCAGCTCGACACCCGCCTCGTGCAGCGCCACCATCTGCTCCACCCAAACACCCATGGCGTTGCGATCCAGACCCTTGCCATCCGCCGTCAGCAAGGCACTGCCAATCTTCACAACCCAGCGCTGGGCGCCCGTCACTTTGCTGCGCATCTTTTTCCAACCCTAGCCAGAGATTTTCAAATTCGGGATACAAAAACGCCGCTAACAATCGTAGCGGCGTTCAAGTTTACTTCAAGCGATCAGTCACGGACGTAAATGATTTCCGGACCATCTTCATCGTCCACATCTTCTTCATCCCAGTCATCGTCACCGATGTCATGCACGCTCTTCACGCCACTGCGACGCAGGGCACGCTGATCGTCCAGTGCCTGCAACTGGGCACGGGCTTCGTCTTCGATGCGCTGATCGAGCTCGGCCAGCTCTTCGGCGTAACCAGGCTCTTCGGCGATACGCTGGCTGCGCTCTTCAAGGTAACGCATGATGTCGCGGGTCAGTTGCTCGGTGCCTTCTTTGGCAATGGCAGAGATCACGTAAACCGGGCCGGTCCACTCCAGACGATCGACGATCTCCTGCTTGCGCGCTTCCTGCTCCTCTTCGAGAATCTGATCGCACTTGTTCAGCACCAGCCAGCGATCACGCTCGGCCAGCGACGGGCTGAATTTCTCCAGCTCGTTGACGATCACTTCAGCCGCATCCGGAGCACTGCTTTCATCCAGCGGCGCCATATCGACGAGGTGCAGCAACAGACGGGTACGCGCCAGGTGCTTGAGGAAGCGAATCCCCAGGCCTGCGCCGTCGGATGCACCCTCGATCAGACCTGGAATGTCGGCAACCACAAAGCTTTTCCAGCGATCGACACTGACCACGCCCAGGTTCGGCACCAGCGTGGTGAACGGATAGTCGGCAACCTTTGGCTTGGCCGCAGACACCGAACGGATGAAGGTACTCTTGCCCGCATTTGGCAGACCGAGCAGGCCGACGTCGGCCAGCACTTTCAGCTCGAGCTTGAGATCACGCTGATCACCCGGCTTGCCCGGTGTGGTCTGGCGCGGAGCGCGGTTGGTACTGGACTTGAATCGGGTGTTACCCAGACCGTGCCAGCCGCCCTGCGCAACCATCAGGCGCTGACCGTCCTTGGTCAGGTCACCGATGATTTCCTGAGTAGTGGCGTCGATGATGGTGGTCCCGACCGGCACACGCAGCACCAGCTCTTCACCCTTGCGACCGGTGCAGTCGGCGCTGCCACCGTTGGAGCCGCGCTCGGCGTCGAAGTGGCGGGTGTAACGGTAGTCGACCAGCGTGTTCAGGTTGACGTCGGCGACCATGAAGATCGAGCCGCCATCACCACCATCACCGCCGTTGGGACCACCGTTTTCAATGAATTTTTCGCGACGGAAGCTCATGCAACCGTTGCCGCCATCACCGGCTTTTACTCGAATGGATACTTCATCTACAAATTTCATAACGCACGCCTCCCGCCACAGGGACGAGCAGAACCACATAAATTACATAAGACTCTTGCAAAAATGAGCGTTGCGATACCGATCAGAAACCAGCGACCCCATGGGTCAACATCACAACAGCCCGCACAAACAGTTTTGCAAGAGACTCACCTGCCTCTCTACCTCTACAAACAAAAAAGCCCCGTCGCAAGACAGGGCTCTTAAGCTACTGCGTGATTACGCTGCGGAGACTTCAGTCTTCGGAACGATGCTCACGTAGCGGCGACCGAAGGCGCCCTTGACCTGAAACTTGATCACGCCTTCCACTTTCGCGAACAGGGTGTGATCTTTACCCATGCCAACGCCGTAGCCAGCGTGGAATTGGGTGCCGCGCTGACGCACGATGATGTTGCCAGGGATGATAGCCTGGCCGCCATACATCTTCACGCCAAGGCGTTTGGCTTCTGAGTCGCGCCCGTTACGGGTACTACCACCAGCTTTTTTGTGAGCCATGAGTCAATTCTCCAGTTGAGGATTAGGCTGAATTAAGCCTGAATACCTGTAATTTTGATCTCGGTGTACCACTGGCGGTGGCCCATACGCTTCATGTGGTGCTTACGACGACGGAACTTGATGATACGAACCTTATCGTGACGACCTTGCGAAACCACTTCAGCCACAACGGTAGCGCCAGCAACAACGGGAGCACCGATATTGACGTCGTCGCCATTGCCAACCAGCAGAACGCGGTCAAACGTGACGGATTCGCCAGTAGCGATTTCCAGTTTTTCAATTTTCAGGTATTCACCTGGGGCGACTTTGTACTGCTTGCCACCGGTAACAATTACTGCGTACATGGTATTTCTCCGAAAATCCTGCTCACCCAGCTCTTTATAAGAAGAGTATCGGCTGGCATGGCTGCATGGGGCTGGAACGGCCCGTTTGCATTGCGTAAGGCAGGTGCTGCCCAGGAAAGTTAGGGTGCGCGATTGTACGCAAGGCATTCGCGTGTTGCAAGAGGCGGCTCGTCATACCTTGACACGCTCTACCCCGCGACCTAGCATGCGGCGCAACCTATCCGGAGCACCTGTCGCTGATGCAACCCCAAGCCTTCTACCGCGCGGTGGCGGACGACTTTAGTGCCGTTGACCTTATCATCAAAAAGCAACTGACGTCGCGCGTACCGCTGGTCTCGAAAATCGGTGATTACATCACGTCGGCAGGTGGCAAGCGCCTGCGCCCGTTGCTGGTGCTGCTGTGTGGCAAGGCACTGGGTCGCGAAGGCGATGATGTTCGCCTGCTCGCCGCTACCATCGAATTCCTGCACACCGCGACCCTGCTGCATGACGACGTGGTCGACATGTCCGGCATGCGTCGTGGTCGTTCCACCGCCAACGCGCTCTGGGGCAATGCGCCCAGCGTATTGGTGGGCGACTTCCTTTATTCGCGCTCGTTCGAAATGATGGTCGAGCTGGGCTCGATGGAAGTCATGAAGATTCTGTCCAAGGCAACCCGCATCATCGCCGAAGGCGAAGTGTTGCAGCTCTCGAAGATTCGTGACGCCAGCACCACCGAAGAAACCTACATGGAAGTGATTCGTGGCAAGACAGCCATGCTGTTCGAAGCCTCGACGCACAGTGCCGCTGCCCTGTGCAACGCCCCCCAGGAACAGAGCGAAGCACTGCGCACGTTCGGCGACCACCTGGGTGTGGCCTTCCAGCTGGTGGATGACCTGCTCGACTACCGTGGCGATGCCGAGACACTGGGCAAGAACGTCGGTGACGACCTCGCCGAAGGCAAGCCGACCCTGCCGCTGATCTACACCATGCGTGAAGGCAGCCCGGAACAGGCCGCGCTGGTTCGTCAGGCGATCCAGAAAGGTGGTCTGGAAGATCTGGAAAGCATCCGCAATGCAGTGGAAAGCGCCGGTGCCCTCGATTACACCGCACAGCTGGCCCGCGACTACGCGGCCCGCGCCATTGCCTGCCTGGACGCGCTGCCGCCCAGCGAGTACCGCGACGCACTGGTCGAACTGAGCGAGTTTGCGGTCGCCCGCACGCACTGACATTCGCAGCAGTCAAAAGCCCGTCCAGCGACGGGCTCGGCAAATGGCAGTCAGCGCGCAATCCTTCATCCTCTCCTGCATGAAATCCGGAAAACACTGAATCCTCAGTGCAAGCCGCGTATGCCCGCGATACAGCGCATGACTGATCAGCCTTTTATCAGCAGATGCAGCCCCAGCAGGCCCATGCCGATAAAGAACACACGCTTGAACAGCACTGCGCTGATTCGCTGGCGCAGCCATTGCCCCAGCAGCATGCCCAACAGGGCCGGAATCAGCGCCAGCGTGGAGGCGCCCAGCTCTGCGCCGCCCAATGCGCCGTTCCACGACAAACCTGCCGCCAGCGCCAGCGTCGAGACGGTGAAGGACAACCCCAGCGCCTGGACCAGTTGGTCGCGCTCAAGCCCCAGCGCCTGCAAATAAGGCACCACGGGAATCACGAACACCCCGGTGGCCGAAGCGATAAACCCGGTGATCAGGCCGCACAGCGGACCCAACCAGCGCTCGGCAGCGGCTGCAACCTTGAGGGTCGGCAGGAATAACCCGCTCAGTGCGTAGAGAAACAACGCGCCACCCAACGCGCGGGTCATTGAATGACCGCCACTCATGCCCAGCCAGAACGCCCCGGCCAGCGTGCCGATGAAAATCATGCTCAGCATCGGCCATAGCCGCTTCAGCAAAGGCCGCAGGCTCCCACCCGTCGCCAGTTGCCAGACGTTGGTGAATGTCGACGGGATGATCAGCAACGCCGCAGCCTGCGCCGGCAGCATGGCCAGCCCCAGCAACCCCATTGCCACCGTGGGCAAGCCCAGGCCGATGACACCCTTGACCGTTCCGGCCAGCAGAAAGGTGCCGATCACCAGCGCCGAAAGGCCCCAGCCCAGCGTTTGATAGAAATCGAGGATCGAGTGCATGGCGTCCCTTGCCAGATGGATAGAGGTTGAGGCTTAACGTTGCTCAGAGCGCTCGCGCAGATAGGCCAGCACTTGCGCTTGATCACCTGCGAATTCGATACGCGCCGCTTTGTGTTCGCGCTGGTAAGCGTACATCGGGTCGTAATATTCGCCGAGCAGCCCTTCGATCCAGCCTCTGTGCAGGTCAACCGCACCGCTACGCTGCTGTTCTTCCAGCGCCGCCTGCATCAGGTCCGACAGGCGCTGATGACGCTCGCCGCCCAGACGTTTGTGAATGTTGTTCAGGCTTTGCAACAAACGCTCGGCAAACAGGCCAAAGCCCTGCTCTTCGCCCTTGACGGTGATGAACTCTGCGCAGAGGTTGATCACGTAGTCCTCGAGAATGCGCTCGACGCGGTTCTCGAAGCTGTCTTCCAGCCAGACCATCGGGCAGCCCTGCATCGCCTGGTGCAGTTCCAGCGGCACGTTGCAACTGCCGACCAGACGGCTTTCATCTTCCACAACAAATTGCTCGATACCGGCTGCGCGCTTCTTGAGCAGGTCGATGGCCAGGCGGTTCTCGAAGTCGATCTGCGCCGGCTGCCCGGTGGCACGCTTGCCGAAGCTGGAGCCCCGGTGATTGGCGATGCCTTCCAGGTCCACGCTATTGCGCAGTTGCGTCAATACTTCGGTCTTGCCCGTGCCTGTCATCCCGCCGAGCACGACGATACTGCATTCGCTCACCGCCTCGTGCAGGGTATCCAGCAGGAACGTGCGCATCGCCTTGTAGCCGCCAAGAACCAGCGGGTAGTCGACCCCGGCATCCTTCAGCCAGCGCTGCACGGTCTGCGAGCGCAGCCCGCCGCGAAAGCAGTACAGGTAGCCGTCCGGATTGGCTTTAGCGAACTCGATCCACGCATTGACGCGTTCATCCTTGACCTGACCGCAGACCAATTGATGCCCGAGCTGGATAGCGGCGTCCTGACCGTGTTGCTTGTAGCAGGTGCCGACCTTTTGCCGCTCGATGTCATTCATCAGCGGCAGGTTGATCACGCCAGGGAAAGCCCCCTTGGAAAACTCCACCGGAGCCCGAGCGTCCATCATCGGCACGTCGTTGAGAAACAGTGCACGGTAGTCGCTGCTGTTGTCGGCCATCAGAACACCTCGACGGCGTGGGTCTGTCGCTCATGCAGGGTGCCGATAGGGGTAAGCAGCAGCCCCAGTTCGGCGGCCACGATCAGAAACTCGGCTTCACCTTCAGGGCTGACCGCGACCAACAGACCACCGCTGGTCTGCGGATCACACAACAGATCACGCTGGGCATCGCTCAGTGCGCCGATCCTGTCGCCGTAACTTTCAAAATTGCGCAATGTACCGCCCGGCACACAGCCCTCGGCAATGTAGTGCTCGACGCCGGGCAGACGCGGTACAGCAGCGTAGTCCAGACGTGCGGTCAGACCTGCGCCGTCAGCCATTTCAACCAGATGCCCGAGCAGGCCGAAGCCGGTGACGTCGGTCATTGCCTGCACCCCTTCGAGCTTGCCGAACCGGCTGCCCGGCTTGTTCAGGGTACACATCCAGTCACGCGCCAGACCGATGTCCTCATCGCGCAACTTCGATTTTTTCTCGGCCGTGGTGAGGATGCCGATGCCCAGAGGCTTGGTCAGGTACAAGGTGCTCCCCGCCAGGGCAGTGTCGTTGCGCTTCATGTGCTTTTTCTGCACCACGCCGGTCACCGCCAGACCGAAGATCGGCTCCGGCGCATCGATGGAATGCCCGCCCGCCAGCGGAATACCGGCAGCATCGCAGACGGCACGACCACCGCGAATGACTTCACGTGCGACCTCTGGCGGCAGGATGTTGACCGGCCAGCCGAGAATGGCGATGGCCATCAGCGGGTCGCCGCCCATCGCATAGATGTCGCTGATGGCATTGGTCGCGGCGATACGGCCGAAGTCGAACGGGTCATCGACGATGGGCATGAAGAAGTCCGTGGTCGAGACCACGCCGCGCTCGTCATCCAGCGCATAGACCGCCGCGTCATCACGCGAGGCATTGCCAACCCAGAGTCTGGGGTCAAGGTTCTGAGCGCCGCTGCCAGCGAGTATCACGTCCAGCACCTTGGGGGAAATCTTGCAGCCACACCCTGCTCCGTGACTGTACTGGGTCAGGCGGATTGGCTCATTCATCGCGACACTCTCGGTTACCGGGAAACAGGCTGTGGAGTCTAGGGGCTGTTCCCTTATCAGCGCAAACCGCGTCGTGCGCCGGTCGCGCATTCGGGCGATGAATCTGCCGAACTGGCCTTTCTCGCCATGCCTCTTATAATCCCCGCGCATCATCACCGAATCCTGTGAAGCGCCGCCTGCTCGTGCACGCGGGCTTCAGGCTATCCTTTTTCCGCTATTGAACCGGAGAACCCCCATGCTCAAGCGTACCCTGGCGCTCGCCGCCGGCCTTGCCCTGTCCTTCTCCGCCCTGACCAGCCACGCTGCCGAGACCCTGCGCGTCTCGGCCATTCCCGACGAAGCGCCCACCGAACTGCTGCGCAAGTTCAAGCCGCTGGGGGCTTATCTGGAGCAACGGCTGGGCATGAAGGTCGAGTTCGTTCCGGTCGCGGATTATCCGGCAGTGGTCGAAGCGCTGGCCACTGACCGGCTCGACATGGCCTGGCTGGGCGGTTTCACCTTCGTTCAGGTCAACCTCAAGACCGGCAATGCAGTCCCACTGGTACAGCGTGAGCAGGACGCCAGGTTCACCAGCAAATTCATCACCTCCGATCCGAACGTGAAAACCCTGGCGGACCTCAAGGGCAAGACGTTTGCCTTTGGCTCGGTGTCGTCGACATCCGGCAGCCTGATGCCGCGCTACTTCATGCTCAAGGAAAACATCAAGCCGGAAACGTTCTTCAGCCGCGTCGCCTATTCCGGCGCGCATGACGCAACCGCCGCATGGGTTCAGGCGGGCAAGGTCGATGCAGGCGTGCTCAATGCCAGCGTGTGGGACAAGCTGGTCGCCAGCGGCAAGGTCGACACCAACAAGGTTCATGTCTTCCAGACCACACCGGCTTATTTCGACTACAACTGGACCGTACGCGGCAGCCTCGACCCGGCACTGGCAGCGAAGATCAAACAGGCTTTCCTCGACCTCGACCCGGCCAACCCGGAGCAGAAGGCGATCCTCGATCTTCAGGCCGCCAGCCGCTTCATCGAAACCAAGCCAGAGAACTACAAAGGCATCGAAGAAGCCGCACGCGCTGCCGACCTGCTGAAATGACCCTGCGTCTGTCCGCCATCGAGCTGCGCCACAGCGACGGCACACTGGCGTTGCGCGGCCTGGACCTGAGCATCGCTCGTGGCGAACGGGTAGCGATCATCGGGCCGTCCGGTGCGGGCAAGACCACGCTGCTCAACCTGCTGGCCAGCGCTCTGCCGCCCAGTGCCGGGCAACTGCAGGTGCTGGGGACTGATCCCTGGCAGCTCTCCAGCACACGACGCCAGCGCCTGCGCAGCCGCATTGCGCTGATTCATCAGGCACCGCCGTTGCCGGCGCGCCAGCGAGTGGTGACTGCGGTGTCGGCGGGCAGGCTTGGTCAGTGGGGGCTGGGCAAAAGCCTGCTGAACCTGCTGCATCCACTCGACATCAGCGGCGCCCGCGAGGTGCTGGCGCGTCTGGACCTGGCGGACAAATTGTTCGAGCGTTGCCAGCAGTTGTCCGGCGGACAGCTGCAACGTGTCGGCATTGCCCGCGCCTTGTATCAGCAACCCGAACTGCTGCTGGCCGACGAGCCGGTTTCGGCGATGGACCCGCGCCTCGCCGATCACACCCTGGCGCTGCTGGGTCAGCACGCCATCGAGCACAACGTGACGCTGGTCGCCAGCCTGCATGCGGTGGAACTGGCGCTGGCGCATTTTCCGCGAATCATCGGGGTGCGCGACGGGCGCATTCACTTCGACCTCGCCGCCAGCGAGGTCGGCCGGGAGCATCTCGACACGCTGTATGCCAATGAACAACTCAGCCCTCAGCCGGTTTCGGATGCGGCTGAAACACGCTGGACGCCGCGATGCTGAGTCGGGATCAGCGCGACCCGGCGGCAACGCCGCGCCTGTTGCTGACGTTGCTGGCGGTCGCCCTGCTCTGGCCGGGCATTCGTCTGGCCGAACTGAATCCGCTGGTACTGCTGCAAGCCGATAATGCGCGGACGATGGGCAGCTTTCTCGCCGGGTTCTGGCCGGTGGCGCACTCTGCGGAATTCCTCGGGCTGCTGCTGGATGCGACGCTGCAAACCCTGGCGATCGCCACAGCCGGCATAGCCCTTGCGCTGCTGCTGGCCGTTCCGGCAAGCCTGCTCGCCAGCCAAGCATTGTCGCTGTCGGCCGCCTCACGCGGCGGCCGCCCCGGCTGGCCCGGCCAGTGCCTGCGCTGGCCGGCACGCGGGGTGTTGATCTTTCTGCGCAGCGTGCCGGAAATCATTTGGGCGCTGTTGTTCGTGCGCGCGGTCGGCCTGGGCCCGACGGCGGGCGTGCTGGCCATCGCCATCACCTATGCAGGCATGCTCGGCAAGGTGTACGCGGAGATTTTCGAATCGGTGGACCAACGCCCGGCCCACGCGCTGCTCCAGGCAGGCAGCGGTCGCCTGGCCGCACTGGCTTACGGCATCCTGCCCAACGCGGCAGCCGAACTGACCTCCTACACCGTGTACCGCTGGGAGTGCGCCGTGCGCGCTTCGGTGGTCATGGGCTTCGTCGGCGCAGGCGGACTGGGTCAGCAGATCGACCTGTCGATGCGCATGTTCGCCGGTGACGAAGTGGCGAGCATGCTGCTGACCTTCCTGCTGCTGGTGCTGCTCGCCGACCAGCTCAGCCGTTTGCTGCGCAGGCAGTTCACATGAAGCGCGCAGGCAATCTGCTGCTGGTGCTGGCGCTGATCGCAGCAGTGATCGCATCGTTTGTGTACCTCGGCCTCGACCTGTTCACCCTGGGCAGCCACGACAACCTGACGCAGATGGGCCGTTACGCGTTGCGCTTCATGAGCCCTGACCTGAGCGACCCTCATCTGCAGGCAATCGGCCAGGGCGCCCTGGAAACCCTGGCCATGTCTGCACTCGGCACCTTGCTGGCCGCCATTGCAGGTTTGCTCCTGGCCCTGCCCGCAGCCGGACGCTTCGGCTGGTTCCTGCGCAGCCTGAGTCGCCTGCTGCTCAATGCGCTGCGCGCCATTCCGGAACTGGTGTGGGCCGTGTTGATGGTGCTGGCCGCCGGGCTCGGCCCCAATGCCGGCACGCTGGCACTGGCGCTGCACACCACGGGCGTTCTGGGCCGTCTGTTTGCCGAGGCGCTGGAAAATACCGCGCCGCAACCCGCTGCAGCGATTCGTCTGCAGGGCGGCAGCGCCTGGCAGGCGTTCAGCTACGGCACCCTGCCCAACCTCTGGCCACAACTGCTGGCGTATACGCTGTATCGCTGGGAGAACAACATTCGCATGGCCAGCGTACTGGGTTTTGTCGGCGCGGGCGGTCTGGGGCAGATGCTGTATGTCAGCCTCAGCCTGTTTCAGGAAGCGCAGGCCAGCACCGTGATTCTGGCGATGCTGATACTGGTGTTCGCCGTCGACGCCTTGAGCGGCTGGAGCAGGCAGCGCTGGGTGCGTAACTGAGCAGACCTCAGAACGCAAAACGCCACGACCCTGAAGCTTAGGGCCGTGGCGTGACTGGCAGCGTGACTCAATAGCCGAGCGACAACCCAGTGTTGCGACGCGGGTCGTTGGCGCCGTAGAAGCGGTTGTTACCGACCGGTTTGCCACCCAGCGAAGGCGCGCCCACCAGAATCGCCGCCACATGATTGAGCGGCTGCGGACCTGCGAACTTTTGACCCCAGCTCTGGAGAATCTTCAGCGTGTCAGGGCTGACCGCGAAGGTATCGATGTTGGTTTCCTCAGGCTGCCATTGCTGGTGGAAACGCGGCGCGTCCACCGCTTCCTGAATGTTCATGCCGTAGTCGATGACATTGAGCATGGTCAGCAGCGTGGCGGTAATGATGCGGCTGCCGCCCGGCGTGCCGACGACCATCACTGCCTTGCCGTCCTTGGTGACAATGGTCGGGCTCATCGACGACAGCGGCGTCTTGCCCGGTGCGATGGCGTTGGCTTCGCCCTGCACCAGTCCGTACATGTTGGGCACGCCGACCTTGACGGTGAAATCATCCATTTCGTCGTTGAGAATCACGCCAGTCTTGCTGGCCATGACGCCCGCGCCGAACCAGTTGTTCAGGGTGTAGGTCACCGAAACCGCATTGCCCCATTTGTCGACAATCGAATAGTGGGTGGTGTTGCTGCCTTCATGGGGCGCGACGCCGGGTTTGATCTTGTTCGAGTCACCGGCCTTTTGCGGATCGATGGCAGCGCGCAGCTTGGCGGCATACTTGACGTCCAGCAGGTGCTCGACCGGATTCTTGACGAAGTCCGGGTCGCCCAGGTAGCTGTTGCGGTCTGCGTAGGCGTGACGCATGGCCTCGATCTGATAATGCATGCCCTGCGCCGAGCGGAAGCCCAGCTCTTTCATCGGGTAGCCTTCGAGGATGTTCAGAATCTGGCAGATGACCACACCACCGGAGCTCGGAGGCGGTGCCGAGACCACGTGGTAGCCACGGTAGTCACATTCGACCGGAGCCAGCTCGCGGGTCTTGTAATGGTCGAGGTCAGCCTGGGTGATGATGCCCTTGCCGGCCTGGCTGGAATCGACCAGTGCCTTGGCAACCCAGCCCTTGTAGAAACCGTCGCTGCCCTTCTCGGACACTTCCTTGAGGGTCTTGGCCAGGTCTTTCTGCACCAGCTTCTGACCGACCTGCATCGGCTCGCCCTTGTCGAGGAAGATCGACCCGGAATCGGCCATGTCCGCCTTGAACACATCCGTGGCGCTCGACAGCATGTCGACATCGCCCTGCCCCAGCACAAAACCGTCCTCGGCGAGCTTGATTGCCGGCGCGATAACTTCTTCACGCTTGCGGGTGCCGTACTTGCTGAGGGCCATTTCCATACCGGACACGGTGCCAGGCACGCCGACGGCCAGATGGCCCTTGGCACTCAGATCAGGGATGACCTTGCCGTCCTTGTCCAGGTACATGTTCGCAGTCGCGGCCAACGGCGCCTTTTCACGGAAGTCGAGGAAGGTCTTGCGCCCGTCGGCCAGCTGAATGGTCATGAACCCGCCGCCGCCGAGGTTGCCGGCAGCGGGATAGACCACCGCCAGCGCGTAGCCAACCGCTACGGCCGCATCGACCGCATTACCACCAGCCTTGAGTACATCGACACCCACGTGGGTAGCCAGGTGCTGAGCCGTGACGACCATGCCGTTTTCGGCTGCGACCGGGGCTTGTGACGCGGCGAATGTGGGGGAATACGCGACAATCAATGCCGTCGCGATCAACGATCTGGCGAGGGGTTCGAACTTCATGGTCGATCTCTTCTTTTTCTGGGTCAGGGACGTTTGATGTGAAGCGCCAGCCTCTAGACGAGGGATGCGGCACTTCTCGTCGAAGCGTACCGAGCATCCCGGCGCGGGTCTGACGAAGTCCAAAGTATCCGGTTCTGCCACGTTTTCCTACTGTAAAAACCGGATACACATTAACGCCCCGCTTATCCCCGACACGTGCGACACCTACGCTTTCGGGCGATACCCCTCAATGATCGCCGAGAAATCCTTGCCGCCATCGCCACGCAGGCTCATCGCCTGGTACAGCTGTTGCGCCACTGCGCCGAGGATGACCGGTTGATGCGCCGAGCGCGCGGCCTCGGTTGCCAGACCCAGGTCCTTGAGCATCAGTTCGGCGCCAAAGCCGCCGCTGTAACCGCGTGACGCGGGCGCGCTTTCGACGATGCCGGGCCACGGGTTATAGGCCTCGGAACTCCAGCAACGACCGGTCGAGGTATTGATGATGCCGGCCAGCACTTCGGTGTCGATACCCAGCGCATTGCCCAAGGCCATGGACTCGGCCACGCCGATCATGGAAATCGCCAGCAGCATGTTGTTGCAGATCTTGGCGATCTGGCCGGTGCCCACGTCACCACAATGCACGATGTTGCGGCCCATCTGTTCCAGCACTGGTTTGAGCACAGCGAAATGACCGGCAGAGCCTCCGACCATGAAGGTCAACGTACCGGCCTGCGCCCCACCGGTGCCGCCCGACACCGGCGCATCGCCCAACACCACGCCTTGCTGCGCAGCGACGGCGGCGATGTCGCGGATGGTCTGCGGATCGATGGTGCTGCAATCAACCGCCGGAACACCGGGTGAGATGCCTTTCAGAACGCCATCGTCATTGAGGTACACGCTGCGCACATGCGCCGCCGCGGGCAGCATGGTGATGACCAGTTCAGTGCCTTGGGCCGCCTGTGCGGGTGAGTCGCTGACCTGTGCGCCCAGCTCGGCGAACTCGGCCAGTACGCTCTTGTTGAGGTCGAACACCTGCAAGGCGTGACCGGCTCTGATCAGGTTGCGGGCCATGGGCGCGCCCATATTGCCCAGACCGATAAATGCGATGTTCATTATTGTTCTCCCGGGCGAATTGACCGCCAGCGCTCAGCGCAGATTGATCGTGGTGTTCACGCCATCGTTGACGCTGTCGTCATCGAACCAGCGGCTGGTGACGGTCTTGGTCTGAGTGTAGAACTGCACCACCTGTTTGCCGTACGGGCCCAGATCGCCCAGTTTGGAACCCCGCGAGCCGGTAAAACTGAAAAACGGCACCGGCACGGGAATTGGAATATTGATCCCGACCTGCCCGACATCGATCTCGCTTTGGAACTTGCGCGCCGCCGCGCCGCTCTGGGTGAACAGCCCGGTGCCGTTGCCGAACGGGTTGGCGTTGACCAGCGCGATAGCCTCATCGAGGGTATCGACTTCCAGCACCACCAGCACCGGCCCGAAAATTTCCTGAGTGTAGATCTGCATGTCGGTGGTGACGCCCGAGAACAAGGTCGGCCCCACGAAGTTGCCGCCCTCGTAACCCGGCACCGAAACCTCCCGACCATCCAGTTCCAGCGTCGCGCCTTCACGCACACCGCTCTCGATCAGGTCCAGAATGCGTTGTTTGGCCCGTCGTGAAATCACCGGCCCGATGTCGGTGCCCGGTTCCTGGCCGGCATTGACCTTGAGAGTCTGCGCCCGCACCTTGAGGTCGGGCAGCCACTGTTTCGACGCGCCGACCAGCACCACCACAGAGGTCGCCATGCACCGCTGACCCGCCGCACCAAAACCTGCGCCCACCAGCGCGTTCAGCGTTTGCTCACGGTTGGCATCAGGTAGCACAACGGCATGATTCTTCGCGCCCATCATTGCCTGCACCCGCTTGCCATGCCGACCGGCCAGATCGTAGACATGCGTGCCGACCGCCGTCGAACCGACGAAGGAAACAGCCTTGATGTCCTGGTGCGTGCAGATCGCGTCCACCACCTCCTTGCCACCATGCACCACATTGAGCACACCGGGCGGCACCCCCGCCTCGATCGCCAGCTCGACCAGCAACAGGGTCGACAGCGGATCCTGCTCGGAAGGCTTGAGCACGAATGTATTGCCGCAGGCGATCGCCATCGGAAACATCCACAGCGGAATCATCGCCGGGAAGTTGAACGGCGTGATCCCGGCGCACACACCGATCGGCTGGCGCAGCGTGTAGGTGTCGACGCCGCTGGCGACGTTCTCGGCAAACTCGCCCATTTGCAGCGTGCCTATCGAACAGGCGTGCTCGACCACTTCCAGGCCCCGAAAGATATCGCCCTCGGCATCGGCCAGCGTCTTGCCCTGCTCGGCACTGAGTACCGCCGCAATACGTTTGGAGTGCTCGCGGATCAGCGCCTGCAACTTGAGCATGATGCGCATACGCACACCGATGGGTGTTTCCCGCCAGGTTCGATAGGCCGCGTGCGCGGCTGCGACGGCGGCGTCCACTTCACTGGCCGTGGCGAATGGCACCTGGGCGAGGATTTCCTGAGTGGCCGGGTTGACGATGTCTTGCCATTCGCTGCTTTGCGAGTCGATCCACTCGCCGTTGATCAGCAGTTTCACGCGAGCAATCGAGGTCGTCGTGGGGTTCAGTGAGGCATTCATTTCAGCGATTCTCCCTTCAGCAAACCACGCATCCACAGCCTGTGCAGAAGGATGATCGTGGCCTCCCGGCAGTCTTGTTTTTGAATTGGTCAGGGGGCGTGCTTTGGAGTATAGATGTGCAAACTTCTAACAAGAACGCAGATAAAAGCAGGGTCAACATGCAAAAAAACATCACCTCCCTGGGGCTGTTGAACTGGGATGACCTGAAGTTTTTCCTCGAGGTGGCACGCACCCGAAAAGTCAGCAGCGCGGCCCGCCGCCTGGGCGTCGACTACACCACCGTATCGCGGCGCATCAACTCGCTGGAAACCTCGCTGGGCACGCTGCTGTTCGAGAAATCGCGCAACAATGGCTTCATCATGACCGCCGAAGGTCAGCGCCTGCTGGGCTATGCAGAATCCATCGAAAGCACACTGCACATGGCCTGCGAGCAGGTTTCCGGGTCCAGCGTCGCGTTATCCGGGCACGTCCGCATGGGCTGCACCGAAGGCTTCGGCAGCTTCTTCATCACCCCGCAACTGAGCCACTTTCTCGACAGCTACCCGAGCATTTCGCTGGACATCCTGCCGCTGCCGCACTTCATAAGCCTGTCGAAACGCGAGGCGGATATCGTCATCGCCCTGGAGCGCCCCGAACACGGTCCTTACGTGTGTTGCAAGCTCTGCGATTACAGCTTGGGCCTGTACGCGACCCAGGCCTACCTCGACAACCACTCGCCCATCGAACACAAGGCAGACCTGAGCGAGCACGTTTTCATCAGCTACGTCGACGACTTGGCGTTCAGCTCCGAGCTGCTGTACATGAGCAACCTGCTGCCCAACGCCCAGGCACAACTGCGCAGCACCAGCGTCATCGCCCAATACACCGCCGCCCTGCAGGGCCGCGCACTGGCCATCCTGCCATGCTTCCTCGCCGCCCAAGACCCACGCCTACTGCCGGTGCTGAGGGAGGAAGTGAACATCACTCGTCAATTCTGGATGTACTGCCGGGAGGACCTGCGCAAGTTGAAGCGGATCACGTTGCTGTGGGATTACATTCGGGAGGTGACGGAGTTGAATAAGGGGTTTTTGTTGGGGGAAAACCGCGCTATTCGCTTCCTTGAGTGACAGATTTTCAAGGGATCAGGTGGCCGTATCGTAGCGAGGTAGACAGGCGTTGGCCGACGGTTTGTGACAGTTGTTGGTACAGGACTTGTGACAGGAAATGGTTAACAACTCTCGCTTGAAACCCAGTTTCCCCACGCTCCATGTCTCACGCCACCTCTCTGTACACAGCCTCTTTCATTATATTTCCAGCAGAAAACAAAGCCCCCGATAAAGGAGGCTATTATTTTTGGCGGCGAGACTTGAATACGCTAAAGACATGCCCGCATGAATACCTCAAAAGCGATAAGGCTGAAGCTCTGCAAGCTGGGAAAGCAGTATTAAATGCTCCACTGCTTTTAGTTTCTCAATATGATCAAGGGATGCCGATCCGCCAAGCATTAATGCTGGAACAAAACCATACATTTCATCATGGCGTAGCGTACCAAGCTGTCTTCTTGCCGGTTTGAACAAATCTTCCAGATCGTTAGAGTCCACATTTCTGGACAACAAAAAACCTTGTAGCTCTCTGTTCATTTCTTCGGTTGTAATTTCAAAGTCATGGATCACGCATCGAGAGAAGACACTGGTTATCTTCAGCGAAAATCCCGTTTTTTCGCCCCATAGATAAAGATCGCCGAACGCCCCACGTGCAATCAGATGATAATTGTCGCGCTTTTCAAATTTAGTTCCCTCAAGCCAAGAAGCTACTACTCCTTCATATTCTTGCGGGTTTACTATCCAAAAAATCCCGTCACCGTATCCGCACCAGCCGTGCTCAGTCCAGTATTCCAGAAGCTGACTAGGCAGTTTGCCCCTATAGCGCTCAATACTTGATGCTGGCACTTCTTGGCGATCGACAGGGCCACCAAACTTCTCTAAGAACCTAGCAAATACCTTATCCACGAATATCTCCTTTAGTCAACACTTATGTAATTTAACATTGAGGAAAGTTGAATCTCGCATAGTTTCTGGCACTTTTTCAGCAGCCGCTTTGAGGTTTTGGATTTTTGGTCTCCACTGAGGGCCAATGCTGGAGTTAACTTGTCTGTCTCCGAAATCCGCGATGATGTCCTTCCCGCCAGCTGTTAGGTCAGGATTGTGAAGACCTGCGAGACTTGCCATCGTTTCCCTGGCCTTTTTAATTGCAGCTTCCTCCGCGTCTAGAGGGCTCATCTCTTTTTGAAATTCCCTCTGAAACCGTTCTTGTAAAGTATCTTTTAAGTCCGTACGGGCTTTCTTTGCCGCCATAGCATCGCGTTTAACGGGGTTAGCTATATTTTTTAAGTATTCCTCAACCGTCAGCCGATTCAGCCCGTCCTCCTGTCCCTTCAACTGTCGCTCGAACTCTCCAACTTTGGAGGCCGGCATCTTGTCTGCCTTGAAGCATTCTACCTCATGGCGCGGCATAGTATTTGGCTTGCCCTTGGGCGGTTCTTTGTCTTTTGCAGATGGGCTGTTCGGTGGTGGTTCTTGCGGCCCAAGTGCGCCTCTGCGAGGTTCTGCCGTTTGTAGGTCAGGGTGTTTTTTCAATGCGTCTTCATGCTTTAGCATCCATTGGCCAAGCTTTGCACCTCGCTCGCTTCCTCGCATCTCAGTTGCGAGTACACTTAGGTTTCCACGACCTCGCGTCAGATAAGCAACGATGGCGCTTAGCAAGAGAATCACTACGGCCTCATGGGAGCGTGCAATATCCCACGCACCTTGTTGTGCTGACATGGTGTCGTCGGAAAAGGAGCTTAACGGATTACCGGTTCGCTCCCTAGGGCCGTTCCAAGCGGTAGAAACCCCACGAATATAGCCAGTAGCTATAGGCTTAAGGCCTTCCGTAAAGAATTCAGCAATCGAGGCCAGCCCCAGTACTCCAAGAATCCACGTTCCCGCTTGCACTCCAATCAGTGCTCCTGCCGTTGCGCCTGGGAAGGCGCCGACGCCCCCAGCAAGTAATCCGACTCCTCCACCTATTGTGGCGCCGGTTAAAGCGCTGCCGATAATGATCATCGCCATGTCGACCACTGTGCTGATCATTTCGTCGATGATGCTTCGAATATCAAGGTCAGAAAAGCGTTTGAGGATGCTGTTGGTGGCCTCTTTTTCGCCTAAATCACATGCTTGACGGACACACCTGACTCGGCGATAGATCAGATCGATACTAAGTATATTTATGGAGCTTGGTGGGCTGAGAGGATTCATGCCCCTTTCGCGTACCCCGAGGTCGCCCTTACGAAATAGGCGTTCTGCATAAGCCTCGATATCGAGCCAACTGGGTATCTTTGTCCATAAAGACATTCATCGCTCCTGCGTTTGGGAAAGAATCGAGGAAGCTAAACATTGAGCCATGCTATGTCAAAAGTGATTTCAAGCTGAGCACGGAGCTTATGCTAGTTCGCTCCCATTGAGGTGACCCCGACTTTTCGATCAGATTCTCAAGGTCCTTCACAAAACTAAGATTTCCCCTACATACCGCCTTTTGCGCCTCCGGTAGCCTGCCACGCGTCAACTAAACGCTGGTTGTCTACGGATCAAAGACGCAAGGACGGCATGCAATGATTTCTTCAGCCCGATTGGGCGACAAGCACGCCTGCCCATTACCGGGTCACGGTACAACGCCTATCGCTTCTGCATCCGGTGACGTCAACATCAACGGCATGGGCGCGGCACGTGTGGGGGATACCTGCGGGTGTGGCGCGGTCATCACTGCAGGCTTTCCTTCCATTCTGGTGAATGGCCGTCCCATGGCCCACTTGGGAAGCCCCACCAGTCACGGCGGGACAATCATCACCGGCTCAAGCAATGTTGGTGGCGGCTTCGTCATGGGTGACGCTGGTGGCGCGACCATTATCAATTTCATGGCGCTGGGGGCCTTCCGGCCAGACGGCTCCGTGGACGACGAGAAGATGGCGACCTTGCTGGCTGACCCGAAGCTCACGGAGAAAGCCTTGGCGGCGAATGCTTTGGTAGGCCCTGAAGCAGCCGGTAAGAAGTCAGATGCGCAGCCTGAGTCAAAAGCGGAACCTGTTGTTTGCAAACACCCTGACAGGATGGAAGAGCTGGCGACTTATATTGCTGGAGAGATGAACGCCAACATCAACAGCCCAGAAGTGCTACAGATACAAGAACTGAACAGCTTTGATCCTGATGAGGAAACACGTAAATACGCTGCACTGCCATTTTACCTGCGACTCGGCCAAGGGCCGGATTTTTACACTATGGCACTGGTGAAAAAGACCAAAGCGTTTGCCATTTGGACTGAGCGTGTCGGCCAAGACAGGCCATGGGACCACAAGCCAATATTGGCGAAACTCTTCGGTGGGATATGGCAAAAGCAAGGAGAGTACGAATATTTCTATGATATCTGGTCAAACGTTCATTACGGTTACGTTGGCGTGGCAGGTAGGTTTTCTGAAAGTGTGTTACTGGACGGTGCGGGTATTGAGCAGATTGGGTCAGACACTTGGCGTCTCATAAAAGACCCTAAGAGATTTGATGGCCCGCGAAGGACTGAGGGCGTTGAGGGTATGCGTGCATGGGATGACACCCCCGATAGGGTTTCGATCATGATAGGGATGAATCTGTACAAGGAATATCCAAACGGCGGCCTTACCGGAAAGATCGTTATGTACAAAGTGTTGGCCGTACCTATAAGCGACTGGGCGACAGGGGTCCAACCGCATGTCTGCAAGTGAGAAAAATTTCTACCTAGCGCGATGGATTATAGGCTTTGCTTGCCTCCTGATCGCTGGATGGTATTTAGCACTGCCAAGGGTCGTCATTTATTACTCAGCCGATGGCTCAAAAGGATTTCATTACGTACTCAATACGCAGCATTCAATCTTACGACGGGACTTGCTGCCCGGCGAGACAACCGGTGACACCGGTCATATTTTGCCCGACGAGGATTTCTTTATGATGTTCGATTGGTGGGCTGATAAGACCCCGCCACGGTGCATCGACATCACACCAAAACGGTGGAGCATGTTGGATATTTATCTTGATGGGAGCGGTAAGATTGACATCGCCAAGACAGCCCCTGACGTCACTGCTCGTCTGAAACAGTGTCCGGGGCGACCAGACCCCTTCCGGCCCTGAGGCGTGCTACCCGCGCCACGTCAAACTCGGCACAGCCAATGAGTAAACACAGAAAACACTCCCGGCATCTAAAGAAGAGCTGACCCATACCCAGACTCAAGTAACGGTCTCCCTGAGAAAGCTCAAGGCATCCTTGAAAATATGATGCCATCTGTCAGACGGCTCACTCATCAGCGGATGCCAGAAGAATCTGAAATCGTGTCCTCCATCATCCTCTGCAAAATGCACCCAGCTATCGGGAAGGTCTTGAGCCACCTGACATTCATGAAATGCCCAGATATGTCCCGTTATGGTGGAGTGCCACTCACCCAGGTTTCGCTTTGCTGTCGCTTGAATCCCGGCCTCCTCCATTAACTCCCGCACAGCAGCCGCGCAAGTTGACTCGCCTGGTTCCACACTGCCCTTCACCAATTGCAGGCCCGCCAACGGATGCTCGAATGCCAGAATCTCCAGCACTCCCCGGTCTCGCAGAACCACAGCACACGCTTTATCCGCCGTCATGCAGTTACACCCTGGCCTTTTCAATTGACCCTTGAACCCGGTTGAAGCGCATAGGGATTATGGCGCTCGACTTCGTACCTGCAATGCACGGTAACGAATCGCCAGACAGCACGGACATGATCAAAGCCCCAGCATCAACCCACTCAGGCGTTTGACCTTGCGGCGCAGGGCTTCTTCGAAGATGCCCTGGCGCGGTTCGATGAGGCTGAACCAGTGCTTGGCGCGGGTGATGCCGGTGTAGATGAGCTCCTTGGTCAGTACCGGGTTGAGCGCTTCGGGCAGGATCAGGGCGGTGTGGGCGAATTCCGAGCCCTGGGATTTGTGTACGGTCATGGCGTACACGGTTTCGACCTCGTTGAGGCGGCTGGGCAGGACGAAGCGTACGCCTTCGCTGCCGTCGTTGCGGGGGAAGGCGACGCGCAATACCTGTTTGCCCTCGCCGTCGCGCTCGGGCAGGCGCAAGGTGATGCCGATGTCGCCGTTCATCAGGCCGAGGCCGTAGTCGTTGTGGGTCATCAGCACCGGGCGACCTTCGTACCATTGCTGTTCGCTTTCGATCAGCTTCGCGCTGAACAGCGCGTGCGTGATGCGCTGGTTCAAGCCTTCCACGCCCCACGGGCCTTTGCGCACGGCACACAGCAGTTGAAAGGCATCGAAGGCGCTGAGTACCGAGCGCGCCCAGCGGGTCCAGCACGCGTCGTCCAGTGCCGAATCATCGGCGGGACGCTCGGCGGCGAGTACGTTCAGGTAATGCCGGTAACCCTGCGGACCTTGCTCGCCCCTGCCAAGACCGTCGAGCACCAGGCGTTCGAACTTGAGGTCCTGCTCGCCCTTGAGAGCCAAGGCGAACAGGTCGTCATGACTGCCCGCCGACAGCAGCGCGCGGGCCTGTTGGTCCTGTTGCTGGTTGACCAGCCGGGCCAACTGGCCGATCCCACTGCCTTGGCCGAAGCGACGTGAGTGGCGCAGCATCACCACTTGCTGGGCCAACGGATGCTGCTGTGCATCGCCCTGGCGCAAACCGCCCTTGCCGAGGTCTTCGCCGCTGACGGCTTCCAGCCAGGCCTGGGTGTCGGGGCTGTAGAAACCTTCTTCGGCGTCGCGGCACAAATCCCCGAGTACCGCCCCCGCCTCAACGGATGCCAGCTGGTCCTTGTCACCCAGCAGAACCATGCGTGCATGCGCAGGCAGTGCGTCGAGCAGGTTAGCCATCATTTCCAGGTCGATCATGGAGGCTTCATCAACCACCAGCACGTCGAGCGGCAGTAAATTGCCCGCATGGTGGCGGAAATGCCGGGTACCGGGGCGACTGCCCAGCAGGCGGTGGACGGTGGTCACCTCGCTGGGGATTTTCTGGCGTACGTCGTCACTCACATCCAGGCTCTTCACCTGTTGGCTGATGGACTCGGTCAGACGTGCCGCCGCCTTGCCGGTGGGTGCCGCGAGACGGATGCGCAGCGGCTGGCCACTCTGTACCGCCGGGGCCTGCAACAAGGCCAGCAGGCGCACCACCGTGGTGGTTTTGCCGGTGCCGGGGCCGCCGGTGATGATGCTGAAGCCCTTGCGGGTCGCCAGTGCGCAGGCAAGTTTCTGCCAGTCAATGACGGCTTGTGGCGAGGGATCGGCCGGGCCGAACAACGCGTCGAGCTGCTGCGGCAGCCCCTCCGGCGGCGTCTCACGCTGGGCCAGGCGCTGACGCAAGGCGGCAGCGATACGCCGTTCGTAAGTCCAGTAGCGACGCAGGTACAGACGTCGTTCGGCAAGCACCAGCGGTTTTTGTCGCGCTTCGGCACTTGAATCGCCCACCTCTGCGACCAGCATGCTGTCTGCCAGCGCCTGGCACCAGGCGGCGCCATCCAGTGCTGCCAGCAGTTGTGAAGGCAGCAGCATCGGCGCGCTCTGCTGATCGCCTTCGGGTGGCAGTGACAGGGCGAAGTCCGGTTCTTTGAGGGTCTCGTACAGATCAAGGCAGACGTGACCGTGGCCGAGCTGATGGCTGGTAAGCGCCGCAGCCACCAGCACCAACGGATCGGCCTGCGGATCGAGGTCACTGAGGAACGCGACGAACGCCTTGTCCAGAGCACGCAACCAGCCGCGCTCGACCCAACGTTCGAGCAGGATCAGCAGATCGCTGACACGCGTCAGCGGGCTCAACTCAGCGAGGCTGATGTCGTCCAGCGCGGTAGGCAACAGATCATCGAACGAGCGGCTCATGCCAATGCTCCCGGCAGGTCATGCGCTATCGGTTTGCCCTGAAACAGCAGGTCCAGACTCTCGATCAGCTCACGTGGCGGACGGGCGAAATACGCGCCCTGAGAGGCTGAGCGACTACCGCGCAGGAACAGGTACAGCGCGCCGCCCATGTGCTGGTCGTAATCGTAGTCGGCCATCCGCGTCTTGAGCTGGCGGTGCAGAGCCAGCAGGTACAGGACGTATTGCAGGTCGTAGCGGTTGTCGAGAATGGCGGTTTCCATGGCCAGCGGGGTGTACGCACTGTCGTCGCTGCCCAGCCAGTTGGACTTGTAGTCCGCCACGTAATACCGGCCTTCGTGTTCGAACGTCAGGTCGATAAAGCCCTTGAACATGCCGTTGAGCGAGACCGTCTCGGTCGCAGCACGCGGCGCGTTGTCGTGGGTGAAGCGGCGCACGAGGGCGTCCATTTGCGCGACGTTGACGTTATTGCTGGCGAACCAGAATTCCATTTCCACACGGTACTGATTGGGCTGATCCAGCTCGCCCAAGGCCACCGGTGCGGCATCAGGCGACAGGCGCAGCGGCATGTTCAGCAGGTGCTGCAGCCAATCGCTCAGGGTATTGATCCAGCCCGCCCAACCGCGCCGATTACAGCGACGGGCGACGGCGTCCTGCAGTTTGTCCGGCGCGTGCGCGGTATTTGCAAAACCTTCGTTGCCAGCCCATTCGAGCAGCCCGTGCAGAAAGGTGCCGGGATTGGGGCCACGCGGAAAACGATGGATATCGCCGCCGCTGGTCAGGATGTCGCGCGGGGCTTCGGGGTCCAGACGCTCGTCGTCGAACAGTTTCTGTGCCTGCGGGCTGTCAGGCGATTCATCGGCACCGGCCGTCACCGTGTCGCCGATACGCAGGGCACTGTAGGACGCGATCCACCAGTTCTCGGCAGCGCGGCGTTTGGGCACCAGCAGCTTGACCAGCGCCGCTGCGTTGCGCGGCGCACTGAAGCGCTCGTCGGTGGGCTCCGGAACAGGCTGCAAGGCAATTGCGCCACACCCCTGGGCCAGATCACGCAACCAGATGTTCAACTCCGCCGACTCGGCCAGCGCTGCGCCACCGCCCAGCAGGTAACCCAGTGCGGAACGGTGCAGCATGGAGGTGTTGGCATTGCCGCGCTTGAGGTCGGCGACGCCCAGCCAGCAGGCATGTTCCGATCGGGTCAGTGCGACGTAGAGCAAACGCAGGTCTTCGGCCAGACGTTCGTCATCAGCTTGCTGAATCAGCGCCTCGGTAGGCTGCAGGCTGATCTGCGACTTGCCGTCGGCGTCATGAAACTGCAGCGGCAAGCGACTGCCGTCCACCGGTTTCGACGAGCAAATGAACGGCAGGAACACCAGCGGATACTGCAAGCCCTTGGACTTGTGAATAGTAACCACCTTGACCAGTTGCTCGTCGCTTTCCAGGCGCAGGATCTGCTCTTCCCCGGCCTGACCGGAGAGTGCCAAGTGGTCGCCCAGATGACGGATCAGCGCCTGTTCGCCATCCAGTTCGGCGGCGGCCTGCTGCAGCAGCTCAGACAGGTGCAGCAGGTTGGTGAGTACTCGCTCGCCGTCGCTGCGGGTCATCAAGGTCTGTGGCAGGGCAAAGTCGTGCAGCAGACGACGCAGCATCGGCAGCACGCCCTGGCTGCGCCATATGGCGCGATAGCCACGAAACTGCATGACGCGCCGCTCCCATGCCAGCTCGTCCTGATTCAGGCGTTCCAGCTCGGCCAGCGGCAGGTCCAGCGTGATACACGCCAGCGCGGCACGCAGCGTGCGCTCGGAGTCCGGCTCGGCACAGGCCTTGAGCCAGGACAGCAGGTCGTGGGCTTCCTGAGCAGCGAACACCGAATCCTTGTCGGACAGGTACACGCTGCGCACACCCCGCGCGGTCAGTTGCTGACGCACCGCCTGCGCTTCCTTGCCGTCGCGGACCAGAATCGCAATGTCGGCCGGACGCAGCCCGCGCAGTGTGCTGTCGGGCGTGACGAAACCGGCACTACCCTGCTGACCGGCATTGAGCAGACGCACGATCTCGCTCGCGCAACTGGCTGCCAACTGTTGACGATAAACCACGCCGGATACCGGCTGGTCGCTCTGCAGGTGCCAGACCGTCAGCGCCGTCAGGGGTGCACCGTCGACGTGCAGCGTCTCTTTGCGGCCTTGGGCCAGCGCATCGGAGAACGGCACCTGATTGCCGTGCTCGTCACGAAACAGGAACGCACCGCGACCTTGCTCACGTTGCTCTGCCAGCGTGAACACACGGTTGACCGACTCGACCATCGCATGACTGGAGCGGTAGTTGGTGTCCAGCGTATGCCAACGGCCATCGGTAGCCTGCCGGGCACGCAGGTAGGTGTAGATATCGGCGCCGCGAAAGGCATAGATCGCCTGTTTCGGGTCACCGATCAGGAACAGCCCGGTCTGCTCATCGTTGGCCTCGAGACGATAGATGCTGTCGAAGATCCGGTACTGGACCGGGTCGGTGTCCTGGAATTCGTCGATCAACGCCACCGGAAACTGCTCGCGAATCAGGGTGGCCAGACGCTCGCCGCCAGCGGCATGCAGGGCCGCGTCGAGCCTGAGCAGCATGTCATCAAAGCCCATCTCGGCGCGGCGACGCTTCTCTTCTTCAAAGCGGACACTGACCCACTGCGCCGCATGCTGCAACACGGCAGCGTCCGGTTTGGGCAAGCCATCGAGCGCCGCCTTCAGCTGTGCCATGGCCTCGAAGGCCGGGTGCGCAGGTGGATCGCCCTTCCAGGCTTCGGCAATGCCGTCGGGGGTCAGACGAGTGAAACCGGTGCCCAGATCCAGCGCTTCCTGTGTGTCGTCAGCGGCCCAGGCGGCGAGCTTTTCGAACCAGGGCTTGAAATAGCGCTCCTGCATTTTGCGGCCATCGACTGCCTTGCGAGCGACTGCGTCCTGACACAGCGCATACAACTCGTCGGACCAAACGGCCCACGGCGCTTTCAGCGCGGCAAGCGCTGCCCGGCGCTCTTGCAATGACGCCGCGATCAGTTCGGCCGGTTCCTGGGTGAGTGGGCTGCGATCGCGTCCGAACAGACCTCGCACACGCGGCAGCAACGCCGCGGGGCCGCTGAGGTTTTCCCGCACCCAGGTCAACGCGTCGCCGCTCATGGGGTAGCAGAAGCGCCGCCAGTAATCGCGCAGGACTTCGCCGAGCAAATCGCTGTGATCGGCTTCCAGCGTCTGGGTGAACAGGCTGCCGCTGTCGAATGCGTGCTCGCGCAACATGCGCTGGCACCAACTGTGGATGGTCGAGACCGCGGCCTCGTCCATCCACTGCGCGGCGATGTCCAGACGGCTGGCACAGGCAGGCCATAGCGACGCTTCAAACTGTTCACGCAGCTCGGCAATCAGGCCATCGGGGGAAGGGATCTCGTCACGAAAGAAGCGTGCAGCCTCCGCCAGCCGGGTACGAATTCTGTCACGCAGTTCCTTGGTCGCGGCGTCGGTAAAGGTCACCACAAGGATCTGCGGCGGCAGCAGTTCACGACCAAAGCCGCACTGCTCGGTACCGTGGCCGAGCACCAGACGCAAGTACAAGGCGGAGATGGTGAAGGTCTTGCCGGTCCCGGCGCTGGCCTCGATCAACTGGCTGCCGCGCAGTGGGAAGCGCAGCGCCAGAGGAAGGGATTGCTCACTCATGCGCCGCCCTCCCCGCCGGACAACGACTGCCAGGGCGCGTCGTAAATCGGTTTGTAGAGCGTCTCGCACCAGCCTGCAAATTCTTCACTGTCGATCAGTGCGTCAAAGTCCGGGAACTGCCGAGCCAGTGCCGTGCTTTCGCGACGCTCGCCATCGCTGGTCTGTCCGTCACCTTCGTAGGCTTTGCGGGCAGCCGCTTCGGCTTTGTCGGCAGGCTGGCCCAACCAGGCGAAGGCGGTTTTGACCGCGACCGGAAGGGGTTCCTGCATGCCGTGCAGCCAGGCCGTCAGCAAGTGATTGAGCGTGGTGACGGCACTCGCCTTGTCCAGCGGCTCCAGCATCAGGGTTTCATCACTGGCGACCAGTGCCGTGCTCAACGGCAGGTCGCAGGCGCACGCCACCAGGTGATTGACCCACGGCCGAATCAGCCGGTGCCACTTGCGGGTCTTTTTCGAGCCGATGCTGTTGGGAATGGCGGTGACCAGCAATAGCTCGCCGCGGGCGTTACGGTGCAGCCCGCCCAGCCAGCCGTCGATGCTCACACCCGCATGGCTGAAGCCGATCGGTAAAGCGCTGCTCAGGGTCTCGGGCCAGAGGGTCAACAGATCGTGGTAGCGCCTGAGTACGTCAGGCAGCGGCTCGATCAGCTCGCTCTGCATCAAGGTGCCGAAGCCCGCGAGCGGCAGCAGTCCACTGGCTTGCAGTTTCAGCGCCTGGGTTTTCAGGGCGGCATCCATATCGTCAGGGGAAACCATCGCTGCGCTGAGCAGGCTTTCACTGAGGCCGTAACGCTCAAGGGCATCGAGCACGAACGGTTCCTCATCGGCGAGCGGCGCTTCAGCCACCTCGAAATAGATCTTCAGGCGCTGACTAAAAAAGTGCTTTACCGGGTTTCTCAGGAAATCCTGTAACTGCGCAATGGACAGCGGTTCTTCTTGTTCATGAGCAGGCAGCGCTTGAGGCACAGCCACCTGAAGGTCGGTTTCATGCAGCAGGCGCCACTCGCGGGCGAAGCTGAAATAACCTGTGCCGGCGTGGAAGTAATTGGCGCTGAAGGGTTGCAACGGGTGATTCACAGTCAGGGCTTTCAGCAAGCGCTGATCATCGTGTTTACCGTCCGGATCGGTCTCGCCGGCCAGCTTCCAGCCACTGGCGAGGTGATCGCGCAGCTGACCGATGAGCACCGAAGCTGGACGCTCACTGTTGTCACGAATGCTGTGGCCAACCCAACTGACATACAACTGGTCCCTGGCCGAGAGCAAGGCTTCCAGCAACAGGTAACGATCGTCTTCACGCCGGGAACGGTCGCCGGGGCGGTAATCGCTGCCCATCAGGTCGAAATCCAGCGGCGGTTGCGCACGCGGGTAATCGCCGTCGTTCATGCCTAACAGGCAGACCACTTTGAACGGGATGGCGCGCATGGGCATCAGCGTGCAGAAGTTGACCGAGCCCGCCAGAAAACGCTGGGACAGGCGCCCTTGATCGAGCCCGGCCAGCCACGCTTCACGCACAACGGTCAACGGCAGCTCATCAGTCAACCTTACCGTTGCACAGGTTTCCAGCCAGTTCTCGCGCAGTGTTTCCAGTTGGGCAAGCAGGTAGTCGTCATGCTCGCTGTCGGCGAGGAAGAACAACTGCAGCAGCGATTGCAGACGGGCACCCCATGCTTCCGGAGTGGTGGGTGTCGACAGCTCTGTGTGGGCGACCTGGAGAGCATCAATCAACGCGACCAGCGGACCGATCAACGCCGCATCAAGCCCGCCGATCTCATCGTAAGGTTCGATACCGTCGTAAGCCGCGCCGGCACCCACGGCGTAACCCAGCAACATGCGACGCAGGCCGAAATGCCAGCTGTTCTGCTCAAGGGCATCCGGCAGCCCCAGACCGGCACGCTGTTGAGCATTGAGGCCCCAACGAATGCCTGCGCCTTCTATCCAGCGATGCAGCGTTGGCAGGTCACGCTCCTGAATCCTGAAGCGTGCGCGCAAAGCCGGAACGTCCAGCAGGTCGAGAATCTCGCTGACCGGGAAACGGCTGTCCGGGAGTTTGAGCAGGTGCTCGACAGCAATCAGCAACGGCTCGCGGCCGCGCTGGCCCTGGTCAGCCAGCGTAAAGGGGATGAAGCGACGATCTTCGCGCTCGATCTGCCCGAATACCGCGCGTATGTGTGGGGCATAGCTGTCGATATCCGGGACCATGACAATCACGTCACGCGGGCGCAGGCCAGGGTCTTTGCTGAATCTCGCCAGTAGCTGGTCATGCAGCACCTCTACTTCGCGCTGCGCGCTGTGAGCCACATGGAAGCGGATCGAGCGGTCCTCAGAAGGATTGACTGCCGGCCACAGCTCACGGGTTTCATCCAGCGGACGCAGCTCGAGGATATCGTCCTGCAGCTGGTTCAGAAGGTTGGTGGGCTCTGACTCACTGAACAGGTCAATCCGCTCGTCCTTGAACGAGGAACGGTAGCTGCGTGGATCGTCGTGGCTGTCCAGCAGGTTGATGTAATCGCGTCCCTGCTTGCCCCAGGCCGCGAGCAACGGGTGGGCATGCTGATGCAGCGCTTGCGGGTCGAGGACCATCGGCATGCCGCTCTTGCGCGCCTGACGCTTGTACTGGTGACGCAACAGGTCCTTGTCGGCGACGATATCGGTCCAGTGGTGACGACACGGATTGTGCACACAGAGCAGAACCTGACTGAATCTGGCCAGCCCTGCCAACGCCTCGAGCGCTTGTGCCGGCAGTGACGAAATGCCGAAAACGATGACCCGTGCCGGCAAGCCCGGTGGCGCTTCGGTCATATTGCCGATGCGCTCGATGAAGCGCTGATGCACGCCTGCACGGCTCTGCGACATCCCTTCAGCCCCGACATCGTCCAGCAGCGCGCGCCACAGTTCGGCTTGCCAGCAATTGGCGGCTGACAATGGCCTGGACTGACCTCGTACGTCGCGCAATTGATGGCGGCCAGCGGCCCAGTCTTGCAGCCAGTCAGCGCGGTAAACCTGATATTGGTCGAACAGATCGGACAGGCGTTCGGACAATTGATAGCGCTTGCGCAGATCAGTGTCGTCGGTCAGGAAGCGCTGCAGCGGTTCGAAGTGCGGCTGATTGATCAGCGACGGCAGCAAGCGCATCAAGCGCCAGGTCAAAGGGGTCTTGTCGAGCAAGGACGTCTGGGGGATCTCGTCCGCACCCAGCACCATGCGATACAGCGTCCACATGAAACTGCCGGGCAACTGGACGTCTATGGCGGCAGCGATACCACAGCCACCGTTATCTTCATCCTGAGCATCTTCGGCCAAGGCCAGCTTCAGCCACTGTGCAATGCCGTTGCTCTGCACCAGAGCAATCTCGTTTTCCAGGGGCGCCAATGGATATCGCCGCATCCAGGACACAACCAGACTGCGCAGTTCATCCGGGCGGTTGCCTTGAACCACCATGAAGCCTGCACTCAGAGAGGTTGTAACGGACATGCTTGCTTCCTTGACGGGTGCGTGGAACCTGATGCCGAACCATAAGGGCAAGCGCGCCGGATTGCCATAAGCACGTGGGTCTGGATGACTGCCGGAGAGGTGGAGTTATGAGTTCAGGAGAAGACAGAGGTTTCTGGAACCCCAGACAAACAAAAACCCTCAACGCGTAAGCGAAGAGGGTTTCTGGAATTCAATCTTGACGATGACCTACTCTCACATGGGGAAACCCCACACTACCATCGGCGATACATCGTTTCACTACTGAGTTC